>JAGVWC010000005.1 GCA_018304465.1 Candidatus Iainarchaeum sp.
TGAGGTAAACGGTTCAGATTACGTTTAGGATACAGGCGGCGAACCATGTTACGGCTATCAACGCGGCTGTAATTAGTATTCCGATTTGGAGGTATGTGTGCACGCGATCACCCGTGTAGTCACACAGGCCATGAGAACTTCGATGGTTGGGAACCATGGCGTGTTCGTGTTCCACCAACTAACCAAGTCGATGAGCCACGCGATCCACAATCGCAAACCAGTCATTGATTAAACGCCCCGCTCTCGAATGAGGAACGGGTGCGCCTGCTAACCCAAAGGAAACCTCGACGCTTGGTTTTTGTTGTCCACGAGTTTTTAGAACAAGTATCAAAATTGTTACGATTAAATCCGCGTTCCATAAATAGAACGCGGTTCGCCAAAAATAAAAAAAGTGAAGAATCAGAGTAATTCGGAAGAGTTCTTTTTTTTGGATACCCCCCAAAGTACTGCAACGATAACCAGCAGGAGAATAACTGTTACAATCCAGAACGCGGGGTTTGTTAATAATTCAACGTTGTTCCAAGTTTGTTCAATACTGTTTTCTGCTATATTCATTTATGGTCCTCGAGTAATAATTTTTTTTCGTGGGCCACGGTTTGGACTACGTCTATTTCTTGGCCTTGTTTCCAGCCAAAGCGTTCAACGATTTTTTTTGGAAGCGAGATAAAGTAGCTTCCATTGATTTTTTGCAGTTTTGCCATCTGATCACCCGTTAGGAATGTTTAAGTATTCCTTGTATCTTCAATTATAAAAAGAGTGTGGAAATAGTCCAATACTACTTGGACTACAACTAACACACGAGTAGCCCCGCAGAGATTCGAACTCTGGTCACCGGGTTCAAAGCCCGGGATACTTGGCCACTATACGACGGGGCTGGTTTTTTTGACCGCGAATACCGAGGAACCACCGTTGGTGGATCTGCACCGCGTTTTTCTCAGGTTTTTTGGCCGCAGCCAAAAAAGCTGTGTGGAAAGGGGGAGATTCGAACTCCCGACCTCACGATTATCAGTCGTGTGCTACTACCAACTGAGCTACCCTTCCAGAGAACCTGTTCAAAATTCGTTGAATTCTACGTATTATTTGGCAGGGCAAACTTTTAAAATGCTATAATGCATTATCCGTGGGATTGAAATGGGTTTTTTGGACTTTTTGAAGAAAAAAGAGGGTTCTACGGAGGAATCCAAAGCGTCGGTTTCCGCGGCGCCGCAAGGAAAGTATTCCGAAGTGTGTTCGTTGTGCGGAAAAGGGAATACGGAAGTCAAGTGGGCGGGTCAATTCTGGCATCGCAAGTGCAAAAGGGGCGCTTCAAAATTAGCTCATAAAATGGTTTAATTTTACTTCGTTGGCGGAACTTTGGGCATTCTTGTGTTTTTGCGTATTTTTTTTAGTGGGGGATACCGTTTTGTTCCGAGGGGGATATGAATGCTGTGCGCGGGGATTCGCTGAATCAATCGGAATACTTCTTCGTATTTGTGGCGATTGTATTGGTCGTGGATGGTGTCAAATCCCACGTCCAAGACAACGGGTTGTTTTCTGAGTTTTCGGACGCTTCGGCGTAACAGGGGGGCGATGAAGTGAAACATGGGGACGACGTAGTCGGCGTTTTGCAGGATTTTTTCTATTTCGGGTTTGGTTCGACCGAAAAATCCTTCGTAATCGACTTTGAATCGTTTGTGAACGCCTTTTTTTTGTAGGAGCGCGTCGAATGTTTTTTTTCCTAAGAATGAGGATTCTTGTCCCGCAACGCACCAGAAAACCACGCGGGTGGGGCGTAATCGAACAAGCGGGTGTTTGTGTCTGGCGTGCGGTGGCCGCGGGCTTTGGATCAGGATTTTTCGTTTCGGTTTTCGCGGGATTTGAATGCGGCTCATGGGTATCGTTGAGTGATTTTTTTCAAGTCCGTAAATGTCAGGAGGGTGCGCGCGTCCATCAGCATTTCGCGGGAATCGGGAAAGTGGAGTCCGTTGGCAAGCCGCAGCATGTCAAATCCTTCGGGCAGGTTTGCTTCGAAGAAACCCAATGCGTCAAGGTGTTTGGCGCGAAGCGAGAGTCTTTTTGGCCGGAAACCTTTTTTTTCAAACGCGGGTCGCGAAATCGTTTCTCGCATATATTTTTTGAACACGGCGTTGAAGGCGTCTTGGGGTTTTTCGGGCATTCGTTCCGGAACGGTAATTCCTTGTTCGCGTCCCCATTTCGCGTATTCTTCGGGGGACGCGTGTTCGAACACGACGACGAGTGACGGCGCGTTTTGAAGCGAAAACGCTTGGACCGCGAAATCGGAGTACATTTTGCGGTTTTTCATGACGTGGGGATATAATCGCTGTAAATCGTATCGCGAGAACACGAATGGCGTGTTGAATACGATGCGGAGGCCGAGTTTTCGCAGGAATTCCTTGACTTGAGTGCGTTGTGCGAATAATTCGGGTTTGACCATGAGAATCCCGAGTGTTCCGCTTCCGAATAGTTGTTGCACGGTTTTTTCTTTGGCTTTCGAATGACTTCGCATGAGGGTTTGGCGTACGAGACGGGAAAGCATCACTTGGAACGCATGGGTGTTGTCGGGAAGAAACTTTTTGTCGGACACTTGCATGGCGGTTTCGGGTCGTTTGAGGAACGGTTTGTCTGGAATGCGGGCCCGTTTTCGTCCGGTGTGAAGGAGTTGCGCGATTCCGATGTCGCGGGTTTTGGGTCCTGAAGAGGCCCGGAGTTGATGCAGGGTTTTTCCGACGCGTTTTCGGATTCGGTATTCGCGATAAGTGCGTGGCATGAAATGGAATAGGGTCTTGGATAATTTAAATCTTGGCTTAAGGCAATTCCTTGTTTTTTTTCAGGTCTTCAAGTATTTTTCCGTGGTCGAATTCGAGGTCAGGTAGTTGATCAAGCGGGAATACTTTTACGTTTTTGGCGTCGCTTCCTTGTTTCGGGGTTCCGCGGGAAGTACAGATGAAAACCGTTGAAATCGTGTGAATACGGGGATCACGTTTGGGTTCGGAGTAGGTGTGGAATTGTTTTTCGATGGTTATGTCAAGTCCGGTTTCTTCTTTGGCTTCGCGCACCACAGCGGTTTCGAGGGATTCGCCTTGTTCGACGAATCCGCCGGGAAACGCCCAGCCGTACGGTGGGAATTTTCGGTCCACGAGCACGAGACCCGTTATTTTTCTTTTTTCGTCATATAGTTTGATGACGGCGTCCACGGTTGGAAACGGGTATTTGTTCGAAAGGACGCGGTTGAGGACCCAGTTGAGGATTTCGCGGGTGACGGACGCCATATCACATCATTTGGCCAGTTCTTTTCGCAGTTGGGTGATGAGCGGAATCGCGTTGGGGTCTTGTTTGTGTTGGATCGCAAGGTAATACGTGGTCCATGCGGCCAAATGAATCGCGGTCAAGAGGTTTTCAAGCGCGCTTTCGCCGTTGAATTTTTCTTCGTGAAAATTTTTGGTTTTGATGAGTTTTTTGACGAATTCGAATCGTTTTTGGATTTGAGCGGGTTCGTTTTGTTCGCGCAACAGAATATAGAACGCGTTTTTGGTGTTGGGAATCGCGCTGATTTCGTTGTGGTTGTGTTCGGGGATCACGTGGTAGTGCGCGAGGACTTTGGCGTTTTCATTGAATTCCGTGGTGAAGCGGTACGCCGCGTCCGAAAACAAGGCGGTTCCGTAGATGATCGGCATTTTTTTTCCGATTTGTTTGACGATTTTTTGCGCGGTTTTTTGGAGTTTGGATTGGTTTTTGTGTAATGACACGATGCTTTGTTTTAAAGAAATGGAATAATCCGGTACGAGTTTGGATTGGCTTAACGCGTGCAAGAGTGGAACGAACAAAAAAGCCAATGCGGCGCGGGGAGGATATCCTGCGGGAACTTGAATCGCGGTTTTGTCCCATTCCAACAGCTTTCCTCCGCTGGTGATGGACAGCACTTGGCAGTTTCGTTTTTTGGCTTCTTTGTACGCGGATAATATTTCTTCGGTGTTTCCGGAATAGGAAACGCAGCACACCAAACTGTGTTCGTTGACGAATCCGGGGAGGGAATAATCGCCGTGCGTGGTAATGGGGACCGTCGCCGTGGATTTGGTGAGGTTTTGGACGAGTTTTCCGCCGATTCCGCTTCCGCCCATTCCGCAGATCACGACGTTGGAAACAGGTCGATCCAGTTTAAAGGTTTTTTTTTGCGCGATGGCGTCCGCTTCCACGAGTTGTTCCGGAAACAGCTCGATTAAATTGAAAAAATTGGTTTTGTCGTACTTGTTTGTTTTTCCTTTCATACAGTCCCCTCATATCACTAACAACGTTTTTTATAAAAAGGTTATATATTGGATTTTTTTTATTTTTTTTTCCGGGGTCGTTGGAGTCTTTTTTTCACGAGGGGTTCTTCTTCTGGATAAATTTGGTCAATCAATCGGATGACCAATTGGCCGCGATTATTCATTCTAACGATCTGAATATTGTTGGCGCCGCTGACATCAAACGAAAATCTGGTTTTGTTTTGGGATATTCGTTGGAGGTTTCTTTTCAGTTCTCGTTCCATTGCATTTATTTTGCCAATCGTAATGTGGGGGTTTTGTCGCATAAACAAAAGGGTTTGCTGCCAAACAAAGTGTTTTTGGAGTCTATCGAGCATGTCCGGGTCTTGTTGGAAGTCTTTTTTGTGGTAACGGAGGAATTTGAGATTGTAACTTCCCGCACCCGAAATCGTATCCATGATTCCCACGTGGTTGTCGGCGTATCGATACGGGCTGTTTCTCAGTACGTAGTGGCGTGGAGAAATGGTTCCTGTTTGAAGGGCTTTTCGATGGCAAAAAAGCAACGCGTTCAGGTTGGCTCTCGATAGCCGTTCGTATTCCGATCGTTTTACCGTGACTTTTTTGTTTTCGATCACCACGTCGACGACATTGAGTGTGCGGGCGGTTTTTCTTTGTCGGGCCCGGGCGATGAGACGTTGTTTTTTTCGGGGGTTTGAAAAAAATTGTTTGATTTGACGTCTTTTTTTGGGGCTGAAAAAGGCAACCATGGTGTATTTTGATGGTTTTTGGGGTTTTTCTGGCTTTGGGTTACCAAATGTTTTTTATTGTCAAAACGCGTTATACTGTTGGTTTTAATGGGTCATTTCGAAAATTCGGTGGTTTTCCTTCAGAAACTGGTTTCGAATCTGGGTTCGGATTTGTCCGAAAACGAGTGGAGTGGTTTTGAACGAAACCGGTTTATTGTTGCTGGCGAAAAAACCGTCAAAGGCATCGGAAGCGTGGTGGCCGGTTTGACGAACGCCGAACATTTTGCGGAGCTTTCGGCAAGCGAAACCGCGTCGGAGTTTCGCGAGAAAAAAATCGAATTGTTGAAGTTGTCGGATCGATTGAAACGAAACGTGGAAATGGAATCGAATCGGTCGGGGGATTCCGCGGAATTGTTTCCGGAGAAACGGTTGTTTAACGCGAATTTTTCGGGTTTGCAGCACGAAACCCAGACGTTGCTATTGCAAGTGGCGTATTTGTCCGAAAAAGCGTTGCTGGATGCGCGTCGACGCGAGTTGTCGCCGTTACAAGAGCCTTCGACCGCCAAAACCTTGTTGCATTTGTTGCGTGAAAAAGAATCCGAGTTGCAGGAAACCAAATCCCGGCAATTCGCGTTGCAGAAACAGGCGTTGCTTGGGGTTTCTTCCGAACCGTCGTTGATGGATTTGGAAGCGGATTTGAGTTCTTCGTTTGGACGGATCCAATTGGGGCAGCAGCGCGTGGAACAGCAGTTTTCGCGTCACCAGGAGTTGTCGGAAAAAATGCTCGACAGCACGTTGTCGTTGCGAAACGAAGTGTCGGGTTTGCAGGAGTCGATTTCGGCGTTGTCGGAAAAGCATCAGGATTTGTTGTTGCGTTTAAAAAAAGAAACCGAGTATGCAAGAGAACTGGCGTTGCGGATCGAACACGAAACCGTGGGGTTGCGGGGAAAATACACGACCCAGATTTTGGATTTGAACCAGCAGGTGTTAAAAGCCCGCGAAGAAGAAGCACAAAAATTTGAGAAACGCTTGGCGTCTTTGGAAAAAGAAAACCATAAACAACACGAGCTCGTGGATCATTTCAAAACCGTGGTGGAAGGAAAAGAAAAAACGATTCGCCGGTTGGAAGACTACAACGTACATTTGCGGTTGGTGTTGGCCACGCATGTCAAGCATAAGGCGGCAAAAGACGCGTTTTTGCCCGAGAACCAAAACAATAAAAAGAAGAAAAACGCTAATTAAACCAGTTTTCAGTGAATTTGGTGTGTTGATGTGTATTCTCCCGATTCTTCGTCAAGGTTTGATTCTCCGTATTTATCCCAGTCCGTGATGCCAGCCGAGCCTTCGGTGACCGACAAAGCCAAGGATTTTGTTTCGGCGTACGGAAAAAAACTGTTGTTGTTGATCGCGGTGATTGCCGTATTGTATTTTTTGGCGGACTTTTTTGTTTTGAGCGTGAAACCGGTTTCGATTTCGGTGGTGAACGCCGAAAACCAAGGGGTGTCGGCGACGATTTCGATTTTTGTGCCGGGTCAAACCCAACCGGTGGCCACGGGTTCGGGAAAAACCCTGGATGCCCAGTTGAAAAAAGGCGAGTATCGCATCGAAGTGTCGAGCGGCGGGTATGAAACGTATTCGGATGCCTTGATTATCGGAGACGAATCCGAGTATTCGGTGCAACTGGAAAAACCGGTGCAAACCATCGTGAAATCCGTGGATCTTTCTCAAAACGTTTTTTTGGGCCAAGAAGTTTCGGGCACCGTGGTGTTGTTTAACAAGAGCAGTAAAAACGAAACCGTGGAATTGGCGTTCGAAAAGGATTTCGAAGATGTGGTGACCTTGGAAAGCAACGCGATTTTGGTTCCGTCGGGCCAGGAAATTCCCGTGAATTTTTCAGTGTTGTTTCCGGATTCAACTCGCATTAAGGATGCTAAGAAAGGCGACGAAAAAAACGGTGTGGTGCGGATAAAATTGACGACGAACCGCACCAAAAGCGTGGATTTCATGCTGTTGCCGTCTCCCAAGATCACGATGACGCCGTCGACGTTAAACAAGCAGGGCTTGCAGTCGGGGACTCCGTTGCAGCAAGTGGGAAAGATTTCGATTACGAACAACAACGAGTTTTCGGTTCCCGCGTTTATCGTTACCGCGGATGCGGAAGATCCGACGATGAATAATTGGATTTCGTTTAGCAAAGAAGAAACAATGGAGCTTGCCAAAGGCCAAAAAGACGAAATCATTGTGTATATTTCGCCGCCCGTCATGGAAGACGATTTGACGATTGCGGGGGCATCGAAGATTCGCGTGTCGTCTTCGGTGTTTTCAAAGGATATTCCGTTGCAATTGGGAATCAAGCAGACGAATACGAATTTTGACGTGAAACCGTCGTTGTATCAGGTGTCGTTAACCCAGACCGCGGACGGGTATCCCACGAATCGCTCGAACAAAATCACGTTGACGAACCGCGGTTCGGTGCCGGTGCAAAACATCGATGTGTCGGTTTCTCCGGTGTTGTGCAAGAGCGGCGGTTGGTTGATGTTTGAATCCACGTATCAGTTTTCGGAAATCGCGCCAAGCGAATCCAAAACCATTTCCATGGCGATTTCGGCGCCGTCAACGGCCGAACCGGATTCTTCGCAGACCTGTCACGTCAAAACCGTGTATGATAATCCGGTTTCGGGAGAGCCGACGTTTAAGGAATTCGATATCGTGATTACGACCCGATAAAAAAAGCTTTTTTTTTAGAATATTTTTTCGTCTACTTGCAGTTCGATTCCTTTTTTGGTGATTTCGTATGGAATGATCCGTTTTTCGTGTTTGGAGCTTCGAAGTTTCAGGATTTCAATGGCTTGGCGGCGTGAATTTCCGACTTTGATGTTGTATAATACGACGACGCCGTCGGCGAGGAATTCTTCGATTCCCGCGCGCGAATACACTTGGGGGTTTTGTTCGGTTTCCGTGATGAAATAGTTCACGGAGTTGTATTTTTCGAGGCGTTCAAAGAGGTATCGCACGTATTTGCGGTAGTTTTCTTTTTTTTCGAACGCGATCGACAACGCCGAAAGCGAGTCCACAGCGATGCGGTCCGGTGTAAACGGCAGTTCGAAGGAACCGAATTGAATGGTTAAGTGTTCTTTTTCTTTTAGAATCATGGCTTCGACGTTGCGTGCGATTTCGAGTGCATCGAATTTGAGGAATACAAACGTTCCTTTTTCTTCGAATTCGGAGAAATCCCAGCCGTAGTTTTCGTACATGTGTTCGCGTATTTTGTCCGGGTCTTCTTCGAGGGAAATGTAAATGGCTTTTTCGCCTTTTTTGCATCCTTCGTACATGGATTGCATGATGAACGTGGTTTTTCCGCTGCCTGCGCCGCCGGAAATGAGAATGGTGGAGCCGCGTTCAAGTCCTTTGCGTTCGATCAGACTGTCGAATGCGGATACGTACGTGGGAATGCTATCGATTTTTTTGGGTTTTATTTTGGTTTGGGGTTTGAAGTCTTTGGTTCCCGAGGTTTTGATTTCGCCGACCAGTGAATCCAGTTCTTTTTTGGTGAGGGTTCCGTCGTTTTCCATTTTGATGTCGGTGCGGGGTTTGGCCGGGTCTTTGGTCCCCATGATTTTGTTAAACAAGGTCATTTGAAGGTTCATTCCTTTTTCTTTTCGTTTTTTAATTGGGTGATTTGTTGTTCAATGGAAGCTTTTTTTCGGCTGATATAATTGCTTTGCCGTTCGAAAATGGTTTCGTCAATGCTTTGTTCTTTGAAGTATTTTTGTTCAAGGCTTGCTTGTTGTTTTTGCAGTTGTTTTTTTTCTTCCAAAAGCGCGTTGCGTTTGTTTTGTTGTTTTTTGCTGGAGAGAACAAAGTGCAATGCGATTAAAAAGAGTATCGCGATGACGAACACGATTGCTCCGTATTGTGAAATCAAGAACTGGTTTTGGCCCGCCACGAGAATGCTTTGTGAAAGGGTTCCGGTGTTGTTATAATCGTCAACCACCGTGATTTCGATGGCTTGGGTTCCGGCGTGTTCGACTCCGAGCAGGATTTTGGCGGCGTAGGTATTGGCGGTTTGGGTTTTGAGCTCGATGGATTGGCCGCCCAATGTGGCGTTGATCCGTGGGTTTTGCACGGGTTTTTGGTCGGGGTATTTGGGCGCGATTTCGATTTCCAACGTGTCTCCGACATTGTAATTGGGAAAAAGCGGTTGGGTGGGCAAAATCATGATGGAAGCCGCTTCGATTTCAAGGGTGTGCGGCGCGGTGCCTCCGAATTCGCCTTGTCGAGTGGACGCGCGGGCCGTGGCGAGTATTCCCCATCGGCCGAGCGGTGCGTTTTCGGGGATCATGTAATCAAGCCGGTAGTTTCCGTTTTCTTTTTCGTTTAACACCATTCGGTTTCCGTTCGGATCCCATACTGCGACCGTGGCGGCGGAAACGGGTTGGTTATTTTTGGTGACTTGAACGCTAAAAGAAATGGTTTGGGTTCTTTTGTAGCGTCCGGGGCTTGGGCTGGTGAATGTGAGAATCAAGGTGGCGGATTCCGATGTGGGTCGGACGGTGATGATGGACGGGGATGCGTTTTCCAGTGCGATGACCCAGTCGCCGACGGGATCCAGGTAATCGATCGGATACGTCACGGCGTAGTTTCCGGGGGAAACGGGTCGTTCGAAAATGATTTTGCCGTTTAGGGTTGCAAAAAGCGTCGTGCTTTGGTCGCTTACTCCCGTGATTTTGATGGTTTCGTTGTTGAAAAACGAATTTTTGTCGGTTTGAATCGTGGCTGCAAAAACGCTTGCGAATAACAGGGTGGCAAACAAGAGTAAGCTGGGTTTCATGGGGTTTCTGTTCCTTTTTGTTTTTCCAGTTCGGAATTTATTTTTTCAAGTTTGGTTTCGATTTGAATCCGGTCTTTGTCGTAGGTTTCGCGTGAAATCATTTTTTCAACATAGTATCGTTTCTGGAGGTCTTCGCGCAGGTTTTCAAAATGCATTTTTTGTGCAAAGAGTTTTTTCGTGTCTTTGGTTTTGCGCAGGTGTTGGACCGCGAAAAATCCGCCGACAACGGCAACGACCGCAAGCACAAGCAAGATCGCTTGGTTTTTGACCAAAAAATAATCCCATGTTTTTCCGCGTACATAGAGTTCGATTTTGGTTTCTCCGATGTTTTGGAACTGGTCTTTGGCGAGAATGGATAATTCGATTTTGTTGGGGTCGTCTTCCGTTACGGTGTAGGTTCCTTCGTATACGCCTGCTTCCGTGGGTTTTAAATCCACGGGTTTTTGATTGATTTCGGTTCTAAGAATCGCGTTTTGGAGGGGTTGGTTGTCCGCGTATGCGATTTTGACTTTGAGGGGAACTTGTTCCCCGATTTGGAACTGGGTTTTGGTGGGTTCGATGATGAACACCGTGAGAAGGGATTTTTCGATGTGAAGAATAAACGGGTGGCTTCCGGACAATGTGGTGTTGCCGCTGGTTTTGACGGCGCGTAATTCGAAGGGTTGTTGTCCGACGGTTAAATCATACGGGATTTTGTAGAGTCCCGCGTAGGTTTTGGTCGGGGTTTGTTGTAGGGTTTGTTCTTTTTGGTGGGAAAGCGGAGGGATAATCGTTACGATGGCGCCTTCGACTTTTTGGTTGAATGCGTCCACTACTTCGACTTCGAAAATCAGTTGTTCTCCGGTTTTGTGGACTTCGGTGTCCTGGGTCAGGTAATTGATTTTTAGCGACGAGAACGCTTGGGGTTTGGCGATCATGATTTTTTTTTCGTAAAACCCGTAGTTTCCGTTTTGGTCGCGAACGCGTAATTTGATGGTCCATTCGCCGTCGGGTGAAAGCGTGGTGATTTGATAATTCAGGTCGAATCGTCCAAGCGCATCGGTTGAAAGCGTGTCTTTGAACAGCACGTCGGTTCCAAAAAGGATTTCGAGGTTGATGTCGCTTTGGAGTCCGCGGTCTTTTTTGGAAACGATTCCTTGCAAGGAGATTTCTTCGCCTTGCACGTAGTTGGTTTTGTCGGTTGAAAAACTGATGGCCAAAAACGGGGTTACGTTGTATTCGACGGACGCGCTGTTCGTGGTTTGCGCGACGGTTCCGGTGACCGCGATTTTGTAGGTTTGTTGTTGGTATTCGTCTCCGATCAAAAAGCTGTTTCCGTAAATGTGATCTCCGTCGGCGGCGTCATCGTGTCGACCGTCGTCAAACAAGTCGATCATTCCGAATTTTCCGAGCGCGGTTGCCTGGTGGGCAATCGAATCCCGGACCGAATCCGCGTTGAACTTGGCTTGTACGATGACTTTGTCGCCGCGAACAAAGCTTTGGTTGGGCGTCGGACTTAGGATCGTTACTTCCACGATTTTGGGGGTTTCACAATCCGCGTTGCAGGTACCGTAATCTTCTCCGGTGCCGCTTTCGCACACCGCGTTTCCGCAAGCGGGTTCCTGGGAAAAAGACATGAAAGCCGATAAAAGGACAAAAAAGAGGATTAAGACGTGTTTCATTCTTTCATTGTTGTTTTTTTTCTTTATAACCGTTTCCTTGTTGATTAAAGAAAAGTATTTATGGGTCTAGGTTCCTTTTCCTAGTGGTATAGGGGTTTTTTGTGTCCGAAGATTTGGTGTTTGTTTCTCCAAAACCGTCCAAAGTCGAGTTATGGGAAAATCGTTTTCGAAGAATTTTCTTGATTGCCGTGATTGCTGCGGTTATTTTCTTGTTCGCGGCGCCTTTTGTCATCCCGGTTGCTCGGCTAGAATCGTTTCGAAACGAACTGGTGTTGTTCCAGTTGCATGTCCAGCGTTCCGTTCCCTCGCCTCAATTGCCAAAACCGATTTCTTATTCGGATAATTGTGGTAACGGCACGTGTGATGTGGGTGAATCCCGGCAGAATTGTTGGTTGGATTGTTTTGCGTGCAATGGAAACGATCGCTGTGATCGGACCGTGGGAGAAAACCAGTTGTCGTGTCCAACGGATTGTCCTTCGCAGTACAGTTAATCGTTTTATTCGATTAAAATCGCGGGTTTTAGCGGGAACGCGTTTTTGGCTTTCGGGTTTGAACTGGTTTCCGCCGGAATGACTTCGATGGTGCAATCGAATTCTTTTTCGATTTGGTTTTTGTTTTCTAAAAACAAATGGGTTTCGTTGATTGTAAGCGTCGGATCGAATTCTTTGGCGGCTTTGACCGCGGGTTTGGCGAATGCTTCGAGTTCTTTACCATATTTTTTGTATTCGCTTGCAAACAACGCTTTTAAGGCGGCTCCGAAGTCGGGTTTGTCGGGAACCGCTTTTTTCACGACTTTCATGGCCTCCCATTTCCATTGCGGGGAAACGAATATCGTTATTTTTTTGGGTTTTTCGATTTTGGCGAGTTGTTGGATTTGTCGGATATCCGTTAGCGTTTGTTCGAGTTCGGCTTGTCCGGCTTCGGCGGAAGCATCGATCATTTGGGGGTTGAATGTTGGCCAGGGGGCGGTTGCGAGGAATTCTTTTTCGCCGAGGGTTTTCCACAGCTCTTCGCCCATGTGCGGCGCAAACGGCGCGGTTAATTGCACCAGGGTTTTGGTGCCTTCGGCGAGGATTTTTGAATCGGGGGTTTCCGAGGCGTATTTTTCAAGCCAAAAAAGCAATTGATAGGTATTGTTGAGGTGTTTGTTGGGTAAAAACTGGTTCATGTCTTCGGTGCTTTGGCGGATCGTGGAATGAATGCGGCTGGTCATCAATCGATCGTTGTGATTGTGTTGTGTTTTTTCGTTCTTTTTGGTTTTTTTTTCGGTGACGAATTCGAATATTCGTTTTAAGGTTTCGAATTCTTTGTAAACGCCGGCGTCGCTCCATTCGAGTTCTTTTTCGGGCGAGGCGACGTGTAGAATGTAGGCGTGGCAGGTGTCAGCGCCGAATTTTTCAATGATGTCGCTTGGATCGACTCCGTTTCCCGCGCTTTTGCTCATGACGCGTCCTTGGTTTAGCACCATTCCTTGCGTGAACAGGTTGGCGAAGGGTTCGTTGATTTGAGTCAGTCCGATGTCGTGAAGAAATTTGTTGAAGAAACGGGCGTATAGCAAGTGAAGAATCGCGTGTTCGATGCCGCCGATGTATTGGTCAACTGGCATCCAGTACGACGCTTCTTTGGGATCAAACGGTTTGGTTTTTTCGTTCGGGGTCGTAAAGCGGTAATAGTACCAGCTGGAGTCAATGAACGTATCCATGGTGTCGGTTTCGCGTTTGGCGGGTCCGTGGCATTTGGGACATTTGGTGTTCACGAAGGAATTCGATTTTGCCAGAGGGTTTCCTTCGCCCGTGAATTTGACGTCGTTTGGCAGTTGGATCGGAAGGTCTTTTTCGGAAACGGGTTGGGGTCCGCATTTGGCACAGTATACGATCGGAATCGGGGTGCCCCAGTAGCGTTGGCGGGAAATCAGCCAGTCGCGGAGTTTGTAATTGATTTTCTTTTTGCCCATGTTGTTTTTTTCGAGCCAGTCCGCCATTTTGGGTAACGCGTCGCGGTTGTTTTGTCCGCTAAAGGCGCCGGAATTAAACAGAATGCCGTCGTCGGTGAACGCGTCGTTGTAATTCGCGGGTTCAATGGGTTTTCCGTTCGGGCTGATCACGAATTTTAACGGAATGTCGTATTTTCGGGCGAATCGAAAATCGCGTTTGTCGTGGGCATCGCACATCACGATTCCGCTGCCGTACATGAGTGCGAAGTTTGCGACGAAAATCGGGACGCGTTCCTGGTTGACGGGATTAATGGCGTAGCGGCCGGTGAATACGCCGAATTTTTCTTTTTCTTCGTTTTCGCGGTCAAGCGCGGCTTGTTTTTTGGTTTCATTAATGAAATACCGCACTTCTTCTTCAAGCCCGGTTCCGGCAACAAGTTCGGGTATCATTGGGTGTTCGGGGGCGATCGCAAGAAACGTGACGCTGTACAGGGTGTCGCAACGCGTGGTGTACGTGGAAAGAATCTGGTTGGTTCCTTCGAGTTTGAAATATACGTCGACGCCGTGGCTTTTTCCGATCCAGTTTTTTTGCATGGTTTTGACGCGTTCGGGCCATCCGGGTAATGTTTCCAAACCGTTTAGCAGTTGGTCGGCGTACGCGGTGATTTTCAAGAACCATTGTTCGAATGTTTTTTGTTCGACAACGGTTCCGCAGCGCCAGCATTTGCCGTCAATGACTTGTTCGTTGGCCAAGACGGTTTGACAGTTGGGGCACCAGTTTGAAGTCGCGGATTTTCGTTCCACGAGTCCTTTTTCGTACATTTTGAGAAAAATCCATTGATTCCAGTGATAGTATTCGGGGTTACACGTCGCGATTTCGCGGTTCCAATCGTACGAGAAACCCATTTGTTGTTGTTGGGTTTTCATTTCCTTGATTTTGGATTGGGTCCAGTTCGCCGGATGGGCGTTGTTTTTGATGGCCGCGTTTTCGGCGGGGAGTCCCATGGCGTCGTAGCCCATCGGGTATAACACGTTGAATCCTTGCATGCGTTTGAAGCGCGCGAACGTGTCTCCGAGGGCGTAGTTTCGAACGTGTCCCATGTGCAGTTTTCCCGAGGGATACGGAAACATTTCTAAGCAGTAAAATTTTGGTTTTTTGGGGTCCGTTTGGGCTTTGTAGATCTGGGCGTTGCTCCATTTTTTTTGCCAGTGGGATTCGATTTTTTTATAGTCATACGTCATGGCGTTGCCTGGATTAGAATTATTTTCCAAAAAGGGTTCGGATGGATACTGAATCAATGGGCAATCGATGAAATGTCAGTTGAATAGATGCAACAATAAACAACCCTTCTTCATTGAAAAGAAGGGTTAAAGGTTTAAAAAACTTGTTTTAGCGGCTTTAATCAATGAAAGTTTTTATTCGATGGTGCAAATGATTATCTTTCATTGCCTGAACCCCTGCCTCAATTATCCGATTCCTATTTTTCCATCGCCGGTTGGTTCAAGTTACCAAGTCTTGGAGTTTTACGGCAGTTTTTTAGCAACCGAGGCAATGTCAATCGCGGCTGGAATTTGTCGGTTACTACGCACCGTTAAACCGATTCGATATTTTTATTATTAGAAACTGTGTATTTTGCACATGACTTTGCTTTCTTTTCATCGGATTCTGGTTATTATTCTCGTAATGGGTATTTTGGCAGGGATCTTTTTCTGGGTGATTGTGCCTTTTTTGGTTCCGCCGCAAAAATTGGGTGATTTCAAGGCGGATGTGAATCGGATTGTGGGCAATGTTGTTTCGGATGATCCTGGCAACCCCGTGAATCCGCCATTGAGTGTGCCCGAATGCGGCAACGGTGTTTGTGAATCGACTGAAGATGTTTCCAATTGTTTGCTGGATTGCTGGGTTTGTAACGGAAATGGTTCGTGTGAATCAAGCATCGGTGAAAACAAAA
The DNA here is from genome assembly GCA_018304465.1 of Candidatus Iainarchaeum sp. Lineage (GTDB taxonomy): Archaea > Iainarchaeota > Iainarchaeia > Iainarchaeales > JAGVWC01 > JAGVWC01. Next base: position 15,368 of record JAGVWC010000005.1, read on the forward strand.
ACTCGTGTTCTTCTGATTGTGTTTCTGCGCCAGTTTGTGTGGTCGACGGAAAATGCGTTTTGTCCACCGGCGAAACTGCGGTCAACTGTCCAGCTGACTGTAAAGTGGAAAGTGGTGGGGTTGGTGAAGACGTTGCAGGGGTGTCTACTCTGTCCTGTGGTGACGGGTCCTGTAGCGGGTCTGAAACGTGTTCTTCTTGTAGCCAAGATTGTGGTGTCTGTCCGGTAATCCCCGTATGTGGCAATAATAGTCGGGAAGGATCCGAAGTGTGTGACGGATCGGATTTGAACAGTCAAACATGCATTTTGAAGGGCTTTGTTTCGGGAACGCTTGCGTGTCTTTCAAATTGCACGGATTTCAGCACTTCTGCGTGTGTGGCGGCACCCACGCAAACCTGCGGAAACAATCTCAAAGAAGGAACCGAAGCCTGCGACGGAACAGACCTGAACAGCCAAACCTGTATCACGCTCGGGTATAGTGGAGGGTCCCTTTCTTGCCAAACCAGCTGCACTGATTTCAACGTCCAAAATTGTATTGTGCCAAGTGGGGCAATCTACTATATTTCAATTGACGGTAATGATTCGTGGAGTGGTCGTTCGTCCGATTGGAACGGAACCGACGGACCCTGGGCAACACTTGGAAAAGCCATTGGTTTAATAAACTCGGGAAACATTGTCGGAGGAGATCGCGTACTTTTAAAACGCGGACAACAATTCCAAGCATATGCAATAATATCGGCTCTTACGTCCACTACCGTGAATCCCCTTGTGATTGGTTCGTATGGGGCTGGCGCAAGGCCTGAAGTCATTCAATCGGACCAAAAAAACGCAGCCATATTTTTTTTGGACCGGCTTCCGGCGGGCACGGGGATAACTCTCCAGGATTTATTTATCAACCGTACACTACGACCTGTCGACGGCGGATGGTCTGTTTGGATCAGGAACGGTGCGGCCGCTGTTACTTTGAGAAATTGTGAGGTCCAAGGGGGGTATGATGCAGTCTATGCGAATGACTGCGAAGGATACTTGTTTGAGAACAACACGATTCATGGAGCGAGTCGGCAAGGAATCGCTTCTTCCTGTAGTAACGTTGTTATTCGTGGAAATAATATTTATAACAATGGATCCACAAGCCAAGATCACGATATCTACTTACAGGGTGGGATAGGATACAAATCCAATATCTTAGTTGAAAATAACTTACTTCACGACGCTATTAGCTGTTTTATCACACATGGAGTTTACGACAATCTAACCGTTCGGGGGAACCAAGTATACAACTGCAACTTTGGGATTACCATTGATGCAGGATATGCCTCGGCAGAATCATTTTCAAACGTAACCATTGAAAAAAATTTGTTGCATAATTTATACAAATATAGCGCTACATACCCGACCGCAGGAGTAACACTCGATTCCTGTACTACTTGCATTGTAAAAAACAATATTTTTTACGAAAACCGTGATAACCTCACACTCATGTCTATTGGTGGGGGCGATAACGGAAGTTCTGATGTTTCATTTGTAAACAATAACTTTTATTTCACTACGCCAACACACGGCGTGTTAACTTTGTCTTCACAGAACATTTCCAATATTTCTTTCAAAAACAACATTATCTACACTCCCTTGACAAAGATTGGAGGCGGTTACCCGCTGATGGTTACCCAAATGAGCGGGACCACGCCAACGATTGCCTTGTCCAATAACCAGTATTACTTTGCGAATGATCCCACGATCAATTTTTATTATCTCGTTGCGCTCGGCGTTCCGGGTTATTTGACCCATGACGAATTTCTCCAAAGCTTTCCGGATGCCGATGCGAATAGCCTGTTTGGACAAGATCCCCAATTTGTGAATGCGATAAATCTATATGGAGGAGATGGGAATATCGGAACTAGCGATGATGGATTAATGATTATGACCGCAAGTCCTGCTAAAAACGCGGGCACCACAATAACCCAGGTTAGTTCGGATATCCGAAATATTTCACGGCCACAAGGATTGGCATATGATATCGGAGCATACGAATTATCTGATTAAATTGTCTGTGGCAATAAATATGAATATAATAACACGAAATGAGCGGCGTGACGGGAAACCCGGGCCTTTTAAGGCGTGAATGAAAGCCACGCCAAAACCTATTTCTGAAACACGGTCGTAAATAGAACTGTCTGGCGAGTATTTTCCTCGCCGACGTTCAAAAAAGAGGCGAGCCAAGCGGGTCATTTGAAATGGATCGTGCCGAGCGGTGCGAGTTCAATGGTGTACACGTATACGCTGACGGCCCTGGTTTCGGCGGGAAATGGCTCGTTTTCCGGAAAATTCATGTGTGAAGCGACGTAACGGAAAAAACAACGACGGTTTCGTCTGCTGTGACCGTACGCTGACTTGCTTTTTTTGTTATGTGGCCGTAAATTCACTCGGCAATTGGGTAGAAACCCTCTTTTTTATTCTTTTCTTCTATACTTTTAGGTAGTTGAATAACGGTTTTCCGTTTCTTTTAGGGGTTTTGATCTTTGCTTTTGTCTAATGAATTAAGATCCAAGTATTTGGCGTTTTTTAAGGAAAAAGGCCATGCGATTATTCCGTCGGCATCTTTGATTCCGGAAAACGATCCGACGGTGTTGTTTACGACGGCGGGAATGCATCCGTTGGTTCCGTTTTTGATGGGTGAGCGGCATCCGCAAGGAAAGCGTTTGGCGGATGTCCAAAAGTGTATTCGAACTGGCGATATCGATTCGGTCGGGGACGCGTGGCATTTGACGTTTTTTGAAATGCTGGGAAACTGGAGTCTTGGGGATTATTTCAAAAAAGACGCGTTGGCGTTTAGTTTCGAATTTTTGACTTCTCGAAAATGGCTGGGATTGGATCAGAATCGGTTGCATGTGTCGGTTTTTGCGGGTGACAAAGATGCTCCCAAAGACACCGAGGCCGCGGTCATTTGGGAGTCGTTGGGGATTCCAAAAGAGCGGATTCATTTTTTGCCAAAGTCCGATAATTGGTGGGGTCCGGCGGGTCAAACGGGTCCGTGTGGACCGGATTCGGAAATGTTTTTTGACACGCAAAAACAAGTCGGAGAACTGGTTGGAAAAACTCCGACGGAGAAGTTTTCGGATGGGTGTTCCAAAGGGCGTTTTGTCGAGATTTGGAACGACGTGTTTATGCAGTACAACAAGACCGCGCATGGATTGTTCGAGCCGTTAAAGCAAAAAAACGTGGATACGGGAATGGGTTTGGAGCGGACGGTCGCGGTGTTGAATGGGTTGTCTTCGGTGTACGATATCGATTCGTTTAAGCCGTTGATGCAAAAAATAAAATCGCTTTCCGGTGCGGGTTTGTTTGAAAAAAATCTTTCGTCTGGCCGCATTGTCGCGGATCACATGCGAAGCGCGGTTTTTATTTTGGGGGATTCCAAAGGTGTTGGCCCGTCGAACACGGATCAAGGCTATGTGTTGCGTCGGTTGATTCGTCGCGCGATTCGGCACGGAAAAAACCTGGGGATCGAAAAGGATTTTTCGGTGGAAGTCGCGAAAGTCGTGGTCGGCCAGTTTGGTTCCGTGTATTCGGAACTGGGCAAAAACCAGTCGTTTATTTTTTCCGAATTGGACAAGGAAGAAAAGAAATTCCGCGATACGTTGGGGCGTGGAATGACGGTGCTGCAAAAAGCCCTGGATTCCGTGAAGCAATCTTCGGATCGTACATTGGATGCCAAGATCGTTTTTGATTTGTATCAGAGTTACGGGTTTCCGCCGGAGATGACCGGAGAGCTTTGTCGCGAGAAAGGCCTTGAAGTGGACTTGGATGGTTTTCAGAAATTGTTGACTGAACATCAGGATTTGTCGCGAAAAGGCGCGGAGCAAAAATTCAAAGGCGGTTTGGCGGATCATTCCGAGGAAACCACGAAATTGCATACGGCCACGCATCTGTTGAACGCGGCGTTGCGAAAAGTGCTGGGGCCGCATGTGTTTCAGAAAGGATCGAATATTACGGCGGAACGCTTGCGGTTTGATTTTCCGAATCCGCAAAAAGTTTCCGAAGACCAATTAAAGCAAGTGGAAGCCTTGGTGAATCGAATGATTTCGGAGGGCTTGGAAGTCAAGATGGAAATTTTGCCGTATGAAGAAGCCAAGAAAAGCGGGGCCATGGGCGTGTTTGAGGAAAAGTATGGTGACCATGTCAAGGTGTATACCGTGTGGAATCCGAAAACCAAGGAAGTGTTTTCGAAAGAATTGTGCGGCGGTCCGCATGTTACGAACACCCGGGAAATTGGCGGGTTCAAAATTACGAAAGAAGAAGGCGTTGCGGCGGGGATTCGTCGCATTAAGGCAATTGTGGTTTCTCCGTAACTCTTTTTGAATTTTAAAGCCCAAAAAATCTTTTTCTTTTTCTTTGTGCGCTTAGGCCTGCTTTTCATTCAAAAATAAGCTTATTACTACATGTATTTTCTATTTTAGAGAAATATCTACGCTTATTACTATTTTTTTGGTGGTTGTTAAGGAAAAAAAGCTTAACAAGGTCTGTTTTTTGATTCGGAGTGTTAATATTCCTCTGTTTTTGGAATGAAACGTATAAATAGGAGGATGTGTGTAAGTATAAACAGTTTTTTGCCCGGACTGGTTTCCGGCAATAACACCACAGAGAGGTACAGAACATGAAGTCCATTATTTCAGATGCCGTCCAGGCCAAACAATCCATGGCCGAGGACAAAATCGAAGAATTCGGCGTACCAAAAATTATGGTCGTCGGAGTCGGAGGCGCCGGATGTAACACCGTTAACCGTCTCGCAACCCTTGGAACGTCCAGTGCCCAATTGGTCGCCGTGAACACCGACAAGCAACACCTGGCGATTATCAACGATCAGATCACCAAAATCTTGATCGGAAAATCGGTGACCCGCGGTCTTGGTGCCGGCGGATACCCCGAAATCGGAGCCAAAGCGGCTGAAATTTCGCGACCTGCATTGGAAGAAGTGCTGTCCGGAATCGACATGTTGTTTTTGGCGGCAGGAATGGGCGGAGGAACCGGAACCGGTGCAGCTCCCTTGATTGCCGGAATCGCAAAAGAACAAGGCGCGATCGTGATCGCCATGGTCACCTATCCGTTCTCGCTCGAACGCGCCCGAATGACCAAAGCCGAAGAAGGATTACGCGCGTTGCAAAAAGCAACCGATACCGTCGTTGTGATCGACAACAACCGCCTTGTTGAACTCGTACCGAACTTGCCCATGCAAGACGCGTTCAAGGTTGCGGACGAAGTCGTCGCGCGAACCGTTCGCGGAATCACTGAAACCATCACGCAACCGTCCTTGATCAACCTCGACTACGCGGATGTCCGCTCGATCATGAGCAACAAAGGATTGTCCGTTATCGCTGTCGGAGAATCAAAATCGGTTGACCGCGTCAATGAAGTCGTCGAAGACACCTTAAACAATGCATTGCTCGATGTCAACATCAACGGAGCAACCGGAGCCCTTATTCACATTACCGGAGGACCGGAATTGACGTTGGGTGAAGCAAACGAAATCGGAACCATGCTCACCGATCAGATGGATTCGAAAGCGGCCGTCATCTGGGGAGCCCGTGTCGACCCGACGTTCCAGAACCGCGTTGAAGTCATCACGATTTTCACTGGAGTGCACTCGCCGTACATCAAAACGGATCAACCCGAAAAAGTCGCAAAACCCAAGAAAGAATGGGGACTTGATTTCATCTAAATTTTCCTTCGTGAATGGCGTGGAAGAATCCAACTGGACTCTCCCGCCTTCGAATTTTTTTCCGCATACGTTTAAATAATCAGGATCCGAATTATCTTGAATGAAACTGTTTTTTTTCCTGTTAATCGCTTTTTTGGCATTTTCTTCGGTAGTCCAAAGTGCTTCGATCGACTTGAACAACGCAACGAATTTTCAAACCCGCTGGAACGGCGGTGCGGCTTCGGATCAAACGGGCTACATCCTGTACGGAGAGTCTTCCATTCGAATCGAAAATATTGACGGGGGTGCGGTGTCCAATGATTTGTTGATTGACAGTCCTTCCGCGGACGTCAACGGAAAAACAAACGTTGGCGCGCTTTATTTGATCAAAAACATCTCTTCCACTTCGGGAGTAAAGGATCTTTCAAATTTGAACAATTTCGATGTTCGTTTTAACGGGCATGGAACCGGGGATTATTTGGGCTCGCAGGAAAATTTTGGACACAATTTCATTTTAACCAACATTGACGGCGGCGCGTATTCGAACGATCTGTTGATTCCAAGCCAGTCTGCGGACGCGAACATGTTCGGTTCCACGCGCGTAAATGCGGGCGTGGTTTATTTGGTTCGAAACATCGATTCGTTGTCCGGTTCTTTTGATTTTGCGAATCCGGCGAATTATTCCGCCGCTTGGTTTGGCGCCACCGCAACCGCGCAACTTGGTTACACGAATAACGGCGGCACCGGAATTATTGTAGCGAATACGGATGGCGGAGCCTATCCGAATGACCTTGTTCTTGCAAGCCCCAACGCGGACGTGAACGGAATAACCAACGCGGGGGCTGTGTACTTGATCCTGAATGTGGACGCGGTAACGGGCGCTAATGACCTGAACAATCCAAGCGATTATTCCGTGGCGTGGTTTGGGGCTTCGACATCGGATTATTTTGGATCGGATAATTCGGGGCGTTCCATTCAGGTGGCGAGCATTGATGAAAACGGAACCGCAAATGATTTGATTATTACCGCGTTTTATGCGGATGTGAATTCCAAAACCAATAACGGAGCGGTTTATCTGATCAAGAACGCGGGATCGCTTTCAGGTACCCGCGGAATGGGTAATCTGGATAATTTTGATGTTCGCTGGAGCGGCGCGGAAAATTCGGCGTTGTTTGGAGGCGCAGGTTCAAAAAACATGACCGGAGTCGAAGTCGTGAACGTCGATAACGGGTCTTATGCCAATGATTTATTGGTGGGTTCGACTAACGCGACTGTGGGCGCCAAGAGCACGCGTGGAACGGTTCATTTGTTGAAAAACGTGGATGGTTTGTCGGGGTCAAAAGACCTTAATTCATTGGATCATTTTGACGTACGATGGAATGGCGGAACTGAGTACGACAATTTGGGTTGGACGTGGGCCAGCCGGGAAGGATTTCGCTTGGTGAACGTTGACGAAGGGGCCTATGCGAACGACTTGGTGATCAGCGCGCAATATGCTTCGGTCAGCGGTCGGCAGTGGAACGGGGCTTTTTATTTGATGAAGAACATCGATGCGTTGTCCGGCGTAAAAGACCTTAATTATTCGATCAATTTTGACGTGCGATGGGAAGGCGGGGAACCGGGGGACTCCGTGGGTCGAACCGGAACCTCGATAAACGGTTTTTATGGACCTGGTTTTCAATTAATCGATTTGGACAATACGGGTTTTCAGGATGATTTGATTCTTTCCGCCATGTATGGAAACGTGTTGGGCCGAACGGACGCTGGAGTGGTGTATTTGATCAAAAATATCGGTTCTTTGTCCGGTGCCAAGGATTTGAATCTTTCTTCCGGTTATTCGGTTCGATGGATCGGCGCGTCGTCAAATGATTATCTGGGGTATGCGTGGAATGGTCAATTGGTTCAGGTGTTGAATGCGGATGGCGGCGCATATTCCAATGATCTTTTGTTGACCGTGCCCTATGCGGACGTGAACAACCGGTCGGATGCGGGAATTGTGTACATGTTGCTTGGTGTGGATCAGTTGTCGGGAACCGTGGACATGAATCTTTCGGAAAATTTTTCAGCGGCTTGGTATGGGTCCGGAGCAAGCGACTTGTTGGGTTCCAATACCGTGGTTTCGGGAGCCCAAGTGGTGAATCTGGATAACGGTTCATTTGCGAACGACGTGTTGATTACGTCCACGACCGCGGATTTTAACGGCGGAACCACTAATGGTGCCGTGTATGCCATTCAAGGAATCGATTCGTTATCCGGCTTGTTTGACATTAATGTGGCGTCGTCTTCGAGCGCGACTTTTTTCGGGGCTCCAAACGACACTTTGGGGAGTTCCGGTGGCGCGCCAGGATTTTTTTTCCAGAATTTAGGTGATGACGCGTACGCAAACGATTTTCTGTTTGTTGGAAGCGACGCGGATACGAACGGAAAAACCGACGCGGGGGTCATTTATCTTTTAGAACGGGACTTTGATTCCACTGCCCCCGTTACGACCGCGGATTATAATGGTGGGACTCAGGCAACGGACGCGAACGTGGTGTTGACGTGTACGGATTCTGATGCGGGTTGCGGTTCCACGCAGTATCGCGTGGATTCTGACGCTGGCCTAAGCGTTTCCATGGGTTCTTGGCAGACGTTTGATTCAAATATTTTGATCACAAGCGATGGAAATTGGGCGATTGATTTTAATTCCACGGATTTGGTTGGAAATCGTGAAACCACTCGCCGGATTTTCGTGTTGATTGCGCGGCCAGGTTCAGGTATTGCGGGTGGTCCGCGGTTTGTGTGTCCGAACAATGTATGTGAACCCGACGAAAACGCGGTCGTGTGTCCGCTGGATTGTCCTAACGTTTGCGGGGATCGGTCTTGCACGCACACGGAAAATAATTTTTCGTGTCCGTTTGATTGTGCCATTGGTTGTGGAAACGGGATTTGCGATGTGCAAGAATCGGATCGCACGTGTCCAACGGACTGCGGGAGACAACCGGGAGAAATCCTGAATGTCAATGTTCCAAGTCCCACAGGAAGCCAGAATCCCATCACGGTTCCGCTTATTCCGCAGAACAAGGCGTGTGAAAGCGATTCGGATTGCGGGGTTTCTTCCGCGTGTTCGATTTCCCGTTGTATTCAAAACCAGTGTTATGGGGGACAGTTGCCCGAAGGAGAGCCGTGTGACATCGGAAGTGTGTGCAAGCAAGGTGTTTGTTCAAAGATTTCACGGCAATTAGAACCGGTTTCGGAATCCGATCCCATACTTTGGGTCTCAATTAGCGTGATTGTATTAGCCTTGGGCGCGATCGGATACGAGTACTTCAAAAAATAGTAATTTTTTTTTACAAAAACAGCGGCAGCAGGTTGATCAAGAGGATCGGAACCATGATCCAAAAGAACAATCGTTTGACGAATTTTCGGGTGTCTTCTTCGTTTAGTTTCATGAATCCGAAGTAGGGCGCGAAGATGAGTTCGGCCATGCGTCCGCCGTCAAACGGGACCATGGGTAAAAAGTTCGAAATCGCGACGAAAAAACTAAGCAGTAAAAACCATGCGACGATGCTTACGATCAGCGCGTAAAAGCCGTAAGCGATTTGTTGGTACTCGGGCGGGGCCACGTATTGTGGGTTTGAAAGCGCTTGGAATCGAAATCCGAATTGCCCGAGTTTGTTCGGAGTGATTGTTTTTTCGGTGATGCGACCGTCTTTTTCGAATTGAAATTTGGCGGGTTGTCCGGCATTGGTCAGAACCGCGGTGCGCAAGTCGAATTCGTTTTTGACGGGTTGGTCGTTGATTTTTCGCAGGACCGATCCTTTTTCGACTCCGGCTTCGAACGCGGGGCTGGGATACGCGGTTCGGCAAAACATCACGTTTTCGTCTACGCTTGAAATTTGAATTCCGCTGTAGCGGTTTTCTAGAATGTAATTCTGGTATGGCGTGACCAATGGAGTGAAAATCAGCATGGTCGCAAGGATCGCGATCGCTCCGATAACCAGCATGGAAACGATGTTGGACGTGGGTCCGGCGGCAAAAATCTGAACGGCTTTTTCGGGTTCCATGCGATGGATTTCGTTTTCGTCGGGTTCGACGAACGCGCCGATGGGAAATGGTCCGAACGGAATGATGCCTGCGGATTTGATGGGCACGTTGTGGCGGCGGGCCAAAAAACCATGCGCTGCTTCGTGAATAACCAGAATCAGGAAAATGGAGATCCATGCTTCCCAAGGCGGGGTAAAATCCACATTCGGAATTTCGATTCCGGGGAGCACCGGCGCGATGCTGGGGCAGGTTTTTCCGCCGGCAGAATAGGTTCCAACGATGTGAAACGCGAGAATCAAAAGAAAAAACGAAATGGCGAACGAAAATCCGCCGAGTCCAAACGCGATTGCAAGCGGCCAGGCGTTGGGGATCGGGATGACGACGCTTGCTTCCAAAAATGGTCCGAAAAGAAAGTAAAAACCCGCGCTTAACACCACGGTAACGATCAAAAACACGGCGATTCGCTGCCAAAGCGATTTGATTTTGTTTCCGATGAAAAAATCGAATCCGAACGCGCCGAATCCGAGAATGGATCCGAAAATCGTGAGGTATTCGAGGATCTTGTGGTGTTTAAGCGAGTCGAAAATCGGGTTGAACCGATCGGTTTTGATGATCGAAATGACGTAAAACGTCGGGTGTTTGGTGTACCGCTTGATGAGATAGGTGGTGACAAACGCGATCACGAGTGCTGCGGCGAGAAAAACAGCAAAATCCATAGACATAAATGGGTGTCAAGTGTTTTTATTAATTGGGTTTTGTTGTGGAAAACGCTTTAGTTGTGGTTTAATCCGTGACCCGTACATTTAAATAGTTTTTTTGCTTTTACTGTGGCATGGGGGGACGTTATAATACAATAGTGCCTTTGCTTGCTCTTTTTGTCCTGTTTTTTTCTTCGGGTGTTTTGGCGGGTGTCGGCTGTGGTGACACCAACAATACGTGTGTGGTCAGCGGAACGATTTCTTCGGACACGAATTTTATTGACGCGAATACGTATCTCTTGTCGGCTCTGGTGACAGTGAGTGGGTCGGGGGTTGATCTTAATATTTTTCCCGGGGCGACGATTAAAGGCATGAAGGCGGGGACGATTGCCGCGGGGGTTCGGGTGACGAATGGTGCTCGGATTATTGCGGAGGGAAATTCGACGCATCCGATTACGTTTACTTCGTGTCGGGATCAAACCGTTGGAAGCAACACGTCCGCGGTGACGGGTTGTTCGGGTACTCCGGGTTCGCAGGACTATAACGTCGCCATCAGCATCGCTCCCGATGCGGGGATGACGACCAGTGACAGTTTTTCTTTTTTGAATGTGCGTCATGCGACCAATGGGATCGTGTTGAATCAGCCGATTTTGAGTATTCATGATTCGAATTTCAGTCGGTTTGACCGCAACGTGTATACGGCTGCCGCAATTTCGATTTCAGGAACCTACAGCGACACCAACATTTACCATAACACGATTGACGTGAACGGGTGGGGTACGGCGGGCGGGTATTACGGCATCCGAGTCGATTCGAATTATGGCGGCGCGATTTATGACAACAATATTTTGGATCGCAATTACGCGTACGCGGTGTTTATTCCTCCAGCGGGCGCGTTTACGGGTGTGTTTCGGGACAACAATGTCACGGCTTTTCTGGCGTACGGAATTTATTCCACTACCACGTCGGATCAGAATTTTTGGATGCACGGAAACATCATCGATCACAATACCGTTGCGGGGGGTTTTTACTCGATGTATTTGAACGGGAATTATTCGGGTGAAATTTTTAACAACGACGTGAATCTGTGGGTCAACGGCTATTTCCTGTACATGGCTGCGGGGAGTCTTTCGGGACGGTTTTATGACAATGATGTGAATCTTTTCAACGCGCGCGGATTGTATGTCACTACCACGACGGCCGCGGATATTAACGTGTACAACAATCGGTTCGATTTTAACGGTTTGAATGGGTCCACGTCGTATGACATGATTTTGTTTGGCGGAAGTTTTTCCGGCGAGTTCCATGACAACAATGTTTCGGCCTTGTTGGGCGGCTATATGATTCGCACCGTTTATGCGGGGGATTTTTCGGCGCCTATTTACGACAATAATCTTTGGCTGCATCGAACCTTCGCGTTGTATCACGGAAGTTCCGGCGAGGTTTCGGGGCGAATTAACGCCAATCACGTGGATTACAACGGGGCCAGCGGGTCGAACATGTTCGCGTTTAATTTCCTGGGTGGTCCGGTTTCATCGGAGATTTTTGACAACAATTTTACGCTTTTCCTGGCGGGCTATGCCATCGGGTTTACGGCGGGGGATTTTACCGGCAGTATTCATGACAATAATTTTGGAATGGAACAGGCTTCTTGGGGCATCGCGTATACTGCACCAGCCACGTTTTTCGGCGATATTAATCAAAACGTATTTTATGCGATTAACGCGATTTCCTACCAAGGCGGGTTTTTGCTGAACAATGCTTCCGGTGTCATGTCGGGAAGCCTCTGTCACAACACGTTTCGGGACGTCAATAATCTTCGTTTGATTCAAATCAGCGCCGGGACTTTTTCGGGTACGTTTTGCCATAACACGGCTACCGATATGAATCATTCCCTCAACAACCAATACACCATTTACAATAACGGGGTTTTTTCCGGTTCGATCGCGTATAATCATTTTAACCGATGGGGGTTCGATTACACCACGGGCGGTTCGTATTTTTTTTACAGTCAAGGGGCTTTTTCGGGTGACGTGCATGATAACAATTTCGTGAGCTTTAACTCCACTGACGTAAGCCCCTTGATCTATACGACCACGGGAACTTTTTCGGGAAATATTCACGACAACAATTTTTCGGATTTCCAAAAGGGATCCTACTTGATTTATGTGGCGGGCGGATCGTTCACCGGAAACATTTACTCTAATTTGTTCAAAGACATCAATTTTATCGCCGCGTACGCCGTGATCTACAACATAGCCCAGATTTCCGGAAGTATTTTCGACAATAATTTCGTGAATGTGTATGGCGGCCGAATCTTCCAGCAATCCACCGCGGGCAGTTTTTCAGGAAACTTCTACGACAATAATATTTCGGATGTGCGTGCGGCCGCTTTGAATTATGGGATTTATCTTCAGGGCAGTACCACAGGCAGCTTTTACGACAATCTTTTTTTGGATTTCAATAACACCACGGTTTTCCTTAACAGTGGGACGTTTACCGGAAACTTTTACAACAATTTGGCGGTGCGAAACAAAGCGATTGCGTCGGTTATTCCTTATTTTTTCTATAATTCCGGAACGTTTCGCGGTTCGGTGTACAACAACACCGCCCACGACTTCAATTCGACGGCTCAGATCGCGCTTTATAATTCCGGAACGTTTTCAGGCTCGGTGTACCGAAATCTTTTCGCGCGTATTCGAACCGGTTTAAGCGGAACCATTACGGGCGCGGTTTCAAACAATGCGTTTTGGGAGATTGGAACGATTGGAGGCGCGGCAAACCAGCATGAAGGCGATGTGAACTCGCAAACCGGTTTTTCGGTGGAGCCTTTTCTCGGGGACGAATCCGATCGCAATTTTTTGCTTAATTCGGATGCCGGCGGTGGCGGATTGCTGGTGGACACCGGGGGTGTGGATGTCAACGCATTTTTCCTTAGTCGGACCGTTCAAAACTCGAATAAGTTGGATTCGGGCAAAATGGATATTGGGTATCATTACGATCAGAATGCGCCGTTTGTAAGAGTCGTTTCCCCAAGCGACTCAAACAGCTTAACCGGAACCCAATCCATTGATTTCAATTTCGAATCGGCATTGGGTTCGTCTTCGACCCTGACCGCCGTGCTGGCGTATTCGACTTCGGCGTCTGGTGGTACCCAGATTGTTTCGCAGGTGTTGGATGATTTTTCGTGTTCGAGTGGTCCGGTGTTCGAGTGTTCGTTCGCGTGGGATACTTCTTCGATTGCGGATGGGAATTATTTTGTGGTGTTGACGGGTTCGGTGGGTGCGTTGTCTGCAACGGATTCGTCGGATTTTAATTTTTTGATTTTTGGTATTCCGCCGGTTGTTATTCGTACTTTTTTGGACGGGAATGCACGTAGTTTTTTTGGTTTTGGTCAGGATGTGAATATTGTAGTGGATGGGAATTTTGCGAGTGTTCCCCAGATTTCAATCACGGATGCGAATGGTGTGGTTCACGTGGCTGCGGCCAACATGAATTCTGCTCCGTTGTCTGATCGTAATCGTGCGCAGTATTCGTATACGGTGGATGGGAATAAGGGCTGGTATTCGGTTCAGTTGTCGGGTAAGACTTTTACCAATGTTTTTTTTCGTTCGTCGGTTTGGTTGGATGGGTATACGGATGATGTGAATAATATTTTTCCTTTTCGTTTTGATTTGAATGTTATGGAACCAAATCTTATGGCGCGTTGGTTTTGGCCGGTGGAGTCGGAGGTTGATTTTAATTATTTGACGAATCAAACTGCGGTTCGCGTGGTGGATTTTAATGGAGATTCCTATTTGGAGGTTCCGGCCCAGTTGGTGGATGCGAATGGGTCGGGAAACGATGTTGAAAACGGGCGATTGGTGTTTTTGGCCAGCATGAACCGGGGAGAACTGCGGCGTTTTTTTGTGAATTATACGCGTTCTGATGCTCCTGGTTTTTATGGGGCTGATTTGAATTTGAGTGTGGTGGATTCGAATTATTTGTATTCGAATTCGTTGTTTTCTGCAAGGGTCGATATCAACAAAGGCGGTTTGGTTGGCCAGATTTGGAGTAAAACCGGGCGTAATCAGCCGTTGGCGGGTTCGATTCCGATGCAAAACTCTCCTGAAGCAAAAGCGGGTGTGACGACTTATTCGCCGACTTCGGTTACTGCGCCGACGGTTCGGTTGGATGAAAATGGAGAGGTGTATTCGCGTTTGTTTGTTTCGGGTATTGATCAGTCGATGGATTATAATTTGACGTATCATTTTTTTGCCAAGCAACCGTTTTTTTTGGTGGATGTGAACGTGCGACCCCAGCTGAGTCAAACGTGGAATTATTTGTATGACGATTATTTTTTCCTGGATGATGGTTCTTTTTCGCGTTTTGCGTATTTTAAGAATAATGTGATTACGGATTCTGCGGTTTCTTCGGGTGCGGGTTCTGGTGTGGCCACAATGGGGGATATTAATTATTGGGCGGCGTATAAGCAGAGTTCGCTGGATGGTATTGGAACGATTTTTTTGCAGCGTTCGACGACTCCTGCGGCGAGTATTGCCACTGATTTTTTTGACGATGCGGCGTATGAATACCTGGTCCATCGGTTGTACACAGGTGCGGTGACGACTTCGTCGCAGTTTAACACGCGTCTGGTTCGCGGTGTTTTTAATCCTTGGTCACAGAGCCAGGATTTGAATGCATTGTTATATGGGCTAAAGTCGCCGGTCACGATTTCGTTGGGTGCTACGCGGACGAACGATACGTCGGCTCCGACGGTTTCGGATGCGAACCATTCCCCGTTTGATATTAATGATTTGGTGGATGTGAATGTGTGGGCGCAAACCGGGGATAATTTGCGAATTACGTCGGTGTTGATTCAGGTGACCGGGGCGGATCTTAATGTGTCGTCTACGTTGTCGTATTCGGATTTGAATGCGACTCCGAATTATGTGATTGATGGAAATGTGTTGAATGCAGGAAATGTGGATGCGAACTTTACGGTGACGGATATTGCGTCGAATGCGACGAGTTTTGTGCATAGTTTTACTGTTTCCGATCTTTCGGGTCCGTTGGTTTGGGATTTGAATCATTCTCCGGATTCGAATGCGTTGGTGGATCCGGGTTCGACGATTCAAATTGATGCGAATGTCACGGAGTATTCGGCGATTTCGGATATTAATTTGCAGGTGCGCTGGTATTACGATGTGAATTCCACGTGGAGTGATTGGAATCACATCGACATGGTGCTCTCGAATCATCCGAGTGATTATAATTGGAATTATTTCGTTTCGTATTCGATTCCGTCCGATCTGAATTTGTTGTTTCAGTATCGGGTTTCGGTTACGGACACTGCGGGCAATTCGACTATTTCGAGTGCGAACCAATTCCATGCGTTTTTGGATTACAATTGGGTCCGTACCCCGGCGGTGTTTGATGCGGTTTCGGGTTTGTTGGACACGAATGTAACTGTAGGAGACCTAAATCTCACGAATTATGGGGATATTGCGCTCACGTTTTTAATCAAGTCGAATTGGGATGCGCCTTCGAAGGTTTTTGGAAATGGGGTTGTGGTGGGTTCGTCGGGTTTTTCGACGGCGAGTGTGTTGCCGGGTCAGTCGGTGGTTACTGCGCTTTCGGTGACGACGAAGAGTTCGGAGCGCAGTGACACGATTACGTTTACGGTTACGCCGAGTTCGTCGCTTGCGACTCCGACTGTTCATACTGCGGTGGCAACGATTGTAAGTAGTGCGGGGGGTCCGTTTTTGTTGGTGGAGATTACGGATTATGCGGCCAGTGTTTTGCAAAGCGATACGGGGCAAGTATTCATTGCCAAATTAACCAACAAAGGAAATGCAGATGCGAATACGCCCGCGTTGGCATGGACGATTCCAAGCGATTGGACGATTACCAGCGGCACGGCAACTGTTTCGACCGGTACCGCGTTGGCGGTGGATAGTTCTTTGACGAATTCGATCACGGTTTCGATTGCGAGTGCTGCGGCGACGGGTTCTAAGACGATTACGGCGACGGCGACGTGTTGTGATAATAACGCGGCTAAGACCCGTTCGGCGGCGGTTCCCGTGATTGTGGTGCAGAGTGGGACGGTAGTGGTGGTGGATGACGGCGAGGATGATCCCGCCCCGCCTGCGGACGATCAAGGGGGCGGCGGTGGCGGCGGTGGCGGTGGCGGCGGTTTAGGCGGTGGTGGCGATGGTGGCGGTGGTTTGACGTCGGATCCGTTGAAGGCCCAGGCTTTTTTTCGGACGACGACGGATCGGTTTGAGTTGTTGCGCGGACGCGATTCGAAGTTTTTTGTTACGATTAAGAATCCGTTTGTTGAGGATGATTTGAATTTGTTGGATTTGAATGTATCGGTTTCGGGTTTGTTGTCGAAGTATCTTCGCGTGTATCCAGTGGATTTGGGTGATTTGGACGCGGGTCAGGAGAAGTCGGTGACGGTTGAAATTTCTTCGCCGGCGTATTTTACGAAAGGGGAGCATGTGTTGGAGTTTACGATTGAGGGTGTTTTGTTGGATCGGGTGGGTCCTGTGATTCGGATTGCGCGGCCGTTTAAGGAGCGTCGGCAGTTGGTGTTGGTGGTTCGGGAGGTGGATCGGGGAATGGCGCGTGAGCAATTGGATTCGGCGCGTGCTCAGATTGAGGTGATGCGAGCAAACGGCTGGACTGTGGACGCGTTGCTTGAGTTGAATTCGGAAGCCATTACACTGTATTCAGATACCAAGTATGAAGAAGCATCAGAAATTGTCCAAAGAATCGAGCTGGATTATAATTTGGCCGTGGATGTAAACCATCGGCTTGATGCGTTGGGGGTGGCGATTGCGAGGTTTGCGGGGGATGGGGTTGAGACGCCTAAGACGGCGCGTTTGATTTCG
Organism: Candidatus Iainarchaeum sp.; assembly: GCA_018304465.1. Lineage (GTDB taxonomy): Archaea > Iainarchaeota > Iainarchaeia > Iainarchaeales > JAGVWC01 > JAGVWC01. The sequence continues at coordinate 32,661 of JAGVWC010000005.1, forward strand.
TTGGCGCAGTTGGCTTTTATGCGGGGGGAGTTTGAGAAGGCGTTGCAGCGGTTGGAGGATGCGGAATCGGTTTTTGCGTTGGAAACGAAGGGTGCTTTTAATGTAACGGCGTTTGCGGTGAAGAATTCCCAGGCGATTGCGGTGGTTGGGATCGTAATTATTTTGTTGTTGTGGCTGTCGTGGATGGTGGGTAAGTATTGGTGGTTGCTGCAGCGGGTGAAGTTGTTGCGCGCCGAAGAAGGGCTGTTGCTCGGGCTTATTAAATCCGCGCAGGATGCGTGTTTTTTGGAGAAGAAGACGTCGATGGCGGAGTATTATGAGGCGTTGGCGCATTATGAGCGAAAAATCGCGCAGACGGTTGAAAAGACGATCGCCATGGATACCGAGCGAATTAACATGTTTAAATTTACGAGAAAAGTTAATAAATTGAAGATTGAACGGGATCATTTGCTGGGGGAGTTAAAACGCGCGCAAAACGATTATTTTAATCGGGGTGTGTTGGATTCGCGTATTTATGATGCGAAAACCAAATCCTTGCTAAGTCGGTATTCGAAAGTGGAAAAGGATATTGTAATGGAGGACACCAAAAAGTATTCGCGAATGTATCACGGTTGGTTCTCGCCTTTTTGGAAAGTCGTATACACGGTATTGAAATGACGGTGAAAAAGAATGGGTAAAATGGAAAAAGTTTTGTTGGCATGTTTCGCGTTTTTTGTGTTGTTTTCCGCGGTCAGTGCCCAGGTTTTTTTCGCGGATGTGAATTCGCAGGATCGAAACCAAGCGGACGTGAATTTTTCGCGGTTTCCCGAAATCGCCGAAATCACGGAAAAAATTTCTAAGCTTGAATCCTCGATTTTCGAGATGCGCTCTCAGGACTTGACGACGGTGCGTGTTTCGGATGGTTTAATCGTTGTTTCGGAACAGTTCAAAGCTGAAAAAGAAAAGCTTCGAACAACCCGGATCGCGGATTTTTCGGCTTCCAAATCCAAGTTAACCGAATTGTTTGGGTTGGTGGAACTGGCTTTTGAGGCCAAAGACGAAATTGGGGTGCTTGAACGCAAATTGGAGGAGGTTCGAAGCGAAATAGATCCTGTTCCGGTTGAAGAGGTTTTGTCCAAAGCCAAAGGCGAATTGAAAGACGAGCGGTACGAGAAAGCCATTGAATTGGCGGTGGAAGGACAAGAATTGATCGTGGATTTGCAGTCTTTTGATACCAAGGCCCGGGCCGCTGCGGAAGCCGCTACCTCGAATCTGGTGACGACGTTGGATAACAACAAGGTGAATATTCTCATCGGTATCCTGGTTTTGGTGGTCGGGTATTTGCTGTTATCGAGTTGGTTGCGGCATTACTTGATTTGGAACAAGATTAAGTCGCTTGAACTTGAGCGCGAAGCCATCAAATCGGAGATTAAAAAGGCCCAGGAAGATTTTTTTGTAAAGGGTTCGATGCCGGAGCGCTTGTATCATATCCGGATCGAGGTTTTTTCGGACATGTTGCGGGATATTGGTCGACAACTTGCGGTTTTAATGGAAGAAGAGCGGCATGCCAAAATGGTGGATTTATCGTTCATTGCAAAAAAATTTAAACCCAAATAGCGTTAAAGTAAACAGGTGCGTGATTCAAAATGGTAAAACAAACAACGGCTGGAATTTCGAATGGATATCTCTTGACGGGGATTCCGGGTTTGGATAAGATGATGGATCATGGTATCCCCGTGGGGTCGGCGATTTTGATTGAAGGCGGACCCGGTTCCGGAAAAACCTTGTTGTGTCTTCAGACAGGCGTAAATCTTTGCCAGGTTGGAAAAAAAGTTCTGTACATGAGCTTCGAAGAACGCGAAGACCGTTTGCGGGACCACATGCACCAGTTCGGTTTTGACCCGACAGAATTTGAAAAAAACGGCTTGTTGTTGATCAAGCGGTTTAACGCCCTTGATATCGCGCGTAGTGTCGAAGCGTTGCTTTCGGAAGCCAAAAAAGAATTGTTGATCGACGTGCAGCCGGTGTTGATTCCAACGGAGTTTACGCCGGATTTCGTTTTGATTGATTCGTTGACTTCGATTTCGTCCGCGTTTTCAGGGGAAAAATACCGGTTCCGTATTTACATGGAACAATTGTTCCGATATCTTGAATCGCATAACATCACTTCGTTTTTGATCCGTGAATCCGCAAACCCGACGCACATCGGAAAAGGGTCCGGCAGCGATAATGAGGAAGCCGTGAGCTTTTTGTCGGACGGAATTATCGCGATTTACAATGTGTTGTACGAAAACGGTACGCGGGGACGCGCCATGGAAATTTTCAAGCTTCGGGGAGAAAACTTCGACCGAAAAGTCGTGGAATACCTCATTGAAGGCGGAAAAGGCGTGACGATTAATCCGGATACCGTGATTACGGGGAAATATCAGTTGACCTAAAAACCCCTTTTTTTCCTATTTTTTTTGTTATCCATAAAAACCTTTTTGTTCCTGTTTTTCTGTCTGGTGATGAAGTGGGTACGCCGATTGGGGAATTGATTCCGCGCAGGCCGTTGGAATTATCCGAATTATCCGGTCGAAAAGTGGGTTTTGATTCCTATAACATGCTGTATCAGTTTTTGACGAATATTCGGTCTATGGATGGAAATCCCTTGATGGATTCCCGTGGTTTTGTCACGAGTCATTTGACGGGGTTGCTGTATCGCACGGCCAGCATTGTCGAGCAAGGCATCAAGCCGGTGTTTGTTTTTGACGGAAAACCCCCCGAATTAAAATCAAGGACTTTGGACGCGCGTAACCGGATTCGAACCGATGCCAAGGAAAAATTCGAGAAAGCCAAAGCCGACGGGGATCTGGAAGGCGCGCGAAAATTCGGTTCCATGTCCACGCGTTTGACTCCCGAAATCGTGGATAGCGCCAAAGAACTGATTCAATTATTGGGGTATCCGATTATTCAGGCGCCAAGCGAAGGCGAAGCCGAGATTTCGTATTTGGTTTCAAAAGGCGATTTGTACGCCGGAGTCAGCCAGGATTATGACGCGTTGTTGTTTGGTTGCAGCCGTCTGGTGCGAAACCTCGCGTTTTCGGGCAAGCGAAAGGTTCCGGGTCGAAACGCCTATATCGAGGTGGAACCGGAATACCTGGAACTGGATTCGGTGTTGAAAACCCTCGGGATTTCGCAGCAAAAACTCGTGTGGCTTGGAATTCTGGTGGGAACGGATTTTAACGAAAAATTCCCGAAAATCGGTCCGAAAACCGCGTTGAAAATCGTGAAGAATTGCAATTCGTTTGACGAAATCGTTTCGTATACGGAATTCACACCGAATTTTGATTTTGCCGAAGTGGAATCGATTTTTTTGAACCCGTCTCACACCGACAAGTTCGATTTGTCGTTTTCCGCGCCGCAAAAAGAAAAAATCCGCTCGTTTTTGGTGGACCAGCATGATTTTTCTTTGGACCGCGTGGAGTCCGTGCTTCAAAAAATCGACAAGGCCTTGAATCAAAAAGGAAGCCAGTCGCGTTTGGGTGACTGGGCTTAAAACAAACCCTTTTATTTCAAAACAACCTTTTTGGTTCATGCGTTTATTTGTTTTATTGGGGCTACTGGTCGTTCTTTCAAATGTTTTTGCCGCGAATTCGTGCGGTGATACCAACAACGTGTGCACGTTTGATTCGAATATTTCTGTGGATCAAAACTGGGTTGATGGGAATACGTATGTGATTTTGGCGGATGTGAATGTTACTGGAGCGGGAACGGATTTGAATATTGCTCCTGGAACCGTGGTCAAATATGGGGTGGGGCGAAGTCTGATTGCGCGGGATGGCGGACGTATCCTGGCCAATGGAACCGTTGATAAAAACATTATTTTTACGAGTTGTCGCGATCAAAATTCATACGCGGGTTCTGCGAATGTAAACACTGCGACGGTTTCGGGTTGTTCGGGTGCGCCAGATTCGAGTGATTATAATACTGCGATTTGGGTTCGGTCTAATGCGGGTTATTCGAAAAGTGATTCGTTTTCGTTTCTCAAAGTGTTTGATGAAAATACGGGTATTCGGTTGGATCAAAATTTGGGTAGTGTGCATGATTCGAATTTTATGGTTATTGGGCAAAGCGGGATATTAGTAAGCCTTTCAAGCGACGTCAACTTGTTCAATAATTCGTTTCAAAATATCAGTGGTCCTGGTGGAGCCAATGGAATATTGATCTTGGCTTCGTTCTCTGGAGAAATCCATGACAGTCGTTTTGCGGGAATCGTTAATCCTTCCAACGGGATTCAGATTAACGTGTCCCCCGCGGTCGGAGGTCAAATCTTTTTCAATCAGTTTTTTGATTTCAACGGAACGGCCATTTTGTTTACGGCCGGAAACGGAAGGTATATACAAGACAACAATTTTTGGCATGTGTTACCCAACGGAACCGCGATCCGAACCGTTGGAGCGGCAGGAGCTGTTTCAAATAATCGTTTTTGGGATTTTAATACGGCTACCGCTATTTCGCTTGGTGGAAGCAGCTCCGGCGGCATCGCCTACAATCGGTTCTCAGATTTTAAAGCCGCTTCAACCGCCATTCTCCACAACGGGGCAGTGACCACCGGAGACTTTTCATGGAATCTATACCATGACTTTAACAACTCGATTGGAATCAACAACACAGGAACGACACTATTCTACCTCGCTATTGGCGTCACATTCGCATCCTTTCACTCGACTTCCATCGCAATCAAAAACACTTCAGGCACTTTGATGGACTTCTCGTATCACACGTTATTTGCCAATATTAACACCGCGTATAACGGCACAATTAGTCAAACCCCAGCCTATCCAAACGCGTATTACAATGTAACCACTCCCGGAGCAACCCCTGCGTTTCATGCCAAAGACATCAATGCCCAAACCGGATTCACTACGGATCCGTTTATCGCAGATAATTCTGATCGAAACTTCCTGCTTAATACGAATCCAACGGGTGGTGCCAAACTCGTCGATGCCGGAACCATTGCCATTCCCGGAGGCTGCTTAACCCGAACAACCCAGCTCAACAACAAACTCGACTGCAACATTTATGACATTGGATACTCCTACGATCAAAACGGTCCATACGTGCAAGTGCTTTCTCCGAACGATTTTAACACGCTCACTGGGGTCCAGACTATCGATTTCAATGTTGAATCGGCTTATGATTCTGTTAGTGTGATTACGGCGGCTTTGGCTTATTCATTGATTGGAAGTGGAAAC
>JAGVWC010000006.1 GCA_018304465.1 Candidatus Iainarchaeum sp.
CCCGCGGCGCGCGGGCAGAAATATTCGCCCGCTTCATAGTACACAACCTAAAATTGATTCCAAAAATAGAGATTTTCAACTAAGCCCTTGTTTCAACCATTCTTTTTTATATCTCCTAAAACAATTCTTCTACATGAGTACGATCGGATTCGTTTCGTTTCCAACCCGACAAGACGCCAAAGAAACAATCGCACGCCTGCTTGAAAAACGCCTCATCGCGTGCGCCCAAATTGTGCCCGAAATCGAGTCCGCGTACCGCTGGAAAGGACGCATCGAAACGAACAACGAAACCCTTGTGTTACTCAAGACAAACCCGACCAAAATAAACGACGTGATCTCCGAAATCCAAAAACACCATTCGTACGAACTACCCGTCATCGAATTCATCAACGTGGACCATTCCACTCCCGCGGTCCAGCAATGGATCAACGACGAAACCAAGTGAATCTAGATGCAATGGAAAAAACTCGCCCGCAACACCGCTTCGGCCAAAGAACCACCCAAACTGGATTACCTGTTTTACCCCAAAAACGTCGCCGTCATCGGTGCAAGCAACGAAAAAGAAAGCGTCGGATACGCAATATTCGAAAATTTCCACAAAAACAAGCATAACTGGTGCGAACACGTTTTTCCCGTCAACCCAAACCACGGCGTCATTCAAAACCACAAATCCTACAAAACTGTGCTCGACATCCCCGTGGACGTAGACCTCGTCGTCATCGTGGTTCCCGCCAAATTCGTTCCGCAAGTCCTCAAAGAATGCATCGAAAAAAAAGTCGAAACCGTCATCGTGATATCCGCGGGTTTCTCCGAAATCGGCGAAAAAAAACTCACGGGCGAAATCGCGGCGCTCATCGCACAAAACCCGAGAACCCGCGTGGTCGGACCCAACACGTTCGGCATTTACGTCGGAGACACCGGACTCAACACCACGTTTTCATCCAAACAAAAAATGAACATGCCCAAAAACGGAACCGTCGCGTTCATAAGCCAAAGCGGAGCCCTCGGCGTCACGATTCTTGACTGGGCCAGCACCCAAGAATTCGGAGTATCCAAATTCGTTTCCTACGGAAACGCCATGGACCTTGATGAAAGCGATTTTTTGGAATACCTCGGGTCAGACCCCAAAACCAAAGTCATTACCGTGTACCTCGAAGGCGTCAAACACGGACACAAATTCCTCGACATATCCAAAAAAGTCACCAAACAAAAACCCGTCATCGTGCTCAAAGGCGGGGTCACCGAACAAGCCCACGCCGCCACATTATCCCACACGGGTTCTTTGGCCGGCGCGACCCGCGTATACGAAGCGGTTTTTCGCCAAGGCGGCATCATCCAAGCCAAAACACTCCAAGAACTCTTTAATTTCGCCAAAATATTCGAAACCGAACCCCTCATGAACGGAAACCGGGTTCAAATCATCACCAACGGCGGCGGATACGGCATTATCAGCGCCGACCGCGTGATCGAAAGCGGGCTCGAACTGGCCAAACTTTCCGACAAAAACAAATCCAAACTAAAAAAACAATTCCCGCCCACCGTCACCATATCCAACCCCATGGACCTGGTCGGAGACGCGGACGAACACCGCTACATCGCCGCCATCCAAACCGCGTTGGCCGATCCCGGCGTCGACGCATTAATGGTGCTTGTGTTGTTTTCGATTCCCGCCATCGGCAAAGGACTCGTCACCCAATTATCTTCAATCAAAAAAACCGCGAAAAAACCCATCGTCGTGGTCTCGACCGGAAGCCAGTTCACGGAACAAATGCGCCGCGAACTCGAAAAAAACGGAATTCCGACCTTCAAATACCCCGAAATCGCGGCCACCAGCCTCAAAGCGCTTTCAGACTACTCGGCGTTTCGGCAAGATCGTTAACGGTTTGTTTCCCTTCTTTTTTCGCCTTCGATTCCATCAACGCTTCCATGGCTTTTTCGGTTTCGCCTTCGGACAACCACTCGAAAATCTGCCGCGAATCAAACGCGGAATCAAACGGGGTCTCCGACAAATTCTTGTCCAGCAACTCAAGACCCATTTCAAGCACGGAAACCTTGGATTTTTGAAACGCGCGCAACTCCGCGATTTTTTGCCGCAACGACACTTCCGAAAACGATTCATCCGCCGAAAAAAAAGCTTTTTCCTTGTACGGAGCGATCAATTTCGACAACTGCAAATCCGAAGACGAAAAACCCTTTCCGATCGAACCCACCAGCTTCAACCGCACCAAGGGTTTCTGGTCAAACGATTTTGAAAACAATCCATCCAAATACCCCGTCACCCGGTTTCGAACATCCTCCAAAGACGCGTCTTCAAACGCCATTTTTTCGTAAAACACCAATCGCTGGGACGGAATCGAAAAAAACTCGAGTTTCTTGGTACCGGTATCCAACACGAAAAAACCCTTGGGTTTTTGGCTTTCCAACCGCTTCATTTGCGTCACCACCGTCGAACCTGTCAGCAAAAAACGATTGTTTCCGAACTGCGTTTCATTCGCCCAATGCAAATGGCCATTGACATACAAATCGAATCCCGACGGCAAATCCGAAAGCGAAATCGACACGCTCATGTCGTCTTCGGTCGGCAAAAACTCCTTGATGGACTGATGCAACACCAACATATTGAACACGTTTGAAACCGGTGTTGGATTCCACGCTTGCAACACGTTTAACGCGACTTTTTCTGGCACGCCGCTTAAACCATGAATCGCCACGGTTTCCACGCCGTTTGAAACCAAACAATAATTGCCATGCAAATGCACCATTTGGCCGCCGGCTTCCAATACTTCCAGCGCGTTCACCAATCCTTTGGGCCGATGCTCGTGCGTGCCATGAATCGACACCATGGGAATCGAACCCCATGAAAACGGAATTTTCGAACCGTCCCGCAACACTTTTTCAACCGATAAATTCGACGAAACCTTTTTTCCGATCCCGAAAAAATCAAACGCTTGTTTCCAGGCTTCCGGCGACGGCTCGTTCGAATCAAACAAATCCCCGGCCAGCAACACGAAATCCACTTTTTTTTTCAACACGCCTTCCAACGCCTGCTTGGCCTGCAAAAACGCGTCGTCGCAACGCTCGGTTCCCTCCGCAAACCCGAAATGACAATCCGAAAAAATGCCGATTCTCACTTGGCCACCGCCGGCAACACTTCCTTGGGAAACCCAATCAACGGATACAACACGGGAAAACGCCAATCCGAATCCGAATACCCGAAATTCGTTTTCGCGCTCGCCAAAATATTCACGTCAGCCACCTTGGATAATTCATCCGCTTTGACAGCCGAAAACGAAGCCAAAGAATTGAATGCTTCCAACCGCTTTAACGCGGATTCGCCGGTTTTTCCCGTTTGAACTGCGACCAAATTACACCCGCGTTTTAACAACAAAAAACCCGCCAAAAAAACGTCTTCGCTTGAAGAATCCAACAACAATCCAATGCGACCCTGGCTTCCGACCGGCAATCCTTCCAATCCTTTGACCGTGGACGAATACGCCACCACGGCTTTCGGATACACTTCCACAAAAACCGTTTTGGTCGGACCCACCAGTTTGACTTTCACGTCTTTGACCGCTTCCAAAATCCGCGAACCCGCTTCGATTTCAATGTCCTTGCTTGAAAAGAAATGCTGACCTGAACGCGAACACCGCACGCAAAACGAATCCCCCGCTTTCAATTCGGATTTCGCGGTTAAAATCGCCAACGAAACCACGGATTCAAAATCACTTTTTTCCAACCTGGTCACCGGGGCCAATTCGTGAATCCCAAACACGCGGGACAACACCCCAATGGATTTGGATGCATCCGAACCCGAAACAAACAACCGACCACGACCCGTCGAAATCGAATCCACCGAAACATGAGCGTTCTTTAACGCCGTTCGCATGTTTTTGACCAAAATACCCGTAAACCGCTTTTGCACAAAATCCGACTTAATCGCGATTTCCGACGCGGTTTTCACCAAAATCAAGGATCCAGACGCCATAGTACAACCCAGGGCCAAAACCCATAAAAAACGATTAACGAAAAAACACTACTTTTTGAGCCGCTTGGGTTTTGGAATCCGCGGACGAAAACCCACCACCGGACGATTAAAAGCGCCCAACGCGGATCTCACCACTTGTTTTCCCTCCCGAGTCAATTTGAATCCATGCGGCAGGGTTTTGCTGTAATCATGCACCAACGGATTACGATGAAAATCAATCAACACCTTGGTCAAGGTACGCCCCGACAACGAAAAAAGCGGTTCTCCGCCAATCGCGCGAATCCGAACATCCCACGCCGAACCATCCTCCGCGCGATTCACACCGCCTAATTCCACCCGATGAAACCCCGCGCGCTCCCAAAAACGCGCACGCGCCAACGTCACTTGTTTTTCTTCTCCACGCCGCGAAAAAAACGGCGGCGCCACACTACGCGTTTCGGCCACCAAAAACCGCGCCGATGGTTCGGATTGCCGCAACAACGCCTCCGAATCCCGAAAAAAAGCGCTTCCGATTCCACGTCCCTGCACGGACGCGTCCACGCAAAACCCGCTCACATACACGGATTTGGATGGACGCGAAAACACGTACCACGCCCCCGCTTTCACGGCTTCAAAACCCCCCGCGGTTCGAACCCCCAACGCCAAATACGCGCGATACTGCGGAAACGAACTGGACAAGCGATCCCGAATCGCATTCAACGCGGGCGCATGGCTTCCAAACGAACGCACCAACACCTGACCATATTGCTCCAACAACGGAGCCGGCACGGGATGATCAATATCAAACAAACGAATATCAAAATGCCCTTTCACACGAATACCTTCATTAATTACACCGAAATCAAATAAAAAAACACCCTTCAATCATTTCATCCATGAGCACGGCCCTCGTGGAAAAAACCGCCCAAATGGTCCAAGAAAAATTCAAAAACGAATCCACCGGCCACGACTGGGAACACATTCGCAGGGTGTGGATCATGGCCCAACGGATTTGTCGCAAAGAAAAAGCCGACTTCGAAACCGTAGAACTGGCCGCGTTACTCCATGACATATCCGACTGGAAAGAAAACTACGGCAACAGTACGACCGGAGCCGACGAAGCCCGACGCTGGCTGGTGCAAAACAACGCAAATCCAATCCTTGTTGAACACGTTAGCCAAATCGTTTCGAAAATATCCTTTAAAGGCAGTCAAAAACCCGAAGACATGCCCACCCTCGAAGGAAAAATCACCCAAGACGCCGACCGATTGGAAAGCCTTGGCGCCATCGGCATCATTCGCGCAATTTCGTTTGGCGCCAGCAAAAACCGCATTTTATACGATCCCGCGATTCCGCCCAAATCCCATCTAACCAACGAAGGATACGTCCAAAGAACCATCAACCCCAAAGACGACACCACCATCAACCACTTTTACGAAAAACTATTACTGGTCAAAGACCGGTTACACACGCACACCGCCAAAAAAATCGCCCAACACCGCCACGAATACATCGAACAATTTTTGGAAGAATTCCTTTCTGAATGGGAAGGAAAAAAATGACCCTCGAACTCGAACGCCGCTATTTGCCCCTCAACCTGCCCGCCGACCTGACGAAACACCCGTGGAAAGAAGTGCACGACATTTACGTTCCCCACGAAAACGGCCATCCCACGTTACGCATCCGAAAAAACGGATCCAAACACGAAATCACGCGCAAACAACCCCGCGCCGACAATCCCTCTGAAATGAACGAAGAAACCATTCCAATCACCGAAACGGAATTCGAAACACTCAAATGCATTCCGGGACTCTCCGTTCGAAAACACCGATTTTTTTATCCGTACCGCGGAATCCAACTCGAAATCGACGTGTTTTTAGACCAACTTGACGGACTCGTCGTGGTCGAAGCCGAATTCGATTCCATCGAACAAAAAAACGCGTTTGAAATCCCGCGTTTTTGCCTCTGCGAAGTCACGGGAAAAGAATTCATCGCCGGCGGAAAAATCTGCGGAAAAAAATACTCCGATATCGCAACTGAATTATCCAAACTCGGATACCAACCCCAAACCCACGCCCGCTTGGAGACAAAAAAACCATGAAACTGGAAATCGAACGAAAATTCCTCGTCAAAAAAAAGCCGAATTTGAACGGAATCGCACCGGTTCAACAAGAACGATTCTATCTTTTCCAAGGTCAAGACATCGAACTTCGCATCCAAACCAAAAACGATTATTTCGAACTCGAACGAAAAACCAACCAAGGCGAATACTCCCGCGACAGCCAAAAACTCGCATTAAGCAAAACCGAATACGAAACCCTCAAAAAAATCGGCCAAAACAAAACCCTTCGAGACAGCTATTCGATTACAAAAAAACCCAATGTCAAACTCAAAATTTATCACGGCGCTCACGAAGGATTAATCCGCGCCGAAATCGAATTCGATTCGATTGAAGACGCCAAACGATTCCAACCATTCGACTGGATGGGAACCGAAATCACCGCAACACCGCTTGGACGTGACACCGAACTTGGACAACTCAACCGAAACCAATTCCTAGCCGAACTCAAAAAACATCAACATAACTAAAACCACTCAAACGGATCCCCCATTCGGAAACCCTTAAAAAACCACAGTTGCCCAAAGAATACAACAGCCTTTTCGTCTTTTCTTTGAAAAGACAAAAGCCTGGGGAAAAACCTTTTGCAAACAAAAGCCTCGAAAAAGTTTTTCGCCAGCCTTTTAGAAAAAGGCTGCTGGTGTGGCAGAGAGGCTATGCATCCGCCTGCAGAGCGGAAGATCGGGAGTTCAAGTCTCCCCACCAGCTTGTATTACTCAACTATTTGTATTACTCGTGGTTTTTTAAATAGTTATGAGTAATACAATTGTATGTCGTATTTAGCCAAATTCAAACGCGGAAAAAAGACCTATTACTATTTAGCGGAAAACATCCGCCTCACGCCGCATAAGCGAAAACAAATCCGCCAGTACATCGGAGACCAATATCCTTCCGAAAACCGCCTTCGCGGCCTCATGGTCGAATTCGAAAAACAGGTCGAACAGGAAAAAACAAAACTGCACGGCCACCATTACCTAACCCAAATTGAAATCGAAGAAGTCGATTCAATCAATAACCAATTCTGGGAACGTTATAACGCACAGAACAAATCCGTTCAGGAACAATTCGACCAAAACTTCATCGCCGTGTTCGTCTTCAACACCAACTCAATCGAAGGATCCACGCTCACCCCCAAAGAAGTCGAATTACTGCTGGAAGAAAACATCTCACCCAACAGACCGTTGGACGACGTGCTCGAAGCCAAGGGAGCCCAAAAAACAATCGAATACATCAAAAATCACAACGGAGAACTAGCCGAAGAACTTATCAAACAACTCCACCAGAGGTATTTCCAGGAAACCAAACCCTACATCGCCGGGCAATACAAAACTCGACAAAACCGAATCAAAGGATCCGAATTCGATGTTACCCCACCCCACGAAGTGCCCGAACAAATGAAGCAACTAATCCAAGAATACCATCGCCTCAAAAAAGAATTACACCCCCTTGAACTCGCGGCATGGGTTCACTGGAAATTCGTATCCATTCACCCATTTCAAGACGGAAACGGACGCATCGCACGGCTACTGATGAACCTGGTTTTGCACAAGAATCATTATGGTATGATTGACATCAAAACCAAGGAAAAACAAGCATACTTCAAAGCGCTCGAAAAAAGCAATTACGTCCAAAACGGGGCGCCGCTCGCCACCCGACTGGTCCGACGGTTCAAGAAAGAATACCAGAACGCGCTCAAAGACTAACTACCACAAAAAAATCCGGCCGACCATCGAATTCCTGCTGGACGAATACAAAGAACTCCGAAAACAATTCAAGGTGACCGCAAAAAAGTAGTGTGTGGTCACCCAAAATGCACAAAGCAGAAACTCGCCCCTTACAAAACAGAATTAAAAAGTAGGGGATAAAACCCAAAACCACTTCACACTCGTTTCTGCTTGGCACTCCTTCGTTTCAGTACTTCAAATCCACCCCGCCGAGTATATATAGTTCTTTAGCAATGTATACCTGAATGAAGACAAATTGGCTTGTTTCACTTTTAGTTCTTGAAACCATCGCATTTGCGGCCCTTTTTTTGTCTTCTGGAAACTTCAGTTCGGTCGCTTATGCATTAGTCATCGGGATTGTTTTTTTCGCAATTGAATTTTTCAGGAAAACATTCAAACCGCCAAAAATTTCAAGAGAAGAGTTTGAAGAACTGAACGCAAAATACAAAAAAAACGTTGACTGGATTGACATTGGTTCGATTGTTGCATTGGTAGTGGAAACGGGAATCGTTTTTTTCCTGGTGACAACCATCAAACAATATCTATTGCCGATTACACAAGGAACGGTTTTTTTCAGCAATCCGGTTGGCTTGATTTTTTTGGGGTCTTTTCTTTTTTCGCTCGCCACAATCGGATGGATTATGGACTGGATTGTTTCAAAGCGCTTTGGAAAAAAATATTGGATTTATTATTATCATCTTCCAAGAGCAGGATTTGATTCGAAAAAGGTTTACTCCATCATCAGCATTATTGGATTGCTAACGGGGTTTCCAGCCCTCGTTTTTGGCTTGCAGGATTACACCATTGTAACGAACGATAACGGAATAAACCTAAACGACTGGACCCGACTAACCGAAAAACACTATGGGTGGTCGGACATCGAGTCCATTCGAAGTTCAACCCAAAACGAAAAAAAGCATTATACGATTTCCTTTTCGGACGGAACAAACTGGAGCACTTCCAACGAACGATGGAATGCAGACGAAAAAAAAGTCATGGAATTTATCTCCATCCAAAGCCATCGAGAAATTGAATAAGAAGCATATTCCATTATTTGGCAGTGCCTGATTATTATTCCCATAACCCGTTTTTGCAGGTTTTACTGTTGACCACGGTGCACGAAGAATGACAATATCCGTCCGCCAGACAATAACCCAATGGACAGCACGCATTCGATCCGGGCACTAGAAGATCCTGCGCGCAGCCAAGACCAAGCGAATCACATTGCGAACAAGCGTTCCCCTGTTGAGGCGTATTCCCCGTAGGCGCATAAGTGATTGGAGTCGATTGACACCTGTTGCTCGAATTGCAGGCATCCGAAGTACAAATGTCATCGTCGTTGCAGTCCGCGGTATTTTGACAACAATTCGCAATACTGGCATGTTTACAAGTAAAGTCAACGCAAGCGTCTTGCGTGCATGCATTGGAATCCCCGCATTCGTTGTCCGTTCGGCAGTTCCCGCATCCGCTCGTAAAAAACGTGCATTCTTGGCACCGAAGCGCGCCCGGCGCAAATCCAAGCGTTTCACACGTTTTTCCTTTGAAATCAATCAAATCGCAATCTTCAGTCCCTTCTGCCACTCCGTCTCCACAAACCACGCCGCAATCCGAATCATTCTTCGAAGTACAACCCGCCGGACAGCATTCGTCGCTGTTCACGCATTGCTGCAAGGAAAGAATCGGAACCGGCAATTCTGCGGTTTCTTCTTTTGAAGCCCGGTTTTTTCCGCAATCTTGGACTTCAAACACATAGCTTGCGGTTCCAGAACCACATTCCGTAACCTCGTTTGGGGTCAACCAATCCGGATCCGGCAACCGGTCATCTTCAACCACTGCTTTCATTGTAACTAGAGTCATTTTCCACCGTTTGCCCTCGCTGCAAGCAAAGCATTCGCCGCCAAGCTGGCTATAACTGTCCATTCGTGGAGCATTGTCCATCAGTTTTTCGGCGCACTCGTATACAATATAACCTGCGGAACCTGTCGAACCAATGCAACCCAGTAAAGAGGCGATTTGCAAAGGAGAAAGAGCGCCTGCCGTGATGGCCGTCAATGGAACTTCCAACACCGTTACGGTACACGTACCGACAGCTGCAATGATGGACCACCCCAAGTCACCTTTGTGGTCCATGATGCATCTCCAAAAGCCCCCGCCTTTTTCTTCGCAAAAACCGAATGAAAGAACATCCGGCCCCAACACATTCACCGGCACAACAGCGGTTTCACCTGCAAAAGAAATTTGTTGAACATCCGAAAAACCCAGCAAACGAAATTCTTCTCCGTTTCTTGCGATGCCCGCATTGGAGTCGAAAAAAGTGTAATGCTGCTCATCTTCAAAATAGAGGAGAAGCGATTTCGAAAAAGTCTCGAATTCAATCCGTTGCGCAAAAAGCGCTTTTCCCCGAGCGTTGGCAAGCAAAACCATTGTCACGTTGTTTCCATCCGAAAAACTTGATTTTACAGCGCCCAAAAAAGTTCCAAATCCTTTTTCTTTAGCAAAACCAAGCACAGCATACAATTCATCATCTGAATCAAATTCAAGATCAAGATCTGATTTTGAAAGCGTTCTTTGTTCCACCAGCCGCGGGTCCTTGAGCGCATTAAGCGTTCCAAGCTGTTCGTCACTTAAGCCATTGACATCAGAAGAAAAAGGATCGCCAATCGGCGGCCAAACGCACCCAAAAAGAACAACCAGTAAAAACAAACTCGCCGCGAAAAAAAACCGGGACATCCACATCGTAAAGTTAATGAAATTGGTATTATTAAATGTATTTTTCGCTTTCTTCGTTAACCCATCTAAGGCATCCGGCCAGAGGGGAATAGTAACAGCAGGGTAAAAAAGAACAATTTTTCGAATCAAGAGTCGAGCCTTCCATCCGCGTTCCTGATTCAGAATCAATTGAAAGCAGATACGATCCGTCGCCTTTGGCGTCTAAATAGCTATGGATTTGATTGGCGGGTTTTAAAGGATTCGCTGGCAAAAATGTGTACATGTCCCTGATTGTCAAGAATCTATCCGTTTCCATCGGCAAACGCGAAATACTCAAAGATGAAAGCGTCGGAATCGCCGACGGCTCCAAAGTTGGATTAATCGGCCGAAACGGCGTTGGAAAAACCACGTTTCTCAAAGCGATCCTCGGACAAATCGATTACTCCGGCGAAATCCAGTTTCAAGGAAAAGCCGCTTATTTTTCGCAACACATCGGCTTGGACCTGGATAAAACCGTGCGGCAAACCCTAAGTGAAAAAGCGCAAACCCATCATCCGAACGCGTTCGAAGACGAATTACGCGAAATCGAACAAAAAATGATGGATCCGACAATCCACGAAAAAAACAGCGATCAAATCAACAAACTCACGATGCGCTACGTTGAACTCCAAAACAAACGCAACGCCCATCAACCCAATCACGCGACCGGAAAAATAAAATCGGTGCTCCGAACACTCGAAGTCGACGAAGCATGGATGGACAAACCCGTGGCACTGCTTTCCACCGGACAACGCGCCATTATCGCACTCGCCCAAGTGTTATCCGCGGACGCGGATTTATTGCTGTTAGATGAACCCACCAATCACTTGGATTTCAAGCGATTGGAAATCCTTGAAAATTATCTGCGAGAGTTCAAAGGAACCGTTCTGATGGTCACACACGACCGGTATTTTTTGGACCGCGTGTGCGACACGATATTAAAAATCGAAAAAGGAGAATGGATCAAATACAACGGAAACTATTCCGCATACGTCAAAACGCGTCTATCCAATTTCGAAGCCCAAAAAACCGCGTTCGAAAACGAAACCAAATACCTCGCCACTGAAAAAGACAAAATTCGCCGCATCGGAAAAAGCCCGCAAAAAGTAAAACAAGGAAAATACCGCGAAAAACAACTTGAAAAACGCGAAACCGTCGCCAAACCCGATTTGGACCAAACGCGGTTTCGCACCCATTTTGACGCCACCCCCACCAACGCCCGCATTATTTTGGAACTCAAAGACTTGACGGTCGGATACGACAAACCCCTGATTTCAGACATCACTCTACACGTCGAAGCCCATCAACGCATCATTTTGATCGGAGAAAACGGAATCGGAAAAAGCACGTTGTTCAAAACCATTGAAGGACGCCAACCCCCACTTTCCGGCCAAATCATTTGGGGAACCCACGCCAAAATCGGTTACGCCGACCAAGAACTCAAAGACTTGACCACCGACGCGACCTTATACGACGAAATCTATTCCATGCTCAAAGACATGGCCCAAACCCGGCAACACCTCTCCATGATGGGGTTCATTTCCGACGACGAAGTATTCAAATCGATATCCAAATTATCCATGGGCGAAAAATCCCGCTTAAACCTGCTCAAAATCCTGATTGAAAAACCCAATTTGTTGTTACTGGACGAACCCACCAACCATTTGGACATCGACGCGCGCGAAATCATCGAAAACGCGTTCCTCCATTACGACGGCGCCATTTTAGCGGTTTCCCACGACCGATACTTCATCCGAAAAATCGCGCAACGCCTGCTCAAAGTCACCAACGGAAAAATAAAAGAAATGAGCATGAACACGCCGATTTGAATCCTGTTTTTATTCTTTTAACAAGTATTTTTCCTGTGAAACCCGTTTTTTATCATTTACTTGTGATCCTGGCGTTTGGCGCCTTGTTTTTCGGAACCGTTCAAGGCCACGACTTAATCGTGGTTCACAATTCAATCGAAACCAACGAAAACGAAGTCGTCATCCAAAACGACGGGTCTTTTGCGGACACGCTCGGAGAAGATTACGAAGAACACATCCGACAAAACCTCTTCGTGAAAAACAACCGGGAACCCTGCCCATTATCCGAATTCCGGTTCGAAGAAACTCCGATCGAATCCTTGGACATCGTGTATTCCTGCCGCGAAAACGCTTCCAACTTATCCGTTGAAGACCGCACGTTATCCAACATCGGAACCCCCGTGAACAAAATCTATGAAATCGGGGAAGGCGAAAACAAAAAAACATTCGTCGGAGAACAAGCGATGACGTTTGAAATCCAACAAGCCCCCGAAACCGTTTTTTCCATTTTCTTCAAATACCTGATGCTCGGCCTCGAACACATCCTGTCGGGTTTGGACCACATTTTATTCATCATCGGATTCGTTCTGGCTGCCGCAAGCCTGTTTCCACTGCTTAAAAGCGTTACGGGTTTCACGGTTTCGCACAGTGTCACATTAACCTTGGCGGCCACCGGCATCCTCGTGATTTCACCCAAAATCGTGGAACCCATTATCGCGCTGAGCATCATCGCGGTCGGACTCTTCACCCTGCTAAAAATCCAAGAAAAACAACTCAGCCGATTCTGGCTGATTTTTGGGTTCGGATTGTTTCACGGACTCGGATTCGCCGGCGCGATTTCGGACGTCGGTTTTCCAAAAAACAACTTTATTGCCGCGTTGCTTGGATTTAACATCGGCGTCGAACTCGGACAACTCGCCGTGGTCGCCGTCGTGTATCCGATTCTTTTTTTGGCAAGCAAATCCAAAACCCACGCCCAAACCGTCAAAACCGCAGTG
Organism: Candidatus Iainarchaeum sp.; assembly: GCA_018304465.1. Classification (GTDB taxonomy): domain Archaea; phylum Iainarchaeota; class Iainarchaeia; order Iainarchaeales; family JAGVWC01; genus JAGVWC01. Next base: position 13,362 of record JAGVWC010000006.1, read on the forward strand.
GCCCTGATCGTGGTGATCAGCGGCACGTTTTGGCTGGCCACGCGACTAATCGGATGAATCAACAAGATTCACTTTGCGGCGGCCGCATACGATTGGTTCCACAACCCATGAAGAGACTTTGGAATAAACGACAACACCACCCGTTTATCGTTTTCAATTATCTCGTTCCACGTCAGGATCCGCCCCGTGACCTTGAATTGATGTGGAAAATCCGATTTGAAGGCCACGCCTTTGGCGTCCACCAACCGTAGTTTTAAACCGTCCATCATCCAGTTGCCTTGATGCGGATGCAAATGAACCACGTCTTTTTTGTGCAAGCCCGCCAATTGCACCGCCAGTTCTTCCACGATTTTTCTTCGGATTTGCGGCGCGTACGATTCCAACGCCTGCAAAGGCGTTCCTTTCACGGCTTTGGTTATCACGAATTCGCGTCCTTTTTGAGTCATCAAAAACCCCACGGGAGTTTCAAGATACACGCGGCGACGCATCAGCTCAAGCAATACCGGAATCGATCGGCGATGCCGTCGATCCGAAGAACGACCCAGTTTTCCGATTTTCGGAAACACTTCGGCTTCTTCTTTCACGATCACGCGATGATTTCCCGGTGTCGAAAAAACAGCTGCTCCTGGAAACCGCTGTTCCAGTTTCCATTTGGAAAGCGGAAAACCCACTTGACTTGGGCGAAAATGAATCGATTGAATCAATTCCGTTTTTTGGTTCGTGGCTCCGAAATTGTTTCGGTACACCAATTCCAATGCCCCGGGATTTTGCTTGACGGAAAAAAGCTTGCCAAACAACGGACTTGGAACCGGACGAGACACGCTTTTTTTCACCCGATTCACTAACCGCCGGACCCGCTGTTTCAAACGCATATCGAAACAAAAGCGTTTCCGCAATTAAATCCTATCGGTGCTCACAATCAAATTTTGCGTTACAATTTGACTTGTTTTAACAGCGACGAATTCGTGACCACGGAAACACTGCTTAACGCCATGGCGCCGCCCGCGATAATCGGCGAAAGCAAAATTCCCATGGACAAATAAAACACGCCCGCGGCAACAGGAATCGCGACCACGTTGTAAAACAACGCCCAAAACATGTTTTGCTTGATTTTGGAAATCGTTAACCGGCTTAATTTGATGGCTTTGGGAACATCCGTCAACTGGTTTTGCATCAACACGATGTTGCCCGTTTCCATGGCCACGTCGGTTCCGCTGCCCATCGCGATTCCGATATCAGCTTGCGCGAGCGCGGGCGCGTCATTGATTCCGTCTCCGACCATCGCGACTTTTCCTTTTTCCTGAAGCTTTTTCACGTAATTGGCCTTGTCTTGCGGCAACACTTCGGCAAACACGTTCGAGATACCCGCCTGTGCCGCAATGGCTTTGGCGGTTCGTTCGTTGTCACCCGTGATCATGTACACGTCGATGTTGAGTTTTTGCAGTTGTGCCACCGCTTCTTTCGAAGACGACTTGATGGCGTCCGCCGCGGCAATCAAACCCAATACTTTTTTGGCATCCGACAGAATCATCACGGTTTTACCCGCTTCTTCCAGAGTTCCGAACGTGGATTTCAAATGCTCCGCGGCAATGTTGTTTCTGGCCATTAATTTTAGGTTTCCTAAGAAAAACTTTTTTCCGTTCAAATCCGCTGAAATCCCATGACCCGGCACCGCCTTGAAATTCTTCGGTGAAATCAACGAAAGATTTTGGCTGGCGGCTTTGGCGACAATCGCATCCGCCAACGGATGCTCCGATGCTTTTTCAAGACTCGCCGCGATTTTGAGGATTTCGTTTTCGCTTAATTTCGAATCGATCGAAACGATATCCGTGACTTCCGGAGCGCCTTTGGTGATGGTTCCGGTTTTGTCAAAAATAACATATTTCAATTTGTGCGCGGTTTCCAGGGCATCGCCGCCTTTGATGAGAATTCCGTGTTTGGCCCCGACTCCGGTTCCCACCATAATGGCGGTCGGCGTCGCCAACCCCAAGGCACACGGACACGCAATCACGAGCACTGCGATACTGGTGAGTAACGCGAATGCAAGACCCGCGTTCAACACGAAATACCATACGCCAAACGTGATCAAAGCGATCACGATGACCACGGGCACGAAAAACGCCGAAATTTGGTCGGCGTACCGCTGAATCGGCGCTTTTTTGCCTTGCGCGTCTTCGATCAGCCGGATGATATGCGCCAACGTCGTGTTTTCACCGATTTTGGTGGCTTTGAAGGTAAATGATCCATTCTTGTTGATGGTTCCGCCCACCACCGTGTCCCCGGTTTTTTTCTCAACCGGAATGCTTTCGCCCGTAATCATGGATTCGTCCACGGAAGAATATCCGTCCGAAACGATTCCGTCCACGGGAATTCGCTCGCCGGGCTTGACCACGACAAAATCCCCGACCACGAGGCTTTCCACGGAAACCGTTTCTTCTTTTCCGTTTCGAATCACAATCGCGGTTTTTGGCGCGAGATTCATGAGTTTTTTGATGGCTTCGCTGGTACGGGTTTTCGCGATTCCTTCCAGCCACTTTCCAAGCACCACCAACGTAATGATGATCGCCGAGGTTTCAAAGTATTGCCCCGCGGCCGGATTGAACAAAATATTGTACACGCTTAACACGTACGCGGCAGTTGTTCCGACCGCAATTAATGTATCCATGTTCGCGGTCTTGTTGCGCAAAGCGGCCCAGGCACCGAGATAAAACTGTTTTCCAATGATAAACTGCACCGGAGTCGCGAGTAAAAACAACAAAAAATCCGCGAAAGGAACTTCAAATCCAAGCGGCATCAACACCATTCCGATCAAAAACGCCGGAAACGCGAACACCAAACTTAACAAAAACGTGTTTTTCATCCGGTCAAGTTCTTCTTTTTGAAGCTGGTTCTGTTTTTCAACATCCATTCCGGGATTAAATACACTCGCCTCATAGCCGCTTTTTTTCACGGCCATGATTAATTCATCGATTTTCGTTTCTTTTTCGTCAAACTCCACCATGGCTTTGGCCGTGGAATAATTGACATTGGAATCTTTGACCCCTTGGATTTTTCGCAAGGACTTGTCAATAATAATGGCACAGCTTGCGCAATGCATTCCGGATACCTGTAACGTGACCTTGCTCATTTAATTTGCCCCCGTCAATTGTTGTTTTCCCAACGGAACGAAATGAACCCAATCCAAAATAGACGCGTTCTTTTCAAGAACTCCGACCACAATGAACCGCTTGTCGAATTTTTCAAACGTGTCTCCGATTTTGGAAAAAATTTTCTCCGAGCGCATCAATTCCGATTCGCTTGCACCCAAAACCACAGGATAATACGCAACACCCGCGATTTCATGCGGTGAAAAATCCGTGAATGTTCCTTCGGCCAGTTTCGCAAAACCCGGCAATCCCGCGTTTCGATCAAGACGATAAAAAACCTTGGCCGTTTCTCCGTCCATGAGAATAAACAACCGGTTGGAGTCACCCGAAATCTTTTCGAATTCAACAGGGCTTAAAAAATGGAAATAATCCGCAGGACCATTGGTTTTCATGAGAATTCCTTCGACAGAAATCGTCAAACCAAAAAAACCATCCAATGAATCCCCGGCTTTTAGAAACAATTTTTCGGACTTCATCATGTCGGCTTCCAGTTCCCCAAGCACCATGGATCCTTTTTCAGGCAAAGGGTTTCCTTCAAACACGGAATACTTTGAAAGCGCGTTCGATTTGGCCAATGCAAACACTTTCGCGTCCCCCGCCGGCGAAAAACCGACTTTTAATTGAATTGCATCGTAAACCGCGGGATCCGAAACAGGTTCGTTCATTTCCGCATTTTGAAGTCCAAGTCCCGATACTCCAAAATAACCGATACTGACGACTACCAGCACTAATACGGAAAAAATAATCGGAATTTTTTCCTTCAAAATCCACTCGTGCACATTCACCATTTTAACCACCTTTCGCCATTGCTTTTTGGCAGGCCGCACAACCCGTGCTTTTCCCGCTTTTTTCAAAATGATCGTAGGCATCCCGAAGAATGCACCAGCAAAATTCCTGCGAAGGCCGGAACAACTTTTCCCGGCCGCGTTTTTCAAACACCACGACGCCCACTTGTTCCAGATACTTGAGTTGATGCGAAACCGCGGACAACGTCATGGACTCCCGCCCGATTACGTCATAAACTTCGTTCACGGTTTTCGGACCGGCCACGAGCGCTTTAAGCATCTTAAGACGGGTTTCGTCCGCGATCGCGGAAAAAAACCGCAGGACTTTTTTATCGATTTCGGTTGAAGATTTGGACGCCATAATAGTTGAATACTTGCTCAACCTTTTAAATATATCGAAGGTTAGTGACAGCTTCCGCTGCCACCGCCTCCGCAACCGCACCCCCCGATTTTTGGAGGAGCCGCCGCGGCTTGGGCCACTTGTTGCTCCGCGGCCGCATCCAGCACGACTTTTCCCGCGCCATCGACAGAAACGTCGTCGCGAACGATAAAAGTCCCCTGAATCATGCCCATCCAGCAACTCCAGCGCACGGTACCGGTCTTTGTCGGAGTGAATTCAATCGTTTGAAGACCCGGCTTGATACTGAAATTCAATCCGTATTCCGGCACGGTAATCGCGTTGTTACAACCGTTGATTTGTTTTCCGTTAATGATCCATTTCACGGGAACGCCTTTCTTTAGAATAAACCGATTCGGACTCCAGCCCGAATTGAGAACATCCATCCGGATTTCCTGGAAACCCGCGGAAGGACCGCCGACAATGACTCCGGTACCCGGCGGGTTATCCAACGGCAAGTCCTGAGAACCTCCAAGCAACGGGATCGAAGCCGTCGAAAAACCGTTTCCCGTCAATGCCAATCCGTTATTGACCATGAGAAGCCCCATGACCAGCACGATAACCGCCGAAAAACGCACGATGTTGTTCTGGAAACCGTGGCTTAAAAACGAGGCGAATACGCCGAACCCCAGCATCGGAATCAAGGTTCCCGCGGCAAACGCCAACAGCATCAAGGCCCCCGTGAAAACGCTTCCGGTGGTCGCCGCCAACACATACATGGCTTGCAGCGGACCGCACGCGATGAACAATCCATTCATCAGTCCCACCGCCAAGGGATCGCCACTGCTGTTTTTGAGCGGACCCACGCGCAGCTTATCAAACCAGCCTTGCGGCAAGCTCAATTTGCGCAGCACCGGAAAAATATTGAGGAGTTTCAATGCGAATAGTACGAGGAAAATTCCGGCCAGAATCGCCACCGCGGCCCGAAGCTCCGGCGTGAACACCAAAAAACTTCCGATTGCGCCGAAAATCCCTCCGATCACCGAATACGAAATCAGTTTTCCGATGGCGTATTTGCTGTGAAGAGACAAATGCAATCCTTTGGGGTTTTCTTTTCGCGCCTTGGCGGTATACCCCAACACGAATCCACCGCACATTCCGATACAGTGAAAACCCGTCAGTAATCCCACCAAGAAAATCAACACGATACTGGTTTGCGCATCCAACTGCGGAATACTGATGTTAAGGGCACCGACCGTCGAAGAAACCATCAAGTACCCGACCACCAAAAAAGCGATCGCGGTCAAGCCCAACAGAATATACATCGGACGCGCATCCGATTGTTTGGACGACGCGTCTTTGGAAGGATTTTCCGCGGAATATCCCGCTTCTTTGATCGCGGCAATGACCTGTTCTTCGGAAACCATTTGCGGATCAAACACCACTTTGGTGGTTCCGTTGGCATACGAGGCTTTCACGAAACGCACCCCGTCGATCTTTTCAACCGATTTTTCAATGATCTTTTCGCAACTGTCACACACCATGTTGCTGACTTTCAAAATGCTTTTTTTCGAATCCATACGCCTCACTTTTTTTCCTCAAAACGAGTGACCTTGTACCCGTCTTGTTCAATCTTTTTGACAATGTCTTCCACCCGGGTCTTTTTTTCGTCAAACCCGACGCTGACCCAGCCTTTGTCGGGATCCCCGGATACTTCCGAGATTCCGTTCAAATCCCCGACATTCATCTTGATGACCGCAATACAGCTTTTGCAATGCATTCCGGAAACCGAAAAAACCGTTTTCACTTTTTCACCTCAACGGCCGTTTTTTGGGCCATTACCATAAGACTTGGTGCTGAAACCATACTTATGGTTTCATGAAACCATCGATTTTGAAGCCAAAACCGTCTTTTTGAGACCCTTCCAAATCCGCGGGATTTTAAACCCTTTTTAGAGGAGAAAAGTATATGGAAGTAAAAATTGATTTTTCCAACAAGCAAACCATCAGCGGGTTCATCATCCTGCTTTCCATTATTGGGCTCGCGTTTTATCTACCGGACCTGATCCTACAGACCAATCCCACGGTGTGCACCATAAACGGCGTGTGCGAACACGAACAGCGTCTCAACCTGCTGACCGAAATGGTACCCGTGTTTATCCTGGCAGGCATCGTGATCGGAGCGGCAGTATTCTTTTTCATGAGCTCGCGACTGGACACCCAACAAAAAGACCTCAAAAAAGTCACGGATGCATTGGTTCAGTTTCTTGGAAAAGACGAAAAACTCGTGGTTCAAAAACTCCTTGAAAACGACGGCAAAGTGCTTCAAGCCGAAGTCAGCCACATCGAAGGCATCGGAAAACTCAAAAGCCACCGCATTATCCAACGCTTAATGGACCGCGGCGTGATCGAACGCGAAACATACGGAAAAACAAACATCATCAAACTGAACCCAGGACTCAAAGACACCTTGCTATCCAAAAAATAGGGCGGGTCACACCACCTTTTTGGATAACCCGATCTCCTTGTTTTGCAATCGCGCGACCACGATTCCTTTTTTCAAATGCGATTCCACAAGTTCCGGAACATCCGCCACAGAAACGCCTTTGTACCACACGCCATCCGGATGCACGATCACCGCGGCACCCAAATGATGCTGTTTGGTACAACCGGTTTTCGAAACCAACACCTGGTTTTCAAGCCCGGCAAGTTTCACTTGCGTTCGAAACGCTTCCAGCAATCCAAATCCGCCCAATTCACCGCAATGGCCCGGTTTTTCATTTGTACACACCAGCACATGTCGAAGAAAAAAAGCCATACCACCAAAACCGCTTCAAACACGATTAAAATCCATCGGTCCAAACGTCATTTTCGTTCCGTGAACAAGATATCCGCGTTGAAAACGCCGTTGTCCGAGCGAAAAATCTGGATAAAAAACAAGGTTTTTCCATCTGCCGTCAAAGTAGGTTCTCCGACGCCAAACTTGCTTTGAACCACGATTTTTGGCGTGCTCCACGAATTGGCATCCAGCGGATCCCCGTTTTTTTCCGAAGAAAAAATCTTGACCACGCCTTCGCGATCCGAACTGAAAAACAAGGTGTTCCCGTGCAAAAACGGCTGGAAATCCAGGGAATCCGAATTAATCGGAGACGGCAGCGGCCGCGGTGGGGTCCACGTTCCGTTCAATTTGTTCGAATAAAAAATATTGTAGCTTCCAAACTCGGACGGACGCTGGCTCCAAAAAAACAGTTCCGAATCATCGAAAGAAACGAACGGATCATCATCCCCAAACTCAGAAGACAACGCCGCGATTCCGATGGGTTCGCCCCAGTTTCCATCTTTTTTTTCAGCGAAAAAAATATCCGACTTGACCGCGTCGCTTTTGTCCCAGAAAAAATACGCTTTGTTTTCGTTAAGCAAAAACATCCCGCCAATCGGATGCCCCAACGTGACGGGGTGCGGCACGGGTTCGCTCCAGCCCGCATCCGTTTTTTCGGACACGAACGTGTCTCCACGCACGAAATTGCCCCACGGAAATTCAACGAATGTTCCGCAGGAATGACGCGGAACCTGATTGTTATCCCATGCAAAACAACTTTTTTTCGGATCGCGGTTCGGACCCGAAATCACGATCTTGGGATACTTGAACAAATCGATGTTGGTGTACTGAAAAAACAATTGTTTTCCGTCGGAAGAAATATAAGCGCCGTCTTCCCAGCCGCTTGAATTAATCGAAACCCACTCCGGAGAAGACCAGCCCAAGGCAACGCGGGCGACATCGGCGTTTCGAACCGCGCTCCAATCGGTTTCGGACGGAGGCGATGTACAACCCGCCAAAAAAACGAACAGGACACCCAAAACCATCAAAAGACGCATGAAAGAATTACCCCGACCAAAAATAGGAACCCGTTTTACCCTTCATTTCCCCGGACAAACACGCCCACGAACGTGCGGCAAAACTGCTGTTTGGCCAGCTTTAATTCCCGCTCTCCGCCCTTGGACAAATGATACACGATGGTTTTGCCTTTTTTTTCCTCCAAAATCAATCCCGCTTCCTTCAATTCCTTGAGCGCGGGATAAATCGTTCCGGGACTTGGACGAATCCCCTTGCGTTTTTCCATTTCGTCGGCCAGCTGCTGACCGTGCATCGCGGATTTTGACAACAAAAACAAAATCAAAAACGACAGCATGCCGCGCATGTCGCAGTGCAAGGGTTTTTCTTTGACCATACCCTCTATTGGGTAACCAATATATATAAAAATACCGGAGCCATATATATCGTATATCCGATATTTGGAGGAGGTTTTCCCATGCACGGATGCTGTACCAGCCGAAGTTTCCTGACCAAGGACGAAAAAATCGAGATGCTCACAGAATACAAAGAAGAACTCGAAAAAGAAGCCCAAGGCGTCGGGGAACGCATCAAAGAACTAGAGAAAGCCTCGTAAAGGCTTTCCTTTCTTTTTTTATTCCGGTTTTCGCCTGCCGGTAGGACCAAGCGAAGGATTATCAAAATCCAGTCGTTCGCGTAAATGCGCCACCACGGGGTTTTGGATCCGATAATTCGTGGAAAGCCCCGAAATCGACGAAATAAACATTTCCACACTGTCCACGTTGTTTTTCCACCGTACCTTCAAACGCTGAACAAATGCTTCAAAATCAGGCAATGTCGCGTGCAACGAAATAACCACGTTGGTTTTTCCCCCGCCTTCGCCTTGCACGAACGCGAAAACCTCCGGCAACAGCCGGACAAACTCGGTAAACTCCGAGAGTTCTTTTTGCTTGGAATAATCCATCCACCGATACAACGTAATCGCGTGCACCGTCAAACCCAGTTTTTCAAAATCCACGATGGGCTGATACCCCAGCACCACGCCTTTTTTCTCCAATCGCTGCCGAATCTTCGCGATTCCCGGACGCGACGTATTCAATCTACGCGCGATTTCCTGATCCGAAATACGGCTGTTCTTTAAGAGCTCCACCAGCACGTGAAACTCTCTTTTTGACAATGGCTCCGAACCCAAAAAAACACTCCCCATACCACTAGTGACGAATCGATTAAAAATGGAACGAAAAAATTCCGCTACGAATGAAGAAAACCAAGAAACCCGAGGCAAAGTTTATATCAGTATAATTCGATAATATAACTCTAACAGAGGTGCAGCGGAAGGTGACACATATGAACGATGTCAGCTTGAACGCGTAAAGCAGGTTCCCCCGAAAAAACCCGCTTTTGTGTTCAAGAGGGGCCCTTGGGCCCCCCCTTTTTCCTAACCAATTTTCGGGCCAATGCCGCGGCACCAATCGCGCCGCCAAACGACGATAAATCCGTTTTCTCGATCATCAAACCCCGTGAAAGAGAAGGATACAACAATTTTTTGGCTGTTTTTTTGGCCGCATTCACCAAAAACGGGGAATTGGAAAGCCCGCCCGCCAACACCACGCGATCCAAATGCAACGTGGACACGAGGTTCGCTACCCCGATTCCGACCCAATACCCGGTTTCTTCCAGCACTTTGCGCGCTTTCGTATTTCCGCCCCTGGCAAGCTCCGACACAAGCAACGGGTTAGAAACCGGCAACCCCGCGAGTTTTGCCCGGCGAACCACCGAAAGCGCATTGGCTTGGGCTTCCAAAGAACCTTTCACCCCTCCCGAATCCACAAAACCCGAATCTGTCACCACGCACTGCCCGAACTCGGACGCGAAATTTTTTCCATGAAACAATTTTCCTTCAAAGACCAAGCCGCATCCAATCCCGGTTCCCAAAGTCAACACCCCTAAAAAAGACGGCTTTTTTTTCGCGGTCACGAACTCGCCAAACGCCCACGCATTCGCGTCGTTTTCAACCGCCACAGGAAGCTTTAAAGACGAAAACTTTTTTCCGATCGAAAACAATCCCGGACCATACAAATTAAACGAATCCGAAACCGTTTTTTTTCGGGAGTCCACGCACCCCGCGGTTCCGATCCCGATGGCGGACACATCCAACCGATCGCTCCAAAACCGCGTGTGATGCAACAGCATCGAAAACAACTTTGAAGAAGAATCCGGCGTGTCAAACGAAAAAAATTCGTACACCGCGTGACGCGCGTCCACCAAGCCAAGCAACGACTTGGTTCCGCCGATGTCCACGCCGACTACAAAAGACATCAGTTCCCCTTCCCTGTTTTTTCGACCAAAAACAATTCCGCAAACGCCGCCAGATGCATCGGAAGCAACAGCGATTCCGAAAGCCATTCATACAAACTGATTCGGCGAAAAACAGAGAGGTTCTTGGATTCCAGATCGATCCGCGCGGCGATCACAAACGAGCGGAGTTTTCGGATCGCCAGATACTTTTGCAGCATCACGTCCACGCCGAATTCGAACGCGGCCGACGCGGAACCCGGCTCGAACAAACCGCGGTCCGATTCAAAACTCCAAAGACAAGAACGAGCATGACGCTTCGTCCACGACACCCCGATTTTTCGAACCAAACGATCCGACGCGCCGCAATGAAACCGATTCGGAACCAACACGATGTCCGGCGCCAAAGAATCGAGCAAACGCAACAACTTTTTCTCGTCCGCTTTTTTGGTCGACGACAATTTTTTGGATTGTTTCGAGCGCACGAACAAACAACGCAGACCCAAAGCATGACCATTGGAAAGCGCTTCTTTTTCAAGCAACCGCGTGGATTCCGTGGCGCCGCTTTCCTCCAAGACAATACCGAACACCGCGTTTTTCGGTGAAAGCGACCGGAGCAAACCCCCGCAAAACATCGAAGCGTCCGGAAGACGCGAAGACAACACCACGATTTTTTTCGTTCGCGGCAAATTAAAAAAATTCCAAAGATCCATTTCATCCGCAGGCAATCCCGAAGACGCAAAACGGGTCAAAGATGCCGCTAAACTATCCGCGATGACCCACGCATCCGGATGACGCGACAATACGGAAGCCGGACACGCGGTGGACACCGGTCGGTCCAGCATCGCCGACACCGCGGGCGCTTTTTCGGTTCCCGTGGCCAGCAACACGACACGCTTTGATTTTAAAATTTCGGATAATCCAAACGAAAACGCTTTTTTCGGAACCGCTTCGATCGACGAAAAAAAACGCGCGTTATCCAAACGCGTTTTTTGCGAAAGCGACACGACGCGCACATGCGAATTCAGAAGCGATCCCGGTTCGTTAAACGCCACGTGACCGTTCTGTCCGATCCCAAGAATCGCAAGATCCACGGGAAACTCTTTTAGAAGCACGTGCATTTTCAACAATTCTTTTTCAGGATCCAGGGAATGCGGATTCCACAGCAACAGGTTTTTTTTCTGCGCGTTGATCCGCGAAAACAAATGATGATGGAAAAAAAAGTGATACGAATCCGAATACTCGGAACAATCCAAGTACTCGTCCAAATTGAAAAAAACCGCTTTGGAAAAATCCAGCTTACCTTTTTCATGCGCCCGCACCAGGCGTTTGTACAAACCCAACGGAGAAGAACCCGACGACAGCAAAAAAACCGAGGACGGCTTTTTTTTCAACTGGTCCGCCACCAAATTGAAAACAACGTCCGAAACCTGATACGCGTTCCGGCAAACGACAAACCGCATAAAAAACCACTAAAAGAAGGGAATCCAAAAATAAAAGCATTGCGTATCTCCAATTTACCAAAAAACCCAAAAAAAGCCCTTCTTTTAAGCGGAATTCGACCCGACAACAGCCTCCAAGAAGAGGTTTTTTAAAGGTTTTTTCAGAGAATATAAGTATTCAAAATCGACTTTTTTGTCGTTTTAATGATTACCGATAGGAATGATGTAAATGGGACTTCGACCAGCCAAGTGTTATCGCGACTCTTCCAAGATGCGCGCCTTTACCCGCTTAGCCATGAAGGTACCCGACAAGAACTATATCGGCACCGCTCCCGGAGTCCGCACCCGACAATTTAACATGGGAAACCCCATCAAAAACTTTACCCGCATCATGGACCTTCAAATCGGAGAAACCATGCAGATCCGCGACAACGCCATGGAAGCCGTTCGCCAGGCCATCAACCGATACATGCAAAAACACCTGGGCAAAGAAGGCTACTTCATGAAAATCCGCGTGTACCCGCATCAAGTACTGCGCGAAAACAAACAAGCCCAAGGCGCGGGAGCCGACCGAATCCAAAAAGGAATGAGCCACCCGTACGGCCGCCCCATCGGACGCGCGATCCGCGTTCGAGAAGGACAAATCATTATCAGCCTCTTGTGTGATCCCGAAAAAATCGAACTTGCCAAAACCGGATTAATGCGCGCGGGCCCCAAACTCGGAGCCGTCGTGCACATCAAAATCGGAACCGACGTTGAACGCATCGGAACACGACCCAAAACCGTCAAAGAAGAAGCAGCGCCGACCATCGAAAAAACCGAAGCCAAAGAAGGCGAAGCCGCCGCCACCGGAAAAGAAGGCGAAAAAGGCAAAGAAGCCCCCACCGGAAAAGACGCCAAGAAACCCGAAACCGCCGGCGGCAAAAAAGACACCGGCGGAAAAAAGGACGCCGGAGCCAAGAAAGAAGAACCCAAAAAAGACGCCAAAGGCAAAAAATAATGCCCAAAGACTTTTCGGATTCTTTTTTCCATTTTCTATTTCACTTTTTTCGAGGTTTTTGAAATCTTTGACATCGATTTAACCCCGTTGTTTGACGCCGCCCAAAAACAAAAACCAAAACTCATCGCATTACAGATCCCCGAAGGACTCAAACCCCGCGGAAACGATCTGCAAAACGAAATCGAACAAAAAACCGGGGCCCAAACCATTCTGTTCATCGACCCGATTTTCGGGGCCTGCATGCTCGCCGACGAAACCGCCAAAGCCCTCGGCGCGGATTTATTGGTTCACTTCGGACACAACCGATTCTACAAAGAAAACATTGCCACGGTCTACATTCCCGTTCGCTACACGATCACGGAGCACGAACTCGACCAAATAACAAAAAAAATCCAAACAATTATCGCGAAAGAAAAATTTTCTTCCATCGGACTCGTCGCCGTCATCCAAACCATTCACCACCTACCCAACATCCAACAACGCCTCGCGAAACACAAAATCACCGCCGTCATCGGAAAAGAAAACGGGTTCATGGAAAACGGACAAATCCTCGGATGCAACTATTCCACCGCCAAACTGATTGCAAACCAAGTCGACGCGATTTTTTACATCGGAGACGGACGCTTTCACCCCGTCGGACTCGTCATCGACACGAACAAACCCGTTTACACGATCAACCCGTTCACGTTTGAAACCAAAGCCATTTCCAACGAACGCGACCAATTCTACAAAAAACGCCTCGGTCTCATCGCCAAAAGCCAAGATGCGAAACACTTCGGAATTTTGGTCAGCACGGAAAAAGGACAATGGGGCATCCAAAAAGCGTTGCTTGCCAAAAAGAAAATCGAACAAAGCAAAAAAACCGCGATCATTCTCGTCGGCGGACTCCTAAAACCCGAATACATCACCGGAATCAAAATCGACTGCCTCGTGAACACCGCGTGTCCGCGCATCGCGACCGATGATTCGAACAATTACGGAGTACCGGTTCTTTCGATCTACGAACTCGAATTCGCGCTCGGAAACAAACCCCTCGAAGAATTCCGACTCGAAAACACGCTCTGAAAAAGAATTAAATAATCTCAACTGCTTTTGTAATGCATGACCCAAAAACCACTGCCCAAAACCCTGGTCCAGCGGCTACGCCGAATCGTTCGAAACACCCACAAAAAAGACGGTTCCCTTAAACGCGTATACCGCGCATTGGGCCGCATGCAAAACATCGATCATCGGCACCCCGAACGAACCCAAGACATTGCCCCACACGACACAAAATCCTGGGGCGGACGCGTTCGAAAAATGAACGTGTCTCGAAACTATCAGCACACTTCCCTGGTTCTAAAGCGCACCCACTGGCGCGGCGCCAAACCCACCATCACGGGACTTCGACGACGCGTACGAATTCACAACGCGCTCGCTACGACCGCAAAAGCGATTGGAAAAATCGTGTCGCGACACAATCGGCTTTTTCGGCCTCGCGCCTACCGATTACTCGTGCCCACGGCTTACGCCATCGGAAAAGACCTCGTCGCCATGCACCACGCCGAATTCGTCAATGTTGAAGAAATCGTGGGACTCCATAACGATCCATGGGACTCCATTGGAACAACGGAGCGCGGTCGGCAATTGTTTTTGCACATGGCCGAAAAAGGCGCCAACATCGACACCTTACGCCGGATATGCGAGCAAGTATACCGACGCACAGGCATCCAGCACATGGACCTGCTGATCACCGGGTTTGAAAACAATCAATTCGTTTTGTTGCCCTTGATCGATTATTCCAAGCAGCCTAAGAAATAAGATGTCGAGACAAAGGAAGGAATCCGCATCACTGCAAAAAATCAAAACGGAAAATAGTCATCCGGATTCTTTTTTTTCGGACGCACGATTTCGGATTCATCCGATTCCTCGGTTTGGGTTTGCGCGTCCCCAGGTGCATCCGAAGATTCTTCCTCGGATTCTTCTTGGATTTCCTCGCTTTCCTGCACCGCGGTTCCGACAAACGACGCGCCCCGAATCGCGGACTTGAAATTATCCATGTTGTTGGCGTTCAAAAAAATCGCTCCCACCTGGCTGCGCTTTAGAATCATGGCTGACACCAAATCCACAGGAAAATTCTGACCTGGTTTGTGCTCGGCTTTGGACGCAAGATCGAACAATTTTTCAAACGACAACTCGCGGTACAGCCGCGCGCGCGAATTCGTCGCCGGATTCGAACTGTAAATCCCATCCGTGTTGCTTAGATTCACAAAAGTCGCGTTCAATTTTTCGGCCAGCAACGCGCCCACGGCATCCGTGGTAAACCCCGGAACCAACCCGCCAAACACCGGGATTTTTCCCTGTTCCACCAGCGGCGTTGCTTCCTGAAACGACGTCAAAACAAACGGATGCGCCTTGTCCAACGCGCACAAAAACAAAAACGCGTTGGCCCGCGTAATCGCGATTCCCAATTCATCCAACGCGAAATTATTGGCGTTTACTTCTCGCGCCGCCGAAATATACGACCGAGCGATCGGTCCGCCCCCGACTACCAACGCAAATTTATACCCTTCGGAGGCCAAATTACTAATAGAAACGGCGATTTCACGAATCCTGGCCACGTTTGGCGTCGAATCCGAAAACAAGGCGCTTCCGCCCACCGAAATCACGAAAATCGAATGGTTTCCACCGTTGGCCGAAGGCACTGAAGAAGAACTCGTTTCTTCCATGGCCTGGTCAAACAGATTCGAAAACAAAACAATCCCGTTTTTTTTAATATTAAAAACAAGTTTGTTATATAAAAATGTGAGCGTATGAAAAGCCAATTAGAGGAAGTCAACGAAGCCGAAGTCGCGGTGTTCAAGAAAAACCTCAAAAAAATGGAACAATACCGCGGACGCGGAACCGAATTGATCAGTGTCTACATTCCCGAAAACGCGGACCGCGGAAGCGTCATGGGACAACTCACCGAAGAACTCTCGCAAAGCTCCAACATCAAATCCCCAAGCACCCGCAAAAACGTGCAAGGCGCGTTACGCAAAATCAGCCAGTTTCTCAAAAGCATCGATTTCAAAATTCCCGCCCGCGGCATCGTGGTGTTTGCGGGAAACGTTTCTCCCGTTGAAGGACGAAGCGATTTGCGCTTGTTCACGATTCACCCGCCCAAAGATCTTAAAACGAAATTATACTGGTGCGACTCGCAGTTCCATTTGGAACCCTTAAAAGACATGGTGAAAAGCACGGACATTTACGCCATCATCGTGCTGGACAAACGCGAAGCAACGGTCGCGGTTCTCACCGGAAAAAAATTCGACATCGTCGGACACTTCACCAGCATGGTCGCGGGAAAATCACGCGCCGGAGGACAATGCCTCAGCTCAGACACATTAATTCCATTGCCCGATGGCGATATCATCGAAATGAAAGACACGCATAATCCGCTCGGGGTATTGTCAGGAGACTTTGAAAAAAGCAGCATCATACCCTCGGCGGTGACCGACAAATGGGAAACCGAGAAAACGCCGCTAAAGATTGTAACGAAATATCCTCGCTTTGAGATTCAAAGCTCCAAAGACCATACTTTTTTCGTTCTTGAAAACGGAAAAGTAATTGAAAAAAAAGCAGAAAATCTGAAAGTAAAAGACCGGTTATTGTTTCCCGAAAAAATAACCATATTTGGAAAATACCAACCGCTTCAAACCCAGTTCTTTAATTCATACCAAATATCCAAAGCCGGAAGAGAGCTATTGATTGCCAAACGCCTTGAAAAAAAATGGGGACAAACGCAATTTGGAAAACGAATCGGAATTACGCAAACAGGAGTATCCATTGTTGAGCGAGCAAAAAGCAATATTCGCCATGACTTGCTAATACAGTACCTGCTCGCTTTGGAGATTCCGTTCGAATCCTTTGTATATACTTATTGCACCCCGCTCCAGAATCACCGTCTTCCGCCGATATTGGACATTCCATTAGCCCAATTTATCGGATATTGGATCGGGGATGGAAACACCGAAAAAGAAAGGGTTTGTCTATCCGAGCAAGACCCGCAACTTTCGAACTACTATGCCGAGCATGCAAAAAAATTATTCAACGCCAATGTGCAAGTAAAGCACCGAAAAGAAAAAGGATATTTTGAAACCCGCATCTATGGAAAACCCATTGTGAAATTCCTTCAATCCGAGTTCCCCGAAAAACACGGCGCACTCGAATCGGAGATTCCCAAAAAAGTTTTGCGCTCTCCCGATAATGTCGTTGCCGCTTTTTTGAAGGGAATATTCGACGCGGAAGGATATGTATCCGACCGCGGGTTAGGACTCGGAATCAACAACAAAAAGCTCGCCAAGCAACTCCAATTGGCATTACTCCGTTTCGGCATTATCACTTCAGTACATCCATATGATAACCGGCGGAATCCATATTCAAAGAACATCCGCTACACGCTTCAAACCCGGGAGACTAGATCATTAGAACTATTCCAAAAACAAATCGGCTTTTCATCCGAAGCCAAAAATAAAAAACTGAATGCGCACATACAGAAAGGAAACACTCGAAGCGTCGTGCGCCAAATCCCCACACCCGGAAGCGAAGTTAGAAAAATTATTGAAAAAAATGGCTGGAAAAAACAACGGTTCATTTCATCCAATATGTATCTCCAAGACCGCCGAAATATCAGTAAGCAAGCCTTCGAACGAACCATCCTGGCCAAAACAAAAACAAATCCGACGCTGTATCAAGAAATTGAAAAAATAGCCGAACAGGAACTCATGCCAGTCGAAATTTTCCGTATCACGGGATCCGATACTCCCATTTCAATGGTGGATATTAGCGTACAAAACCAAAACTTCGTTGCGGGGGGACTCATCGTACACAATTCGAGCGTTCGCTTCGAGCACTTGCGCGAAGAAGCCGCCAAAGACTTCTTCAAAAAAGTATCCGAAAAAACCAACCAGATTTTTTCCGATTATCAGGACAAGCTTAAAGGCCTCATCATCGGCGGACCGGGTCGCACCAAACACGAGTTTTTGGAACGCGAACTCCTCGATTACCGCTTAAAAGAAAAAATCATGGGAATCCTCGACTGCTCGTACACCGATGAAAGCGGCATCCGCGAAATCGTTCAAAAATCCGAAGATTTGCTTAAAGACGCGGAAATCACGCATGAACGCCAAATCGTCAACGAGTTCTTCGAAAAAATCGTCAAAGGCGACTTGGCGACCTATGGTCAAAAAGAAGTCGAAAACGCGTTGGATATCGGAAAAGCATCCATCCTTCTCATTTCCGAGGCATTGGAGTGGATTGTTCTCAAAAAACGCTGCGACAAAGAGGATTTCGACGAGGAAATCATCATCAAAGACCCCTTGAATTTCGATGAAAGCAAGGAAAGATGCTCAAAATGCGGCGGACCCATTGAAATATTGGAGCAAGTCGACTATGTGGATTGGATGATGGAAAAAACCAAATCCATCGGAGCCGAAACCCGCGTCATCAGCCGCGAAACCCCCGAAGGCGAAACCTTTTTCAAAGGATTCGGAGGCATCGGCGCCATTTTACGCTACAAATAACCGAACGGAAAACAAACCATGACCACTGTTTTTTCAACCCAAAGCCAAGGCATCGGCGGTACCCTCAAATACCGCTACAGCGACTTTTTAGTCGAAGAAATCCAGCCCAATGGAAAGCCCTGTGAAATCAAGCGTTTTTTTGGGGACACCGGATTGGACAACGCCACCCCCATTCAAGCACCCGAAAAACCCCTCGACCGCGCCCAAAGCCATCTGCACTGCGACCTTGAAAAATACAACTGTGATATTCCCATGGCACTCGCGCATTTATCGCGTTTCTTACACGTCAGCAAAAAACGCGTCGGATACGCGGGACTCAAAGACAAACGCGCCATTACCTGCCAGCGCATTTCCTTATTCGATCCCGATTTAAAACAATTGGAACGCTTCCGCTCGCGCATGATGGATTTACGCAATTTTGAATGGTCCGACCAACGCATCGAAATCGGAGACCTCAGCGGAAACCGGTTCACCATCACGATCCGAAACATCGATCTTGGCCGCGACGAAATCCAAAACCGAATCAACGAATTCGAACGCCAAGCCGAAACCATCGGGGTCGCCAATTACTTTGGCGAACAACGCTTCGGCGGCATCCGACAAAATACGCATTTGGTCGGAAAACTCTTGCTCAAAGGAAAACTCGACGAAGGCATCTTGCTGTACCTGACGCACTTATCCGAAAAAGAAAGCCCTGAACTCACCGAAATCCGGAAAAAACTGGCGGCCGACCATGATTTTGGTTTTGCCCTCAAAGCGTTTCCCCAAAAATACCGGTTTGAACGCGCCATGCTCCAACACCTGCACAACAACCCCAACGATTATGCCGGCGCGCTCCAAAAACTCCCCAAACACCTGCGGTACTTGTTCACCCACGCCTGGCAATCGCATTTGTTCAATGAACTATTATCCAAACGCATGCAAAGCGGCATCGGACTCCAACCGATTCCAAAAGACAAAATCGAAAACGGAGAAATCATGCACCCGTTGCTTGGATTCGATTCTATCCTGGACGAAGGAAAACTCGGCGCACTCGAACAAGAAGTACTAATCGAAAACGATTTTTCCCTGCCCGAATTCAAAAGCACCAAAATCCCCGAAATCTCCTCGGCCGGAAGCCACCGGCAAATCAGCGTCAAACCAAAAAACTGGAAAACCCTCGCAATCCAAGACGACGAATATTTTCCGGGAAAACAAAAAGCCACCGTATCGTTTGAACTCGTCAAAGGAACCTATGCGACAACCGTGTTAAACGAACTGATGAAAAACTAATTTTGAAACAAAACGACTTTGTCATCACAGGACACAATGGAAAGCAACTTGTTCTGATCCGTAAGCGAACCCAACACGACATTGTTGTCGATGACAAGCGACGGCACCGCGGTAACGCCATACTGGGCCTGGATTAACGGAACCAAATCCACGTCTTCGTCCACCGCCAAAGCAAAAATCTTGACATTTGGACACTTTTCCCGCACGACTTCCAAAATTTCCCCTTGCACCTGACACTCCGCACACGGGGGATGCGTCCGATAAAAATACAACACAGACACCACGTTGGTGCGGCACTTTTGCTTTAACATCGTCGTGTACAACCAAAGTTCGATCCGGTTCAATAAGTATTTTTTCTTCAAGGAACCGTAATTTCCCAGCAAGTTCGCGTTTTCAAACGCCGCAAGCTTCGAAAAAAATAAATCCCCTTCATTCGAACGAATCGTCGCGCTTTTGTCGATGACTTCGCAAAACGCCGAGCTTTCGGAAGGATCAAACACCTGATTGTGGAAAAACAAAATCCGATTGGTTTCCGATTCCAGCGAAAGCGAATCGATTTCGCCGTTCAAAACCGAAATACGCGAATCATCCATCAACCAAACCGTCGCAAAAACCACGGCCAAAATCGCGGCCGTGACCAACCCCGCCTGCACATACCGATTCATTTCACCACGACCGTTTGGAAGCCTTCAATTCCTTGAACAGGCTAATCGTATACACAAAAGAAATCATGAGAGGATAAAAAAAGATCGAAACCAACGCCGGCAAAAACATCGAAGCCGTCGACTTTATGTGAATCATTGAAATACTGTGCTTGAAAAAAACGTACCACACCGCAACCGCGACCACGACGAATACAGCCAAAGAATTAATCGTAAAATTCTCGAAAACAAACCGAATTAAGGGAAAATGATTCACGGACAAGGAATACTGCAACTGCAAAAACCACTGGTAAATGCCATAAAAAATCAGGCCCCAAATCACGACAAACGAAAGCAAAATCATCGAAACGAACACGGCGAGCGCGGGAAAGAAAAAACGCCCGAACTCGTTTAACGAAGGACTCAAAAACATGTTCTTGTACTTGACCAGATTAAAAATCGTTCCACGATACCAGCGCACCCGTTGCTTATACAAACCCATTAACGTCGCGGGAACATCCGTCGGAACCTGGGTGGGACAATACTCCAACGCAAACCCGTGACTATGCAACCGCAACGCGATTTCCATGTCCTCCGTCAGATTATCCTCGTCAAACCCCTTGATGGCCACCAGCGCTTTGCGCGAAAACACCGTCAAAGGACCCGGTGCCACGTACAACCCATCCAATTGCGCCGCGACCTTGGAATAAAAACCAAAACCCGAAAAATACTCGACTTGCTGCATCCGCTGCACAAACGTTTTCGGATTCGCCACCGTAATAAACGGCGTCACGGCCCCCACGTTTTTTTTCACGAAAAAACGCGGAACACAATCCAACAAAACATTGGGATTCGGATACGTGTCCGAATCAACACACACGATCAAATCCGACTTCACCTTTTTGATCATTTGGTTCAATCCCTTGGCTTTTCCAATATTGGTCGGCTGACGAAACACTTTGACGGACTTGAATTTTTTCAAAATTTCGGCCGTATTGTCCGTGGAACCATCATCAATCACCCACACAGTGAATTTTTTGGGATAATTCATTTTCAGAACCGCGGAAAGACACGCGCCAAGCGATTTTGCGGAATTATAACTTGGAATCAACACCGAAACCGAAGGAAAACGCTTGAGTTTCAAAGGCAGCACCACCGGCTCGTTTTGATCCGTTAAAACATAAAAAACCGTGATGTACAATCCAATGGACGCCACCAGAATATAGTACGCTTTCGAATACTCCGGATTGAAAAAAATAAACAAAAAAATCGACGCTAAAACAACGAGCGCCACCGCGAACAACAAAATATTCCGCAATCCGATCCGCTGTTCCTGAAAAGTCATTGCAACACGCCCACTACAACCCAATTACTTGTTTTTCGAATAAAACCCTTTGGGTGCAACTTATTGCACCGATCCCGCCATTCCGTTCACGGCATCGATCACGGACTGGGCATTTGGAAATCCGCGCGAGATCACCCAAAATGACAAGTTATTCAGGGAATCAAAATCTTTTGACTGCACCGAGACGGATCCCTTTTCGAACACCGCGAGGTTTTTTTCCCGCGACGGATCCGGCCACTTGATCAAAACCTTTTTTCCCGAAAAATCATTCACAAACGACAAGCATTCGTCTTTGGTCAATTCCACGTCGCGCAACACGTCCCCCATGTTCGAGCGACAACCGAGTAAAGTTCCTTTTGAATCGTGTTCGAAATACAGCATCGTGACGTTTTTCTGATTTCCGATCAACACGACGGAAAACAAATTCGCGGCATTGGCCAGATACGGATTGGCGAGGCCTTCGCCGTTACGCAACTCCACCCCCACCAAATACTGGGTGTCCGAAGAAAACAACGAAATTTCGTTTGGAATCGGACCCGAATTCGATCCCAGCATTAAAGAGGGGGTTTCTTCCACAAAACGAAACGGCTGATACGTCAAAACCGCAACCGCGGCCACCAACATGAGAATCAAAACAACCAAAAAACCCGCGATGAACTTCCAATTCATCTTTTTTTCCGAAACGGAATTCGAAGCACTTTTCGTCACAGCCATATACCAAATCCCCAAAAAAACTCTTTTAAATGCCCGCTAATGACCCGCAAAACCCCAAAGAAAACGCAGATTAAGAAGATGAAAACAGGTTAAAAAAAAATAGAAGAAGAGAGGAGAGCCAAAACTCTCCTCTCACGAAATTATCGGATTTACTGAACGAGTGCGTCCAAGGTGTTAATAAGGTCTTGGGCTGCGCGTCCGGTATCGTCCGCAGTGTATCCGGCTACAATCATGTCGCCGTTAGGCAACTTCTCGGCCTTCATATCGCCCGACTTTGTCAACGCGTCTTGCAGCGTCGTATTGTCGGCCAATGTGAGGTTTCGAGCTAGGCTGTTGACCAGGTATCCGCCTACGATGATGACTTTTCCGGCCGGGCGAGTCACGTCGGTAAACACCAAGTTTCCTTGGAGTGGTACGACTTTCTCGTAGCTGGCGGGGGTACAGGCGCCTCCTGCGGCGCAAGTTCCAGTCACATTGGTGACGGTTACTTTGGTTCCTGACGGGGTCGTCTGGGTTGTGTTCAAAGTCAGACCCGTCAAGTCATCTCCGCCGGTCGGCGTGGTCGTCGTGGCTGATCCACCAACGATCAAATCGATGTAGCGGCGATTCTGCGGCATAGTTGCGGTTACAACACCGTCGGCCAAAACGACTTTCGATCCCCAATCGGTGTAGGCTTGGTGGAGATAGGGTTCGTCGTTTCGCAACGACATGCTATATTCCCATGTTCCGTTGAAGTTGACGTCCGAAGAGTAGTTTGAGAGGTTCACATTCGGGAACGTCACGGTTTTGTGGGTAGCAGAGTCGATGTATACGTTCATGTCGTAGGTGCCCGTGGTGTTGTTTTCGTCGATTGCAAGCTGCGCGACAGAGAACGAATTATCCGCTGGGTTTCCGCCAATGTCCAAGACATCGGGGAAGTAGTATTGCGGATCGGTTGAGATGATTTGTCCCAATTCACCGGTGTCGGTTCCAAACAGTCGGACATGCTTGTTGTATTCCGCGGTCATGGTTTGGGCATCCAACAACAACCATACGCTCGGCGAGTAAGTCTCGTTCACGTAGAGGGCGTAGTTGTAGGTTTGGCTGTTGGCTCCTTCCAAAACGACGGGTGATGCGCGGTAAGCTAGTGGAAAGTCCACCGAGGTAGTCGGTCGAGGTTGCGCTCGTGATCGTTGCTTTGGCGAAGGTGACGTTTCCGTCGGCCAAACAGTTCAGGTGCTTGTTACCGTCGACTGCTGGGAATACGGTACATGTGTAGGCCACGTTGTTCAGATCAAGAGTCCGAGTGTAGTTTCCAACGATGGCGATCATGTTCATATCGAGTCCGCGAGCCGTGTCGAAGATCGTGTTACTATCGTCGGTCACCACATCGATTCCGTTCAGAACGTTGTTGTCCTTTCCGAGCGTGAAGTTCAGATCGGTGGTATTGGTTTTATAGTACACGGTCTTCGTGTCGAACGAAAACGAGTTTCCGCTCGCCGAAGTACTCAGGTTGATGTAGAACGGGATATTGTGTTCTGTTCCTGAGGTATCCTTGTACTTGATGTTGTTGCTTCCAACAACGATCGGGGTTGTGGATTCTTTTTCTTCCCAACCTTTGAAGTCGATGTAGGCATAGCCTTCATTCGGGTCTCCGGTTCCGGCCAAGAGCTTGACGGGATCCGTTGTCTTACCGGTCAATGATTGTCCTGGCGTTGATGGAAAGATTGGGTTTGTGGCATCCCATACTTTTCGGCTGTTTCCGATGGCAATCGACAGAAGCTTGTTGGCATCGGTCGAAGTTCCAGCGGTTCCAGTTCCTTCGCTTAGCGTTACTTTCCAGTCCCACGGACCGTTGGTATTCGAAGCGTCGTAGGGGTATCCTTTTCCGTCGTACAGGTCAACAGACGCTGCTCCGACGTACAAGTCCACGGTTCCGGTGCTCAAGTCTTGGGTGTTGGTCACCAAAATATCGTCGAAGTAAATCGAGTCTTGGACGACATAGTTTCCTTGGGCATCCTGGAACTGCACGTAGTTCTTACGCTGAGTAGACTGGGTGTTGATGACCACTCCGTCTTCGTCGTACAGGGTGAACTTGGCCGTGTAAGATCCACCAGATGAGGATTGTCCAATCTGGGTGAGCGTGACGGTGAGAGTTTCTCCTGCCCAAGCATAGCCTGCCTTTCCTTTTACGGTAAAGGTATCGTCTACGCTAAAGGTCTGCTTGGCCGTATCTTCGATCAATCGAACATAGTTGATGGACGAAGTGTCGGTGTTTGCGACTTTTTGGACTACATAGCGCTTTCCAAACAATGGAATACGTTGGTTGTCGTTCTGGTCGTCCTGAAAGTCGGTTGCTCCGGCTGTTGCTTCGTAGCGGTAGATTCCGGTTCCAAGGTCAACGGTGTAGTTAAAGTCGTTTTCTCCGTTGACGAACAAGGCCAGGTCTTTCCACTGCGTACCGGTCGTGTCGAATCGTGCATCCGCATTGATTCCGATGTATTCTTTCATCGTAACCGTTGTATCAGATCCGTTATAGCGGAGCGTGTCCGTGGCTTCGTACAAGGACGGCAACTGCGAATGGCTCAGTTGAATCGGGCGTCCGGTCAAGGTCAATCCTTGGACAGTCGTCGATCTTCCGAATTCGTAGCGTCCGTTGGTCGTACTTCCCTGCACTGAGGTCAGATACGAGTCTTTGTACTCTTTTCCGCCTGAGACAGTCGTGCTTCCGCCGATGGTCAGGTCCACTGAGACGTTGCTTAATGTGGCATTACCGTCTCCGGCACCCGAGGTCACCGATACGGTGCGGGTTGAGAGTTGTGCTACTTTTGCCGCAATGTTTCCGGCCCAGACAAAGTCTGAGACAGCCGCATTGGTTCCGGCAACGACGCTGACGACAGGTTCTCCCTGTGCGTTGACAACATCGTCTTTGGTCAGGTTGGTGAACGCGGCGGTCACGATTGGCGCGACTGCGGTTCCCACCAAGACGGCTCCGGTTGCGATTGCAGCCAGTTTCTTGATGTTTAGTTTCTTCATGTTTTCTTTTCACCTCACATGAAAACGATCAAAATGGATCCTATATTATAGCAAGCTCCAAAAAAAGGCGGAGAATGCTAAGATACAGGCTAAAGTATTGATTGCGTCAGGGTGTTTAAATAGCTTTCGATTATTGTACCAATCCCCCGGATTAAACACGGTTTACAAGGCGTTTTTTACGCTTTTACGGGAAAACGGTGTCGTGAATCAACGAACCCGAAATAGAGGTCAAAAACAAGCCATAAACGCTGAATAGAAGGAGTATTTTTCGAAGCCAAAAAAGGGCTGATCCCCAAAAAAGAACGAATCACACCCAAAACAGCCGTTTTTGGTTACTTTAAGAGCTTTCGGTTAAATTCTTCCAGTTCCGTACGGTTCATGAACTTGGTCAGGGTCTCGGCATACCGATGAATCCAGAGACTCCAATCGTTTAATCCATCCTGAAAATCGTCTCCCGTAAACTCGATTTTGGACGGAGAAAGCAATTCCACGGTCGTCGGACCATACGTATACATAAAACGAACCAGGGTTTTGAAATTTTTCAAGGATACATTCAAATCCAAATAACTCGAATACGAATCCTCTTGTTTTAGAACCGGCGCCTGGGTGCACTCATACACCAAAAAATCCTTGTCGGCTTTGAGAATATCCGCCAAACGCGTCAATTGTTTTTGCAATACTTCCGGTTCCACGGCTTGACCTTCAATCGTTGCCCGCACCCGAAACGCGTTCTTGTCTTTTTCAGCCAATTTTTTTCGCCTCGATACCTCTTCGGCAATGTTGGTCTTTAAAGCGTATCGCGTTGGAAACCCATCCCGCTTTTCGATCAATTCCAACCGCAACATTTCCTTGATATCCGTCGAAAGCTCGTTCATCGGAATATTCAATTGTCCCCGCAATTCATCCACGGTTTTGGCGCCATGCATTAAAAGCAACGCGATTCTCTTCTGATTCGAGGAAAAAGCCACACAAAACACCGATTACCAAAAACTAACTTCCAAAAGCATAATAAACAAGCGCACTATATTAAGGTAATGGTTTTGGAAGACATCCCGAACATGCTGGGCGAAGCCACGCAAACCCCCGCCGCTTCCACCGCCCAAACCCTCTTGGCCAACCAAGACCCCGTCGTACTCATTATCGGCGTCGTTCTCATCATCGCCACGGTCCTGTTATTGTTGTTTCTCAAAAAAATCCTCGTCAACAGCCTCTCCGGGCTCGTACTGTGGGCCATTGCGACATTCGTGTTTCACGTCGACCTTCCGTTTTACGCCAGCCTCATTGTTTCGCTGGTATTCGGGCCCGCGGGCATCGGCACCCTGATGATTTTACGCTTCATGGCAATCGCATGATGAAAGGAGAAAAAAATGACGGCCCGGTCCCAACCACAATGCGACTTTGTACAAGCCTTCTTTAACCGCCATCTCGGAGGACCGCCATTTCCCGGCGGATACCGTCCAAGAGAAGCCGGGCAAGCACAATATCTTGGAATGGGCGGGCTCAAAGCGGTCTTCTGTGCCCAAGCCGCTTGCAGAAACATTCTTGGCATTTGTTTTGAAAAGAGTATTCGTTTGAAAGGATTTCTTTTTTACAAATGACACATTTTTTTTATGTGCATTGGAATTCGCCGGTGTTGGTGACTCCGCAGTTCCATGTTTGTCCGTTGGGACTGGTCATGTTTAGGTTGCCGTCTGTTCGAATGCTTGTTTTTTGTTGGATATTTAGATCGGTTGTTATTCGAACGGGTCCGTTTCCGCTGTTGATGTCAAAGCTGTTCCAGTTGTGGGCGAGGCTTCCCCATTCGTTTTTTGTGGGATAGCTTGAATGTATGAATATTGTTGGATTTGCTTGGAATCCGTGTCCGAAATTGAATGCGGGTTGTTTTAACTCGTTTTTGTCTGCAATGAGTAGGTATCTTCCGCCTCTGTGCACTGCGCTGTAGTTGGTGTCTGCCAAGCCGATCATGACGGGATAGTATGTATTGTTGTCTCCTGCGCCGGGTATTTGGTCGTTGTAACTGGCGCGTATGATGGGTGCGGCGGTTCCGGCGCCAAGTGCCATGGTGGCGTTGTCGTTGTACATGAAGCCGTATTCTGTTGCGGTTGATCGGAAGTATCCGGCGTAAGGTGTTCCACCGGTTAATATGTTTGTGTTGTTGTTGGGGCTTACGTATATGATTCCGTTTGTGCCGCTTGCGGTAATGGCGGGATATGATCCGTTTAACACTTTTAGCGCTATGTTGTTGGGTGATTGTCCGGTTATTCTTATTTGGTTTGCGTCGATTGTTCTTGCGGCATTTAGGTCTCGTCCGACATTGACATCGTTTTTTGTATAAAGGTTTCCGGTATCGTTTTCTATTTTGAACAAGGGTGTTCCATTGTTGTTTCGGATCATGAAATACTTGGTTGCCGCAGTAAGTATTTCTATTGGTGTTCCGGTTGCATTAATATAGAATGTGGGTTCGGTGGTCATAGGATAGTATCCTGGTACTGCAAGTACAAAGAGTGCCATATTGGCGATATTTCCAAAACCTAATTGTTCTAATTGGTTTACAAAAATTGAATTTGTGAATGTCCAGTCGGATCCGGTGATCGTTGCGCCGCTTAAACTACCCGTAAAATTATAGGTTCCGCTGAATGTACCCCCATTTTTTTTGATAAAATTAGTGTCGGAGTACCCGTTCCAGGTATCAACGTACATTGAATCCGCGAAGACGGTTCTTGCGTTGATATCTCGTTGGTTGGAATCCAGATTCGGTGCTAAGTAATCTGTGTTGGGTACTGCGATCATTGCCGTGTATTCGTTTTCAACTGTGCTTGTTTTTATTATTCCTGTTTCCGAAAACTTGTCAAGATATCCGTTATCATTCACGATAAGCAAGGGAGACCCAAAAGCAGTTCCAAGAATATCGCTTAATTTGATGTTAAGCGGTTGAAAAAAGCTATTGCTTACATACCATAATATATTTCCAGTTACTGTTTCCGTTAAATTTACTCCGCCAATTTCGTCTGCTTTAAGTTGAAAAACGTTTCCTGCGGATGGCATTGTAAGCATAGCCGCATTGTTAACGTCCACTGTTGAAAAATCTGTGTTTGCGTCCGTCGCAGGAATAACCCACACTTTTTCTCCCGTAACAGTATACCCAAACAAAACAACAAGCAAAATAAATCCAATCAAAAAAATGTTATTCATGGTTACACGCATACAACTTTGTTTTTCCACATAAACCAACTAAGGAAAAGTTTTTATTCAAATCCTGAACCGTTAAAACAAGCGCATCATTACAATCAAAACCCGCTAAATATTCATCCGAATACCCAAACTTGTATTTTGGTTTCCCTCCAAAAAAAAGTAATCCAATGCCCCAAATCCCAATCGTTTTGAATCTGTTTTCCGTTTGACAACAAAACCGCTTTTTGAACAGCCAACACATCGTTTTGGTTCGGTCGCTCGTTTTGCATTCCAAGAACCGCACACCCAAAAAAAACCAAAGAACGATTCAACCAAAACCGGTTTGGATGGAATCGAATTTTCTAATCCATAAATATAATTCAAGTAATGATACGAATCCACTCCGATTGGAAGCGGCCTTGCAAACAAAACGATTAAAGTTTCGGCAAGCAACAAACCAGTTAACAATAAAGCGTTTTTTGGAACATGCACAAACTCGGTTATTTGAACAAAATACGATTCAAGAAAGTCAAAACTTATCTTCACAATTTTACCCTTTTGAAAACCATTTCCAATTCTTTGTCATAATTTATTTTAAAAGCCACAATTTGTTGTCGGCCAAGTTTAAGTCTCCTCTGGAAATGTTTCCAAAGATTTTTGAGAGGTTTCCGCTGCTTTTTTTTCCCGATGAGACAGATTCATTGAGTCACCTTGTTTTTTTCCAAGAAACTCCATACGAATAATGCGGCCCCGCCAATTGCACAAATAACCATTAAAGTAAAAAACAATCCGCTGATGTTCCGCATTGCGTATAAGACAAGAAAAACGCTCATGAGAACCGTTGGCAATCCGGCACGATTAAACCAAGCAAACAACCCACGATCCGCATCACAAATGTACAAGGCACCAGGTCAAAAGTCCGAAGCCGCAAAACAGACGAAGAACGCGCCGCGACCGCCAAGAGAATAAAGCGATATGAGGAACTCAACCAAACACTCGGCGAAAACTGGAGAGTATATTTCACGAAGCGAGTGATCGATTATGCGCGTGAAAAAGGGATTCCTGTCGTTGCCGAACGACCACAACGCTTTTTCCTGTTTGGACCCACGGTACCAGAAAGCGAATACAAGCGCCAACAACGCCAATCGCGACAAACCTACCGCAAAGCGGGGCGCACCGAACACACCGACAAAACCCGGGGATTAAGGCCGCACAAACCACGGCAAAGAAAATAGTCGGATTTTTCAAAACAATGCCTAATACTTTTTTGACCATGAAATCGTACGATTGCGACCTCCAACTCCGACAGCGGCCTTTTTCAAAAAGCCCGGGGAAAACGGTGAAACCGTGAAATCGTTCGACTGCGATCTCCAACTCCACGGCCCGTACGCGGGCGGCGTATCCAAATATCTTTCCATCCCGCTTTTGGCCGAACAATCGCGTCTCAAAGGCCTTGAAATCCTGGTCACCGGTGACATCCAACACCAAAAATGGTTCGAACACGTCAACGCCCATTTAATCGAAAACCAAAACGGCGTGTACATGGACAAAGACGAAAAAACGTTTTTCATCATCGGCACCGAAGTTGAAGACCACCACCGCATCCACCACCTGATTTACCTGCCCGATTTAACCGCTGCGGCGGAATTCCGCGAAAAAGTCAAACCATTCGGAATACTCGACTGCTCGATGTGCGGCCGCCCCAAACTCCGGCAATCCCCCGAACAACTCAGCCAAATCGTTTCGGACGTCGGCGGATTCATGGGTCCCGGTCACTCGTTTACGCCGTACACCGGATTATTCTCGCGCTACGACTCTGTTGCCGAAGCCTACGGCGACCAAGCCAAAAAAATCCCGTTTCTTGAACTCGGACTCTCCGCGGACACCGACATGGCCGACACGATTTTGAGCAACCACCAATACGCGTTTCTTTCATCCTCCGACGCCCATTCAGCTTGGCCGCACCGCCTCGGACGCGAATGGAACCGCATCCGCCTCAAAGAACCCTCGTTTAAAGAACTCGAAACCGCGGTCTGGGACCGCAGCGGCGAACGCATCGAATTCAACGCGG
Source organism: Candidatus Iainarchaeum sp. (assembly GCA_018304465.1). Lineage (GTDB taxonomy): Archaea > Iainarchaeota > Iainarchaeia > Iainarchaeales > JAGVWC01 > JAGVWC01. The sequence continues at coordinate 43,970 of JAGVWC010000006.1, forward strand.
GTTTGAATCCCCGCGAAGGAAAATACCACGCCACCGCGTGTAATCTTTGCTACACGCAATACCCCTTGCGCGACGCGATCGAATCCTTCAAAATGAAATGCCCCGCCTGCGGCGGCGACATCAAACGCGGCGTTGCCGACCGCATCAAAATGCTTTCCGACACCCCAACCGGAAAACATCCGTCGTTTCGCCCGCCCTACAAACACCAGTTGCCGCTCGCCGAAATCATCCAACTCGCGCTTTTTGCCAAAAGCCCGATGACCAAAAACGTGCAGTCCAAATGGCGCGACTACATTGACGTGTACAAAGACGAAATCAACGTGCTCATTGACGCGCCGGAAAGCGAACTCATCGAAACCAATCCGGAAATCGGAAACAAAATCAAGGCGTTCCGAAACGGACTCGTGTACTACACGCCTGGCGGCGGCGGAAAATACGGAGAACCGCATTTGTTCGATTCCCAAAAAGAAATGGACCAATTCGTTTTAGAAGCCGGAAAACGCTCGCGCGAAAAAAACAAGTTTTCCGGACAAAAAAGTCTGAAAGGGTTCTAAATGCTATCACACTACACTCCAAGATCCAAACGACGAGGATCAAAAAAACCGGTCCCCGTAATCCCCTTTCGTCCTGCACACATAACTGCAAAAGGTGTCGGACAAGTCACCTACCGCGTGTTGGATCGAAACCGCCAGCGCGGATATAGCACAACAATTCCTTTCACTAGAACCCCTGAGGAATACGAAATTATTTCCAAGCAACTGCAGCAAAATGGAGTATACGTTCCACGAATGTTGGCCAAGTCCCATATTCAGAATCGCGTTGAATTTGCTGACGGCGGAAAAAACTTATCCCAAGTGCTTCGATCAAAAGCATGGACACACACCCCAGGAAAAAACCCAGACAAAAAAATTATTGAAAAAAATATTTCGAATGATTGGCCGAGTTCATCAACTCGGAATCGCACACGGACATCCACACGGATATAACATCATTGTTTCAGGAAGTAAAGTCGGACTAATCGATTTCAGATTGGCAACGGCTGCGGACCCCTCGATCTGGAGGGATATGAAACGCATCCGACTATTTTTCATTCACGATCATTTCAAACTGATGAGAATAATTAGAGGCGTTAAACCAATTTTCCGGACTCGGATAGAACAAAAAGCGGTTACGCGCCAGTTGTTTTCAAGCATGATCCGGCAATACCCGTGTAGCGAGAAAATAAAAAAAGAATTAATCGATTATTGCCTAGAAAATTACTGATGGATCATCGCACGTACGTCAAACCGCTCGGCGGCGTGTCGTCATCCTGCAATTCTTTTTGCTGGGCTTCGATTTCCTTGGACAACTGGTTAAACGCTTTCTCGATGTTTTTGGATTCTTTTTCAATCGCCTGCATTTTCACGGAAAACCCGAATTTTTTCACGAGCAATTCCAGCACTTTTTTCGCGGCGCCATGATCCCCGTACACGAGATTCGCGTTGGTTTCACCCATCAAACACGCGCCTTCGATGCCTTTGGCCTTGGCCAATCCGAGCACCAAACCCGCGGCCCCGCTGATCAATCCGTCTTGGCCGCTGGGATGACAACCCGACTTGACGAACGAATCCACCAATGTTTTTGAATTCGCGCACACGATCACGCGTGGTTCGCGCGTCAAACGCGCTTCGCCGATATTGATTCCCGCCAGGGTAAAAATCTGTTTCACGCCGAATTGTTCGGCAAACGAAACCAACTGTTGCGAAAACTCGTAATGCTCTTCGCTTTTCGAATACCGCATGTCAAGCGCGGGCTGCACGGGTCCCGCCAAAAACAAATAATCCCGGTTCTTGAATTTTACGTAAAAAAAATCGTCCTTGATCAATTCCACCAAAGAATTATGCGTATGCACCGCCGGCGGAAACGCGTCCGAATACACTTCCGCGATCCGTTCGGCTTTCAGTTCTTTTAACAAATAATCCACGACAAGTTTGCCCACCAAACCGATGCCCGGAAGACCCGTGAACAATATCGGGTTCTTGAGTTTCTTGTTCTTGATGATTCGCATCGTCGTAACCATTCGTCTCAACGCTCCGTCTTCTGAAAACTACCTGTTCCGCCAAGCGACTCGATTTTCTTGACGCCCGCATCGGATGCCGACGAAAGCAATTTTTCGGCGGTTTTGTAATCCAACGCGAAAACGCGCAACAAATATTTTCCAGATCCCGTGTAAAACAACTCGATTTTTTCATCCTTGGCAAAATCCTGCACGGCTTTCAACGACTGTTTGACGCGCTCCACGCCGTCACCCGTCATCGAAGACACCGCAAGCAACCCTTCGACGGATTTTTCCGGAATCTCAAAACCGGTTTTGCACAACTCCGCCAATTCATTGAGAAATTCTTTCGGAACGCCCGTTGCCGCGGACGGTCCGTCCATGGCAATGACCTGAAACGCGTCGTACAAGGATTCGTATTGCTTGATCAACGGTTCGGCCACGCTTTTCCAAACGGACTCGAACGGAATCTTTCGTTTTTCCGACAAAACCTCGATCAGTTTTCGCGCGCGCCGACCGCGTTTCCATTCCTCGATTTTTCCGCGTTCGGTTTCGGACGAAACCTTGGTCAACGACAAATCAATCTGTCGTTTTTGAAGATTAATCGAAATGATTTTCGCGGCGCGAATCTGGTTTTCCTTGACGTGATTACGGATGTTTTTGGTCCAACGCGACGCGATCTCGGAAATATGAATAAAACCCGACAAACCGTCGTTGTCCAACAAGTCGACGAACACGCCGTAATTCAATACGCGCGACACTTTGACAACAACAATATCCCCTACATTTGGAAACGGCGCCATTTCAATAACTCCTAAAAAAGCCCGAAAAACGTTAATGATCCAAGAGCTCGGCCATTTTCCGGTCCAAGAACAGCTTGGCGACCTTGTTGGGCAATTTCACGGTCTCTCCCGACGAAAACGGCCCGTATTCCTTCATATCCGTGCCGATAAACGCCGGGACTTCCTTAAGAATCTTAAGAGAAAGAGTATTTAAACCCGCAGATTCCTTGGCCGACGACGACGCGGCCGATTTCTCGCCAAACAGCGTTCCAAGCAACGACTTGTGCTCGTTCAGCAATTCGAGCACGTCACCGAACAATTTTTGCTCCTGGCGCCCCAAATGCTCATCCATCATGTCCGACCCGTTCCGGCTCGAAACCAAGGCCAAACTCAAGATTTTTTTCTGGCGAAACAAAAAAATTTCTTCCACCATTTTTTTCAAATTCGCGAAATCACGTGCTTCTTCAAGCGAAAACTCTTTTAGCGACTTCAAATATTTTTCGCGCTCCGCCAACACGAACTCGTTTAACGAGTTGTAAAAATCCGGATCCACGTCCACGAGGCGCGCCGTGGATTTTTCAAGACGATAAATTCTCCGGATTTCATCGTACGACAAATTCATCGCAACGCCTCTTTTAACGGCACGTGATTTTCCGCCAAAGTCGCGGCGCCATGACACAGCAAAAAAACCGCGGCGAATTCCGGCAGTTCCGTTTCCTGGTTTTCAAACGGTCCGAAAGATTCTCCTCCGATCCGGATTTTCGGGGCTCGCGACACGAACAATTTCACGGGATCGTTTCCAAACACAACGGATTCCTCTAACGCATTAAACGAGGAAAGACTATTAAAAATAATTTTTTTGGCCAAAAGACCCGTCGAACCATGCAAAGTCTCGGGAACCCGGATAATCTTGTACTGATCCATCGAAGTCTGGCGATCCACGGACAACCCCAAATCCGACGAAACAAACTCCAAAACGTTTTTCCAAAAAACCACGGATTTGCTCGAAACCGTCGGAAACAAGCCTTTTTGGACGCTTTCCCACACCGCGGTTTTGTCCTCGATCACCTTGTTTGCGGTCCGGATCGAAACGCTTCCGGCCACCGCCAACCGAGACGCGTCGCCTGATTCAAGCAGTTCGTGTAGCGCTTCCAGAATCTTTTTGCTCCAGCCATGCGACGAACGAAACGGCGTGCACCGCAAGGCATTGTTCGACTCCGAAAAACCAAGCGACTGCAAATCCAGATTCGTTCCCGTGACAAAATCCAGCAATTCGACGCGCGCTTTGGCCGACAAACCCTGCACGGATTTTCCCCGCAAATGAATGTGAAACCCTTTCGAGCCCGAAAAATTAAAATCCAACCCGTCCGAAAAACCAAAATCGTTTTCGATCACGTCCACCAACCGAAACACCTGTTTTTTGACGGTTTCCAAACAATTCTCGCACACCCACTGATCCGCCGCGATTGAAGAACCGCCGCACGACGAACACGCTTCCACCACGCCGCGACCCGCGGCATGACACGACTTGCATTCCCAAAAATCGTGTTCTTGCGCGCACGGCGTCTTTAGGTCGTCCGCGTCAAACTCATACACGATATCCGAATGCAACAATTCCTTGGCGGCCATGGGCCGGTTCGCGGGATACTGGTAAAACGCGGGAGAATACGAAACATAAAAAGGAACCTGTGAACGCAAAAACGAATTGAATTCCGCCAACGAAACAAAATTCAGATGCCGGCCGGAAATCTTTTTCCCGAAAATCCCGTAACCGAACTCCCGAAACTCCACTCCCGGCGGCTCGGAAACGTTGGTTTTTTGGTAAAACGAGCGAAAACGCTCCGTTAAAAAATCCAAATCCGAAACCACGTGATCCCCAAAACCATACCAAGGGTGCGGAAAAAGCTTTAAGAAAAGACCGAAAACCACTATACTTTTTGAATCCGAAAACTGGTTTACTCGGAAGCACTCTGGGCATCAGCGGTTTTGGCCCCTTGTTTTTGATTGCGATAAAACTGCAGCGGATGCGTGACCGGACAATTGGCCACGCACAATTCGTACTCGCGCATTTTGGCGCAACTGGAAGGCGAATACTTGGCTTTTCCGTGACCCGCGATCCGCTCGACCTGATACCGCGTGACTTTCTCGTCAAAATTCGGCGCGCCTTTGAACGCGTCCACGATCTGATCGGTCGGCATTCCGATCGCCACCAAAAAAGTCGCGAGATTAAAACGACCCGGATGATTCACGTTTTGCCCCGCCAATAATTCGGAATAGATCTTGGCCATGCACGGCGGAAACGCGTCTTGATCCACGGAACCCAACGACTTGAAATCGAACTCTTGGCGTTTTCGAAACGCCAGCTGTTCCTTCAGTTGACGCGAAACATCCACAAAATTTTTCGGAACGTTTTCAAGCGACACCGGAAGCGACGACGCCACGCGTTCACGCGAAAGCTCCGACAAAAACCGGCAAAAATCGTTCCGATTCAAAAAAATCGTTCCGCTATCCAGTTGCTGGTTCACCAGTTTCATGAAATCCTCGCGAAAATTCGCTTCCAAAAAATCCGTCAACGCCACTTGCGCGAAAAAACCTTGTTTCGAACTCGGATGCGCTTTCGAATTCATTTCATTGGCCAACCCCAACAAGGTTTCCTTGTTCGATTCCAGCGACAAATAAAAAAAAGTCTGGCGCGCGAACAAATCCGCGAACCGATCGAAAAACTCCGGCTGGTTCATGGCTGACAACAAAATCTTGGCCACCGGAAACGCCTGCACGTCCGTTAACAACAAATCCGACGAACCAATCTGGCGCTCGGAAAAAAACTTTTCATACTCCGCTTTCTTGTGCGGTTTTTGGGCGAAAACAATCAACAACACCGCTTTTTTCAACACCTGGGCCGGCACCCGGTTCAATTCAAAACCGTTCAGTTTCAAGACCTGGCGGCTCGTGGCCGAAAACGGGAACTTGGAGGCAAACCGTAATTCGTCAATCGAAAACATGCTAATACAAGCGCCCAAAAAGAGTTAAAAAACACGCGACCGAACCGCCGGTAAAACACGTTATTTCTTGAAATACTCGAATCCGATCGCGCCCAACGCCAATAAGATCACGCCAATCGAAACCCAAAGTATGGGATCGGATTCGGAAACCGGTTTTAGTTGCTGCGAAACATTCGCACACACACCCGCTTTGCACACACTCCCCACATCACACGGCTCCCCCTCCGGCAACTGTCCTCCGTAACACTGATTGCGAATA
>JAGVWC010000003.1 GCA_018304465.1 Candidatus Iainarchaeum sp.
CCACCGTCGTCACCGGCGCAGTCGAATCGTTCGAGATCGCAAAATTCACATCCGAGTAATCAACACCAGTCCCGTTTAAATCCGTTCCCGCCAACCGAACAAAATAATTCCCATCCGTTACTACAGCAGTATCCCACACATACGAACAAGAAGCCACCGGCAACGCAGAACACACGAAAGCCGATAACGCCTGAGAAAGAATACTCGTTCCACTCCCCGAACTCGTAGACGAGTATGCCAACGCCGCCGTAATATTCGCCGCGACTCCAAAACCCGACTCCACATTAAAATCAACCGACTGCGTACCGCTTAACGTGTTCGAATCATTCGGAGAGATTACTTGAACAAACGGCGCATTCTGATCAAAATGAAACCCGATGCTTCGGTTCAAATCCAGTTTGTTGTCCGCGCGCATCGTCCTAACAGTAAAAAAAGAATTCGTTCCGACTGCCGGATTGCCGCGGCCCTGCAGATTTGAAAGCCCGTACGCATTCAGCAAGAAATTCCGGTCGGTTCCATCTGCCAAAAACGGGTCCGCACCCAAGTAAACGCTTTGGGGTCCTTCGGTGTATCCGAGTGTGTTTGTGTCGTTTGCGTAAAAAGCATTGAAGTTCGAGTCGATAGTGCCGTTATTGTCTTCTTTTACAACTGCGGTGCCTGAGGAATAGGTGAAGATGTTGTTCTTTAGGTTGTTTGAACTGCATCGGCCATTGTAGATCGCGGCACCGCCGGACGAATTGGCGTTATTGTCCAAAAAGGTGTTGTTGTATACATTGGCTGTGACGCTTACTGTGCACTGGTTGACTGGAAATCCATCCCAGTATCCTTGAGTCCAGATTGCGCCGCCGTTTGTTCCTGAGTTTCCTGTAAATAGATTGTTGTAAATATTGGCATTGATGCTTGCAGAAACTGTTGAGTCTACCCAAATTTTTATTGCTCCGCCAGAACCGGTTCTTTTTGAGTTATTCGAAAAAATGTTATTGTAGACATTTGCTGTGGCCGTACCTGACGCTGAAGTAACCAGTGAGATGGCTCCTCCTCCGCTTGAAACAGAACTGTTATTCGAAAAAGTATTATTAAAAATATGAACAACCCCAGGACCACCACTACCACTGGCCAAGTAGATTAATATTGCAACGCCGTCGGTAGTACCTGTATTATTGATAAACGTGTTGTTATAGATACTCGTCGGCGAATTGCCTGAAACAGTAAGTCCTGACACCGACGTTGATCCATTGTTGTCATGGAAAATACTATCATGAACAGAATTAATTAGCACTAAATTGAGTGCTGTTTTTGCGTATCCAATGTTCAAATCCGAAAAGCCATTCGAGTCAAGGGTTGTCACAGCCGAACTTGATTTCACTATCGCGACAAAATAATCCCCTTTGTTTGGAATTCCAGTCGAGCCAGCCACGATTTCACCCACCGAATCATCATTTCGACTCGTAAAAATGATTTTTTGTGCCGAAGTACCTTTCGCCACCAAAATCCCCGAATTGGTCACGTATAGGTACGTGGTTCCACCGGTCTTGAATTTGACCACAGCACCCGGCTGAATCGTCAACATACAACCCGCCACGTCCACATTATTGTCAACATTCAAATAATACGTGTTCCCCAAAGTCCACGTGACATTCGCGTCGCCCGCATGGCACACTTTCTCCGTGTACGTTACCAGCGCCGCAGGAACGCTGGCAGAAACAACCAAGAACAACAGCGGAAACAGCATGAAAAAACAAGCGCGCATGCTAAGAAAACTCCTAAACGCTTTACTAAACATAAGGCGTATTTCAATCACGCATCGAACAAAGCTTTTTCGACTATTTAACGTTTGCGGTGAATTCGAAGCCAAAGAATCGGTTCAGGCCGCTACGGGAACCCATCGCGAACGAGTGCGGTTTCCTTCGAACTTTTTTGTTATTTTTATGCCTTCGCTTAACGAGCCTTTTAAATAGAATTCTAGTATTTTTTGTATAGTGACGACCTCGATGGTTTCCCGCGTTTGGTACTCCTTGGTATTGCTTTTTTTCCTCGTCGGATCCCTTCACTCCGTTTTCGCGGTCTTGGAACAAAACTCTCTCAAAATTTTCGCGATCACCGATGACGGACAAGGATTATCCGCGGATTTGACTCTGGATGTTGAAACCGGTAACGGAAAAATATGGACTTCGGTTACTCCGCTGGTTGGCACCAGTACGCAAAACGCCGAAAGAACCGCGGTGGAACTGGCCAAAAAATATTCCAGTCGCGTGGGGCAATTCGATTACAAATTCGAAATTTCTTCTTCGGCGTCGATCGTGGACGGTCCAAGCGCCGGTGCGGCCACGGCTTTTTTGGTGATTTCTTCCTTAAATGACAAACCCATTTCAAAAGACGTCGGCCTCACCGGAACCATTAATACCGACGGAACCGTCGGGCCCGTTGGCGGCGTATTCGAAAAAGCACGCGAAGCCAACCGCATCGGAATCAAATTATTCATGATTCCCCGCGGAGAAGCCAAACAAGTCGTCAAGCTTCCGGACGGCGTCAAATCCATTAACCTCGTGGAATACGCACCGCGCGAATGGGGCATGAAAGTCGTTGAAGTCCAAAACATCGATCAGATTATCCAATACGCTTCGTCGGACATTTCCAAAATCGACGTGAACCAACAAATCGAACAAACCCTCGCGGATTTTTTACCCAGTCCGATTGCGTATTCGCCTCAAACCCAACCATTGGCCGACATCACGCAAAAATACTTGTCCGAAAGCAAAACCCTGGTTTCCGAAGCCAAAAACGCGCTCAACACCACCACGCTTACCGACCGACAATTAATCGACATCATGCTAGATTCCATGAACGAATCCGAACGCGTCATGGAACGCGCCTCCAACTTGTTCGACCAGAATTTTTTGTATTCGTCGGCGAATTATTCTTTTTTGGCCAAAGTCAACGCGCTTCTCATCAAGGACATCGCGCAAAACCCGTCGCTCTTGAACGAATCCAGCGTTTTATTTCATTCCAAACTCGTGGAACTCCAAAAAGAACTGGACCAACTCAAACCCTCGGTTGACTCCGGATTGATTTCGGAAAACATCGACTGGCAAATATCCGCCCAACAACGACTCGCCTGGAGCCAAAACGGTTTGGACAAACTCGTGAATAACCAGACCATTATCATCGGACCAACTCCCGGTGCCGAATCCGATTACACCGTGCAAGTAGACCGCTTAAACGATTACGAATTCGCCATTGCATGGAAAGACGTGGCCATGGACTTGTCCCAAGACCTCAAAAAAGGAAGAAAATCCAACGGAGACGCCACGCAATTGAACGAATACATCCAAACATCATTGATCGCGGCGGAAAACGGTTTGACCCAGTTAAACGACGAGGATTTTGAAGATATCCGCCGCCGCTTCGAATCCGCGCAACAAGAACAAAAAAACGGCTGGGTACTCGCCGCCGCAACCGACGCCGCCGCGGCGTCATATTTAGCCCAAGCCGAATTATTCAGCCGCGACAAAAACGTGTCGGTTTTGAAAGCCGAACTGCAACGCCGCATCACTGAACTGGACACCAATTTATCCAAAACAAACCGTCCGTATTCGTGGACCTACATTTACCTTGATCACGCGCGTTTTTTCCTGCAAGGCGTCAATTACTATGTGGATCACAACCAAACTTCGGCCGCCTTATCCATGGCCAAAAGCGGAATCTCGATCGTATATCTTGCGTCCTCAAGCTTTGAAAGCTCGAACCAACTGTACGATTTTTACGACAGCCTGCCCGAACAAATGTACGATTTCCAACCGGTTCCAAGCCGAATCGAAACCACGGTTCCGGGCACGGGAATCAACCTAAACGACTACCTGTTGTTTCTGGCCGTCATCATCGTGATCCTTTCCTGGGTCGTGATCGCGGTGCTCCTGCAAAAACACTCCAAAGCCCGCCAAGACCCGTGGATGACTTCTACGCAGGACCCCGAGCGAAGCGCCCAAAAACAAGTCCAGGATTTGGACCAAAAGCTTTCCGATGGAAAAATATCGATCGAACAATACCGCGCCCAAAAAGAATCCATCGAAGAAAAAAAGAAAGCCGTTGAAGAACTCCAAAAACGCGAATCGCGTGAAGTCGTCGAAGCCGACGAACTCAAAGCCCGCGTCAAAGCCCTTGAAAGCGAAATCAAGCTTCTTCGCAAAGATTACGGCCGCGGACTGATCCTAACACCCGATTACGTGGATTCGGTTGAAACCACACGGCAACAACTGGAAAAAACCGAAAACCAACTGAAAGCCAAGAAAAAAACCGTGACCAAAATCGAAAAAAACAAGAAATAAAAACGTTTTTTTTTAGGCCGCCGCGCCTTCGCCGGCTTCTTTTAACCGCAATCCGACCACCGAGCTTCTTTGCTCGTTTAACGCGACTCCGATGATCTGATTCGCCTGCTTGACCACGGTGTCGTTATGCGTGATTCCGATAAACTGGTTTTTCTGGCTGATCTTGGCAATGATCCGCGCAAGTTTCGCAGAATTTTCCTTGTCAAGCGCCGCATCGGCCTCGTCGAAAATGTAAAACGGGGCGTTGTCATACAACTGAATCGCGAACAAAAACGAAAGCGCGGTCAGGGTTTTTTCTCCTCCGCTCATGGAATCGATGTTTTGGTTTTGTTTTCCCCGTACATTGGCTTCGATCAGCAAACCCGATTCCAAGGGCCGCTCGGGACTTTCCAATGCCAGTTGTCCCGTGCCTTCACCCAACAAAAACTGCATTTCTCGAAAATTCGAATTGATCTGTTCGAAACAATTCATGAACACTTCGGTTCGCCGATCCTCGATTTTTTGCATCATATCCATGACCGCCAATCGTTCTTCTTCCAAACGGTCGGCTTTTTTCTTGATTTCAAGCATTTCTTGTTCGTATTCCCCGAAGTTTTCCAGGGCTTTCTGGTTGATCGCTCCCATTTTCGAAATTTCGCGCTCGATTTGAGGCAACCGCTCGCGCAACTGCTTGACATCAAAGGTTTCAAACGTCGGAAACTCGACGAAATTCTGGGCTTCTTCGGAAACATCGGTTTTTCGAACCTCGAATTTTCCTTTTTCGACTTCAAGTTCCGTCATTTTGCGTTCGAAATCCCGGATCGCGACATTGTCTTTTTCGATGCGCTCGCGGTGATCCAGTTGTTTTTTGGTCAAACGTTCTTTTTTCTCCACCAAATCGCGGTTTTGTTCCTCGGCTTTGACCATTTCGCGGTTCAGTTTTTCAAGTTCGACTTCAATCGCCTTGCTTTCCACCCGTTCTTTTTCAAGCAGCGCCGACAAATCTTTTTTTTCGGAGGATAAGCGCTCCAGTTCCTTGGAATCGGATTCTTTTTCCTCAAGCAACACCATTTTGGTCTGCAATTCCAGTTCTTTTCGGATTCCAAGTACTCCGTTTAGCTGCCGGGTCAAGGAATTGATTTCTTCGGATAATCGGTTCAGCGCGTCGAAATTCGACTTTGCCTTGAATTCGTTGACCTTGCTTTTTTGCTGTTCCGTCTTGTCTTGCGCGTCCTCCATTTTTTCACGAAACGCTTTGAGTTCGTTTTCCAATTCCAGGATTTTTCGCTCGTCAAGGGACGCTTTGATTCCCGAAAGCTTTTCTTCAAGCTGGTTTTTTTTCGGCAACAGTTCTTTTAACGGCGCGACGAATCGTTCAAGCTCGTTTACTTTTTCGATGACGGTTTCCATGCTTTTCTTTTCATCCAGTAATTGTCCCCGTTTTTCATGGGCTTCCTTGATTCGGATCAATAACCGTTTTTCTTCGGAGCGCTTCGACTCCAACACGTCGTTTTTTTGTTTTTCCGAAAGCTTCGAATCGCACGTGGGACACGCCGCTTTGGTTTTTTCCAGCGCCAAAATGGATTTTTTCACGGAATCAAGCGAGCTTTCGGAATAGGAAATTTGCTGGACCGCCAACTCGATGTTATGTAGAATATCCTGTTGTTGTGAAAGCGGTTTTGGGTACTTGGAAAGCAATTCGGACAACGAATCCTGTTTTTGCTGCATTCCTGAAATCCGCTGGTTCACCTGGTTTAATTCCGCCTGCAATTCATTGGCTTGCTGGCGGCGAAAATCCATGGCTTTCTGGTTCGCGGACACCGTCGATTGCTTTTCAAAAAACGCCTTGGTTTGGTTTTCTTCTTCCTCTTCAAATCCCGCCAGTTCGGTTTCAAGTTCTTTTAATTCCTTGTTTTTAACCAGCAATCCTTCCTTGATTTCCCCCAATTCGGATTGTTTTTCCGCGATCCGTTTTTCGATTTCCTGCGCCTGAATGTTTTTTTCTTCGAATTGTTTTCCTTTTTCGCGCAAATCGCTTTCGATTTCCACCAATCGTTTTTCCAGTTGTTCTTTTCGGATCAAAATCTTTTCGGTCGCGGTCTGGCGCGCGGAAAACCGTTCTTCGCGCACGCGTTTCTCCGATTTTTTTTCCTCAATCAGGATTCCAATTTCGGAAAACGTTTTTTGACTCGCGGCAAGCAACACTTTGTTTGCTTCCTCGATCTCGGCTTCGAGTTCCGTCAATTCAATCCTGGTTTGCGTCAAACGTTCTTCGCGTTTTTGTTTTTCTTCCGTCAAACGAAGGGTTTTTTCCTGGTTTTTCTGCAATTCGTCCGACAAGCGCAAAATTTCGGCTTTGAAAAGCGTGGCTTTTGTTTTTTTGAGTTCTTCCTGCAATTCATTGTGATGAATCGCGGCTTGACGATCCTGGGACAACTGTTCCAACTGACTCTGCCGTTCGCTTAAAACAATCCGCACTTCCTTGATCCGCGTTTCAACGTTTCCCAGTTCTTTTTCGGCTTCTTTTTTTTTCTCGTCAAACTCCCGGATCCCCGCGACTTCGTCGATCATTTCGCGGCGCTGAATCGCGTTCATTTCAATGATCCGCGTCACGTCGCCTTGCACCACAATGTTATGGCCATACGGCTTGATTCCCATTTCTTCAAGCATCGAAGACACTTCGTTTAAGGTAACGCGCCGGTCATTCAAACGCAACACGCTTTTTCCACCCGTGTCAATGGTGCGCGAAATCGTGATTTTTTTTTCTTTTTCGAGGTCTTCCAAATCGATTTCGACTTTGGCGTAATCGTCTTTGGCCTGGTTGTTCACCAAGTCCGTCATGCGGCTCGCACGCAAGGCTTTGAGACTGTTGATTCCGAACACGAACAAAAACGCGTCCAAAATATTGCTTTTTCCGCTTCCATTGCTTCCCACAATCGCGGTAAAACCCATGGAAACCGGGATTTCGGCCTTACGGAACGACTTAAAGTTCCTTAAGCTGATTTTTTTGATTCGAATCACGTCAACACCGTGGAAGGGAGAAAAACGCTATTTGCGTTTGTATTCTTCGGATAAATAATAAAACGGAACCGCCAAATTGGAAAAAACGATTTGTACCAACCAAAAAAAACCCACGATGAACAGCGCCCAATTCGGATCCGCAACCGAACCCGATAACCCATTCGAAACCGCGTCAATGATCGACAAGAGCACGGATAAAATCACCAGGAAAAAAACCGTTCCGAAAAAATGTTTTTTGAGAAAACCACCGGTTTTCTTCAACCCGTCTTTGATGGAAACGTTTTCCACGGCAATCACGGGCAATCCGATCATCAAGAGCAATCCCGTGGGAATCGCAAGCACGATCCAAATCAAAAATCCAAGCAAAAACAAAATCCAATGCCACTGGCCCACCCACGCCACGATTCCCAAAAGCACGGTGAACAATCCGGCAATCAAAAGCAACCAAACCGACCACATCACGACCACGCCGAGTTTTTGCACCGCAAACCCCGCGGACTCGAACACCTCTGTTTTTCGTTCTTGCTGGCGCTTGGCAAACCGCGCAAATGCGATTCCCGCCCACGAATTCACGACCACGGAAACAAAGATGGCCCCCAGCAACAAGAACAATTCCGTGGAATACGCAAAAACCAAGTACAACACCGCGTTAGGGCTTCCGATTCCCGCGGTTGGGCCATATAACAATTCATTCAAAATCACGGCCAATGGTTCTTCCAAAAGCCCAATCAAGGTCATATTGGCGCAAACGGCCAACAAGGCAATCATCAATAAAAAAGGGCTTCGTACCAGACTGAAAACCAGACGCAAATACTCTCGAAACATAGGTTATACACCATAAATAATGAAAAACCTGTTTTTATTGGTTTGCCCCCTCTAAAACGGGGTTTGGCCAATAACCACAATATATAAATACCTTTCCGCGTGAATCTTGTTATTCAGCCGATTTTTATAGAATACTAAAAAAATCAGCTTTTCTTCAGGACCGTTTTTGATATGAACATTCCAAAGAGCGTTTCAATGTATTGTCCGAACTGCAAAAAGCACACGGACCACAAAATGCGCCTGTTCAAGACCGGCCAAGCGCGCGCCATGTCCAAAGGAACGCGACGCATGCAGCGAAAACACAAATCCGGGTACGGCGGAAAAACAAAATTTCCCGCGTACGTCAAAAAACAGAACAAACGCCCGACGTTTGTCGCCGAATGCGAAACCTGCAAGAAAAAAATTTCGTTTGTCATCAACAAGCGCATGAAGAAAGCCGAACTGGTTTAAACACCGCTTTCTTTCCCTTTTTTACTTTTCGGTGGATTCTTTTGGTTTATGCCGGTCCGCCGATCGTTCCCCGGTTCAAATCGCCAAACTGTGTCAAGACCACTCGATTTACATGACCATCCAGCACCAAAGCCCGAATTATTTTGCGGCGTGGATTTCAAAACCCTCAATTTCTCCGCGAATACAACGGCAAAAAGCAAAAAAGAAAAAATAATTCACTTTTTGTTTTCTTTCAAAAGTTTTCGCGCGGCCGCGGCATGAAACCGTGTTTTTTTCAATAGCCTCTTTCGTCGGTTTTCATACACCGTTTTCAATCGATCGTTTTTCCGGTTGGCCAGAAAAAATTCTTCTTCGAGTCGGTTAATCTGGAGATTTCGGGCTTCGCGGATATGATACGCGGCTTCCTCCGAAATAACCGGAATGTTTTTCGATGGATGCGGTTTTTTCCGGGTAACTCCACGGGACAAAATTCTATTGGACACAGTCTTTTTCAGTACCGTTTTGATTAAAAAGTATTTGCCCCGGCAAATTAACAATGACCACTAAGAACTCAGTATTGTTAATCGTTAAGCAGTTTCCCGGAATCGAATACAACGGCGTCCTCAACAAGATTTCAGGCAACTACGGCAGCGTCAATTCCGCGCGCGCAGCCTTGTCCCGTGCCCTAAAAGACATGAATGCCCTGGGCTGGATTGCCAAACGCGACAACCACTGGTTTGTCACGGACAAAGGACAGCTGATCCTCAATTCCGAAATGAAAAACAAACTGTTGTTCCGATTAAACCAAACCGTTCACGAAGAATCGCTTTCCGAAATCGATTCCATTGTCGAACAACTCTCCATTCTCATCGAACGAAGCAAAAACGACCCCGACTTGCTTAAAGCCGCCAAAAACGCGATTCGCTTTTCGCTTTCGGATTTATCGTCGATATCCGAAAAAGTAAAAGCCCGCCAATCGCAACTCTTGTATCTTTCCGAAGTACTGGAAAAACAAATCAAATCCCTTCAAGAACTGGATTTTTTCGACACGCGCATGGTTTCTCCGCGCGAAAAAACCCTTTCGTTGCTCCAAGACATCGCGTCCAAAACCAACGCTTCCGAATTATTCCTAAGCGCGGCTCCGATGGTCATCGAACCCCTGGCCGCGCAACTCAACGAAAAACCCGCGCAAGACAACTTAACGATCACCCAAAAAAATTTCCCCGCGTTTTTCGATTACCTTGCCGGACAATTTCAACAAGAACAATTATTGCCCTTGACGATTACCGTTGCTCCGTACACGATTCGCATCACGAACACCCAAGCCAGCGTGACGGCGCCATACGCCAAGCTACACGAATTATAATCTTTTTTCCCCGCATTTTTTCACGCGTCCGTAGTCTAATGGTATGATAGGAGCTTCCCAACAGCCTTTTTTTGAAAAAGGCTGGCGAAAAACGCGGGAACCTTTTTCAAAGGTTCTTGCGAAAAAGGAAACAGCTTCTGATCCGGGTTCAATTCCCGGCGGACGCAATTAAAAAAAATGGTCTGAATTCGATTTCCACTCCCTTTTTTTTGGGTGTGTTTTCACTTCACTTGTCCCACGACCACCACATAGTTTTTTCCGTATTTTTTCGCGCAGTTTGGACACGTCGTATACCACATGAACCACTTCTTGATTTCAAAACCCTGTTTTTTCGCGTACTGTTTGAAATCCTCGCACCACTTGCCCGTGTCCTGAAAAGGCCCCTCGTACACTTTGCTCAGAAACTTTCCGCTCAAAAAAACGTTTTCCGCTCCGGGAATCTCCCGATCCACGGCGCAATACAAATCCATGTTCCAGTTCGACGTGTGATCGGACAACGACAAATAATCCTGTATTTTCGCATTGGCTCCGTCGATTTTTTTTATCAACCGCGTGACGACTCCGCCAAAATTAAGCGGTATGAAAAAAAACGTTAACACGTGATCCTTCACGAAACGTTTTTCGCTCCACTCCAATACTTTTCCATCCCACGGAACGGGATCAAACTTCGGGCAACATTCTTCGGTCATATTTTTTTCCCCACCCCACTTCGCTTAGGGCCCTCTGATAAATAAATCTTTCCGAACCGGTTTCATCGGTTTTTTAAGCTGGGCTGAATATATTACAAATATCCATTAGATTTTGATGATTTGCATGTCCGTCAACAAAGAATGGCATCAAAGCCACAGAATGCCCTCGAATCCGTCTTTGGATCAGCGCATGGCTTGGCACCAAGAACACGTTCAAAATTGTTCTTGCGCGCCAATCCCCGAAAAACTCAAACAAGAAATAAAAAACCAAAAAACAAAGGAATCCAAATGAGCGCTTCGATTTCCATTACGTTTTTCGTTCATGGCACCTCCGTTGACAACGAAAACGAGGTTTCTTCCGGATGGCACGACGCGGAACTATCGCTTCTTGGAATCAAACAATCCATCGAATTGCGAAAACAAGTCGCTTCACAACACTTTGACGTGGTTTTTTGCTCCGATCTACAACGGGCTTTAGACTCGGCTAAT
>JAGVWC010000002.1:0-10930 GCA_018304465.1 Candidatus Iainarchaeum sp.
TTTTCGCCCGTAATCGGAATTTCCTTGACATTGTTTTGCAGTTTTCGGCCCAAGCTTCCTTCGCCCTGGTAACCGACGAAAATCAAGGTGTTGCGCGGATCTTCCGCCATTTTGTGGAAATACGCCAAGGACGCTCCGCCGGTCAGCATTCCGCTGGACGCCAACACGATGGCACCGCCTTCTTTTAGAATTTCGTCGCGCTGGCCCGGCAACACGACTTTGAATAATTCCGACGTAAATGGAGAATCGTTTTGCAACACGCGGTTTTGCACGCCTTTTCGCAAATATTCCGGATACGCAGTGTGAATCGCGCTGGATTCTTTGGTCATTCCGTCGACATACACTTTGGCGCCTTCCAGTTCTCCGCGGCGATACGCTTCTTCCAACACCAGCATGATTTCCTGGGATCTTCCAACGGCAAACACGGGAATCAAGACGTTTCCGGCTTGACGAATCGTTTCGTTGATCACTTTCACGGTTTCCTGTTCCGAAACCATGCGATCCGGTTGAATGTCGTCTTTGGAACCATACGTGGCTTCAACAATCAATGTTTCCAAACGCGGATACTTCAAATCGATATTGTTGAACAATCGGCTGAACCCGTACTTGATGTCGGCTGAATACACCAGATTATGCTGGCCTTCGCCGATATGCAAGTGAACCGACGCGGATCCGAGGATGTGCGCGGCGTTATGAAACGTCATGCGCACGTCGGGCGCGATGTCGGTGACTTCGCGGTACTCACGCGTGATCACATGTTTTAGGCATTCTTTCACGTCTTTTTCCGAATACAAGGATTTTTTTCCTTCTTTAACCGCAATGTCGATATAATCGAGTTGCAACAACGTCATCAAGTCGCGCGTGGGCTTGGTACAGTACACCGGTCCCTGATAATTCATCTTGAACAAATACGGCAAAAAACCCGCGTGGTCCATGTGTGCATGCGAAATAATCACGGCGTCAAGTTCGGAGAGCGGAAAATTCAAAGAATCCAGATACGGAAACGGCTTGTCGCTTACCGCGATGTCAAGTCCCACATCCATGATGATTTTGGTGTGCGGGGTTTCAAGTAAAATACAGCTTCGACCGACTTCCTGAAAGCCGCCAAGCGCGGTCAAACGAATCCAAAAATCCGAGGTTTGTTCCTTGTCGCGGTAAATCCTGTGCGCGGTTTCAGCGAGAAATTTTTTCCGCTCAGAACTATACTTACTGACGTGATGGCGGATTCCGGTAAGGATTTCGCTTGGAGACGTCGGAGCCCGGATAATGTTCGGAGTCCAGCCTGTGTCCAAAATAATGCGTTTGGAGGTTTCGCCGCCTTTTCCGATCACAAGACCGGGTTTGATCGATTCAATCACGACTTCCGAAAACGCCGGGTTGAACCAAATATTCCGGATGTCGGCTTCGGTCGGAACGATTTTTGAAATCAGTTCGCGCGCTTCGGTTTCGTCTTTTAAAAGCGATTTGTCCGTTCGGATATTCACGCGTTTTTTGAGTTCGTACGCAAGCTTGGCCACGTAATTTTCGTTTTCGAAAAACGCTTTCGGGTTTTTCGTGTAAATCGCGACTTCGGGTCCTTCCATTTCAATTTTGGATACCTGGGTTTCAGGCGGCAAAAGCGTGTTAATGACCGAGTCGATTTCTTTCAGAATCTGCATGAGTAGTCCTTTCTTTGTTGTTAATGTAGATGTGAATAAAAATTCAGGTTTCTTTTCCAATCGAAAAGAACAATGTTTTTTTTGGTTTAGTTTCCTTCTTTGGAAATCTTTTCAACGGTTTTTTCGTCCAGTTCACGGATGCCTTTTTGGTCGATGACCATCACGTTCACGGAGCGACCGCCTGAAAAAATATCCCGGCGTTTTCCGGCGCTGATTGCGCGGATCGCGAGTTTGATTCCTTCTTTTTCCGACATGTTTTCGGAGTAACCCAAATCAAGCGCGGTCATCGCGGGTTCGGTTCCCGATCCCGAAACGGCAAACTTGTCGCGCTTTAGAATCGCGCCAAATGGCGTTACTTCGTAGAGTTCGGGCTGACCGGTGAATCCGCCGACCACAAACTGGACTTCGAACGGGTAATACCGGTTACCGGACAAAATATTGGCCATCAGCGTCACCAACGCTTTGGTGCTGATACGAATTTCGCGTTCAATCTCGTACATTTTGGCCTGGCTTTTCAAGTAACGCACGATCGTCATCGTGTCTCCCACGCTGCCGGCGTTCGTGACTCCGATAAAATCCGTGATCTTGGACAACTTGTTTGTTTCGTCGTCGTACGCGATGTGGCCCAGCGATACGCGCTGATCCGTCGCCAAAATTACGGCTTCGGGCGTTAATACACCGACGGTGGTGGTCCCGGTCTTTAAGTCTAAAACCAATCCAACACCTGTAACCTAAAACAATAGTCGATAAATCAATTGTTCCACAAACGCTTTTTAAATCCCATCTAAGCGGGTTTTTTGCGTCCATACACCCGCGGTTTTGCCGGGGCTTTTTCTTCGGTGACCGCGTCGTTTTTCGTTTCCACAGCCGCGACTTTTTCCGTTTTGGCGGCGGTTTCTTTCTCTTGAGGTTTGGTGAACTTGACTTCTTTTACTCCCGTTAAATGCTCTTTGAGCACTTTGGTATACACCTGTTTTAAAATATCCAATTCGCGTACTTGCGCAGCGGACTCGGGAAGCGTGATTTCGATTTCGCCGTTTTTCTCTGAAACCTTTTTGTCTTTTTCCGCGACAAACGGAAAAAATTTGTCAAACAACGCATTGGCTTGTTCTTGCAAAGAATCGAATTTTTTCCGAATCGATACCTCGTATTCGAGTTCTTTTCCCGCCAACGGGTGATTAAAATCAATCCGCACGCGTCCGCCCGACACGCTTTGCACTTTGCCTTGCGCGCCGTTCACTTCGACGATCATTCCCGGATACGGCGCCAATTGGTGTTCGCGAAAATCCTTTAGCGACGCCAAACGAATGTTTCGCGCGTCGCGGTCGCCGAACCCTTTTTTGGGTGGCAACACGATTTTTTTGGTTTCTCCCACATTCATTTTTTCCAATTCGTCTTCCAGACTATTGAGCATTTCGTGGCGACCCAAAATAATCGGAACGGGTTTGTAAATGATTCGGGCATCAAACAGATTGGATTCCTTGGCTTTGGCTTCCACCGTGGTGTCGAATACGCGGTTTGAGATTAAGTCTTTACCCGTGTAATCGACTAAGATAACATCGCCTTTTTGCATGAAAAAAACCTATAAGAAACGAGAAAAAACGCGTATTTGGCTGAATACACACTTTTTAAACAAAAATATTTTAATACCATGGGTGGGGTTTTTTGGCCGATTCCTTTGCTTTTGCCAAGCTATTTATTCTTTTCCGCGGTCAAGTAGGTAAACAAGCGTTTTTTGGAGAAAAAATCCATGAATTTACAGTTTTCCCAGACCCAGTTATTTGCCATTTTCATTGTTTTGATTATGATGGCGTCAACAGTTTCGATCGCCTTGTTAAGCCAAGACCCAAATCCCCAACCCAATCCCAATCAACCGGACCAGCCGCTAAATCCCGGAAACCAAACGACCTTGCCGTATTCGGTCACGGTCAACGCCAGCGTAGTCCAACAACTCCCGCGCGTCATCCTCTTTGCCACTACCGACGAATCCGACATTCAAGTCATTGACACCCGACTGGTTTCGATTCCAGGAATTCGCCTGGACAGTTTCAACAGTTATTTTCGAAACGATCCATCGACCGGCGGCCTGATTTATGTCGCCGAAGTATCGTTTGACCCCAACCAGACCAACACCCAAAAACTGATTTCCGACGCCGGAAACATCAACGTGTTCACCCAGCAACCCTTTGGCTTTGCCCAAGCCCTTGTTTCGGTTCCAAAAAACGTAACGTTTCACAACACCGATTTTGACGTAAATCACGCGTACACGTTTTTGGATCCATTGGTTCCCTCGTACGTTTCTCCCGAGACCCGGCCAAAAGACCAAATCCAGGTTCAACTGGACGCGAAATTCACGGGCAACACGATTTCCGAACTGATCGCAAGCGAAGTATCCAATCCCCTAAATGATCCCAAGCAACGCTCGGCCACGCGTCTCTTGACACTGGATGAACTCAAACCCCTGCTCGTGTTTGGCGCCGACACCAATTACTCCGCGTCATTGGATGTCAACACGCTGTTACCGCGACTCGAACAACTGCCGGACGTCAACCAAGCCCAAGTCACGTATTCCCTGGTCGCCCCCGCCACGGTCCAGTTTTTTTTCCAGGACCAAAACACTCGCGATGACATCAACCAGTTTTTTTCCGATTACAACCGGATTTCGTCTTTCCAATTGCAGTCTTCCGCCACGGGTTTTGACATCGTGCTTGCGCTTCAAAACCCAACCGAATTCGAGTCCGTCAAAACCGATGTGACCGCCAAGCTTTCCGCCAAAGGAATGACGCCAAATCAAAGCTTTCGATTCGTTTCGCCGGTATACCGATTGCGCGGACAACTTGAAACCACCAAAACCGATTTGAACGCGACCGCGACCCAACTGCGATCGCTACTGAATTTAGGCGACGGTTTGGAAGTGTACCAACTTGGCACGAGCAACACGACCTATATTCAGGAAAGCATGCTCGACGAAAACTCGCAAAAATACTTTTTCGACCAGAACACGATGCCGATTCAGGTGTTGCCCGGAAAAACAGTCGGACAACCCGTCGTGATCAAGATCGACTTCGTGACTGTCCGAGACAAAATCGTTCAATTGTTTAACGCAAGCGAAGTCAAAGGAATGGAAGGACAGCCCCTTCCACTCGGAACCACGATCTGAACAAACACTTAGTCGCTTTTCAGTTTCAGGATCGCTTCGGCGATATCTCCGTCGGTTTCAACCAACGCTTTCTTTGCCTCGGCTTTCGTTTTTCCCGTTTGCTCGGCCACCATGGCCACGTCGTCCTCTGGAATCCCCGCTTTTTCCTTGCGCTCGGTTCCCATGACGCTGTAAATTTTCTGTCCCTGCATATCCATGGCCGTCACAGACGGATTATCAATGATGATGCGTTCGTCTTCCAGTTCGAACACCACGCGGCGGGCTTTGATTTCCTCGCTTTTGATTCCGAATTGTTTTAGCATACTCTGCATTTGTTTGGGGTTCATACGACCCATTCCCGGAAACATCTTTTGGCACCTCTTTTAGTAACACTCTTCAATGCAAATCGTTTTATTTTTTCCTTTACGCTCCGCGAAAACGGCCCAGAACCCAATTCCATCCGAATCGCACCAACAGCTTGAAATCCGTGTACAACGGTTTTTCTTTCCAGTTCTTGAAATAGACTTCATACGCCTGTTTTAATTCGGTTTCGTTTTTCGGGCGGGTCTTTAATCCATTCACCAGCGAAATCAACGCGGGGCCCATTGTTTCCAAGTACATCTCCTGAAACCATTTCGGCATGTTTCGAAGGTCACGTTCCGTTAAGAGCCGCGGACCAAACAAACGCACTTTTTTCGTCCACAACAATTTCAACTGGGGCAATTCGTCGATCCAAAACCGGCGAAGAAAACGCTTGGACGGCACCACGCGCCAATCGTTTTGACGCGGATCTTTTTTCCCGTCCCGGTACAATTCCGCTTTAACCGTCCGAGGCGGTCTAATGTTTCCCGGCTCGTCCGCGTCCATCCGCATGGTTCGAAGCTTCATGGTTTCAAGCCGCTCACCGGTTTTTCCGATTCGCGTCTGACGAAAAAAAGAATTCCACGCCGCGCGTTTTCGACGGGGCTTTGGCAGGGTCATTTTGACTGCTCTCCGACCCGCGCGGCTAACATTGCTTCGATTTTTGCAGAAATTTTCGTCAAATCCTCGAACGCCGAAATCATAAAATCGGCTTTGCTTTGCGGAAAATCCTCCGAAGAAATCCAAACCGAGACGATTCCGGCGTAATGTGCTCCGATCACGTCGTCTTCGTACGAATCCCCTACCATCGCGCATTGCGTTGCGGAAAACCCGAAACGCTGCAAGGCATGTTCAAAAAAAGCCGCGTCGGGTTTTAGCAGGCGGGTTTCGCTTGAATACAACTCAAATTCGAAGAACTCTTCCGGTTGCACGCCCAGTAGTTGCCAGTCGTTTTTCGTCCATTGCCCGATGCCGTTCGAAAGCACGGCGAGGCGAAAAACGGTTTTTAATGAACGCAAGGTTTCGCGAAAACCAACGGGCTTTGTTATGTAGCGGTTTCGGGTGGCGTGATGCCGTTTCAAAAAATCCATCAACTCTTTTTCGGTCAAACTGATTCCAAGCAAACCGAACATCATCACGGCCCATTCCACATCGCCAGGAATCAAGCCGGACTGATATAATCCGTAACACTGGCCGTACACGCTTTGCATCTCATCAAACGAAACCGACTCGCATTTGGGGGTCTCGAGCATCACATCGTACAAGGTCGCCCACATCTTGTTAAAATCAAAGCACTGCAGCGTCTGCGTCAAATCCAACAACAAACCAAACTCGGGCGCCATTCTCATTTTCTGAACCGATCGATTTTAGAACCTGTTTTCTTCCGAACGCGGTTATACGCTGTGGGCGAATGCGAATCCCGTGACGACTCCGATTTCAAGTGAAATCATGTGTGATGGGAGAAAGCATTTTTGATATTTACTGTTTTCTGATTCGAAGGCTTTGTTTAAAAAGTTAGACTTTGATTACGATTTTGCTGTTTTCTTGGGCTTTTGTTAAAAAAGTCTTTTCCAAACCCAATTCGTAATAGGCGGTAATCAAACAAGCCTATGCGCGATCGCAACTAAAGTTCGATCATTATATCCAAAAATACCAACGAGACGATGCCCCAATTGAAGCACAAAATATATTGCCAATCTTGTATTGGGACAAGATGATCCAAACAAAAATAAGCAACGGAAAATAACGGCATAACTCTAAGCGCCTGTACCCGGGAGAATTTTCTCGGGCAGATTGGAAAAACTATATGTCGGTGGAACGGCGATCAATTTTCTGGCGCCTTTGTTTCGGGCCGCTCAAAGGGTAATCCATGTTCCGACTACTATCATATTCGATGGTAGACACTTGACTCAATCGTTTTGGGTTGGAAAAAAGCCAAGATATTGGTACTTTTCGGTCAACAGTGTTAGCCTTATTTTTGGCATAAAATTGAATGTGGCTTCCTTCAAGGGGATAAGAATACAGATAGGCCTTCGTACCGTCTTTAAAATTTATAGTGTGAGTTCCCCGTATTTTTGTAAAATCTATTTTGGAGAACTCGGCGGGTACCACAGAAAACTGTATACGAGGGGTACCACTTTTTGTACCGATTTGTTGCTTTCGCCTTTCGTCCCCAACTCTACGCTCGTTAACGCCAAGTCTTCGATCAGCCGCTCCGATTCGTCTGTCTTGGTCGCTTCGTGTGTCCGTGGTAAGCTGATAAATTCTTTGCTTAACCGAACTGGGGTTTCGAAAATGAAATTGCACAAGATGGGTTCCTTTGGGGTTCTCGCCTGGTTCGTCCCCCACGTGCCCAAGATATACCACTCGTTTATTTCTTCTGTCCGCAAATCTTCGATTTCCGGGTCTTTTAGCAGGCATTGGTTTTAACCTCGAAAAAACATACACTCTTGCCAAATAAATACCCTTTGGTTGAACTTTTGAACAAAAGCCCCCATTCAGAACTTTTTAAACAAACCCTGATTCGAAGCGATTTCACGTAAAACGAGTGAATTCCATCAAAACCAAAAACAGAATCCCGACGGTCCACCAGAAAACCAGCATCAGTACGACAAAATCAACCAGTTTGGATTCGCGTTTGGGTTGAATCATCAGTCCCCGGTACAAAATCCAAATCAACGCGGGAATCAACAATACAAAACCCGCTCCGATCAAAAACAACAATCGTGTTCCAGGTTCGTTCGTCCAATCCAGCGAAAAAATCATTAACCCGACAAAAAAAACGGTGACGATCACGGAAAGAACTCCCGCGATTTTTAACGCAAGCGCGGCCTTACGAAACCACGCGAACAAACCCGCGAAGGCCAGCGGAAGAATGATCAACAAAAGCACGATCCAGCTCAGTTCCACCAGCGCTTCTTCGTGTCTTTTTTGAATTTCGATGCGTCCAATTTCATCTCTGTGTTCCACTAATTGCGCGACGGAACCTACAAACAAAGGCACTTCTTCCTCGGATTCTTGTGAAAGCAGCATGGAACAACACGTTTCTTCAACGCATGCCCGGGCACAAGGTGCCGTTCGGCCGTTGACATCCGGAAACACATTTTCTTTCGAACAGCGCGCCGTAATGGCAAAAAAAACCGATCGTTCGCTTCGATACACCAACACATAATCTTCTTCCGTTGTCAGTAAACCTGTCTGGTTTTTTTCGTCCTGAAAAAAACAAATGTCTTGGTTTTGATCCATCAAGCCGTTTCGAGAAACGGTTTCCAACACCAATGGCCAAACCCAACGGTTATGCTCCTGGTTTGAATCCAGCTTCGCTTGATACACCAGACTGTCGATTCCAATACCCAATCCCATCGGCATCATGTCGGGGATTGATTCTTCGACACGGTCCAATACTCCCTGTCCCGTCACGGTACCGCTTGCAAACAAAATCAAACACAAAAAAATGGCCGTTTTTTGCATGAAAACCCCATATTTTTCCGTGTTTATATGCATTTCGCTTTGATTCGGCGGATTTTTGGGTTTTGGTGCAAAGCCTTTTTTATTCCTTTAGCGCTGTCTTCTGTGAGGAATACAAAATGCCCAATGAAGCGATTATTTCCAGTTTCCAAACTTTTAACCAAAAGTTCCCCCAACTGGTGCAAACCCAAAAAGAATCCAAGCGCCTGATTGCCCTAAAACGCTATTTTGAACAAAAAATGGTGATTTCGCTTGGAACCATTCCCAAAGGCGACGAATGGCCTGAAATCGTTTACCCCACCAAAATGAAACTGCGCAAAGACATGGATCGCTTGGAAAAAATGAAAGGCGATTTGTCCAAACGCCAAAACGACTGGCAAATGACTTTAACCAAAGCCAAACTTGAAGGCATTACCACGCAAGTCAAAAAATTTTCCGAACCCGCGTACTGGAAACACCTTTCCAAACTGGTCACAGACGCGGATTACCGAAAAGACGCCGAAAGCGTCAATCTGCCGGTTCACTTGGTCAGCCACAAGCGCTACAAGCCCATGGTGGAAATGTTCGTCAACAACCTTGATTACCGAAAACAACTCACCGAAACCGTTCAAAACTCGGTCGTATACCGGGACAACAAACAACTCGGACGCTACGCCGGCGAATTACAAGCACTTCGAACCCAACAAAGCCAGAAGACCCTCACACAAACCAAAAAATCGATTTCCGAAATCGACGCCGACATTTCGATGTACCGCGAACTCATGAGCTGGGCGAAGAAATAATTCAACGACGTTTTGGGCGGATCGGTCGAATCCGAACCGTTTTTCGATTTTTTCTTAATTGAATGAGACGCGGTCGGCTCCCACGCACGAAGTGATCGTTGATTACCGCGAACCCGTTTTTTGCCAGGCTTTTCCGAAGACTCTCTTTGTCCTCCGCTTGGAGTGGCAACGGAAAGCCCGCGGCGGGAATTACCAGCACGTCTGCTTTCGAACGATTGAGTGCCACAACATCCGAACACACGCGTAGTTCCACGGTTTTTCCGCCGATTTTCACCCGCGGAAACCGGAACGTCGCTCCAAGCCACGTGTCCTGCAACTTGGGCGAAACGCTCGGAATGGCTGTTGCCAGTCGGCTGGTGCGTTTTCCGACGTGTTGAATGTCTTTTGCCTCCGCTCCGTAAAACGCATGCAACCGTGCATCAAAATCAGAAAACGAAAGCTTCGAATATGCCTTCCACTGCACGGGCTTTTGCGGATTGTCGTTAAAAGCATAGGGCGCAACCAAATACCCTGTGTTTGACAAGCCTTTTCCGGACCCAACTGATTCCATCACCGAGAAAAAAACGAATGCGTTTCCATGCCTATTCAGCATTGGCTGAACCGACCGGATCCACTCTTTCGTTTCGAAACGCTTGTGACCTGTAGTGGTTGATACCTCCGGGAACACAATGACCAGAGGCGTTTTCGGAAAAAGCGTCGAAAGCCGCCGAATTTTTTCTGTCAATCCTAAAAAATTCCGCGAGCGCCGATCCACCACCGCAAATCGGATTCCGCGTTTTTCGAGCACAATCATTTTCATTGACTCCCGTGAAAAACACTTCCAAACGGAATAAAAAACCACTGGCATTCCGGCCTCGAAAGCTTTTTCTTTTACTCTTTCCATCTGTTTTTCATGCGCGAAATCGAAGTCAAAATCCTGGAAGTGGACAAAGACGCCGTGATCGAAAAACTCAAAGCCCTCGGCGCCAAAAAAACCTTCGAAGGAAAACTCGAAAACTATTATTTCGATCTTCCGGACAAATTGTTTTCAAACAACAAAACCGTGTTGCGCTTACGCCGCCAGAAAAACCAATCGATTCTTTGCCTCAAACAATCCATTTCAAACATCGGTGCCAAACAAATGCACGAACACGAAACACCCGTTGATTATGCCAAAACCAAAAAACTCCTCACCGAACTCGGATTCGAAATCATCGAATCGCTCGAAAAACGACGCGAAACATGGGTGATCGGAAAAATTCATTTTGATTTTGACCGCTACATCGGAAGCAAGAAAAAAATTCCCGAATTCCTCGAAATCGAAGTCCCTGACACGCGACAACTCTTTTCGATCGCCAAAAAACTCGGGTTCTCCAAAAAAGACCTCAAACCCTGGGGCGCCAACAAACTACTGCGATATTATGGGATCAAACGCTGATTATTTTTTGAAGTACTCGAATCCGATCGCGCCCAAGGCTAATACAATCACGCTAATTGAGACCCATAAAATCGGATCGGATTCCGAAACCGGTTTTAGCTGCTGC
>JAGVWC010000002.1:10938-11619 GCA_018304465.1 Candidatus Iainarchaeum sp.
CTCCCCACATCACACGGCTCCCCCTCCGGCAACTGTCCTCCGTAACACTGATTGCGAATACAACGGGAAATCGAACACGCGGAAGAAACCCCACAATCCACATCTTTTTCACACGCTTTATTCTGCGGTGTCAACGGAACCGTCACCGGATTCTGATTTCCCATCGGACTCGGAACATTAACATCCACAACTCGTCCACCCACCGGACCACAATCCGTCGGACACGTTAGTTTGGATTCTCCTGCATCACAAATTCCATTTCCACAACCGATCGCACAATCAAACGGACACAAAAAATTATTTTCGGTATGCGTACACGCACGATCACCGCAAACGTTAGGACAATCCAAGGGACACGTAACCGCAGACTCGAACACCTCACAAATATTGTTTCCGCACGAAACACTCGTTGAACCGCCGCCAGCGGGTTCAAACAACACATCCACACTTTGCGCCGCCGTGTTAATATCCGCGTTATTCATTGCCTTAATGTAAACCCGACGCGTATGCGGCAACTGCGTTGCCGACGAAACCGAAAACGAATACGTTTCTGTGGTTCCGTTATCCGAGTACGTTGTACCGCCATCACTCGAAATCCAATACTTCTTAATCCCACTTTCCGACGAACCCAAAAACGACAACGTCGCCGACAAACCCACTGTTTTCACACTCGTCACCGTC
>JAGVWC010000004.1 GCA_018304465.1 Candidatus Iainarchaeum sp.
ATGCGGTTAAGTATACATTATACGGTAAGCCTACGTAGGCATTTTTTTTAAAATCGTTAAAAATCGATATCGGAATTTTTAGGGTATTTCACAAAGAGTTTTGGAAAAAACAATGGGGGGTGGCAATCGAATGCGGGGTGGAAGGATGGCACGACGGCAAGTAAGTTATGTATACAACTACTGGGTTTTGGAATACGCTTTTTCGGTGAGAGATCCCTGCCAACGGTTCTTTTTTTCTTCCCCTCCTGTTTTTCCGTTCCCTGGGGTCTCGGGTGTTTTGGCCAAAAAGTATCCTGAAAAGGCTCTTAAACCACTGGATTTTCCCGCCTCTCTGTATTTGGAAGAATAAACACCCTTCGCAACTCGGGGTATATTCCCTGCGTGTGCGATAGACCCTTTTCCTCGTGGTTTTCTTCTTTTTTCGAATTTAACCTGATCTTGTATCCGTTTAGTCCGTCATGGGGTTTACTGATGCCGTTTCGGACCCTGCGTCCCACCCGGTGGATTTTGGAGGTTCTGGGGGCGGGTTTTTGCGCCCACAACAATTAGTTATGTATAATATAGCTACATAATATCCTTTTTACCGCCATGTTTAAATCCCACAAAATCCACTTATTTCCATGCAATCCCGTCATTTGAAAACGCCTCCCAAAAAACCCCTGGGAAGCGTCCAGCGTTTGCACCGGATTCGCCGCCAACTAAAACGAGCGCCTCCGGCGGTAGGGTCCATTACGGCGTTGTCCAAAGGGCTGGAGCGGTTACACGCGGCATCGTCTCGCGGATTGCGTCGTCAAGAAGCTGAAGTTCGCCGGAAAAATCGATTGCGAGACGGGGGTGTTACGCGTCTTGATTTGGATTTGCTGAGCGCGATTCGACGCAAAGGACATCATTTGATGGCGCCGCGTATTCATCAATTGAGTGAATTGGCGACCAAAGACCCGAAATTTAAAGCATTGTACACGCTTCCCGCGTTTCGAGAAAAAGCCCTGGCCGCGTTTGGCGGTTCGTCCAGGTCCGGTTCAGGTTCGTCGCGGTGCCTGATCATGGTGGATGTGGATCATTTCAAGGCTTTCAATGATTTGCTCGGGCATGACGCGGGAGACCAGGTTCTTTCGGAATTCAGCCAAGTGTTGGCCCAACACGCCGAACAAAACCACGGGTTTGCTGGGCGTCACGGAGGCGAAGAATTCCTCGTGTTTGCTCCGGTTTCACAGGCCCGCGCGATTTCCATGATGGCCGCCGTGCGACGCGATTTGTCTAGCTGGTTTTCGACCGTTTTGGCGCACCGGGTTCGTACGATTGATCCCCGCAAGTCCAAAAAGCTTCGTTCGTTGATGCGGTTCATTTCAAATCACCAAATGCCCTTTAGTGCGGGAATGGCGATTCGAAAACCACATGAATCATACGACGCGATCGAAAAAAGATCGGATCAATTGTTGTACATGGCCAAACAAACCCGAAACGCGATGATGATCGGTGGCCAAAAAGCTTCGCGCCGATTGCTGTTTTAACTATAGGTCGTCGTCTTCGACCAGCAATGGAATATGAGTTCTTTTTCCTTTCCGCGGCGGGACTTTTTTTGGCAATTTTCCCCAACTCGTCGCCAAACGACTTTTTCGCGGGCTTCGGACAAACACTTTGTTCCCGTCAGACCATTGCCATTGTTCGAACACCGAAACGCGCTGGTTGTTGTAGCGGGCCTGGACCCGTCGGTCGCCTTGTATTCGTCTTCCGGCGTTATCATTATGGGGCCGTCGGTCCGTTACGCGGATTCTGCGTTCGGGTCCTTCGTATGGCATGCTAGGCGGAACGGGAACCATTTTGCCGTAGTGTCGCCAGCGGTACCCGCTTTTTTTGACGCGAATGATCCCGGTTCTTTTCGGAGCTTGGCGTGGTTTTACGTTCGGCATAGGGGATACTCATTATTTTGGAGGAAACCGGAATAAAAACATTGGTTATTCCTGTGGTTTTTGAGTGGCGTTCTGGGGTTTGGGGGCCGCTGGCCAGTACGGTTTGGTGAATCGGTACAACGTATAGATCCCGAACAAAAATAATACCATGAGAATGATGTACGTGGACACCAGAATCGGTGGTCGGGGGTGAAGCAAGTGCGTGTCCAATAACAGCCGGACCAGTCGGCTTCGAAGGTCATCGGTGTTGGACTCGAATTGTTCTTCGGGCAACGTGACGCTTTCCCGGGTTAACTCATGGATCTGTGCCTGGATGTCGTTCCATTTTCGTTCCGCGTCCGACGTATCCGCGTTCTCTTTTTTTTTCGATTCGATCAGGTCCGCGGCTTCTTTTAATCGGCGGTTAAGTTCCTCAAGCACCTTGGACCGGTACTCTGACAGCAAGGGAATTTCAAACGACGCGAACGCGCTGGCTTTTTGGGCGCCAAAACTGATTTCGGCTTTAAGCAGGTAGTCTCCGGATGGCGCGGTTTTTGGCAGCGGCAACTGGACATTGATGCGAAGCGGTTTGTCGGAGGGAATGAACAAACTGGTGGATTGACTGCTGATGTTTCGGCCAAGGGCATCTTCGACCCAATAGGTGAGCACGAGATCGTCTTCGATCTGACCTTTGTTATGTAGCAATATCAGGATGTTTTGATCTTCGCCGGGCCGCATTACGTATTTCAAATCTTCGATCGCGATGTCAAACAAAAACTCGGCGGTAATCGTCACGACGCCTGCCCGCGAGCTGAGCACCTTGTTTTCATCTCTATCCAATAACTCCGCGATCACGTAAAGCCTTCCCGCCTGGGTCGCGTTCCAATCGTCAAACACGAAAATCGTTTCGCCTTTATGCACCTTGTTTTTTTGAACCGGGTACGTGAAAACGGTTTGCCCGTTTTTCTCGAGGCGCAACCGTAACGCCAGTTCGGTTTCCACGTTCGAATTGTTTTTGACGATCACGTTGATCATCGGAGAGTCACCCAAAACCGCGTCAAACGCCTGGAGTTCAAGGCTGTATCCTCCCACCACGGGCGGTGGAAGCGGGGATCCGCCTCCGCCGGGTGAAGGCGCTTCCGGCGTCACGGGGGGTGCGATGGTGCATCCTTCATCAATGACGCCATCACAATTATCGTCAATTCCGTTGTAACACGTTTCCGCGTAATGACACACCACGAACGTCACATTGATCGGTTCGTTTAAACTCGCGTGAACGCTGATCAGAAATCCGACGAATAGTAGCACGATCCACAACGAACGCATTTTGATCCCGGATGGGTTGATTAGAAAAACAGCGGGTTATCCCAATAAAATACGATCCTTATGGTGCCGTTGTAATCCCCGTCAAGGGCATTGAAGGGAATCTGTCCCCGGATTACAACCATTTTTTTTTCGTTGGGTCCCATGCGCATGGACACGCTTGGAACCACGGTTAGCCACGGCGCCAGATCGCCTTCGGTCACGATTCGCACATACACGGTTTCATTGTACGGATTGGTGACCTCAAAACCGCGTTCCGCCACGCTTCCGGCTAGTCCTTTCCCCATGTAAAGCGCGTTTCCATCCAGGTTGAATCCCACGCGGTCTCCAACACCTAAAAACACCGGCAAGGAATGAACGGTGCGCGGAATTGACCACACCGCCAAAGCGAAGCCGATCACAAGTACGATTCCGATCAAAAAAAACAATCGTCGCATAGGCATTACTACCCGGATTCATTTTTTCTTCAATACCAAGTATCCCAGCGCGGCAACAACCAACAACAACAACAA
The DNA here is from genome assembly GCA_018304465.1 of Candidatus Iainarchaeum sp. Lineage (GTDB taxonomy): Archaea > Iainarchaeota > Iainarchaeia > Iainarchaeales > JAGVWC01 > JAGVWC01. Next base: position 3,725 of record JAGVWC010000004.1, read on the forward strand.
AATGACGCCGCCACTGATCATCAACACATTCGGATCCAATTCGGTTTCGGGTTCTTCCGCGTTCACGGGTTCGGTGGCGGGACGCGTCTTTAGTTCGAGCGGAAACGCTTTGGAAATTATTTTTTCTTCCATGTGAACCACGACATTGAAATCATACGTGTCCGGCGGAACCGAATGCGTGTCCAAAAACAAGTCCATGGTGCGGTTTCCCCACGGCGTCATTTCAACGCTTTGACTGGGCACCGTGTTTCGGATCGCGGTTCCGGTTTTGTCAAGCAAAAACCCCTGCACCCACACGTTTGGAATCGGGCTTCCCCACAAACTGTCGATCTGGGTCTCGACTTTCGTAATTTCTTCGACATATCCTGTCGGAGAAATTTTGGTGGGTTCAACCCGAATTTCTCCGATCTTAAAATCCTGCGTGGCTTCAAACGGCTTGTCGCCTCCGAATTCCAGAGTGGCTTTGGCGGTATACACGCCGCCTGAAATCTGCGACGGGTTTTCCGCCATCCAATCAAACTCGTCTACTTTGCTTTGCCCTTTGGCGAGCGAAAAATTTCTCGAAGGAAACGATCCGATGGCCCGACCCTGGGCGTTTCGGACGTCAAAAAAAAGCGTTACATTCAAATCTTCGGATCCAAGATTCGTGCTTCGAACATCAAAAAAAACAGGGTTTCCTGATTTCACGACATCCAACGCCACGTTTTCCGTTGAAATCGTCGCGCTGGCGAATCGGTACGGAAACGGAATATGCACCCAAAACTGGTGTCCGATCGCGACCGCGGCGCCGACTTGTCCGCTGCGCGCGCGCCGGTCAATGACTTCACGCGCGACAATCAAGGTTTCGTTTCTCCCATAACTTTCGCTTGACTCCGGTAACTTGAACGAATACGTGACGTAACGGGTTTCGAACGGATTCAAGTGAAAATTGGTCGGGGAAATCGTCACGTTTTCGGAAAAACCGTTTTCGGCATACATGACAATATCGGCTTCTTTTCCCGAGTTTTCCGTCACGGTTAAGGTGAAACTTCCTTCAAGCCCGGGCCGATAAATCCATTCCACGCGCGCGGGTCCCACTGCCAGTCCGAAAAAACCCGGAGAAATCAGCAAAAAAGCAATGAAAACTACGATTTTGGAATCCATTCGTTCGCCCGTACGTATCCAACGCAACCGAAATTAATAAATGTTTTTGAATTAATTCGCGGCTGCCGCTTTAAGCGTAAAAGTCGTCTGAATCAAACCCGCGGGTTGATCCAGCGGCACGAACACGTTCAAATCGATGCGAAGGGTATCGTTTGCGGTTTCGAAATTGAATCCTTTCGCAAGACTCGTTCCCGCGGTTCCGGTGTTATAACAATCCCGATACGTGGTGGCCACGATCGTGGTCGCGGATCCGCCTTCACTGTTGGCGGCTTTGCAGCCTAAAAAGTTGTGGTCGGAAGGCTTGCTGGTTCCCGTGAAAAAAGCGCTTTCGCTGTACGCATTCAAATCCACGTCGATGGAACCGTTGTTTTCAACGACGATTCCGGTTCCGCTTTCTGATGTGTTTGAATCTCCGACAAACAAGGTGCCCAAATTCAAGTCTTCTCCGGCGGTAATCGTAATCGACGCCGCGCTGACCACCAAAACATTGACGTCCGCGTTGTCAAGCGAAGAAAAAGCAGTCAGGGTTTGCCGGGGAAACGAAAGCAGTAGATTAAGCACCAGCACCAAGGAAACAAAACCGAATAATCCGATAATGGCTTGTTCTTTTGCGGTAACAGTCATTCCATCAAAGCCTTTTTCGTGCCTTGGCCACTCATTAATTGGCGGCCGCTGCTTTAAGCGTCAAAACGGCTTGCACAAGCCCCGCGGGTTGATCCAGCGGCACGAACACGTTAAGGTCCACGCGCACGGTATCGTTTGCGGTTTCGAAATTGAATCCTTTACCCAGTGCCGTTCCCGCGGTTCCGGTGTTATAACAATCCCGATACGTGGACGCAATCACCGTCGTAATCGAACCGCCTTCGCTGTTCGCGATTTTACAACCCAAAAAATTATGGTCGGCGGGTTTACTTGTTCCCGTAAAGAACGCCGTGGTGCTGTACACATTTAGGTCCACGTCGATGGAACCGTTGTTTTCAACGACGATTCCGGTTCCGCTTTGTGATGTGTTTGAGTCTCCGACAAACAAGGTGCCCAAATTCAAGTCTTCTCCGGAGGTAATCGTAATCGACGCCGCGCTGATAATCGTGACATTGACATCGCTGCTTGGCGTTGGAGTCGCGATGATGAAACCCGTCAAAAACGGCTGCGTATTAATCAGCAGATTAAATCCAAGCACGACCGCGACAATCACCAGCACCGCGATAATTCCTTTTTCAACCGTTGGATCCATTCGGGATCACTCCTGGTTCCGTTACCGGTTTTTCTTCGGGCAATACGACAAAACTGACGCGCACCGATCCATCGGAGGGCGCGGGGTTGGGTTGACTGTTCATCACGGTCCAAGTGACGGCCGAGAGCAGCACAACGACTAACAACAATACAATAATCCACTTATTCACTTTATCACTCTTTTTTGTTATTTCACACTCTTATTGGTTGTTTCTCTTTTTAATTATTTGTATTAAAACCGCTTATCAGGCTTGTACCGCCGTCATGGTGACGACCGTGGTGCGAACCCCCCCCGGCTCTCCACCGGGAATCGTTACATTCAAATCCACGCGCACAAGATCCGTGGTGTCTTCATAATTTAACGTGTCAATCGCTCCCGCCGCCACGCCGATCGGCATCTCAGTATAACTGGACTGGTTTCCGGTCAGGCTCGAACCCGATTCCACGTCAATCACTTTATAGGTAAAATACGTGGAAGTCGTGGTCACTTCCGTGAAAAACGTGGTCGCGTCAAAAAGCACGTTCGAATCTACGTTTCCGTTGTTTTCGACCCACAATCCGTTTCGATCGGGTCCTTCCGTGGAATTGGAATCCAACACGAACAACGTTCCAAGATTCAGGTCGCTGTTGTAAATCACTAGACTCAGAATCGCCTGTGTCAGGAAACCCGGCGAATAATTCCGATCCGTTGAATTTCCCGCGCCTTGCTGGTCGTTGACTTCGCACCAGATATAATAGTCGCCCGCGTTCCAATCCGAAAGATCGCACATCCGCGCATTGATCATATCCTTGTTTGAATCCACGTTGGAAAAACACGTATAGGTCTGGGTGTAACCGACATTATCCGTGTCCGCGTAACAACTCGTCTTAAGCGAATTGGCAACATCCGGATCCGACACGCGCCACACGACATTAAAATCCGTGCTGGCGGCATCGCTTACGCCGTCCGGTTGGATCACGTTGATATCCGGCGGGTTGTTCTGGTTGATCTGAAAGTTGTGGTCGGAGTAGTCGGTGGTGGTTCCGTTTCGGTCTTGTCCGGTGAGTTTGATGTAGTAGTTTCCGTCGGTGGCTGTGGTGGTGTCCCAGGTGTAGTGGCATGTGAATTGGGGTCCTGTTGAGTTGTGTATTCGAGTTGCGCGTTCAGGTCAATGGGTTGTCCAAACTCGCTTTCGAAATTGAAGTCGATGGTTTGGGTTCCGCTTAAAACGTTGTAATCCGACGGAGAAAGCACTTGCACGTAGGGACCGTTTTGATCGTAGTGGTATCCGATGTCGATCTTGCCGGTATCCAGTTTGTTGCTCTGATACGACGTGCGGATATTGAAGAAATTGTTGATGTCGACTCCGTTGGAATCCTCGTTTCCCGCGTTCAAGAGTGGTTGGCCGGCATTCGCATTGGTGTTCAACAAGAAGTTCCGGTCTGTTCCATCCGCGATAAACGGGGTTCCGCTTAGATACACGCTGCCGGTTCCTTCGGTGGCACCGGTGATATTCGTGTCGTTTGCCCAAAACGCGTTGTGGTTGGAGTCCAGTTGTCCGCCCTGGGCGTACACCGCGGTTCCCGTATTGAACGCGAAAATATTGTTGTAATTCTTTTGCACCACGCCATTAGTGTCCCGCGTGAGGATCGCGCCGCCAAACAAAACCGCGGAATTATTCGAAAACGTGTTGCTGTAAAAGTTGATCAAGCCGTTTTGGTCCCAGACGCCGCCTCCGCTTCGCGCCTTGTTGTCCGCGAACAAGTTATTGTAAAAATTGACGATGTTTCCAAGATTATACAATCCGCCCCCATTTCGGTCCGATGACGTGGTGACGACGTTTCCGGTGATGGTATTGTTGTAAAAGTTCGTGATGGTTCGCAGATTATACACGCCGCCGCCGTATGACCCGTAGGAATTGTTGTCCCGAATCGTGTTGTTGAAAAAATTCGTCACGTTTCCCGATGCTGTGTCAAACAAGACCCCGCCGCCTTTTCCGGCTGATTTGTTGTTGGTGATGACGTTGCCGTAAAAATTGGTGATGGTATGCCCGTTGCCGAAAAACGCTCCGCCGCCACCGCCGTTACTTTCAATGCCCGTGTTATACGTGAGGGTGTTGTTGTAAAAATTGGTGATCCCCCCCCATGAGGTAATCGCGCCGCCGTAACTTCCTCCTTGGTTTTGCGTGAAGGTATTGTTGTAGAAATTGGTGATGGCACCATGGAATCTCGCTATTCCGTACCCCGTGTAATTGTTTCGAATGACGTTGTTGTAAAAGTTCGTGATGGTCGGGCTGGTCGAATAAATGGCGATTCCCCCGCCGCTTGCGTTTCCGTTAATGTCGTGGATGGTGTTGTTGTAAATGTCGGTGACCCCACCGGATACGACCGCGATTCCCCCGCCAGTAAAGTCTCCGCAGTTTAGGTCGTGAATGTTGTTGTCATGGATCGACCCGATGTATCGCATTAAAACGATTCCGCGTTTTCCAAACTCGATATTTAAATCATCCAACGAATTGACGTCAGACCAGACAAGAGCACCTGCAGCCAGATAAATCGCGGTGTTATAATCCGCTTTTTGGGGTGCTCCGGTGCTTCCGTTGATACTGGCTCCGATGGAGTTGTCATTGGCGCTCGTAAACGTGATTTTTTTGGCGCTTGTTCCCTGGGCTTTTAGCGCCCCCCCGGTCGTCACATTAATGAACGTGGTGCCGCCGGTTTTGTACTTGACGATCGCACCCGGTTGAATTGTCAACTGGCATCCGCGGACATCTATGTTTTCATCCACGTTCAAATAATACGTGTTTCCGTCGTACCATGTAACGTTGGCGTCTCCTGGTTGGCACACAGACGCGTACAGCGTGTTGTAAGCTGTGTTTAGGATCTGAAAGTTGTTGTCGGAGTAGTCGGTGTTGGTTCCGTTTCGGTCTTGTCCGGTGAGTTTGATGTAGTAGTTTCCGTCGGTGGCTGTGGTGGTGTCCCAGGTGTAGTGGCATGTGAATTGGGGTCCTGGATGATCACCGTGCCAGAACCCGTACTGGTCGTCGTGTACTCCAATTGCGCGTTCAAATCCGCGGCTTGACCAAACTGCGATTCGACATTAAAATCAATCGACTGTGTGCCCACAAGGGTATTGAAATCGCTCGGACTGACAATGATAACCCCCGGTGCATTCTGATCAAAATGATACCCGATGTCGATTGTACCGAGGTCAAACCGATTTGATTGTTGAGTGGTCCGAACGTTAAAGAAATTATTAATATCGACATTGTTCGAATCCACGCCGCCGGCATCCACTAGTTTTGCTCCGCCGGTTGAAGTCGTGTTGAGTAAAAAGTTTCGATCGGTCCCGTTTGCAATAAACGGATCGGTCGTGAAACCGGTCGCGGAATTAACGTCGTTATTCGTTTGACCGTTCACAGCGCCTGTTGACCCGACCTGAAAATACGCATTATTAGACACCGTTGCGGACGAATTGATATCTTTGAGTGCTTGTCCCATGTTCACGAACAAATTCCGCTGGATTTTTCCGGTGAAACTTTTGATGTTCATAATGCCGTATCCACCGGAAGCAAAATTGGCAAACGTGTTGTTGTAAATGTTTCCTGAAAATGCCGTGGTCAATCTGATGCCTGTTCCGGTGCCTGACCCGTTTAACAGGAGGTTATTGTAAATATCAGCCGAGCCGGTGTTTGCAAGCACGATATAATTCGCGTTTGCAGCCATGCTCACAAATCGGTTGTTGAAAATCGCCGAGCGTGAAGCCCCGGCGTTTATGATGTATACCCCATAATTAGCGCTGTTTTGGATCACGTTGTTGTAAATGGATCCGAACATCGTGCCGTTTCGGTAAAATACCTGCGACGCGCTGGTGAAGTTGTTGTCAAAAATGTCGCCTCTGTATTCTCCCGCGTTCCATGCATAAATCGAATTGGTGGCGGAGACGAAGTTATTACGGTAAATGTGTCCCGAGATCGACCCGTCGGCGCTGGTGTCAATCGCAGTCGCCATCGACTTGAACGAGTTTTGAAAAACGTTTGCGTCCGTGGCGCGCGTGAACTGGACTCCGGTAGTTCGAATATTTTGGAAGTTGGAATCGTGCACGCTTCCGATGTTTTGATCCAAACGGATTCCGATGTTTGAATCGAGTATTCTCAGAAACGAAAACGAATCCGCTTTTGTCATTGCGGCATCGGATTTCACCCAAATCGCGTTGTTGTAGTCGCCTAATGCGGGGCTTCCGCTACAACCGCTTACCAGTTCGGTGTTTTGATTGGTGCTTCCAGAATAAGCGGATTGGTCTTTGCACGACGTGAAAATAATGTTCGCGTCCGCGCGGCCATTCGCAATCAAACGGCCACCATTTACCACCTGAAGATTGGCACTGGTTTTGTATTTGATGACGGTTCCGGGTGCGATGTTGAGGTCTACTCCCGCACCCGTTATGTTGACATCACAGGTTAAGAGGTACGTGTTTTGATCCCAGTTGGTATCGCTAGAAATGTCGCCGCACACCGTGGTAGCACTGGTGTGACTGATTTGAAAGTTGTGGTCGGAATAATCGGTGGCTGTAAGTATATCCTCCGTGAAATCGACTCGGATGAAATAGTTTCCATCCGGAATTCCGGTAGTGTCCCACTCATAATGACAAACATAGTGGGGTCCCGCGCTACAGTTGTACGCCGCCGCATCCAGTGTGTCGGAACTAATCGTGGTGCCGGCTCCAGGGTTTGTCGTGGAATAATATATTTCTAGTCCCAATGCGGATGGATCTGTTCCGTTTCGATCCGCGTTAAAGTCAATCGTTTGCGTTCCGGTTAACACGTTATAATCATTCGGAGAGGTTACTTGTACAAAGGGGGCATTCTGATCTTGGTGGAAACCGATATCCACTTTTCCGGTGTCAAGCCGGCTGTTTTCCTGGGTGGTCCGCGACAAGAAAAATGCATCGGAATTCACGCCACCGGCATCCACTAATTTTGTTCCTCCCGTGGCGGTAATATTAAGCAAAAAATTCCGGTCGTTTACGCCGCCAAACGGATCCGTCGTAAAACCGGTCAGTGTGTTTTGGTCGCCGACGTGGTTATTCGGTGTTCCGCCTGGAGTTGAAACGTCAAAATATCCGTTGAAAGCAACGGTCCCCGAATAGCTTGAACCGCCCGTAACTGCAAGCACGGTGCCCACGTTTGCAAACAAGTTTCGCTGGGTTTTTCCAGTCCAGTTTGCCCCGGTTCCGTTATGGAGCGCGTTTGTGGGGCCGAAAATCGTATTGTTATTGACGTCGCCGGTAATGTTGACGGCGCTTTCTACGACATCGCCGTTGTAAATCGCGTAGTTTCCGAAAAACGGGGCGAACAAGTTGTTGTAGATGTGGCCGCTGATAATTCCATCGGTAACCGTGCCGGTGTTGCTGATTCCAATTCCGGCACCCGGAACTGCGGTGAATCGATTGTCGAAAATGGGTCCGCTAATGGTTCCGCCCTCATTGTTGATTCCGATTCCGGTGCCCATCCTGAAATTGTTGTCGCGAATCGCTCCGGAAACCGTAAGGCTTGCGATGTAAATTCCGTCTCCGCTTCCGGTGGCAACATTAAAGTCGTTGTCGTAAATGCTTCCCGAAAAAGTACCGTTGGTCACTGAAACGACATAGCTTTCGCTTCCCCTAAAACGATTATTGTAAATATTGCCGGTAAACGTGCTCGTAGTCATGCGAATGGCCGGCGACGCGTTAAAATCCAAAAAGAAATTGTTGTAAATGTGACCGTAATGCCCGCTGGCGGTATCAATCCCGGCAGCGCTGGCACTGAAATACTGGAACGCGTTGGAATAAATGTTCACGTCGCTTGAAAGCCGCAATAAGACGCCTCTTCCGTATGAGGTTGAAAAAAACGAGAAATTATTGTCATGAACGCTACCGATGTTTTGATCCAATTCCACTCCCACATTGGCGTCCCGGATTTTTAGGTACGAAAACGAATCCGATTTGGTCATTCCGGCAGTTCGACGAATGTGAATCGCAACGTTATAGTCATTGGCGCTCGGACCTCCGGAACAACCCACTTGGGCGTTGGTATCGGCTCCGAAATTCTGGTCTTTGCACGACGTGAAAATAATGTTTTTGTCCGCCCGCCCGTTCGCCAGAATTCTTGCGTTGTTTAACACCGAAAGACTCACGCCTTCCTTGTACTTGACGATCGCGCCGGGCTGAATGTTCAAATCCACGCTGCTTCCGGTCACGTTCACGTTACAGGTCAACAAATACGTGTTTCCGTCGTACCAGTTCTGGTCGCTTGTGATGTCTCCGCATCGCACGTTGTAATCCGAAGGACTGTTTAGCACTTGGAAATTTTGGTCGGAGTAATCTGCCATGCTTCCGTTATCATCGCTGCCTGTTAAGCGGATAAAATAATTTCCATCCGTCGCCTGGGTCGTATCCCATTCCACTGAACATCGCGCAACCGGAAAACCACTGGAGCACGTATAATCCGACACAGTTGTGCCCCCCGCAATTTCAGTCCCTGCATCACTGGGAGTAGGCGTATACGATATCGAAGCACCGACCCCGGCTTCGTAACTGAATCCGCTTTCCACGTTAAAATCGATCAATTGCGTTCCAGACAGAACATTGTAATCACTCGGAGAAAGCACTTGCACGTAGGGTGCGTTTTGATCGTAGTGGTAACCGATATCGATGGTTTGCGTGTCAAGCTTGTTGTTGGATTGTGTGGTTCGCAGGTTGAAGAAATTGTTGACGTCCACGTTGTTGGAGTCGATTCCGCCGGCGTTTACGAGTTTGGCTCCGCCTGTACTCGTGGTGTTTAACAAAAAGTTTCGATCGGTGTTTTCGGCGATGAAGGGGTCCGTCGTGAAACCGGTTTCGGTGTTTTGGTCTCCGACATGATGAGACGGAACGACGGAGGGTGCTTCGATCGTGGTCACGTTGAAATACGCATTGTTGCTTACGGTCGCGGTTGAATTGATGTCTTTGATTGCTTTTCCTGTTACGTGGGCGAACAAGTTGCGCTGGATTTGGCCGCTGAACGTGGCCGTACTGGCAATCGCGTTCGCGTCTCCCACATTGAAAAATAAGTTGTTGTATACCTGGCCATCTCCGTTTCCACTTATGAGAATTCCCGTCGAGTTCAAGCCGATGGACAAGAACCGGTTGTTGTAAATCGAATACGCGCCGTTGTAATTGATTCTGAATTCAATTCCGGTCGAATACGTCAGGAGCGAAAAATCATTGTTGTATATATTTCCGGATCGTGTCGTCGAGGCGGCGGTGAACCGGATTCCGGTGGTCCAGGCGGACATCGTGAAATTATTGTCGTTGATCGAACCGTAAAAATGGTCGGTGACCGACAGACACGTCACAATGCAGGACAAAAACTTGTTCTTCGAAATGCTTCCGGACAAAGCGCCGGTCCCATAATACGGATAAGCCCCTCCGATGGCAAAGGTGTTGTTGAATATCTGCCCCGAATAACCCCTCGCACGGATCGAATACGTGTCATAACTGCCCATATTTCCGAAGTAGTTGTTGTATATCCACACGTTTGAATCATACGGGAAATAAATCGCGGAGATCGCTCCTGTCCAGATGTTATTGGTGATAAAACCAAAGTTGGAGTCGTGAATCGACCCGATGTTCAGATCCGTTTTCACCCCGAAGTTGGCGTCAAATATTTTCAAGTACGAAAACGAATCCGTTCCCGTCATTCCCGAACTAGACCGGACATAAATGGCGGTGTTGTAATCCCTTGGACTTGGCGCCCCGGCGCATCCGGCCGCGTCCGAAGTGTCTTCGTTGGTGCTTCCGGTGTAGGTGTTTTGGTCTTTGCAACTGGTGAAGATGATGTTTTTGTCGGGTGTTCCATTGGCGAGGATTCTTCCTCCGTTGGATGTAACGAGGCTGGTTCCGGTTCCAGAATATTTTACGACGGTTCCAGGAGCGATGTTTAAGTCGACTCCCGCACCCGTGACATTGACATCACAGGTCACCAGATACGTGTTTTGATCCCAGTTGGTGTCGACGGTGATGTTTCCACAGGTTTCGGTCCACGGATTTGCCGTGTTCTGGATTTGGAAGTTGTTGTCGCTGTAGTCGGTGGTGGTTCCGTTTCGGTCTTGTCCGGTTAGTTTGATGAAATAATTTGCATCCGCGGCTGTTGTCGTATCCCATGAATAGTGGCAACTAAATTGTGGTCCGGTAGAACAATTATAGCTTGCTTGGTTGAGGTTTTGGTCGATGATCACCGTGCCAGAACCCGTACTGGTCGTCGTATACTCCAACTGCGCGTTCAAATCCGCTGCTTGTCCGAAACCCGATTCGACATTAAAATCAATCGATTGCGTACTCGTCAACGTGTTATAATCGCTTGGCGACACGACGATCACGAATGGCACGTTTTGGTCATGGTGATAACCGATATCGACCTGGGCAAAGTCAAGCTTGTTGTTTTGCTGGGTGGTTCGGACGTTGAAGAAATTGTTGATATCCACGTTGTTCGAATCCACGCTGCCGGCGTTCACGAGCTTTAAGCCGCCGCTCGCGTTTTCGTTAAGCAAGAAATTCCGGTCGGATCCGTCCGCAAGAAACGGATCTGCACTGAATCCCGTCGTTGTATTCTGGTCTGCAACATGCTGGCTGGGAGTCCCACCCTCGTTGGATACGCCGTAGTACGCGTTGTTTGAAACCGTTCCGGAAAACGTTCCGCTTAGGCCATACAATTGTCGGACGAACAAGTTACGCTGAACACTTCCCGTAAAAGTAGCGTTGTTGTAAATCGCGCGTGCCGTGGTGCCTCCGTAGGCAAACGTGTTGTTGAAAATCCGACCGCTAAACGTTCCCACCGCAAGACCGAATCCCGCGTAGGGCCCGTTTGTTCGAACAAAAAGATTGTTGTAAATGTCGGAAGAAGTCGTGGAACCGGTGGAGGCCACGATGGACGCCGCATTGGCATTGGTGATGTTGAAAAAGCGGTTGTTATAGATGGGGCCCGTGGTGTTTCCGAGTAAAAACATCATGTAGTCGCTTCCAGTGCCCGTAATCGTGTCAAAATTATTGTCATAGATTCTTCCGGTCATCGTGCCTGCTTGATAGATTCCGTGGCCCAGGGTGTTGTAAATCGTGTTGTTGTAAAAATCTCCGGAAAACGTTCCGCTGATATAAACCGCCATCGACCCGTCAAGAAAATTCGTGAACCGGTTGTTGTACACACGGCCGCCCCACACAGAACCGGCCAAGTTTCGAATTCCGTATCCGGAAAAGTTAGAAAAGTTATTGTCGTAAAAATCAAGTTCGAATCTTCCGGACGCGACGTAAAGTCCATATTTTCCGGTCGTTTGTCCCTCAAAACGATTCCGATAAATGCTTCCGTTCGAATCCGTGGAAGCGAAATACATCAGGTATGTCGCATCGCTGTTGGAAAAATTGTTGTCGTGGAATTGTCCGTCAAAATTTGAAGAAACATAAAATCCGTAGCTGCTTCCGGTCAAGTGAATGATATTGTTATCATAAATATCTTGGTTGCATTGCGAAAGGTAGTAACAATAAATGAGTCCGCTTGAGTTGTTTAGGTCCTTGAACACGTTGTTATAGATTTTCCCGTCATTGATGCCCTGAAAATATGAAATTGTCCAAATTCCATTGCTGTCTTTGAACAGATTATTGTGAACGTTTCCCGTATGGGTTCCCAGGAAAAAGATCGGCATTCCGTTTCCTGTTCCAAGGCCAAAATCATGGAACACGTTATTGTAAACATTCACGTCGCTTGCGACAGTCAAATAAATTGCCGCTTGGGCATCGCCCGTAAAGCGTTTCATGATAATCGTTTGGCTTTGGCGCGCCCGAACAACCGGGTCTCGTTGAAGTATTCACGTTGTTGGAGCCAGCATACGCGTTCTGATCTTTACAGCTGGTGAAAATAATGTTTTTGTCCGGGGTTCCGTTGGCTACGATTCGACCGCTGTTTTGCGCATATATTCGACCGGTGACCGTGTACTTGATGACCGCCCCCGGTTGAATCGTCAGGGTGGTGCCGGCGTCGGAAACAATCACAATACATGTCACCAGATACGTGTTGCCGTCAAACCATGTTTCGGACGACGAAATCGATCCGCATTTTTCGTACAGGTTTTCCTCGGTCTGGTTCGCGTCGAGGCTTAAGTACTGGATGTTTACATCTTGCACGTGAATCGTGTTGGAATCAAACGGGTTCTGTTGCCAAAAATTTCCCAGCTGAGAATAATTCTGATCCAGTAAAAGACGGTACTGAAAAAATCTTCCGCGGCCGCCTTGACCGCCGTTTAAATCAAACGCGACTCCGCTTTGCGGTCGTCCATCACTTGAAAAAGGCGGGTTCGCGGAACAAGCGGCATTCGTGCAGACGCGGCTTTGGAACTGCACTCCGCTCATGACCGCGTTGGTGTCAAACGTCACTTTGGCCTTGTTGAAGTTACAGTCCGTACACCAGCCATTGGCATTTCCGTCAAAAACCTTGGAATAATAATGTCCGGTCCACCATCGGTTGTAGTCTGCGGCGACTTCCTCGTCGGACAACGCCCGATCAAAGATCTTGACTTCTTCGAGCGCGGCATTGAGGTACTTGATGGCAGTGGCGTGATTGCTGTTTCCGATATACGCCGGGTTGACGGTGGACCCAAATGTCGCGTCGATGCTTGTGGTATTCTGCTGATCCAACACCCCGTTCTTGAACAGTTTGATATAGCTTCCGCCTTTGAACACGCCGCAGTAATGATCCCATCGGTCGGAGGTCACCAGATTCGTGGAGCCTTCGACGCGGCTTCCCAAGGCATTATTCGAAAATGAAAGCGTGTTGGTGCGGCCAGAGGTAACGGCGACATCGTCCACCCAGAAAAGCCATCCGCTATCCGCATTCCATTTGGAAACAATGGCGCCATCCACCGTGACGGACGTCGGATAATATTTCATCCAAAAACAAATCGATCCCTCCGGTTTTCCGTCGAGCAACGTTGTGGTTTGCGGATTGACGTATCCCGAAGACCCGTTGGCGTAGAGCGCGTTGGTGTCAAACAATCCGAGCGCGTTGGTGTCCGCGCTTCCCGAAATCAGTCCGTCCAGGTTTTCAAGCGAGTAATCCTGCGCGTAGGAACCGTTGGTATCGTTGAATTTCCAGTATCCCACGAGGTTTTTGTCAAGCGTGCCTTCGTAATACAAATTATTGATATCGATTGGAGACAATACGCGGTCGTAGACCCGAAAGTCGTCAAACGGGTTGGACGCAAGATACAACGCCTGAGTATTCGCGGATAGGTTTGGACTAAAGTTAGCTACATAGACCCCGTTGAGGTATCCGCGCGCGGTGGTACCATCCATTGTGACGGCGATATGGTTCCATTTATACAGATTCGGCACGGTTTCCCAGCACCAGGACATCCCGTAAAAATCCACTGCCAAACTGTTTAATGTTACACACACCAGGTATTCGCCGTCGATAAATACGCCTGGTTTGTTGGTCAACTCTGTAGCGCCGTTGATATACTCCGGCCGCACCCAAAACGCGAACGTGTACGGCGTTGTCATATCAATCACGGATTTTCCGATCATGGTTCCCGCTCCAATGTTGGCGCCTTGACGCGTTCCGCGGATTCCGCTCCAATTGTTGTCTTGAAACGTTGTTGATTTTTTCAACGCATTTCCGCGGCCGGTTTTGTCCAAAAAATGCGTGGAATTCTGGTCGTCAAAATCGATCCACATCAATAGATTCCGATCGCTGGTCACTTGCCCCATCGTTTCCACGTTGGCGTCCAGTTCTCCGGTCAAGGTCAGGTTTCCATCAAACCCCATTTTCGTCCAGTTGAAATCATGCTTGGCGGGGTAAGCGGTTTCGTTGGTGTCAAACACCGTGTTGGCGTCCGAATACCAATACGGATCGATGGTAAAATGCTGGCCGAACTTCAAATCGTATTTTCCATTGCTTCCCGCCGGAACCATGAATTCCACAAAAAGCTCTAGTGAAGAATGCGCGTCAACGCACGTTCTGTCCGCGGCCACGTTTCTAAACGAACGCTTTTCGATTTTCTCGCCGCTTTTTTTTTGGATTCTGATGGCACAGTTTCCTTTTTCATCAATGGATTCGCAGGAAACGGTTTTGGGTTCGCTTTCGCCCGACCCGATTTTTCTTGCCCGAACCACGCATTCATTCCCATTGAGGGTTCCGTTCACGCATTTTCGGGTCAAAAGGTTTTGTACGTACACCGGAACCGCAACGTTGCGTTCAATATTCGCTTTTGTTTTTCGGTTTTGAATCAACACCGAGGCAGGAGAAAGATCCGTTCCAAAAAAGCAATACGCTTGATCGGACGTGTTTTCAAACACCACAGGCACGCGGCAGTTTTCTCCTGAACAACGCACGGTTTCCTCCAGAACCCGCAGTTCGAATTCACTGGTGCGGATTCCGATCGTGTTTTCGCCGGCAATGTCCTCGACCACGGAATAATTCAGGGGGGATAATTCCGCGGCATTCAACGGTTCCCGGGTTTCCAAAACTCGCTCTTCGGCCAGATCCGAATCCAGGTCCGTTGCCAGGATTCCTTTTGTTTCGGATTCGGAAGTCACGTTGACCGGAACGATCACGTTTCCGTTTTCATCGATAATCGTTGCGACGCCGCTTTCATCCAAGACGCGGACCTGATTGATGTCCGGAATCGGAACATTGACAAGCGTGTTTTCGTCCGCTGAAAGATACAGGTGAAAATCCACCGCGTTCACGAATAATACGAATTCGGTGCTGGGCCGGATCCGCAAATCCAGCGAGATCCCTCCGCCGGTCGATTGCAGCAAGGCATCCGCCAAATCGCATTCCAGCAACCGCGGAACCGTCGGAATCGAAACCGCGGGACACTGGTCCATCGGAACCCAGTCGCCCTCCAGGCGCAGATACGTAGCCGCGAATTCGCTTCCGTTTCTGTCGGTTGCTTGGATGTCCATCCAAAACGGCGCTGAAATCAAAAAAAGCGTGGACTCACCGGGATTAAAAGGCGTGAGCCGATTGAAATCAAACGTGAAACGATACTCGCGGTCGCCCAGCAATCCAACCAGTCCGAAATTGGCATCGGCGTCGTTGATCCGAAACGACGACAACGCGTAATCGATCCGGATCGACGACGACTGGTTTTCGTCTTGCACCGGTGCATTGTTCTGATCCACGATTGGTTGTGTGTCATTCTGATCCGCGCTCGGTTGTGTATTATTCTGATCCGCGATCACGTTTTCATCGACTGCCACCGGATCCGGAATCGTCGCATTCGAATCGACAGAAGCGTTTTCATCCGCTTGATTTTCGTCCGCAAAAAAAATCTGGTCTGTGTTTGGCGTCAGCGAAAAACCGTGTTGTGCAGCCACGGCACCGATAAAAATCGCTCCTATGAATGCGAGAAGAAAAACGGTTCTGTTCACGACAAATACTACGTATATTACGTATAAAAGATTTTAGTACTGTATTGAATCGGTTATTTTTTGGATTCGGGAATATTTTTTTTCTTAAAGCTTTTGGCGACGTCTTCCAGTTGGCTTGGCCGCGGATCATTCGGGGCGACAAACATGTCTAGGTTTGACTGAAGGATTTCGTTTTGAACCTTCTTTTTCATGTCAAACGGAATGGGTCGTTTCATTTTTGAATCAATACGCTTTCATCGAGCGTGATCTTTCGCTTGACCAAATCGAATCCGTCGTAGTGTTCGTTTAAGGTCAGCCGGAACGGATTTTCTCCGATGACGGACTGCGGAACCGGATAGAGCCGCACGTAGATTTCCTTGGTTTTACCCGGTAAAATCTCGTTCATGCGGTATTCGTGATAGTGTTTGAGTCCGCTTTGGTCTAATCCAAGTCCCCGGCCGGTTTCCAGCACGAGGCTTGCTTTTTCAGGTTGCTCGCCTTTGTTTTGAATCGAGACGAACAACTCGCTTTGGTCTTTTCGCGAAAGGGAAACTCGAAACGGCGTTTGCTTGGTTCGAATATCGAGTGTCATGGTGTTCTATTTGACAATGTTCTTTCAGAATAAAAACTTTTGGAAAAATACCAATTCTTTTTCCGGATTTTGGTGTTCAATAGGCAAACCTTTATATAGCTCAATACCAATATCTCTTAGAATTTCAAATAATTTCTTTTCCAAGGTCCTCCCAATGGAACATCCCGAAGCCCAGCTCGTACAGAAAACCTTTATCGTCAAACGCCTGGGGCTTCCGCCCGACGTCAAACTGACGCGTCGATCCCTGTTGCGATGGTTCGCGCTTTCCACCGGGCTTATTTCCGAACGCGAATCCCGCTCGACGATTCTGGAAGTACTCGACGCCTTGTTTTTGATTCTCTTAAACGAGAAAAAAAATCCGACCACGTTGGAATTACAATCCTTTATCGTTCAAAAACACGGAAAAACCGTGTCGGAAAAACTGCTGTTATACCACTTAAAACGCCTCATTGATTTGCAGCTCATCATTCGAAAACGAAAAAAGTACTACCTTAATCCGGCTCCCAACACCGACAGCGCCGATTTGGTCACCTCGTTTGAATACTGGTTTGCCAAGCAAGTTCAGGAATCAATCCAGGAAATTTCCTCCGCAACCCAAATACTCGCCGAAAACTATCAGAACGCGCAGCCCACGGCCTAACGGTTTTTCAAAATTCGAAAAGCAAATCTATTTATTTTGATGAATTCCTACTGTTTCAAACCCAATAAATAAATTATGTATATGAGGTGATATATTGGACAAAAAACAATTATTGCTGTTCACGGGCGCACTTGTTCTCGTGGTACTGCTATCCAGCGTGGCTTTTGCCCAACTGGGTCGGTCACTCGCTGACCGGGATAATTCGGATGCCGATGGCCGCCCCCCAGACCGGATTAACGCCAGAATAAACGCGATTGCGGTCGCACGCGAACGGTTAATCTCGGCCCGAGCCGAAGTCAACACCGCGCAGACGGATTTTCTCCAAGCACAACAACAACTCCGACAAACCCTGGTTGACAAAACCGCTGCCAGACGCGCACTCGTCACCAAAGCAAAGCTGTACCTGGTTCATCAAGGAACCCAGCTTGAAGAAAAGCTTTTGGAACTTCGAGCCCGCGGCTTAGTCGTTTCCGAAATCGACATCAATGCGGTCGCTCGTCTTCGAATCGACGCCAACACCGCGAACGATCAAAACAAAGTCATTCGAGTCTCGAAAGAATTACGCGAAAAATGGCGTAACGTCGTAACCCAAACCTACGTTGCCCACGCCCAACGACTGAATCAACGATTCCTGACCGCGATCACGAACGGAAAACGATTCGTTGAACGACTCGAAGGGGTCGTCGCAAAACTCAAAGCCAACGGAAAAGACACGGCTGAATTGGAACGCGGAGTCGCCGTCGTAAAAGCGGACATCAACGCGCTCGAGCAATTGCACGTCGATCTGAAAGCGGAATTTGAAGCCGTAGCGACAACCAAGGAAAAAATGGTCGTCGTCTACAAAGCCAAGCGATTATTGCGCGTGGCCAGGGTTCGATTCCAAGAAGACCTGCAGTTACTCAAAAAACTCATCGTTCTCCAACGCCGTTTGAACTCGGGAACCCAAGCAGAAATCGAAACGGCAACAACCGACGCAACCCAAATCACGGCCCAGGTTGAAACCCGTACCACGCTTGAAACCGAAATAACCCAAGCGCAAACCCAAGCGGAAATCGACGCAAACGCCGCGGTCGGAACCAACGGAGGGATGGAATGAACAACACCACAACAATACTCTTGGTTCTTGGAATTGCCGCTTTGCTGCTATTGGCCGGATGCAACCAACCCGCATCGCCCCAAGGACAAAACAACAATCCTCCGGCAAACAACGCCCAACCGCTTTCGGAAACCGAACTCGTTTCCGATTCGGAATCGCTAACCCTTGAAAGCGAACTATCCGAAGGCGACGGCGAACTGGAAGACCTCGAATCCATCGACGACATCAACATGGATGAAGTTGACGAATCCGATTTCGAATAAACGAGAATGGGACTTTTTTCCCTTCTCTTCTTTTTTTTATTTTTTTTAAATCAGTCAATTCTTTTCGCGATCTTCGCGTCCACGGGTTCGATTCCCGCTTGTTTCCACTCCAACAAAATTTTTTCTTCGATTTTCGGATCAAAACAAACCGCGATCCCCACACCGCCGCCCCCGCTGCCTGAAAGCTTTCCGGCCCCCCGGTTTTTTTCCGAGATATCGGAAAGCAAAGCCAGCTTTGGCGTTTCCAGATTTAATTCCGATAACCCTGAAAGCCGTCCAAGCGCCGCCCGGTTTTTTTGAATCAACGCCAGTATTTTTTCCGAATCGTTTTTTTTCAACGCGGGCACAAGCGCTTCCACAATCTTTTTGATTTCGTGAACGATTTTCCAGTACTCCTCTTTTTTTTCCACTTTGATTTGATCCATTTTTCGGATCATTTCTTTGGTCGAAGAATCGGGTCCCGTGTACCCCAAGAGCAGACGAAAATTCTTCGGAACCTCAAGCGGCTCAAGCTGCAACGAAGGCCAGGCAGCTTGTGCGATTTGCGCGGTGTTTTTCTTGGCAGCGGACTGTGCGGCCAGCCATGTCGGATCAAACCGCTTGTACTTCAGCATTCCGCCGTACGTCGATGCCGCGACATCGAAACTCGAACCGACTTTTCCCTGGGCCTCAAAATGCGCCATGCACGCCAGCTTAAACACCAGTTCCTTTCCATGTGGCGATTTGGCATCGATCCCGTGAAACTCGAGAACGGCCTTGACGATCCCCACGCAAGCGGCCGCGCTGCTTCCAAAACCCACTTTGGCCACTTGTTTGTTCGGAAGATTCACGACACAGTCCTCGGAAGAAGTGACGATTGAAAAATTCAAGGGCGTCTTTCCTTTTTGGGAAACATACTTTAGCGCGGTTTCCACCGCGTGCTTTGCGATCAAAAGTTTTTCTTTTTCCGAATCCGAAAGCGAAGTGTTCCATTCAAACAAATGACCGTCGAAGGTTCCTTCTTTTTTTTCCACTTTCAAATCGGGCGCGTGAATCGAAATCGTTTGTGCAGAATCCAGTTTCACTGACACTTTCTTGTCAATGGCCATGACAACACACGGAACATCCATTTCGAGAACGGCCCACTCTCCGCAAAGCATGAGTTTTCCAGGGGTATCAGTTCGGATCGTCATGATTTTTCCTCAAAACAAGTGTTTGTCCAAAAATTTCGCGTCGGGTCCGGCTTTGCACACCTCGATTTTTTCCAGGCCTTGGATTTCTTTTAATTTTGAAACCAGTTTTTTTTCGTTTTTTTCCAGGCACATGACTTTTACCTGCGGACCCGCGTCCATGGTAAAATAGCTTTCCAGTCCCTCGTCGCGCCACGCCATGAGATTATGCATTAATTCAACCGTGGTCGGCTGCCAATACAGAATCGACGGCCGGGTCGTGATCATGGTCGCGTGCATTTTTAACGCGTTGAATTCCGCGAGCTGTCCAACACCGGTGAAATCTTTTTTCAAAATCAATTCGCGCATGGAAAGCGTGTCCGCATCCGCGGTTTGCGCCCATGTCGGATAATACGGACACGTGGCCACGGTTTGCGCCATGCCCGCGCGCGACTTCCATTTTTTCTGCGTCGTTTTCACGATGTTCACAATCATGCGAAATTCCGGCCAGTGCTCCGCGGACGCGATCTGGTCTCCAAACGAATCGCTTCCGTCGGATTTTTCGCCTTTTAACCAATGCACGAATCCGCCGCGAATGGACCGAGATGCCGAACCGCTTCCGCGGCGGCTTAAAATCGACAATTCTTTTTCGTTCAAATTCAATCCCGCTGCCTTGGCGGCGGCCATGGATAACGCGGCCAATCCGGAAGCACTTGACGCAAGCCCCGCGGCCGTCGGAAAATTATTGTTTGAAACCACTTTGGCGTTTTCCTTGCCTTTGGCCATGGTTCGAATCAAATTCAAATGCCCTTTGACTTCCGAGTATTCCTCGCCTTCCGCCAACGTTTTTCCGTTTAAAACGAATTCGTCTTTTTTGAATTTCGGATCAAACGCCACCGTGGTTTGCGTGAAAAACTTGTCCAACGTCATGGACACGCTCCCGTTATTTGGCAGCATCAGCTGCTTGTCGCGTTTTCCCCAGTACTTGGTCAACGCGATATTCGAATGCGCTTGGCAAGTTGCTTTCATCAGTTTACCTTCCAGAATTTTTCAACGACCCGAAATCATCGTGGTTTCCGTCAAAAAACCGAGTTTTTTCTGAATATCCGACGCCACTTTGGCTGCCGAATCCGAATTTTTGCATAACGCAATCGCAAGTCCTCCGCGTCCGGTTCCCGTCATTTTGGCGGCGAGCGCCCCCGAGTTCGTCGCGGTTTCCACGATTTGGTCCAGTTGGGAATTCGAAACGGTTATCTGCTGAAGCAATTTATGATTTCCGTTCATTTGCTGGGCGAGGAGTTTCAAATCGTTGGTTTCAAGCGCGCGCCTGCCGTCGGTTGCGATTCGTTCATATTGCTTTAGAACACCGTCAAACCATTCAGGTTTTTTTTCCCTTAATTTTTTTACGTCTCCAACCACGGCTTGTGTATCGGAGGTTTTTCCCGTGTTCGTGATCACGAGGTATAGTTTCAAATCCGTTCGGATTCGCTCGATCAGCGGCGGGGTTCCTTTCCGAAACCAGATCGTTCCGCCAAACGTCGAAACCGAATTGTCGATTCCGCTGGGGGTTCCGTGATACCCTTTTTCGCCTTCGAAACCGGTTTCGTTGATTTCATCGTCGTTTAATCCGAGTTCAAAATGCTCGTTTAATGCGCGCGCAACGGAAACACAATCCGCGGCGCTTGCGCCAACTCCGCTTGCAGCCACCAAGTCGCCTTCCAACGTCATTCGAAACGGGGTTTTTTGCGGATCGATTCCAAGCTTGGCAAAAATCAGTTCGTGGGATTTTTTCTGTTGTTCGAATTTTTCGCGTTTGTAACCCGGGGTCTCGGGCCGCTTGTCCGCCAATTCGAATTGGGCCGCGTTTTCGATTCGGCAAATGGTTTTTTGGCTTAACCCCGCCGCGATTGCGGGAAAACCGTATACGACGAAGTGTTCGCCGATTAAAATCGTTTTTCCGAATCCAATTCCTGTTCCCGTCATGCTTTCACCGCTCCCGTAGTCGGTTTTTTACTACCGTGGAAAATGCGCGAAGGTAGTTTCCCGTGAACCACATGTAATTTTTTCCCAAGATTGAAACTATATATAAATCGTGAAATGCCTTCGCGGCACGAAGGTGGTCTGGAGTTATAAAAAATGGTTTTTCCGTCGGCTCCGCTTTTACTCTTCCCAATTCTCGAATCATTCCGAGTTGTAGGGCATAGAACCCTTTTTTTGCTCGCGGGTTCATTAGTTCCATTCCCCCTTTTTTTTTAAACAAGGGCCATTCGTTTAGCGCGGTTTCGAGGATTCTTCGGGCAATTCTCGCTGGAACGGGTTTTTCTTGGCTGGTTTCTTCTTGTGCTACATCAAGCATCCATGAATGACCCATCCCCCGCAATCCCCGATTCAACACTTGCTTCGAAACCTTTTTTTTCTCCAGCAAATACTTTGAAATTGCAATGGAAATAATTCCCGCTTCCTCTTCTGGCTTTAGAAAATCAGAAGCGGGAAACCAAGACGCTTCGCGGACAACTTGACTTAGCCGAGTGTGGCGCGGACCGTGGGAAAACTTCTGAGGAGCCATGCATTCACTTCGTTTCGGATTCAGGTATCACTCCGTCACCTTGAACTTGTATCCATAGTTAATGACGCCTTCCTTGTCGTTATCCTGAATTTTTCGAAACATCATTTTTACGTTGGCGCCGATTTGAATCCGATCGCGCGAAGAATCAACGATCTGGGTCAGCAAGATCACGCCGTTCCCCAAATCAATCAAGGCCAAAAAATACGGGGTTTCGTTTTCGAATCCGACGGGCCCCACGAATACTTCGGTAAATGCGACGATTTTTCCTGTGCGCGGCATGTCTTTGACAATCAGTTTTCCTTTTCGCCGACAGTTATGGCAAAACACGCGCGGAGGAAAATAATCCGTTTTACATGTCGCGCAATGATTGCCTATTAACGAGTATCGTTCCGGATACCGTCTCCAGTGTAAAGCAACGCTTCCTTCGACCATTTTTTTTCTCCTGTACTTTTACTTTCGTTTTTTTGCAGGCGTTTTGGGCTCCGCCGGAGGACGCGCCGCGGGCGACACTCGATGTAACGGATGTCCTTTTACCGGTAACCGAACCGTTCCGACTCCCCTGGATCCCGTTTTTTTTCTGGGTTTTTTTCCGATGACGGCACTTTGATGCGCCTGATGCTTCCGATACGCCGCGACTCCTTCGGTCAACAACGGCATTACGCCGAGTGTTTGGCGGTGCATCATTTCGAATAACCCTGGCTTGGCACCTGCTTTTGCTGCTTTTGTTTTTCTCTGTTGCGTTCTGATCGGCATGTTTTTTTCACCTTCAGGCTTTTTTGTACACATGAACAACGGCAGTCGCTCCGCTTCCGCCGACATTATGCGTCAAACCGATTTCTGCGTCTTTTCGTTGGCGTTTGCCCGCGATTCCGTTTAACTGGTAAAAAATTTCCGCGGCTTGCTTGACGCCGGTTGCTCCCACGGGATGACCGCAGGCTTTGAGTCCGCCGGATGGATTAACCGCGACTTGACCATTGATTTCGGTTTCCCCGCCAAGCGACGCGGTTCCGCCGGATCCTTTTTTGAAAAAACCCAAATCCTCGATCGCGAGAATTTCGGCAATCGTAAAACAATCGTGTACTTCGGCGACATCAATGTCTTTCGGAGTCGCTTTGGCCTGGGCTAAGGCGTGCTTGGCCGCAAGCATGGTGGCGTCCAGTTGCGTGAGACTTTTTCGCCCGGTTAGCGCCAACGAATCCGAGGCTTGTCCGCTTCCCACGATTTCGATGGCTTGGTCGGAAAGTTTTTTGGCTTTGCTGGTTTCGCACAAAATCAATACCGCGGCGCCGTCGGTAATCGGCGAACAATCCAACAGTTTTAACGGCGACGCGATGTAACCCGAATTCATGACGTCGGCGATCGAAAATTCCTTGTGAAACTGGGCGATCGGATTATGCATGGCATTATGGTGATTTTTGACCGCGCAAGACGCCATCATTTCTTCGGTGGTTCCGAATTTTTCCATGTGTTTTTGCGCAAGCAACGCGTACAATGCTGGAAACGTGGCTCCGTGAAACAACTCGGTTTCCTGGTCTCCGGCGCCACCCAAGGCAAAAGCGGCTTGTTCCGTGGACACGTCCGTCATTTTTTCGGCGCCACCTACCGCGACAATATCGTACATTCCGCTGGCAACCGCTGTAAATCCCTGCCGCAACGCGACGCCACCGGACGCGCACGCGGCTTCGACTCGTGTGGACGCGATCGGGTTTAAGCCCAGTTGGTCCGCGATCAAAGCGCCGATGTGTTCTTGTCCGATGAAACGGCCCGACGCCATGGTTCCGCCGAAAATCGCTTCGATTTCTTTTCCTTCCACGACATTGGAGCTTAACGCTTCCAGCGCGGCTTTGGCGATCATCTGACGGTAGGATTCATCCCAGTTTTCTCCGAATTTACTCAGACCGGCAGCGATTATTGAAACACTACGCATTTTTTTCACCATACAAACTATACGGGTCTAATAATCCCATTAGCAACTGCTTTCTTTGTTTAATGTTGGTTTTTGGCGGGCAAAACCCAAACTTCTTCCAAACCAAATACTTTGTCATATGTTTTGGATTATTTATTCCAATTTTATTCATCCATTTTTCAAGTTGTGCTTCTCCACACATTCGAACAGAATATTCTAAGAATTTTTTTTTCCGGATCTGATGGGTAACGTTGGGTTTTAATCCTAGTTGAGTTAAAATCGTTTTTAGTTGGTATGCTAGTTTTGGTGAGGCGGTACTGCCCGAAATTCTGGGGTAGTAATGAATTTTTTTATGCGCTTTTCCAAACATAAACGAAAAATCTGTATCTGCAATTCCGCGGACTACTGCACGCTTAATGTTAATATCCCCGTTCATAATTCGTGGGGGTATTGTAATTGTTCTTGATTTTTCTCCAATGGGCAAGCCAATAACTTTTGTTTTATAATCTGTAACTGCCTTTGATGACAATGTAAAACCATATGCTCTTTTTCGGGATTTGTAGCCTATCTTCAAGTCGGTATTATATATTTTTTTAAATGCCTTTCTTACGTACAGATCGTAAAACTCTTTTTCTTCGGACTTATCTCCCGACAGTTGATATGTCCGGTGTTGTGTCGAATTATTTGGCATACTGCCATCCCCAATGTGCCAGCCGATCTCTTCGGCTACTGCAGGGGTTATTTCTGTCGGAATTTGGACCCCTCTCGAAACATCTTGTTCGCTGAAAGCAACTTCGGGATAGACTTTGGATATTTCATCCACATTAGACTCAAAAGTTTCACTCGCTTCTTTTAATGCTCTTATTGAAGCGAAATAACAATTAATAATTTTATGCGATTTATACCCTGCTTTCTCTGCGATTTCTCTTGCCGAGGCTTTGGGTGGAAGCGCCTTAGCTGCATTGATTAACTTTTCCACAGGGTTTTCAAATGCTGTTCCGATCTCGAAAAAAAGGTCTTTTTTCGAATGAAAATAGTAGTTAACTGTTCTTCGTGATTTTAACCCAGCAAATTCAGCAATTTCTTGATTGTTTGCCTTCTTTCCCAAGCGTATTGCAGCATCTAAGATTTTTTGTCTTGTGAATGCACCGTTATTCATGTCACTATATGTCGGCTCTTCAAAATATCCTTCTTGGGGGGCACCCGTCATTGCCGGTGAAACACTGACACTTCTCATCGGACGGTCCCTCGCGGTCTTTTTTTCCCCTGCCATGCTTCGGCTTTTTTCATCAAAACCGTTCGAACCCTGGGTTTTTGCGGCGCTCCGGGAATTAACGGATCCACTTTTTTAGGTTCGCCTGCAAGTCGCCGTTCAACCCGCTGCTTTGGCGACTCGACTTCCGGAGCGGCCAATCGCCTGAGAACCCGCGCTTTTTCTTTTTTGCGTTTCGCTTCTTTTTCGTCCAAATATAATTTTGCGCCTTTGTATCCGACTACGCCCATCATGATTCCGGTCACGGGGGAAGGAACAACGATTCCCGCGGCAACTGACGCGGCGGCTAATCTGCGAAACGAGCGTTGTTTTTGCTCAACCGGCGTCAAAGGTTTTTTTCTCATGGTCATCACAAATTCTTGAGTTTTTTCCTGTGTTTGGCGTATTCCGCGTAAGAAATGTATTCCTTGTCCTTAATTAATTCCAGCACCGGCACTTTTGACCGGCGTTTTTCAATTGCATTCGTCGCGGTCAAAACAAAGCTGTCCGAACCGGAACCGCTTCCATAACTGGTCACCAGGATCCTGTCTTTGGGTTTGGCGACATCTAACACCGATGCCAAGCCCACCATGCTGGCGCCCGAATACGTATTGCCGATAAGCGGCGTCAACAATCCTTGTTCGATCTTGTTTCGTTCGACTCCCAGCATTTTGGCGACCATGACCGGAAACTTTCCGTTGGGTTGATGGAATACGACCCAATCGAAATCCGCGGGACTTAGCTTGGCTTTTTTGAGCATTCCTTTGGTGGCACCTATCACGTGCTTGAAATACGCGGGTTCTCCGGTAAAACGGCCCGCGTGACGCGGAAACTCCGCGTGCTGGCGACGCCAAAAATCCGGAGTATCCGTAGTAAACGAAAACGTGTCGTCAATGGTCGCGATCATTTCTTTTTTGTCGCGCCCGACAATGAATCCCGCGCCGCCGCTTCCGGCCGAAAACTCGAGCGCGTCGTTTGGTTTTCCTTGCGCGGTATCGGCTCCGATCGCCAACCCGTATTCGATCATTTCGCTTGCGACCAGACCCATACACGCCTGGATTCCCGCGGTTCCGGCTTTGCATGCGAATTCCAGATCCGCAGCCATGAATTCGGGTCCGCAACCCAGGGCTTCGCCCACGATTCCCGCAGTGGGTTTTACGGCGTACGGATGCGATTCGCTTCCCACATACACGGCTCCGATCCGAATCGGCGTAATGTTAAAATCTTCAATCGCGCGTCGACCGATTTCAACCGAAATCGTCGCGGTATCCTCGTCAATCGCGGCCACGGCTTTTTCCGTCAAGCCGAGTCCTTCCTTGATTTTCAACGGGTCTTTTTTCCAAGTCGTCGCGATTTCTTCCACGCTGATGCGCAATCGTGGAACAAAACAGCCGTATCCAACGATTCCAACGGGGTTCATTTCGAATACTCCTTGACGAGTTCTTCCGCGCGCGCTTGGCGAATGTTTTTCTCCGTAATCATTTGTTCGGCCACTAGGTCTATTAAGCTTCCGGTGGCGCCGCCCGCCACCGCAATGTTTTTGGCGTGAAGCTTCATATGGCCGCGCTGAATTCCTTCGGTGGCCAATGCGCGTAACGCCGCGAAATTCTGGGCGAGTCCCACACACGCCAATACCCGGCCGAATTCCTGCGCGGTTTTTACCTTCAGCAATTTAATCGAAATCTTGGCAATCGGATGGGTTTTAATCGCGCCGCCGACCAAACCGACCGCGGTCGGAATCTCGATTTCGCCCACCAAATCCCCGTTTTTGTTCTTGTAATATTTCGTCAAAGGCTTGTAGGTTTTGGTCTTAAACCACGCATAGGCATGCGCTCCGGCTTCAAGCGCGCGGAAATCCTGTCCCGTGGCGATCGCGACGGCGTCAATTCCGTTCATGATGCCTTTGTTGTGCGTGGTCGCCCGAAACGGATCCGCGTCCGCAAATGCGTACGCTTCAAGGATTCGTTCCACGACTTCCTCGCCAGTGGCCTTGAATTCCGGCGTGTTAACCGCGAGTTCTTCTTTTTTCCACACCGCTTTCGCACGGCTCTTGCGATGAATCGCAAGGTTCGAAATAATCCGTAACCGCGCTTGTCCGCCGCTCAGTTCTTCCAAACGCGGGGTTAATCGCTCGGCAATCGTATTGATCGCGTTCGCGCCCATGGCGTCGCGCACATCCACCAACAAGTCCACGATCAGCATTTCACCCTTGATGGTGTCCAAAATACTCGTGTCGATTTCCTTGACGCCGCCACCGTACTTCACGAGGGTCGCGTCGACTTCGTTGGCGGCATCGATCAATTCTTGTTTGTGTTTTCGAATGTTTTCCTGTCCTTTTTTGGCGCTGGGAAGTTTCACCAACTGGATTTGTCCGATCATGATGGGTTCGTCGCCCTCGGTTTCGAATCCGCCGGTTTGACGGCACAGTTTGGCGGCATTCGATGCCGCGGCCACAACCGAGGGTTCTTCGAGCGCCATGGGAATCAAGATTTCTTTTTGATCCACTAAAAAATTCGTTGCGATCCCCAAAGGCAAGGCATGCGACGAAAAAACATTTTCAATCATACGGTTGGCTGTTTCAAAATCCAAGGCGCCGAATTGCTTGAGTTGCATCACTTCGTCGTCGGACAAGTCGGCAAAATCCTTGATGCAAGCGATGCGGTCGACAAGGCTTTTTTTATAAAATTCCGAAATCGCACTGGTTTTCATGAAACAATCCCGAATCCAGGAGCAAGCAGTTCAATAGTATCTAGCCGTGTGTAGCCATAAAAACGTTTCGCTTACAAACGAAGAAAACAACGACAATTGTCTTAATGCTGACGTGGTCGAGGTCTCTTGACAGAGGGTTTTATCGCCTTGAAATTTCTTTGAATACGTCTTTTTCTAAGTTGATGCGCTCCGACTCCCAATGCAAGGCCGCCGGCGGCTCCTGCCGCCCAAAACCACTTTTTGTTCATTCCCTGTAGACGACCGGCTTTTTCGGCTACTTTTTGGCTGGGTTTTAATGCATCCTCTAATCGTTTTCGAAGCTCCGGATTTCGTTGACGCCCTCCGCTTCCTTGCGCCGGTTGCATTTTTCAGGGTGCTCGCGACCATATTCTGCCGCAACGTCGTCAATTTTCGAAATCTGATATCTGCCGATTCCTCTTCGAGTCGATTCGATGGCTTGATCACTGGAAATACCCAGCAACGCGGCTCCGACAACGCCGACGAACGCCAATCTCTTGGCCACTTGCGGTAACCGACCCGCGCGTTCATCCGCCCATTTTCGGGCAACCCGGCTTGGATCCCGATAATATCGCTCGTCAAAACCCGGCCGCGGTTTGATCACGTCCAATTCCGTCCAGCTCGCGGGATTTTGGATCGTTTCCGCGGAACGCTTCACGATTTCTTCAGGGGACAACCAAAACCGCTGATCCGCAAATGGCCGCAATTTTTCTTCGTTTTGCGTTTTTACCGTGCTGACGTTTACAAACACGCCGCGGATTTTTGTGTTTTTCTCTAACCTGGAAAGTTTTTGCATTAATGCGCGCAAATAATTTTTTGCGGCCGTATACGACCGCCAAGCAAAAATATTATACTTATCACTGACTGATCCAAACGCGCACAAGGTAACCAACGGTCTTTTTGACTGTTGTCGCACCCGGA
The DNA here is from genome assembly GCA_018304465.1 of Candidatus Iainarchaeum sp. Taxonomy (GTDB): domain Archaea; phylum Iainarchaeota; class Iainarchaeia; order Iainarchaeales; family JAGVWC01; genus JAGVWC01. The sequence goes on from JAGVWC010000004.1 coordinate 32,611, forward strand.
AAAGCAAGGCGCGGGAAACGTTTCGAAACGTGTCGACATTGGATTCCCACACTTCACGGTCGAACTCTTTTTCTTTTCGGGGATCTAGCTTGAATTTTCCGACTGCGTGAACCAAAACGATTTCATGTACATCCGAAAGCGGTAATTTTCGCATTTCTTGTTCCACTTGACGAGGGTCCGATAAATCCGCCTGCAAGTACGTCGTGTTCGGATTTTTGGTTTGAGCCGCCTTTCGGCTGATTCCCACGCAAACCGTTGCGGGTTGGGCTTCGAAAAAATCAACGTATGCTTTTCCGAGAGCGCCGTTTGCTCCCGTTACGATTACCATTCGGACCATGATGCATTGTTGATGAAAAAAGAACTATTAAATGATTTCGGGTTTTAACCGCGCACGTCGCGAAAAGCTTGCCAAGCGGGTTTTTCGTTTCCGTCACTGGTTCGAAGCCCCATGGATTTGAAAAAATCGGCGTATCCTTCCCCGCTCCAATCGTGCAAAAACCACCAGATCCACACCTGCAGGTTCAGATCCTGGGTCAACACCGGCAAGCGCTTAATGAACTCTGCTTGGTTTTGTTCGGATCCGTGAAAACCGGGTTCTCCTGCCGAAGGCCAACCGGATTCCGCGATGATCACTGGCTTTTGCGTATGCGACCCCAATTGGCGGTAATAATCCTCGGGGATTTTTCCCGGGGATTCGAAAAAAGGACTGGGATACGTGGTGATCGCCACCACATCCACGCTGGGCTCGATTTGTTCAAGCAAATCCCACTGCGACGATCCGTTTACTTTTCCCGTCAACTCTTCGAATTGAAACGTCGTTGTAACGATGGTGTCGGGGGACTCGTACTTGACTTCAGCAATGATTTCCTTAATCGCGGAAATCAAAAACAAGGCGTCTTCCGGGTGTTTTCGCATATACGTATTGATTTCGGATCCGATTCCCAAATATTTTGGTTTGTAATCGCGTACGATTCGCATCGTGTAATTCCGAAACGCCGCGCGAACCGCCGAATCCTGAAACTTGAACCCGATGGGAGCCACGTTCGGATCGATTTCCAATCGGTCGCTTCGAAGCGGATCAACCACGATCAATACGTTCAATTGGTTTTGTTTGGCCATCAACGCCACAAAATTCGTCTGCTCCAGATTCGGGGTTTTGTCCGCGGAACGCGGCGCATTCGCGTTTTCAGAAAATTTATTCCAATCGATGGCGGAATGATGCAACACCACGTCGGCGTTTCTTCCAAGCAAACGAAACGTGTCCATCCAACCCGCTTCGGTAATCGGTTGCGGCGGAATCGGAACGAATCCTTGTTCAAAAGAACGCGTGACTGGCGGCGAAAGAGGCGTGTTTTCATCCGGCGGAAAAACCGGGTTGTTTTGATCCGTGTTCTGATCCGGGATCTCGGGCGAAGCATCGGGCGCAGCGCAGCCCATCAACACCAACAAACACAAAAATCCGATTCCAACAAACGTCCAGCCATAATTCATGAATTTATATACGTGAAGAAAATTTTTAAAAGAAACTATCCGCTTTTTCATCGTTTGAATTAAAAACTCTTCTCCCTTTCATCTAATCGGATTCGTTTTTATACGGTTTTTTTCGTGAAAAATCGTTCTTTTGATTTAATTTGGAGGAAAAATACATGACCACAAAATATGTCCACTTGTTTACGGAAGGAAACAAGGACCAAAAAGACCTGCTCGGCGGAAAAGGCGCCAACCTGGCGGAAATGACCAACGCCGGATTGCCGGTTCCACCCGGTTTTACGATTTCAACCGACGCGTGCCGTCACTATTATAAAAACGGCGAAAAAGTTCCCGTCGAACTGGACAAACAAATGATGGACGCCTTAAAAAACGTTGAAAAACAAACCGGAAAAGAATTCGGCGGCGAAAACCCGTTATTGGTTTCGGTTCGGTCCGGCGCCAAATTTTCGATGCCCGGAATGATGGACACGGTGTTAAACCTCGGATTAAACGACACCACGGTTTTGGCATTGGAAAAGAAAAGCAAAAATCCGCGTTTTGCGTGGGATTCCTACCGACGATTCATCCAGATGTTCTCGGATGTCGTGCTTGAAATTCACGTGAATCATTTCGAAGAACTGCTTCACAACATGAAAGAAAAACACAAATACAAAACCGACCTGGATCTAACCGCAAACGATCTTAAAGAACTGGTCATGCAGTACAAAGCCCTCGTTCGAAAAAACCTGGGAAAAGATTTTCCAAGCGATCCTGTCGAACAGTTGCGCATGTCGCGTGACGCCGTGTTCAAAAGCTGGAACTCGGACCGCGCTATCATTTACCGCCGTCTTCACGATATTCCCCATGATTTGGGAACCGCCGTCAACATCCAATCCATGGTGTTCGGAAACCTCGGAGACGACTCGGGAACCGGCGTGGCGTTCACGCGCGATCCCGCCAACGGAGACAACGTTTTTTACGGGGAATTCCTCGTCAACGCCCAAGGTGAAGACGTGGTCGCCGGAATCCGCACTCCCCAACCGATTATCGAAATGAAAAAAGTGTTCCCGCCGATGTACGACGAACTGGTCGCGGTTCGGAAAAAACTCGAACACCACTATCACGACATGCAGGATTTCGAATTCACGATCGAACAAGGAACCCTGTACATGCTCCAGACCCGAAACGGAAAACGAACTGCAAAAGCCGCGGTTAAAATCGCGGTGGACATGGAACACGAAGGACTCGTTTCTCAAGAACAAGCGCTTTTGATGGTCGATCCCAACGCGTTGAACCAATTATTGCACAAGACCTTTGATCCAAAACACAAATACAACGCGCTTACCAAAGGACTTGCCGCATCTCCCGGGGCCGCGGTCGGAAAAGTCGTTTTTAACGCCGAAACCGCCAAACTCTGGGCCGAAGGAGGCCACAAAGTCATTTTGGTTCGCATTGAAACCTCGCCGGAAGATATTCAGGGAATGGTTTCCTCGCAAGGAATCCTGACCACGCGCGGCGGAACTACCTCGCACGCGGCGGTTGTTGCCCGAGGAATGGGAAAATGCTGTGTTGCCGGCGCCGGAGACATTCGCGTTAATGAAAAAGAAAAATTCTTCGAAGTATCCAACCAAGTCATCAAAGAAGGCGACCTGATTTCGTTGAACGGAACCACGGGCGAAGTCATTATGGGCGCTGTTCCAACGGTTGATCCCGCCATTTCAGGCGAATTCAAAACTTTGATGGAATGGGCTGACAAAACCCGGCGACTCGAAGTCCGAACCAACGCCGACACCCCCAAAGACGCGCAAATCGCGCTTAATTTCGGAGCCCAAGGAATCGGATTGTGCCGAACCGAACACATGTTCTTTGAAGGCGACCGAATCACGGCCATGCGCGAAATGATCCTGGCCGACTCCACAGAAGGACGCAAAAAAGCGCTGTCTAAACTCTTGCCGTACCAACGCGAAGACTTTTTCGGTTTGTTCAAAGTCATGACCGGAAAACCCGTCATCGTACGGTTTTTGGACCCGCCGTTGCACGAATTCCTGCCCAAAACCGACAAGGAAATCGAAGAACTCTCGGAACAAATCAACGTTTCCGTCAAAAAAATCAAGGAAACCATCGAAGACTTGCACGAATTCAATCCCATGCTTGGCTTTCGCGGCTGCCGACTCGGCGTCGTTTACCCGGAGATTTCTTCGATGCAAGCCCAAGCGATTTTCGAAGCCGCGATTGAAGCCAAAAACAAAGGATTCACGCCAGTGCCCGAAATCGAAGTGCCTAACGTGATTTCCGTGAACGAATTCAAGCTGATCAAAAACCTGATCCTCGAACAAGCCAAAGCCACCGGTGCCGAAGGAAAAATCAAATACAAAATCGGAACCATGATCGAATTCCCGCGCGCCGCGTTCATCGCCGACGATTTGGCCCACGAAGCCGAATTCATGAGCTTTGGAACCAACGACTTGACGCAAACCACGCTCGGATTCTCGCGCGACGACGTCGCCAAATTCATCGGAGTCTACATTGACAAAGGCATTTTCGATCGCGACCCCTTTCAAGCCATCGACCAACACGGCGTCGGACGCGTCATGCAAATGGCCGTCGAAAAAGCCCGTTCCGTCAAAAGCGACTTGGACATCGGAATCTGCGGAGAACACGGCGGAGAACCATCATCGGTTGAATTCTGTCACCGCATCGGATTATCCAATGTCAGCTGTTCGCCGTACCGCGTGCCCATCGCACGACTCGCCGCGGCCCAAGCCGTCATTCGGGAAAAACAAGCTTTCTCCAAATCCAAAAAATAAACCAGTCCAAAGAGCGGGGAAAGCCCCCTTTCCCCCTCTTTTTCTTTTCTTTTCCAAGCATCAAACCTTTCAATGAACCCGTTTCCCCACAGCTTAAATACTAGATTTCTCTTTCTTTTGCTATGGGCTTTTTTGACAAGGACTTTTTCGAAATACTTTCCGCAGAAACCGTTTCGCTTTTCGGCGGACTCGTAGTCGGAACCATTCTTCTGATTTACACTGGCGAATTCCTGTTGATTCCGGGAATGCTGATCCTACTGCCGGGTTTTTTTGAATTACGCGGAAACATCAGCGGTTCGTTTGCAGCGCGATTAAGCTCCGGTCTATTCCTAGGCGTAATCGATCCATATCATCCCGGCAAACGCATCATTGGGCAAAATCTCTTGGCGTCGTTTCTGCTCGCGATCGTGGTTTCGCTTGCGCTGGGCCTCATCGCGTTTCTCTTCATCTACTTCGCTTTTTCAACGGTGTACCCGCGTATCCTCCTCATTTCCGTGATTGCGGGAGTGATCGCCAACGCGATCGAAATCCCCCTTACCCTGTACGCGACCTTTATTTTGTTTCGCAAGGGCCATGACCCCAATAACATCATGGGGCCGTTTGTCAGCGTCAGCGGAGACGTCATCAGTCTCTTCGCATTGATCATCGCGGTGCTCGTGGTATGAAGACAATTCGGGAACATCTGGAAGAACTGCGCCAAATCAAGCGAAAAGAACATCACCCGCTCGTACACGAGATTCATGTGCAGCACCGCATTTCCAAGAAAACCCTCTTTTACGTCAAGGAATACGGTCCGCATTCGCACATCGCGCACACGATCATCAAGGAAAGCTGGAAAATCCTCTTGTTCGCATCGGTCTTAAGTTCATTCGGCGGGTTTGCCTTGGAACAAATCAAGGAAATATTCATTTCCATCAGCCCCCTCATTATTCTGTTGCCTGCCTTAAACGGCCTCATCGGAGACCTTGGAACCATTATTTCATCCAACTTTTCCACGTTTCTTCACGAAGGCAAAATCGGTCCGCACTGGTGGAAAAACCCCGAATTAAGAAAGCTATTCGGACAACTCTTCGTGATCGCTGTTCTATTTGCGGGCGCCGGAAGTCTGTTGGCCATCGTCGTTTCGCAATTCGTCGGAAACGCTTTTGACACCGCGCACGCCTACAAAATATTCCTCATCGCATTCATCGACGTGGTCATGCTGGTCGTGCTTTTGTCGTTGGTCGCAATCCTGGCGGGGCTGTATTTTTACCACAAAGGCGAAGACCCCAACAACTTTTTAATTCCCATCACCACTTCGGTTGCCGACTTTGGGAACATGCTGCTTCTCGTCGGGCTTGTCATCCTGTTTTTTTAAACCACCCTATTTAAAATTTATAACCTGATTATAATACGGGGGGTGTTGGTTTGCCACGGAAAAAAACAGGTAAAAAAACCGCCGGGACCCGGTCCCGAAAAACCAGAAAAAAAACAAGTTTGAAACAAAAAATCAGCAACAGACTCCAAAAAATTAACACGCGCGCTGTTGTTCGGGGAATTAAAGCATCGATTCCAAAACTAAAAAGGAAAGTCGCAGCCGTTTCAAAAAAAGCCGCGCTGGCTGTCAAGCGACTTCCTCAGACTGCAAAAAAACTAAAAAACAAATCCGTTCGAACCGTTCGAAAAGCAGGTGATCTGGGGACGCGTATCAAACACGTGGGCGAATCCGTTGAAATCGGCGCCGCGCGCGTCGAAGGCGCGATCGAAGAAGTATCCGAAAGCATCGCGGACATCAAAGACAGCGCGACCCGAAAAACGAACCGTTCGACCCGAAAAAATACCTGACGAACTTTGGCCGAAAGAAAAAAAGGTCCTAACGGACCCCGTTTTTTCCGACGGTTTTAGACGTAAAACGGATAACCCGCGCAGAATTCCTTGACATCCGACCTGATGCGGGACAACGCCGCGTCATCATTTGGCTTGTCAAGCGCCTCAAGAATAAACCGGCCGACTTCTTTCATTTCGCTTTCTTGCATGCCACGCGTGGTCAGCACCGGGGTTCCGATCCGGATTCCGCTTGGATCCCATGGTTTTCGCTCGTCAAACGGAATCGTGTTCTTATTGCAGTAAATTCCCGCCTTGTCCAGCGTGGTTTCCGCTTGTTTTCCCGCCAAATTTTTGCTCTTGATGGTGTTTACCAACAACAAGTGATTGTCGGTTCCGCCGCTGGCCAGCGTGCATCCGCCCGCCAAGAGTTCGTCCGCCAATGCTTTGGCGTTTTTGACGATTTGCTTTGCGTACTCCGCAAACGCGGGTTCCATCGCTTCCTTGAAACAAACGGCTTTTCCCGCGATGATGTGTTCGTGCGGTCCGCCTTGCAACCCCGGAAAAACCGCCTTGTCAATTTTTTCTTTCCACTCTTCTTTGCACAAGATCATGCCGCTGCGGGGACCGCGAAGCGTCTTGTGCGTTGTCGTGGTCACGATGTCAAAAAATGGCACTGGATTCTCGTGTACTCCGGTCACGCACAACCCCGCGATATGCGCGATGTCCGCCATGCAAACCGCGCCTACCTCGTCGCAGATTTTTCGGAATTCCTTAAAATCAATCGAACGCGGATACGCCGTGTAACCCGAAAGAATCAGTTTTGGTTTTTCCTGTATCGCCAGTTTCCGGATCGCGTCATAATCCAGCATTTCGGTTTCGCGATCCAGTCCATACTGGACGTTGTGAAACCATTTTCCCGAAAAATTAACCGGGTGGCCATGCGACAAATGCCCGCCTTCGGTCAGCTTCATTCCCAAAAACGTGTCGCCGTGCTCCATGGTCGCGTAATACGCGGCCATGTTGGCGGGAGAACCCGACAACGGCTGTACATTGGCGTGCTGGGCGCCAAACAATTTTTTGGCACGGTCAATCGCCAGATTTTCCACGACATCCGTGAATTCGTTTCCGCCGTAATACCTTTTTCCGGGATATCCTTCCGAGTACTTGTTGTTTAAAATGCTGCCCATGGCTTCAAGAACGGCCTGCGAAACCAGGTTTTCGCTTGGAATCAGTTCGATTCCGTCCATCTGCCGTTTTTTCTCGTGTTCAATCGCGTTGAACAAATCCGGATCGTACTGTTTGATCGCATCCAAATGCATTTGGTACTTGGGTCCCGTCATGATTCCACCGCAGAAACAAACGCGAAAATCATTAAAAAACAGGCGTTCTTAGGGAGTCCGGTGCCGCCGCGAAACCTTCAGCTCCTGAAGAAAAAAACGCGCGTCCGCGATTTTGGCGTTGATCCGGCGCATTTCTTCAACCAAATCATTAAAACGAACCATTTCCCGGTCGCGTTCAACGGATGATAGACGCGGGTTCGAAAGCCGGTCCCGAATCTTTTTCGCTTTTTGCATTTCGCGTTCAAGCCGAGGAACGTTTTCCTCAAGCGACTCCACTGCAAAAAAAAACTCGTCGATTTTTTTGAGGTCTCCCCAATCCTTCTTTTCGTTTGCCAGTTTTTGAGCCACGCCTTCAAGGGTTCCGAAATCTTTTTTTGCTCTCGAAAAAGCGGATCGCTCCGCGGCATAATCGATCACGCGAGGAGAATACACTGGCGCGCATCCCGCAGCCAAAAGACCCGCGCTCATCAATGCTTTGGCAAGGCGTAACCGGGGCTTTGGCTTTTTCACGCGTGGTTTCATATGTGGTCAATCATTGTCTTTTTGAAAATTTAATCCTTTCGAAGCCACGCGGAACCGGCATACACCAAGGGGGTTCCAACGACCGCATATCCGACTTTTAGCAGCCACCACGGAATAATGAGTCCGATAACGAACAGCACGTCGTGTTTTGGGCTCACGCCGTAAAACGCGACCATCATGAAAATCGTGGTGTCAATGAATTCCGAAATCAGGGTGGAAACATTGGTTCGAAGCCAAAGCATTTTTCCTTTCGTCAATTCTTTGACGATGCGAAACACGTGAATGTCCACCAGTTCCGCGGTCAAGAACGCCAAAATGCTTGCCACCATGATGCGAAGACTCACTCCGAAAATCTTCCCGTATTCCACCGGAAAAAAATCCCGCGGCGCCGACGGCAACGCCACGGCAATCGCGGTCATGACCAAAATAAACACCATGGCGACCAAGGTTCCAAACACGATTCGTTTCGCTTTTTCTTTTCCTTCGACTTCCTGAACGATGTCAAGTGCCAGCATGCTTACCGGAAACACGAGCAAACCGACGCTGGCATAAAACAAACTGAAATCCGCGATTTTTCCGCCCATCAGGTTGGAGGCCACCACGCCCGCGACAAACAACGCCGAAAGAATTGAAAGCTTGGTTTCCTTGTTCATTTTTTTCCCTTCTTGGGTTTGGGCCATTTCAGTTCAAGGGCTTCGCCCACTACGAAAATACTTCCGCACACGCACACCACTTCCGTCGGACGGCAGTTTTTAATCGCTTCTTTGACCGCGTCTTTGACCGCGGGAATTTCCTTGATTTTAAACGCCGGTAAAAATTCTTTTCCCACCGCGAAAAGATCGCTTGTAGGGGTTTTTCGAAAACGCGCCTCGCAAAAAAAAGCATTCTGGGCCAGTGGAAGCAACGATGAAAGCATCTGGTTTGCGGCCTTGTCCGAACTGACGCCGATCACAAACGAAAACTTCTGGTTTGGAAAACGCTGTTTTAACGCGGCGGAAAACACCCGGGCGCCATCGGGATTATGACAGCAATCCGCGACCACAATCGGGTTCTGGGAAAGCACCTGAAAACGCGCCGGCCAAACGGTTTTTTTCAAGGCTTTTCGCACCGCGTTTTCCTGCAATCGGATTCGTTTGTTTTGCTTTAACACCGCGGCAATCGCCAACGCCAAAGACGCGTTTTCCAATTGATGATCCCCAAAAAGCGATAACTGCAGGTTTTTCCAGTCTATTCCAAGGCCTTTGAAGTCCATGGTTTCAAGCCCGTCCAGAAACGGTTTTTTCGTGGCGGAAAAATCTTTTCCGAGAAAAAACGCTTGCGCTTCTTTTGCGCTCGCCAGGTCGGCGAACACGGTTCGCAATTCCGGATTGGCGACGCACGAAACCAGCGGAGCGTTGTTTTTGATGATTCCCGCTTTTTCCAACGCGATTTGCCGGATCGATTGGCCCAGGTATTGCTGGTGATCCAGTCCGATGTTCGTGATCGCGTTGGCCACGGTGGGCACCGCGTTCGTGGCGTCCAGGCGCCCGCCCATTCCCACTTCAAGCACTCCGAACTCGACTTTTTTCTGGGCAAAAAAACCCAGCGCCATCAACGTCAAAAACTCGAAATGCGTGGCCGATAACCGCTCGGTTTCCAGCACGCTTCTGGTTTTCGTTGCAAGCTCCGCGAATTCTTTGTCCGAAATCGTTTTTCCGTTCACTTGAATGCGCTCGTTGTATTTGACCAGATGCGGAGACGAATAAAAACCGGTTTTGTGCTTGTTTTCAATCAAAATCCGGTTCAAAAACGCGCACGTGCTTCCTTTTCCGTTTGTTCCGGCCACCAAAATATTCGAATATTTTTTCTCCGGGTTTCCAAACGCCGTCAAAGCGATTTCCATGTTCTGCAGACCCAGTTTGATGCCATGCGCTTCCAGCGACGACAAGTACTCCAACGATTCCTCGTAATTCATCCCGATCCGCTTCCGATTTTTTTTCCCAATTCAAAACACGACAACAGCTTTCCTTCGCTAATCGTTGTTTTTTCATCCGCGCTCGCGCGAATTTTTCCGATCACGGTTAAATGCATTTTGGAAAAAAACAATTCCAAATACTGTTCGGCTTCGCGGTTCTTGTTTTCCGTTTGTCCGCCGCACGTCAAGATCACGGCTTTTTTTTCAAAGCACAGGCGTTTGAATTCTTCGTCTCCCCAGTACACTTCAAATCGATCAATGAAATTTTTGAGCAGGCCCGAAATATTCCACCAGTAAACCGGCGAGGCAAACACCCACACGTCCGCTTTTTCCAGCAACGAATAAATTCCCTGCATGTCATCGTTTAGATGACACTTGTGGGTTTCGTTGCATCCTTCACACCCGTCACACCCCGAAAAAATGACTTCCCGAAGCTTGATCAACGTGCTTTTTCCGCCGGTTTCAATCGCGCCGCGATGAAACTCGGAAATCATGGCGTCGGTATTTCCGCCTTCACGGGGAGAACCGGAAACGCATAAAATCGAGGTCATTTTTAGAACCAATCCCCAGAGAATTTTTAAACCAAAACGAATCCGTTTTCTTTTCCGGGATGGATTTTTAACCCTTTTTTTCCACCAAATCTTGGTTGGATATGCCGGAATCATTTTCGTCCGAAGAAACCAAAATCCTGGCCAGTTATGTATCAAACATGGACAAGAACGTGTTTGTTCTCACGAATTTACCCGAAGCCGTCAAAGGCGCGTTGTTTTCTAGGTATTCGCGTTCTCCCAAAGGACTGCGCCGATTGCTGCTGGATGAATTCATTCGCAGCCAGGATTTCGACTTTAACCAAATCGCGGGCCAAAGTACGCTTTCCGCGGCCGCTTCTCCGGTGAACAAGCAAAAAGCCGACGAATTTTACACGCGCGTGCTCGACGGCTACGGCGACGATTCCGTGGGCGAACTCGGCGGCTGTCACATCGCCTTGGAAAACGTTTCCAATGTCGCCACCAAAATCATCGAAGACTGCCGTATCGGCGGGTCTCCGCTTGAAAAAAGCACGCGGTATGTTTTTTTTGACCAAAAAATCGACGGGAAATACCCGTTTTTCGAAGAACCCCGCATCCTGCAAAGCGAATTCCGTGACCAGTATGTTGCCTTGATGAACCAGTTGTTCGACACCTACGCGGCGCTGATCGAACCGCTAAAGCAGTTCATGCAACAACGCTTTCCCATCGAAGATTTTTCTTTCATGGTCGACCTTAAAACCCGCGAAGAAAAAAAATTTCCCGATATTACGGATGAAACCGCGAAAAAACGCTGTCAAGCCGCGTACAATGCGTCGATTCGCGCCAAAACCTGCGACGTGCTTCGCGGACTGCTTCCGGCCGCCACCTTGACCAACGTGGGCTTGTTTGGAAACGGCCGGTTTTTCGAATACCTGCTTCGAAAACTCTATTCGCATCCCTTGTCGGAAATGCATTCACTGGGAAAAGACATTCACGGCGAACTCGACACCCAGATCTCTTCGTTTGTGCGCCGCGCCAAAGCCGACGAATACCTTCAAAAAACAAAACTCGATGTGCGGTCCGCGGTTCAAACCATCACTGAAAAAAACCGGCCTTCCGACGCCCAACCGGTTTCCCTCGTGGATTACGATCCCGGCGCCGAAGAAAAACTCCTCGCGTACCTGTTGTATCCGGATTCAAACCAGTCTTTGGTGCAATTAACCCAAGTGGTGGAACACCTTGATCAAAACGAAAAAATGGCCCTTTACCAGACGTATATGGGTCAGCGGCGCAATCGCCGCGACAAACCCGGACGCGCCTTCGAAAACACGTATTATACGTTTGACATCCTTGCCGATTACGGGATTTACCGCGACTTGCAACGACACCGCGTTCTGACCCAAGAACGACAATTACTCTCCACCGTACACGGATATGATTTGCCGCTTGAAATCACGGAAGCGGGCCTGGAGCAATCGTTTGTTGATTGTATGAAAGCCGCCGCCGAACTCTACCGAAAAATATCGGTTTCAATGCCGTTCGAAGCCCAATACGTGGTGCCCATGGCGTACCGCATTCGATGGTACATGACCCTGAATTTACGCGAAGCCATCCACTTCATTGAATTACGCTCGACCAAACAAGGTCACGAATCATACCGGCGCGTCGCGCAACTGATGTATCACGAAATCAAACGCGTGCACCCGAATTTCGCGGGCTTCATGAATTACGTCGACCTCAACAAATATTCGCTTTCGCGCCTGGACGCGGAAACGAAAAACGAAATCAAACGCTCGGAATGGAAAAATCCTACAACCGCTTGATGAAAAACGCGCCTTTCTTTTTGTACCCGTTTCCTTGGGCCATGCGGGAATAAAAATTCTTGATGCCGCGGCGCATTTCGAGGCGTTCGTGCAACTGCCGCAGACTAAACCCCAGTGCATCCCAAAGGCCTTGGGAAATGTCGCCGACCAATTTCCTGTTTTTGAGGAGTCCTTCCTGCTGCAGGACGCTTCCGAGCGAATCGATTGAAGGATCCGAATCCAGATGCGTCCGTTCTTCCTCGGATAATTGCACTTGGCCGTTTCGCTCAACGCGTCTCTTCAGCAACGCAAGGCGATCCTTTACAACGCGGTCAATCCGATGTCGGACCGTTTCTGTCAGCGTACCGGCCATCGGCCGCTGGTAATACCACATGGTTTCCGGTGTCCGCATATAGGCATACGAAAAACCGACGCCCCGCGCGTGATTTTCAATTTGCTCGAGCAAAAAATTCGCCCACGGTTTTCCCAAACGATCGCTTAGATTGTCTACATCCCGTTTCGATCCTGCTTGGCCCTGGATCGCCTCGACCACTACGCCATTGGACGTAAATCCCAACCGTGCCACCAGCTGTAATTTTCCCGGAATCAGAAGGCCCACGGCTACCGGGGATTCGAACATCGAACTCATTGTCTGCAACAAAACGCCTTTGTGCACTTCTTGCACCGGAAACGATGCCAAGAATAGCTTTCCGAAACGGTTGATGTTTCGTGGCCTCGCGGGGTATCTGGCGTGTGGATGTTCCTTGATGAGTTTTCTGATCGCTTCAAAGCGGCTTTTAAGCCTGCGCGTACCGATTCTTCGCAGGTAAGGCCGAGCCGCAAGCGCTTTTTTAAGGGGCATACAAAATCAGATTTTTCGTTCCACCAAATAATCCGCGAAATCTTTCAAAGTTTTCTTTGCTTGTGAAGGCGGAAGGGTGTTTTCGACTTTTTTCCACGCGTCTTTGACCAGTTCATCGGCTTTTTTTCGCGCGTAACCAACCGAACCCGTTTTTTCGATCAAACGAATCGCTTCCCGGATCGTTTTCTCGTCTTCCGGGTGTGCATTCAGGATTTCAAGCAGTCGATTTCGATCCACCGGATTAGAATTTTTCAAACAATGCAGCACCATGATGGTTCGTTTTCCCTCGTGAATATCCTCGCCGACGCCTTTTCCTTTCTGGAATTCTTCGCCCACCAAGTTCAAAATGTCATCCTGGATCTGGAACGCGACTCCGATGGTTTCCCCGAATTTTCCGAGAGCGTCCATTTGTTTTTCAGTTGCGCCGCCAAGAATCGCTCCCAGTTTGGTCGCAAACCGGGCAAGTACTCCTGTTTTGTAACTGCACATCTGCAGGTACTCGTCTTCCGAGACGTCGAATTTGTGTCCTTTGTGCCACCAGATATCCATGGCTTGTCCCACGGACACGCGCAGCAGTTCTTGGCCGTAAAGACTCCAGATCAGATCTAGCGTATGATCATTGAGTTTGTATGGGTTGTTGTAAAGCAACGTAAGTGGAAGAAAATACATCGCATTGGCATCGTTTACAGCTACGTCAACGCCGTACAATAAATGCGTACAGGGTTTTCCGCGGCGCATGGTGGAATTATCTTCTAAATCGTCTACCATAATTGTTCCGTTATGTATAAGTTCCACGAGTGGGGAAAACCGCAGCGCTTGTTCTTTCGTCCCGCCGACGCTTTCGCAGGAAAGAATCGTCAAAGCGGGCCGCCAGCGTTTTCCGCCGCGATCCAAAAACTCCCAGATCGGTTCCGCCATGGCTTTGGTCAAGGTTTCTTCATCGTACGCAAAATCTGCTTTT
>JAGVWC010000008.1 GCA_018304465.1 Candidatus Iainarchaeum sp.
CGTATTAGAATCACTCGGAGAAAGCACCTGCACGTAAGGTGCGTTTTGGTCGTAGTGGTATCCGATGTCGATGGTTTGCGTGTCAAGCTTGTTGTTTAGTTGAGTGGTTCTCAAATTGAAGAAATTGTTTTTGTCCATTGCGTTCGAGTCCACGCCGCCGGCGTCCACCAGTTTTAGTCCCCCGGTTGAAGTGGTGTTTAACAAAAAGTTTCGATCGCTTTCGTCACCAATAAACGGATTTGCCGTCAAACCGGTTTGTGAGTTCTGATCCCCGGCATGCGAGGCAGGATTCCCGCCCGGAGAAATCACGTTAAAATATGCGTTGTGATGAATCACCGCGTTATAATTAATGTACTGGGACGCGGGCAAAGCAATATTAACATCGGAAAAAACGTTTCCAAAAATTTTTCCCCTAAGATAATTCGTTGTAGGAATCGTTATGACGGAACGTGAAAAATTAGAAAAAGAATTGGCAAAAATATTGGTGCCCACTTCTCCATCCAGCATAGATGAATTAAAATAAAAACCGTAACCAGAAGAATTGGTAAACACGTTATTGAAAAAATTCGAATCCAAAGTATCACACCTATAAAAATTCGTTATATATGAAGCGCTGTGAAAATTGGAAAACCGATTGTTGTAAAAATTTCCTCCGACTGTTGATCGGGCAAAAGTACTCGACCCCAATGAATAAAGCGCCGAACTATTAAAATCGTTAAAAACATTGTTGAACACATTACCCGAAAAAACCGAGGTACCGCTCGACAAACTGATTCCCGAAGTGCTATTAAACCGGTCAAAAACATTCGAAAAAATCTCTATGTTCGAGTTAAGCGTAATAAAAATCGCGAAAACCCCCCCCGAAAACAAAGAAAAATTTGAATCATGAATAGAAGAAATATTTTTATCCAAACGGACGCCATAATTGGCATCCAAAATCTTCAAATAAGAAAACGAATCAGAAGACAACTGCCCCGACGCGGACTTAATCCACAACGCCACATTATAATCCGATCCCAACGGCGCACCCGAACAACCCGAAACAGTCGAAGTATTCACATTCGTAGAACCCGCGTATGAATTTTGATCGCGACAACTCGTAAAAATAATATTTTTATCAGAAGTACCAGTGGCCACGATTCTTCCGCTGGTATTAGCAGATAATTCCGTTCCGGGCAGATACTTGACCACCGCCCCGGGCGAAATCGTCAAATCCGTTCCGGCGCCCGTTACCGCCACATCCGTCAAAATCACGTAGGTATTGCCATCAATCCAGGTGGTATCGCCGGTAATTGCCGTGTCAATCGTGCAAACGTTGTTGGAATCCCCACACGAATTCGCGGCAAAACCGTCCGATGCAAACCCAACAAGGCACAAGCAAAGAATAACCAACCAAAAGCGCATGAAAAAGAAACGCAGCGCTAAAATAAAAGGGTTGTGATTCGAAAAAAAACAGAATAAAAAAAAACGCGGGAATTACTTCAGCGCTTTCTTAAGTTGTTTTTCGAATTCTTCCAGATCTTCGTCGATCTGTTTGACGGCGTCGTTTAACGCGGTTTTCGCGTTCTTGCCGCTTGTTTTCACGATGATATGCGCTTCGTTATCCAACGGATGCATCAATTTGTACGCCGCGAACGTCACGCTTTTGTCCTGCAACAAACGATCGCGCAACAAATTCGGGAACGTATGGCGATTGTCCTTTAGAACAAACTCGATTTCATTCGACTCGTTTTTCAAAACCTTGATTTCCATTCCAAAACCCCCGAAAGACAAACATTACTGCAACGAATACTCCGAAGAAATTTTCCTTCCTTCGACTTGGCCGCACTGCAAACACTTCAAATCGCGACCGAACAAATGCAATTCCGAACGGCACTTGGTGCAAAACGCTTTCACAACGCCAAGATCGGACGCTTGCGTCGTCAAATCAACGCCCCACGGCGAAACAGACGCGACACGCGCTTTCACGAAATCGCCCAAACGAAATTTGTCCTTGATCGATTTGACAAAACCCAGGTCGCATTTCGAAACCGGAACCGCGCTCGTTGAACTCGAAACCGCGACGAAAACTCTTCCTTTCATGGCATCCCAAATTTCGATGACCGCGGCATGATCCGTCACCAACACCACGCGGCCATAAATCTGGGTTCCGATACTCATCGGTGAAACACCGCGGCGCGTCACCACGTCAATGGTCCGATTTTTTTCGTTTTCAAGCGCGACGCCTGAAACCGACGAAACAATATTGCCTTCGTCGTCTACAAACGCGTTCGAACCGGGAGAATACTCTTCCTCGATTCCGAGCACCGAACCAGAAAATACGACACTATGCTTTTTGGATACCATCAAATTCCACCAAAAAAAGAGGAACAATTATATAACTAATAATATAGAATGAATACAAAAGATTTAAAAAATCGGTCGAAATCATGGTTCTGGAAAGTGTTTTAAGAAGCCAATTCGCCTTAAAACACCCGTTTTCGATGCTTATTTTCGGAATCGTCATCACTTTTCTTGGCGCGGGAATGGCGTTAACCACCTTTCCCAATGCCGCCTCGGTGCTCTCCATCGCGTTTATCACCATCGGAACGATTCCGCTCTTGTTTCACACGCTTTCGCGCGAAGAAAAACACGAAATACACGCGCCCGGAAACCCCGCCACGTTTTTCGGCCGCCACTTTCACCTGATTTCCCTTTACGGCTATTTTTTTCTCGGACTCATCATCGCCCACGCATACCTTTACTCGAATCTTTCGCCGGATTTTCGAAGCCAATTATTCGAAGAACAGGAAAATACGTACGGACAAATCGAAAACCTGCGCGGAAAAACAACCGAAGGCGAATTTGAAAACGCATGCAAAAGCGACAGGTTCTGGCCGCTTTCCATCGGATGCATCTTTTCCAACAACGCCGTGGTCCTCGGATGGACATTGTTCATGTCGTTCATTTTCGGCGCCGGAGCGATTTTTCTCATCGCCTGGAACGCTTCCGTAATCGGACTCGTCATCGGACAAGAAATACTTGCAAGCGACCATTTCCAAGCCCTCGGAAAATTCGGCTGCTTGTTGCCGCATGGAATCCCCGAAGTCGGCGCGTACTTCATCGGCGCGATTGCGGGTGGAATCATCTCCGCGGCGATCGCCCAAAAAGTCTACCGCACCGACAAATTCCGGATCATCGCACAAGACGTCATCGTGATGATCATTCTCGCGTATCTGTTGCTGTTTTTCGGATCACTCATCGAAGGCGCCAACATCATCAGCAGTTGCTTTACCCAAACCGAACTAGTTCTTGCCGCGTTGTCGTGAAAAAAAAGTCACTTGCTTTCTTTGGCAAGCTTTTTGATCGCCGGAGCGTATTTTCGGAACAATGATTCCAACAATTCCGGATTCACTTGCGAACGCGACATGCTCGAAGAAAGCTCGGTCGCCAGCTTTGACAATTCAATCGGAAAAAAAATCTTGGATGCCGATCCTTCGCTGACTTTTTCCAGTGCCCGGATATAATAATACGCCAATGCCTTGTCGGACAATTGTTCGGCCGCAATCCGAACCGCGTCGATTTCGATGCGATGCGCTTCCGCGGACTGCATGCGCGCCAGTTTCATTTGTTCGGCGGCTTTTTGTTCGGTTAACGCGCGTTCCAATTGTTCCGGGAGTTTAATGTCGGAAATCGCAACCGCTTCCACTCCGACGCCCCAGTTCGTGGCCACGCGTTCCAGTGCTTTTTGAACCGCCTCATTTAGCTTGGCAATATTTGAAACGAGTTCCTGCAACGTCAACGTGCCCGCAAGATCACGAACAGACGCCACGACAAATCCTTCCGCAGACTTCAAATAATCCTTGACTTCAATCACGGAATTGATGACTGACTGGCTGTCGGGCTTGACGAACAAATACACCAACGCGTCGATTTTCACAACGACTTGGTCCGCGGTAATCACTTCTTGCGGCGGAACATCAATGGTTTGCGTTCGCAAATCCACGATTTTGAAGGATTCAATCAACGGAATGATCATGGTCCAACCCGGACCCCCGACACGCGACACTTTTCCAAACCGAAAAATCACGGCGCGCTCGTATTCCTTTAATGTCAGCAAAAAATCATACTGATTCACCAAAAACGCGACAATCAACACCGCAAACGCGGCAAACACAATCGGAACAATAGCCTCGCGGCTCGTCCACGACAAATACACCAAGAACAGCAACACGACCACAAACAAGGCGAAAATAATCTGCTTGATTTTGTGGGATTCGACTTTTCCAAAACGCTTGGCCATAACCCTAATCCCACCGAATCCTATTATATATTCCAACATAATAGGAATTATATATAAGTATAGGTGAAACGATGGCGTCCCCCAAAAACATCCTGGTGGTCTGCGTTGACCGAGACGACGACTTGGGCCGAAAAACCGGCATTCAAGGACCCGTCATCGGACGAAAAAACGTTTTGAACGCCGCCGCCAAACTCGCGGTCGCCGACCCGTTTGAAGCCGACGCCAACACGATGTTTGCCGCGGTTCACCAGTTCGATGAAATCACCAAAAGCGGAGAAACCGTCGAAGTCGCATGCCTCACCGGCGTCGACAAAACAGATTACTCTTCCGACAAACGCATCATGCAACAACTCGACCAAGTGCTTGAAAAATTCCAGACTGACGGATTCGTTCTGGTTACCGACGGCGCCGAAGACGACCAGGTCATTCCGCTGCTTCAAAACCGCGCCCGCATCGTTTCCAAACAAACCGTGATCGTCCGCCAAGCCAAAGAAGTCGAAAGCACGTTTTACACCATCAAAGAAGCCCTCAAAGACAACACTTTGAAAACCATGTTCATCATCCTGCCGGGACTCATTTTGCTGGCATTGGCGTTTTTGCCCGCGTTCAGTTTTTCCATTATTTCCGGCGGCATCGGATTCTTTTTGCTGTTTTACGGAACCGGATTATACGAGCGCCTCCAAGACGCGACCAGCGACCTGCAAAAAAGCATCGCCAACCAGCGCACCAGCTTTCCGTTTTATCTCGCCAGTTTTTTCGTGCTCGCGTTCGCCTTGATCACGATCATCACTCAGTTCACGTCGAACGCCACTACGACCGACATCATCACCAACGCCGTGCAATCCCTGCAAAACGCGTTCTTCTTGATTTTTCTTGCCGCCGAAAGCTTCGTGCTCGCCAAAAGCCTGGACACGGTTCACGCACGCAAAGCCTACCGGCTTCACTCATACTTTGTCACCGGCGTACTCGTCATATTGTTCTGGCTCATTCTTGACGCCGGAACCGACGTGTTTCTCAAACGCACGGACATCGACTGGTTTTTACGCATCATTCTTTTCTCCGCGGTCGTATTATGGCTCACGCTACGGAGCGCACGCATGATCGACATCCGAAACAAAGTCACGGACTTTTTAATCGGCGCATCCGTGTACAACCCCAAAGGCGAATGGGTTGGAAAAGTCGCGAAAACATATCCCGCCAAACAAATGATCGAATTCAACAACCAAAAAACAAAACAAATCCAGCAAATCGACAAAACCAGCTTTCGGTTCCGCGAAGGCCGCGTCGTATTGGTCAAGTAAACCAAACGAAAAGAAAAAGGTTACTTAGATTCCGTTTTCTTTCCCAGCACGTTCCGAAAGTCAACGGAAAACAAGGCTTTGATGTTTTTCAACAAACGCGTTTTTTTATCCGACTTCACGAACGAATGCTCAAGTACCTGCGAAAGCGTTTTCACCGGAATAATCTTGATGAGTTTTCGGTCTTCGTCCGACAAAACGATGTCGTCATAGTTCGAGGCCGGAACCAACACTTCCAAAAAACCCGCTTTCAACGCCGCGCTGACTTTGGCGGTCACGCCGCCGACCGGCAATACTTCTCCGCGAACGGAAAGACTACCCGTCATCGCGATATCCTGACGAATCGGAATGCGCTCAAGCGCCGAGATAACCGCGGTCGCAACGGAAACCGAAGCGGAATCCCCTTCGACGCCTTCATACGTCTGCAAGAACTGAATATGCAAATCCTGATGCGAAATGTCTTTTCCGGACAAACGCTTGATCAACGCCGACACGTTTTGTACGGCTTCCTTGGCGATTTCCCCGAGCTTTCCCGTCGCAATGATTTTTCCTTCCGCGCTAGACTGTGCCGGCGCCACTTCGGCTTCGATCGGCAAAATCAAACCCGCGTCTCCGTCGCCTGACACCGCAAGTCCGTTCACGCGGCCGACAACCGCGCCCTTGTTCAGGAAAATATCGTAATCGCGGCGCTGATCCAGAATCTTTCCGACCATCTGTTGTTCCAGAGTACGCGCGCTCATCTTGGCTTCAAACACGTCTTCCACCATGACCAGCGGATGCCCCTTGGCTTTGGCCAGGTCCCCTGACGCGCGGATCAATCCGCCCAAGTCGCGTAATTTCAACGTCAAACGATTCTTGCGTCCCGCGCGTCTACGCGCTTCAAACACGATCAGTTTGACGGCGTCAAATGAAAAATGCGGAATCTTTCCGTCCTTGGTGACTTCTTGCGCGACGAACTGCGCCACTTTTTTTTCGTTTTCCTCGGTATCCGGCATGTCGCTGCTCATGTACACTTCGTACCCGTAACCGCGGATACGGCTTCGGAGGGCCGGATGCACTTTTTCCAAATCATGATAATTACCCGCGGCCACCAAAACAAAATCGCATGGAACCGGTTCGGTGCGCGTCATGGCACCGGACGAATTCTCGGATTGACCCGTGATCGAATATTTTTTTTCCTGCATCGCGGTCAACAATTCCTGCTGGCTGCGCTGAGTCAAGGTCGCGATTTCGTCCAAAAACAACACGCCACCCGAAGCGCGATGAATCATCCCGGGCTCCACGCGCAAATGCGGCGGAGTACCCAATCCACCGGACTGCAACGGGTCATGTCTCACGTCACCAAGCAATGAACCCGCGCGCGCGCCGGTCCCGTCCAAAAACGGAGCGATTTTTTTGCCTAAATTATCCACCAAAACTTTCGGAATCTGTTTTCCCGTGCGCGGCTTCATCTGGTTCCCCAAAGAAAAACCGATTGCAAGCATCATTCCGATAATCAACAACGCGGCGTAAATGATATCCGAGATCCAACGCCACGCCCAGATAAAATACGAAAAAGTAAACCAGCCAAACGTCAACAGCATTCCGAGCATGCGCACGTTGTCTTCTTCGGCAAACGAATCCATGCGCATCCGATCCACCATTTTTCGGCCGGTTCCCGCCTTGACGGTTCGAACAATCGGAACATTGGGGTCCTGCGCATTCGGATACATCAGCACGTCTTCGAGTTTTTGCACGGGCAAAATCTCGCTCATGGCCTGCGCGAGCATGGACTTGCCGGTTCCCGGCAAACCGATCAACAAAACGTTTCGTTTCTGAATCGCGGCTTTTCGAATGATCTCAACGGATTCATCCTGCCCGATAATCTGGTCCGCCAATCGACGCGGAACATCCAGTTCCGCCGTAGAATTGAAGAATTTGGATACTACGACCCCGTTCGGGCTGTTTTCCGCCATATAATAATTACATGAAGAAGCAGATTAAAAACCAATTTGGTTCAATAATAAAGCAGTTATGTTATCCAAATCCGCGATCAGGATTGTCCCGAAAGAAGAATTAACAGCACGACAAGAACTGGGATTAGATGAGCTAATGGAACAATTCCATTCTGAACTTAAAGCCCGCAAGCCGCTTATACCCGCCCAAACCGCCTGTTTAGTTGGCTTGGTGAACAATGAGCCGGTCGGATTCGTTTCTTTTGGAGTAAATTCCAAAGAATTGAAAGTGTGGGCGGCATATCTTCGCCCCGGTTATCGAAATACAGGCGCTTTGCAGGGCTTCAAAATAGCAATAGTCCGAAAATTGGCTTCACAGGGAGAAACCTTTCATAAGGTGCGATGGACCCGGGCAACAAACCGCCAGAGAGTCCCCCAACGGAACTCCAATGTATACTGCTTTAGTCGTTTGCCGTCCGGCATGCAAGAAAAAACGCTGCCACCCAGGCGAAAACAACCCCGATCACATCCCTAAAACAAAAAATCCGAAAGCAAGGAAATTAATAATAGTTTTTATCTTTGTTTAATCATGAACCCCGTCGAACTCGTCTTTCTTGGCACCGCGTCCGCCGCTCCCACTGAAACGCGAAATTTGTCCGCGATGGCACTGCGCACGGAAGGCGAATGGCTCTTGTTCGACTGTCCCGAAGGATGCCAACAACAAATGCTTCGCTCGGGCGTATCCTACATGAAAATCCAGCACATTTTCTTCACTCACCTGCATTTGGACCATGTATTGGGACTCCCCGGTCTCATTGCCACCATGCAAATGCACGCCCGCATCCACCCGCTGTACCTGTATTGCCCCGAAGGATGGAAACCCAAACTCCAAAAACTGGTGTCCCTGGCTCCCAAAACCGATTTTGAAATCCTCTTCAAAGAAGTGCAACGAGGAACGGTATGGCAAACCCCCGAATACACGGTTTCGTGCGTTCCGCTAAAACACGAAATCGCGTGCGTCGGATACATTTTTTTGCAAACCGGAAAAACCGGCGAATTCCAACGCAAAAAAGCCATTGAACTCAAAATCCCCGAAGGACCGCTGTGGGCCAAACTCGCCAAAGGCGAAAAAATCAAAATCGGACCCAAAACGATTTCCCCCGAACACGTCATGGATTACTCGAAAGCGACTCCGGGCCTCAAAATCGCGTACGTGGTCGACACCATGCCCACCAAATCATACTATAACGCCATCAAAGACGCGTCCATTCTCATTCACGAAGCCACGTTTTTGGAAAAAGACCACGAACGCGCCAAACAAACATTGCATTCAACCGCCAAACAAGCCGGACGCGTCGCAAGCGAAACCAACGCGAAACAACTGATCTTAACGCATTTTTCAGCCAGACACAAAGAACTTGAACAACTCGAAAACGAAGCCCGCCAAGAATTCGGAAACGTCGAAATGGCGAATGACCTGGAACACAAAGTCCTCAAAGGAGATCAACCATGATTCCGCGGCGCCGCGTTCCCCTACCCGGTTTTCGCCTGACCGCCGCCCAAAACCGCGGTCTACGCGTTCCCGTCGGACTCGGACAAAAAATCATCGGTCGCGCCGCCAATTCCGCAACCATCCAACCCGGCCGGTTCGGAAAAGGAATGGACGGCCTTGTCAAAAGCTTAAAAGAACACCAAAAACAACAAGGCCAAAAATGGGCCGGACAAGAACGACACGCGTTGTACGATCCCGCGCGCGAAGCCGGGCTCGGACGCAAAACCGAAGCCCGCGTTAACGCCATCGAAGAACAACGCCTCGCGTCATCCGGCCAAAAACGCATGGCCGCGGTCGAAAGACGAATCGGCGAGTCGCCTCACCGCGAAGCCATCGAATTCGAACTTGAAAAACTCCAGGAATTCCTCGAACACCACCCGAACGTTACTCCAGAAGCCGTCGGAGAATACCTTGAATCCATGTTCAATTCGTATTTTCCGCCCCAATCCGGATCCGCCGGTTACGGCCGCCGCTACAACAACCGATACTGTGCAATCGCGCTTACGGAACAATTCTTGCCCGACGAAAATTTATCCGATTTGCGAAGCAAACTCAGGAAGGTGGCCTAACCATGCAAGCAATCATTCTATCCGCAGGACTTGGAACCCGCATGGGACTATTGACGAAAGACAAACCCAAAGCACTCGTCGAACTAGGAGCAAAACCCTTGCTTGGACACGTGCTGGATTCCCTTAATTCCGCGGGATGCACCCACGCGATCGTCATCATTGGAAAATACGGAAAAAAAGTCAAGGACTTTTACGCAAACCAATACAACAACATCAAAATCGATTACATCGAACAAAAAGAACAACTCGGAACCGGCCACGCGCTGCTCCAAGCCCGCGACAAAGCCGCCGGCGAATTCGTCGTAGGCCAATGCGACGTCATCGCAAACCCCGCGACGTGGAAAAGACTGTGGAAAACCAAGGGATTCGACTGCGTCATGACACTGCGCAAAGAACAAGAACCCGAAAAATACGGCGTTGCCGTGGTCCAGGACAAACTCGTCGCCGAAATCGTCGAAAAACCCGTGGAACCACCCAGCGACCTCGTGAACGCGGGTTGCTACAAATTCTCGCGACGCGTATTCGACGAACTCTTGCGCATCGAAAAATCTCCCCGCGGAGAATACGAACTCACCGACGCGATCAAACGAATGATTAAAAACAAAAAAGTCGGATTCGTATTGGAAACCGGAAAAATATTCGACATCGGAAACCCCGAAGAACTCGCCGACGCGGAAGAAGAGATCGGACAAGAAGAAATCAAGTGGTAAAAAGAACCGAGCAAAAAAAAGTTACATCTTGAAGCATTGACCCGCTTTCAAAATCACGGGCTGCGTTTTCAGAATCGATTTTTCGATCTTGTACTTGAATTCCAAGGGATCGGCCTTGATCATTTTGAAAGTATTGTAATGCATCGGAATCGCGATTTCGGGTTTCATGGCTTTGGTCGCGCGAATCGCGTCCACGACATCCATGGTTTCGTAACCGCCGATCGGAAGCAACGCCACGTCCGCCTTGATTTTCGAGAAATCATCCAGCAAATCCGTGTCACCGGCGTGAAACACCGTGTGACCGTTTCCCGACACCAAATAACCCATGGGATAAAACGCTTTCGGGTGATGCGCGTCCGTTGCCACGATATCCACTCCACGCAAAGAAACGTGTTCGCCGGTTGAAATCGCGTGCACGAACCGCTTGGGCAATTCCAATTGCTGCACCAGACTTTCGTGACACACCAGACACGCGTTGTTTTCCAACACAATGCGCTTAATCAGTTCCGGATCAAAATGATCGAAGTGCTCGTGCGTAATGAGCACCAGATCAATGTCCTTCAAATCGGAGTCCTTGACTTTAGGGGTCTCAAGACAACTAAAATCGATCGTGCCGTTCGTTTTTCCAACAAACGGATCAATCAATACATTCTTTCCGCGGAAACTGAGTTTGAAAAAAGCGTGTCCGAAGAAACGAATGTGAACCAAGGCACACCATCCAACAGAACTAATCAAACGACGAGCATATAAACCAAATCGCCCAAAAACGCGTTTTTTCGCCTCGCCGTGCGTTAGTTTAAAAAAACCAGAAATCCCTATAATATGATTATGAGAAAAGTCCTGCTTGTGCTTTTGATCCTCGCGGCGATGGCAACCCTTAACGTGAATGCCCGAACGATTTCCCAGCACCTGATCGAAATCCAGGTGGATGGCCAGGAAAACACCCACATCAGCGAACGATACGTTTTTTCGTTTGACAACCCGACGGAACTCGAAACCCTGCGAAGCGAAGCAAGACGCATTGGCGCCGACATCGCGGGCTGGCGCGCGTTTGACCAAAACATCTACGCGCACATCGGACAGATTCGACCCGGAACCGGAAAAATCGGGTTCGAAGAAAAAGAAGGCGACCGCTACGTCAAAATCGAATACGAAACCCGCGACCCGCTGTTTACCGCGGTTGAAACCACGCGCAGGACCACCTACCAACTTGATTCACGGCAATTATCCGCGTTCCAGACCGGAAGCGTCTACACGATCCAGCCCAACACCAAAATCGTGATCATGATTCCCCGCAACGGCCGCTTTGACGCGGAACAAATCAACCCGCGCCCCGAAATCAATTTCGAAACCAACCGGTTCGTATGGAGCGGCTACTTGAATACCACGGGCGCATTCGAATTCGAATACTGGATCGAAAAACAAATCGCGCCCACCATCACGATTTCACAAGCCATCCAAACATTTTTACCCAAAGACGAATTCAAGGTCCTGCTTGCCATCCTGCTCTTGGGACTGGGCGTGATTTATTTCAAGCGAAACTCCATTCAGGAAAAAATCGAAGGCTACATCATCGAAAACTCGACGCCGGACAAACAAAACGAAACCGAACCCGTCGAACTCGAATAAAAAAAAAACTCATTTTGAATTCGATCCGGTGTTTTTTGAAAACGCCACCAGCCCAAAGTACATGACGACCAGACCAAGCAACAGCAACCCGTACTGCTGAAAAATAAAACCCGCTAACTCCAATCCCACCCGCCAAAAACCATGCAATCCCAACCAATCGAAAAACGGTTCGAACAAGTCCTGAAAAAAAACCGGTTGAAAAACAACGATCACGATCAGGACGACGACAAACGCGAAAACAAACACCGTCAAATTGTACTCGGCATCCACGGGTTTGAAACTCATATCATTTTTCAACCATCAAAAACCGTTAAAAATACGTTGGCCAACGATTACACGTATATGGCCGAAGAAGCCAAAAAAGAAGAAAAAAAAGAACCGCCCGTAAGCCTCGGAACGTTGCTATTGGTTGCGATCGGCGGACGATTGCTGTTCAACAGCTTCGCATTGCAAATCGCTTCCGTGGAACCGGTTTTGCCAACAGCGATCCTCACCGGAATTTACTTCGGAGCAGGACCCGCGATCCTGGTCGGGATTATGGGATACGCACTTAGCAATCTGTTTTTGGGGTCGCTTGGCGGATGGACGATCTGGCAAGGATTGTCCGGTGCGATCGCGGGATACATCGGCGCCACAAGCAACCGCGACAACTACATTATGAACGTCATTATCGCCACGGTGATTTTCGAAGTCATTATGAATTTCACCGGCGCGGGATACACCGTGGATTCGGCGTACTTTTTCGGATCCCTCGGATACTCGATCACGCACGTCGTGGCCAATATTTTCTTTGCCGTGCTCTTCAAATCCCTGTGGCTAAAAGAAGAGTAAAACCGCTAATCCATGGCCGCGTACACGGCCGTCATCAAGAACAAAAACGAAATCAAGTATGTTTCGTACGTGTTCACGTCCGGACGAAACACGTTGATGCCGGACGCGGAAAGAACGAAAATAAGGAACGCAAACGCAATGAAAATCTGAATCGACCGGTACACCACTTTGAAGAACGCCATTTTTTCACCTTTACATCAAGAACAGATTAAACGCCGCAATCACGATGATCGACCGAAGAGTATTGATCAGCGGCAACCGCGTCTTTCCCCACGCATCATTCGCGAAAAACGCCAGCACTCCGATGGCGGCCACCATCGTCAGCAACAGAAAATTCTTGTCCACAATGGTCCACCCCATGGCACGGCTAAAATCGTTCGTGGCCCATACGTAAAACGTGACGAAAATCGTGGCCCACACCCAGCCTTTTCCGTTTCCCGCGGAGTAAAAAAAATACCCGGCACCGGCAAACATGAACAGCCAGAGCAAGTTGTTGGGGATAAAAATGAAATTAACGATCCAGCCCAGATCAAACGAAAAGAAATGATACAAAAATTCAACCAACATACAAATCCCTTAGTAGTACATCCACAGTCCCACGCAAACAGCAAAGAAAAAAATGATCGCCATTCCGCTGTACGAAAAAATCAAGTCGGAAAACAACGTGACGCCAAACACGACATTAAGGACTAACATGACAAACGCAATCGTCACCAAG
Source organism: Candidatus Iainarchaeum sp. (assembly GCA_018304465.1). Taxonomy (GTDB): domain Archaea; phylum Iainarchaeota; class Iainarchaeia; order Iainarchaeales; family JAGVWC01; genus JAGVWC01. The sequence continues at coordinate 13,524 of JAGVWC010000008.1, forward strand.
GCTTTCAATGCCCACAACACCGATTTGAGTAACACCATATTTCATCACTTGCTCAAAAACCACAACAGGATCCACATTCCAAAGATAAACGTCACGGCCAGCTGCGGCGAAATCTTGTCGAAATCCTTGTCGCCAATGACCCACGAATGCGCAAACACATTATACAGAAACATCAGCGCGAGCAATCCAAACGGAATTCCAAAACCGCTCAAGATCGCAAAGTCCACGAACAGCCAGTTGAAAATAATCAGGAAAAAAGCCGCCAAGAGCGCTTTCTTGGGCGCGTAAAAATACGACGCGACCGCGTACATCGCGAACAGCCAAAATAAACTATGCGGATCGAAAATAAATCGAATGAGCCAGTCCAGATCAAACGAAAAGAAATGATACAGGAATTCCAGAAACACATATAAATAGTACCTCTTTAACTATAAAAAGTTAATTATCAGGGTTTTTGAGGCAAAAAACCCTCAAAACGTCGGATTTATAGCCCTAACGCCAATTCCAAGGTATACATGAACCCCACCCAACGCAGTGCATTACTCGTGGGCCTCGTGGTCTTGATCGCCATTGCGCTCGTGGGCATTTACCTCACCCAACCCGCCGCTCCACCCTTATCCCCACCTCAAACCCCCGCCGACCAAAACGACACCAATGCCGCCCCCTCACCCAACGGTTTTAGCCAGTTCGTACTCCCCCAACCGACTCCCGGCAGCTTTGACCGAAACCAGTTTATCGCCAAACTCTGCAACGACCCCGCTTCCATTCCCGGCACCCAGTACCCCGCTGAAAAATACCCGCAAAAAGTCCAGCAATGCGGAGACAACTACGTCATTTATCCCCCTCAAAACGCCACCAATCCACCCTTCATTTTCATTGATCAACAATACCGCGTGCTTGGATCCTGCGAACAAAAACCCAACGCGATCCGACTCATGGCCGAATGCCCGATTCCGTGCGCACCCGAAAACCTCTGCCACAACAAACCCATTTCCCCCATGGACGGTGGCGGCATCGCAAACCCAGGTCAACCTCCCGGAGCAGACGGAGAAGGCGGCGAAGGCGGAACGCCCCCCGAAACACCGACCACTCCACCCGATACACCCCCGATTACCCCGCCGGACACAAACAATGACCAAATCAATCTTGAAAATTACATCCGCACCGATGACCCCGCATACTGCGAACTCATCGAAGACCCCCAACTGCGCGAGTATTGTTTTTCACTCGGCCTCGATGACGACACCAACGTGCTTGAAAACTTCGAAGCCGTCTACACTTCCGCCAACAACACGGATTACAACCAAATCGAAATATACCAAAACGGACTCACGTTTCGCTCGATTCCCGAGCCCCCCGCTTCCTGCCAAGACTGGACGGAACCCACGCCCTGTTATCTCGCCGAAGACGTCTCAAGCCAGTACATCGTGTTAACCACCACCGACCTCAACCGACTCGTATCATTGATCAGCGAAATCAATTTCGTGGTGCTCGACGACGCGTACAACACCAATCCCCCGGTCGGCGATTCCTACGACCAGCAGCTCTACGTCAAACTGCGTCGCACCGAAAAAATGGTGACCTACACCACGTACCAGGACGCTCCCGCGGCCCCGGAATCGTTTGACATCATCAAAACAGAACTCTTCGAACTCGTCCGACGAAAATTCGGACCCCAAAACTAGCGTGTTTTCGAAAAACGTCGCGCCCGCTTGATCGTCCCCTGGGCAACGCCGACAAATTTTATTTTTTTCAACTTCAACGCGTTTTGCACCGAAAAATCATCCGTGACCACGACCAAATCCGGATGCATCGCTTTCAATTCCGTGGCCAACGCCACCACGGCCACATCGGTGTCGCTTAAACCCCTCAAGCCGTTTTCATCCAGAAACGACAAAACCCCCTGAATCGACAACGGACAGGGATCCATCACCGTCAACACTTCGGATTGGGCAGCGTTTTCGGAAAGCGACTTGGAGCGAAAGTCCCGCCACTCATCCATGACTCCAAAAGGACAAAAATAACGGTTCTTCGAATCGAACGAAAAACCCTCGTTGTTTAGCAACGCCGCGGCATCCAGGACAAAAACAGGCATGTTTCTCACTAAATATTATTAAACAATTCGAGTTTAAATAAGTGAGACCAAAAACCAGGCGTGTTCATGACGATCGAAAAAACCATCAAATCGCTTTCCGACATCGAAAGACAAACCATTCGATATTTATCGGAAAAAAAACCAAAAACGATCGAAGAAATCAGCGACGAAAGCAAGCTCCATATCGATTCCGTTCGGCGCGCCGTGAACTGGTTAACCGAAAAAAAGCTTGCCAAAACGGATACCCAAACCCAAAGCGAATGGAAACTGACCCCCGCCGGAAAAAGCTCTCTTTCCAACGGATTACCCGAAATACTGTTCCTGCGCGCGATCACCGACCTGAACGGAAAAGCCACGTTGGAACAAATTTACAAAAAAAGCCAATTAAACCGCCCCGAACTCAACGCCGCCATGGGACTCTGTCGCAAAAACGCGTGGATCACGGTCTCCAAACAAGAAAACGAGGTCGTACTCGAACTCACCGGCATTGAAAGCGAAATACTCGAGAGAAAATACCGGCTTCAAGAAACGCTTATTCAAGTATCCAAAGGAAACCAGCCCGGCAAACCCAATCCGATCATCGAAGACCTGCGCCGACGCGGACTCATTGAAGAACGCGCCGAAAAAGCGACGCTTGCAACCCTCACGACCGAAGGCGCCGCGGCACTGCCTTTGCTTGAAAAAAACAAAACCCGAAACTTCGACGTGCAAGGCGAAGTACCGGAATTATTTTTCGGAAAAAAACAGCCGTACCAGCAGTTCCTCAAACTCGTGACGCGAAAACTCAACGAAATGGGATTCATGGAAATGGATTCCCCCCTGGTTACGCAAGAATTCTACAATTTCGACGTCTTGTTCCAGCCACAAAACCATCCCGCGCGAAGCTGGACCGACACGTACCAATTAAAACAGCCCAAAACCGGAAAACTGCCGCCAAGCCCCGTTGTTTCCGCGATCAAAGCCGCGCACGAAAACGGCGGCAAAAGCCAAAGCACCGGATGGCAATACGATTGGAGCGAAGAAATCGCCCGCCGCGTCATGCCCACCGCGCACGGAACCGCGCACTCGGCACGCCAACTCGTCAAAGGCGTTTCGATTCCAGGAAAATACTACACCATTGCGCGTTGCTTTCGCCCCGATGTCGTGGACGCCACGCACCTGATCGAATTCAACCAAATGGAAGGAATCGTCATCGGAGACGACCTGAATTTCCGCCACTTGCTTGGGCTCCTCAAACAATTCGCCGTTGAATTCGCCGGCGCCGAAGAAGTCAAATTCGCGCCGTCGTATTACCCGTTCACAGAACCCTCGGTTCAATTAAACGCCCGCCACAAAGAACTCGGATGGATCGAACTTGGCGGCGCGGGAATGTTCCGACCCGAAATGCACGAAAACCTCGGCATCTCCCAACAAATACTCGCGTGGGGAATCGGAATCGACCGGCTTGCCATGCTAAAACTCGGCATCAAAGACATCCGATATTTGTTTTCAGACGATTTAACCTGGCTTCGCAACGCTCCGGCGGTGAAACTCGAATGAACCCCAGCCGCGAATACGAAAAAAACCCGGAACTTGCCGCCGCGGTCCGACAAGGAACGCTTTCCCAGGACGAAGCCGAATTCTGGGCCACGACCGCGACCCGCGCCCGATTCCAAAAACCCCTTCAGGAAAAAGGCATGGACGCGCTCAAACGCATCGCCCAAACCAACTTAATCCAATCCCCGCGAAAACGCTTTTTGCCCCCGAAAAAAACCATTCAACCGACACGCAAAACACAACCGCCGGTCAAACCCAAACCACCAGTGAAACCGCAAAAAACCGCGCAAGACCCAACGCCTCCCGCCGGCGTGAGCCGCGAAGAAATCGCCAAGCTATTGAAACTCATTCCGCGAAAAAGAGCCGTGGCGTTCATCCTGAAGAAACGGACGCCAGACCAAATCAGGGGCATCATCCGCGACCTTTCCAGCGGTGCCCGAAACCCCAAAACGCTTTCCCGAAACTATTCCAAGACCCCGGAAAAACGCAGCCGGCGCATTCAACAACGAAAGAGGCGCAGATAATGCCATCCCTTGAAATCAGCAAAAAAGACCTCGAGCAACTGGTCGGAAAAAAATTCAAAACCAAAGACGAACTGGAAGAAACGCTTCAGTACGCGAAAACCGAACTGGATTCGCTGGAAGGCGATCTCATCAAATGCTCGCCCTCCGACACGAATCGCCCGGACCTGTATTCCACAGAAGGAATCGCGCGCGAACTCAAAAGCCGCTTGGGAATTTCTCCAGGCATTCCGAAATACGCCGTGAAAAAAGGAAACGTAAAAGTTACGGTCGAAAAAACCGTTGAAAAAACCCTTCCTTTTTTTGTCGGCGCCGTGGTTCGAAACGTCAAAGTCACCGAAGACATGCTGATCCAACTCATTCAATTGCAGGAAAAAGTCACGACGACGTTTGGCCGCCGGCGACGCGAAGCCGCGATCGGAATATACGATTTTGACAAAATGAAACCCCCGTTTTTTTTCAGAGGATACAAAGACAACGAAATCGAATTCGTGCCGCTTGAATACAAAGTTCCGATGCGGCCCAGCGAAATTCTCTTGGAACACCCCAAAGGAAAAGAATTCGCGCACTTACTTGCAGGAATCGAACGCTACCCCATCATCATAGATTCCGCCAACCAAGTGGCCAGCATGCCCCCGATTATCAATTCTCAAGCCACGGGAAAAGTCACGGAAAAAACCAAAAACCTGTTCGTGGAAGTCACCGGACACAAATTGGAAACCATTCAAACCGCGCTCAATGTCATGCTCATGGCGTTGGCGGACCGCGGCGGAATCATCGAAAGCATCGAAATCGAATACCCAAAAAGCCCGACGTACAAACAGCAAAAAATCATTTCTCCGCAATTCGACACCGGTTCCATGACGGTTCCCAAAAAACTCGTCAACGAAATCACGGGCATTTCCCTTGACGAGAAAAAAACCGTCACGCTGTTCCAACGAAGCGGATTCGACGTAAAAAACACCAAAGACGCTTTCATTGTCATGTACCCCAAATACCGCCAGGATATTTTGCACGCCGTGGACATCATCGAAGACCTGCTGATTTCCATCGGCTACAACAACATCGAACTGTCGCCGCTCAAACTCGCGGTCCTTGGATCCGAAAGCAAAACCGGCCGCGAACTCGACGATGTGCGCGACGCGTGCATCGGAATGGGACTCCAGGAAATCCTGACCTTTAACCTGACCAGCATCGAAAAACAAACGCGTCTAATCGGAATCGAAAAAGACGAATTTGTTCAGATCGCAAACCCCGTGTCCCAAAACTCTGAAATCTTCCGAAAACAATTGTATCCCGAACTGCTTGAATTCCTCGCAAAAAACAAACACGCGCAATACCCGCAAAAAATATTCGAAGTGGGAAAAACCGTTTCGATCGACCCAAGCAAAGAAACCGGATGCCGCGAAACCGACAAAATCGCGATCGTAATCGCAAGCACGACCACGAATTTCACGGACATCAAATCGCACGCCAACGCGCTTGCCAAATATTCCAATCAAAAAATTTCTTTTGTCGAGACCGAGCACCCGACGCTTGAAAGCGGAAAAGCCGCCGCTGTCCAAATCGGAAACAGAAAAGGGATCCTCGGAGAATTATCCAAAACGGTTTCCCTCCAATTCGGATTGAAAACCCCCGTAACGATTCTTGAAGTGGAATTATGAAGCCGCTGTCCAGACGCAACCAAATTGAAATCGGAAAAAAATCAGAGTCATCAATGCCGAGCGCAAAAACGCCCAAACCAGGTTAAGCAAACAGAAAAAATGGCTCTTGACTACCCGCAGACACCTTCGTTCGCTGCAAGTAAAAGGCATTTTTTCCCCGGATGAAATTGCGTATTGTAAGCGGGTGCAACTACCCCTCAGACAAGCGGTTCACCAGAGCGTACGGCAACTCAAACTTGAAACCCTGGATCGCGAGCGGAAAATCAAAAAACTGGTCTCAATGCTCAAAGGAAACAAAAACGGTTAAAAAAAAATCAAAACAGTTTCATCTGGCGATGCGGTTCCGAATCCGATTCAGAACTCGTTTTTTTCGATGCTTTGACGGGTTTTTCAGGCTCCGTTTCGTGTGCCGAGCCGGCCTCGGGCTCGAAAAAAAATCCTTTTTTTCGGCGTTGGACCTGCCACGCCGCGGATAACTCTTGGGATTTTTCGAAGACTTCCTGCACGCCTTTGGACTTGGGTTCCTTGCCCATCAAAAAAGCGATTTCTTCCTCGGACAAACCGAATTCCGCGGCCAGGCGCGCCGCTAAGGGTTTGGACTCGAAAAACGCCATCCAATACGGAAGGTCTTGCACGGAAAAAATCCGGCCGGATGAATGGGTTTTCTTTCCGATCTTTTTTCCAAGCGATTTTTTCATGTTACGCTTGGCGGAAGACGCCGACAAAAGACGCAACAGCCCCGGGAACTTATACATAATGAACTCGTGGTTTGGCTCCGAATGACTCAACGCCACGCCGCTCGTCATCAACTCCATGCTGTACTTCATGAAACCAAAATGCTGCCGGCGCATGATTCGGCCGTTAAACATGTCGGCGCGACTCAGCCGCGAAAACGCTTTTGCGCGATCCGGAACCGACTTGAATTCCAGCGGAATGTTTTCCTCGATCCAACGCATCAAAAAATCCGGATCGGAGTCGGACGCAAACCGCGCTTTCTGGCAATCCGCCACGGTCTTTGCGCGAAAAATCTTTTGAATCGTCGAAAAAATCCGCTCTTCGCGTTCGCGCACGCCGATCGATTCCACGTCCTGCATCATGATTTTGCGCGAATCCCAGGCAATCGTCTGCAAATCCAGCACAGCGGAACGAATGTCGCCCGAAGCATTTTTGGCCAAAAGATTCACGGACTCGACGTCAAAATCCACTTTTTCTTTTTCGCAAATATCCTTTAGAAAACGCGCGACACTCAAATAATTCGGCTTCTTGAATTCGAGTTTTTTGCAAAAATTCCGGATTTCCGCCATCTGCGGATTTTCGTAAATGTCGTTTGCCGTCAACATGACGGGATTCTTGGCTTCCTTTAACACCGACAAAACCGCCGACATTCCGCCTTTGTCTTCCCGCTTTTGCAGCACGTCGATCTCGTCAAGCAACACCAGCCGAAAAGAACCCGAAAAAGACGCGTTCGCGGACGCCGCTCCGACCACGCGCTCCACCATGTCCTTGGAGCGAAGATCCGACGCGTTGGATTCGAAAAGATGCCATCCGCTTTGACGGCCAACAAGCTCCGCCAACGCGGTTTTTCCGACCCCGCTTGGACCAAACAACAACAAGGGTTTTTGGGGACGATTCTTGGACCATTCCAACGCCCAATTTGCGGCTTCTTTAACCAATTCGCTGTTTCCTACGAATTCTTCGTACGATTTCGGAAAATATTTTTGAGTCCAAAGCTCAGTCGACATGTACACAACCAAACCGAAAACCCATTAAAAAAAGACTGTTTCAAACAAACAGTTATCAATCCATTTCCAGAGGTTTTTTCATGCCCGCAAAACCACCTGCCAATTCCAGATGCAGCACCATCAAAAAAGCCTACCCGCCCGGAACACCGCTGACAATTTTTGAACCCGTCACGAGCGTTTTGGAAAAACGAATCGACAAAACCGACCGCCGACAAAACCCCAGGGCCGCGAAAAAGACAAACAAACGGTCCCCGCACCCAAAAAAGAAACCCACATCGCATCGCAATTCGTGAAAAAAAAGAACCCCGCTCCTAAAGGCACTTTTTGCCCATAGCGTCCATTAAAATTCCTTTCTTTAGGGAAATAGGTTAGAAACTATCAAACGGAGCGAATACAATGCAAATAGGGATCGTGGGTAAACCTTCATCTGGAAAGTCTACAATTTTCTCTGCGATGACACTAGTGGATGTCGCCATCGCCAATTATCCGTTCACCACGATTGAACCCAACAAAGGAATCGGATTCGTCCGCATTCCCTGCATCGACACCGATTTTAACACCCAATGCAATCCCCGCTCCGGTTACTGTCACAATCACATCCGATTCGTTCCCGTCGAACTCATCGACGTCGCCGGCCTTGTTCCGGGTGCCAGCGAAGGCAAAGGACGCGGAAACGCGTTTTTGTCCGATTTGTCCCGCGCCGACGTACTGATCCACGTAATCGACGCGTCAGGAAGCACGAACGAAAAAGGCGACCCCGTATCCCCCGGAAGCCACGACCCGGTTCAAGACGTCGCGTTTTTGGAAAACGAAATCGGACTCTGGTTTTTTGGAATCCTCCAAAAAAACTGGGCCAAAATATCCAAACAACCCTACGAATCCAGACAAAAAATGCTGGAAGGATTTTCCCGCGCACTATCCGGTTTATCGCTTTCCGAAGCCCAAATTGAACGCGCCTTGACCAAAACCGGATTAGGAGAAAAAAAACTGAATCTGTGGAGTGACGACGACCAAAAAACATTTTCGTTTACGCTACGCGAAAACGCAAAACCCATCGTGATCGCCGCCAACAAAATCGACATATCAACGGCCGAAAAAAACGTGAAAAGACTCCAGGAACAGTTCCCCAAAATCCCCGTCATTCCCTGCTCGGGATTCGCGGAACTCGCACTCAAAAAAGCCGCCAAACAAGGAATCATCGAATACACTCCCGGCGAAAAATCATTTGCCGTGAAAGGAGAATTAAACGAAAAACAAAAACAACTCCTTGACCTGATCAAAACCAGCGTACTCGAAAAATACGGTTCTACCGGCGTCCAAAACGTGCTGGAAAAAACCGTGCTTGAAATTTTGGGTTACATCGCGGTATTCCCCGCAGGCGTTCATAAACTCGAAGATAGTAACGGAAAAATTCTTCCGGATTGCTTTTTGATGCCACCGCACACCACCGCGCTTGCGTTTGCGTACAAGCTGCACACCACGATGGGCGAAGGATTCATCAAAGCCATTGACGTGAAAACCAAGCAAATGGTCGGCAAAGAACACGAATTAAAACACCGGGACGCCATCGAAATCGTGTTCAAGGGATAACGCAAACGATTTTAGTCCGAAAAAGTCAGTCTGCCGTTGTTTTTTTGAAATACCCAAGCGGTAGCGATATTGATAAGAACAATGAATAATGCGCTGGCAACAATCAGGCTTGTATTGCCAATGATGTTGGCAAACACGAATGCCGGCAATCCGAATACGAATGCCAAAACAACCCCGTACCAGACGCCTTTTGCAGACAGCTTGTCCCAGTATAGGCTCAGGATGGTCGGGATCACCAGCGCAGCCGCAACCGCGTTGAAAATCCACCATAACTGCTTCAGGCCGAAATCAGGGACATGCGCGGTCAGCAACGCGACTGCAAGACCGGCAAAAGTAATGATGAGCATACCTGTTTTAGGCGCGGACAAATCCCTTGAATCAGTATATTTTTTTACGTCGACCGCATAAAGCGATGAAAACGCGCAGAGTCCCGAATCCATGGTCGATGCAAGTCCGGCCAATAACATTACGAAAAAAACGCAGACCAGAATTCCGGGCAAAAGATGCGCCACTGTCAAGACGCCGATCAGGGACGGATCAGTGCCAGCAGGAACTGTCAGCCCCAAACCCGCGCCCATAAATCCAAGCAAACCCAGTGAAACAGGGACAATGCCGAACAAAACAGCCCCCGCCAAAAATCCGCGCCGAATCGCTTTTTTTTCGAACGCAAAAGTACGCTGCCAGTATTGCTGATCTGCAAGGATCCCCGAAATCAGCCCAATGGAAGTTACGATCCCGAAAGAAAAAGCAACAACCGGATCGAAAAGGTTCAGGTGGTCACCACTGATTCCACCAAGTCCGGATAAGACCCCCTGGATTCCGCCGGACGCATTAAGCGCAGCCGGAACAACCAGCAAGATTCCAACGAAAATCATGGCCAGTTGAACAAAGTCTGTCACGATCGAAGATTTCAAACCCGAGAGCCAGGAATAGGCAAGGACTATCCCGGAGATCAGGATCATCGAAATCTCAACCGGAATTCCTGTTAGTACGAATGTAAGGCTTGCGCCTGCAAAAATCTGTACCGCGACCGACATGAGTTGGTAAAAACCGTAACCCAAGAAATAAATCTTGTGAACTCTTGCGTTTCCCAGCTTGAACCCGATGTATTCGGGCAGCGTGGTGCCGTGTGGAAATTTTTCCCGGATTTTTGGACCTAAAAAATAAAAAATCGCGACCGCAATCATGTTCGGAAAAACGAACCAAAAAAGACCGGGCAGTCCAAGCTCATAGGCCATCTGGCTAGAAATAAAAAGCGCAGGCGCCCAGATCCAAGACGCCGCGATGCTTGGCGCGCCAAGCCACCAGGAAACGTTTCGACCGGCAAGTAAAAAGTCATCGTTGGATAGGTCCGTGTGTTTTGTGAAAAACCATATGATCAAAATCATTGCGATGCCAAAACCAGCAAGAAGCCCATATCCTTCCGTTGTCCCGATAAAACTCATTTTTCCACCAATAAATCTGGCAAAGCCAATACAAACAAAAAAAAACCCTCAAAAATTGGCTTAACGATGTAACGGGAAAAATTACGTGCCCGCTATATGTATTGGGCCGACCCGCTTATTCAAGATTTGTGGTGATGAATACCACCATTTAAAAACAGGTTTTTCCTCAATTCATCATGCCCAACTCGGCTTTGCAAGAAATCGGTTTGTCACCAAACGAAGCCAAAATATACGAAACGCTTCTCCGCATTGGCCGTGCGTCAATCAATTCGCTTTCGGTTGAAGCGAATGTTCATCGCCGAAATGTTTACGACAGCGTTTCAAAGCTCGTCAATAAAGGCCTGGCCGCGGAAGAGTACGTCGCAGGAACCCGCTTTGTCAAACCGATTCATCCCTCCCGGCTGCTGGATATCGTGCGGGAAAAGGAAGCGCGAATAAATGCGATTCTCCCGGAGCTAAAAAAAGATTTTGAGAAAAAAATCGTGAGCGAACAAGCTGTGGTGTACCGCGGAATCGAAGGATTCAAATCGTATCTTTCAGATATCCTGGCCGTTAACGAGCAGGTCTATTTCATCGGTGCAAAAGCGTTCTGGCTAGACGCTCGACTGCGATTCATGCTCCCCAAATTCGACCGTCAACGCATATCGCAGGGAATTCATTTTCGGCATATCTACGATCACGAAGTGAAATCGCTTCAGCCGGATATTCTGAAACTCAGACTCAACGAGTACAAGTTTTTCCCGCCGGAATACTCTTCCACGATGGCAATAGATATCTTCGGGGACCATGTCGTCACGTTTTATGGCGTGAAACCAGGACAATTACCGGAAGAACCGGTACAGTTCACAGTCATCAGCCGTCAAATCGCGGACGGATACCGTAAGTACTTCGATTGCATGTGGAAAAACCTCGGAAACGCAAGAAAGAAAAACTGAAGACACTACTTGTTACGTGACAGCGGATATGACTCCGCTTTTTTGTTTTTTTCCGAATGCTTTATTGCTGGACTGTTCGAAGACAGGTTTTTCCAAGTGCTGGCTGACTAGCACCATAATTTAGACTAAAACCAGTCGGGTTATCGAATTCTTCGGCGAGTTTTTTTCGCCACCCACTTGCGCTGCGGGATTGGCACAGAACCTTGGATACCCGCTTTTTTTCGCATCGCTTGAAGATTACGCCATAGCCTATCGGCTTCCGCCTGAGTAGGCGCAGTTTCGATTTCTCGCCTGAGTGCTGCAAGGTCTTGTTGGAATGTTCGCGGTCGCCAGCCTCGGCGAATCCGATCTAAGAGAAAAATGTCTTCGGGATTTGCATGAATTAATTGAACGAGTTCTTTTCGTCCACTCGCAGTCGTATGCATTACTACCCACAAATATTGTTCCAAGTTTATTTTTTCTCGAATTGGCTTTTTCCATGGATTCTTTTTTAGTTTATCAACGTACGCTGTAAACTCTTCAAAATATCCTTTGCTAATAAAGTCAATACCCGAAAATGGCTTGTCTGGCTTGTCTATTCCCGTATGAACCGCCAAGTGTGTTCTTGGAAAACGAGCTTCGCATAATTTCAAGAACTCAATGGGAGTCGGAACACCGCGCCCTTTTTCATTCTCAACACTGACATCAGTAATAATCGCGTTGAACGGTTTTCCCTCAATCGCTTTAAGCGCCTTGCTCACAGAACCGACCGCAACAACATCAAAACCCCACATCTTCAAGAGGGAAGAACATGCGTTCCGTTGCCCTTCCGCATCCTCAATCATCAAAATTCTTGGTTTAGGTTCTTTTGGCATGTAAACAACAGGTGCAGGTGATTTAATGGATTTTCGGTTAAGCCTCCTGTGGTCCCCAACGCCAAAGGACTGCGTCCGGGCAAAAACACGCGCGTATACGCGCAAGTCATTGATCCTTCGAAACTCATGGCCCGATCATCCGTCGTGATTTGCGGAGGCGGTCACTCCACGATCATGGACGCGATCAGCATGGGAAAACCCATCATCAGCGTTCCCGACATGTTTCATTTCGAACAAGAATCCAACGCCAACCAATTGCAGGCATTGGGATTTGGAACCCGCATCGATTACAACACCTCCGAACCCATTATCGAAGAACTGATTTTGGATCATTCGACCAACAGGGCAATTCACAAACGAATGGAAACCATGGCAAAATTGGCCAAAGAAATCGACGGAGGAAAAAGAATGGTCGAACTGGCGAGTGAATTAAAACCGAAAAAAAAGAAATGAAAAAAAAGAATTACGGCGATGTTTTTTGCTCGGATGCTTTTTCGGGCAACGCCGGAGGATTCGATCTTTCCAGTTGCGCCTGAGCACGGGTCAATAATTCTTCTTTCGAATTCATCTTATCGAGCACGTAAAAATACGCGTTCATGACCTCGTCCAGATCGGTTCTGCGTTTCGTGCGATGCGACGCGATTTCCTTGAAATACAAGTGCACGATTTGGTGGCTTGCTTCCTCGTTCGAAAGCGCGTTCACGGCCGAAACACCCATTCGCTGCACGACCTGGGCCAACGCATAAAAGTACGCGTTCACCACGTCGTCAAGCGAGAGACCGCGTTTGAATCCGACGTGCGAAATTTCTCCGAAAAACGTTTCGAGTACGAGATGCGCGACGCGTTCCGGCGGAACTTCCCCGGACGAGCGAACCGACGGCGGAACCCGCATGGCTTTTTGCAATGCGCGGGACTTTTCCTCAAACGACTGATGAGCCAATGCCAAATCGCCTTTTAATTTGACGATTTCGCGCTCCAATTCCTGGCGCAAACGCGTGCTTTCTTCGGCCGCGCGCTGTTGTTCGGCCAGCAACTCGAGTTCGCGTTTTTGGCGTTCCGACGTCAAATCCGACTCATGCCTTTGCTGTAAAGACTCGACCATGGAATGGTGCTCCAAGCGCTGTTTTTCGGTTTCAAACCGCAAGCGCTGCAAAGCCCCTTCTTTTTCCACGACTTGTTTTTCAAGCTCCGGATCCCGGACCTTAACCTGTTCCACTTTGGTTTTGTATTGAATAACCGGTTTGGTTTTCACGATTCGTTTCACGCGCGTAACGATCTTGGGTTTGGACGGTACGCGTTTCACAATGGTTTTGGTAACGGTTCGCGTCTTGGTCGGAAGCTTTCCTTTTTCCACCTGTTTAACCTGTTTCCACAACCGAACGGCCTGCGGAAACGTTTTTCCATCGTTTAATTGCCGACGCATGAACAAGTTGTACTCGTTAAGCTGTTTTTTCGGGGTTTTTTTCTTTGAAAGCGAGTCCAGTTCTTTTTGAAGCCGGGTCAAATGCGCTTGCTGTTTTTTGTCCGCAACCTTGACGGTTTTCACCACGGTCTTGGTCCGGGTTTTAACGAGGAGTTTTCCTCCTTCGACTTTTCGCAATCGCTTCCAGAGATTGACCGCCTGATTGAAGGTTTTTCCTTCGTTTAGTTGACGGCGCATAAAAAGATTGTATTCGTTCAATTGTTTTTTCGGGGTCTTGGTTTTTCGCTGGCTTGCAAGGCTTTCTTTTAGTTTTTGCAAATCCGCGTTAATCTTGGTGGTTTTGGCTGCGACTTTCGCGACTTTGTCAGCGGTCGCGGTGGTCGCCTTTGAAACTTTGGTGACGCGCTTGGACGTCGCTTGGGTTTTCTTGGAAACATTCGAGACACGCTTTGCGGTCGAATCGGTTTTTTTCGCTTCTTGTTTCACTTCTTTTCGAAGCGCCTTGACTTGTTTTCGAATGCGTTTGGTTGGCGTCACTTTTTTGACGGTTCGCGCGACTTGCGCGGTTGAAACCTTCACCGGTCGTTTGGACACGGCTTTAGACACCGGTTTTTTTGCGACCGGTTTTGAAACGGTTTTTTTTGCTGATTTTTTTCCTTTTGAATTCTTTGCAGCCACCTGCAAACCCCCATTAACTTAGTATAATTAACCAATTATATTTCAGTAGGGGGAGCTTAAAAAACTATTGGATAGCCCATACCCCCGTTTGTCTACTCAATCCGCTGAACAATTAAAACCCAGTTCGGAGCCAAGTCAACCACACGCCGGTGAGACGAGACCGGAAAAAAACGAGCCTTAAACCCTTGTTTTTCAAAGGCACGCTCAATTCCCTTCATTTCTTGTTCCACGGACAACGTGCGGTTTCGAACGGGCTGCTCCGATAACCCGCCCGAAATAGTTGCCAGTCGAGTCTCCGAACGCGAAGAAAAATGAAACCCCATCAATAACAATCCATTCCGATTCAACGAATAGACAAATTTTAGAATCACGTTTTTTCTCAAGGCCCTCAGCGTGTACGACGTGGAACCAAAAACCGAAATCACGGCGTCCACCCGTTCTTTTGGCAGAAAAAATTCCGCTTTCGAAGAAATTACGTCGTCAATTTCTCTTTCTCGCTTCAATTCACGCAAAGAATCCAAATGATGCGCCGCCAAACCAATCACGTGGGATTTGATGCCCTGTTTGGTCAAGGCTTTTTTCAAATCAGAAAGCGCAAACCCTTCACCAGGACCATCCTCAAGCACTCGAAAAGGACGATGCAAAGAAGCGATTTTTGAAAAAGCCGCCGCAATATCAAGTGATCTTCGCGCATAAAAAAAACGTTTTAACGCATTCCCGAAAAAAAGATTATACTCCGACAATCCGCGAGAAGCTTCCCAACCGCGATGAGGGTATTCTCGCGCAAAAAGTTCCATGCGCTTAAATCGCCGCTCCAATCCTTTGCGCAACAAAGGACGACGACGCAACGCGGATTTAATCCGCCGGACATACGTTTGCGCACCGCGGACCGGTTTTGGAATGGCACGTCTTTTCAGCATTTTACAAACGCCTTACAATCGCTCCACTTTTTCCTTCGATACCACGAGATTCACGCGGCGCGTCCGACCCTTCACATCGCCCATGGTTTCCTCAGCATCCACCAAACCCAATTTGGACAACTTGGACAGCATCGTACGAAACATCCGCTCCGCCAGTGGGCTTGCGACCTCGGTTTGATAAAACAAAAACAAATCTCCACTATTAACATCCGGATGCCGGGCCACGGTTTTTAACAACGCGGCTTCCGCCAATGACAAATACGCCAAGCGTTTTTCCAGCGACACCTTGTCGACTTGACCAAACACCGCTTTGCAGTGCTCCGGCAACAACTTCTCCGCGTTTTCCTTTTCGGCCACGCGCCCCGCGGCCAACAAGGATTCGATTCCCACGCGACAATCCCCGCCGAGTTTTCCGGAATGACCCGCGATAATATCGATCGATTCCGAAACCACGATTCCCGGAAAAAACGCTTTCTCGGCGCGTTCCGAAAAAATCTGTTTTAACTGCTGCGGAGAATACCCCGCAAACTCGATCCGAACCGGAGAAAGCGAACTTTTCACCCGATCATCAAGGCTTGCCAACAACTCCGCGTCGTTTGAAACGATAATCACGCCGACCCCGATCCCGTGTTTTTCAGGCAAACGCAACAAATCATACAGCAATTTCGAACCATCGTCTCCCGACAACAACTGGTCCGCTTCATCCAGCACGACGATCGGCAAAATTTTTCTTTTCTGCAGAACCGAAACCCATTCCGCCAAGGTTTCATCGCTTCCGACGCCGCGACGCGGAATAATCGCGCCAAACCGGGTTGCCAATTCCGACAACACGGCATGCCGCGAATTCGCTTCAAAACAATTAATCACGGTTCCTTTGGCTTTCCCCGAAAACTCCTCGAGTTGCTTGACCACAAACCGAACACTTGCGGTTTTTCCCGTTCCGGGCGGGCCGAACACGAACACGCTTTTGGGTCGTTTTCCTTCGGACGCGGGTCGCAACGCAAACACCAGTTCATCCAGTTCTTTTTCACGATGCGGCAAATTGTCCGGCAAAAACTCGGGATACAACACCGCCTCGTCTTTAAACAACTGATTAAGCTTTTCCCGCTCGGCAAACAAGTTCGAAGGCATGCAATTAAAACAAGTCAAAAGCAGTTTAAATCCTTTCCTGAATACAAGAATACCGTGACGCAAAAAGAAAAAATCGTGCTCATGATTCCCGCCCACAACGAGGAAAAAACCCTCAAAAACCTGCTTCCAGGCCTGATGGCCCTAAAGAAGGTGGGCGTCTGCCACGAAGTGGTGGTCGTGAACGATGGCTCCACCGACCACACTGGGAAAGTCGCGCTTTCATTCGGAGCGAAAGTTTTAACGCTTCCAAAGAATTATGGAAAAGCATATGCATTCTACGAAGGAGCCAAAGTTGCGAAACAAATGAAAGCCACCGTTTTCGTGACACTCGATTCCGACCTGGAACACGTGACAAAAAGGCAATTGGAAGCGCTGATACGCCCGGTTCTGCGCGGAGACGTGAAGATGAGCGTAGGAACAGTCGTTGACCGAAAAACAATCAATGGAATACCCGTACATGACTCCACTATTGTAAGCGGCCAACGTGCGTTCCAAATGCAAGCACTTGAACCCTTACTGATTCACAACCCGAAATGGGAAAAATTCTTCGGAATCCACAACGGCCAGTTTTGCTATCGAACAGGATTTGGGCTTGAACGCGCATTAAACCAGCTCCTGGTCGGCCATACGGAGTGGATGTACGGAGGGTCGACGGGCAAAAAAATTGTGGTCCGAACCGAATTTAATGTCCAGCGCGGCGCGTTACAAATAACTTCAAAAAAGCAGATGGACCGTGAAATGGCAAGCGTCGATTGGGTAAACAACGCCCGAAAAAATACAGCCCGCATCGTTCGCAGCAAACGAAAGGAAGACCCCGCCGAGGCACGAAAAAGGGTCGCGCGATTCAAACGGAGAACAAAGTGAATCCGATGATTTCCAAAATAACTTTTGCAACCGCCGGAGTACCGATTTCAAGCCCGAAACCCGACACGGTTACAGGCCTTCAACGCATCAAAGAACTCGGACTCGACGGCATGGAACTCGAATTCGTGCACGGCGTACGCATGGGACGCGAAATGGCCGACCAAATCAACGCCAAAGCAAAAGAATTAACCCTTGATTTGTCGGTGCACGGACCCTATTACATCAATTTGAACGCAGTGGAACCCGAAAAACAAGCGGCTTCAAAACAACGCATATTCGATTCCGCCAAAGTCGGCGCCTGGTGCGGCTGCCGCGCGGTCACGTTTCACCCCGCGTACGTGATGAAAAGCAAACGCGAAGACGTGGCAAAACGCGTGCTCAAATCATTGTCCGACATTTTGGCGAAAATGGATTCGGAAAAAATCCACATTCAACTCAAACCCGAAACCACGGGAAAAGAAACCCAGTTCGGGTCGCTAACCGAACTCCTTTTTCTGCATCACGAAGAACCGCGTTTTTGTCCCAACGTGGATTTTTCGCATCTACACGCGCGCGAAAACGGACGATTCAAGAAAAAAGAGGATTTTGCCAAAGCCCTGGATGAAATGGAAAAAAACGACCCTAAGCTGTTACATGACCTGCACATGCACGTATCCGGCATCGCATATTCCTCAAAAGGCGAAAAAAATCACCTCGTACTCGAAGACAAGGCCAACGACTTCAATTACCGATGGCTGCTCGAAACCCTGGCCGAATACGGGGTAGAAGGACGCATCGTCTGCGAATCCCCCAACATCGAAACCGATGCGCTATTGCTAAAACGGTATTACGAATCGCTTTGAAGCGAAATTCAAATTTTTTTGAAACGCCACGGAGAGGTTTAAATATCGGACGTGCAATAAATAGATCAGGAGTGATCTCCAATGTTTGGACCAGGCTGCTGCTAAACAAAAAAAAATTTCGGGCCAACGCCCGAAAAAAATCCTTTTTTTAATTCAACGAATCGCTTTTATCAAATCTTCTTTTTCGGGCATTCGTTCGCAATACGCGCATTTGGCCGGCAACAAAATTAACAGCTTCGGATGCCCCCACTTTCGGCTTTTGACGAAAAAAACATTCCAAAAAAAAAGCCGCCCCCCCCAACCAACATATGCGAAAAAAAGGTTTTTTCATCACGGCCATTTCGTTTTTTCTTTTCCTGATTCTTTTTTCACTTTTCGCCCTCCAAAACGAATTCATCCGCCAACGCAACCAAATCAAAACCGAAATCATCGGAATCGAACACGCCCGATTCGAACGCACCATTCTCGAAAACAACATCGATTTCCTCGCGTCCAAAACCCTTTTGGAAACCGCGGAGATGACCCGCGAACCCAACCAACTTCGAAGCGAATACACCCGCCGGTTTTTTTCCCGATTAAAAACCATCGAACAAACATATCCAACGATTAGGTTCTATTCCGGCCGGGTGAACCCCGACCAATACGCCAAACCACCGCAACACCTAACGGCTTTGAATTCCACAGAACTGGAATCCCTTCTTGTGCTTTGGCCCATCCCCGCTTCAAACCCGCTAAAAACCACCAAACTCGAATTCACCGGCGGACGCCACCAGGACACCACCGTAATCGCCACGATTTTGGGCCAAGAAAACCCCACAATTTTTTTGATTCCGATCGGATACCAACTCACCGTGATCCAATGAAGTTCAACGGACAAATCATGTTTGAAACCCTCGTTACGACCGCGGTTTACCTCGGCGTATTCGGTGTCCTGGTGGCCACGGTATCAATCCAGTTTGCCCAGGCAAACGACTACGCCGAAAAAAACCGTTTTTTGATGCAAACAGAAAAATGCGCCCAAATCCTCGACGCATTATACGCCAACGGCACCGGAAAACCCGCCGAAAACATTTCCAATTGCGTTCCCGCGACTCCCCGCCACGTCCGAATCGAAAACCAGCCTTTCACCGCCTTTACGATCGCAGACCCCATCGAACAAATCCCTTCTTCCACCGAAACCCGGTTACTTGTAATCCCGCCTGATCATTATGTCCCCTGACCGCGGAATGATTCAGTCCTTCGACCTGCTGTTTTGCGTATTGGTCGCCCTGATGACCATGCATTTTTTCCTGCTTTTTCTCCAGTTTCAACTCCACGGAATCGAGGAAAACCAAGCGAATTGGAAACAAACCCGCATCGCACACGCGGTCCTTGACAGCCTGGTAAAAAATCATAACCCGGATCAGCCGGTTCTTGGAAGCGCACGGCTGGATACAGAGCGCCACCGCGTGATCTCAAACGAAATCGATCCCGTACTCTTGAATCGAATCGCCTTTCGACCCAACGGAATGTCGTTTACGGTTCGACAACTCGCGATACGCTTTTTTGACGGCCAAACCCAGTTTCTCATTGCCGAACAAACCCCCCAAAAAGATTGCCGACCCGTCGAACGCGTGATCACCATTCACGGAAAAAAAGGAATTCTTTTCGCGGAGATCTGTTTTTGACGAAAGGACAATGGTACACGTTTGACGCGCTGTTAGGCTTGTTCATTCTTTCAAGCCTGGTGCTGCTGTCTCCAGTTCCAACCGCATCGGACCCAACCGAGGATTCCACCCAAAACAAAGTCCACGACTTGCAGGTGATTTGGAGCAAAGAAACCCGGTTTGACCTCGAAGAAATGAACAGCGATCTCTCCATTGTTTTTCATCACCAAGCGTACGAACTAAAAGTCAACCACACAACCATCCGATCAAATTTTTTCGATCCCGACAAAGCGCTTTTTTCCTCCGAAATCCCATTCGTTTCGGACACCGACGAAATCCTACGAATCCGAATCCGCGTCAATTACGATTGAATTCTTTTCCCGCAAAAGCCGGAAAAAAACAGGCGAATCAAACGAAGCGGAAAACGGTTCACAACGAATCGGAAGCGTTCGGATAAACTCATGTTCAAACCCCGACGAAGATTTGATGGAAAGAACAAAAAGGTTTTCCCGAACCGAAAGAAACCACGGGTTTTTGGGTCGCGCCGCCACCAAAAACGCGCTTTCGTCCCCCATCAACGCCAATTCCGATGCCCGAAAAAGAAAATCATCCGAAAACCGGCGGCCCTCCAATACATCCAAACCGAAAACCGATTTCGAATACAACTGCGAGATCAACGGAGCAAACAAACCCAAAACGCCCAAAAAAGCCGCAAAAACAAGCAAAAACTCCAGGGAAACCTGGGCCTTACTTGATATCATCAATTTTCTCGAACAAATCATCCGCTTTCTGTCCAATCTTTTTCGCGCCTTCGGCCCCGGTTTTTTGCAACTGCGACACCAACAACAACACCAATGCCACGACGGCCGCGAGAATAATGATCATTTCAACCGACACCTGACAACGCTTCGAAAAAAAGAATCCCATACCTAATTCCAGGCACCCATGGGAATAATAAAAAAGTCTTTTTTCGACGAAAAACGAACTCATTCAAATGCTTTTTATTGATTTTGCCCCAACAAAGTAATACCCATATGAATCAACGCGAAATCATTGAATTAATCGGCTCTTGGCTCGTCGTCAGCATCGCGTTCGCATGGGTCATGAAATCCGATTTTGGAATCGCGTTTCCCAACAACTTTATTTTCGCGCTCGTGGTCGCATTGGTGGCCACCGGAACCGGTTTTATTTTGCACGAACTCGCACACAAATACGTGGCCATCCGATACGGCGCCGTCGCCGAATACTATGCGTGGCCCTTCGGACTTTTTTTCGCGCTCGTCATGGCCGTCGGATTCGGGTTCGTTTTCGCGGCTCCTGGAGCGGTTTATATTTTCGGACCGCACATAGACGCCAAACAAAACGGAATCATTTCGGTCGCCGGTCCCATCACCAACATCATTATCGGAGTGCTGTTCTTTGTCGCGTTTTTGCTCTTAAGCGTAGCCAACCTCGACTCGCTTGCCGTTATCGCCGCGATCGCCGGACAAATCAATCTGTTTTTGGCCTTGTTTAACCTGATCCCCATCGGACCACTCGACGGATCCAAAGTATTCGCATGGAACAAACTCGTATGGGGCGCCTTGTTCGTGCCACTCGCGTTAATCTGGCTTTTTGTTTTCCGCTTGTTCTAAACTACTTGATCACGCGAAAATTCGTGGAAAACCCCGAAGAAACCGAATTGACCCAAGAACCCGTGTTCGCGATCGCAAACAGCATCAAAGCCAAAAAAGAAAAAACGAAAAAAACAACCAGCACCACGAAAACCAATCCGATGCTTGCCAAAAAACCTTCCGGATGAAACACCACAAACGCGAAAACGGTTACCAACAGATTAAGCACAACCGAAAGCCCGAACAAAAAAACGATTTCGTTCCAAAAACCCGCTGGTTTTCGAACCGCATGATAACCACGAGAACCGACAAAACCAAGCAACGGCAAACCCACGAGCACGATTCCAAGCCACTTAGCGTAATCCATCAAATTCAAGAAGTCAAACGAAACAAGAGGCAAAAAAAAGCGTTCGAAAAAAACCGAAACCGCGGTTGTTTGCAACACGATTCCGATTCCACTCGCAATCAAGACAACCGAAGCCAACACGTAAACAAAAAACCAGGACCTAAGCGATGCGCCCAGGTAGGATAAAAAAAAACGAATCATGGTTCATCACCGAATTCATTCGATATAACTCGGTTTGTACTCCATGCGCTTTTCGGCAAACTCGTCGTAGGCTTCCTCGGTTTCCTGCGAAATCGACGGCCGCAACTTTCCGATCGCCACCTCGAAATGACGGTGTTCAACCCGAGTCGCTTCCAAATTGCTTTCCTGCAACGCGATCAAAGCGGCTTCCCGAATCAATCCTTCCAGATCCGCACCGGAAAAGCCGGTCGTTAATTCGACCAGTTCTT
The DNA here is from genome assembly GCA_018304465.1 of Candidatus Iainarchaeum sp. Classification (GTDB taxonomy): domain Archaea; phylum Iainarchaeota; class Iainarchaeia; order Iainarchaeales; family JAGVWC01; genus JAGVWC01. The sequence continues at coordinate 35,818 of JAGVWC010000008.1, forward strand.
TTAGCAACTCGTCTTTTTCCTCTTTGGATCCCATCGGGACTCCTTTCAAATGCACTTTTAGAACCGCTCTTCGCGCATCCTTGTCCGGCGCGCTTACGCGAATCAACTTGTCGATCCTTCCCGGACGCAACAAACCCGGATCAATCAGGTCCGGCCGGTTTGTCGCGGCAATAAAAACAACGTCTTTGAGTTCCTCGATTCCGTCCAGTTCCGTGAGTAACTGGTTAATGACGCGGTCTCCGACACCGGAATCCGAATGGGACCCGCGATGCGAAGCGATCGAATCCACTTCATCAAAGAAAATGATCGCAGGGGACACTTGACGCGCTTTCTTGAAAATATTCCGGACGCCTTTTTCGGATTCTCCGACCCACATGCTGATCAGTTCCGGGCCTTTAACGGAAATGAAATTGGCTCCCGATTCCGTGGCCACGGCTTTTGCCAGCAAGGTTTTTCCGCATCCCGGCGGACCATATAACAACACGCCGCGCGGAGGCCTTATTCCCAGGCGTTTAAACGCCTGCGGATTTTTAAGCGGCCATTCCACCGCTTGTTTTAATTCTTGTTTTGCGTACTCCAACGCCCCGACATCCGTCCACTTGACGTTCGGCACTTCAATCGTCACTTCGCGCAAAGCACTGGGCTGCACGTCGCGCAAGGCTTCCAAAAAATCCGGCTTGTTTACTTCCAGCGTCTCCAAAACCTCGGTCGGAATCGTTTCTTCCTCGAGATTGATCTTTGGCAGATACCGGCGCAAGGCTTTCATCGCGGCTTCCTTGGTTAACGCCGACAAATCGGCACCGACAAACCCGTGCGTGATCTCGGCAAAATCCGTCAGCATCTTGTCCAGCAAAATTTGTTTAACCTCGCTTTCCTCTTTTTCTCCCGCGACCTTGAAAAACTCTTTTTCCTTGGGATTTTTGCGTAGCAACACCACGACGTTTTCGCGTGTATTGCGAGCGAGAACCTCTTCGGGCGAATTTTCCAAAACGTTGGCCAAATACGGGGCGTCAAACGGCGGATGAATCGGCATTCCGCGGGTGTGAATCTGCAAAATCTGCTTTCGTTCGTTTTTTCCCGGAACCGGAAACTCGATTTCGCGGTCGAATCGACCGGGTCGGCGCAAAGCTTCGTCGATCGAGTTCACGCGGTTCGTGGCCGCGATCACGATCACGTTTCCGCGGGCTTCCATTCCGTCCATGGACGCAAGCAGCTGGGCCACCACGCGGCGCTCGACTTCCCCGACGACTTCGTCGCGTTTTGGAGCGATCGCGTCAATCTCATCAAAAAAAATAATCGAAGGCGCGTTGTCTTCGGCTTCCTTAAACACCTGGCGAATACGTTCTTCCGCTTCGCCGACAAACTTTGACATCAAACTCGGCGCGTTAACCGTAATGAAATGCGCTTCGGTTTCGTTTGCAACCGCTTTCGCCAGCAAGGTTTTTCCGCATCCCGGCGGACCATACAACAACACGCCTTTGGGCGGCTGGATCCCCAAGCGACGAAACAATTCCGGATGACGCATGGGCAGTTCGATCATCTCGCGAACTTTCTGAACCTGTTCCTGCAATCCGCCGATATCCTCGTACGCCACGTGCGGAACGCGTTCCTGGGCTTCCTTTACCGGCTGTTCCTTTAACACGAACTGCGTGAAATCATTCACTTTCACGATTCCACGCGGCGACGTATCCACGACCGTATACACGAAACCGCTTCCAAAAACGGATATCCACACGCTGTCCCCGCGAACCAGCGGCCGGCCGATAAAATTTTTCTTTAAAATCCGGTCGTAACCCGACGCGATAATCCGAACGTCCTGTGTCGGAGCAAGAATCACTTTTTTCGCTTCTTTTACTTCGGCTTTCCGGATCCGGACTTTTTCCCCAAGACCAACCCCGACATTATGACGAATAAAATTATCCATTCGGATGATTCCTTTTCCTTCGTCTTCGCTTCGCGCCGGCCAAATAACAGCCGCGGTTTTTTTGGTTCCTTCGATTTCGATGATGTCACCGCTGGTGACCCCTAAAGAGTCCTTAGCTGTCTTGTCGAGCGTCACAATGTTGCGGCCCACATGCGAGGGGTCCGGATCAAACACTTTTAGCTCTACTTCGCGAACATTTTTCATATCAGGGGACGGGAAAATATCGCTCACAAAATAAAGTCACCGCAAAATGAATAAAAACCAATGGATAAGCCGATAAAACGCGGTTAATTCAAAATACACGACGAAAAAAACCAAAAAAAAGGCCAATTTGGCTTGGAATCACTTTTCTTTTACGATTGAGGTTTTTCCGGTCGGCAACATGGCCATGACCTCGTCCAGCAGCAAGCCTGACAAACGCGCACCCGTTTTTTTCTCGAAAAAACCAACCAATTGCTTTGCCAAACGACTTTTTTCATTTTCACCCGGAACAATCCGGCAAAAAACGCGACACCGTTCGGAAATCGGTTTTAAGGAACCGCTTTCGACCCGAAACACGTTTTCAAAAGAACTCAAACCCACCGAGAACTCCAAAGGCACGTTTCGAAACCACTCGCGTTTTCCATATACCATAAACGCGCCTTTTCCGATCGCTTCTCCAGTTGGAGCCGACTTGGTTACCTGATCCGGAGACGCCGAATACACGTCGACTTTTCCCGCGCCGCTTTCCCACGCTTTGGAAAAAACCCCCGCAAACTGTGCCGCTTCGCTTTTGTCCTCTTCGAACGGTTTTTTCCCGTCGGTTTTCAGCACGCAATGCGGGGCACCAAAAATATCCGCGTGAAAAAACAAGTCGTCTTTTTCCATGTGTTTTTTGACGATTTGTTCGTTGGATTTCGCGTCGCGACCCCCGATCACCAAAAGACCGCTTTGCGTAAAACACCAGTGAAACTTTTCAAACCACTCTTTTTTCCGCTTTTGCTCGACCACTTTTTTTTCCGTGTTCGAAATTTTTTTTTCGCGTGCAAGCTCGAGTTGTTTTGATACCGACTGCTTGGCCGCCTTCAATCCCGCGAGTTTTTTTTTCGCTTTTTTCGCGCGTTCGAAAAAAACCTGCGCGTTCTGATCGACGGTTTTCGAAAAATCGAGTTCTAAGCGCACGGATTCACCCGAAACCCTGTTCTTTTAACACGAGCTCGATCACGGAGTTCGTCCGCGGAGACTCCTTGTAATGCGGCTCCGCCAAATAAAACACCTGGCGATCCTTGACGAGACGAAACAACCCCGGGATTTTCTTGGAAAAATTCTTTTCCCAGTCCGCGTGATACGATTCCACGTCACGATAATAATGCCGAAGCATCATGTTCCAGTTCCCCGATCCGATAATCGAAGACACGCTGTATACGCTCGGATTGGACGTGCATTGCGTCAAAAATTCGGAAAACACTTTTTCTTCGGACAGGTCCAACTGCAGAATCGTGATGACTTCGAGTTTGAAACCGAAATTCTTGAAATTCACTTTCGGGCCATACCCCACCAAGACGCCTTGCTTTTGCAGAAAATCCAACGACGCTTTGATGGTGGCTTTATGCAACCCGGTTTCTTTTTGCAGTTCCGAAAGATTCGGATGAACGCTACGCTTCTTCAAAAGCGCCCCCAGCAGACGAATACGCGCTTCATCCCTAATATTCATCTTTATTGACATTTAAAACCACAAAAGTGTAATAATAGTACATCAAAAATGTATATAATTGTATTTTTTAGGTTATTAAAACCCGCGAGTATTTTTATTGTGTAAAAGATATCATCTACTTGCGAAAGCAAATGGAGGGGTCAAGCAGAGTGGATATACAAAAGAAAACCACAGAGTAAGGCGGGAACTACGCTCCCCGGCGATACGGGTTCTCAATGAGTTCCCCCTACTCTATTATTTTTCAACTACTTTTTCGAAGCCCACAAAAAACCCAATACCATCAAACCCACCAACACCCCGTAATACAACGGAAGTTCCGGCACCGACATGGTTTGAGGCTCGACAATCGTAATAAACATCCGGTTCGAAAACGCCGCCGACTGAAGAGACGCGGTTTGAGATGACGCAAAAAAAGCTCCATTGGATTCCTCGGAAACGTCTTCAAATCCCGCCGGACGCGGAACCGACACTTCAATCACGTACACTCCGCCTCCCGTCGAACCCAAATTAAGCAACGTGGAACCGGAAGAAGACGAATACGGAAAGGCAGACACCACAACCGGCGCGTTTGAAATCAGAGTTAGATTTTCTTTCGTTTTAAGCGAAACTTCCACTGTGCTATCAAGCACCGTTGCCGACAAGTTCTGAATCGTGTACTCGACACGCACCACAGACCCTTTTTCGAACGCACTTGATTCTTCCCCCGCTTGATTTTTAGTTTTGATCGAAATCAACACCAATGAAGAACCAGGCGCCGAATCCAGTTTGCAAATCACTTTCAAAGGATACGCCCCGGGATTCGAACACGCCGTTACATGCGCGTTTGTCGCCGAACTCAACGAAATGACACAATCGCCCTCGGCTCCCACCGCGGAACTACACGAAACTTTTCCGCCCCCCGCGATATTAAAACAAAGTTTGTGGGAATACGCCTGACGCGGAAATTCAGCATGCGCATTTTTCGTGTCGGACAAAGTCAAAAACAAACCGTCGTCCTGGCTATTACAACCCGAATTCGCCTGAATCATTCCCCCCGAAACCGAACAACACAAATGACTGGAAAAATCATTTCCATTCCGGGTCTCGGCATGCGCGTTCGACGCGGCGGACAAGTGCATCATGTCGGTTTCTCCGACGCCGCAAGAGGCTTTTACCGAACACGAAATCGCCGCAAACGAAGCTACGAAAAAAAACGAAAAACAAATCATCAATGCTAGGAAGCCTGGTCGCATGCAGAAAAAAACGCAAAACCAATTAATATTCCTTTGCAATAGGCCCCCTTTCAAAAGAAAAATAAATAAGAAAAAAAATACCGTAACAAGCTCAAAGCGGCACTTTTACAATCTGTTTAATCGGGATTTCGGGGGACTTGCCGCGAAACTGAACCAAAACCACGATCGATTACAATGAACGAGGCGGCAATGCCCCGGTTTTTTTGGTGCGGGAAACCCGTTTCTTTGGTTCCGAAGAACCGGCCGTTTTTGGCGGGAAATCCGATCGAGTGATTTCTTTTTTTGCCGCGATATCCGCCGCTTTTTTCTTCCACTCGTCTTTTGAAGAACAATTCATGTTCACGCACATGTCAATGGGACGGCGACGAACAAACAACTTGATCATCGGCGCGTTACACAGTTTACAGGTTTCCCGGGTCAAGGACAGTTTTCCTTTTTGAGGCAACGGATACGTCTGCGTACACGCGGGATACGAACTGCAACCCAAAAACCGCTTTCCCGTTTTTCCGGACCGCACCAACAAATTTCCGTCGCACCCTATCCGCGTACACTTGCCCGCGACAGAATCGCTTCGAAGCGCCTTTTTCAAATCCGAACCCACTTCAAACCGCTTTTCAAGCAAAACACTGAGCACGCCCAGCAACATTTTCCGCGAATCATCCACCACTTGTTTTTTCGAAACCTTGGCCGCGACAATCGAATCCATTTCTTTTTCCAATTGCGCGGTCATATCGGGTTCCGTCACGGTTTTACAGTACTTTTCCAAAACGTCAATCACCCCAAACGCGATCTGCGTCGGCTCGATGGCTTTCAGACCCACAATGTACCGCCGCGAATACAACTTGTTGATGACTTCGTGCCTGGTTGATTTCGTTCCAAGCCCAAGATCATCCATCAACTTGATCAAAGCGGACTGGGAATAACGCACCGGCGGCTGGGTTTCTTTTTCCTCCATTTTCAAATCCACCAGATTCACCCAATCGCCTTTTGCAAGAGACGGAAGAACCACTTCCTTGAGCGTGGAATACGGATAATATTCTTTCCAGCCTTTTTTGACAATCGTCTGACCCAACGCGACAAACGGTTCCCCGTTCAAATCGATTTCAACATGCACGTTCAACGTAATCGCTTCGTCCGCCAACGTCGCGAAAAAACGCCGGCAAATCAATTCGTACACAGCCCACTGTTTTTGGGAAAGTTTTTCCTTCGGAGCCGCCGACACCGGATGAATCGGCGGATGATCCTTGGTTTCTTTTCCCGCCGACGGATTCAAGGGCCCACGCGACAAAATCTTTTGAACCAGCGGCGAAAACACGGGCACCTGTTTTAATTCGGACAAAATCGCGTTCAAATCCAGGTTCTTCGGATACGCCTGGTTATCGGTTCTCGGATACGACGAAAACCCCATCTGGTACAGACTTTCCGCAATGTTCATGGCTTCGCCCGCCGACAAACCCAGCACCGTTGCGGCGCGCAAAAAATTCGTGGTATTAAACGGCAACGGTTTTTCAAGCACCCGTTGTTTTTGCGAAACATCCGTTACTTGGCCTTTGTCGACTTTTTTCGAAAGCACGGCTTCGGCTTTTTCTTTTTCCCAAAATTTTCCGGTTTTGTGTTCGGCCAAAAACGGATGCTTGTCTTTTTCGAAAACCGCGTTTAGGACCCAGTATTTTTCCTGCTTGAACGCCAAGCGTTCTTTTTCCCGATCCACAATCAACGCGAGCACCGGCGTCTGCACGCGTCCCACGGACAAAAATTCTTTTCCCATTTTTCCCGAAGCGATCGACACATACCGCGTTAAAACCGCGCCCCAGATCAAATCGATTTCGCGACGGCAATTCGCGGAGTCCGCAAAATCAAAATCCACTTTTCCCGGTTTTTCAAACGCGGACTGAATATCCTTGGGGGTGATCGCCGAAAAATACGCGCGGGAAAAAATTATTTTCGGGTTTTTTTCCCGAATATAATCCAGCGCTTCCACTCCGATGGCTTCGCCTTCGCGGTCCGCATCGGTTGCAATAATCACCGAGGACGCTTCCGGCGCTTTTTGCTTGAGCAAATTCACGATCGCAAATTCGGTCGGCACGTAAAGCAAAGGCGCGTTCGTTAATTCGCGCAAATCCGTTCCAAGCCAGTACGAAAACTGCTTTGGAAAATCCACGTCCGCAATATGACCGCGCAGCGGAATCACCATGAATTCTTTTCCGCTTTTCTTGAAGCGAAACAAAGGCGCGTTTCCCTCGCGCACCTGCGCGACGTTTTGCCCCGCCAGAATATTCGCGATTCTCTGACCCGCAATGGCTTTTTCGGTGATAATGAGTTCCAAAAAAAAACCTAAGTATACTTGGGCTTGAAAATAGTTTAAAAAACCACGGAGGCAAAAAGCCGGTTAAGCTGATTTCATTTTTGGGGTCTGGGTGGTTTGCGTCGGTTCGATTTTCGCCTCAATTTGGCTGCCTGCTGCCGGGGGTTTTGCGTATACTCCCCTAATGCAGTTCGAGACCTAGGACTCGAAAACAAGGCCTCGAACGCTCGATCTGCGTCTAACTGTTCAATCGCATGAGAATGTATGCCAAGACTCAACTCTGGGACCTCATAGATTTTCTTCCACGGAATCCCCAACACGTTGGCTAATCTTCTTGATTGATTAAAGACACACATATTCCAGTACTCCCCAAAAGAACGGACCCCTATGCGCTCCAGATTAATTGAAAAACCACGACGGGCGAGTAGGCGCTTGAGCGAATCCCCAGAAATATTACCCGGTTGAACAACTACTCGTGTTCCAAGTGAACGATGGGCAAAAGAAACCAGTTTTCCCAGTTTCCGAAGAAACCAGGCGGTGTTTGCATGCGGTCTTCGCTTGAGTAATTTGGAGCTTGGAGTCACGATCACCAAAACAGAATCGGGTTCTTGTGCAGTTCGCCGAATTTCGTTTCCCCACAAGCCCAAAACAAAACGAGCGTTTTTCTTAAGCCGTGCAGCAGGGTCATCAAGATAAGCAAACGTATACAGCGGATGTACCAAGAGACTAATTTTTGAGATTGAATGCCCCGTCACCCATTCACCAAACGTAAGAAAAAATAATGGGAGTGTTTATAAAGTATAACAAACTCACAGGTGTTTCTGCAGTGTCGCGCTTGGAAGCGAACGGGATTTTTTCAATTCCAGCACGGAAACAAGGGTTTTGACGTCCACGACGCCGTCCACGGTTCCAAGCTGTCCGATGATTTGCTCGGCTTCCGCCAAATTCTTCACCAACACCCGCGCCAGCAAATTGTACTCTCCAAGCACCTGATACAATTCGACAACGGACTCCATTTCGGATATCCGCTTGATCACGTCTTTTTGCTTGGATAACTCGGACCGGATCTGAATAAACACCGGGTTCTCAAACCCCAGCACTTTGTAATCAAGATTCACGGAAATCGAATCGATCACGCCTTTTCGCTTTAACGACTCCACGCGTTTCTTGATCGCGACATCCGTTAAATTCACTTCTTTGGCGATCTGCGAAAACGGCACCCGACCATCCTCAAGCAACGCCTGCAAAATCCGATTATCGATCTTGTCAATTGAAACCGATTGAATAACCATCCCCCAAAACCCCCGATTGTTCGAAAAGCAAACTGCTAGACAAGTAAATCAAACAAAAGAGAATAAAAAGGTTTGTAAACCAAAGTCGGCGAAAAAACGGAAAAAAGTTCAGCGTGCATCTTTTCGCGCGTTCATGGATTCTTTAACCAAACCAAACTTGGTCATAAACGCCACGGTCTTCATGGTTTCATACAACGGAACCACGATCAGCAAGGCCACGAACAACGAAACAAACCGACCCGCAAAATCAAACCGATCAAAAAACAATTCAATGAACGGCAAGGCTCCAACCATGATGATCCCCGCAAGCCACACCCATAACGTGGTTCCCGGATTCGTCGCGACAAAATTCAAATTGAATCCGACCGCGTCAACCCACGACAATTCATCCACCACGATCGATTGAGGAACAAACACCAGCACCGCGTTTAAAACAAGCAAAACCAATGCCACGACCACGTTTGGAACACCCAGCGAAAGCAACACGCTTCCGATAACCAGTTCGGCCACAAACAGCAAAAAATAAAACTCGAATAACTCCATGGAAAAACGCGGCAACTTCTCGGTCACATAATGCAAAAACTTGACCTTGGTCAAATCCGCGCGCACGGCAAAAATAACCGCCGCGCAAAACACACAAAAAAAAGCCAAGGAAATGAAAATCAACGCGAGGCTCACCACAACGTCAAGCAAAGGCGAATTCCAAAACCCGTACTCCAAAAACACGTTTCCGGACGACAAATAAAAATCCGACAACAAGATAAAGAAAAAACCAAAAACGCCCATCAGCACGAAAATAATCGAAGTGACAATATTTTCAAAATACGCCTGAATAGAGCGAACAAGAACCATGTTTTCTCACTGTTAAACGTTCAACAAGATAAACGCGGCATTTCTTAAAAAACCTTGGCATTAGGCCTTTTGGGTTTTCCGGGTCTTTCGAACCGATTTTGCGGAATCCGGAAAAAGCGCAGACAAAAAAACAAACCTTGACGCCCATGCCAACAACACCATGATCAGAAAATAAAAAAACGCGTCTCGCACCACCAATTCCGACCACTGGGTCGCAATCAAATTCATCGCCGCCGAAAAACCTTTTCCGCTACACGACGTATTTTCCGCACCGATATCCGTCAAACCATTGCACCAGTACAACAAATGCGCCAGAAAAAAAGCAAGTCCGCCCAACACCACGATCAGCACAGGCCACAAAAAAGAACGCTCCGAAATCCCGAATTCGCGTTCGATCCAGCCAAACAACCAGTACGCCAAAAAAAACGCGGGAATCGGAACCAGCCAATGCATCGGCGAATCCCACTTGTTAAAAACCGCCGAACCCAAACCGAACACGAGCCCGTACGAAATCAAAAACAAAACAAGAACAAAAATCAACGGACGCCAATCAAAACCCGTATCCGACATGAAAACACCACAAAACGAATACCAAACACACACAAGAAAAAAGTTATAAAGCCCGCCTTTTCAAAAAAAACCCAATAAAAAGAAATAAAAAGAAAAAAGACATATGTACAACATGCAACACAAAACAAAAATACTTTTGTTGTTGGCAACCCTGGTGTTTGCCAGCGTTTTTGCCGCGACTCCGAGCCCCGGCCACAACCTAAACGAACTATCCCCCACCAACTGTCCCGCCGGACAATTCCTCATCAACATCGGCGCCGGAATCGGCACCGCCGGATACGCCTGCCAAACCCCCGCCGCCAGCTACTGGCAAGCCAACGGACCCAGCATTTACTACAACACCGGATACATCGGCATCGGAATCAACGCGCCCCAATCCAAACTCGACATCCAAAACGGAGGAATACTCGTCCGAGGATACAACCTACCCGTTGGAGGAGTCCCGATGCTGGCCATGGGATACAATACCGCACTAGACCGCGCACAAATTATGTCCGTCAACTCAAACGTCATCGGAAAACAACTTGACATTTCCGGATACCCGCTTATTTTTCGATCCTCCCACACCGGCAACGAACAAGTCCGAATCAATACCGACGGAAAAGTCGGCATTGGCGTCGACGCACCCACCGAAAAACTGGATGTCGCCGGCAAAATCAAAGGAACCGAACTCTGCATCGGAAATGTCTGCAAAGACGCATGGCCGTCGGAAAGCAGCGGAACCATCACTCAAGTCACCGTCGGATCCGGAATGACCGGCGGCGGAAGCAGCGGAAGCGTTAGCGTTCGATTAAGCGACTGTCCCGCAGGACAAGTACTCAAAAGCTGCGGAAACAACTGCTGGCAATGCCAAGCGGACAACGTCGGCAACGTAACGATCGATTCTTCCTGGCTGGTCAACAATGCGCCGCAAGGAACCCTCTGCGGAAGCTACAAAATCCAGGCGTACTACTACTGGACCAATTTGCCCGAATGCGGATACAAATCATTCAACAGCGTTTTTGACCGCCAATTATTGACTTCGTGCGCGGGACACAACATCGTTTCCGGAAACAGCGTGTGGTTTAGCGAGATACAACAATGCGGACTTTTCGGATGCACACCCTACTATTGCACCATGAATTTTACCGCTGACTGTCCTGCCGGATATGCCCCCAAAATGATCGCGTACGAACACGTCGATCCGCCGTTTGTCGACCCTATTTTCAGCGCGTTCTATTCCTGCATCAAACAATAAATCCAAACCCACGTGCATACAAATAAAATGGGTTTCCTCAACCCTTAGATACCCGAGGAAAAAAATGTCCGAAAAAGAAAACACGATCGGAGAACTGCCCTGGATCGAAAAATACCGACCCCACACCTTAACCGACGTGATCGGACAAGAAGAAATCACCAAACGACTCAGCGCCTACGCCAAAGCCAAAAACATGCCCCACTTATTGTTTTCGGGACCCGCCGGCGTTGGAAAAACCAGTTCTTCTGTCGCGCTTGCCAAAGAACTATTCGGACCCAGCTACGAACGAAACTTTTTAGAATTAAACGCATCGGATTCAAGAGGAATCGACGTGGTTCGCGGAACCATCAAAGACTTCGCGCGAACCCTTGCCTTTGACTCGAATTTCAAAATCATTTTCCTGGACGAAAGCGACGCGCTCACCGCGGACGCCCAACAAGCGCTTCGCCGAACCATGGAAAAATTCACCAAAACCTGCCGCTTCATTTTGAGCTGCGTCACGCCGGATACCAAAATTACGCTCCCAAACGAAACCGAAATCACCATTGGGGAATTCGTCGAAAAATTCGAACAGAAAAAACAATTTGAAATCTTGAATATTGACGAAGCCCAGAGAATCGAAAAAAACGATTCAGTCATTTGCACCATCGAACAAAATCCCCAAACAACAGGAAAACGAGTCTTTGAACTCGAAACCAACACTGGCCGGACACTCAAACTAACCGAGGATCACTTGCTTCTTACCGAATCGGGGTGGAAGCAAGCAGGACAAATCAGCATGGGCGAAAAAATCGTGGTTTTTCCAAGCCTTGAAGGAACTGCCATTCCAGATGATTCTCGCCATTTAATCGATAAAACGGCGTTCGGAGAGTTCATCAAAAAAACGGAACTTGAAAACAACTACAAGCCACTGACTGAAGCAAAAACATTTAGAGAACTCTGTACTCAAGACAAGCACCGCATCATTGAATCCATAAAAAAACTAGCGTGCATAGTCCGCAATGGTGCCGGCCTAACCCCGACCGAAAATAGGCTCTTTCAGCATATTTTAAAATGCCCGAACAGTAGCCGCTTAGAACTGCAAACCAGGATGCAATTGTCAAGAATCCGAACAGGCGAGCTTCTGCACGCCATTGAAAAGAAAGGATTTCTCGTGCGGAGCCGCAAAGGCAAAATGGCGCATTTCGCCGCTAACGGAATGCCCTTTGCGCTTCGGAATTACCGCGATATACAAAACCAAATCCAGCAAGAATTCAAAATAAGAATCTCCTATGCGGGAATAAAAAAAATAACCAAAAACAAAGAACATCACCCCCAAGGTCTGCATGAAAAAACAATCCGGGAATTAGAAAAAAAAGAAATGTTTTCAATTACGCGCGATTCCCCTAAAGCCGCAGCAATCATACGTCTGCTGGGGTTCATCTTCGGAGACGGCCACATTACAAAGTCGCGCCAGCGCATCATTTTCACCGGAAACATCGAAACGTTGAAAGAAGTTAAAAAAGACCTCGAGTTACTTGGTTTTGATTCAAGCCAAATCCAACACAAACTCATCAACAATACGATCGGGAATAGAAAATTCACTGGAACCACCACATGCTTTTATGTCGATTCACGTGCACTGGAAAAGACCCTAGAATTCTTGGGCGCCCCCAGGGGAGACAAAATAATAACCGCGTATGAATTGCCAAAAACCGTTCAAACAGGCAATAGACTCCAAAAACGCGAATTCCTGCGCGCATTGTTTGGGTGCGAAGGATACTCTCCGAAGATTGACCAAAAAAACTTCGAAGCAATTCCAATGCGAATGCACAAAGCAACCGAACTACACGACAACATGCTGCGATTCTTTACCGATTTGCAAAACTTGTTAAAAGAATTCGATGTCGATTCAACAGTTTCCGTTGAACAACTGGATTATACGAGAAAAGACGGAAAAAAACCAGAGTGCTTCTGTCTCAGCCCGCTGCCAAACAACCAAAATCTCTTTCGCTTCTTCTCCCGAATAGGGTATGCGTATGAAACCACAAAAATGAACAAAGCACGATTAGCCTCCGAATATCTTCGACATAAACAACATGTGCTCAACCAGCAAAAGCAAAAAGCACAACAAATCATTACAGCGCTTGGAAGCGGTAAGACCACCGGAGAATTGGCACGCGAATTTGGTTGCACCCCTGACTTTGTAGCCAGCCAAGCAAAAAAAAAGCCGGTTCATCTTCCCCGAAAAGGTTTCCCATCCTTCATAGACTGGAAAGAAAAAAACCAGTATGAAAACGGGCTTGTATTCAACGAAGTGATACGACTGCAACAAGTGTGCGCACCAAAAGTAATCGATCTCACCTGTCTCTCAAACCACAATTTTATAGCTAATGGAATCATATCCCATAATTGCAATTATTCTTCCCGCATTATCGAACCCATTCAAAGCAGATGCGTCGTGTTCAGGTTCAGACCCTTAACGCCAAAAGACATCGACAACGCCCTTTACCCCATCGCCAAAAAAGAAGGCATCGAACTCAACGAAAAAACATTGAAAGCCATCAATTACGTTTCCCAAGGCGATTTACGCAAAGCCATCAACGTTTTGCAAGCCGCCGGCGCCAGCGGAAAAAAACTCACAGAAGAAAACGTGTACGCCGTCAGTTCTCGTGCCAGACCCGAAGAACTCCAGCAAATGATCCGGCTCGCACTAGACGCCAAATTCATGGACGCCCGCGAAAAACTCGACCAACTGCTCTTCGAACACGGTATGAGCGGAGAAGACGTGATCACGCAAATGTACCGCGAAATCATGGACATGGAAGAAAAAGAAATTCCGTCACACACCAAAATCGAATTAGTGGACATCATCGGCGAATACAACTTCCGGCTCGTTGAAGGCGCCAACGAACGATTACAATTAGAAGCATTGCTTGCGCAATTCGGAAAATTCAAACACGCGCACGAAAAAGATTAACACGTTGGCCGATTTCAAAAAGCCGAAACACCCAAAAAAAGAACGAAACGAACCAGCAGGAATACGAATGCCAAAGCCACGAAAAAATCGTTCCATCCCACGCTTAAGCTCGGCGGAGCATGCCGAACGAAACAAACAGGTTCTGAACATCCATGAAAACGTTCGAGCGATCGCCGCAATTTTTGTCACCAAACATGGAGGCCTTAAAGCGATCGAACAACAGTATGGACTGACGTTTGACGACTTGATTCAGATCGGCAACCTAGGCGCAATGGAAGCGGCATCCACCTGGGACCCCGGCAAGGGAAGTTCCTTTCTGACTTTCGCCAGCCGCCGTATAGAAGGTGCAATTCAGGATCATATTCGCAAATATGGAACCCTCGTTCACGTCTCGCGGACTTTCCATCGCCAGCTAAACAGCGGTAAACTCCAAAAACTCGAACAGGAAATCGCAGAAACAACTCCCGGAACTTCCGTGCACAAAAGACTCGTCCGTGAACGGGCCGGACTTCTAGGGCAACGCCAAACCCAGACCGTCAAGTCGATTTCTTTTCAAAACGAACAAGCCCCAAGACCCGTCGATCGCAATGAACTCCGAAGCCTCAAACAGTACTTTTTGCGCCGCCTCAAACAGTTTCCCCGACACGAACAACTCTGTTTTATTCTCAGTTACCTGCATCCCACGCCCTCCGAAATACAGAGGTTCGTCCATGAAAAACCCTTATTCCTATCCGCCAGGAACGCCTTCACCAGTCGACCCACCGACCGGGTATTCAATCTCGACCTGAACCTACTATCACCCACGATGCCCCCTAAAACCATTGGCAGAATACTGGGTCTGTCCGAAATTAGAGTCTACCAGATCCGAATAAAAATTGGAAGCGCAATTTTCGCCGATCCGCGTACACTCAAGGCATTCGGATTAGAAGACACAGAGGGAAAATACCCCGCTATCGCCCAGGTACTCGCACACAAAAAAAAATTTACCGACTCCGATTACAATCGAATCGGAAAAATGCTGGAAGAACTGTTCCAGCCGCTTGAAAACTAGGAGAACCAACATAGCCCTTGAAAAATCCGCGTACTTAAAATTCAAACACGGAGACCGCATCCCCGATTTCCAGCTCATCGGAACCGACGACCGCATCCACTATTCGAAAGGGTTTTCCGGCAAAGCGATTCTGATCGTGTTCATGTGCAACCACTGTCCGTACGTCAAACCCAAAGTGCCATTCCTGGTGGAACTACAAGAAAAATACCAAGCCGCCGGACTCCAAATCGTTGCAATCAACACCAACAACAACCCCGATTACCCCGAAGACTCGTTTCCAAAAATGAAGGCGTACTCCAAAAAATGGAACCTCAATTTTTTGTACTTGCTGGACGAAGACCAGCAAATCGCCAAAACTTTCGACGCGCGCTGCACCCCCGACTCGTATTTATTCAACTCTGAAAAAAAACTCGTGTATCACGGACGCATCGACGACCAACACGGAGAGCCTCACTCTGAACAAGACACCAACGAACTCGAAGACGCCATCCGAGAAGTCCTCGAAACCGGCGGTTGCACGGCGGACGAAAACCCGTCGCAAGGCTGCAGCATCAAATGGAACAAATGAAACCTATTCCATTTTCGAAAACAAGTATTCCGCCTGCTTGCCAACTTTCATCGATTTCAATTCCTGGACCAGCATCAAACCCACGGATTTCGCGCGCAAGAACTCCTGGACTTCCCACGCTTTTTCCGAACAAATCCACACCGAGTGAACCTTCTTAAACAACACCTTGTCCGACCAGTACGAATCCGCAACCGAAAACTTTTCCGAAAAAAACGCTTTCACTTGGGTTTCTTCATCGACCGACAAACGCGAAACGAAATTTCGTCCGCTTTCTTTTCCGTCAGAATTTTCGAATTTTCGCAATGAAAAACGCCTCCGAATCGTTGTCCTGGGGCAACACCCGCACGGTTTTGTCCAAAGACGAATGAAAACGCCGGTTCTTATACGAAACCAAACCCGGCCGAAACTTAAAACCCGGAAAAAAAATCTTTTCAATCTGCGCGTTGCCATTTTTTCGCAACAAAAAATCCACGACTTCCTCGTTTTCTTCCGGAGACAACGTGCACGTCGAATACACCAGCACGCCACCGGGCTTTAAAACCGAAAACGCGCGTTCAATCAATTGTTTCTGAACATGCGATTTCTTCAAAACCAGATTCGGATGCCAACCTTTCAAAGCGTCCGGCCGTTTTCGAACAAACCCTTCGGTTGAACACGGCGCATCCAGCAAAACCTTGTCAAACCCCACTTGCGAATAAAACCGCCGCGAATCCCGATGCACCACCAACGTATTCAAGATGCCCATGCGATTCATGTTAAACCACAAGGCCTTCAAACGTTCCACCGCCACGTCCACGGCCACGATCGCGCCTTTGTTTCGCATCAATTCCGCCATCTGGCAGGTTTTCATTCCCGGAGCCGCCGCCAAATCGAGAACCACTTCTTCCGGCTTCGGGTCCAGCACAATGGGAGGAATCATCGACGAAACCTCTTGCACCACGAAAAAACCCTTCTGATGCTCCGGCAACTGGCCCAATTGCACGTTTTCGGTTTTCACCATGAACACGCCCGGAAGATACAAATTGGGTTCCAATTCGATTCCCTGAACTTCCAGACGCTTTTGCAAATCGCCCGGCGAAATCTTCAGGGAATTCGCGCGCACGGAACGCGGAAGCTTGGTTTTGCACGCGGCCAAAAACGCGGGAAACTCTTCCCCAAGCAAGTCGGAATACTTTTCCTCAAACCGCTTTGGAATAAAAGTCTTGACTTCCTTGGACATACAAAACCCATTGACAAATCCGTTTTTCTTGCTATGGATTTAAATTAAACCTCGAACAAGAGTAGACTATAAGGCCACGATATGAAACCACCCGACCCATTTTCTGATTTCACATTGATGGAAATCAGCTACTTACCGCCGCAATCCATCGAAACCGCGAAAAGACTTTTTGAGCGTCACGGTTGGAACGGTCTAACAGCCATCGGAAATATCATACAAGAAAAAATCGACTTCGCAAAAACACAAATCGACCAGCACACTCGCCCCGGAGACCAGCTCTTGATTGAAGCGGCGGAAGGAATGTCATTTGAGGCATTCATAAAAACGCAAGGAATCGAATCGCTTGAAAAAATGGAACCGTTTTCACGCCGATTTCTGGAGCAAAATTGGAGCCGTTGGACTGAAAAAAACATGAATATGTACCGCGAAATCGCAGAATATGCCACCCAACGCGGACGCATTGTAAAAAGCTTCGAATACGGCGTGACACGCACAGGGAGTCGCATGCACAATGCAGCCCATCAAGTATACCAAATGGCCCCCGAAAAAAAGCAGCGAATCGAAAACATTCTGAATTATCGGCGACACATCGGAATGCAACGCCAAATCGAACGTCGAAAACCCGCGATGGTCATTTGTGCCGCCGGCCATGCCGTGGCCATTGAACACGATATTCACCCTCGACGCGTGATATATGAGGACCCCAAAATGAAAGAAAAATGGGGCACCAAAAAATCGATCGCTGAGATAAAAAACCTGATTCAAGCATACTTATTTGAAAAACAAGCCCGAAGGCGAAAAATAAACCAAGCAAGAACCAGACCACCACCAAAGAAAAAACCCAAATGAAAAATCAAACCCAATCCGTGATCTTTTTCTGGAACTTTAAGTTCGGCAACAGTTTCGAGGCCATCAAGTATTTGTCCAGCGGAACCGTCATTCGAAAACCCACGTACTCCAACGCGAGTTTCAAATCCGAAAACGATAACGGTTTTTTTTCCAACGCTTTTCGAACGGTTTCGCGGATCACCCACACCCCCAACGGAACCGTGTACTCGTGCGAAATCTCGCGAAACACAATCGCGGTGGCCAAACGCTTTTTTTTGACCAAATGCTCGGCGATCGCCAAACGCGCGGAATAATACGCTCCGGTGACATTATCCGCGTACTTGGTACGACCGTTATAGCCTTCGAAATCCGAAATCACGTTCACTTCGGACCGATCCGCAAACAACGCCCAGCTTGCCCCGGGAAGCCAGCACTCGAGCATTTCAAATGACCACGTTCCAGGACACAACAACACGAAAAAATGATTCCCCAAATACGATTCGCGGTACAATTCAAACTCGCCCACTTGCGGGAACGATTTTACGAATTCTTCCACGAGATACTTCGAAACATTATCATCAATCGCGGTAATCGACCAGCGCGTGGGAACCAGTTTCCGGTTTTTTCCAACCCCCAGCGTTCCCGCGGACAAAATCTTGTACAAATAATGCACCGGCAAACCATCCTCGTACAGTTCCCGGACCGCGGTATTCGACTTGACCGCGGTGTCGCTTGACAAGTAATCCGCTTTTGACGGAATTTTGGGATTTTCATGCAATTTCATCCGGTCCAATTCCGCGGAAGGACCCGTCGGCGCGGTGGACTCGTGAAACGACAAAAACTGCCGCGGCGCGCTTTTAAGCGAAAACTCGGCTTCCACCGGTTTTAACGACAACGCCAGTTCCTGAATCAAAGACAAATCCCGCGACGGATTCGCGGCATCCGCAACCCGCGCCCGACGCCGCGACGAAATCAATTGAGAACGCATCGCGACGATTTCATTTGACGGCAACCCGAACCACTCTTCAGGATTATCCAAAAACGCGTTTTTTTCGGAGATCACCGGCGGCGCCACCGGAGCGATCGAAACATTCGGATACCCCGTCCAGGAAACAAAAACCCCCGGCGGCGAAGAACCCTCGAATTTGTTGTTCTTGATTTGAACCAGCGACTTTTGCCGAACCTCGAATTTTTCGATAATCGGACAACTCGACAACTGGCACCACAAACGGCCCTTGCACTTGACGCATAACGACGCGGGAATCATTGGAACCAAACAAACTATCCGACAAAACCCATAAATTTCCTCCGAGCGCCTTGCCGGTAATTCTCAAGTTTTTTAACGTTAATCCTGCCCAATATAGCACATGGGTTCAAATCAAATCACCTTGTCTTTTCCGGACGAAAGCAAGCAAAATTACGCCACGGGGATTACCGGTGCGGAAATCGCCCAAAAAATCGGGCCGCGCCTGACCAAAGACGCCCTCGCGATCCAGGTAGACAACGCCACGTTTGAACTCGAACGTCCCATTCTTCAAAACGGAAAAATTCGGATTCTTACCTGGAAAGACCTTGAAGGCAAAAAAGCGTTGTGGCACACGGGAAGCCACGTATTGGCCGAAGCCGTCAGCGCGGTGATTCCGAACGCGCGCCCGACCTTGGGCCCCCCGATCGAAGAAGGATTCTATTACGATTTTGACGTCGACAAACCGTTTTCCGAAGAAGATTTGCAAAAAATCGAAAAAAAAGCCAACGAACTGCTTGCCAAAAAAGAAGACTTGATCCGAAAAGAAGTCACCAAAGAAGAAGCCCTCAAGTTATTCAAAGACAACCCGTTCAAAAAAGAACTGATCGAAGAACACACGAAAGCCGGCGAAAAAATCTCGTTGTATTACCAGGGAAAATTCGTTGACCTTTGCCGCGGCGGACACGTCAACAACACCGGAAAAATCGCGGTCATCAAAATCATCAAAAGCGGCGGCGCCTACTGGCGCGGAAGCGAAAAAAACAAAATGCTCCAGCGCATCTACGCGATCGCGTTTCCGGAAAAAAAAATGCTGGACGAATGGATCAAACAACGCGAAGAAGCCGAAAAACGAAACCACTTAAAACTCGGAAAAGAACTCGACTTGTACTCGTTCCAAAAAGAAGCTCCGGGCACCGCGTTTTATCACCAAAACGCCACGCAAATCTGGATCGCGTTGACCGATTTTCTTCGCGCGGAACAACGCCAACGCGGCTACATCGAAGTCATCACCCCGCTGATCATGAAAGACTCGCTTTGGAAACAATCAGGACATTGGGACCACTACAAAGAAAACATGTACTTTGTCAAAATCGACGACGAAGACTACGCCATCAAACCCATGAACTGCCCCGGCCACATTCTGATTTACAAGAACTCGCGAAAATCCTACCGCGACCTGCCGATCAAAATGAGCGAATTTGGAATCGTTCACCGCCACGAAAAAAGCGGCGTATTAAACGGATTATTCCGTGTTCGAAAATTCACGCAAGACGACGCGCACTTGTTCTGCACGCCGGAACAAATCAAGCCGCTGATCAAAGAAACCATCCAACTCATCGACCATATTTACAAAACCTGCGGTTTTACCGAATACCACATGGAGCTCTCCACGCGACC
This sequence comes from Candidatus Iainarchaeum sp., assembly GCA_018304465.1. Lineage (GTDB taxonomy): Archaea > Iainarchaeota > Iainarchaeia > Iainarchaeales > JAGVWC01 > JAGVWC01. The sequence continues at coordinate 56,192 of JAGVWC010000008.1, forward strand.
CGAAAAAGCCATGGGATCCCCGGAACAATGGACCCAAGCCGAAACCGCGCTCAAAGAAGCACTTGAAGAAACCAACTCCAGCTACAAACTAAACCCCGGTGACGGCGCGTTCTACGGACCCAAAATCGATTTTCACATCAAAGACTCGCTGGGACGCACGTGGCAATGCGGAACCATCCAACTGGATTTCCAAATGCCCCAAAAATTCGAAACCGAATTCATCGGAAACGACGACAAACCCCACACCCCGATCATGATTCACCGCGCGCTATACGGAAGCCTCGACCGATTCTTAGGAATCCTCACCGAACACTACGGCGGCGCGTACCCGCTGTGGCTTGCGCCAGTTCAAGCCATCGTGCTTCCGATCTCCGAAAAAACCCTTGACTATGCCGAACACGTCAAGGCAGAACTCCTTGAAAACGGAATCCGAACCCAGATCAATTCCGACAACCAGACGATTTCCTACAAAATTCGAGACGCGCAACTACGCAAAATCCCGCTGATCCTCGTGGCCGGAGAAAAAGAAGCGCAAAACAAAACCATTAACGTCCGAAAACGCGACGGAACCGTTCAAGGCGAACAAAAAATCCAAGAGTTTATTTCCAACACAGTGGATCGCATCCAGCAAAAACAATAAACTGCCCCCGCAAGGCATAAATAGCTCCCCATCCCAAGTTCTACATGCGACCCAAACGACCCCTTCGGTTTGGCGAAAAATTCAACGAATCAATCCACATAGACCGCCGCACACAAAATCAACCCGTAATCCAACGGGACGAATTAAACTGGTTTAAAGAACCGCCAACCCACAGCATGGAGCTAAAAGCCCAAGCACGAACAGTCCGCAGGGAAACCGAAAACGGAAAATCAATATTTTACCTAAAAGATTTGCGAGAACACAAACCAAAAACACTCAAACAAGCACTGCCGTTGATTCGCAAAAAGCGCGCCGAACAAAACTGATGTTTTCACTGCGTAATACTTATATATTCCAAATCCCTTGTCTATAGCGACTTAGATGCCCGACTATCTCAAGGAAGCCATTGAGAAAGCCAAAAAAGCCAAGGACGCTTCCAAAACCCAACAAGCGCCTGCGACAAACATCTACTCTAACCAGCCGAACGAAAAACAAATCGCGAAAACGATCGACATCGTTCAAAAACCCGCGCCGACACCCACTCCTTCTTCAACGACCGCAACAGACCCGGCCAAACTACTGGATTCCACCATCGAAGAACTGGACATCGAGCAATTCGAACAAGAACGCCAAATGGAACCCGACGAAAACCGCGAAGTCATTGAAAGCAACGGAAGCGTTCAAATCGTTCGCCGCAAAAACCACGACTTGCTCGAATACCGCGTTCCCGTTCCAAAACCCACCTTGGGCGAAAAAACGATTATCAACATTATCAAAGAAGCCGCCACCCAACTCATTTCGATTTCACCGTACCGCATCCGCGATCCCCAGCAACGCCGCAACGTATACTACCAGCGCATCATGGAAATACTCAAAAACAGCCCCGAACTCAAAATTTCGCCCACGCGATTCCAGTTTTACGCCGAATCAGTCGTTCGCGAAATGGTCGGATACGGCGTCCTCGACCCATTGTTATCCGACGACAACATCGAAGAAATCATGGTCATCGGACCCAAAAAACCCGTCTACGTGTTCCACCGAAAACACGACATGATGACTACCAACATCGAATTTTTTTCCGACAAAGAAATCCAAAACGTCGTCAACAAAATCGCCCGAGACGTCGGACGCCGCGTCGACTTTTCCACCCCGTTGCTTGACGCCCGCTTACCCGACGGAAGCCGCGTCAACGCGACGATTCCGCCCGCAAGCGTTGACGCCAGTTCTTTAACGATCCGAAAATTCCGAAAAGACCCGTACACCATTCTGGACCTCATCAACCTTAACACCATGGACAGCAAAACCGCCGCGTTTTTGTGGCTGTGCGTCGAAGGACTCTCCACCAAACCCGCCAACGTGCTCATTGCCGGCGGAACCGGCAGCGGAAAAACCACGACCCTCAACGTTTTCACGTCGCTGGTGCCCGAACGCGAACGCGTCATCACGATCGAAGACACCGCCGAACTCAATTTGCCGCTTCAACACTGGATCCGGCTCGAAGGACGACCCCCCGGAATCGAAGGCGGCGGAGAACTCGCGTTGGATATTTTAACCAAAAACAGCTTGCGCATGCGTCCGGACCGCATCATTGTCGGAGAAGTCCGGCACGCGGAAGCCGCCACCATGTTTACCGCCATGAACACGGGACACGACGGCGTCATGGGAACCATTCACGCGAACAGCGCCGAAGAAACCCTGGTCCGCATCCTAAGCCCCCCCATGAGCGTTCCTCAAACCATGCTAGCAGGACTTGATTTTATCGTGGTTCAAAACCGGTTACACGACCGCCGAAAAGGAACGATCCGGCGCATCACTGAAATCGCGGAAGTTCACGGCGTGCTCGAAGGAAAGCCCGTGACCCAACCCCTGTTCGAATGGAACGCGACCGAAGACAAGCTTCAATACAGCGCAAGCCAAACCGAATCCACACCGGACCGAAAAAACAAACTCAAAACCAAGGAAATCAAATACTTCAAAAAATTATCCGACTTGACCGGACGATCAATCGCCGACATCGAACATGAAATCGACCGCCGGGCGGATTTCCTCGAAAAACTCACCAAACAAAACATCAGCGGCATCAAAGCCGTGCGAGACCTCACCAACCAGTTGTTATCCAATTCGTGAAAAAAATGTCCGAAATCAAAGAATTCACAGACGTCGACCAGGACACCGTCGACAACATCGTCCAAAAAATGCGCAAAAAAGAAGTCGCGGGCACAGTCATCGCCACCGAAGAAGACATGCAGATGCGCGGCGAAATGCTCGGAAAATCCAAACCCGCCAAAATAGAAATTGGAAACGTCGGAGACTTTCTGGATTTTAATTCCCAAATCATTCATGGCCTCATCGAATTCTACCTCAAACTTCAAGATCCGTTAAAACCCATCGCCAAATTCATCGCCCAACTCTCCGCGACCCAAACCCTCAATTACTATTTGCACAGCGCAAACCTCAAATACACCTTAAACCAATACCTCGCCATCACCACCGCCATCACGGTACTGGCGACACTTTGGGGAATCGTCATGGGACTGCTCATCGGATTCATTCTCCGCGTTCCCTTTGTATTCTACCCGCTGCTCGCGGTCTTTGGCGCGGTATTTGCCGGCACCATGGGACTCTTCATTACCTTGCTGGTTCCCAAAAGCATCGCCGAAACCCGCGGCGCCCAAGTCAGCATCGAAATGCCGTTTGCCTTGCGACACATGGCAACCGAACTACGCAGCGGCGCGGGACTCTACCGCACCATCCAACTCATTGCCGTCGCGGACTACGGCGTATTATCCGAAGAATTCGCGCGCACCGTCAATGAAATCGAAGAAGGAACCGACGCCAAAGACGCCCTCAAAAACATGGCCAACCGCGTTCAATCGATCGCCATGCGAAACGCCCTCAATCACATCGTTCGCGCCATGAAAACCGGCGGAAACCTCTCCGAAGTCATGAGCGACATCGCCGACGACGTGTCCGTGGAAATCCGAAACCGCATCAGCGAATTCTCGGAAAAAATGAATTTTTTCGGAGTCCTCTTCATCTTCGCCGGAATCATTATACCCGTCATGATCGCCATTCTGGGCGGAATATCCAACGCACCGCTTCCCATGGCATTCCCCATCCCGCTGTCCATTCCGCTTCTCATCATCTTTTACTTAGTCGTCATGCCCGTGATACTCGGAATATTGATCCTGTACTTACGCGCCATCCAACCCAAAGCGTGAAAACATGAAAGAAACAAAACCATTCAACGAACGAATCCAGCAAATGCTCGTGAAATACGAAAAAGTCATGCAAAAAAACGGAGTCTCCACCACCGCCACCAACTGGATCGCCTTGGCGTTTGGCAGCGCCATTATTCTCTCCGTGCTCGGATTCCTCGTTTTTTCCCTGGTCGGACTCGATCACCCGCTTTTGATCACTGTCGTTGTTTTTTTCGTGGTCATTGACCTCGTGCTCGGATACCCGCTTTCACTGGACATGCAGCGCATCAACCGGATCGAAGAAGCGTTTCCAAATGTCCTAAAACAACTCGGAGACACCCTCAAAGCCGGCGGAACCTACGAATTCGCCTTGCGCGAAGTATCCGACAGCGACTACGGCCCTCTCACCAAAGAACTCAAACTCGTTTTGCGTCGACTCGAAGAAGGACAAAACCTCGACAAAAGCCTTCAACTCATGCAAGAAGAAATCGATTCCCGACTCGTCAAACGAACATTAACCATTATTATCGACGCGCTCAAATCCGGCGGCGGACTCGCCGAAATACTCGACGAAATCGCGGACGACATGCGCGACCTGCACCGCATTCAACTCGAACGCCGCACCAAAACCACCATGCAAGTCCTCTTCCTGGTCACCGCCGGCGCCATTGTCGGACCCGCCATCATGGGATTCACCACCACCGTACTCGAATTCCTGATCACCACCGCCGTCAAAAGCCAAGCCATCCAACCCGACGTCATCGAACAATCCCTTCAATCCAAACAAATCATCATTTTTCTTTTAACCAGCTACATCATCATTGAAGCCATCGCCGCCAGTATTCTACTCGGATTAATGCGCGACGGACAAGCCAAGAAAAGCATTATATACATCCCAGTCTTACTATTCATGGGTTTGTTTTTGTTTTACGGAGCCCGCATCATCACCAAAGTGATACTGCACTTCTAAAAAAAAAGGAAAAAAATGAAACTACTCCAAGAAAAACGCGCCCAGAATTCCATGGAAACCCTCATCATGGTCGGCGGCGCGATCCTGGTTGCCGTTACGGTCGGACTCATTGTCAAGCAAGCCGCGAACCAACTCGGAAACGCCGGAAACCAACAAATCGGCAATACGCCGTAAACACGCCTGTTTATCCAACCGCTTTTTTCCAAGAAAACTATTAAAAAGCCAGAAGGCTTACTGAATACAACAAAACATACATCCATGGAGGAAAAAACCTATGTTTGCAAACAAAGGACAAGGCTCGCTAGAATACCTCCTTATTTTAGGAGGAGCCATTCTAGTCGCCGTCATCATCATCGCAGCCATCACCCTGTTGCCAAACAACAGCCCGGTGGAGCTCAACGCATTGGCCGCAAACTGCCAAACATCACTCAACCAGAATTTGTGCCAAAGCACAGCAACCCCCGCATCATTGGTCGTTGCCGCAGTTGATGCCACACACCCCGGATGCCCGCAAACAGGAACCGTAAACTCGGTAGCTGGCGCAGGAACCGCATGCTGCTGGACCGGATCAACCGCGGACCAGGGAACATGTAGACTCAACCCCAACACAGCACAGAGACCATAAATCGGTGAAGTTGCATGAACAAACGCGCACAGGTTTCAATGGAATATTTGACGATCGTGCTGTTTGGCTTGATGCTGGCGGTGGCCGCCGGAGTTCTTCTGGCGTCCGTCAGCACCGTTGCCAACACCGCGAAAGCCAAAGTGCTCACCTATCGCGAACAAGCCATCTCCAACCTGCTGCAATAAAACCATTTTTTTAACCGGGTTCGAAAACGAACCCGACCCTTTTTTATTTTTCAAAGCCATTCATAATACGACTTCCCATGACCGCTTTTGAAACCGCCGCTTTTCTTGTGACCTTTGCCGGACTCTTGATCGCCACGTACACCGACCTCAAACAACGCATCGTCGAAGACTACATTTCATACGGCATGATCGGACTGGGACTCCTGATCCATTTGTGGGAAAGCCTTTCGCTTCACGATTGGTCTCCGTTTTACTACTCGCTTGGAATCGCCGCGGCCACGTTTTGCGGCGGATTCATTTTATGGCGACTGGGATTTTGGGCTGGCGGCGATGTCAAACTATTCACGGGAATCGCCGCGTTACTGCCGTTTCGACCCTTGTTTTTGACCGATCAAATCGGGCTTGCCGCAAACCCCGCGTTTCTGCCCATTTTTCCGCTCACGGTCCTCCTCTTTAGTTTGTTTGCCATGTTTCCCGTTGGAATCGCGCTTGCGGCCTACCGATTACACCAAAAACCAGCGGTGAAAAACAAAATCATCAAAGACCTCAAAGCCCAGATTCCCACCAACGCGTATTTTGCAGTGGCGGCCGCCGGACTCGTCGAAGCAAGCCAGGTGTATTTGAACAACTCGCTTTTTGCGATTGCAGGAATCCTCGTTTTTTTCGTGCTCCCCAAAAAAATCCGCCCTGTTGCCGCCGCCCTCGCGTTTGCAGCAGGAATCATCGCCAACACTCCCGAAGCGTTGGTGTCGGCCGCCACCACGTTTGTGGTGCTTGAAGCGCTGTCACTCGTCTTTAAATTGTCTTTTTCCAAAGAAATTTTTCGAACCGAAAAACAGATCTCCAATCTGGCGGAGGGCGACATTGTCGCGACCACGATATACGAAAAAAACAACGAAATATTTGTGGAAAACAATCCCGACATCCAAACTATTATAAAGAACCTCAAAACACAAACTACTTCGAACGACCGGCGCATCATCTGCGCCAGTTACAATGCCGGAGGATTGGAAAACAACCAGATCCAAGAGCTTCAAATACTGGCAAAACAACAAAAAATCCCGTCCACGATCCTCGTCAAGGAATCCGCACCATTTGTTCCGGCCATTCTTGCGGGGTTCGTGCTGGCCAGCGTATTTGGAGAACTTCTGTGGAAAATCGTGATGCCATGAACCAAAACGGACAACTCTCCATCGAATTCATGCTCATTCTCATCGTGTCCATCGTGTACATCAACACCGTTATTTTTCCGATGGTGGATTTCGGACAAACCACGTTAAACGAAATTTATGGTCTGGGGCAAACCCGCATGGCCACCCAAAAAATCGTCAACACCATCAACTCGGTCGTGCTCCAAAGCTCCACTTCAAAGCAAATCATTTCCATGACGCTTCCAAAAAACAGCCGGATTGAATGCGTCACCGCGCCCCAAAACGGAATCAAATTCACCTATACGCTTTCCGATATCGCCCAATCCTGCAGTGTCAGCACGACGTGCACGCGAACCATTCCCGTTGAACTTCCACCCGGAGTCAGCCTCAACTGCGCGGGACTCGACTTTACCGGACCACGCCAAAACACGGTCACCATCCGGTTCCAAGCCGACACGGTCCAGTTTTCGTGAAGGGAAAAGCCATGAAAAACCACGGACAAACCAGCATCGAAATGCTGGTGATCGCCATGTTCGTATTGGGATTAACCGCGTATTTTACGACGCTCACGTACTCCGACAACAACGACACCCACGCGTTGTTGGTCGCCAAAACCCGCTTGCTTGAAAAAATCAACGGCCAAGACAAAACCTTCGTGCTGGTCAATATCCAACTCGACCGAAGCGCACCCGGACAACTGATCATCAACGCGAGCACGGTTCCCGCCACCCTCAAAAAAACCGGTGCCGGAAACCCCGGAGACACCACCATTCCGGTGAACGACATCGAAACCGAAATCAAAATCCGAACCGGCGACACCATCGTCCAAATCAACCTTAACTGATTCGACCATCGACGGAAAAACCAGGCTTCAAAAAACACCCCCGTTCTTTTTCCTCTATGCCCTGGCCCGAACCCCTCGTGATCACGTGCATTGGATTTTCGGTTCTGGGAATTCTGTGCATTGCATTTCTGTTCCAACACCCGGATCCGCCCGTCACCGCCATCGAAAACCTATTCGAATTGGAAGCCAACACGCCCGTCACCGTGGACGCAACCATCGCCACCATCCGATACCGATTCCACGGAACAACACTTGAAATCGAAGATCAAAACCACGTCATCAGCGCCACGTCATTCGAAATACTGGATGTGAACATCGGACAACGCGTCCGCATCACCGGAAAAATAAACAAAACCGGCGAACAACCCAAAATCGAAATCAAAACCGTGGTTCCGCGTGATTGAAGAAATCGCCGGCCTCATACTCGGCCTTGGAAGCGGCCTTTTGAGCGGATTATTTCCCGGAATTCACTTAAACACCATCAGCCAATGGATCGTCCGATTGGAACCGTCTTCTGAACTGGCCGCGGTTTTTTTCATCGTGGCCATGAACACCATGCACACCTACTGTGACTTCATTCCGAGCATTCTGCTTGGGGCACCGAACGAATCCAATTATTTGACCGCGCTGCCCGGCCACAAATTGTTCCTGCGCGGAAAAGCACTCGACGCCATCGAAGACAGCATCACAGGCGCCTTGATCGGAACCGGAATCGCGATTTTGTTCATCCCGGTTTTTTTACAAATCACCGAACAAACCAAAACAATGCTGCCCAAACTCATTCCGATCGTTTTGATCCTGACGACCATTGGAATGATCCACAGCGAAAAAACAACCGGCCGAAAAATTGCCGCGGTGCTGGTCACGATTCTTTCCGCAACACTCGGAGAACTCGCATTACACGGGTACTCCGACGCTTTGTTCCCCTTGGTCACGGGTTTTTTCGGGATCTCGACGTTATCGCTTTCGTATTTTGAAACCCACCAACCCAAACCCCAACGCCTTCGCACCACCCCAATGCCGATTGGAAAACTTTTTTTTCCCGCGGTGCTTGGAAGCCTCGGTGGAAGCCTCGTCAGTTTGTTTCCCGCGATTGGACCCAGCCAAGCCGCTTTTACCGTCAGCCGCCTGAAAAAAACCTCGACGCGCCAATTCTTGGTGTTGCTTTCAAGTCTTTCCAGCGCCTCGATGATTTACTCGTTTGTCGCGCTTTTTGCGCTCAACAAAGCCCGCACCGGCTCCGCGGCCGCGCTTCAAAGCATCACGACTTTTTCCCTTTTCGAATTTGAAACCAGCATTGGAATCATCCTGCTGTGCACCGGAATTGCTGGAATCACTTCGCTTTTTTTATCCCGACGACTTTTATCCCTCATTCAATCCACGGATTTTCGAAGCATCACCCTTGGAACCATCGGACTGTTGCTGTTGCTCGTTTTTTGGTGGCACGGATGGAACGGACTACTCTTGTGCCTGACCGCAACCAGCATCGGAATCCTGTGTCCCAGACTCCACATAAAACGCAGCCACTGCATGGCGTTCCTGGTTCTTCCCACACTACTGTATTATATCCGTTTTTGAGTCCCTTCGATATACCATGGCCTGGAAAATAAAACACACAGTGGTTCACGCCATTTTAGAATCCGCCAAACACACTTACCCCGACGAATTCATCGCGCTCTTGGGCGGAAACAACAAAGAACAAACCATCACCGAACTCGTGATTTTACCCGCGATTTTCGGAAGCGAACACGCCGAGCTTCGAACCGACTTGCTGCCCTTTAACGCCAACACGGTCGGAAGCATTCACTCGCATCCCGGTTACTCCAACCGGCCTTCTCCCGAAGACCTCGACACCTTTGCCGAACTCGGACCGATTCACCTGATCGTATGCGAACCGTTTACCGAACACAACATGGCGGCATATGACCAAAACGGGCGCAAAATCCAGCTGCAAATCGTTTCCGAAATCCAGCAAAAATAAGTATTTATACCCGAAACGCCTATCTACTCCTTAGAATGAGAGGACAGATTTCCCTTGAACTGATTTTGGCGCTCATTGTCGTGCTCGTCACGATATCCGTATTCACGGGATTCAACGACATCATCGGCCAAAGCCAAAACAACCTCTCGCTCCAAAACCAAGGAAAACTCGCGGTGATCCGGCTTCGAAGCGAACTCGCGCAACTGGCTGTTTACAGCGATCAAACCACCCTCCGCGTAACGCTTACCACCGAAATACCCAAAAACCAGTTTCCAAAACCCGCGGACAGCTGCTCGATCATCATCGATCAACCCAACCAAAAAATCACGTTTATTTTCGAAAACAAAGCCGTCACGCCTTGCAACATAAACGACCCCAAACAATGCACCCGCATTCAAATCGAAAAACCCGCCGTGATCTCCGCCGGATACACGATTCCAAACAGCATCAATTGCGGCGAAAACATCGTGATCGACAAGGTATAACCCTATGACCAAAGGACAACTCTTTTCCATTGATTTTTTGCTGGCCACCGCGCTCTTGATGCTCGCCATCGGCGCCCAACTCAAACTGGTTCAAATCCAAACCGTGGACCAACAAGAATACATCAACCAAATCGAACTCGAAGCCGTCGGACAAACCGCCGCGACGCTGTTCTTAACCAACCCCGCGGTCACTTGTCCCATCACCACAAGTACCGGAACCACACTTTTCCACCTCAACGGATGCGTGATCACACCCCATGTGCCGACCTCGACGGAACTCGGAATTCCCGCGGGCTACGGGTTTAACATCCAAGGACCCACCGGATACGTTCAAGGCACCGCCATTCCTTCCGACCGACCGATCTACACCACCCAAGTGGACGCCATTTCCAACGCGGCCGCACAAATGCCCAAACTCCAATTAGACGGATGTTTAACCAACGGATGCGCGGCCATTCGATCAACATTTACCCTCACGGTGTGGAAAACATGAAACAACCCAAAGGATTCATTTTCACGATTGACGCGCTCATCGGCATCGCGGCCATTCTCGCGCTCATCGCATTGGCGGCGATCGCATACCCCGCCCAAAGCCCGCGCGAAGAAAAAAACTGGTATCACGCCCAAATCCTTTTCAAAACCCACCAACAATTCCTCACCAACCCGACCGCTGTCACCCACGCGGTTCCCAGCGTCGACAATTATTTTTGTCAAAACTACGTGCGATGGACCCCCACGGCATATACTCCGATTCGATTCTGTCAGGCGACGCCATGAACCAAAAAGGATTGCTCACGGAAACCATTGCGGTACTCGGCATCCTGCTGCTTGCCATCACGATCGCGCAACAACCTATTCAATCCATCGAAAAAGATTCCTTATCGCGCCACAACACCCAAGGAATCCAAACCATTTTGCTTCAAGACAACATCCGCGCGGTGTTGGACAAAGCCACCACCATGGGACTTGCCACCAACGCGCAGGCCAACGGATGCGCCATCAATTCCGCGACACTGGCAACAGACGTGCTCAACGCGTTCCAGACGGCCAAAGCACCGTACAATCTTCCGTCGTGCGGCTACGCCAATGTCAACGTGCAATACAACGACGGAACAGGCGTCGGAACCGTTCAATTCGATTTGTTCTGCGCTTCCACGTACCAAAGCCTCGTGAAACGCACCGAAAACCAAAAACGATTCAGCCGCACGAGCATCACGCCCTGCGTCTTTTCGATCATTGACAATTATTCCAACCAAGCCGATCTTGCCTGCAACGCGAGCAATTGCAGTTAAGCCTTTTCCCTAATCAAAAAAAAGATCCTATATAAATTGCCACCAACAGTTATTGTGGTGACCACTTGAAAACAACCGCCAAACTCGCGCTCATGATCGGCGCCATTCTTCTGATCGGATTCATCGTACTGGCCTACGACACCCAAATGGATTATGCCCAACAAGGCCAAACCCCGCTTTCCGAGCACCCGAATGCACGACTAGCATCAACCTCCTTCCAAAGCACCTCATTAGAACCCGCCTCCATCAAAGTCCAAAACGTCCTCCTGCCGTAACGGCAGGGGGGCCACCCCTTTAATTCCAAAACTGGCTTTTAACCTTTTCCCTTGACTGATTTCCTATATGTATACCGAGGCCAAAAAACGCATCGCCGTCATTGACTACGACCAATGCCACCCGCGCAAATGCGGCGGATGGTACTGCGAACAAGTATGTCCCGTGAACCGGTCCGGTACCGAATGCATCGTCCACGAAGACGAAAAACAACCCAACATCATCGAAGAAACCTGCATCGGATGCCTCATTTGCGTAAAAAAATGTCCGTTTGACGCGATATCCGTCGTCAACCTATCCATCGATCCCGGCGATCCGCTGCACCAGTTTGACAAAAACCAATTCCGGTTACACGGATTCCCGCTTCCGCGAAACAACGAAGTGGTCGGAATCATCGGACAAAACGGCATCGGAAAAACCACCGCGCTCAAAATACTCTCCGGACGACTAGTTCCAAACCTCGGAAAATACGACCAACCCGCCACCTGGGACGCGGTCGCCGAAAAATACCGGGGAAAAGAAGCGTTCGCCATTTTTGACCAATTGCACCAAAACAAATTATCAGTCGCCTTCAAACCCCAACAAGTCGACAAGTTACCCCAATCCGAAAAAGGAAAAGTCAAAGAACTTCTTTCGAAAGTCGACGAAACCAACGGCTATGACGCCGTCATCCAAACACTGGGCCTTGAAAACATTCTGGAACGCACCTTAGATCAATTATCCGGCGGAGAACTCCAAAAAATCGCGATCGCGGCCACCGCGCTTCGAAACGCCGACGTCTACTTTTTTGACGAACCCTCGAGTTTTCTCGACATATCCCAACGCATGGGAATCGCGCAATTCATCCGAAACCTCGCCCAAACCGGAAAAAGCGTCATCGTGGTTGAACACGACTTGATTCTGTTGGACTACTTGTCCGACAAAGTGCACTTAATGTACGGAAAACCGTCGGTATTTGGAATCGTATCCCAAATCAAAAACAGCCGCGAAGGCATCAACGAATACCTCGAAGGATACTCGCGCGAAGAAAACTATCGTTTTCGCGATCACTCCATCGAATTCTTCGGAAAAAGCGCCAAAAACGACAAAACCGCAAAACCCCTTTTTTCGTATCCCGCACTGAAAAAAACACTCGGAGCATTCTCCTTGGACATCGAAGCGGGAAGCCTCAACCGTCACGAAGTCATCGGAGTACTCGGACCCAATGGCATCGGAAAAACCACGTTCGTCAAAATACTCGCGGGACAACTGGACGCCGACAACCAAAAACTCGAACAGAAACTATCCATCGCGTACAAACCCCAGTACATCCAGCCGCCCGAAGAAGAACAAACCGTCGAAGAACTCATATCCAAAGAAACCAAAGGCGCAGACCTTGAAACCCTCAAACGCACCTTGTTCGGACCCCTCGACGTACTCGGGCTCTGGCCCAAAAACGTAAACCACTTATCCGGCGGAGAACTCCAACGATTGGCCATCGGACTCACCTTGGCCAAAGACAGCCAACTGATTCTGTTAGACGAACCCAGCGCCTACCTGGATGTGGAACAACGCATCAAAATCGCAAAAACCATCCGCAGCACCACCGAACAAAGCGGAAAAACATGCCTGGTTGTCGACCACGACCTCATGTTCATCGACTACTTAAGCGACCGCCTCATGGTGTTTGACGGAACCCCCGCGGTTCACGGAACCTGCCGCGGACCCTTTACCATGGAAGCGGGAATGAACAAACTCCTGTCCAAAATGCAGATCACATTGCGGCGCGACCACGCCACAAGACGCCCCCGCATCAACAAACACGGAAGCCAACTGGATTCCGAGCAAAAACAAAGCGGAAAATATTATTATACTTGAATCCCCATTGCATAGCGGTCGCCATGAAAATCAAAAGTATCAATCCCAAAGAACACTACCTCAAAGTCGTTCCCGAAATACTCGATGATTTATGGCATTTGGAACAAGTCATCGAAGAAGGCGACATCGTCTCCGGAATCACCGATCGAAAAATCAAAGGCCGCGACGACAATCAAAAAAGCCAACGCGTCACCTTGTACGTTTCCATCATGGTCGAAACCGCCGCGTTCCAAGAATACTCCGGCGTCCTCAAAGTCAACGGAACCGTCACCGAATCCAAACCCGAAGAACTCGCCCCCCTCAAAAGCCACCAATCCATCGATTTTGAACCCGCAAAAGAAATTCGAATCCAAAAAAAAGAATGGAAAAACTATCAAATCGAACGATTGAAAAAAGCCGAAAAAGCCACGACCAAACTCGCGACACTTTTGGTCGTGTTTGACGACGAAACCGCGACGTTTGGACTGCTCAAAGAATTCGACGTCCAAGCCGCAGGAAGCATCAGCGGCCGAAAAATCGGAAAACACTTCATTGAAAAAGACGATTCCAAAACCAGTTACTTTAACGACATCATTCAAAAAACAAAAGAAATGAAACCCGAATCCATCGTGTTTGCCGGACCGGGTTTCACCAAAGAAGAATTCCAAAAATACTTAAAAGAAAAAAACCAAAAACTCGCCAACCAAGTGTATTTTGAAACCACCAATCAAACCGGAGTCACGGGATTATCCGAACTCGTCAAAAGCGGCACCCTCGAAAAACTCGTGCACGAAGCCCAAATTCTCCAAGACACCCAAACCGTGGAAAGATTCCTCACCGAAATCGGACGCCAATCCGGCCTCGCCGAATACGGATTCGAACACGTCCAAAACGCGGTAAACGAAGGATCCGTATCCGAATTACTCCTGGTGGACTCCGAGCTAGCCAGCAAAAAAAAAGCCTTTGAAAACGTGATGAAAACCGCGGAAAACCTCGGCGCCAAAGTTCATTTGCTCCACGCCAAAACCGATCCCGGAAAAAAAATACTCGGATTCGGCGGAATCGTCGCGTTACTGCGCTACAAACGCAGATAAACACGAGCTATTTTTAACCAGTTCCAAAAACAAAAAGCGAATATGGGCTTTGAAGTGCACGAAGAATGCGGAATCGCCGCAGTCGCGCTGTTAAAACCCGCGGCCACCCACGCACCGCAACAACTCTTCAATCTCCTGCTGCAAATGCAAAACCGCGGACAACTCTCCGCCGGAATCACGACCTATAACCCCAAACGCCTACGCTTGCTTGAAACCCACCGCGGACTCGGACTGGTCAAAGAAGCGTTTTCCACCGCAAACCCCCCCAAACACGATCACCTCATGCACCGCTTATCCGGAAACCGCGGCATCGGACACGTGCGATACTCCACTTTCGGAAGCGACAACGCCCTGTACGCGCAACCATTCGAACGATTCCACGGCCGCACCTGGAAATGGTTCTCATTTGCGTTTAACGGAAACCTCGCTAATTACTGGGATTTACGCGCGGAACTCGAACAAAAAAAATACCATTTCCAGCTCGAAAGCGACACCGAAGTCATGATGCACCATCTTGCGTTTCAAAACCGCGGAGACACCAAACCCGACGTCGTGGACGCGTTCAAAGGAATCGCCGAAAAATTCGACGGCGCATACAACATTGTTTACCAAAACGCGGACGGCGAACTCGTCGCAAGCCGGGACCCGAACGGAATCAAACCGCTGTCGTTTGGACAAAACGAAACCCTTTTCGCGGCGGCAAGCGAAAGCGTCGCGCTTGAAAGCGCCGCATTGGACGCGATCGAAAACATAAACCCCGGCGAACTCGTGCGCGTAACGCAAGATGGAACCGTAGAAAAAAAAAGATTCGCACCCAAAACCCAAAAAAAAGTATGCATGTTCGAATTCGTGTATTTTTCACAATCCATGTCCAATATCGACGGCCGCAACGTGTACGAAAGCCGCTACGAGATGGGTCGTCAACTCGCCAAAAACGAACCCCTCACGTTCGGAGCCGACTGCGTCGTGGTGCCCGTGCCCGACACCGCCAAACCCGTCGCGGACGCCTACGGATTCGAACTGGGACTACCGGTATTGCAAGGACTCGTCAAAAACGATTACATCGGACGCACCTTTATCGAAAGTGCCGACCGCGACGCCAAAGTACTCGCCAAATTCGCGCTCAACAAACGCCTCATTGAAGGAAAAAAAGTGATTCTCGTGGAAGACAGCATCGTTCGCGGCACCACCACCAAAGCCATCGTGCGCATCCTAAAAACCCGCGGCAACGCAAAAGAAGTGCACGTGCGCAGCGCCTGCCCGCCCATCATCCACCCGTGCTTTTACGGCATTGATTTTTCCACCACGAAAGAACTCATTGCGGGACGACACCGCACAAACCCCGAATCCGTGGGAACCGGAATCACCGAAGCGGAAGAAAACGCAATCCAACACGAAATCGGAGGCGATTCCCTGCATTATCAATCAATCGAAGGACTTGGAAAAGCGATCGGATTCGAAGACGGAGCAAAAAGCCTGTGTACCGCTTGCCTAGACGGAAAATACCCCACTCCGTGCGGACAAAAATTACTGCAAATCGCAAACGACAAACACAACACGTCGCCGGCCCGCACGTACCAGCAACGCGGATAAACATTACTTGATTTTGAACTCAAGCCAATCGACTTTCTTGTCCAACACGAGTTTCTTGATCTTTTTCTGGTTTTCATTCAATTGGCTCTGACCGGTCTTGAATTCCACGAACACGATTTTGTTCTCGTCAAACGCGACCCCGTCAATCGGCGACCCTAAAAACCGAAACTGCTGGCGATCAAACGGAAACGCGTCCGAAAACGGAATCCACTGCTCCGTAAGTTTTCCGTATTTTACCGACTGACTCGATTTCGAAAACTCAAGATCGACCAAGCGGCGCTGCAAACCCGAAGCACGCGAAAACAACCAAAACGCAAGCAAACCAAAACACGCCGCTGCAATCGCCAACACAATCAATACAAAGTCCATCAAAAAAAACTCCGCAAGAAATATAACGAACGAACTATTTATACCTTAGCGGAAACGGAATAGCTTCAGGTTATTTAAGGTTCAGAAAAAACGCAGCGTCCGCAAGGATTTTTTTATCCATATCCAGTATTCCAAGCCGCGCGGCTTGCGCGAAAGAAAACAGTTTCATCGCACGACCTTCTTTCTGATCAAACAAACGCATCGACGGAAGCGGCGCCAAAAAAACATGCGCGGTTACCTTTTGGCCGTTCGGAAGAACACCCGAAAACATTCTAAAAAATTCAAAGTCGGTTAAATTAAACGAAAGCTCTTCTCGAATCTCCCGAACAATCGCCTGCATTGGAGATTCGCCTGTTTCGATCGCGCCCCCGAAAAAACCCCATTCTTCACCGCACTTGCTGATCCCGACACGGTCCTGAAGCAAAACCTGCTTGTCGGAAGAATAGAAAAGAATCGTCGCAACGAATCGGTCCGAAACAGCCGAAGACATGGTCAATAGTATTTGGTTCCTTGGCCCGTCAAAGAAACGATTTGGTATTCGCGACTGGATTCTTTTAACGCGACCAGCAAAGCCATGTGTTCTTTTCCGGAACCCGAAACCAACGAAACCGCCAATTCGCCGTCCGGCAACTTGTTTTTGATCGCGTCCTTGATGATTTCAAAACCCGCGCGCGTGTTCACGAACACCCATTCCACGGGTTTTTCAGGTTTGAAATTTTCTTTTCCGAATTCGGATGAGATCAATATGACGCGATCAAAGGACTCCTGAGAAATCAATCGGTTCACATGACCCCACGTTCCTTTTCCGACGCCTAAGCAAGCCACTAAGGATTTTCCCATTTCCTCAAACCCCAAAAAACAATGAATGATTAGTATATATTATATAATATAAATTTTCCGACAAACCATTTGCGTTGCCAGGACAAAAACAAGGAAACAAAAACAAGCGGATTTTGACCAAAACGCCCATTAAAGGCGTTTTTCCATGTAGGGGCCGTTCGCGACATACCCTAATTTCCGATAATAATTCCGCGCCCCGACCCCTGAAATCACCAGGGATTTTTGACAATCAAACTCTTCTTTGGCGGCTTTTTCAGCGGCTTCCAGTAATTCTCGCCCAAGCCCCTGATGCTGTACGGCTTCGGAATCGTTTTCGCCAACTTCCAGCGCTTTTCCAAACACATGCAACTCGCGAATCAAACCCGTGGAAGAATCGATTTCGGGCCGAAACGATTTCCCGGGAATTCGCAAACGACAAAACCCGAACAAGACATCCGCTTTTTCATCCTCAAACGACAAAAACAATTCCTCGCCCTTGCTTGCCGCGTATTTTTCCACGAGCAGTTTTCCGCGCGACACATCGGCCAAACCCGCGTTTTTCGAGTGTCCGATTTCCCGACAGCGAATACAACGACACGAAATCCCAAGTTCTTTGGCGCGTTCTTCCACCAACTGACGCAAATTATTCGATCGCACGCCTTCCGAAGACCATTTCGTCGGAATATCCCGCATCACGCGCTGGACTCGCACCCACTTTGGAAAAAACGCCTTGGACCGCGCGATCACGTCCGCCGCGGTTTTTGTCGACATCGGCGAAAACTCGCCTCGTTCGTACAACTTGAACAAAGGCGTTCCCGGCAACACCATGCACGGATAAATCTTCAAGGCGTCCGGACAAAACGACGGATTCGAAAACAATTCCTTAAACATCGCCACGTCTTTTTTAGGCGAAGACTTCGGAAGCCCCGGCATCATGTGAAACGTGACTTTGAGTCCGCTGTCCTTAAGCAAGCAGGTGGCGGAAACGGAATCAACCAAAGAATGACCCCGATTCGTAAACGACAAAATTTCCTCATCCAAACACTGGATCCCCAATTCCACGCGCGTACAACCCAAGGACAACATCTCGTTGATATGCGGCTCCAAACAAAAATCCGGTTTGGTTTCGATGCAAAACGCCACCATGCGACACGCCGACGACTCGTTTTTTTTCTGTTCGGATAGAAGCGAACCCGGGTGACTTTTCTTTAAAGCCAACAATTCGTTTTGCAGCCGCACGGTTTTTTCTTTTTCGGATTCGCCTGGCACCGGCACGAAAAAACGGTTGAATCCATCCACGTCAAATTTTCCATCCGGAAAAAACCGATTCGAAAACAAATTCAACGCCAAAAACGTATCCGACACAAATTCCCGCTGATACTCCACGGGAAAACTCGGAAACGTTCCGCCCATCAAAATCAATTCGATTTTTCCCACCGCATGACCCATCGCGCACAACTGGGACAAACGATTAAACGTCTGCAAAAACGCGTCAAACCGATTCGCGACCGCGCGCATGGACGCCGGCTCGTTTCCCGTATAACTCTTCGGAATGCTGCCAAAAACCGATTTTTCTCCCCCAGGGCAATAAATGCACGTGCCGTGCCGGCAGTCAATCGGCTTGGTCATGATCGCAAGCGGCGCAACTCCCGACAAGGTCCGAACCGGCTTGATCCCCAAAAGCCAACGCACTTTATCCGACGGATGCGTCACTTCGAGCAGCAAATCCGGATTACTCGGAACCCGGCCAAGACCCCATTGTTTGGCCAAATGCATCTTAAACGCGTGCAATTCGCCAAAAGAAGCCACTTTACCGGAATCAATCGCCGCTTCGACGGCCAATGCAAACGACTTGGAAGACGCCATAGAAACCATTCCAACGAAAAAGAATAAGAGGCTTTACTGAAAGAGGCTTGCCAAACCATTCAAAAAATAGAACACGTTCAGATTCGGCGAAAGCACCGGCAAACCGAACAAACCCGAATCGAACTTTCCGACCAACGTCGGTTTAATCATCAAGGTTTCATTGAACTGATCCAAAGTTTTTTGATTCTGAACCGAAACCATTCGAAACGAAAAATCCCGCTTTCCATACACTTTCGGAAACACTTCCAATTCCTGATCAATCACCGCGGAATCCGAATTCGCGCCGCCCAACACAAACGTCTTGGCCTTAAACGACGAATCCGGCAACGTCGAAGACACCACGAACGAATGCGACGCCAAAGACTGGTTCACCGCACGAAACGAAAAAACCGCTTTTTGGCCCAACACCAAATTGTTCTTGATGGGACCCACTTCAAACCGAACCAAATCATTTCGCACAGCCACCACCAGATTCACGGACTCGGACAAACCAGCGTCATCCGAAAAAACCAATCGAAGCGACTGCACGCGCTCCGTTTCGGACGCGGGAACTGAAATCTTGAATCCGATCGACTCCGCCAACACCTGGGACTGACCCACCGACCAACCGGACGGAACCGTGGACGAATCCGCACTAATCGATTTCCAAAACGAATTCGCTCCGGTGCGGTAATTAAAAAAAACCTCTAATTCTTCTCCTGGCTGCATCGAACCCAAATTCAGAGATTCGTTGTTTTCCAACGTCTTCACCAGCGGACTGATCAAAGAAACCCGTGCAAACGCCGGAAAAGAAGCCAAAATCAAGACCAAAACAATCAAAAACGCTTTAGACCACAGTTTCATAAAAGATCTGACAAATAAACACGGCAAAAACTTAAAAAGGTGAGGGAATGGCAACCAACGTGGAAAACGAACGCTTTGAAATGGTCAAAAAACGCCACTTTCAATCGTTTCATGACGCCGTCACAAACGGCAAAGCCGACAAACCCGCGATTCCACTATGCGAGTTCCTCAATTCACTGCCCGAGTTTTTTACGGCTTCCAGCTGTTCCGGACGCGTCATTTTGCTCAATGTGGACTCCATGGAAACCAAACAAACCGCCGCGTTCCACTATAAAACCCACGGACTCGCATCCGCCATGGTTTCATGGAAAAAACTAAGCGAAAAAACCCGAAAAGAAGTCTGGTTCAAACAAGAAAGCTTCATCCTGCACATTGGAACCAACCATCTGGACAACGCCAACCGGCTACTTGAATGCGCGCGACTCGCCGGCATCAAACGCGGCGGCATCATGCTGGCAAAACCCGGAAAATTCATTCTTGAGCTTCAAGGAACCCAAGGAATCTCCGCGCCCATCAAATACCAAGACAAACTCCTCGTGAACCGCGATTACTACGAATTCCTGGTGCGACGCGCCAACAAAAAAATGAAAAAAAACAGCCAACAACTCGAAAAATTCGAAAAAATACTCCGCGAAAAACTCGGGTCAACCGATTAATCGCGCGATTTCAAAATCTCGGCAATGACCCCCTGCGGATCCGAATAATACCGCTGTACCACCGCCGAAACCTCGTCGTGACTCACGATCCGCCGCTCCACCATCCATTCCAACACTTGGCGCCGCACCGCGATTTCTTTTCGGATATCCGTCAAGCCATGCGACGAGCGCTCCGACAACACCTGCAACACGTGACTCGGCGTCTCGGTTCTCGACAGCAAATCCGTTTTTCGGTTCCATTCAAACAACATCGAAAGAAGCGGCTTTTCTTCCATCGAAGACAACTCCGACACCTGAACAATCCTGCGAACCAATCCTTTTCCAGGCAAAAAAAGACGGTGCTGCACGATAATCAAATCCAACAAACCAAGCATCGACTCCGGAACATTCATGGGTTTCGAACGCAAACGCAACAGCAGTTCTTTGGCCGAATTCGCGTGCACCGTACCCATGGTTCCGTCATGACCCGTATCCATCGCGACAAACAGCGTCTGCGCGCCTTCGTCCCGAACTTCGCCGACCAGTAACCGGTCTGGACGCATGCGCAACGCGTTTTGCAACAACTCGTCCATGGACACCGCATCGGTCGCACGCGAACGCGGACGCGATTCGAGCTGCACCCAGTTCTGCCGATGCACCAGATCCAACTCCAACGTGTCCTCGATCGACACAATCCTCTGATACGCCGGCACAAACGCCGCCAAACAATTCAACGTCGTGGTTTTTCCGCTGCCGGTTCCCCCCGTAACAATCAGGTTCATCGGCTGGACTCCGAGCCCTTCCACCATGACCCACAAAAACGCCGCCAACTCGCTTGAAAGCGTTCCGTGCAAAATCAAATCCACAACCGAATAATTCGCGCGCGAAAACTTCCGGATCGTCAAAGACACGCCTTCCGGAGAAACCGACGCGTTCGTCGCGTTCACACGGCTGCCATCCGGCAAACGCGCGTCAAGCAACGGAAACGATTCATCGAACGGTTTGGCCGCCGTACGCGCGATCCGAAGCACAAGCGAATCCAAGGCCTTTGGAGAATCGAAAACGATATTGGTTTTGCACATCCCGAATTTTCGGTGAAAAACAAACACCGGGCGCTCCAGACCGTTCACCATGATTTCTTCAAGACCCGGATCCGACACGAGATCCGACAACGATCCGAACCCGATCGAATTATCGATCGCGGACTTGGCTACAGGACCCGGATTCTTCACATCCGGAAAAAACTCGGCGATCACGGCACCCATCGCGACCGCAAACGACTCCAATTCCGGTGTGGACGGAATTTTTTCCATTCCCGACGCCAGGTTGATATCCGCAATCACGCGACGCGTAAACGCATCCATGAACTTCGAAGGCACATGACCGATGATCTGCTCCAAAGAAAACAACGCGATTTTTCCGGTAATGGCTTCCGACAACGCGTCCGCAAGCTTTCGGTCAACCGAAGAAAGTTCCGGACGGTTAACATCGTAAAAAAAATTGGGAAACCCCTCAAAAATCGAAACCACGCCGTTCGAATCCACCAGTTTTCCGCGCGAATCCAGGATGCCGCTCTTCAATGAAACCCCCCAATTTAATAATATCACAACGCACAATCTAGTATATAATTTCTCATGAAAAGGGAAGAAACGTGAAAAAACTGCTTCAAACCGTCTTGGCCCGGATCACTCCCGCCAAAGAAGAACTCGCATCCGAAAAAAAAATCATCGCCGAACTACTGGCCAAAATCCGAAAAATCGAAGGAAAACACGTCCGCGTCGCGGTTTACGGAAGCGTCGGACGCCAAACGCAACTTGCCAACGACAAAGACATCGACTTGTTCGTATTGTTTCCCAAAAAATTAAGCCGGGACGAATTCGAAAGCGAAGGATTACGCATCGCGAAAACCGCGCTCAAAGGACACCCGTGGCAAGAAGCGTACTCCGAACACCCGTACATCAAAAGCGAGTACAAAGGATACGAAATCGAAATCATTCCCGCGTACGCCGTCAAACACACCGGTGAAAAAAAAAGCGCGGTCGACCGCACGCCGTTTCACCATTCGTACCTCGAAAAAAAAATGAACCAAAAACAAAAAAGCGAAGTACGGCTCTTGAAAAGATTCCTCAAAGGCATCGGATGCTACGGCGCCGACGTGAAAAACCAAGCGTTCTCGGGATATGCCACAGAACTACTCATCGTGAAATACGGATCGTTCGAAAAAACCATTCGAAACGTATCCCAATGGAAGCCACCCATTGTCATCGACCTGACAAAATACTGGAAAACCGAAGAACTCAAGAAAAAATTTCCACTGGATACGCTTATTCTAATCGATCCAACAGACAAAGACCGAAACGTTACAGCAGCAGTATCCAGCCAACAAATCGAACGATTCGTCCGCGCAACCGGGGCGTTTTTGAAAAAACCAAGAATCGAATTTTTCTTTCCGAACGAACCCCGTCCATTCACGGCGACGGAACTGCAACGCGAAATCCGAAAACAACATGTGACCGGAATTGCCATGGGCTATCCGACGGGAACCCATTATGATATTTTCTGGGGCCAATGGAAACGCGTGCATCACCGTATCGAAAACGAACTGACCAAAAACGGGTTTGAAATCAAAAAAACCGCGGTGTACTCCAATGAAACCGATTCAAGCACGATGCTTTTTTCCTTAAAAACCCTCGAACTTCCGAGCACCGAATGGCGCATCGGACCACCCGTTACCGACACGGTGCACGTCCAACGGTTTCTTTTGGCCCATAAAAAAGAAATCAAACGAAAAAAAGAGCAAAATCACCGGATCGCCATCGAGATTCCGCGAAAAATAAAAAAAACCGAAACCTTGTTCAAAACCCAATTAAACACGATTAAAACCGAAGAAAAAGACGCCGTTAAAACCGCGGCCAAAAACGCCAAAATTCTCAGCGAAAAAACAATTCTTTTGAAATACGCCAACAACAAGGATTTTAGGGTCTTCGCCACCCAATTCCTACGAAAAAAAGAACCCTGGGAAAACTAGTTACCAAGCGAGGAACCATTCATGCCCGAAGAAAAAGAAAACGACTCCGTTTATTTTGAAGAAAAAGCCAAACATTTACTGGCGCAACAACTCGATATTTTGCCCGAAGAATTCGATTCTTTGCAGCAATACCTCAAAACCAGCCGAAACATGCTCAAATATTATTTCGGCGAAGCCGGAATCCATTTTGACGAAGAAACCCAAGCCAAACTCGAAAACCTCGTGACCAAAAGCGACTTTTTGGTCTTGGAATTCGCCCGACTCGAGTTCCAAGTGCGACAATGGGCCAACGAAGCCGAAAAACGACTCATCGCCCAAAAACCATTCGCGGTCAATGAAAAAGAAGCCCTGGAATTCCGCGAATCCTTCCAATCGCTTCAAGCCGAAACCCGAAACGTCGGACACGAAACCCAAGCCCTCATTTACGAATTATGCCGGCTCACGGAAAAACGAATCGCGTAAAAAAAAACCTCCGATATTTCTTTATACCTAAAAGACCAATTCAAATGCATGAGTTACCGAAAACGACGACCTCGAAGCGAACGTGGCGCACGGCCAAAACGCCATGCTCCGGACGCGCGGCAAAAAGAACTCGCCCGAAGAGTAGAAGCCATTCGAGCCGCGCTTTGCGGAAGACGCCTCGGATTGGTCAAATACAAGCCATCGAACCCCGTTGAAATCGTTCGACGCATTCGAATGGCGGTTCAAAAAAACCGCCCCCTGCAACTGATCGTGTTTTGGGGCGGGGCCAAGACCCGGGAAACCCGAAAAAACTGGCCCGATCGCGCCGAAGAAAGCACGTTACTCAACATCGCGGAAGTCCGCCAGCAGCTCGAACAATTCGGCCTTGCGGTGGAAGTGAATATCCTGGCCATGGACAATTACGAACTCATGCTAAACCAGCGGACAACAGGAGAAGTCGCCCAATATGTCAGTGGCATGATCGAACTCACCGATCCGCTCGGTTTTCGGTTGGAACGCCTCAGCAACGTATACCATCGCAGAGGATTCAATCCGGATCGATTAAAACCAAGCGAACGAAAAATGCGAGAATACGTCCACGAATTATATGAACGCGTAAAAAAAGACGAGGACATCATGGGTCAACTCACGCGCCTTGCCAAACTACGCCAAAGCCGCGACCCGGAAGAAGCCGTTCGCCAATATGTCGTTCACCACGCGTTCGATGACTTCCTGCTTGAGCGGACGTATCCGGGAGCCGTCTACGCGTCGCTTGGAAACCCGAAAACCCAACGAGAAATTTCGAATCTTCCGACCATATTTTACTATCAGAATAAAGAACCGGGAAAAATCGGCGAATTCGGAGTACCGTGGTTTGCCGTAAAACCGAACATTGGAAAATGATCGAAAAAAGCGAGCCTGGGAGGACTCGAACCCCCAATCGCCCGGTTGCTTCTTAGTATATTATATAATCCGAAGCCGGGTACATTATCCGATTATGCTACAGGCCCTTATACAACGTATTTGGATCGAGTTCATTATTTAATATTTGTTGTCGCTGGGTGAAGGTTGTATTCACTGGACAAAAGCCGTGTTTTTTCCAAACCAAGTAGCGAGAATATTTCGAGGAATTCTTGAACCCAATCGAACGCACCCAATTCTCGAGGTTTTGGATCCCCGACAAGCAGAATACATATTTTCGGCTTTCGGTTTGTTTTACAATAAAAATACCCAGTAAAACCATTTGGAGGCCGTATTGCCAGTAATTTCCCGCAAAAAATCGTTACTCCAAAAACAGGCTACGAGCGAAATGGGTTTTTTAATGGTTTTGTTGTGAAAATACGTATTATCCGAATTCTTGAAATTTGGAGGATTTTTAAATGAAAGCCAGTACCACGAGCAACCGAGAAGTCATTGACGACTACGTGGAATTTCCATGCCCCAAATGCGGCAAGCAAAAAATCGTGCGAAGCCTGCACGATCGAACCACGGCCAGAACCTATACCTGCCCAACCTGCGGGTTTGTCGGACCGTAACCGCTTTTTTTACTTCGTAAAAAACCCGGGAAAAACAACGAGGAGCATCCAAATGGGAAAAACAATCATTGTATTCAAAGTCAAATGCGAAGACATGGAAAAACTCGACGAAACCGTTGAAAAAATCAAACAACTCAAAAGCGGCGAAGTCAAGGACGTCAAAAAAATCCCCATCGGTTTTGGAATCCAGGAAATCAAAATCGCGGTTTTGATTCCGGAAAAACAAGACCAGATATTAGACCAAGTCCAAGACGAAATACGACAAATCCCCAACATCGAAGACCTCGAAGTTGAAGCCATGACATTGTTGTAACTTATACATAACTAATTCTTTCTTTCCGTTTTTCCGCTCTCCGTTTAAATCCCTTTTCGTGCTCTTTCTATTCCATGATCACGTCCATTCGCATGCATCACTGGCGAAGCCACAAAGACAGCGAGCTTTCATTCGAACGCGGAACCAATGTGATCGTCGGACCCATGGGGTCTGGCAAGTCCCTTCCATACGGCGAACTTGTACTAGTAAAAAAAAATGGCGCGTGGATAAAAGAGCCCATTGGAAAACTGGTGGAAGAAAGCCTAAATGCGTCGAAAACTATTCAAACTCTCGGAGAAGATGGGTGTATATCCTTTGAAAACCCTTTGAGTCGCAGTATCCAAACACTGAATCCGGCCACACTTAAAATAGAAGAAAAAGAGATTGCCGCCTTCATCAAACACAATGCCCCGCCCAAGCTCCTTAAAATCCGAACCCGCCAAGGAAAACAAATTACAATCACAAAAGATCACTCCATGCTTGTTCTATCCGAAGGTGAAGTCTGCCCTGTTCGCGGATCAGATCTAAAAATTGGGACCTTTATCCCCTGCCCAACACGAATGACATTAAACTCTACAGAAAACGAACTGTGTAGTCAAGAAATACTGCCAGAATTCAGATCAACAACTTCCATAATGACGGGACTTGCACTAATACAGAACGGTTTTTCCACTAGACGGGCGTCCGAAACCGTCGGAGTAACAAATTGGACATTAAAAAACTGGCGTAGACGAAAAATGGAACACATCCCCGGATTACTTATTGCCAAGAACCTAAGCCACGCTATTTCCGAAAAAATTCCGCTTTCGAACGCTTTAGCCCGAATTTGCGGGGCCTATGTATCCGAAGGAATGTGCAAGTTCGACCCTCAAACAGGAGACTATGTAATTAAAATTACTAATAACGACCAGGCGTTTTTGGACCAAATTAAAAAAGACTGGAAAAACGTTTTCCCCCACGCCCCGATTGGACAAACTCAAAATGATCTTGTTATTAATGGAAAAATTGTTAGTGCTCTTTTTCACAGATTGTTCGGCGCAAATGCGGGCACTAAAAAAATCCCGGAATTTGTTTCACGATTTGATGACGAACAGTTATCTAATTTTCTAAAAATGTACTTTGAAGGCGATGGTTACGTTTCAGCTTCAAAAGTAGAAGTCTCTTGTTCATCCAAAAGCAGGCTATTGCTTGATTCGCTTCAAACCAGCATCTCAAGATGGGGAATTATTTCTCGCATACGACCAGTTAAAAGACCGCAAGGCACCTACTACGAATTATTTATTTTGCCAAAACACATCCCTATTTTTGCACAACGCGTATCATTTCTAAGTGAACGAAAGCAAACCCAATTATTAGCTCTTGTCAAAGCATTGTCCGAACGCAAGCGTTGGAACGGAGTCGACATCGTTCCAAACATTGAAAAAACCCTGAGAAATCTTATCCGCGAATATTCCCTGGGAAAAAGAGAAAACCCCGCAATGCGAAAGCTGGCACATCAAATCCAAACCTATTGTACTAAAGAAAAACTAGGGCGCGATAAATTGACACAAATACTTCACAAAATCGTATCCCAATACCAAACAAAAACATCCGCATTCACAACACTTGAAAAAATACTTCAGGCAGATATCTTCTTTGACGAAATCGTTGAATTGCACGAAATCCCAACACCCTCCGAATATGTTTATGACCTTTCTGTAAATGGAACAGAAAACTTTGTCGCAGGACTCGGTAACATACTCACACATAACAGTTCCGTAATGGACTGCATTTGCTTCGGATTATTCGGAACATTCCCCAGCCTACAAAGCCGCCGCGTATCCCTCGAAGAAACCATCATGCAAAAACCCTCCGTCGAAGACACCGCCAAAATCCAGCTTTGCTTTCAACACAACGGTCACGCGTACACCGTCGAGCGCACCGTGTTCAAAACCGGAAAAACAAACCAAGCCAAACTTCTCTGCGACGAATCATTGGTCGCCGGCCCAAAACCCACCGAAGTCACCAAAGAAATCGAAAAAATCCTTCAAATCGACTACGACTTGTTCGCGCGCGCGGTGTACAGCGAACAAAACCAAATCGATTATTTTCTCCGGTTAACTCCCAAAGAACGCAAAGAAAAATTCGACGAACTCCTTCAAATCCACAAATACGAACACGCCCGACAAAACGCGGTGCAACTCACGAACCGATTCAGAAAAAACGTGGCGGACAAACAACGATTCGTTTTAGAACAAAAACAACGGTTTTCCACCGAACGAATCCAGGAACTGCAAACCAAAATCACCCAAAAACAAACCGAACACGAAAAACTCAAACAAGAATTCGGTCACGTCACGGAACAATTCAAATCCGCCCAGGAAAAACAATCCAGCCTCGAAACCCAAGAACGACAATACCGCGAACTATCCGACCAAATCATCCGGTTATCCACGCAAACCCAATCCATGCAAAAAGAAATCGAAGCCATCCAAACAACGGTCATTTCGCGCCCAAAAAACGAACTGGAATCCGACATCAAAACCCTTGAAACCACGCAAACCGATCAAGCGACCCGGGAAAAAATGCTTTCCGAAGAACTCAAAGGACTCCAAAACCGACTGCTCGCCTTCACCGAAAACATCGGAACCTACAAAGCCATGCAAAAACACGAAACCGACGCCTTGACCAAAATCTTTTCCATCGACGGCAAATGCCCCACGTGCAAAAAACCCATGGCCGAACACGACAAAGAACAACTGCAAAAAGAAACCGAACAACTACAAATCGAAATCACGGCCAAAATTCATCTCGAACAGCAAAAACAAGAAGAAACCAAAAGCGTCCAAACCGAACTGGAAAAAAGAAAAACCGAAATCCAAACCAGCCAAAAGAAAAACGCCGAACAATTATTCACCTTAAAAAAACAAGTGGCCGATCACCAGCAATTAACCCAATTGGAAACCAAAAAACAAGAATGCGAAACCGCGCTTTTGGCCGCCAAAGAAAAACAATCCAAAAACACGTTCGATGAAAAACAACTCAAAACCCAGCGCGAACAAACCAGCGAACTCAAAGCCAAAAACTATTCCCTGCAAAAAGAAATCCAAAGCAACCAAGAACTCGTCCACGAAATGCAACGCCAGCTCGAAGAACTGCACCGATTACAAACCCAAATCGAACAAATCGAAGCCGAAACCCGACACCAAGAACACCTCGTTGAAAAACTCCAGATTTTCACGAACTGTCTTTCGGCCACCCAAACCCAATTACGCGAACACTTAATCGACGCCATCAACCAAGCCATGAACGACATCTGGAAACGCGTCTACCCCTACAAGGATTTTGAAACCTGCCGAATGATCATCCAGGAAGGAAGCTACGAACTCATGGTAAAAACCCAAAACGGAGAATGGATGCGCGTCGAAGGAATGCTATCCGGCGGCGAACGAAGCGCGGCCGCAATCTGCATCCGACTCGCATTCGCCCTGGTATTGACGCAAAACCTCGGATGGATCATTCTCGACGAACCCACGCACAACCTGGACCAAGCCGGAGTCCGCGAATTATCCGGAATGCTGCGCGGCCACTTGCCCGACCTGGTCGAACAAGTATTCGTCATCACGCACGACAAAGAAATGGAAAAAGCCGCCACCGCCACGTTGCACCGGATTGACCGGAACAAAGACGCGGACGGCGTCAGCACGCCAAGCAAAATAGAAATAATCCGAATCGAAGAATAAAAAAAAGAAAAACGAATTTAGCTTGACGCCGCTTTTCGTTTTCTTTGCCGGGTAATATATCCGAGCAAAATATTCCGATTGACTTTGGTGAGCGGGATTTTTAATTCGTTAAAAACTTCCTTGTTTTTTTCAAAATCAACGCTGAACTTGTCATCGAACTGGGAAAGCAAAAATTCGGCTTTCGATTTCAAACCTTTCGGAACCGCCTTGCCCATTCATTCACCTTCCGCTTCCAATTCCGATTCCACGTATCGACGATGCGAAACCGTCAAAGGAATCGTTTTTTGATGCAATTCTTTTTCGGCAACGTCGATAACGGAAACTACATTACCGGGCTTCACGAACGCCGGTGCGCCCAACGCCAACTGCAAGGCACGCGCACTGATCAATCGGGTCTCTTCAAAACGGGTTAACTTATCCATAATTACAAACTCCACAAAAGTCGAAGAATATACACTAATAACCAGAAGAAAAATTTTAAAAGGAAACCGAAAAACCAAAAACTCCAATAAACCCTCAAAAAGCCTTAAAATGCGTTAAACCGACCAAAAATGCCAACCCCGCACCAAAGGAGAAGGAATATTATGGGCCTTGGAAAACTCTTTGGCCAACCCAAAACCGCTGGAACCCTGGACGAAAACCGAAGAACCCGACAACGGAGAAACCACTTTGTGACCCCGCTTGGAATTGAATTCGAAAAACTTGTCAAGCGCCACCAAACGCACGGATTCCAACGTTTCTCCCAAAGACAAGGAAAAAAACCCGGAATTCGAATCCATCAAATGCAACACGAGAAGCGGCGGAAACTCAGCCAACAAACCCGCAACGTCTTTATCAAAAAAATGCGCAGGAGAACTCCCAAGCAAGTGGAATCCCCGCAAATTATGCGAAGACAACGCTTTGGATTCCTGCAACCGAATTTTTTCTTCCGCCACCAGTTTGCGACGATTCAAATCCGAAAATGCATGGGACAAAAACGATTCACGCAAACGACAAAACCAATGCGGCGACGACAATCCCACCCACACCGCGTCACCGGCGGCTTCCAGTTTATGAGCGTCCGCCATCGGCACTTCCACGATTTCGCCTTCCGAAAAAGGACCAATCGGCGGAAAAACGTAACCGAATTCCTGCCGGCGCTGTTCGCGGCTTTGCTTATTCGGATGGAAAAGATGAAACGACTGTGAAAACGAAGGAAACGCGGACTCGAAAAAAAATCCGTCAGAAAGCATTCGAACGCGCACCAGGGAATGCGGCAACAAATTTGAAGCCGCGGCGTTTGGCGGAGCACAACAAGGGCAATCCAATGTTTCAAAACCCAAATTGTAAAATTGCTTGGTGGACAACTGCGAAACGGTTTTGGAAAAATCAAACTCCGCCGTGTTTTCGAACACGTGCAAGGGAAGCTTTCGCTCCACAAAAGGCCGGATCACGACGGATTTGTGGCGCTCGGGCAAACGCGACGCCTCAAAAAACAAGTTCTCCAAAAACAATTCTCTTCGGTCAAAATCGGTCTTTGGCAACTGCTCCAAAGAAACCCGCAAAAGATTCGAATAAAAAATCGCGGAACAAATCGTCTTGGCCGCCCCTTCGTCTTCGGAAAGCAATTCGCGCAATTCCACGTGCAGATTATTGGACAAAAAACCAAAACTCGTAAACGGCAGTGAAAACTCCTGCAAGCGACGCGGTTCGTTGGATTCGAACGAAAACTGGTCAAAAAAACTCCACTTGTTCAAGATCAAAAACTGACGCACCGGCGAAAGCAACAATACGCGGCTGTCCAAAGAATCCTCCAAGGAACGCTTGAGCTTTTCAAGCAGCGAAAACGACGGAGAAACGATTTTGGTGGCGGACCCCACATCCTCAAACCAGATCAATCGGCGCTCGGAAGACGCGACCAGCAATTCCACGTCGCTTTGCGAGGCGTCGGTTAACAGAAACGGGAAAAACTTGAATTTTTGCGTGGTTTTTTCCGCGCCATTCTCGAATTCCGCCACGATCAAACGGTCTTCCTCTACATAATGTACTCGTGTGAGGAATCTAACCAGACTATTGGGAGTCATAGGCAATAGAATCCTTTGAGGCGCTTTTAAACTCGGGGAGGCCCGTCATTGCCGGTGATTCGCCGCAGAAAAGGGGAAAAGGATTTATTCTGTGCAGGTATTTATCTGTAATGCCCCGAAAAATGCTTTTGAGCAATCGACAGCTTCACGCCATCCAAAAAATCGGACTTGCGCCGCTGACCTCGGTGAATGACTTTGCAAAAAGATTCGGCATCCCCCAAGGCCGATTGCAGACGATGACGATTGGTCGAAAAAAATCATTGTCGTTGGAACACAAACGCACGTTAACCCGGCGGTTCCGCTCACAGGACAAAAGACATCTTTTGGAACACCCTAAGCTTTGGGCGCTTGGCCGCATTGAGAACCTCGCCCCCACCCACACTAACAAAGAAATTACGCGCATTTTAGCGAGCGAAGCACGACAGCGGAATACCCAGAAACCGCAGCAACAGTATACCGCTCCCACCGAGGACACGATTAGAAACTACGTCCATCGATTCGAATTGCGCACTCCTGATGAACACTACCAGGCGCTATCCCGGGCGCACCGAAAACGGAGTCCGAATCTCCTCAGTTCCCAAGCCCGAAGACGCCTCGTTGAAATCGGAAACATATACCTGGCCGAAAGAATAACCAGACCACCGAAAGGGATGGACTTGGACGAACTACTGCAAGAACTGAACAAGCGTCTTGTGGACGAAGCAATTTATTTCGACCCCAAAAGAACCAACCTGCCGCTCGAAACCGCATGGATTCATTTCATAGAAAAAACCCGAAAAAACTTTGTCGTCGACGTCCTGCGAAGACACGGTCCCGTGACAAGAGGCGGAAACCAACGGCGGCCCAGACCGGCGCCAAACTATTCGAAATCCATGCGTGTTCTGCGCAAACCCGCAGCACTGCCCGAAATCCGTTTTCGAGAGCCTCTCACAACCCAAGAACGCAAAGTATTCGACCTGCTCTTGGATGGATTCCTTCAGAAAGAAATCGCCAAAAAACTCGGGCTTGGTCCCTCTCGCATCAGCAAGATTGTACGGTCTTTACGCGAAAACATTCGCGTAGAATAAGTTACAAAAACGCTTCCACTTCGGATTCCGCTTCGGCTTGCCCCGCTTCAAAAGCCCGACACGCTTCTTCGAGCGTGGTTTCGTGCTTCGATGGTGCCGAATTGTTTTTGCGGACCTTGAAAAACATCGGATAATTCACGGCGTCCCCGACAATCAACGCTTCTCCGACGCGAAGCGACGTGATCATGCGCTCGGACTGCGCGTCGATCCCTTCCGAGGACTCCCCGATGTGCTTCAAATCATACGGATTCGTGATCCGCAAAATCACGTGGGTTCCGCAGTTGGCAAGCGCAGTTGTCGACAAATTAATCGGCCGCTGCGACACCAAACACAAAGACGCGCCGAACTTTCGCCCTTCACGCGAAATCGTTTCGATAATCCGCTTTGAAATCGCGTACTCTTCTTTTGCCTTTTCGGGACTGAATTGATGGGCTTCCTCGATCACGAGCAAAAACGGAGGCACCGATTTCTTGACCCGGCCAAAAAACAGTTTCTTGGCAAAAAAACCGACGATCACCTGCTTTTTTTTCATGTCCACGACATCCGACAAATCCACGACCGTCAACTGTCCTGGCTTGGTCATGTCCGAAATAGAAGGCAAATCCGTTTTCGAAAACAACGACATGTCTTCCAACGTCATGATCCACGACAACAAAATCTTCTGAGTCTCGCTTTTCATCTCCTTGTCGGAAAGAATCGACTGTTTGACCGCCGTAAAATCAAACGGCCCCATTCCCGAACGCATTTCTCCTGACAAAGAAGACAAAATCTTCTTCAATTCGCGCTGCTGCGGTGACGACAAACCCGACACCATTGATGCGATCAAACCCACGTCCAGATGCGGAACCCCTAACCGCACGTCACGCCCTTTAATGACCCGGGTTTTGGACGAATAATCCACACCGTTTTTCGGAGCCGGCTCCGCAAAATTCGTATACTCGCCATGCGGATCCATGACAATGACCGCCAGACGGCCCTGCTCGGGTTTTCGCGAAATCACTTCCTCGATAATGGTTTTGACACAGACACTGTTATGAACGACTATTTTATTCGCGACAAAATTCAGATGCTCCGTTGACAAGTCATAAACAAACTGAGCCGTTGCAGGCACCCACAAAATTTTTTCTACAAGATCAAAAAATGTACCAATTTCTGATTTTCTTTTCAGAACAGTAAAGGCACTGTTTTCGGAAACGCTTGGCACCAACAGGTCGCCCCCAATTCTTTTTTTTTCCAAAATGCCCAAACAACGAGTCTCCGTCGTGAGGTTTTGCGCCTGAGTCCATGTTAAACCCGCCTTGCTCCAAACAGGGAAAAGATGTTCAGGAGTCGCTTCCACACACCGACCAGACTGAAAAGAAACCTGTACAATATAGGAAGGAGCATGTCTACGCATAAATGCAAGCACTTTACTTTTACAAATAGTCATATTTTTATCGATTGAAAAAACATATTGGTCTGAAACAGATGGATATGCAATCTGCACACCCCCTTCTTCCACGAAACCCCTTTCAATCTGTTCATCCACTAACTTTCCAATTGGAACTTCGGTTCCATCTGCCAACCAAACCCGCGAAGACCCTTCCAAGCATTTACCCGAACCGCTCATCGCAAGGATCGCAAGGTGTTTTTTCAGCAGACGACTCATGGACAAACGCACCGGCAACGCGTGATTTTCGATTTCGCCTAAGCGCAAACCGTTTTCCAGATCAAACCCCAAAAACGACTGGAGCTTGTCCGGCGTCGCGACCCGAACCCGGCTGCCTGGACTCGGCGGATACGTGGAACGCTTGACCAACCCATGGTCAAAAACCCCTAACGGCCGGGTTTGACCGATCAAATATTCCCATTCGGTCGTCGGAAACTGTTCCAGCATCTTTTTTCCGCTGGACTCGAATTCTTTTACCGAATCGGGTCGTTCAAAATAACGGTTGGTTTTGAAAACATTGGTGACCAACGCGATCATGGTGCCTTCCGGATAATCCAATTCCACGAACTGACCCCGGTGCACGGAACCCTTGGTGACCACAAAATCGACTTCGGTCGGAGAAGGTCCGTTCATGGACGAAACAACGGTTCCGATTTCAGTGTCGGTCATTTTTTCTTCCCCGCGGATTTTTTTGTTTTCGAATCGGTTTTCAATTCCTTGCGAATCTTTTCCAGGTCCGATTTTGGATTTCCTTTCAAAAGTGCTTTTTTTCCCGGGATTTTTTTCGATGTCATTTTTTGTCTCCGTATCATTTTGGGCGAATTCGTATTTTATACTTGCGCACAAGCGCGTCCCGCTTCGGACGCGAAAAGCTTCGCGCACTGGCCGAGGCACGCGTTTTTCGCATGCGGTTGCGAAGCGGAGCAGTGATTGGAGAAACCGTTTTCGCCAATTTCAGATATCTTTCCTCGCCCGGAGTCAGAGAAAGCCGCTCCTGATGAAACGATTTTTCCCGGATACGGTTAATCAATGCCTTTGCCATCAATGGCGACCAACCGTTTTGGCACAGGTAACCCATTCCTAAAACATGGGAATAGTTCCCGTGCACGCAATGCGCGAGAAGGCGCTTTCCGCCCAAAAGCCTGTTTATAGTATTGAGCGAATTCAGAAGATCCGCTGACACTTTGCCGCGCTTAGGCGGAAGATACACCAATTCGATCCCATGCATTTCAAGCGCCTGTTTTTCCTTTCGAAATTTTTCGGTCGACGGTGGCCGAAAAGTCACGACGCGTTCAATCCCAAGCCGAGACAATACCTCCACATCATTCTTGTCCCGAGGCGTTCCGGAAACAAAAAAATCGAAATCGACCCGGATCAACTGAGTGGAATAACCCTTCACAGCCCTAGGAAAACCCTTCGCGTAACCCATTCAATCCACCCCTAAAACGGCCTTGAATTTCGTCTTAATTGCAAGGCGACGTTTCGGCTTAATTTGTCGCGAATCTTGTTGAACACCAAATCGATTTCTTCCGGAGTCAATTTGGCGCGCATATCCGCTTCGATCAACACGCTCGGATACGCGTACTCGCGGTGCAGACTCGACAATCCTGCAACCGTGCACGCAACGCGGTCCGCTTGCTCGGAAAGCGACCGTTTTTTCGAGGATAAAAATTCCACGCGAAGCGGGCGATCCAAAGCGCTTGGTTTCAGATAACACGCAAAAATGCGTTCGCCCCACGGCGCCAAATCGTTTAAAATCGGGTGCTCGGCCACCTTTTTGGTGTACGAAAACGCGAAGCTTCGCTCGAAACGATTCAACAAATAATTCAACAACACCGAATCCGAAACCGCTTCCAATTCGTTTAATTCCCGCGAAAACGCCGGCAGCAACGACTGTGACAAAATACTTCGAAACCGGTTTCCGCGCGAGTCCTCGACGCACCCCACAAGTTCGCAATCGAATTTTTCGGCGGTTTCATACAACGATCGAAACGCGTCCAGCAAGCGATGGTATTCGCTGGTAAGACCCGAATCTTTCGGCGGTTTGTCGGCATACTGCGGAATCAAAGAACCGTCCAGCAGGCAAAAATCCGGTTTTTTCTTTTCGATCATTTCCCGCGCCATGGAAATTTCTTCGCGCAAACGAATCAAAGACTTGGATTGCTCCAATTCATGCAAATCCAGAATCGACGCTCCGAACAAAAACGGTTTTGGAAACTGAAAAAAACTCGGTTCATACTCGGCCGAAACCAACGAACCGTTTTCAAACGAAAAACACACGCCGACGCATCGAACCAGCACCACGTCCACCGAATGCAGCGACTTGACGCAAAAACCCGAATCCACTCCAACGACTTTCACATCGCCGACCAACGCGGGACACGGCCGAATAAACTGGGATTCGCGCACTTCCGGCAAATTTTTCTTGGACAAATCTTCTTCGCGCAAAAACGCCAACCCTTTGGCCAAAATCACGCGTTTTCGCTCGTTGGAATGAATCGTTTCGACGGCTTCGTTAATGAGATCGTTGAACTGCATCCAGCAAAGAAAAAACAAAAAACTGTTTAAAAAAGGCAATTGGGCAGGATTGCCGCTGACCCGGTTGTTTCCGTCGCAAAAAACCCCGAATAACCGGTTTTAAAAAGACCGGGCAAGGGTTTAAATAAATTGAGGGCGTTTGTATTTCAGACAAAAAAATAGCGATCTTTAACGCTTACAAAGGTGTTTTTTATGAAAGCAAAATTCGAAGTAACCCAAACCATCCAACCCTGGGGCCCCCCGTTCGATAAAAAAGTCGAAACCAAGAACTACGCGGTCACAGAAAACGAAAAATTTGATGCCATGCCCAAAACCAATTCCCCCGTATTCACCTTGCTTCGCATCGGCACGGATAAAGCATTGATCAAGTACCACTTGGAATTCACGCTTAAAGGATACGTTCAACCCCAAAACAAGGAAATCTGGATCGAAAAAGACGAAAGCAAAGAACTCTCATTTTTATGGGGTGACGATGGCCTCACCAAAAAAATCACGTACATCGGAGTCGAAGCAGGCACCGGAGAACCGTCCATCGAATCAAAACCCAGCCGAAGCAACGAAGACCGACGCCTAACGGAACACACCGAAATCATTCCCGCCCAAAAACGACCCGTATTCTAATTCTTTTTTCCCATTTTTTCCGTTTTTGGCATCCTACAAAAATAAATAGTCCAAACAGCGTACATTACTCGGAGGAATCAGAATATGGCAAAACCACGCGGACCAAAACCAAAAAATTTCAAACCCGGATCGCCAAAAGGCGGGCAAGTCATGACCAAAAACGGCTGGGTCATCGATAAACAAACCGGACAAAGAGTATTCAGAAAAAGAAAATGATCTTTCCAACGGAGTGACAAACCACATGGGTTCATTCGAATACAAGCAAGCCATCATCGTACGAAACGACCTGAAAATGGGAAAAGGAAAAATCGCCGCGCAAAGCGCCCACGCAGCGCTTGAAGCCGTCGAAAAAGCCCGCGCCAAATATCCCGAATGGCTCGCCGCCTGGAAAACCCAAGGCCAAGCCAAAATCGTTCTCAAAGTCGATTCCGAAACCGAAATCGTCGAACTATTCGAAAACGCAAAACGCGAACTCCCCTCCGCACTGATTCACGACGCGGGCCACACGCAAGTAACCCCCGGTTCGATTACCGCCATCGCGATCGGACCCGGACCCAGCGACAAAATCGACCGGTACACGAAAAAACTCAAACTGTTGTAATCGGATGGTTGCACCAAAAACCCCATATAAATCAAAACCCAGTATCGTTCATGCCATTCACACCGTTTCATTTGGGCCCCGGATTATTCTTCGGAACCGTATTATTCGGATTACTGCATTTTCCAGCGTTTTTGGCGGCAAACCTGCTGCCTGACATCGAACCATTATTGATCATTCTCACCAACACACCCCAACCGCTCCACGGTTTTTTTCACACCTTCCTCGGGGCCACGTTGCTTGGAATCGGTTTCGGATTACTCATGGTGCGATTGGATCCGTGGATTCAAAAAATTCTACAACCGATTTCCTTGAACCAATCGTTTCCCCGATTTCAAATCATCGCAAGCGCGGTGATCGGAACCAACCTGCATGTCTTGTTCGACGCGCCGTTATATTCCGACATTACGCCTTTTTTCCCCCTCGTTGAAAATTTCCTGTTTGAAACGGTTTCTTCATCGAACGCCTACACGCTATGCGTGGTCCTGGGACTCATCGGAATCGTTTTGGGAACCAACCGCCTTCTAAAAACCCATTGAAACCGTTAAAAACCACTTGCCAACACAAGGTTACCATGGGATTGTTTTATCACGCCAAAAAAGCGGTGGACGAAGCCGACGTCGTCATAGAAATTCTGGACGCGCGTTTTCCGGACTTGACGCGAAACACCGAAATGGAAGAACACATCCAGCGAAAACGAAAACAACTCGTGTTCGTGTTAAACAAAAGCGACTTGACCACCAAAGAAACCGCGGAAAAAAACAAAAAAGAATTATCCAAAATCGCTCCCACGGTATTCGTATCCGTCAAACAAAAACAAGGAACCGCGATTTTGCGCAACGAACTCAAACGCGTGGTTCACAGCAAATTCGGAAAAAAAAACAGCCGTCACCGAAAAGTACTGGTCGCAATCATCGGATACCCGAACACAGGAAAATCAAGCATCTTAAACGCGCTCACGGGCCGACGCAGCGCGAAAACATCCGCGCAAGCCGGTTACACGCGCGGACGCCAATTCATCAAACTCGAAGACGATCTTTTTCTCGTTGATTCGCCCGGCGTCATTCCGTTTCTCAAACGTGACGACATCGAACTCGCATTGGTCGGCGCCAAAAGTCCGAACCAATTGCCCGACGTCGAAGGCGCGGCACTTGGAATCCTCGATTACATGAAAAAAGAAAACCCAAACAGCTGGACGGAAAACTTCGGATTCGACGCGACCGACAGCCAAGAAATGCTCGACCGCATCGCCAAAGCAAAAAAAAGGCTGCTTAAAGGCGGCGGAGCGGACACCGAAAACACGTCGAAAATCGTGGTGCAAGACTGGCAAAACGGAAAAATCAGAGTATAGGTTCTAAAGAGAAAAAGGTTAAAAAGAACGAAAACCAACAACAATACATGACGACTTGGAAAACGATTTCGCTTTTTTTTCTTCTGTTGCTCGGCCTTGTTCACGGACAATCCAGCCCCAATATTTACATTGATCGCGTTGAATTTCCCGCGCAATTCGACGTGCTACGCAACAACGATTTCAATGTTTTTGTCGGAAACAACGAAACCACTTCGAAAGCGTTCAAGATCGACGTTTATTGCTTTGACAGCGCCGGCACCGAAGTAGAACACGTCGGCGCGCCAAACACCAATGTCGCCGCTCAAACCACCGCTAAAATCCAAGTGATTTTTCCACTCACCCCACCGTCCCCGTTTTCTCCCGAAACCACGTATCCCTGCCGCGTGGACGCCGTCGTCGGCGCCACCACCAAAACCACAACGGTTTTCATCAACGCCCACCAAAAACCCCAAACCACCGTTCCCGAAATCCCCAACGGATTCGTACTCGGACTAGGCGGATTAATCGTCGCGATTATTTTTTTAATCAGGAAAAACGAGGAATAGATACCCATGACCAGTGACAACAACATCATTGACATCATCCGAAAAATGATCAAATCCGGATACACGCAAGAACAAATCGAACAAAACCTCTCCGAACTCGGCGTGACTGCGGAAAAAGCGCAGCGCCTGATCATGATCAGCCAAAGCGATGTCCAAGACGCGATTCAAACCGAAATCAATCAAATCGTCCATGACCAAATGGAAAAAGAACGCCAACGATTACTGGTCGAACTCAAAGAAGAAATCAGTCGCCAGGAAACCGAAGCCGAAAACCGCCTGGAACAAAAAATGCGACAAGAACAAGCGGAATACGCCAAAAACCAGGAAACCAAAATGGCCAACGACGAAATCCAATTATCCCAAGGCGTTAACAAAGCCCTTGAAATCAGCCAACTGGCACGCGAAAAAGCCATACTGCAAGAACAACGCATCAACGCGATTCAAGCCCAAGGACCCCGCTACAGCGACGTTCCCCGAGAACACCACCGCGGAACCCGCGTGCTCCAAATCCTCTTTTTTCTCGCCGGCGTAGGCGTTGCCGCGTTCACCCTGTATTACATTTTCGCAAACCAAGACGCCACGTTCACCGGAGACAACGTGTACATTGTCGTCGGCATGGCGATTTTTGCCGTGGTCATCATGTACCTAAGCACGCTTGCCTGAAGGAAAGATGGATATGAATCGCGCGCGAATTTCCCTTCGAAATCTCATCAGATTGAAAAAGCCGCATCCGGTCCCGCGCCCCGTCAGTGGTTTTTCAAACCCCGAACGCATGCAAGAACGACTGGTTCATCAAATCACGCGCCTGCCCGGACGATTCCACCCGAATTACAAAAACGGGATCGAAGGATTGACCGCCACGGTTTCGCAACAAATACGCCTGGCCATCACCGCGCCCCGCATCGGTTTTCGAATCGGACTGCTTGAAACCGCAACGGGTCTACGCGAAGTTCGGTTAGAATTAGAACGCGGAAAACCCTGCCGACTAACAATCCAACATGTGCAAGAACAACGAAAAGTCGGATAAACAACCGGGAAAAAAACTAGTTTTCTCGGGTCAACCGATCGAACTCTTTGAGATTGGTCATCGCGCTTTCAAGCAAAATCCGACGTCGAAGGCTTTTTTCCTTTTCCAGCCGACGCGACAAATCCAACAAAATTTGGTCCAATTCAATATAGGTCATACTTTTTCACCAATCATCCAAGTACAAGGAAATACCACAATTCGATTTTTTAAGGTTTGTTTAAGACGGTTTGCGCTCCGATCAAAACATTAAAATCGATTTTTTTGGCGATCGCGTCCTTGTACGAAATCGCGAATCCCCGGCCGGTTTCATGAAACGCCTCTGGCAAGAGAAAAAACCATCCTTGCCGCGGATACTTCCAGGCAAACAACGCGGTACAACCCGCTTTTTTGGCCCACAACAACAAATCGTCAAACTGAATCCGGTCAATGGACAAATTGTTCTTGGCCCATGCCTTGGCTTCGACCGCAAACGCTTTTCCGTTGCGCAACACCACCAAATCCGGAGAAGTTAACGCGTTCGTTCCGCTTCCTGCGGCTCGCACCACCGCAAAACCTTGGTCATAAAA
This sequence comes from Candidatus Iainarchaeum sp., assembly GCA_018304465.1. GTDB lineage: Archaea > Iainarchaeota > Iainarchaeia > Iainarchaeales > JAGVWC01 > JAGVWC01. The sequence goes on from JAGVWC010000008.1 coordinate 97,758, forward strand.
CAGGCCGATTAGCTCGCGCTCGGCAGCCGAGCCTTTATTATAATGCGACAAGAAAACACCAATTGGGCGTTATATACTAACGAAGACCGAGTACTTAAGGATGACGATCGGTCTTTTTGAAAAAGGCCGGCGAAAAGAAAAAATCAAAAAAAGGGTTTTAAGCCTAAATCAACCATAAAAACGGCGATTATGACAAACCAAGGCAAAACCGGCCAGTTAATATTCCTTGCTGTTTTACATTATATAGGAAAATCAGAGTTTAAACAGGCGAATGCCTCTTGAAAAAACCCTACGAGGTTTTTTGTGAAAGAAATTGTGCTTAATGCCAAGGTCATTCCGAATGCAAAACAATTTTGCATCATGGAAGACCCCCTCACACACGAAATCAAAATCAAAACAAAAAATCCGGCCCAAAAAGACAAGGCCAATCAAGAAATTGTCCAAGAATTGAAAAAAAAATACAAAACCAACGTAACAATTCTGACCGGACACAAAAGCAACCGAAAAAAAATAAAAATCGGTTGAAAAAACGTGTGAACCAACTCTGATTCTCCACTGACAGGGAAACCCCTGAATCAACAACAAATGGAGTGAAAACAAAATGGCCAAGACCTACTTAAGTTCAGCCAAATATCGCATTGTCGCAAAATTCGAAATATCCGGCATCGTGGACAAACACGACGTCGTCGGAGCCGTCTTCGGACAATCCGAAGGATTACTCGGCGCCAGTATGGATCTCAAAGAATTACAGCAATCCGGAAAAATCGGCCGCATTGAAATCGAACCGGTGATCATCAACGGAAAAACCACCGGAGCGCTCATTGTTCCATCCAGCATCGATTCGGTTCAAACCTCGATGCTTGCCGCCGCCATTGAAAGCGTCGACAAAGTCGGCCCATACGACGCCAAGTTCGAAACCGAACGCATCGAAGACACACGCGCCGAAAAACGCGAAAAAATCACGGATCGCGCCAAAGAACTGCTCGCCAAATTCATGCAGGAACAAACCCCTGACATCGCGGAATTACGCGAAGACATCAGCGCGGGAGTCCGAACCGCCCAGATGATCGAGTACGGAGCGGACAAATTACCCGCCGGACCCGACGTGGACAAAAGCGAAGAAGTCATTTTGGTGGAAGGACGCGCAGACGTCATCAACCTGCTCAAAAACGGAATCACCAACGTGATCGCCATGGACGGCGCCAAAGTACCCAACACGGTACTCGAACTCGCCAAAATCAAAAAAATCGTGGCATTCGTTGACGGAGACCGCGGCGGAGAACTCAACGCGCGAAACCTCAAAGAAATCGCGAACATTCACGCGGTCGTACGCGCACCCGACGGCAAAGAAGTCGAAGAACTCACCAAAAAAGAAATCCTTCAATGCCTCAAAAAAGAAAGCGACGTCGAACGCGCATTCGGAAACCCCCGAACCGGCGAATCACGCTACGGCGACCGAGCCCCTCGAGGAGACCGGCTGCCAAAACGCGGACCGCGCACAATGCGCGACGGACCCAGCGGTCCACGCGACCGACGCGGCAGCGGAAGATTCAACGACCGCGGACCACGCGACGGATTTAGAAACGGAGGATTTCGAAACGACCGGGGAGGACGCTTTGGCGACCGAAACCAATTCAACCGCCCGCAACGACCCGCCGGATTCAATTCTTTCGAACCCGGATTCGAACAACCCATGCCGATGACCGAATCGCAAACCAACGTACCCCAAACCATGCCGCGATTCACGTCACTGCAAACGGTTCATACCAGTGCGACCCAAAACACCGCAGAACGCGACAAATTCCGGCCGATTTTATCCGAAATCAAAGGAACGTTGTCCGCCAAACTGCTTGACGACAACCACCAAGTCGTGGAACAAAGCACGATCAAGGAACTCTTGATAAAACTCAAAAAATCCAAGAACGTTTCCGCCATCGTGTTTGATGGAATCATCACCAAACGACTTGTTGAAGCCGCAAGCAAACAAGGCGTCAAAACCGTGGTTGGAATCAAACTCGGAAAAGTCGAAGATGCCAAAGGCATGAACCTGATTGAAATCAAAGAATAAAACAGTCTTTTTGCGTTTTGCAAAAAGCCCGGGGAAACCGTTTTCCCCGGCAATTCTTCTTCAGAAAAACGAGTCATCCGACTCCAGAAAACAAAAAAAAATAAAAAAAAAGAACCGAAATTCAACGGTGTCTTTTTTTGATGTCCGCCAAATCGCGCACTGATTCTTCAATTGGAAGCACCATGTGACCGGATTTATAGAAGATGATTCCGATCAACAGAACGATCATCCAAAAAAACACGTTGGCAATCGGACCCAGCAACGCCGCCCAAAATTGGGTTGCCGTCAACACCGACTGGCCCGCCCAAATCGAAACACCCGTGGCGCGATACAAGGCTTCTCCGCACACAGCGGCATCCGTTGGTGTACATTGCGTGAAATTCTGGATCGCGTCCCACGAATCCACCATGAGTGCCACGGCTTTGACAAACATCAAGCCGGCAAACACCAGCAAAAAAACGCCAATCAGTTTCGGCAAGTGCACTTCACGCCCGCCCAAACGCAATAAAATCAACCGTCTCAAAAAACCACCTTATGTAGTCATACATACAATATTGGAGTATTTAAAAGTTTCTTCCAAAGAATTGGTAGTCCACTTTGATTTGCCTTGGGCCCGTGGTTTAGTGGTATAACGTCGCATTTACACTGCGAAGGCTGCCGGTTCGATTCCGGCCGGGCCCACTAACTTTGCGGGTGGATTCCCAAATCCCAAAACGCGTTTTTTCCGCGTTTTGGAACAGATCCCGACCAATTCAAATTCGAAACGCGATAGTCCGAACCCAAAAATCCCTGCAAATTCTGAAACGAAATCCGTTTTAATTTTCGGCCTTCAAACGACGAACCCGTCAATGATTCCAACACGGAATTGATTTCGCGCTGAATCGCAGCGACTTTCGGATCATGCAACGCCATTCCGCGTACACCCGCGTTGATGGTTGCGTGCGAACCTCGCGCCACCCGAGTCAACGGATTCCAACCGCCCGCCAGCTCTTCAATCAACCGATCCCGCTTTCGCGTCAACAATACCAGTGCATCAATCTGTTTTTTAGTTTCCCGATCGCTTGTTTCCCGGCGCGCCGAACGCCAGTTTCGAATACGCGCACCCACCGAAAACCATTTGGACTTCGACACCACCGGCTTTTCCGAAGAAACCGCTGACGCGGATCGACTACGCGAAGCCATCGCACGCAACTCTGCATCGGCTTTTTTCGCGGCGCGTCTATGCGCGCGATTCTGACGCGCAAAAGCAATCGAATCCGATACTCGTGACACCAATCGCTTGAAACGCCCGGGTACGGCAGGCGTTTTTTGAACCGGTTTTTTCCTTCGAAGCAACAAACCCATGTCGATCGTATTTCTTTGGGCTAACCCCCTATTTAAGCGTTGTCCTAAAACCAAAAGTAAGTAATAAAAATCCCAAAAAACAAAAATATGACATGCCCGCAACAAGGACTGCCTTGAATCGAAACCATGTACCGCTTGGCCGAAGAATCAAACACGCGACTCGCGTAACCACGCGTGCGGCCAAAAGTTGGTCGCGCTCCAAAGCCGCCGAATACTGGTCCGCGCAAGCCATTCGAAGCCAATTAAAAGAATGGAAAAAAACAGGATTGGAATACTCGTTTCATAACGTACGACTGCGGTTTCGGCCATCCGTTTTAGTAAACCCGAAAAAAAGAGCGGTATTCAAACGAAGAATAAACGAACTGTTGCGGTTACGCGCCATGATCAACCGGTTTGAAGACGCGCGTGCCGGCAAAAATCCCGATCACTGGCTTTCGGTAGACCACGCGGGCCATCTGGAACGCTTTCGAACCATCGTTCGCGAACTCAACGAACTTTGACTAAGCGTTTTTTCCGAACGGGTTTCTTTTTTTGACTTTTCGCCAGTTTTTTTGCTTTTTGTTTGCGCAGGGACGCGATGTGTTTTTTCAACCGCTTCACGCGGCTCAAAAACCAGGCGTGCAAATGTTTTTCGGCGACTTTTGAACGCGATTCCAATTGCTTGACTTCGGCGTTTAATTCCGCCAACGAAAAAGGTTTTTTCATTTTTTTCACCAAGAACAATAACTCAAAACCGGTATTTTAATGCTTCGGACAAACCGGCTTTGCCTGCAAAGTGGTTCTGCCCACAACGCCCAAAACGTGCCCCTACAGGGAGTGGTCAGAGGATAAACAAGAAAAACCCGTGGCTTGCAGGAACCCACCGTATTGTTTTTATGGCGGGGGTAATAATCCGCTTTGGCTATTGGGACCAAAAGTTATTGCTCAGTTGGTGGGCGTTTTACTGATTATTTATTCGCTTGAAGAAAAGAACATTTATTCGAACGCGATTGTTGCTATTTGCGTTCCAGTCCGCGCCAATCGCAATGTCGATTGCTTTTGTAGAGTTTATCATCCGCGTCCTGATTTTTTGAACACAAAAAACAACCCGGCTCCCACTACGAAGATGATGAGGATAAAGGGTACGAGGTTTTCGGGTTTTTTGGCTTCTTCAATTGCGGCTTTGATTTCCGGAGTCACGACTTTTTCCAAGTCAAAAAACTTTGAATTTGAATCAGGCGGATATGTGGGGTTCGAGTTATTGCTTATCTCGGTCGTGTTCGTAATCAAAGACGGTTTTGGTTGTGGAAAATAACTATTTCCTGAGTCGATGGGTGCGTCGCCTGGATTGATTTGGTAGGTGGCCGTGTGAGTGGTTTCGATGTTTCCCGCGGAGTCGGTGCCGTTGTAATCGATTGTCCAGGTTCCGTTTCCGCTGATTGAAACGGCGCTTGAATAAGTTGTCCATACTCCTGAGTTGATGCGGTACTTGATCGTACTACAGCCTGAAAGCGGGTCGACACAGGTGATTTGAAACTCTGTCGGGTTTTGAGCGCCATCAACGGGATTGATGGTGGTTGTAGGCGCAGTCTTGTCAATCATCGCGTAATACGCAGTCGGTTCGCCAGTGTTGGAATCATTTCCGGCAACATCCGTAGAATAAAATTGGATTGCGGTGTTGGCATCGGTAGAAATCAAGACGTTGGAATCGTACGTTTGCCACGTGCCCCACGTGATGGCCGAACTTGTATCTGAATCGATGCGATATTTCGTGGTTGAACAGCCTGAGTTTCCGTCTATGCAGGTAAGATGCAGGTTGGCATCGGTGGTTTGCCAGCCTGCGTTTCCATCCCAAGTTGCTGTTGGTTTATTGGTGTCAAAGGATAGTGTGTTGGTTTGGGTTCCAGCCGCCACATTAATGTCAAGCACAACGGTTTGTGCGGACGAATTACACGAAATTTCGGTGGCGGAATAGTTTCTGTCGATGGATCCGCTTTGATTTTTATAGTTTGCCCAGTTGGCATTCGTGCACGTCAATTCGCCTGTGAAATCGGTGATTGATTGGAGGTTCACATCAGTCACTAATTCGCTTGCGAATTGCACTGTGACTAAGCCAGTAATGCCCGTATTGGAAGTGGCAGTTACGGGGTTTGGTGTGTTTGAATCCAATGTCGTTGAAACCGTCAATTTGGCCACGTTGGAATCGCTGTCATGCGTAGCGTATGAAGCATTGTAGTCTGCCCACGCGGTTCTGGCTTCGGCGAGTGTAACCAATGTTGAATCTGCTCCGATTCTTCCGAAAGGACTGGACGCAGTCGTGTTGTTCACGTCATATGTGTTTTGGTTGACAAGGTTTCCACCAAGTTCATTTCCATTGTCTGAAAAGCTAAAAATAGATCCAGTTGGACCCACCACTTTTATGCGATTCAGTCGATGAATCGTGTTTTGGTTTTTCCAGTTTGCTGAATCATCGCTTCCTCCGAGTCCGCTTCCTTTTGCGACCACGTAATTGTTCTGAGCGACACAGGTGGCGCAACCCTTGAACATGATTGCGGATCCACCCGATGTACGGGTTTCAATTGTGTTTTTTTCAAACAATACATTGAACGAGCCTTTGAAAACGACTCCGTTTTCTTTCGGAGACACGAAATGATTGTTTCGGATGATTATTTGGTTTCCGTCGTTTAGGTTGGTTCCGATGACGGCGGCATGTCCAGATGTGGCGGTAGATTCAAAATAAGAGTTTTCAATCGTTCCCCAAGTCGAGGTTCCTAAAGTGGCTTGAGTTGCTTGGGTCAAGGGAATGTTAAAAGTGTAAACCCCGCCCACAATTCGCACATTTTGTATCAAAAAATTGGGAGCGCCGTTGAGGTAAATTCCGTATGGTCCCGGTGCCCCTGTTTGGGAAAAATTCGAATCTTTAACGACGAGGTTCCAGAAGTGGTTAGTGGTTTTGCTTGCAGTAATATTAATTCCGGAAAGCGCAGCCGCTGTGTTGGTGGTTGCATTCAAAAAATTGCATTGTTCGAAATTGATGTCTCGAACATCGTTCGAACCAGTTGTATTATTCGGGTTGTACCAAAACGGGGCATATCCATACGTATCTCCTTGGTCAAAAGTAACCCGTTTGAACACCAAATTATTAACGTCCACATCAACAGCCGAATAGTTTAGTGTGAAAGCCGATCCAGCATTGGTCATGATTCGATCAATAAGAATATCTCCGTTTGACCACGTCGTGGCTGTGGAAGTGGCTCGTACTCCAACGAAAAAATAATCTATTGCCGTAAGAGTAGGGCTTCCTTTTTGGTTGTTGGTTCTCTGTCCTTTGATATGATTCCATTGATCAGCAGTTAGATTTGCTTTGTTGATGGGGTGTTCGAAATAATTGTTTTCGTCAGACCCAACTCGAACCACAATTGAATTAGTATCTACGAGTTTGGCGAGTGTGGCTGCATCTTTGATATAAATGGAAAAACTCATGTTACTGCCAATATTATAATATCTTGAAGTGACTTCTTTGGCTGCGTTCGCGTCTATCGATAAGGTTCCGGTTTTGGTTAAATTGAGTGATCCAGTCCCCTCGTAAAATGTCGTAGTGTTCACCGTCAAAGTCAAGTCCGCGCTCGAATTGAAATCCGCATTGCTATCCGCATTGGAAACAACGACTTGTCTTGACGCAAAATTAAGGTCTTCAAAAGTAATATTTCTTGTATGACCTGCTACTCGAATCGGTGTATCGTTAGAACTTGCACCCCCCACTAATCCCGTAATGAGTCCACTGATACTGGCTTGGTTTTCGTCGTGACGAAAAGTCACCATGTTGGTGTATGATTGAGAAATTTGCAGCATTCCAGAATTGTTCTCGATGTACGTTCCGTTTCGCCACCACACAATCACTGTGTCCGTGGCCGCAGGCGTAACCGAACCCGTCAACGCCGCCGAAAAAGTCGTCCAAGCATCCGTCCAACTCGTTCCGTTTGCAGCACCAGTGGCGGTGGGATCAATGAAACGCTCCGTGACCGCGTTGGCGTTAACAGCCAAGCAAAGCAAGAGCAATAGTCCGACTATTTTTTTCTGTATTTTTTCACCTTTACCGGAACAACAATTTAATCAAACCCCAGAAAAACATAATAATCCCTATCAAGCCGTACCATAGGGGAAAAACCGAAAAGCACGAATTGGGCATTACGCCCAGATTCTGCCCGCAACGAAACCAAGTTGCCCGCAAAGTCGAAAATTAATCAGGCGTTATAGACAAAGCCAAACCGGGCAAAACCATTAAAAATCGCAAAAACCATCAAAGATACATGCGCGTAACCGCAGTTCTATTGACCGTGCTTTTTTTCACCGCGACCGCCTGCGCACAACTCGAAATCAACCCCAACACCGTCGGAGAAATGAAAGCGCACGTGCAAATGCATGTTTCCGGCGGGTTTTCCGGAGACCTCACCAGCCAAGATACCATGACCATCAAACTGCTCACGTTCCAAAACTATCCGGGACAAACCGTCGAGCAAAACAGCGAAAAACTCGTGATTCAAAACCAAACCATCGAACCCCGATACGAAACCATCGAAGGAAACCGATACGCCGTATTCGAACTCAAAAACCTCGTGCAATACCTCCAAGACCCGTCGTTTGACATCTATTCAGACGCCATCATCAAAACCCGCGCGCGATTCGCGCTCCACCAGGATTACAACTTGACACGACCCATGACCGAAAACACCGAATTCATTTTGCCCAGCGATTACATCGAGTCGGATGATGCCACTTTATCCGCCAAAGTCCAACTCGAATTCCAAAGCGCCTCGGAACTCGAAACCATCCGACACATCACGGAATGGGTGCACGAAAACATCGCGTACGATTACGGAACCTATTACAACGGCGTGTGGAGCGCGCGACAAACATACGAAAACCGCGCCGGAGTATGCGACGAATTCGCGAATCTCACCGCCGCTTTTTTACGGATCAAAAAAATCCCCACCCGATACGTCACCGGCATCAGTTTTGACGGACAACGATTCGGGAACCATGGTTGGACCGAAAGCTACTTGCCCGGAACCGGCTGGATCGGAGTCGACGCCACGTACGGAGAAGCCGGATACCTCGACGCCATGCACGTCGCGCTTGGAAAAACCACCGACACGAACCAACTCAAAAACGTGCTGATTTTCACCACGTCGGTGAATGGAATCGACGTCACCGCAAGCCTTCAAGACCCCTACGTGGACCTCAATTCCCTTGAATTCCAGACGATCAGCAATCTTGTGGTGCTTCGATTCATCCAGCATCCCCGCGCCGGACTCAACCAAAACATCCAGTTCCAAGCCGAACTCACCAACCTCACCGACAGCACGATTATCATTCCAGCGGAACTCGCGTTACACCCCGATTTTTCCATCAGCCAAGGATCCAAACAAATCCTGTTGCTTCCCAACGAAAAAAAAACCGTTTCCTGGACCGCCACCACCCCAAAAACCGGAAAACCCGGTTACATCACGACATACGGAGTACGCCTCGCATTACCCGATCAAACCATCGAAAGCAAAATCGAAATCCGCCCCGACGTAAAAGTCAATGACCCCATTTCCCAAGACGCGATCCAAGTACTGGATGTGAGCCCCATGGTCGAAAACGACGCGTTTACGATTCAAACCCAAATTCAAAACACCAGCACCAAAACCATTCCCGTAACCATCGAACTGGTCCAAGGAACCCGACGCGTCCAATCCCAAGCACCCATCGAACCCCAGCAAACCCTTCGAATGAATGTCCGGTTTCCCGACCCGGTTCCCGGTTCGCTTTTGGTTTCCATTCAAGGCGACAAAAACCACGCGTATTCTTTTATGATTCCCGAACCCAAACCCGCTTCAAAACCCGATCCGGACACCCCGCCCGATTCCAACATTCAAACACCCGCACCACCGGAAGAAACCAATTCGTTTTTGGACGCTTTGTGGAACGCGCTGAAAAACTTTTTCAAAGCGATTTTCGGATAATAGTAAAAGCATTAAAAAGGTTCTTTAGGCAGAAATAGATAGAACACGAATTATTGAAAAGCGCTCGTTGTTTAATGGTAGAATGCGACGTTGCCAACGTCGTGGCCCGGGTCCGATTCCCGGCGGGCGCACACATATTTTTTATCGCGGCTTCATCGCGATCAACCGCACGAAAGGTTTTTCCGAATACATCAAATCCGGATCCGACAACATCCGCTCCACCGCTTTTCGGCCTTCCGGAGTCTGATTCCCTTTTCGAGCCAAAAGCTTTTGACGCACCGCTTGAATGGAAACCCGTTTGTCATGGTCCAGTGCCGCCTGAAAAGATTTTGCGGTCAACGTCAGTCTAAGCAAGCGAATGTTTTTTGCCATATCCAGTTTCGCTTGCGCGTTCATTTTGCTGTTTTCGCTTCCGATGCCAAGCAATTCCCTGGGCGTCAACCGCTTCATCTTGACGACAAAACCCGCGGCCACCAATTCGGACCGAAACTGCGGACCGTAATGCGCCTCGTCCACCGTGGTAAAACGCGCGCCCGGTTGAAGGGTTCGAAACAATTCCGCGTGCAATTTTTTTCGGACTTCAAAACCGACGTGTTGCAGCAAAAAATGCGCGTACACATGCGAAAAATAATTCGCGGGACGCGCCAAAAGATACGCCACCGCATCGGTTTTGCTCAAAACCGTCAAATTCGTCGGTTTTTCCTTCGCGCCTCTTTCACGCAACAAACGCCCATAATCCACTTTCGGCAAAGAATCCACGCCGACGAATTCCGTTTTCGAATGACGGGGATTTAGGGCAAAATCAACGATTTTCGACGGCCAAAGCCCTGTCCCAAGCTCTCCTACCCGACGAACCCGACGCACCATGTCATCCATCCGATTTTTTCAAAAACGGTTCCAGTTTTTTCCAGATCTCGACCCCGATTTCTTCTTTCGAACGGATCACCCATTCTCCGTCCTCCAAAAAAGCGCAATCGATCCAAATCCAATTCGAATCCTCTTTCGCCAATCGTTTGTAAATCTCGAACGTCCGGTTCAAATACGCTTCATCGGACTCGTGAACGTCTTTTGTTTTTCCCTTGCGATACTCTTGTTTTCGGTCCGCGCCTTCCAGCATCGAACGGCTGGCCTTGGGCGGAAGATTCAAAAAAATCGTCTTGAACGGCTTTGGCAAACGCGACTCGACGCCTTTAACCCACTTGATAAAACCGTCTTGATCCGGCTTGGACAAATACTTTCCGCCTTGATGCGCGAAATTGGAGGCCGAAAAACGATCGCACACGACGTTGATTCCCAGATTCAATCGGCGCTCCAATTCAATCTTGAAATCATACCGATCCAGGGCATACAATAGCGCCACGAACTCGGGAGACAGCTCCTCTTTTGTCCCAAACTCGCCCGCCAGATACTGCCCCACCAGTCGACCAAAACGCTCGGTGTACCGCGGAAACCCCGAATGCTCCGCCACAAACCCTTTGCGCTGCAACCGGTCCAACAACAATTTTGATTGCGTGGCTTTTCCAGACCCGTCCGTTCCCTCAAAAACAATCAATCGACCCGTCAAATCCATCACCGACTATAAAACCGAAGATACCATCAATAAAAAGTATTAAAATGATTCCCGAAACCAAGATGTATACCACTGTTTTTCGCGTTCGTGGTCTAGCGGTATGATGAGAGCCTTCCAAGCTCTGGGTCCGGGTTCAACTCCCGGCGGACGCATTCTTTTACCAAAGAAAAAAAATAACCCGATTTTGCTGCATAATATTACGCCACCCCTTTTGATGGTGCTTGTTTAAAAAGTTCTGGAAGTGGGTTTTTGTTTAAAAAAATAGGGCCCTAGTTTTTATCGGTTGCGCGTCGTCCCGGGCTTTTTCGGCGTTCTGCATATTTCAGAGGACCATAGCGCTTGCCGCCCTTATCCCGCTTTCGTCGTTCAGTTAAATACATTTTTCCTACCTGTACGCGGGGAACAGTGCGGCCCTTCCCCGAACCGATACCTTCGGGCACGTACAGTTTTCCTTTGTATTCTATCTTATGAAATCGTCTTTTATTTTTTAAAGATTGGAAATCCTTTTTGTCCATTACAATAATCCGATTCTGTGAGCCGCGTCGTGTAAAAGATCTCCCTTGTTTTTCGTCTTGCTGGATTTGTTTCAAGAGTGCTTCCTTTGCCCCGTTTGGAATCTCCGCGTACCACTTAACAATCCCCCGTTGCGATTGTCGGCGTTCGTTTCCAGACCGCCGCGTAATGGTTTCTTTTCTTCTATCCACTTTTCCGGTTCGTCTTTCTCCTTGCCGTCGGTTGTTCGTCGCGCCTTCCTGTTGCCGCCAATAAATCGGCACTATTCCACCTTCATTTGGGCGGGTAACTGTGCCTATGCTATTAATCTTGACTCTGCGTTCGACCATTCTTCTGTCGCCCACTTTTTTGGCAATTGGTTTTGACATAATGCAAAATAAAGGCACTTGCTATTTTTAACGTTGCTGGCTTTTAAACAACCGCGCCTGGTTTTGCCTTCCAATATTACTCCCCAACCCCTTTCGACCCATACGTCTAAAAATACCGAAATACACAATACAAAGCATGCCAAAGCCACGAAAAGAAAGACCCGGTGGAAAAGAAAACAGAAAAAAAAAGGCCATTCAAGCATTTCGGGACGCACATGACCGATTCGTTAAATCACAACAACAGTACCGAATCGAACAAAAAAAATACCGCTTATTGCTTGAATCCGAAAAGTGGCTTTCCCCTTTGCGAATGGCCCGACACGGAAACCAACTGGCTTGGCGCGCGATTACTTCGCTTCAACACGAGCAAGAATTCCATAACGCGATGTTTCGCTTGGCGATCGATTATCCCGATACCATCCGGTTACCGGATTGGATCAATCGCCGCATGATCGAAGCCGCCGCGAACCTGGAAGAAATGGAAACACTTCGCGACGAAAGCCAGCGAAACTTTAATTCGTTCCGAGAAATCTGGAAAGTCGCAGTCCCGCGTCTCGTCAAAGCCGTCAAAGCCACTCCCAGATACGAACAACTGCGAATGCACCTGCGCGAAAAACGCAAGCTGGCGGTTCAAGCGGAAGAAAGCTTCGACCAGTTCGCGCAAAAAATCTGGGCGGACCCCAAAATTTCAGATCCGCAAAAAGTCCGGTCGCTTGCGGAAGCCGAAACCTTCGTTTCCAACGCCAAAATGGTCCAAGAAGAAACCGAAATTCATTTTATTCAATTCGCACGCGCCGTCGCGGTAAAAGTGAACGCCTCCCACGGACCCAAAATCTCGCAAAGCCTCATCGATGAACTCGCACGACAGATATACACCCACCGGCAACTGGCCAGAATTTACTCTACTCGCGGAAGGACCCGATGAACAAACCCAAAACCAAAAACTTCGTCGAACAACTCGCCACCGAGCGAATCGAGCGATTGTTCCAGCTTGCCTCCGAAGAATTTTCCTACAATCCGCACTACAGCCACGAATGGACAAAACTCGCGCTACGCATCGGAACCCGAAACCGCGTGCGGATGCCCGATCAACTCAAAACCGCGTACTGCAAAAAATGCCGCTCGTTTTTGGTCGAAGGAAAAAACAAGGCAACAACCGTCCAAAAAAACTGGATTATGATTGAATGCCAAGAATGCCACCAGCGGTTCAAGCGGAAAAAACCATTAAATACCACGCGACCGCAATAACAGCACGAACCCAACGCGATTCTTATGACAGACGAAACCATTCCCATTTTCCCGAACAATACGGAACCGGAACCCAAAGAAAAAAAATGTTTAAACGAAAACATGAGCAGAACAGTACAAGAAACGAATCCAAAATATAAAAAACTTGGCCAAAAAACGCGTTTTGACCGCGATTTTGGACACCCGAATACGTTTAAAAACCTGTTTGAAGATTAAGTAGTAATACAAAAAACCGCTTTTTTGGTTTCCTTTTAAAGGTCAAGCCAAAGTGCCGAAAGGCGCAAAAAAAGCACTTGTAATTCAATCATTTTTCTAGCCGAGGAACCTATCATGAAAAAAGTGACCGCATTCGACGTGCCCAGCGCACTGCTCATTGAAGACATTGCCGCCCAATTAACCCAAAGCCCGGGATTCAAACAACCCGCATTTATTGAATTCGTTAAAAGCGGCGCCCACCGAGAACGCGCGCCTAGCCGAGCCGATTGGTACTCGATCCGAATGGCATCTGTTTTGTACCGCGTCTACAAAGACGGTCCCCTTGGAACCGAATCCTTACGAACCTATTACGGCGGACGAAAAAACCGCGGTGTTCGACCCCACAAATTTACCAAAGCATCCGGAAAAGTCATCCGATTATGCCTTCAAACCCTTGAAAAAGAAGGATTCATCAAAAAAGCCAAAAAAGGACGCGAAGTCACTGGCAAAGGCCAAGCGCTTTTAACCAAAACCGCCAATGACCTTTACCCGAACATCGAAAACCGGGTCAAGCAAATGGTCGAAAATCGAAAAGCAAGACACGTCGAACGACTCAATCGCGAACGCGAAACCAAAGCCGCCGGAGCCATGACGAAGCGACCGGAAGACGACAGAAAAAAAGACGGTAAAAAGTCGGACCGACCCAAAAAAGAAGGCAAAGAATAAATGAACGATGAAACCGACGAATCGTTTTCGAACACCAAAGAGGAGTACAAAAAAAGATTGATGGAAAAACAAGCGCAATCACAAGCCGAACAAGAAACCGCGCAAAAAATCGACGCCTTGTTGCGATCGATTCTTGAAACCGCGGCCAAAGAACGGTTATCCAACGTGCGCTTGGTCAACCCGGAACTGTATATGAAAGCAACGCAAGCCATATTGTTTCTTGCGCAAAACAAACAGTTCTCGGGAAAAATCAGCGGAGAACAACTCAAACAAATATTGCAACGATTAAGCCAAAAACGAGAAACCAGCATCAAACGAAAATAAAAAAAGGGATGAACTATGGGAAGCCGAAAAACACAGGAAGAAAAAGATTTCTTAATTACGATCCGCCGAAAAATCAGCGATCGCTTAAGCCCCGCGCCCGTCTGGGTCACCGTCAAAAGCGGCAAGCGGCATTACAATCAAAAACAACGCCGACACTGGCGAGAAACCCACCTGATGCTGGAATTCGCGGCGCAAAACAAGAAAACCGCGGGAATCAAAACCAAAACCCAACAACGCAAAAAAATCCGGTCGCAAATCAAGAAATACAACAAAAAAACCGGAGAACGACGATAAATTTACGAGTGATTGAAAATGGCTCCAAAAAAGAAAACAGAAACCCAAACCAGAACCCTGACGATTTCGCTTGCCCAAGCACGACGCGCCTCGGCAAAAAAACGCGCGAACAAAGCGATCAGCGTGATCCGAAACGACATCAAAAAACACACGCGACAAAAAATCGCCAACATCCGTCTCTCCGATGGAATCAACCGGGAAATCTGGAGCCAATCCACGTTTAACATTCCCGCGCGCATCACCGTTTCTCTTTTGGTCGAAAAAGAAACCGTCCGCGCGTTCCTTGAAAAAACCAAGGAAATAGACGCCTATTTGAAAACCAAAGACGCCAAGGAAAAAGCAAAGAAAAAAGAAGAAGCCAATGCCAAAGAAGAAGAGAAAAAAGAACCCGCCGAAAAAAAAGAAGAAGCGGCCAAAGAAGAGGAAAAAGAGCAAAAACTGGCGGAAAAAAAGGCCAAGGAAGACAACGCCAGGGCCGCAGAACTGAAGTAAGGAACCCCATGCGCGTCCAAAAACTATCCATTCGAGGCAGCCCCTTTGTCGGAGTGTTTCTCAAAGCAACAGACAAATTCTGCCTGGTTCCCGACGGATTGATTCCCAAAGACAAAAAAACGATTCAAAACATCCTCGGCGTCGAACCGATCGAAACCCGCATCGCGAACGCGTCCATCATCGGCGTGCTCTGCATCGCCAACCAAAACCGCGTCTGCTTACCCAGCATGGTGGAACAAAAAGAAATCGACGCGTTGGAAAAAACCGGAATCAAAACCAGCGTGATTCCAACGGTCGAAGCCATCGGAAACATGGTGTCGATCAACGACCATATCGGGCTCTGCGGAAACGCGTTGCGCGAAGAAACCCGCAAAACCCTTGAACGCGAACTCAACATCCCCATTGAACGCGTGACGATCGCCGGATCCGATCTCGCCGGAAGCGCAAGCATTCTGACCAACAAAGGATTCGTTTGCCACCCCAAAACACGACCCGACGAATACAAAATCCTCGAAGAAAAAACCGGTCTCAAAGGAAACCCGTCAAGCGCCAATTACGGCGACTTGTTCGTCGGAAACAGCGTGACCGCCAACAGTTTCGGCGCGTTGGTCGGAGAACACACGACCGGATACGAAATGATTGCGATTGACGAAGCACTGTCATAAAAGAAAGGTGATTCCATGAAAAAACAAACAACCAAAACATTCGAAATCAAAGGAACCGTACAATTCGGCGAAAAAAACGTGCCGTTTGTCAAAAAAGTCTCAGCCAACAACGCAAACCACGCAAGCGAAAAAGTCTTAACCCTTTTCGGTTCCAAGAATAAAGTCAAACGGCGATCCATCAACATCACCGAAAGCAAAGAGACCAAGGAATGAACACGATGAGCGAACCAAGACCCATTCAAATGAATTTTCAGCAAGCCATCCAAATGCTTCAGCAAGAACGCGCTTCGTTTGAAGCATTGCAAGAACGCATGGAAAAATACCGGTTAAACTTAGAAGAAACCCTGATCGTTCAAGAAGCATTAAACACCGTTCAAAAGCTCAAAGAAGACAAAAGCGTCAAAATATCGCTTGGAGCAGGAGTCTATATGGACGCCAACCTCGTGACCACCGACAAAGTACTCATTACATTGGGCGGCGCCATCCTAAAACCCGCCAGCATTCCCGAAGCCCTCAAAGGCCTTGAAAACCGACAAAAAGAAGCCGAAATGGAAATCGCCAAAATATCCGAAGAACAACGCAAACACATGGCCAACATCAACAGTTTAACGCAAGTCGCACGGAGCCTGGGAGACAAAAACCGGCAATGACGGATTCCCATGTTCGACTTACTCAAAAAAAAACTCAGCGAATTCTCAAACCAACTTAAACAAACCATTCAACAAAAAACCGGCGAAGAAAACGCCAAACCAGCCGATTCTTCCAAAGCAACGCTTTCGAACACACCAATCGAACCTATTTTCGAAGACAAACCGGTTCCAATCACACCCACAGAAAAACCCGTTTTGAAAACCCCCATGATTGGAAAAAAACCACCCAAAGAAAAACCATCCGTATCAAAGCCGATTGCAAAAGACAAACGCGAACTCAAAACCAAAATCGGAATCCTCGAAAAAACAAAAGCGATTTTTTCCGGAGAAATCGAACTAGGCGAAAAAGAAATCGCGAATCTGTTGGACGAACTCGAATTCGCGTTGCTTGAAGCCGACGTCGAACAAGAAACCGCCATCAAAATCGTTGACGCCATGCGTCAACGCCTGGTCGGAAAAAAGATTTCCAGCCGACAAAACATCGACGAATTCATCAAAACCGAAATCAAACACGCGCTCGTCACAAGCCTTGAAATTCCCGATTACCAACCGTTTCTTTTCCGCATTCAAACCAAAAAACCATTTGTGATTCTCTTGCTTGGACCCAACGGCGCGGGAAAAACCACGACACTCGCCAAAATCGTGCGGCTCCTGCAAAAAAACAACAAAACCGCAATCCTTGCCGCCGCGGACACGTTTCGCGCGGCCAGCATCGAACAACTCGAACAACACGCCAAACGCTTAAACGTCCGCCTCGTCAAACACACGTATGGCGCGGACCCGGCTGCCGTCGGATTCGACACGATTGCCGCGGCCAAAAGCCACGATATCGACGTAGTTCTCATTGATTCCGCGGGACGCCAAGAAACCAACCAAAACCTCATGAAAGAACTGGAAAAAATCATCCGCGTCTGCAAACCCGACTTGAAACTATTCATTCTGGAAGGATACGCCGGACAAGCGTCGCTTGCCCAAGTCAAAGAATTCGACAAACATCTTTCCATTGACGGCGTGGTACTCACCAAAATGGACACCGACCCCAAAGGGGGCAGCGCGCTCTCCGTGCTCCACGAACTCAAAAAACCCATTTTTTTCATCGGAACCGGACAAGGCTACGACGACCTGGAAGAATTCGAACTCGAAAACGTACTCGACAAAATCGTTTGACTGTTTATCAACCAAGTTTAATTCAAAAAAACGAACGCGTATTCTTGACTCTTTAAACCACTCGAAGAAACAATCGAAATTTCTTCCGTCGAATTCGAAGCAACATCATACAACTGCGCGCTTTTGAGCAAATAATCGCTTCCGTATGAGACAATCAAAAGCTTTCCACTATCTTCGTCGATCGAAAGGCCTTTTTCATCCGAATCAAGCGCCACCTCAATAAGACTCTTGGCAGTGCCGTCAAGACCAAAGCGCTTGACCGTATACACGCTTCCATTTTTTACATATCCATACAACGCGTCACTACCGGAAAAAAACGTTCCGGACGAAACATTTGAAAACAATTCTTCCGACACCTTGCCCGTGAACAGATCGTGCCTTCGAATTGACGCGGTTTCGGAATCATAATCCGTCACCACCGAAAGCAACGCGTTTTGAGCCGTAAAAAAATCACCTTCATTATCTGCATCCCCATACGAAAGCAAGTCCGAGCCGCTCGCCGTCCCCAATGACTGAACCATCAAAGCGCCGCCGCCCGACCGACGGCCATAAAAATCATTCACGATTCGATCACGATAATACACCTTATCCCCCACCACCGTCAGATTCGTCGCGTCAAAAGTAGTCGAGGAAATCGCGGACGCGTTTTTTGGATCCACTTCGTTTAGCACTGTACTCGTGCTTCGCCGCGTCACCGTAAACAAACGTCCATTTTGCGTCATTGGATAAATCGTACTTTCCGAATACGAAGTCGAAACCGTGGACGCCATCACGTCAAAACGATCAACCACCGGAATAAACCGCACCACGCCTTTATGACTCGTTTCCCAGCGAATGTTGGTTACATACCCGCTTCCATCGGCGGTGTTTTGCACCGAAACCGGCAAACGACTGGCCACATCCCCCAAATAAGCGCGATAAAACAATGCGATGCTTCCGGACGGAACCGACGGCTGTGAAGGGGTATCATCCGGCCGCACCGGAATGCGATCATTGTTTGTATCGGAAAATTTTTTCAACGCATTATCCTGATTGCGCACGGGTAGGCCACGGTTATCGTTTGAATTTCCCGAAAAATCCGAAAGCACATACACGACCACCGAAAGCAAGGCGATGGCCAAAATCACCACTAAAAACCAAGGAAGCTTCGTCGAAGAATTATCCGTTGACGCCATGTCAACATAAGGAATTCGATACATTTAAAAGTAACGGTTTTGATATCAGTAAAATGAGAAAACTTGCCATCGTGTTGTTACTCCTCCTGCTCGCAGCCTCGACGATCGCATTCACAATCCGAGCCCCGGGATTAACCCAGCGACGACTCACCAGTCCCAACAGCACGCCTCAATGCGTCACAAGCGCGGATTGTCCCAACGGAGAAAAATGCGTTGGACGCAGATGCGTGGAGGACACACAAGATAGAACGCCGCTTGGACCCAAACCGTATGAACCCGAACCAATTGAACAACCAAGCCAACCGTTCTCCGCAGCCCTTAACCGTACCTGCACCGAAGACACCGACTGCCCCACCGGACAATTATGCGATGACGGTCTCTGCTCTTCCGAACGCCAAAACGTGGTCAGGCTCATCCTCAAATACATTGCCAAAATCCAGAGCCCTCCGGCTCCGGACGACGGTTCCTGCACCACCAATGCGGACTGTCCCATCGGCCAGTTCTGTCGCTCGAATATTTGCAAGACAATGGCCGAAATCATTGATGAAGGCGGAGACGGCTCGCCGGACCCCGAACCAGACGAACCGGAACCCGACACTCCCGGCGCTGCCCTGTGCCAAATCTTTGAAGGTGAATTATACCCGATCAAAACCGACATTGCGTGTACTCCAACGCCTGCCAGCGGCCGAATCCTTGAAATCATAAACGATTTGGAAGTGTATTGGGACGCGTTGGATAACCGGCATGAAAACCGGGTTGTTCGCATCCTTTACCAGAACGGCCCTCTGGGTGCGGTCCAACCGCTCATTGGATTTCTTGACGGGCGGTATTGTGGCGCAGGATTGCCCCCCGGCATACTGCCCGAAGGCGATTTCCAAGTATTTACGCGTTCCCCAGACGAAACTACGTTTGACGACCAATATGATATCCGGCCGGAAATTGGTTGGTGGGACGAACCCAGCTACGAATTTCCCTGTTACCATCATCACTTCGACCAAATGATTCTCTGTGACGGCCGCCTCACCGAAAAAAGCCGCTCGATTCGAATCAACCACCCGGACAACACCAAAATCACGGTCCGCATGAGCGGATTCTATCCCGACTTCGCCTACATCACTGAAGGATACTGCGAATAACAATCCAGACAATCGTTCAAATCCTTTTCCCGTCATAGAAAACCATTAATAAATCCAAATTGTTAAAGTACTTCATATGCGGGGAAAAATCCTATTGATTTTACTTTGCCTGTTGCTTCTAGCGTCTCCCCTGCTGGCCAAATCGTATTCCATCACCAACGCCAGCATCAAAATGCAAATCCACGACGACGCCAGCATCGACGCGGATGAAACACTCACGTTTCTTTTTTCCGGGCAATACACGTTTGCATACCGCGATATTCCCAATGGCTCCTGGCACATATCCGAGATTTCCGTGACCGAAAACGAAACACCCGTTCCATTCACCGTCACCCCAATCAACAACCAAACCCGCATTCGCTGGACCTACACCGCAAACTCGGAAATCCGCACGTTCACGATCCATTACCGATTGGAAAACGCGATCAAAGCGTATTCCGACGTCGCCGAACTCAACTGGAAAGTATGGGGCGACAACTGGGAAGTTCCCGTCACCAACCTGTACGGAGAAATCATTCTTCCAAAACCCGTTTCGGACGCCAAACAAGTGTACTCCTGGGGGCACCCCAAAATCGAAGGAAAAATGGGGCTTGAAAACAACCAAAAACTCATCTTCCAAACACTGTACGCTCCCGCCAACCAATGGGTCGAAATCCGAATGGCGTTTCCACGCGAACTCTTGACCACCGTCACCTACGCGCAAACCGAAAATTCGCCCGGACTCCAAAAAATCGAAAGCGAGGAAAAACAATTCGCGCTTTACGACAGCTTATCCATTTTTCTCATTCCGCTCTTGATTCTTGCATTCATCGGGTTCCTCATCTGGACGTATTTATCGTTCGGAAAAGATCCCGAAGTTTCGTATCACGCGATTTATGAACGCGAACCACCGTACGAATACGGTCCCGCCATCGTGCAAGCGCTCAGCCGCGATTTTAGTCACACGCCGGATTCCAAAAGCTTTGTCGCCGAAATGTTTTACCTCGCGTGGCTTGGATACCTGCAATTCGAAAAAATACCCAAAGAAAAAATCCTCGGCGTGTTCGGACGCGACTACGATTACAACGTCCGATACGCGAATCCCAAAAAACCCGTTTCCCTATCCGACAGCCAAAATCACTTGCTGTCACTCCTCAAAAAATACACCGACAACCAAAACCCCTTCGCGTTCTCCAAATTCGAAGAAAAAACACGCCAACAAACAGGGGAATTCCAAAAAGACTTCAAAGCCTGGCAAAAACTCGTTGAAACCGAAGCCAAAAAAATGGATTTTTTCGAAAAAAAATCCGGACTCAAACGACTCATCGTCGGAACCCTGGCGTTCATTATTGCGCTGGCAATACTCGTCCCCGCCGGAGCCATTTTCTTAATCTGGATTTCGTTTCTGGCGTTCCCGGTATTTGCGCACATCATTTCCAAACGCACGGAAAAAGGAACGCTTCATCACAAACAATGGGAAAACTTCAAAAAATTCCTAAACGATTTTTCGCAAATCAAACAATACCCCCCTGAATCCCTCGTGCTGTGGGAAAAATACCTCGTGTACGCCATCGGGTTCGGAATCGCGGACAAAGTCGCCCAATACATGAAACTGTTGGTGTCTGAACGCGAACTCACCAACAGCGCCATTTTCGTCGGCGGATACCACGGCGGATGGAACGACGTCAACGCCTTTGCCCAAAGCGCGGTCGCCTACGCTCCGTCCTTTGCAACGGCCAGCGGAACCAGCGGCAGCGGCGGATTCGGCGGAGGAGGCGGCGGAGGAGGCGGCGGGGGCGGCGGAGGCGCCGGATAAAACCAAACCCTAAAAAACACACAGCACCTAAAAGAATACATGCCCGGCAAGCCTCGAAAAACAATCCCTGGTTTTCTCTCGCTACACGAGCTTGCGATCCGCGCCAAACAAAAAGGAAACCCGATCAGTGTCACGGGATTCAAACGCGCGCTCCGCGAAGGAAAACTGGTGGCCGACGCCTACGAAAACCGACGCTACAAGCCAGGCCCCTTGTTTTTTACCCGACGCGAAAACGAATGGATTTTAAAAGCCCCCAAACCCAATCAAGAAATTTCTAACGGGTATACCACGACCCACCACTTGCTGGCGGAAGCAAACAAAATCCGCGGAAACATTTACCTTCCCCACATCCAACAATTTCTAAAAGAACTGCAATCAACACAACCCGAACTCGCTGCCCAAATGCGGGTTGAAACCAACGGAAAACGAAAACGCCTTATCATCCCCCAAGCCATTGCCGACCAGTTCCTCGAACGCGTCAGAACCAACCAGTTATCCGGACTCTTCCGACAATACGGAAGCCTCCATCGCGGACAACGCAACCCGAAAAAACCGCCTTCCCCTGACGCCCCAACGCCAAAACCCGCACCCAGTCCAACACCCGTTCCACCGACACCCGAACCCAATACTCCGATTCCCCATCCGTCGGCTCCAACACCCAAAATTCACGGCCCACTTACCACCGCGGAATTTCTACAACTCGAATCGCGTTTCAATCGCCCCGTGGTACAAATGCGCATCGCGCAGGATGTGCAGCAACTCGGATCCTCACGCACCATTGAGGAAACCGCGCGACTATTAGGCACGACGGTCGGAACCGTTCACCAATTGGTGGAAACCGGAAAACTCGAAAAAAAACCAAACAGCAAAATACCGATTCAAAGCATCCAGCGACTGCTTTAAGCGACCGACCAAGACCCTTTTTTTAATGCCTTCGGAGGCCAAAATCAGTACAAAAAGGATCTTTATGGGCTTAGGCGACCAATTACGCGACGCAATGGAAAAACTGCGAAAAAGCACGTTTTCCGACCGCGACGAAATCAAAAGCATCGTCAAATCCATGCAACGCGCACTGATTTCAGCCGACGTACCCGTCAAACTCGTGCTCGAAGTATCCAAAAAAATCGAAGACGCCGCGTTCTCCGAACTTGCACCCGGACTCAACCGCCGCGAACACGTATTGAAAAACGCGTACGACAACCTCGCCGAAATACTCGGAGGACAAACCAAACCCCCCCAAAACCCCAAACGCATTCTCATGGTCGGATTGTTCGGCTCCGGAAAATGCGTTCATCCTTTGACGATTGTGCCGACTGCGAACGGGTGCGTTGAAACAATCCAAAAAATATACGAGAAAAACCCGGAAACGGAATTGACGCTCGAAGACGGATTTGTGAAAGAGTTGTCGAATCCGATCGAAGTTTTCTCGCTTAATCCACTCAACTTGAAAATGACAAGGGGAACAGTTTCACACATCTGGAAATTAAAAAAAGACAAATCCCTATACAAAGTCGCACTAGACAACGGAAACAATCACGCAGTAATTGTCACACCGGAGCACCCGTTTTTTGTACTTGAAAACGCCCATATTAAAAAAACCAAAGCCGAGGAACTCACCGCGGGCGCATTTGTTGCGACACCAAGACAACTTCCTCTGCCAGAAAAACAAATCCCAATTAAGTACCTAGAGCAAAATCTTCCGCAGTCCTTTCAAGTGGTCTGCCCGGAACTGATAAATGAAGCCAAACAGTTTATGATCGCAAAATTTCATTCACTCACGAACGCATTTAACATTCTCGGAGAAGACTATGCGTATTGTACATTCACTGCAAACCTGAAGCGCGGGATATTGCGATTCTCAACTTTAAAAAAACTGAGGAATCAAGGGTTTGAGCCAAATGGAACACAGGAGATAAAGTTGAAAGAATTTGGCACGGGAGCGCGAACAATCCAGGTACCTAACCAACTAACGACCGAAATGGCGGAATTCATGGGGTATTTTTTTGCAGACGGCCATATGAGAAAGGAATATGTTGAAATTACCAACGAATCGAATGAAATACTCGATCGGATAGAAAAAATTGGAATGCGACTATTCCAGAAAAAACCGTGTCGAAAACAAGACAAGAGAAACGCTAACGTAAAACAAATCCTGTTCTGCTCAGGAGTCTTGACCAAGGCGCTTAACACGGTTTTTGGATTTCCATATTTTAAAAAAAGTGACATCATTCGCATACCCCCCATGATTTTGCAGGCGACAAAGGAAAATAAGTATGCCTTTTTGCAGGCATACTTTGACTGCGACGGCTACGTGTCAAAAAACACTCGTCAGATAGAATTTTGCACTGCGAGTCCCCTCTTTGCTGAAGACCTGCGAATACTGCTCACAAGCCTTGAGATGCAGCCAAATTATAGCAAAAAGAAAATCAAGGACAAATATTACTACCGCGTCTGTATCAAATGCAAGGACGTGGAAACCTTCTTTCAGCGAGTAGGATCCCGAATTCCTTTCAAGCAAAAACGCCTTGCGGGAATGTCTGAAATCGGAGTCGGCCAAACACTTGGAAAAAATGAATTGCTCCATGTCGGCCAATCCATCCGAGACGTTCGAAACCAACAGGGTGCAACCATTGGAGACATACAGCACCATGTTGGTTCCTACGGAATATACGAACAAGAAGGATTGATATCCCGCAATTCTCTTAAAAAATTCATTGAAGCGATCACGACTAAAACAAAAAACAAGAACAATCAGATACTCCAAAACACAATTCAACCGAAAAAACTGAATGAGTTAAGCACTGCGTTTCAAGAACCGCTTGGCTGGGTCAACGCCAATGTTTTTCGCCTGAAAGAACTTGGATTTGTCACATATTCCAACGGGGAAGTACAAACAACCGAACTCGGAAAGCAACTGCTTGAAAAAAACCAAAAAGACGAAGGGCTAGAACTTAAAAAACTAGAGTTGCTTGCCCATTCAGACATCACATGGATGAAAGTCAAGAAGATCGAGCTCGTTGACAACACGGAATACGTGTACGACCTCACAGTTGATGAATACCATAACTTTGTTGCTAACCAGTTTATTGTACACAATACCACCACTTCCGGAAAACTCTGTCACTATTACCAAAAACGCGGAAAAAAAGTCGGACTGATCGCCGCGGACACGTTTCGACCCGCGGCCATGGAACAACTTGAACAAATCGCCAAAAAAATCAACGCCACCGTCATCCTTGACAAAAACGAAACCAAACCCGAAAAAATAATCCAACAAGGATTACAACGCGAAAAAGAATTCGATTTGCTTATCTGCGATTCCGCCGGACGCAACGCGCTTGATTCCGAATTAGAACAAGAAATCAAAACCATCAACCAAACCTTCAAGCCCGACCAAGCCTGGCTCGTGCTCGGCGCGGACCTCGGACAAATCGCCGGAACCCAAGCCAAAGCGTTTCACGACGCGGTCGGCGTCAACGGCGTGATCGTCACGCGCATGGACGGAAGCGCCAAAGGCGGCGGAACACTCGCGGCCTGCCGCCAAACCAACAGCCCCGTGTACTTTATCGGAACCGGCGAAAAAACATCCGACCTCGAAGAATTCGACGCGGTGCGATTCCTGTCCCGCATCATGGGATACGGAGACCTCCAATCGCTTTTGGAAAAAGCCCAAGAAGCCGCACAAGACACCGACATGGGACTCGAAGAACTGCTCGAACACGACTACACCCTGGAAACGTTTTACAAACAACTCGAAGCCACCAACAAAATCGGCACCATGGACAAAATCATGGAAATGGTCGGAATGAAACAACAACTCCCAAAAGAAGCGGCGGAACAAGGACAAAAAAAACTCGAACAATTCCGGTTCATGATGCAAAGCATGACCAAAAAAGAAAAACAAAACCCCGATCTGATCAATTCCAGCCGAATTCGCCGCATCGCCCGCGGAAGCGGCAACACCCAGGAAAACGTGCGCGAATTGCTCAAACAATACAAGCGAATGAAAAACGCGTTCAAACAACTCAAAGGACTCGACGAAAAAAAACTACAACAAGGAATGGACATGAAAAAACTGCAGGAAATGTTTTCCCCGAAAAAAAAGAAAAAACTCCGTTTCCGCTAAGTCTTAATCAGACGCGCCACGACATACGTCCAAACCAAAAAAATGGCCAGGGACTCGACCGCCCATTCCAAAATCAACAACAACGGCAGATTGATTAACAGCAACAACGACGCCGTATACGGAACAATGCTTAGTCCGAACACCAGCGACGAAAAACTAATCGTGGCTCGCGACGGATTCTTGGTGTCGATCACCGGCCGCACCCAGGAAAACAACGCGAAAAACATGGCGCCCAACCCAAAATTAACCACAAAACTCAGCACAAAAAACGATACCGGTGGCGCCGCGTTAGAGGGCATCATCAGCGGACTCCACACCCCAAAAAAAGCAGGATCCAAATAATACGACATGGTCAACAACGCGCCGATCATGCGCACGACCTGGCCGATGACGGCAAACGCGATTCCCGCCCAAAACGCGGAACTCCAGTTAAACCCTTTGAAAGCGATTTTGATTTCACCGGTTTTTGGCGCCATATTTTCCAGTACTAAAATCCAAAATATAAAGGTATCGAAACCATCGCTTCAAGGTTTTCAACAGCCAGCCAGTACGCTAAAATAAAAGCCTTTTTGCCTTCAATCCCAGCGAACCCCACATGGATTTGCTCATCATCGAAAAAGCGATCGTTGGAATCGCCACCGCCATCGCCGCATACACCGATTACAAAACCGGCTACATTTACGACTGGATCACGATTCCACTCGTCGTCATCGGCGCGATTCTACGCATCTGGCAACAAGACTGGATCGGACTCGGCCTTGGCATCGGCGTGTTCGTTTTCCTGTACGCCTTGTACTACACCGGAAAACTCGGCGGCGGCGACGTCAAACTATTCTCCGGAATCACGCTCGTCATCCCGACACTCGAAGGACAATTCTTTTTGTTTAACGTATTGTTTTTTGCGGCCGCAAGCGCGCTTGGATTCTATTCTCTGTATTACTTGTTTCGCATCTGGAAAGAAAAAATAAAAATCGACTGGAAAGAAAACCACGACCAGGTCCGCATGGCGTTTCTGTTGGGCGTATTCTCGGTTACGTTTCTTGGACTCATGATTTTCACCCACGCCTTGTCGCTTTACGTCGGAATCGCGATACTCGCATTGTTTTTACTCGCATGTATCTACATCGGCGTCGAACACACCGTCAAGAAAAACTTTTTTCTCGAACACGTCGGCCTGGAAAAACTCGAAGAAGACGAAATCATCGCAACAGAGTTTTTAACCAAAGAACAACTTGAAAAAAGCGGACTCAACCTCAAAAAAATCGTTGGAGAAACCGAAAAACAAAAACTCGAAAAACTCGGAATCACGAAAGTGCCGGTGTACCGAAACGCGCCCCGCTTTGGACCGTTCATTTTCGTCGGAACCCTGATCGCGCTCGCGGTACCAGAGTTTTTCTCGATCCTGTTTTTTTCATTCTGAATCAAAAAATGGTTTCTTCCGGAACAAACGTCGCGCCTTGACAAAAAATCTCGCCGGGTTCGTTGACTTTTCCCGTGACCTCAAAACGGCAATCCAACAGTTTTTCGCAAACATCAATGTTGGAAAACACGTGCTCGTCCAGTTGGGTAACTGACAATTTCGATTTTCCCTTGGCCAATGCCATGAAAGGAACCAACTGATCCGCCAAAAACATATCCACGGGCCGATGAAGATCCAATTGGTTTAATAATTTTTTAGCCGCTTCCAGCCCCACGGCCTCCGCGGTTTTTCCTGTCAAACCCAACGCACTTGCGGACAACACCGCACCCGAAGAAAAACGCGCAAACAACGACAAACCCGACCCTTTCGAATACCCGTTTTCTTTTGCCGAAACTTCTTCCACAAAATCCACGTTCAAAGCAGAAAGCGCTTTTTTGGCCGAAAGCACTTGACGATTCGCCACCGTCGATGGAAGAGAAGAACAATGCGAAACCAAGGAAACCGACTGCAACGAACCCGCTTCTTGCAAGGAAACGGGCTTTAAGGGAAACACGGCGGGTCGCGTTGAAAAAATCACCGCGCCGCGTCCTTTGGGATAATACCCTCTGGCCGACAACTCCGCTTCACATTTGACGCCCATTCGTTTTAGCACCGGAAACAACACCCACTCCAAAAACTCGATCGGAGGCGACCACGGAACGTTTGTTCCACCGGTTAATCGCAATTTATTCTTCACCAAAAGAGAAGGAATCAGGACCGATTCCAGCAACAGCGAAACGCTTCCCGCGGTTCCGGTATTGGCCACGAGTTGTGACGCCACCAGCTTTTGGGGTTCAAACAAAACCGTCTGCGAATTCAACACCGCGCCCTGCACTTTGCCGGCACACAATTGAGAAAGCAACTGCACCGCCGTCAAATGCTGCGGCTGCAACCCCGGTTTTTCGCGAAGCAAACGAATTTTTTCAATTTTAACCGGCTTTTGAGTCAAGGCACTTAACCCGATGGCGGAGCGAAGCACTTGGCCGCCTTTCGAGCCATCGATCAAAATTGGTTCCATCGTTCTTCCCCGTTCCAACCAGTACTATTTTAGGCACTGAAAAGTAATATATGCACTACCGGTGCCAACGAACATGCAACGCGAACAACAACGCAGTGGATGGGTTATTCTCGTGGTAATCCTCGCGATTGCCGGACAAACCCTGATCACCGACCTTGACGAATGGACCCCCAAAGCGAGTCATCTCAAGAAAAACCCTTAAAACACCAAAACAACCATTAAATACTTAATTTCCCAAATCCAATTAAAACAGGTGAAAAATTGAAAATACTCGTAACCGGAAGCAACGGACTCGTCGGAAGCGAAGTCGCC
Source organism: Candidatus Iainarchaeum sp. (assembly GCA_018304465.1). Classification (GTDB taxonomy): domain Archaea; phylum Iainarchaeota; class Iainarchaeia; order Iainarchaeales; family JAGVWC01; genus JAGVWC01. Next base: position 126,390 of record JAGVWC010000008.1, read on the forward strand.
AAACTATTACGACAAAAAAACATCGAAGTCATCGAATACGCAATTCAAAACAAAGACGACATTTCCGACGAAGAAAAACTCAAGAAAAAAACAAGCCGCTGCGACGCCGTGATTCACCTCGCCGCGATTCTGGACGAAAACGCATCGCACGAAACCCTTTGGAAAACCAACGTCGACGGAACCAAAAACGTTCTTGAAGCCTGCGCCGCCAACCGCGTGCCGCGATTACTGTTCGCAAGCACAGTGGGCGTCTACGGATCCCAAAGCGGATCCAAAACCGAAGAAACGCCCGTCCAACCCGAAACCGAATACGAAAAAAGCAAAACCGAAGCCGAAAAACTCGTGGTCTCCTACCAAGAACTGGTTCCGTACACGATTCTTCGCAGCGCCCTTGTGATCGGCCCCAACACGTACTGGCAACAAATCGTTTCCATCGTGAAAAAAAACATTCCATTAATTGGGACCGGCGCCAACACCTGGCAAACGATTTACTACAAAGACCTTGCCAACGCGATTGTGTTCTTTTTATTTTTGGACACGGCCGAAAACGAAACCATTCTTGTTGCCAGCGAAGAAAAACCCCGCTTGATTGAAATCGTCGAAACCCTGCGAAGCCAACTCGGACTCCAAAACCCCGCCCCCACCGTCTCCGAATTCGTCGGAAAAATCATGGCCACGTTGCTTGGAATCTGGTTCGCGATTCAGGGCAAACCCAACATTCTATCCGAAAGCCACATCAAACGACTGCTGCGCGAACGAAATTACGATTTAACCAAAGCCCACGCATACGGATGGAAAGCCAAATATACCTACCAAAAAGCCCTCAAAGAAAGCATTCAAGCCATACAAACCGATGCCAAAGAATAAAGAATTAAAACAATCCCCGCATAAAAGGATAGAAAAAAACTATGCCCGCACGCAAAATCCCCCAGCAAAAAGCCAATGCCCGGCTACGCAAAAAAATCCCAAAAAACTGGGACAGCCTGGATCCAAAGCATATTCCGGACAAACGGCAAAGAGACAAACTCAAACGAATACTGCCCATTCCCGGCAAACTAAAGAAATTTCTGGCCAAGCGAAAAATACGGCCCTTTGCCCCCAAAGAACGCGGATTCCGCTTACCCAACCAGGAAATCGGCCCCATCAAACGCGCGACCAACCGAATGCGTTTCATTTACGACCACTACTGGTCCACTTCAGCCGCCGAAATCGCACAACGCCAACGACTTCAAAAACAGATCCACCAAGGACACAGCCAATTCACGAACCTGACACGATGGGAAAAAAGACGCTTGAACGAATTACTCCAACAACAAATCGCGGCAATCGGAAGAGAACGCGGACGCTTTCAAAACAAATACAAAGTCGTTGACGATCGGATCGATGACGAAGCCCTGCGACGACTGGACATCCACCCGGATTATCCCGCGGTTCACTCCCGACGCGCGTACATGGAAAACCTTCGAGACGCGCTTCGAAAACCAGGACAACACGCCGTCGGACTCGTGGACGTCGACAACTTGTCCCGTGTAAGCACTGAAATCGATCACGCCAAAGCCGGAAAAATCGTCGATATTTTGGCCGAAAGCCTCTCCGAAGTCCTAAAACCGCGCCGCGGATTTGCATGCGTGTACGGCGGGGACGAACTCTATATTTATCTTCCGCGAAACCTCCGAGAATCCGAACTGATCATGGACGTACGGTTTCGCGAAGCATTTGAGCGGAGAATAGAAAAATTCCCCGAACTAAAACGACTCGTCAAAAGAAACAACATTGATTTCACCGGCGTCGTCCAAGACTTTTCATCGGACACACCGCGCATCGGATTCCAACCGGACAGCGTTGTGGAAGGACTCAGCCGGCAAGTCAATCGCATCAAGAAAAAGAAAAAACGCAAAGGAATCGTCGTAAGCCTCAGCAGAAGCGGCCGCGAAGTCAATGTTTAAGACCGGCTTTTTTCTTTTGCACCTTGCTTCACGCCGCGCATGATCGATTGCATCATTTCTTTGGCTTTTGCCAAATCCCCATTCGCTTTTTCGACCATCGAACCGACATGCACGATATCCGCACCCGCTGTGATGGTTTCAAACGCGAATTGCTCCGAGCGAACGCCGCCCGCAACCAACAGCGGAATGTCGATCATTTTTTTCACGTACGAAATCATTTCAGGCGGAGCCGGACTCGGTGCGCCGCCGCCAGATTCCAAAATCACGAGTTGACTTCCCATCATCTGGCCCGCTAACGCCGTTGCCGCCGCCAAATAAGGCAATTCCCGCGGAATCAAACGCGCTCTTCCGACCCAACCCACCGCGCGACCGGGTTCGACGATCACGTAACTCGTCGGAATCGTTTCAAGCCCCATGCGCTTGATCGGCATGGACGCCACGGTCTGGGCGCCGGACAAATAATACGGATCATCCGAATTCAACAAGCTCATAAAATACATCGCGTCGGCTTTCGGAGACAACGAAGCGATGTTACCCGGAAACAGCACGACTGGCAACGAAGAAACCTCTTTGATCGACGAAATCGTCTGATCCAAAATCTCGCCTTGCGCGCCAACGCTTCCGCCAACCGCGATCGCCGAAAAACCGGTTTCTTCCGCAAGACGCGCGATTTTTCCCGCTTTTTCCGGAGACTGGTTCGGCGGATCGATCACCAAAAACGCCAAGCCGCGCTTTGAATCAAGCTCGGACAAAATCTTGGACCAGGTTTTTTTTGAAACAGGTTTCAATCCATCACCGAATAGATACGGCCACGCTACTTCTTTTTCGAGGCCGCTTGTTTTTTTTTAAGAATCTCAATTACTTTTTCGATCGCTACCTGACCGGCATGAATGTATAACGCGGGAGCATTTTCGTCCGCTTGAGGATTGCTGTGTCTTGCTTCGATTAACGCATCTTCATATGCCGATTCAAACAACACCCGCGCACGCGGAGCCTTCAAAGCGCGCGCCACGACCAGTCGCGGGTCCGCCTTACACGAAACGCAATAAGACAAAAGCACGGGACTTCTTAACGCGCCGCGCATAAACATTCCGTTAATCTTAGCGGCAGTGGGTTCAACAGGGCCCCTCGGAACGGGTGTTGGCGCTTTCACTTCGGGTGCTACCGCCTTTTTTTTTGGTGAAATCAGGCTTTTGAGGCGGTTCCAACCCGTTCGAATTCTTCCAGCCATGCACAAATCAAGCAGAGCAGAGTTTATATTCTTTCTGTTCGTTGCCACGAGATTAAAAACAAAACACACGAACAAACATACGGAGCCCCATGAACCCGATTCCGTCCGGATTACTGAACCAATACCTGGAAAAAACAGGCAAATCTCCCGAAGAAGCCGAAAAATTAATCAGGGAAAAAACCGCCAAATTCGCGGGACTATTAACGGAAGAAGCCGCGTTGTTTTTACTTGCCAAAGAAGCGGGAATCAATCCGGACCTTGCCACCAAAACCATCCAACCCGTTCCGATCCAGCAACTCGAACCCGGACAAACCAACATCGACGTTTTGTGCGTGGCCAAACACGTGTATCCCATCAAGGAATTTCCCAACAAAAACAAACCCGGCACGGGAAAACGCGGGTCTTTGCTGGTATGCGACGAAACCGGCGAAATTTATCTCACCTTATGGCACCAGCACACGGATTTGATCAAAACCGTTTCCATCGGAACGCCGATTCTTCTTTCGAACGTATCCGTTACCGAATACAACGGACAAAAACAACTCAACTTCGGATTCAAAAGCGGATTCGACGCCAATCCCACCGCGGTTTCCACCCACACCTTGCCGAATTTTAAAACCGAAACCATGGCCATCGAAAAAATCGAAGGCGGACAATACAACCTCAACGTATCCGGAACCATCACCAAATTGTTTCCCGTCAAAAGCTTTGAAAACGACCGCGACAGCGGCGAGTACCGCGCGTTTGAAATCAAAGACGATTCCGCGATCATCCGATGCGTCGCCTGGAACGACGCCGCAACCCAAACCGAAAAGCTAAAAGAAGGCGACGCCGTACTTATTGAAAACGCGTACTCGAAAACCAACCGAAACGACGAAACCGAACTGCACTTAGGAGACAAAAGCCGCGTCGTCAGTCAATCCCAAACCAGAGGAGAGTCCACGTCGTGAAACCCGCCCGAATCCCAAAATCGCGTCCCAAAGGATTTCAAACGCGATGGGAAAAAAAACGAATTTTGCGAGACAAAAAACGAATCAATCAAGGAAAAAAAACGCTTGCCGAACCATTGGTACTGGCAAGCCCGAGCGAAAGACGCGCGGCACTTGCGAAAGGACAAATGCTTTCTTACAACGGTCCGCAAAAAATCGAACTTCCTCTTGTCATCACTTTGAACCACGAAAGCCTAGTTCTCCAAGGTGCCTACCGAACCCCCGACAGTCGAATACTCACCCTGCGCTTTTCGCCCAGCCATGACCTGCTGTCCTTATACGAATTCGAAATGGGACCGGAACCAACGGAACGCGCAATACAACCCGCATGGATCACCGCCGAACCTAGTTTGGGACACATGGAAATTTCGCGAAATCTGCGGGGCCGGGGCATCGGATTAAAAGCCGCTTCAAAAGCCGAACGCACCAACCGAGCCATTCAACAAGGCCACCATCAATTCCGAGCATTGAACCGGTTTACGCCTGTTTTTTCAAAGTTACACTATGCTTTGATTGAAGAAGGCGAATTTGCGTCTGTTTTTTTTTTTAAAAAAGGAAAACATCAGCCCCGTGATAACCTATCGGCTTTCCATCGAATCGAAGCTATTGATCCAAAAACAGGCAAAGCCAGAATTTTTACTTTTCCAATTTCAATAAAAGAGGAATCAAAAGTATGAAACCGCGCCACAGCGTCCGAACCCGTACTCTCGGACAAAAAACAAAATGGGAACGCAAACGCGAAAGACGAACCGAAAAACGGATAACCGCCAAAAAAAAACCATTCGTCCAACCGCTCGCGCTGGCATCCACCAAAGAATTTCAAGAAGGACTTCAACACGGGCAACTCGTCGTCTACGACGGTGCGGAAAGAATTCCGTTGGATCTCGTGGGTTCCCCGGTTCATCTGCAGGGAGGCGTTTTAAAGGAATACCTGCAAGGCGTCTACAAATTATTCGACGGCACGCGCATCACGGTCCGATTTGCCCCCATGCACCAACGAGGCCAGGGAATGCTGGTGGTGCGCCAGTTAAAAAAAATCCGAAACGAGTACGTGGAAATACCCGTTCGAAACGCGTTTTATGAAAGCGCGTTCGCATTCGCTTTCGACGACCTGAGCCACATGTATCTTCCGCCCCAGTGGCGAGGCGAAAAACTCGGAACAAAACTCGCGTCAAAAGCCGAACGACACATGCGAAGCATCGGAAACGGAACCCATTCGTTTATTCCTAGCCCCGGATTTCGAAGACTCTTCCTGCAGGAAAGACCAGTTCCCGGACAAAAAAAACCCAAAAAAATTCTCGGATACACGACCAGCCCCAACGGAGGCGCGGACATCACAAAAACCGGAAAATCGTATCCAAGCGAAAATCTTGGGCAATATCACAACATCGAAGTGATCGATCCTGGCACCGGCCGAAAAGTCAACCTCGTGATTCCGGTTCAAAACAATCCCTGATCCGCCCCACCGAAATCAACAAAAACCCCAAACAGGATGTTAGATGTACATGGTTCTTGAAACCGCGAGCCTCATCGCGCTTGCTGCCGTCATCTGCTGGGGATTCGGAGACTACTTCATCCAGCAAACCGTCCGAAAAATCGGAAGCGTCCAATCGCTTTTCTTCATCGGACTCATCGGAAGCATCCTGATGCTGCCGCTCGTGTGGACGGAGCTACCGCTTGCGTTCCAACCCGAAAACGCGTTGTTTCTCATCGGAATCGGAGTCTTAACGTTCATTGTCGCGCTCATCTTGTTCGAATCCTTAAAAGAAGGAAAACTATCCGTCGTCGACGTGATATTCGAATTCGAATTGCCCATCACGGTTTTGCTGGCATTGTTTTTTTTCGGAGAACAACTGACCCTGATCCAAGGGTTTCTCATCGGACTCATTTTCGTCGGAATCCTCCTCATCGCGCTCGAACACCTCCACATCAAAAAAATCGTTCACTCGCTCGAAAAAGGCGTACTACTCGCGTTGATCGGATCCGTCGGAATGGGATTCCTTAATTTTTACACCGCGAGCGCCTCGCGCACCATCACCCCGGGACTTGCGATTTTCGTTCCGTGGGTCATCTACGGAACCCTTTCTTTGGCCGTGATCATGATGCGAAAAGAAACCCACTCCCTTTGGTCAAATTTTCGAAAATACCCGCACATTATTTTGGGTCAATCGATTCTGGACAGCCTCGCATGGATGTTTTTCGCGGTGGCGCTTTCCCAACACAGCGCCGCCATCGTCACCGCGATCACGGAAAGCTACCCGGCCTTGGCCTTGTTTTTGGGCGTGTGGTTCAACAAAGAAAAAATCGCGTCCCACCAAATGATTGGCGCTGCGGTCGCGCTAGGTGCCTGCGTGATCCTCGCATTCTACGCGGGATAACACTCACCAACGCATTTTACGGCGGCTGAAGGTTCGTCAAAAATCAGAATTGCTGTCGCGGTCTTGGCCGGTGAAGCATGGCCACATTTGCGCTTGGAATCGTTGTTTCTCCGGTTCAGGCTTTTCAAAAAAGTCGGTGCCCATAAAACTCTCGGTCCAACTGTTCCATCAACCAGGTTAATTTTCTTCCCGCCACCGACTCCCATTTCTTGTATACGGCAAGAACGGGATTTTTTTGGGTTTGCCGTCGACGCTTTTATGGAACCGGTCCACCACTGCGGTATCGGGCCGAAAATCCTTTCGGCGTGCATCGTCCCGACATTACTTGTGTGAGACAGTTTTTTTCCGGCGCGACACACGCAACCGCGCCGCCACGTTTCGAATGCCGCTACGAATTGCACGACCCGTAGCCCGAACGGGCGCCTTCTGAAAACGATGCACCCACTGTTCCTTTCGGCGAAGCGACACCAGTTTCGCCCGCAACGCAAGAATATTCTTGTCTGCAAGCGCTATTCTCGTACGATGTGCACGCCCCAAACCCGCCGGACCCAATAAACGCGCAAATTCTGCAAGATCCCCACTGAGCGTTCTTTTCAAGCTTCGTTCCGCGGTTAGGCGTCGCCGTGCTTTGATGCGCCCAGCCGCCAGCCTGCGCCGCGTACGTTCCAACAACCGTTGAGCGATTCGACCCATACTAATCGATCGAACAACTACCAAAAGGTTTAAAACCGTCACAGAAACGCCGTTCACCGGCAAACCACCCTCCCGATGTTTAAAAGCACCCAAACCGAAATAGAATATATTGGCGGACAAGACCGATTCCCTGCTCGGGGAAATTGGCCGTACAGCCGCCCACAGGAGGAAACAACATGAGCGAACGAACCGTCACGGTAAAACCGTCCAAACCAACCAAAGAAAAGGAAGAAAAAACCATTGAAGAACAAACTCTTTCTATGGACGAAACCAAAACCGCCACTTCCGGAAAAAAAGAAGAAAGTGGAAAAGTCAAATCGATTACGGAACTACCCGGAATCGGACCCCAAACCGCTGAAAAACTCTTGCAAGCCGGATACAAAACCCTTGAATCCATCGCCGTCGCGTCCCCGATGGAATTAATGGAAGCCGCCGGCATCGGCGAAATCACCGCGGGAAAAGCCATTGGCGCCGCCCGCGAAAGCCTCGAAATGGGATACGAAACCGCCGACAAAATCCTTGCGCGACGCGAAACCCTTGAACGCATCTCCACCGGAAGCAAAGAACTCGACAGTTTAATCGGAGGCGGCGTCGAAACCCAAAGCATCACCGAAGTCTACGGACAATACGCCAGCGGAAAAACCCAGTGGGCATTCCAGCTATGCGTCATGACGCAGCTTCCCACCGAACAAGGCGGACTATCCGGAAACATCCTTTACATCGACTCCGAAAACTCGTTTCGACCCGAACGCGTGGTTTCGATTGCCAAAGCCAAAGGACTTGATCCCGAAAAAACCCTCAAAAACATTTTCGTGGCCCGCGCCTATAACGCCGACCACCAGATGTTACTCGCCGAAAAAGCGGTCGAAATGATCGCACCCAAAAACATCAAACTCATCATCGTGGACTCGCTCACCAGCCTGTTTAGAAGCGAATTCATCGGACGCGGACAACTCTCCGACCGGCAGCAACGCCTCAACCGCCACATGCACACCTTGCAAAAAGTCGCGGAAATGCACAACGTCGCCGTGCTGGTCACCAACCAAGTCATGAGCCGACCCGACGTTTTGTTCGGAGACCCAACCAGTCCGATCGGCGGACACATCGTAGGACACAACTCGAAAACGCGAATCTATCTGCGAAAAGCAAAAGAAAACAAACGCGTCGCCAAGTTAGTGGACTCGCCATCCCTTCCAGACGGAGAAGCCATTTACTCGCTTACCGACGCCGGAATCGAAGACGCCTAACGGCCTTTTACAAAGCCCGGGAAAACAAAGGGGTTTCGAAACGAAACCCCGTAATCTTTTTTTCGCCAGGTTAAAAAAACAATCCACACTCACACCATCTACCGCCGTACAATGACGAGAGTATCCCCTATGAGCAAGCCCAGCCAACCCAAATCCGCACATGGCGCGTTTCTTCGCCGAGGACACGTTCACTCTCGACGCCTGCGAGGCGTTTCCCCCACACGCAAATCCGATTACGTGATTCCCATTCCATTCAACGGAAGAAAAAACAACCGCAAAAAAAAAGTAATTCCGCCTGAAATCCGCCAGCGCATCATCGAACTCGCACGCGAAAAAACAAACCCCAAAAGCACGCTCACGGGGCTTGTGCGGCAAATTTTGTGGGACCTGCAAAGCCAAATAATAAAACCCCGACTCGGACCGGACAGCGTGCGAAGAGTCCTTGAAGAACACGCCCAAACAACCGACTACAAGCTTCCTGCAAAAACAGCGTTCGGAGGAAAAAGAACGTTCAACGGAAAATCATGACACCGTCAACCGCTTTGACGCCGCTTTTTTCAAACGATTCATCACGGAAAACCCAATCCCTCGTTCCGGCACGCCTTGCACGACCGCACGCTTGATCTTGGCGTCGTCTAATGCGTGAAAAAACGCGAACAACCGCTTGCCCAGATCCGACGCGGAAGAAAACGAAAACACGACCCGGCCCGAAACGTTTTTCGCGACATTGCTCGAACAAATCACCGGAACGGACCGCGGAAGACCGTTAAAAAAAGAAGCCAATTTTTTTCCGAAACCAGTCACCACCGTAATCTTGCACGCAGGAGAATAATGTTTGTAACGCATTCCCGGGGACGCCACTTTTTTCGGACGCGCATCCGATACCAACGACGCATGAAAACGCACATCGGGCAACCAAGGCTTCAATTCCGAAATCCCGACCGGACCCGGACGCAAAACTACCTGATTTTCAAGGTCCAGCACCGTGGATTCGATGCCAAATACCGACGGACCGCCGTCCAGAATCGCGGAAACCCCCTTCATTTTTTTCACATGCCTTGACAACGTCGGGGACGGCTTGCTGGACGGATTCGCGCTTGGCGCCGCCACGGGAACATTCGCCATCGAGATCAGTTGTCGCGCAATCCGATTCGACGGCCACCGCACCGCGACCGTCGGCAAACCCGCGGTTACGATATCCGGAATCCGCGGCGAACGCAAAAACAAAACCGTCAACGGACCCGGCCAAAACCGCGACAAAAAACGCTTTTCTTTTTTGGACACCGACCGACCGATCACCAACGAAAGCATTTTCCAAGACGACACGTGCACAATCGTCGGATTTTTCTTCGGACGACGCTTTGCAACAAAAATTTTTTCAACTGAATCCGGCAAAAACGCGTTAGCGCCAAGACCATACACGGTCTCCGTTGGAAACACCACCAGCTTTCCCGAACGAATCAAATCCGCGCACAAACTGATGTTCTTTTTGGACGGAGAAAGCACGGATACCATATATACACCCAAAGACGATAGAATAAAAAAAACCCCATAAAAACGAAAATAGGACAAATTATACCGAATAAAAACAGTTTGTTCCAAAAATATCCCTATTATGAGGACAAAAATTCAAATCGGGATCGCGTTATCCCGACGCGAAAGCGCGAAATCCGCATTCAAGGAAAGCCAAAAAATTTTCAAAAATCCGCGCTTTGAACTCGTCGTCGAAAAAAACCTCGAACTGAATCACCTCCAACACCGAAAAGAATTCCTAAAAAGCGACGTCTTTTTCGTTTTCGGCGGCGACGGAAGTTTTCTCAAGGTATGCCAGGCCATTTCAAGCAAAACCCCCGTGTATGGCATCGGTTGCGGCGAACGAAACTACCTTTCCCAAATCCCATGCCACCAAGCCGCCAAAGGAATCCAGGAAATACTCGGCCAACCCCTGCAAAGCGAATCAAAAACCCGCCTCGAAATCGAAGGAATTCCAATTCCCATCCTAAACGAACTCGTCATCTGCCCCGAACACTCCGCCACGGTGATGCACTACGAAATCTTCGTCAACCAAAAACGACTCTGGCACGACTATTCGGATGGCGTACTCATTTCAACGCCCACGGGATCAAGCGCGTACAACGCCGCCGCCGGCGGACCCTATCTTTTGGACCACACCAAAGCAGTGGTGATTACGTCGCTTCATTCCATTGAAAAACGCCGGCCCGTGGTCGTGAGCGAAGACGCCGTGATTCACATCAAAAAAATCCATTGTTTAGACCAGCACATTCAATTGGTGCTCGACGGACAACAACGCACACCCCTTACAACCAGCGAAATTATCCTCACAAAAAGCAACTCCCCCGTTTTTTTGGGAACCGCAAAACCCCCTCACACAAGCCCCGATTCCCAAACCATGGACCAATGGAGTCCCAGCAGCCGCTTTGTTTTTGCCCTTATTCGCCAACACGGCGCCATGACCCAGGGCGAACTTCAAAAAGCCACCGGATTAAACCTGCGCACCATCCGCAGAGCGGTTAAACAGCTCTTAAACGCCCAAGCCGTCACCAAGCGGCCGTTTGGACGCGACCAACGGCAAGATTTGTACCACCTGCTTTAGACACGAAAAGCGGCAACCAACAAAAAAAAATCAATCTATCGTCGAGTGAACTCGTGAGCGTAAAAAAGTATAAATACCCAATGTCACTTTATACTTCCACCGCGAAAAAAAAGCAAAAAAATATTTTTTACGGTTAAAACAGGGGGAATGTGGGATGACAATTAAGTTCGTGAAAAAGCGAGACGGCCGCGTAGTCGCCTTTAATCAAGACACCATTACCAACGCGGTCTGGAAAGCCGCCAAAGCGGTTGGCGGAAAAGACAAATCACTGGCGGTCGAATTATCCAGAAAAGTCGTTCACGAACTCGAAAAAAAATTCCCCGAAAAACACGTTCCCACCGTGGAAGAAGTCCAGGACGCCGTTGAAAAAGTACTGATTGAACAAGGCCACGCGCGAACCGCGAAAGCCTACATCATTTACCGCCAGCAACACGCCGAAATCCGGCGCGAAAAAGCCCTGGTGCTTGACAAACAAGAAACCGACGAAGTCGACAAACGATTCGACTTAAACGCGTTACGCGTCTTAAAAGCGCGTTACCTGCGCAAAGACGCCGCGGGAAAAACCATCGAAACCCCAAAAGAACTCTTCACCCGCGTCGCGGTACACGTACTGATCCCCGAATTGCTCTACGATCCCCGCGTCTTTGACAAAGAAGCGACCCAAAAAACCCACCCCGTGGAGCCGTTTGACAACGTCGAAAACGAATACAAATTATCCATTGGAAAATACCAACTCAACCAATACCATCTTGAAGCCCTAAAACGCGTGTACGATAAGTTTTCCCGCCAAGGCAAAATGAAAATGCCGTGGGGACGATTCTTAGAAATGCTCAAAAACGGAGAATTCGACCAACACGAAACCAGCGGAGACGAATTCTACAGCCTCATGGTGTACAAAAAATTCATGCCCAATACCCCTGCGATCGCCAATTTCGGAGCGGTCCTTGGAATGGGCAGCGCCTGTTTTGTTATGGATGTCCGCGACAATATCGAAGGCATCATGGACACCCTCAAAAACGCCACCATCGTATTCAAATCCGGCGGCGGCGTCGGATACAATTTCTCGAAACTCCGACCCGAAGGCGATTTCGTTTCCACCACCACCGGCGCGGCCAGCGGCCCCATCTCGTTTATGGGACTGTTCGACAAAATGACCGAAGTCATCAAACAAGGCGGAATCCGCCGCGGCGCCAACATGGGAATTCTCAACTGCCTTGCAGGAGATACCGAGATTTCAACCATTGAAGGACGCAAAAAAATCAAAGAACTGGTTGGAACACAACCCCACCTGTACTGCCTAAATGATACCAATGAAGTGCGGATCCGGCAAGCGAACCGTGTCATCCACTCCGGCCAAAAAAAACTGGTTCGAATCACCTTCGACGACGATACCCGCATTGATTGCACGCCCGATCATCGCATCATGCGCTCGAACGGCCAGTATACACACGCCCAAGACCTCCAGCCCCTTGACAGCGTCATGGCGTTCCATAAGAAAATACTCAACGACCGCTACTTTATCGGTTCCACTATGAGCCCACTTTCCCCCGAGCACGTCATCGCCACCGAAACCAACAGCAAAGTACTGATCGAGCAGACCGGCCAAACACGATTGTCCAACGACCTGTGCGTCCACCACAAGGACAACAACCCCCTCAATAACCACCCGAATAACCTGCAAGTGCTTACCATTTCAGAACATGCCAAAATACACTCCGATGTCCTGATCGAAAACCAAAAAAGAATCGCGATTTCACGGAAAGGAAAAACGATCGAACAGGTTTATGGCAGCGAAAAAGCGGATGCATGGAAACAAAAAATGAGCCAAGCACGACGAAACAAAAAACCTTGGAACGCCGGCTCCGACACAGAAGTCTACAAAGCCCATTACAAAAACGGATTCAAGAACCAATACGAATACGCCAACGCCAACCACAAAGTGGTCAAAGTCGAACCACTGGAGGGCATTCACGACATCTACGACATTATCATGGACGATTACCACAACTTCGTCGCGAACGGCGTCTTTGTCCACAACTCAAACCACCCGGACATCGAAAAATTCATCACCGCCAAAGAAGGCAACAAACAACTCACCAACTTCAATATCTCCGTGCTCATGATGCCGGACTTCTGGGAATACTACAACAAAAACGAACCCTACCCCCTGATCAATCCCCGCGACGGAGAAGTCGTCCGAACCGTGAACCCCCGCATGCTCTTTGACATGATTGTCTACCAAGCATGGGAAAGCGCGGAACCCGGCGTGATCTTCTACGACAAAGTCAACGAATACAACCCGTTCTACGAACACCTCGGACCCATTGTGACCACGAATCCCTGCGTGACTGGAGACACGCGCGTATCCACCGCAAAAGGATTGGAACGCATCGACCAACTTGCACCCGGCCTAATTACTGTGGATTCGCGTGTAAACGCGCTTTCAAACAAAAGCGGCTCGAAATCGCTCCAACTTGGAACCCAGCAAGGAACCGCAATTCAGGTCATTAAAACTGGAACCAAACCCGTGTTCCGAGTGGAAACCACCAGTGGATTTGAAATCAAAGCAACAGCAGATCACAAGATACTGACCCCCCACGGATGGAAAGCAGTTGAGCAACTGACCGCTGGAAACGAAATACTGATCCAAAGCGGGGCAGGAAAATTCAATTCAGATTCCGCATTACCTTTTATTGTGGAAAATACCCCCGTCGGAAAAAACGGAAAAAAGTACCGGAATAACCTTCCCGCAAAATGGAGCTACGATCTCGGCCTCGTTATGGGCTGGATGCTCGGCGACGGATGGCTCAATGATCAAGCGAACCAAGTGGGGCTCGTATTTTCAAAACCGGACTATGAAGCAAAAGAACAGCTCAAACCTATTTTTGAGCATTATTGTAACCGATCCATAAAGCTCACCAACAGAGATCAAAGTGCAGTTCAGATCCGAAGCAACAGCAAGTATGTTACAGAGTACTTCTTCAAACTCGGACTCACTTCCGTCGATAAGGAAAAAGAAGTTCCAAGCACGATTTACACCGCAACCGAAGAGGCAGTCAGAGGATTCCTCAAAGGATTATTTTCTTCGGATGGAACTATTGCGCACCAAAAAGAGAGCAGAAACTATGTACGACTAAATTCCAGTTCACTTACATTACTCAAAGGAGCGCAACGATTGCTTCTCAATCTTGGAATCAAAAGTACGATTTATGATCGCTCAACCGAACCAAAAACATTCAAATACATCACGGCAAAAAACCAAACTAAGCAATATCAAACCAGTGGCGAAAATTATGAGCTAAATATCAGCAAAGAAAATTTGCCACGCTTTTTAGACAAAATCGGTTTCATTCAAAGCCGACACACCCAGACGGCAGCAAAAATACAACAACACGAATTTTACACTGAATATTTTGTTGAAAAAATAAAAACCATCGAGGCTGCCGGCATCGAAGATGTCTACGATCTTACGGAACCGACCACCCATTCATTTATCGGAAACGGAATACTGCTACATAATTGCGGCGAAGTATTGTTGTATCCGAACGAAAGCTGTAACCTTGGAAGCGTCAATGTCTGGACGTTTTTCAAAGAAGACGAAGACGGAACCCAATACTTTGACTGGGATGACCTCAAAAAAACCGTGCAAACCGCAAGCAAGTTTCTCGACAACGTCATTGACGTGAACAAGTTTCCATTAAAAGCCATCGAAGACATGACCGACGCCACGCGCAAAATCGGACTCGGAGTCATGGGCGTCGCCGACTTGTTTTACGAACTCAAACTCCCCTACAATTCCCCCGAAGCGCGCGATGCCGCCGAAAAACTCATGGAATTCATCAACTACCACAGCAAAGCCGTTTCCATTGACCTGGCCAAAACCCGCGGACCCATGCCCTACAACGACAAAAGCTTTTACCTCGAAGGCCGGCTCGCGATTTCAGGACCCGAAACCAAAGAAAAACTCCACTTCAACTGGGACGACATCCGCGAAGGATACAAAAAATTCGGTTCCCGCAACGGCTACAACACCGTCATCGCGCCCACCGGAAGCATCTCCATGATCGCGGGCTGCAGCTCCGGAATCGAACCCGTGTACTCACTCGTATTCGAAAAAAACGTCAAAGTCGGAAGCTTCTACTACGTCGACCCCGTCTTTGAACGCATCATGAAACAAGAAGGACTCCACGACAGCAAACTCATGGAAGACGTATCCGAAAACGGCGGAAGCATCCAACACATCCCGTATTTGACCAACGAACAAAAACACGTTTTCGTCACTGCCATGGACATCACCCCTGAAGACCACATCCGAATGCTCGCCGCGTTCCAACGCTGGTGCGACTCCAGCATTTCGAAAACCAACAACTTTCCGGCCGACGCGACCGTCGAAGACATGCGCGCCAGTTACCTGCTCGCATACCAATTGGGATGCAAAGACGTTACGGTTTTCCGCGACAGCTCCATCAAAGCCCAAGTGCTGAACGCACCCAAGAAAAAAACCGTGGACACGAGCTCGCTCAAACTCGAGGCCAGCAAAGCCCAAACCATGCAAGCGATTTCGCCTTCACCTGCCCCCATAACCCAAACCGCCAAACCCGCGGAAACAAAACAAGTCACGGGCCGAAGCACTTCGACAGTCCAGCAACCCAAAAGCAAATACGAAATCACGAACTGCCCCAACTGCAACTCCGTGACCCAAATCAAAGAAGGCTGCGTCAACTGCCCCGAATGCGGCTGGGGAATGTGCAACTAAGCCTTTTATCTGCGGATAAAAGCCTTGGGAAAAACCGCTCATTAGCCCAAATGCTTCGTGCAATTGAGCACCGAAAAATGCGGTTTTTTTCCCTCTTCGATTTCGAGCACTGAAACGGCGGTGTTCTTCGGGTGGATTTTATGAAATTCCTCTAATGTGGGTTCAAGCTCGAAAAAAAACGCAATTAATGTGGACATCCAGACACCGTGACCAACCAAAAGAACAGTTTGATTTGAATGCTTTTTTTTAAGTTCTTCAATTAAGTCTAATGCTCTTTTCTGGGCATCCAGAAAAGATTCGCCGTTTTTGGTACGATGCTTCGCATATGGAACACCGGATTCCTGACGCTCTTTTCGGATAACGCTTAATGGAAGACCCACAGCGTCTCCAAGAGAACGCTCGCGCAGCAGGGGCGAGTAAACCGGTTTGAGCTCGAAATGAAATTTCAAGATTTCCTTTGCGGTTTCGACCGCGCGTGGATAATCGCTCACGTACACCGCATCGATTTTCTCGTCCTTGAGACGCAACGCGAGTTTTTTTGCTTGGTTAATTCCAAGAATAGTCAAGGGATCATCGGCGTCTTTTCCAATGTCCTTGACATTACACTCGGTTTCGCCGTGCCGGACCAAAATGAGTCGCAACATGAAGAAATCTGAATCCCATTCTTTTTAAGAATTCCCCCGCAAAATTATTTGGGCCAGGTGAGGGGGCTAGCGGTCCCCTGTACCCGAAATCCGCTTCATGCGGGAACCCACGCTGTCAAAACGTGAATTGGGCTTGTACCAAAGCCATTGTTTGGACGACGACCCTTTGTCCTAAAAGGTCGATGGCAATTGCCAACCCGCCAGGTTCGGAAGAAAGCAACGGTACCAATCGTCTTCGATGCTTTTAGACCGCAGAGGCGAGGAAAAACAATGGACTAAACTTTGGGACAAAACCAGTGCGCTATTTGGCAGCGGCCCACTTGAAAATTAATCCGAAGACAACGAAAACGCGGAATCAAACGCGTCCAGCAGCACCCGATTTTTCCGCAACACGTTCCGCGTGGCCGTCAAAAGCAATCGAAGCTCCCGCGAAGACGTAGCCAAGCGCCGCACGTTTCGAACCAATAGCGACGCGCGTTCTTTTGGAGACACGGGAATAATCGTTCCATCCGAAGTCAAATTCACGATTTCGTCCAAATTCAACGGAATCACTCGGCTTTTTTCGCGGACAAAACGCGAGATAAAACTCGGACTTGGAATAAAACCCGCGGCCGCCACTTTTGCCAATTCAACTGCCGCGTCTTTTCGCGCAGCCGCAGACGGAAGGTCCTCAAGCCGAGTCTGAATCACTTTGGTTCTTTTTTCGGTGGAACCAAACAACTGCGAAACCAACACCCATTGATCTTTTTTGGAACCCGCGGAAAGCCGTGTCATCCCCATTTTTGGAATCCGGACCTTTGCATCCATTAAACGGTTGATCACGTTTTGATACGAACGCGCATGAGCATGTGAAAGCGGAGTCGAAAACACCTGGATCGCGACCCGTTTCATCACACGTTTTCGATCAGGATGTTTTGGCGTAGCGGCAGGCGAATGCGGCGCTCCCTCGAACATGGCACGCCCCGCATACACGCGTCCGCGAAGCCCGGATCCGAGCAAAGCCGGCGAACCCGAAGAAGCGGAGGTAATCCACACCCGGTTGGCATGCTTAAAAAAAAACTTTCGAGGCATACGACCGTAGGTTTTCAAGACAGTACAAATTTAAATAAACGTGCGTTATCTTGTTGCATGCCACGACCCGGAAGCCTTCGAAAACCCATCGAGCTCCTCAAAAAACAAGCCAAGAAAAAAGAAGCCGAGTGGAACAAAGCCAAAACCGATCGGACAAACGCCCAGCAACAGGTGCGAAAAACCGAATCGCATATTCGCTACGCATTCAACTACGAACCTGTTCCGATCCTGAATCCCGACCGACGCGACGAAAGCGTGCTCGACTTTCAAGCCGCGCGAAAAAAAGAACAAAAAACAATCCGCGCGGAACAATCCACCGAAACCAAAGCGCGTCACGCCGAATATATGGTGTTAGACGCCCAAAAACTTCGAAGCAGCGTCGTCGGAAAAGCTGTCCGGATCATCACCGGCGGAGAAAAACTCTGGAGCCGAACGCGAAAAATTAAAACGAAAAGGAAAAAAAACACCCGTTCGTAACTTAGCGTTTTGTACCCACCGTAAAACCATTGGCCAATTCTAACATTACCGTTTTAGGATCTGCCACGGGCACAACAGCAGCTGCCAAAAAAACCCCTTTTGTTCCGAGTGCAAGCGATGCACGGGTATCTTCCGAAGAAGCAACTCCCGCACCCATAATCGGGATCACCGAGTCATTCACAGAAAAAATCGCTTTAACGGACCTAGCCACTAAATCCGGATCCACACGCGAAATCGATTTTAATGTTCCGATCAGTTCCGGAAGTTCAATTGCTAAAAAATCAGGCGAAAATTCCGCAATTGAACGCGCACGCGAATCGTTTTCTGCGCACGCCAAAACCTCAAGACCGATGCCGTGCGATCGTTCAATCACCGCACGAACCACTTCATCTGAAACCGGATCCTCCGCGTGATTAACCACCACTCCCGCAGCACCGGCTTCTTTTAGCGCTTCAGGCAAAATTTTTCCGTTTCCTTTTCCAAATGAAACCGGATCCACGTGCTGAGAAAAAACCGGGACCGAAACCGAAGACGCCACCAACCGCACGTCCACCGGAGAAACCACCGGAACAATTGACACCCCGGTCTTTTTGGCCACTTCCTGGCACAATTTCGCCAATGTTAGCGCATTTTTTCCAAACCCTTGCTGATAAACCTTAAAATTCACAAACAAAACCGGCAATTCCACCACGATCTCACCCCAAAAAATAGGGAAAAACACTATTTAAGGGTTTTTGGAACCACTACATTAATACCATGCAATACGCCCACCAAACCGGGGAAGACCTCTTAGAAAAAGTCCGCAACAGCCATTTTTCGTCGGAAATACCGCTGATTCGAAAAGCGCTTGAAAAAAACAAACCTCTTCCCGAACACACCCGAACGCTTGCCATCGACACGGCAAGCACGTTGACCCAATTTGGATTCGGAAAAACGGCCGTCTGCGCGGCACTGCTTCAATTCCACGATCTTGAAACCCTCAAAGGCGAATTCGAATCCGAAATACTGGAACTGGCCCACGGACTGCAAAAAATCGAGCGCGTGAAAGCCAAGAACCGGGGAAAACTATCCCCGGAATCACTGCAAAAAATCATTCTGGCCTTGTCACCGGATCCCCAAATCATCATCATCTGGATCTGCAAAAAACTCGTGGAACTGAGGTTTTTGTCCGAACAACCCAAAGACGAACAACTTCCGCTGGCCGAAGACGTGCTCAATCAATGGGTCCCCGTTATTCACAAACTCGGGCTGCACAAAATCCGGTGGGAAATCGAAGATCTGGCCATGAAAAAAATCCTGCCCAAAGAATACAAAGCCATCAAAGAATACCTCAACGACAAGCGAAACACGCGACAAGAAAAAATGCGCGAACTCGTCGAAAAACTCCGATCCGCGCTACAAAAAGCCCAACTTGAAGCTGTGGTATTCGGACGCGTCAAAAACTTTTACCGCATTTACAAAAAAATGAACGAACAAAAACGAAACCTGAAAGACATCCACGATTTGATCGGCGCGCGCGTCATCTGCAACAGCGTAAACGAGTGCTACGAAACACTTGCCGTGATCCAGAACTCCTTCAAACTCGAAACCCAAGGATTCGATGATTACATCCAAAAACCCAAAAAAACAAAGTACCAATCCATTCACGTCGACCTGGACTGGAAAGGAATACCATCCGAAATACAGATTCGAACCTGGGAGATGCACAAAGAAGCCGAAGAAGGCGTCGCCGCGCACTGGGAATACAAACAATACAAAAAAGACCCGACGTTTGACCGGCACTTAACGATTGCCAAACAACTGGCGGAATGGTTCGACCAAGTACACCACAAAAGCATCATGGACTCGCTGAACCTAAAATTCGAAAAAAACAAAATCTTCGTTTTAACCCCAAAAAGCGAACTCGTGGAGCTGCCCGAAAAAGCCACCCCCGTCGATTTTGCGTTTGCCGTGCACACAGAACTCGGATACAAATGCGAAAAAGCCCGCGTGAACGGAAAAATCGTCCCGCTCGATTACCAACTCCAAAACGCGGACAGCGTCGAAATCATCACCAGCGAAAAGCAAATTCCAAAACAACACTGGTTAACGTTTGTTCAAACCGAAAAAGCGAAACAAAAAATCCGAACCAAACTGAACATCGTTCCGACAAAACCCGAAAAAGAAAAAAAAACCGGAATCGTAAAAGCGACGTTCCGGAAAAACGCGCAGTTCCTTCCCGCCAAATGCTGCTCGCCGATTCCGGGCGATGAAATCGTCGGGCACAAAACCACGAAACGAAAAATAAAAATCCACCGGATCGACTGCCCCAATGCCCAGCGGATACCCGAAGACGAGCGACTGACACTATCCAACGCATCGTTCACTCAAAAAGAATTCGAAACCACGCTGCGAATCAACGTGCACAACCAGCCGGGAGTACTCTCCGAAATACTGGACGCCATCGGCAAACACGATACCAAAATCATTTCCACCGAAGCCGTTACGCACGCGCACTCAATCACATGCCGATTCCGCATCAAAACAAAAAACAGGAAAACCTTCGAGCAAACCGCCGAACGCGTACAGAAAATCAAAGGGATTATCGACGTACAACGCGGATGACTCGCGGCGACGAAACCAATCGAAGAACCTCGTTGACGCTTTGTTCCACCGTCTGGTTCGAAGTGTCGATTTCGACGTCGCACAATTCCCGAAAATCCGAAACCATCGAATCGAAAAAACGCCGGTTCACGAGCAAACGTTTTTCGTCCCGAGTCAAATGAGAACGCATCTTGAGGCGTTTTTTAACGGTTTTGTAATCCGCATACAAATGAATCGAAAGCGTCGGTTTTTCGAGGGAAATGTTCTCCAGAATCCGCAAAACACCCGGCATTTTCCGCTCGTACGCATCCACGACCAAAGTCGGGAAAAACCGGTCGCAAATAATGTTTTTCTTTCCGCGTTTTTTCACGCGGGCGGACGTATCCACCACCGCTTCCAGATAAAAAACCAGGTTCAAAAACCCGTTGTCATCCCGAAGCGACATCGAACGACGCTGCTTCAATTCCGCGGACGGAGTAGACACATAAGACCAGCCTTTGAGCGCGGAAATCTTTCGCGCAACGGTTGTTTTTCCGACGCCATCGACGCCTTCCAAAACAAAAAAAGAGCTTTTGCGCATATACAAGTACAATCATATTCCAATAAAATCATTTCTGTTGGCCAATGGAAAAGGTTAATAAAACAATAAACAATAAACCTACGATGATTCCGCTTGAAATAAAACGCATCAAAACAGGCATCACCGGTCTTGACGACTTGATGGAAGGCGGATTTCCGCAAGGACGCAGCGTACTCGTATCCGGCGCATGCGGAACCGGAAAAACCATTTTTTGCCTGCAGTTCCTATACAGCGGCGCCAGAAAATTCAACGAACCAGGAATTTACGTTACGCTGGATGAACGACCCGATCTGATCCGCGAAGACATGCTGCGCTTCGGATGGGATCTCCACGAACTCGAAGAAAAAAACCTTTTACAGATCATCGACGGAAGCATCGCCAAAATCGGAATTCCTTCCGAAGAAATCTTTTCCCTGCCCGTCACCGGATTTGATTTGGACAAACTCCTGCTTGAAATCATGCGGGTATCCAAGCGCATCAACGCCAAACGCGTCGTTATCGACTCCATTCCGGCACTTGGATTCAACTATGAAAATGAAAACGAAATCCGAAAAGCGATTCTCAAACTATCCTACATGCTCACCCGCGCCGGCGTCACAAGCCTCATGACCAGCGAAATCGACGAAGCAAGCAACCGGTTCGGGAAATACGGCGTCGAAGAATACGTCGTTGACGGCGTACTGGTGCTTCATTACATGGGCGTCGGAACACAAGCCAACCGAACGCTTCACATCCGAAAAATGCGCGCGACCGCGCACAGCGAAGATCTTCACCCCATGGTTATCAGCAAAGAAGGCGTATCCGTTCACTCGATCGACGACGAATACAAACAAACCTGATTTTCGATTAATGAAAAAAAACCAACTGCCGCGCACCCAAAAATTCGACGTCATCGTACGCGGCGAAGACCTGATTACACGCCTTAATCGCGGAGGATACTCGGTAAAAACCCAGTCTTACGGAGACTACCGAATGCTACCGACCGCCAAAAACAACGCATAAACCCTTAGTTGAGAGGCTGGGATTTAAAATCGTTCTTGCGCCCAATTTTAACGGTAAAAATGCCCGAAAAAAACGATTTGGTTGAAAGCAAACTAGGTCATTTGAAAACGCTGCGGGAAAACGGAATCAACCCCTATCCGTATCACTTCGAAGCTAACGCCACGTCTCAACAGCTTCACCAGAAATACGAATCCTTGGCCGCAGCCGAAGAAACCCAAGAAACCACTTGCATCAGCGGCAGAATCAAAATCATCCGAAGCTTCGGAAAACTCGTTTTTCTTGACGTATGGGACCACACCGGAAAAATACAAGTACAAGCCAAAGAAGACGAAACCGACAAAGAAAGCCTTTTTATCGTTGAAAACCTTGATCCCGGCGACTGGATCGGAATCGAAGGACGCATCATCAAAACCAAACGCGGAGAACTCACGGTGCTCGCCAAAAAATTCACGGTCTTATCCAAAAGCATCCAGCCGCTTCCCGAAAAATGGCACGGCCTCACCGACACCGAAACGCGCTATCGACAACGACACCTCGACCTGATCATGAACCCCGAAGTCAAACGCGTATTCGAAAAACGCAGCCAAATCATCAAAACCGTCCGCGAATACCTGGACCAACATGGATTCGTCGAAGTCGAAATCCCGTCGCTCCAACCGGTTTACGGAGGCGCGAACGCCAAACCATTCAAAACGCTTTCCAACGCCCTCAAACAAGAGTTATACCTCTCGATCTCGCCGGAACTCTACCTCAAACGCCTCATCGTCGGGGGATTCGACAAAGTGTATTTTTTGGGCAAGAGTTTTCGCAACGAAGACATCGACAAAACCCATAACCCCGAATTCACGATCATGGAATGTTACGCGGCCAATTGGGATTACAACGACATGATGAAATTGTTCGAGGACATGTACAATTACGTGGCCAAAAAAGTGACGGGAACCACCCAAATCGAATACGACGGAACCATCGTCGATCTCAAAGCACCTTGGCGACGACTTCCCGTGAAACAAGGCCTCAAAGAATACGCCAACATCGACGTTGACAAACTCAAAGACGCGGAACTGATCAAACTCGTCAAACACCATGCACCCGATTACGACGGTCCCCAAATCAGAGGACTACTCATCGCCGAATTATTCGAAGCCCTCGTCGAAGAAAAACTTGGAAAACAACCCGTGTTCATCACGGACTACCCTGCCGAAACTACGCCGCTATGCAAAGCCCATCGCGACAATCCCGAACTGATCGAACGATTCGAACCGCTTGTCAACGGATGGGAAGCGGGCAACGCATACAGCGAACTCAACGACCCCGTGCTCCAGCGAAAACTGCTTGAACAACAAGCCTCGGAAGGACGCGCCGGCGGAACCGCCGAACCCGTCGACGAAGACTTCATCAACGCCATCGAATACGGAATGCCCCCAACCGGCGGACTCGGCGTCGGAATCGACCGCATGGTCATGCTGTTGACCGGACAATCCACCATCAAAGACGTCGTGCTCTGGCCGCTGATGAAAAACAAGGAAGAAAAAAAGCCAGAAACGAAATAACGGACAAAACGACCGCTAGTTCTTTGCAATCGTCCACAAAAAATGAAAATACTGCGTAAACGAATCCGCCACCGCCTGGCTTTCGATCAAAATCGCGAACGGGTCCTCGTTCAACAGCAAAATCACGGTGACGTTACCCGAAACATCCACCATCATCGGATTGCGGTACGCATCCGGCAAAAACCGAATCTCGCAGTTTTTCTTAAACCCGATGTCTTTTCTTCCCCGCGCAAACTCGTAATAAATCATTTTTACGGGAATGTCATGCGATTCAACATGCTGTCGGATCCATTTGAAATCAGACCCCATGACTTCCCGCGTGCGACCCGAACTGCCCAACCCGAAAACCGGCAGGTTTAACGAAAACAATTTGTCCATCGCGGCTTTCACCCCGCGGCGACCCTTGAAAAAAAACACGCCTTGGTTTTGTTTCAGGTTCGAAAACAATTCGCTCAATTCCGGATACGCCTGCTGCAAGCGACGCTTTGAAAGCAGCAAGTCGGATTCGCGCCGGTCCATAATGTCGATTAATTCTTTTGGAGACGCCGCTTCGAACACTTTCGTTTTCGCGCGTACTACGGAGCCCACTAAGCCTTTTTCCGAAAGACGGCCCAGCACGTCGTACACCAACACACGATGCAAACCCGAATCCGACACGATCCGGCTTGCCTCCGAGGGCCCAAGCTTAAGCAGGGAAAAATATACCTTGGCCTCGTTTCGGGTCAAACCACAGGATTCCAAAACCGCCAAATCCATATCAATCCGTAGTTAGGTAGGTTACTACAATAATATAAATATTGCATTTGAGAAGAATCTGTATAGACCCATATGAAATACACGAAAAACCTGTTTGAACAACACCCATCCCAATTGCTCAAAGAACCTTGGTATCACCAGCGATTCGACGGATGCCCGCTGCTCATCAGCTATATCGGAGAAGCCCAAGCCAGAAAAGAAACGCGTAAACGGGATAACCATTTCACGCTCCAGTTATCGTTTTTCGAAAACGAACGAACCGACTGGTACATGTACCAACCCGACATCGATCGCGTCACAGGAAACTTTATCCGCTTAACCACCGAAAAACCGGATGACTGCACTCGCATCCTTTCCGACTGGCAAGAAGACGAAATTCGGTTCTACGACAAATGCATCGAACTCAAAAAAACCGATTTGACCCAACGAACGGATCAGCAACTCAAACACTTTTTTCTGGACCTAAACGAAATTTACCTGAACCGGCTCACCTCCAGTTCCCTCATCGACGGATTCGCCTTGGGAAGCGACAGAATCGTCGCCGAAATGATCCAAAAAAAAGTCGGAGAACAAAAACTCGGCGGATCATTCACCGAATACTTCTCCGCGCTCACGGCCCCCGTTCACTTGTCATTTATCAACGATGTCGAAATCGAAATACTGCAAGTCGCCCAAAAAGTCCAGAAAAAACCCGGTTTGAAAAGAGCTTTCCTGCGAGAAGACCCCGACGAAATCTCCCGTGAACTCAAAAAAAACCCTTCCATTCAACACGCGATTCAAAGCCTGCAGGACAAATTTTTCTGGAGCAAAAACAATTACGTCCACGACAACCGCCTCGATACCGCCCATTTTATCCGAGAAATCCAGGAAATCCTACGCCAACACACCGACATTTTGGGTCACATCGAAAAAATCAAAAATACGCCGATTCAAAACCGAAAAGAAAAAGAAAAACTATTCAAAAAACTCGAAATTGACGGAACCCTCAAAGCCCTCATCAGACTAAACGAAGATTTCACGTACTGGCAAGACGAACGAAAAAAAGCAACGTACTGGGGCACGCACTACCTCGGCGTTCTGCTCGAAGAAATCGGAAAACGCACGGGCTACACCGTGGACGAAATCAAATATTTCACGCCAAGCGAAGTTCATCACGTATTCGAAAAAAAAGACTGGCACGCCGAACTTGCCGCCCGAAAAAAAGGCTGTGTCATCCACTGGGACGAAACCCGATTCGAAGTACTGAGCGGGGCAAAATACCAGAAATTCAAAAAAGATTTCCGGGGACATACAGATTACGCCCACCTGACCGAACTCAAAGGACTCACCGCCTGCCTTGGAAAAGTCCAAGGAACCGTCAAACGCGTGCTCAGCGCAACCGAAGTTGGAAAAGTCGAAAAAGGAGACATTCTTGTCGCCGTCATGACAAGACCGGACTACATTGTGGCCATGAAAAAAGCCGCCGCCATTGTCACCAACGAAGGCGGCATCACCAGCCACGCCGCGATCGTCAGCCGGGAACTCAAAATCCCCTGCGTCATCGGCACCAAAATCGCGACGAACGCCCTACACGACGGAGACCTCATCGAAGTAGATGCCGACAACGGGATTATTCGAATACTCAAACGCGCGTCACAATGAAAACGACCCCAGACGCGGCTTTACCAACTCCACTAAATCCCCACTTTTCATTTCCACGGAACGCGTATGCAACCCAACGGAAAAATCCACCCGGTTGTTTTCAAGGATTTTTCGGTCAAAAAACGTCGGCAGATTCGAAAACAAACCCGAAAACGGGGAAACCGACCCCACTTCACAACCCGTGATCCGGAGCACGTCTTCTTTGGATGCCAAAAACAACCGATCCGCGTTCGCCAAATCCGCGGCTTTCTTCAAATCAACTTTCCGGTCCGCTGGCAGACAAAACAAAAAAAAATTACCCGCGTTTGAACGCGTCACGATCGCCTTGACGCCGCGGTGAAGCCCCACTTTTCGCAAACCCGCGGCTTCTTGTGACGTAAACACGGGCGCGTGTTCCATCAACTCAAACGGCTTTCCGGAGTCCAACAGCAACAATCGGATTTCTTCAAATTGTTTTTCGCCCAAACGCGATCACCATTACGGAGCGGAAGAACCGATCACCGCCAAATACGCCGACGGATTCACGACCGTGGTATACGTGACAATAACGGCCAAAAAAAACCGAACGCCCCAAAACAACAACAATAGCGCCGGGTTTCCCACCAAAAACGCAAGCCCAAAATTAAGCAACGAAACCAAAAACGACAACAACGCCGCGGGCGAAAACGACACCCAATTCTTTCTCGACAACGCAAATGAACGCGAAAGCGACTGCCAATACGAACCTTTCTCCAACACCGACACGCTCAACAACGGATACGTAAACACGTAAATCACCAACAACGCGATCAAGGAACCCACCAGCGTCACGCCAAACAACGCGGGAGACACCAACAACACCAACGTCGAAATAATCGCCAAAATAATGGAAACCACCAAATCAAACCCCGCAAGCAACGGCACCGACACCCAAAACCGCTTGGCCGAAGCCTGAATCGCTAACCGAAACGACACGCGCTTGGACAAATGAAACTGCGACACCAACGCCGGATACCAACTCGAAATCCACACATCCAATAACAACACGAAAATCGAACCCAACGACAACAACAAAACCGGGCCCAGCAAGGCCAACGCTTCCGCTTGCGACAACGGATCCACCCCAAACGCGGACGGCGCCAACGCCACCGACAAACGCGCGGACTCCAGCATGACAAAACCATACAACAACGCGACCAAAAGCTTCGGAACCAACAGCTTCGGATGGCGCACCACCAGAGAAAACGCGTCGGAAAAAAACGACCAGGACACCATCAACGATTCCCCGGTTTGTACAGCTTCGAATCCCAAAGCGCCTTAAAGAAAGGCAACGTCAACGTGGACAACATAAATCCAACCGCTGGAACAATCGCGTTTAACCACGGATTCGGAACCGAAATCACGGACAAATAAATACCGATCGCAAGATACGTAAACAACATCAACAACAATCGACGCAACCAACTCGTTTCCCAGGCTTTGTCCAACTCCACCCGGGCATTACGCGCCTTGATTTCTTCCACGTCCCGAAAAAGAGAATCAATATCCGCCATATATCAAAGCACAACCACCAAAAACGATTTAAAGGAAAATAATCCAAAACAGACGCTAAGCCGGCCGACAACCCACACAAGTATAAAAAAAAGAATGAGGCTGGGGAGATTTGAACTCCCGACACATCGGTCTTCAGCCGATTGCTCTCCTGAGTCTGCAACGAAAAACTGTATAACAGATTTCTCAATTACAACGGACTGAGCTACAGCCTCTCAATAAGTAAAGAAATTGCGTTAAAAAGGTTTTAAAAGCGTTGAGTCCTAAGACTCAGTTTTTCCGCAGTTTTGGCTAAACGCCACTGTTTGACAGGGTGCAAAAATAAGTGATTTTCCGCCAAAAAAACAATATCAGAAAAACGTTCCACTTGAATATACGCCGAAACGTTATTTGGATCCAAATAAGGACCGTTCATTTTCAGTCCGAAAGCCGATTCGAAAAGACTTTTCACTTCACGAATAAACGGGATACATTTCATTCGAATTTTGACGCGAGGGGCAGATTTAAATCCACCTTCTACGGCACGTGTGTCTCCCTCCGCGTCAAATAAACCCCGCAAAAACCACCGTTGTAATTCCACTGGAGCGTTCCAGACCACAGCAGGGGCATGTAATGAATTCGTCTTTGAACCGCACGGAAGTTCAAAAAGAACAGTCAAAAATAAATACACCCGCTTACTTGTCGGGTTGATGTACAGCGTTCGTTCCCCTTTACTTAAACGCTCATAGCGAATAGGGGGACAATCGCCAAACAAATCAGAATACAACGATTGAATAAACATCATCTGAGACTCAAATTCGTCCGCGATGATCATCTTGTACTCCCGACGGCGGGAAACCAAATATGAACGCTCGACATTCTTTAATCCACCGTCACCGAAGAAATAACCAGCAAAATACGCGAGTTTTGGCGAAAGCTCCGTTGGGCAGTTTGCAAATTCATGACTTGGTAAAGAATCAATCGGACTTGCGGGACAGAAAGGATCAACCAATTCGGATTCCGAAATAAAGCCATAAGCTGTTCGAAGCATTTAGAAAAAAGCGAGAACAAAAAGAATAACCTTTCGAGGCGCCTGATTGCCGGTGAAAAAAAGAATGCGGGCTCAGTGGGGATCGAACCCACGATCACTCGGTTGCTCCAAGAACCTAAGAGCCGAGTGCTTTACCGGCTAAGCTATGAGCCCAAATGCGAGACCGGTGGGACTCGAACCCACAGCCCACGGGTTAAAAGCCCGTTGCGCTACCATTGCGCCACGATCCCATAGTGCAGAAAAAACTGGCAAAAAAAACAGCCAATCTAACCTATTTCTCGTAAAAAAGGAATATAAAGATTCCTCTAAATAATCCAAAATATGCCTGTTTTTGGAAAAGGACGGTTAGGCCGGCAACCCCGCAAGTACCTCAATCAAAGCATCGAACGCATTCCAATAACTTTTGGAAAACGAAAATATCGCCCCGGAGCCAATAAAGTCTGGCCCAAAAAACTCAATTCCAGAAGCCTGGATCGCATCGAACAAAAAATGGGCCTTGATATCACCGGTTTTTTGACCAAAAAAGCAAAAGAACAAGACGAACCGCTTGCGGTTCTGGACTGGGGCTGCGGCGCCGGAACCGCAATCGAACAATTGGGAAAAAAACTCGGCGAACGGGTCCACGCGTTCGGTTGCTCCAAAGACAGTTTTCCGTTTGGCGCAGAAAAAAACATTGCACGCTTTTCCTTGTCACCACAGAAGATTCCCTTCGGGCCGCGCGAAACGACTCATTCGATTTGATTTACAGCTATTTCGGGTTCTACTATCACCGCGACACCGTGTGTCTTGCCGCATGGATTTCGAAACTAAAAACCGGCGGAAAACTCGTGTTTAATCCCGGGATTGGGCCCTTGGCGTGGGCAACGGAAGAAGTAAAAAAAAGACACCCCAGTATTCGAATTGAACGCATCGCTAGCCCAAGCGGAGAAAAAACACTTGCGGTAGTAATCACCCGCACCCGATAACTTCAGCGTTTGTGAATCGATTTTTTTCCCGCGAAAGGCTTGGAAGCGCGAGAAACGGGTTTGACCGCTTTTGCCTTGGGGAGCGAGATTTCCTTTTTGTTGTTCATATATTTCCAAAGTACTTTCGGAACCCGAATGGTTCCGTCTTTGGTCTGGCAGTTTTCAATCAAACAACGCAAAAACCGGGTGGTTGCGATCATCGTGTTATTGAGCGTATGAACGAATTCTTTCTCGTTGGTTTTTGCGTTCAAAAACTTGGCGTTCAACCGATGCGCCTGATAGTCGCCGCAATTCGAACACGACATCAATTCGAAATATTTTCCTTCGCGCGGAGACCAGCCTTCAATATCAAATTTCTTTGACGCGATGACCCCCATGTCCCCCGTGCAAATTAAAACGGTCCGGTACGGGATTTCCAAGGCTTCCAGCAGTTCTTCGGAATTCTTTCGGATCGCTTCAAAAAAAACAGGCGAATCCGCGGGCTTGCAGAACACGAACTGTTCCACTTTGTTGAACTGGTGCACGCGAAAAAAACCGCGCTCGTCAAGCCCGTGTTTTCCGATTTCTTTTCGAAAACACGCCGAAACCCCCGCGAACTTTTGCGGCAAATCGTCTTCGGAAAACGTGTGATTCAAAAACCGCGCACCCAACGGATGCTCGGCGGTCGCGATCAAATACTGATCCGAACCCTCGATTTTGTACATGACTTCCTCGAAATCCGACAAAGACACCATAGTTTCATACGCTTCGCGTTTAAGCAAGTACGGGGGCTGGACCAAAACAAACCCTTTTTTGATTAACATGTCGATGGCCAGACGCTGCAGAGCCATATCCAATAACGCCAAGTCCCCGAGCAAGTAAAAAAAACCGCTTCCGGCAACCGACACCGCGTTTTCGAAATCCGCAACCCCAAGACGCTTGGCGAGCTCGCCGTGATGAATGACTTCAAAAGACGGCTTGGGCGGCTTGCCCCAGGTTTTAGCCGGGACGTTTTCGGAAGAATCTTTTCCATACGGAACAGCCGGGTCCAGCAAGTTCGGGATCCGAAGCAACAACCAGCGGTTACGCGTTTCCAGTTCCGCGATCCGAACATCGTTTTGTTTGATTTTTTCCGGAAGCGCTTTTGCTTCCTTAAGCAGATCATCGACCGGTTTTCCCTCTTTTTTTACCTGGTTGATCTGTTGTGAAATTGTATTACGCTTGCTTCGAAGAAAATCGTTTTCAGATTTAAGCTGGCGCCATTCCACGTCTTTTTGAATAAGCTCGTCAAACCATTCAAGAATCTGGTCGTCTTGCCGGCGCGACAGATTCGAGCGCACAACGTCCGGTTTTTCCCGAATAAGATGGATATCCAGCATGTCAAACAGTATGGTAATAAAATACGGGAGAATTAAAAAAACAGTATGAAGCTAGCCGTAATACGACTTGGGCACCGGACCGAACGAGACAAACGCATCACCACGCATTGCGCCCTTGTCGCCCGGGCGCTCGGAGCGGAACAAATCGTCCTATGCGGGGAAAAAGACGACAAGATCGTCGAAGGCGTTGAAAAAGTCGCCCGCCAATGGGGCGGTAAATTCTACATAACTTATTCCCCGTCGTACCGGACCACGCTGCGCAAATTCAAAAAACAAAAATACCGACTCGTCCACGCCACGATGTACGGAGAACCGATTCAGCAAGTCGCGAAGAAAATCCGAAAAGAAAAGAAAATCGCGATCGTGGTCGGAGCCGAAAAAGTTCCGCGGGAAGTCTACGACGAAAGCGATTACAACGTGAGTGTCACGAGTCAGCCGCACAGCGAAGTCGCGGCGCTTGCAATCATTCTTCACGAACTGCAAGACGGACGCGAGCTTGACAAAAAATTTCCGAAGGCGAAAATCAAGATCACGCCGCAGACACGCGGAAAAAAAGTTTCGAAGCGGAACTAACACGCAAGTGATTTTTAAATCAATAGCTCCCAAGTATAAATATGCCCCGCAAGAAAGGATTTCTTCACCTCCCGATCACAGAAGATTTCCTGAAAACTATTGGCGGAGATTACGCACTCGAACTTGTGCAGATTTGGGAAAAGAAAAAAGGCAATGTTACCGACGAAGAGCTGGCCAAACAACTCAACGTAAAAATCACAGAAATTCGGACAGCGCTCAATCGCCTCCACTACCGCGGGATTGCGTGCTACCAAAAAACACGCAACACGAAAACCGGGTGGTACTCCTACACCTGGTCCATTAAGACGAACCGCATCGCCGAACTCGTCATGGAAAGACAGGCGGAAGAAATCCAAAAAATCAAAAAACGAATGGATTTTGAAAAAAATTATATTTACTTTAATTGCAAAAGCGGCTGCACGACCGTCCCATTTGAAGTCGCCACCGAATACCAATTCAAGTGTCCGGAATGCGGCAAGAACCTAGACGAAGAAAACAGCGTCAAAAAACTAAAAGTGCTCAATCAGCGAATCGATGACATTCGAATTGAGCTTGAAACCATGGAAAAAATGAACTAAAAACACAAATACTTGGACGCAGAGAGAAAACGAAAGCCTTTTGAAAACAACGCCCAATAGGCTATTTAATGCGTTTTACATCATGAAACGCATTCGAATTGAATCAATATAACAATAGCGGGGTAGGGCAGTCTGGAGTGCCCGTCGGGCTCATAACCCGAAGGTCGGAGGTTCAAATCCTTCCCCCGCTATTAAGGCAAAAATGCAGTATAATCTTGTTCTTTTGAGCCCGCCTCACTACCCGATACTTGAGTTCAATCGAATCAAAAAGGGCAGAAAACGCCGTTTTAAGTGAAATCACTTTCTCGTTTTGTGTGCTAACTGATGGAGCCTGAGATGGCACCCCCAAAAAATCGACCTCACAAACCCTATACGGCAATCCCCACACCCCGGGGCGAACAAGAGCCTAAAGTAAGCGGCCTCACAAACGTAAACAGTTGACCACCCAATTAAAACCGATATTAAATAGCGTAAACGGCATTTTAACACCCCCTCACTTCCCCTAATCGCCCATCTCACGCCAATAAACTACCGAAAATCAAAAATACCCTGCCTCACAAATCAAAAAAGCCCTTTCGACGACAAAAAGTAGGTCGAAGTTGAAACAAAAAGCATATCACCACCTATGGAAAAGTCCAAAAAAGCCATTTTTTAGTAATTACAGGTAATGATTATGATGATATATCATTACAGTAATTAAAATACGTAATTACAGTAAAGATTATTATTACCTATCATCATTATAGTAATGAGGGAAAACAGTGTTTGAAAAGATTAAAATCGCAATAATTAGGCTTCTTGGCGGAAAGTATATCCCGCCAAAGCCAAAAGCACCCCAAACCCAAGAATCTATTGGTCCGCAAGAAATCCACACTCTATGGGATTACCTTACGTTCAGGGAAAATACCCAAGCCCACCATTTAAGCACCGTTATTGGATTTGAAGAACTGGTGGATATGGACGAAATCAGACGGCGTATTCAAGAAATATTCCATGTCGAATACAAAAACGAACGCAGTTTGTACCCATACCTAAAAACTTTAGTGGACATTGGACTGTTTGAAACAATGGACGTAGGCGGAAAACGAAAATGGCGAAAAAAACCGGTCTTGCTTCGAAAACGCCCCGTCACGGAAGAAGAGGACGCGATGGCGGCGGTTACAGCGCAACAAAGCCCAAATCGCACCCCTTTAGACCGTTAAGGATCCCCCATGCCCCGCGTATCTATTGTCTGTTATTTAGACCCCAAGACTGAACGCCGAGTGCGTTCAATACAACAGAAAATCGCGTTGTCAACTGGAAGTCGTGCAAGCCTAACCGAATGGAAACCTCACCTTACAGTAGGCGATGGAATTATCATCCCCAAACAACAGCAAAAACAATTCTTTCTGAAGGTTAAGGCCGCGCTTGGGAACATGCAGACAATTCCTTTTGAAACCGCTGACTTTAGTGGAAAAACCAAAAGAAAACAGGAAAGGGAGAAGAGAGTACCCCCTACGCTTTTTTCCTAAATGTAAAAATCTCGCGTCAAATAAAGCGGCTTGTTCGATCACTCAAACAAGTGACCAAAAGATATCCACGGTGGTATCAACAGTCGCAACCCTACGCCCCCCAGATTACACTGGCTTACAAAGATCTGGACTTGAACGGGCTCATGCAATGCCAGCACACATTCAAAAAACTAAAACTTTGTTTGAACGGCCGGATTGATGGGGTGTCCTTTGCTGCACAAAAAAAGTGCCAATGGCAGCCAATCAAAACAATTTTGTTTAATCCAAAAGAAGACTCAAAGACCCGCCCCATTTACGGAGCAGGAGACACGCGACGCTCCAAAAGATAAAACAAATAAAACCAAGCGGAAGCTGGCTTATCCTGGGCGTCGGGGACGGACGTTACATTCCCGAAATCGGAATGACCACACACGGCCTGGTGGCAACAGACATTGACAGCAACACGCTCCGAAAACTTCGAGCGACTGCTCGCGAACAAGTATCGCGGTTCACCTGTAAACGGCTCGACGTAACCCGAAATTTTTCTTTTTCGGACCAATATTTTGATGGCGTGCTATGCACAGGAACGCTTCACTTGTTCAAACCCAAGAGACTCAGACACGTAGTGAAGGAAACCAAACGCGTGCTAAAGCCCGGCGGCCAATTGCTGTTTGATTTTGCAACCAATGTCCGACGCCAACGAAACGGAGAAACGATAGAGCACAAAAAAGGCGCATCACAGTACCGCTTGACCGAAGCAAAAAAAATATGGAAAAAAACGCTCATTGGTTTCGAGTCGCGCATATCCAGTCACGATGTTCCCCTGCAAAAGATCGGAACCGGATCACGCGCATACTTTTTTTCAAGCAAATATCTCTTGATTCATGCGACGAAAAAAACGAATGAAAACAAGAGCTGTTTGGGTTAGCCCAAACAAGCAAAACACGCATAAAAAAATTCCAACGAAGTGTCGGAAAAAATAAATTGAAAGAATTAGACTGTTTTCAGATCCGAAACTAACGAACTAAACTTTTTCAGCTTGTTTGATTTCGGCGCACAGGATTGAAACCACTCGTGACTGGTGACGCGCTGCGCTTCACCAAGCAAAAACGCCTTGTGGGCCGCATCCACTTTTTGCCCCGCTTTGGCGGTTGCCAAAATCGCGGAGATCTCCGAATCCAATTTTTCATGTTCTTTTGAATTCGACAACACGAACCAGCGGTCCAACACGTTTTCAAACGCGCCCACCATTTCATCCGGAGACACGTCTTTTTCGTTCATGTAATACACCGCTTTCCAATCTCCTTTACCCACCCACTTGTGAGACGGATTCTTTCCGGTTTTGAAAAAATCGATCAGAGGAGACAGCATCGCTTGGGGAATGATAACACAGTTTTTTCCCGGACGCAAATACGGCACCGGAGAAAGAATTCCTTTGCGATGATACTTATAGGATTTGCCGTTGGACTTCGAAACGTTTTGGGTATAGCCATACAACGCCCGGAACAGCTTTTGATAGGTATACGATGAATGACTGATATTTTCTGGTAGAATGAACTTATACTGAATGAAATACGCTTTCACAGACCCCACACTTCCACTATTCTGTTATTATTATAGATAAACCTTTATTATGTATATTTACAATAAGGTAAAAATTTATAAAAGAAAAGGAAAGAAAAAGGGTTTAGCGTCGTCGTGCAATCGGCGGGCGAGGTCTAAATCCAGTCGTAGGTTGAGGTTCTTCCTCTTCTTCCGGTTCCGGGTTAGTAGGCGCGTTGCCCACAAGGATAATGTCCTTGGTTGCTCGAACGTTTCTAAATGGAATGCTCTTTTCGCTAATGACTTTTTTTGCTTCTTGCTTAGAGCGGAATTTAAGCGGTTCCGTGGTAATCGTTTCGATGCGTCCCTTTTCCAGGTTAATAACTAAGTCAAATACCTTTCCTTTGTACTCAGCAGTTGTGGAATAGATGTCCATTCCAAAAAGCTTTGAGATTCGTGATGTCATGTGAAAATCCTCCAACTGTTATTATAAAAGCTAATTTACTATTTAAATCTTATGGCCTTTTCGAAGGAAAAAACCCCACAAAACGCCCAAGCAAACCACATATTATACATAACTTGCTTTGGGCCGCACAACTAATTTTTCCAAAAGACTTCTAAAAAAACCAACGTTACATAATTAATCGGAATCAAAACCGTGTTTTTTCCCACCGACTCCGGATATTAGTGGAAGTAGCGGGTCATAGGCTATCAAAAGGACTCTTCACTTTTTTCAGTTCTTCCGTTCGCACCGTGGTGTAAATCTGGGTGGTGTTCAGATTTGCATGACCCAACAATTCTTGGATCTTTCGAATACTTTCTCCCGCTTCCAGCAAATGCGTGGCGTATGAATTGTGTACTACAAAACCATCCGCAAACAGATTTTCTGTTCCAGCCACGGTAAAATCATACACTGGGACGGTATCCCGCACTGGCAGGATCTTGGTTACTTCCATCCATTTGTAGTTCTCTCCCAATAATGAACGAATCGCATTGCGTTCTTCCAAAAAATCCGGTTCTTTTTCGATTTCGTGCAAAATTTTCGCGACCGTCTCTCGGACCGGAATGATTTTTCCCGTGTAGCGCTTCAAATGCTTAATTCCTTGCCGGGTTTGCAAACGATAAATAAATCCCCGCTGTTGCAGCAGTTTTGGGTACATCTTTTTCAAAATCAAATGTGCCGGGATCCACTCTCCCACGGAATCGTTTTCAATTCGAAGTTTTTTTTGGGTTGGGATCAGCAACTCAAACAACACTTGGTCCGGACGGCGAAGAATGAATAATTCAAAAATTGTGTGCGAAATAATTCGGCCTTGAGGCAACTTCACTTTTCGATCTCGCTGATGAAAATACGAATTGATTCCAAGTCGCAGCAAAAGAACCTGCACATCCTTTAGCAATTCTTTACTAGTAGAAAAAAAGCGCGGAACCCCCTCGTTCCCGTCTGCGTCATACAAACCTGCCAGAAATTCGCATACTTCTTCAGTGCTTGCCGAGAATAACTCCATTGGTATCCGCTTCGTAGGCGCCCGCCTGTCCATATCCAGTAACTGACAGGTGTGCACCAAATCAACAGAATAATACGCCAACTCAAACGAGTTTCTTCCATGCGTCGGGTGAATAAACGGTCGCTTTCCAAACTGTTGCTCCAAAAGCGATTGGTAAAACTGCAAAAACGAAAGGTTCTTATCACAAATCACAACCCCACGCCGACTATCGCTTATGGTTCCGTCTCCTAACGCATATCCCACAAAACGCCACCAGGCCGGAGATGCACGCCGGGTTTCCGCAATCGTAACTTTTTTGGGGCCCAGCACAAAATCGCCGGGCTTTAAATCTTTGGCACATGCTTCCCCAAGGCCATACACAGTCGCTACAAAAAAACGATGCTCTGGCGTGCATGTTAACAAATAACCACCCGCATTGACTTCGAGAAGCCCTTCTGCATACTGCATGAACGCACCCACCAACGGGGCATTGATCACGTGTTGTGTGTTCCATTCAAAGCTTCGAACCAAGGTGCCTTTTCCGGAAAACAAAGCCTGCGCGGAAACAATTCCATTCGAAGTAAAAATCCGAGTATTCGCTTCTACACAGTGACGCATGCTGTGCGGCGTCACTTCTTTTTGAATTCCCGCCTTGGCCGCCGCTTTGCGAATAATACGCTGAATGGTATCCACCGAAATGGATGTCCCGGTAGTTTTTTTGGAGAACACAAACTCGCTTGAAACTTTTTTTCGCTTCAAATAGCGCTTCAGATCCGACACCCAATTCTTGGACAAGATAATGATACGGTCCTTGTTTCCTTTGCCGCCTTTCACTCGGCCGATAAACTCGCTTAACTCGAGGTCCGCGACCTTGAGTTTGACGGCTTCGCTTACGCGCACGCCGGACGAATACAAAAATTCGACAATCAAACGATTACGCCCCTTCTTGGTCGCTTTGATCAACGCTTTTACTTCGGCCTTGGTGAGAACGGTCGGGAGCTTTTTGGCTTTTTTCATGGCGCGCACGTCTTCCATGATTTTTAATTTTAAAAAATTTCCAAAAAAGAATTTGAGCGCCGAGTGCGCCAATGCCAAACTCGAATTCGAAATATTTTCTTTCTCCTTGCGGTTCGCGATGTATCCCACGATATCCGCTTTTTCGGTTTCTTCCACGGGCTTTTGGAGCGACTTCAAAAAATCCGAAACCAAAAACAGATATGTTTTGATCGTCTGCTTCGAGTACCCCGTGACGACCAGTTCCTGGCGAAAACGCGTCAGCATTTCCTGGTTATGCGGCAAAATTTCCGAATCCGTTTCGCTCATGATGTATACACTACGAAAAAGAGCCTAATAAATCCTGTGTCGCAAAAAGAAACGGCGTTCAAAAAGTTATTTTTCCGTTTCTTCCGCGGGTTCGGATTCCGCGCTTTGCAATTCGCGCTTAACCTCGTCCATTTCTTCGAGGTCGTCCTCTCCAAGACCGAGTTTGGCCAAATAGCGCTTATGATCGTCTTTGGTCAGGGTTCCAAACCACTTACGCCATTCCGTATCTTCGGGTTTTTCGATCTTTCCGGATTTTGGGGTTTTTTCCCGTCGTGCAACCATGAAAAAAAGTTTTCGAAGAACAGTTAATAATAATATGCCCGCAGGTCCTGTAGTGAACGGCTCTTTTTTGGTGGTTTTGGGACGCGACGCTCCGCTTTCGCTTGCGGAACTCGTTATTCTAAACCGTGCCAATCGAACGCCATGGACCCTGCACGCCCACTGGAAAAACGCCTGCTTGCTTCTAGGTGCGCTTGACCCCTTCGAGTTGCAGGAACGCGTGGGAGGCAC
The DNA here is from genome assembly GCA_018304465.1 of Candidatus Iainarchaeum sp. GTDB lineage: Archaea > Iainarchaeota > Iainarchaeia > Iainarchaeales > JAGVWC01 > JAGVWC01. Next base: position 164,937 of record JAGVWC010000008.1, read on the forward strand.
CGTCAAAATCGCGCACGTACTCGGTTCTCTCTCAACCCTTGATCAGGCCGCATTAGACCAACTTTTTTTACCGATCTTCTCGAATCTTGAACCCCGTTTTTACTACGGATTTTCGTTTTTTGGAAACGTTTCATCCAAAGAACAAAAATTTTTCCAAGCCTATTTCAAAACCGCCTTCAAAGAAAACCACGTCAAGGCCATGTACAAGGCCCCCAAAACCCATGGAGAACCCAACCAAAATTCGATTCACCCCAGCGAAATCTTTTCGCGCGGGCTTCTCGACACCGGGTTTGATTTTTGTATCGCCAAAAAAAACAACACGATCTACGTGGGCCGCACCATTACCGCATCCAATGCCAAAGCCATTTCAAAACGCGACAAAGAACGCGTACTTCAAAACAAAGTCAGCGCCATATCCATCCGACTCGCGCGCATCCTCGTCAACCTCACCGGGCTTTCACCCACCCAAACGCTTCTGGACCCGTTTTGCGGCGTTGGAACCATCCTGCAAGAAGCGCGACTGGTTGGTCTAAACGCCGTTGGCGTGGACCAAGATCCGGACGCCATCAAAGCGGCACGACAAAATCTGAAATACCTCAAAAACGGGCCCGGTCAAACCGAACTCGTGAATGCGGATGCCACTCATTTGTCGCGACACCCCCTTTCGTTTGACGGCGTGGCTACAGAGCCCACCCTCGGGCCGTACTTGACGCGGCTACCCTCCGTAAACACCGCGCGACAAACCTTGGCCGAGCTCGAAGAGATTTTTGACGGACTTTTTCGCGCGCTTTCCCACAAAATGAAAAAAGGACAACCCGTCGTCATTATTCTGCCGGAGTTTCCCACCATCGAAGGAAAGCTCCTCCGTTTTTCGGAAAAATTGTTTGAAAAACACGGGTTTGTGTCCACCAACCCGCTTTCCTTTCCCGAATACGCCCGCGTGTTTCCGTATTTGTACACCAGTGACACCAACAAGATTCATCGTCTCATTTACCTGCTGGAAAAACGAAAGGGAATCCCCTAACCAAAACCAAAACCCTCAAAAACCCAATTCAACACATTCTAATGGACGACCATGAAAGAAATTTCCCTGGATAAAGATACCTTCAAAGCGCTTGCCGGAGAAACCCGGGTTCAGATCCTCAAAGAACTAAACGAACGTCGAAAAACCCAAAGCGAGCTGGCTCAAAAACTAGGCCTTAGTCCGCCGACCGTAAACGAACACATCGAACTACTCAAAAAAGCGGGGTTGGTTGAATCCAAAGACGAAGGCCGCAAATGGAAATATTACGCTTTAACCGGAAAAGGTAAAGACCTCTTGAATCCCGGTGACAGCAAAATCATGCTCATGCTCGGGATATCCTCAATGGCATTGGTCGGTACTGGCATTTATCTCTTCTCCCGGTTCTTTAGTGAAAACACGTTTTCCGCCCCCCTACAAACAAATGCCACGGATGTTAGTGACAAAGTGATGGGCACCACCATGGTTCCGGTAATAGAACGCGCCACGACCGAGATTCCAGCGACGGTTTCTCGCTTGCCGGGGTTCGAATCCTATGAATTGGCCTTGTTAACAATTCTTGCGATTTGTGCAGGTTTGTTATTTGGCATCTATTGGGCACGTCGCACCAAATAATCTTCACTTTTTAACGTTATTTTAATTTTGTGTCGACCTCCCCTAATTGGGCTTTAAACCGCGTTTACGCGAGGCTTTATTTTTTCCGTAAACATAACCGAATTTTATATATTTTATTTCTTTTTCTAATACTCTTTTTGTTTTGTAAAATCGGGTTCTTGGGCCTTTTTGAGGGTCTAACCCCTATATCTTGCGCATCTAAACATCCTAAAACGAGAAAACGGTTTGTTTTTTATCTTTTTATTTGAATTTTTGGTATTCTTTTCAAACAATTTTTGTAATATTTATTAGTTTTTCGTACCGGTGTTTTATCCCTCGTTTTAAGGGGGTTTTGGGTCGATCCGGGGCTGTTTTGTCATTGCGTTGCGTGAGTGGGTGCTTATCTGTGTTTTTTTTTCTAAAAAACTTTTAGAATATTTTTTAGTGGGGTTTTGGTTAACTGTCGCGGTATTTTTTCATTTCGGTTAAGTTATCTTCATGGCGTACCGGGTCATCGTGACCTATCGTCAATAAACGAAAAATAGCCATATACATAACTAATTTTGGCGTATTCAATGGTTTTTTCCTTCTTTGTTAACGAAAGCATTTTATCGCGGATGGAGTTAATCTCTATATGCCGACCTTGAAAATTGGTTCCCTTACTCTAGATAATCAGTTACTTCTGGCGCCGATGTTCAAAGTCACCGACCCGGCGTTTCGACTCTTATGTCGAGAACAAGGCGCCGCCCTGACGTTTACAGAAATGACTCATTCCGAGGCAATTCTTCGAAACCCTCGTGTGGCCGCCCAAGCAAGCCACACCACCCCCTCGGATCATCCGTTTGGAATTCAAGTTTCCTCCGCGCAACCCGACCGGTTAATTCAAACCATTCAACTGTTGGAAGAAAAAGCAGACCTTTTTGACATCAACTTAGGATGCCCCTCGGACCGAACCCGCGAAAGCGGAATTGGAAGCGCTTTGCTTGACCACCCCGATCGGGTTGAAGCCCTCATCCACGCCATGCGCAAAGCCACCCAAAAACCCATCACCGCCAAAATTCGCCTGCCCAGCCGTCCTCAAGACGCCCTCGATATTGCAAAACGGATCGAAAACGCCGGTGCGGATGGCCTTACCGTGCATGCCCGAACGGTTTTACAAGGCCACTCAGGCCCCGTGGATTTAGACCTCGTCGCCAAAGTCAAAGAAACGCTTTCCATTCCCGTCATTAATAATGGCGGCGTGTGGAACCAAGAAACCTATGAATACGTGCTGCACACTACCCATTGCGACGGGGTCATGCTTGCGCGCTCCGCCATTGGAAACCCGGGCATCTTTGCCCAAGTCCAAGGAAAACCCGGAATTTCACCCGTCGATGGCCTGGTCCGCTATCTTGACCATTGCGAGACCTACGGTTTTCTTCACGTGGGCCGCATCAAAACCAACTGCCTGCATTTCCTGAGTGCAATCCCAAAAACGAAAAAGGCGGATTTTTCAAAAGCCAAAACCATCACGGAACTCAAAGCGTTGGCCGCGGAAGTAAAAGCCAACCAAACCAACTAATTCCTTTCGATTCATGGATTGAAACATATGTGCGGAATCATCGGTGTCTTTAACGATCCCTTCGCCGGAAAAAAACTGGTGGTCGGAATGCAAACCATTCAACACCGCGGCACCGACCAGTACGGGCTGTACGCCGGAACCGTGACCTACCACGCCAAAAAACCCGTTTTTCCAGTCAAAAAAACCCAAAACGCCATCGGGCACTGTCTACACTCCATCGTATCCTATCAAGAACAACCTTTGGTTGGAAAAGGCGCCTTGGTGGCCAACTGCGAGCTCTACAACTGGAAAGAACTCGCCAAAAAACACAAAATTGACGCGCAAAACGACGCCGAGCTGTTGTTCAAACTCCTGGAAAAAACGCCTTCCAATCGCATGGAAACCCTTTTGGCTGAACTAGACGGCGATTACGCCTTTGCCTATTGGAAAGAAAACAGGGTTTTTTTGTGCCGCGACCCCGTCGGCGTCAAACCCATCTGGTATGCCCTTGAAAACAACCGCTTCGGTTTTGCCTCCGAAGCCAAAGCCCTCTACGCCATGGGATTTTCAAAACCCGTTGAACAAAACCCACGGCACCTGTTTTGCTACGACTTGATTCATCACCGGCTTGACAACCGTTCCTGGTTTGAGTTTACTTCCCCCGTTGCCTTCACGCCGGATACGGAACACACACTATTAGAATTTGAAAAAATATTTTTGAACGCAGTCAAAAAACGCATCCCAGCCAAGCCCTTCGGAATCCTATTCTCGGGCGGCATCGATTCTGTGATCATAGCCGCCGCCTGCAAACGCCTCGGCCACACCCCTGCCTTGTTTTTTGGGTGCATTTCCGACCTCGATCTTCCCGAACCCAGCGACCAAAAAGCCGCGGAAGACGCGGCCGCGGAACTCGGGTTGACGTTGGAAGTTCACTCCGTTTCGCTCTCCAAGGCCCCCGCCTTGTTTGCCCGTTTGGTTTCTCTGATTGAATCCACCGACCCCGTCAAAATCGCGGTCGCCACCGGCATCGATCTGGCCAGCCAAAAAGCGCATGAAAAAGGATGCAAAGTCGTATTTTCCGGGCTTGGCTCCGACGAACTCTTCGGCGGATACGCCCGCCAAGAAAAAAGCCCCCAAAACGCATACCTTGACAGCATTTCGTATCTACGCAAAGCATACGAAAAAGACCTTTATCGAGACGATGTCTTGACCATGCACCACCACGTCGAATTACGCGTTCCCTACTATGACCGCGAACTAATTCCGTTTGCCCTGCAACTTCCCGACACCCTCAAAATTTCCGCCCCCCATCGAAAAGTCATTCTTCGAAAACTGGCGCACCACTGGAAACTATCTCCCGCCATTGAAAACCGCCCTAAAAAAGCCGGACAATACGGAAGCAACGCCGACAAAACCCTTGAAAAAATCGCCAAAAAAGAAAAATACCCAAGCAAATCCGCCTACCTTGCGTCGCTTGGACCCAAAACTAATATTCCGGTGGCCGCGCTCATCAGCGGCGGAAAAGATTCCTGGCTTGCCGCAACCATCCTCGCCGAACGCAACTATCCCTTGTCCTGTTTGGTAAGCCTTCAAAGCCAAAATCCCGATTCCTACATGTTTCACACGCCCAATATTTCCGCAGTCAAGCTCCAGGCTCGCGCAAGCCGCATTCCCTTAGTGGTACAGACGACTCCTGGAACCAAGGAAAAAGAACTCGACGACCTACGAGTTGCCTTGGTGAAAGCCAAAGAAAAATACGGCATCCAAGGCGTGGTCAACGGAGCCCTTTACTCTAATTATCAACGAAGTCGTATTGAAAAAATCTGCGACGAACTTGGGCTTAAGAGCTTTTCCCCGCTTTGGCACGTCGACCAAACCCAAGAACTAGTGGAACTGTTATCTCGTTCGTTTTCCCTTGTTTTTTCCAGTATTGCCTGTCAAGGATTAACCCGTGATTGGCTTGGAAAACCCTTGGACCCCGCCAAAATAGCGGAACTTTCCAACCTCCACAAAAAATTAGGGGTCAATGTCGCGGGAGAAGGCGGCGAATACGAAAGTCTGGTGCTGGACTGCCCTCTTTTTTCCAAAAAAATCCGGGTGGACCAGGCGACGATTACCATGCAAAACGAAAACACCGGACGATATGACATCCAAAAAGCGGTTCTTATTCCGAAAAAACATTAATATCCGGAAACGACACCCGATCACCGATTTTCAGCCCTCTTTCATCCGCCGCGAACGCATTGATTTCGAGTACGAACGACGCCGGTGCCGGCGAAGCAAAACTGGGGCAATGGATTTCTTCACACGGAGGAACATTTTTCGAAATTCCAACAATCTTTTTCTCGGAATTGATCCAAACGATATCCAACGGAAACCGCATGTTTTTCATCCAAAACAACCGGGCCTGATCTGGAACCGGAAACACAAACAACATCGAATGGTTGGGGGCCAAAGACGTTCGATCCATCAAACCGCGTTCCCTGGCCAAAGGGGATGCCGCTACTTCCGCGTCAAAACAGCCTTTCGATTCAAAACACACGGGAAGTCCCTTGGGTGCGGGGGTATTTGAAACAGAAGTAACGCCAAAAGAAGTGATGGAAACGTCAAAATAGAGGAATAAGCTCGCTACCACAATTCCGAGCACCAAGACCAAAACGGCCATCGCGGGGCGTTGCATGAAATAAGGAGAAACAAACTCGCATTAAAGCTTTGACCCGGCGCGGGCCATTTCTTCAAGTGCTTTTTCAAACTGCAAGCCGCGATCCGTGATACGATATTCGATCTTGACCCGGGGACCCATGGAAATGTTTTTGGAGACCAAGCGCTTTGCTTCCAGTTCTTTTAACCGAAGCGAAAGCGTTCGTGGAGAAATGTCCGAAATCTCGCGTAAAAGATCGTTAAACCCTTTTCCGGTGCGGGTAGACATCAAAATCGCAAGAATCTGAAAACCGAACTTTTGGCCACAGGTCTTCAAAGTAGCTTCCAAGCCCTGTAATTCGAGTTTTCCAAACGCCATGCAATCACTATACAAAATAACTCTAGTATACAAAGTATATTTAAACTGATGCCACTAACAAAAAAATAGCTGATGCACTTTCGATAGTTAGTATATTTAAACAACGTGGGTTGTAGTCTATTGGGCAAAAGGAGCCCGGGTTAAGGGGAAGTAATGGATTGGATTGCGTTCGTTCGAAAAACGCCGGAAAAAGTAAGCGTTCCTCGATTCAAAGGGGTTATCGGGGGAATCTTCGGGTTTCGACAGCGTATGAACAATCAGTCAACCACGCTCGTGCAGATCGTCCGAAGATAGGTCCTCGGATACTGCCTGGTTTTAAGGGTTTTTGGGTCCGCTGCCTCAAAATGGGCCCAAAACCCAACCTTTTAAAGCCTGTCGTGAGTACAGCCTATAAAGGACCTTACAGGTGAGATTTTTGCCAGAAGTACGATGCGCTTATTGCGGAACAGTCAAAGAATTCCGGGACGCGATTCACCGCGAAGAATCCCGCGGCGATTTTCGAAAATACTACCATTTTTGCGATGCCAAGCACTTGGCGAAGTGGCAAGAAGAATTGAAACGAAAATCCGAGGAGCCGAGCCCGGACGCCGAAAAAGAGAATACGGAAATCTTTTAGAAAACGAAACTATTTTTTTGAAAAATAAAAGGGATTTTTTTCCCTTTTACACTTTTTCAATTTTTCCATTGCGACCCGTTGACACCTGCAACTGACCATTGTACTCCGTACACCAGCCATCGGTAATCTTGACGACGTCTCCTTCATTGAACTGGTCGCATTGTTCGTTCCACAAACTAAGCGATACTTCACCGGCTTCGTCTTTTCCGGCGCACGAGCAAACTTTTCCACTGCCTTTGTCCGTGGCAAACTTGCGCGGCTCCGCCTTGGAAACGATTTCTAACACGATCTCCGGAATCGCGGTTCTTGGTTTAAGTTCAGACGAATTCAAAACGACCCTCCAAATAACAAATCTATACAAAACCGGTCCAAAAACCATAAAAACCACATCCCTGGCGTTTTGCCGGTGAAACAAATTGGTCAAATCTTTTAAACTTGATTACCCACCAAATAGATACAACCCAATTTGTTATCCTTTGATTCAGTCATGCCTAGTTCAAAAACAGTTCAACGAAGACTCGCACCTCGGTGGCGGTTCTTCTCCCAAAGCAACGACGGAGAACTCTACATCGAAGGCATCAGTGTCTCGCATATCGCTCACAAATACGGAACCCCCGTTTACGTGATGGTCGAGCGCGAAATCCGCGATCGCCTGCGTCGATTTCAAAACGCGTTTTCGTACCCCAAACTGCGACCCCAATACGCGAGCAAATGCAACTCAAACCTGGAAATCCTGCGCATGTGCCGCGAAGAAGGATTCGATCTGGACGCAAGCTCGGTTGGGGAAATCATCCTCGGACTGCTTGCGGACTTCACTCCGGAACAAAT
>JAGVWC010000011.1 GCA_018304465.1 Candidatus Iainarchaeum sp.
AACCCCTCGCGTGCGACAAGGCCGCGGAGATATTCGGCCGGATTCATGGGACCACCATGACCGATCCACACAGTCTGCAATACGGTCGCGCGGCGCACTCTGAATAGGCACAAATCCGACATGGGCATCCGCGCTCGTGGTCATTGGTCATGATCAACCCTCCGAATATACTCATCGATGCGGTCTGCCATTCGTAGTAAAGCCAATCGCATGTCTTCGAGGTCGCTTTCAAGAGCCGTGACGTGGGACAGCTTAACATTGTCGAGTCGTTGAAGTTTTTTTTCGATTTTTTGGGTCCGGCGCTCGAATTGTAGCAATCGAGATTCTGTAGTGTTAAGAGAAATTGCTTTAAGGTCACACGTGACATTATCGGTGTGCACGGTGGGGCCCTTCGGGGTTCCTTCCATTTTAAACACCCTCAGCCCGAAGGCGATCCCAAAAAACAGTGGGGTTGTCGCCTTTTTCTTCGGCAATTTTTTTTAAAAAATCTGTACACGACATAGACGTCGATCCCAAAAAACAGTGGGGTTGTCGCCTTTTTCTTCGGCAATTTTTTTTAAAAAATCTGTACACGACATAGACGTTCCTCCTTTCTTCGAGGCGCGTCGGTGTCGTATCTTCTCAGTCGTCCATATCAGTTGTAGTCAGTCAGGTCTCAGCAAATCAGGACGACGCGCGTTCATTGGTTTTTTTTGTTGTTTTCGATAATCCTCCATAAACACTGATCAATTGTTTCTCGAGGGTGGATTTTTGATTCCTCGATTTTCTGTTTTGTTTTGTACGAGATCCGTACAACGGTGTCTTGTCTTCCTTTTTTCTGGGGGGTAGGCATGGGTATATTACAGCCTACCTCATATTTAAGCTTTGTTGTTTCGCCGATGGCTTTATGATCTTGCCCTGTTGGTGCTTCGTAGATTTTGGATAGTTCCACAAAAACGGGCTTCATTTCATCATCCCCGCGTACAGTTCGGTGTTCTTTTTCGCCATCCGACCAAAACGGTTCGTCTTCGCGGAGCATTGGATTGTTTTCGCGTTTCAACGTGTCGAAATATTGTTCGGCGAATTCTGAAACGGGTATGTTGGAATAGGCCCCTTCTTCGTTCTTGAATGTCCATCCGAACCAAGTGTTTTTCAGTCCGTATGGCCAGCGAAAAAACCGCGATGCGCAAAGAGAACGGAAATAATGAACGCCTTTGTGTGGTTTCCATGGAATACCTGATTTTTTGATGGCTTGTTTGAATGTTTTGTTTACTGCCGCGTAGGTTGTCGCGTTCCCGTTTTTGTCACAAAAGAAATAAGCCTCCGGCCCCTTGTCGTTGTTGGGTGAAACCTTGGCCCATGCTTCCAAGTGTGGTTTGGCCAAAAAACTTATTACGGTTCTGGGTTTTGTTTTGGAAATGGGTAGCCGGACAACCAAATGGTTTTTTTCCTGTCGCACGTGTTTGTTTTGGATGCTTAAAGCCTCGGATATTCTCGCGCCTGTATCGTTTAACAGTGCAAGAATGGCGCGGTCTCGAATGGTGTAGCGTTTGCCTTCAACGTAAACCGTTTCCAACAGCTTTTTGATGTGTTGTTGTGTGGTTTGGTTGTCTTCGGGTTCTTTGTCCGGTTCTTTCGGAACTTCGATGGTTTTTAGCCGTTCGGGGGTTTCTTTTTCCTTCAAACCTTCAACCGATTGAAGTAAACAACGGGCCGCAAACACGTATTTTTCAAGACTGGCGAACTTGATTTCTTTTTTATTGTAGCGTTTTTCGTGAAAAGTAAACCAAGCCAAAAACTCTTGGTCCGTGGCTTTTGCCAAATCTGTTTTGATAAACAAAGTGATGTTTCGGGCTTCGGAAAGGTTTTTTTCCAAGCTACCGATTCGATACCGGCCTTTTTTCACTTTTTCAATCATGCGATTGGCAAAGGCCAATAGGTGTTTTTTGTTTTCAGGACCTATTATTGGGTTTGTTTGAATGTCCTTGATGACGTTTAACACGCGGCGGTTTCGGTGGTGCGGATCAAAGCCGCTTTTGAATATATCCAGGTCTAGCATGGTTTTCCTCCCTATTTACACACGCAGACGTGGGGAAATATTAACTTTACGGATTTGGATTGGTTGTAGTTGCGGACCTAGGCGGATTTGAACCGCCGACCTACTGCTCGCATCAACACGCTGAGTTTCCCCAGGCTTTTTTCAGCAGAAAAAAGGCTGCTGTAGAAGGCAGTTGCCCTATCCAGACTAGGCTATAGGTCCATGCTACATTATCCTAGCAAGTACTTTTTTAAATGGTTAATTGTTTCATCCTAGTGTCATGGCTGAGATCAAGAAAGGACTATACAAGCATTACAAAGGAAAACTATACGAAGTGTTGGGGGAGGCGCGTCACTCCGAGACCCTTGAAAAAATGGTGGTATACAAAGGGTTGTACGATCACCCCGAATACGGAAAAGACACCATGTGGGTTCGGCCCAAGTACGAATTCTTGGAAAAAATCCAGATCGGCGATCGCGTGTATCCGAAATACGAGTATCTAAAAAAAAATCCGCGTGAAGACGAGCGATCAAAATGAAATGCGTGATTTGCGGATCGTTTGCCACCAATTACAACGAGGCGGAACAACCCACTTGCAGCCGTCACACCAAGGAAAAAGCCAAAGCCCCCAAATGCCCCGTCTGCAAACACGAAACCGTGCTTCGAACCGGAAAATGGGGTTCGTTTTGGGGTTGTCGCATGTACCCCAATTGCGTGGGCACCATTAAGATCTAATTTGTTGGGTCTTCCAGGGCTTTTTTTATTTTTTGTCGCAGACGCAGTAAACGAACGCGAATGGTTCCACTTCGCTGACCGGTTTTTTCCGCAAGAAACGTGTTCGGCTGCTCCGGTTCCACTTCGAGTGCCTCAAGATACAACTCGGCCAATTCCCGATCCGACGGTCGGAGTTTCGCCAATGCCGATCGAATCCGGTTAAAAGCAATGTTATTATCCGGACCGTTCTCCGGTCTTTTCGGAGCTTCCACGTTTTTCCAGGTATTTTTACCGTCATCGGTCAAATTTTTTTGTCGTCTACGATGGAACGATCGAATCTTATCCTTGCAAATATTTTCAGCCATGCGACTCACAAGCCCGGCTACGTTTTTTGAAAAATCAATTCGGTCCATATTTTCCCATAATCGCGACGCGACCTCTTGCGAAATCTCGTCCCATTCCTCCGGGTTTTGGCGAAAATAGTGCGCTGCGATGCCGCGAACCTGAAATCGGGTTTTTTCCAACGTGGTTAAAAAAGCGGCTTTTGGCGTAGGGTAAACTGGGACGCGTTTTCTAGAACCCTTTGGCGGTTTACTCGGCACGCATTAGTTTTCTTCCGTTTACTTTAAATTTTTGACGGGGACTCTAAAGATATCAACGAAAAACTTGTATTCAATAATTGCAGGCAATTCCATGGAACTCGAATCCCTTTTTTCGCGCCGTCGAACCATTCGAAAATTCAAACAAAAACAGATTCCCAAAAAAATCCTTTTTTCGTGCATCGACGCCGGTCGACTCGCTCCTTCCGCGCGTAACCAGCAATCCCTTGAATACGTTCTGGTCACCCGAAACGTGATGAAAGTTTTTTCTTGCACTAGCTGGGCGACCTATGCTCCGGCCGCGGGCCCCAAACAAGGCGAAGAACCCGCCGCGTTCATCGTCGTTGTTTCAAAACGCAGCGAACAAAACGAATATTCGTTGATCGACTGCGGCATTGCCGCGGGACACATTGTCTTGGCCGCGTATTCGCACGGAATCGCAAGCTGTATTCTCGGGTCGATCGATCGGGATCAATTATCCGCCGAACTGAATCTGCCCACTGATTACGTTATTCATGTCGTGATCTGTCTTGGATTCGCCGCTCAAAAATCCGTTGTAGACGATTGGAAACCCGGAGCGCGGTACTGGGTGGACGAAAAAAACACCGTCCATGTCCCCAAACGAAAATTATCCGAGATTTTGCACGAAGAAAAATTCTGATTACGCCACAAAGCTTTTTTTCCGTTCTTTTTCCAATTCCGCCAAAAACAACTGTCGAACCCGGCGCATGCGGGTTTTTGCGGTATTGACGGGCACACTCATGGCGTCCGCCAGTTCTTTTACCGACGGCAGTTCCGAACCAATCGATCCCAGATACATGCGACCCAAGAATTGTAACCGCGGATCCCACTTTTCAATCGCGTGTTCCATCCGGTTAAAAAAATCCCGCTCGAGCAACATGTGCACGGGCGATCGGAACGAAGGCTCCGTAACCGATTCGTTGGGCAATCCCGTGACCGGCCAACGATTACGTTTTAACATCATGTTCAATGAAACCCGACGCGCCATCGCGCTCAGGTACTTTTCTTCGTTTTCGATTCCTTTGGACAAATGCGGCCGGCGGGCAAGCTGGAGAAAAACTTCTTGCACGGCGTCGCGCGCCCATTCGCGGTCATTCAACCGATTCAAGGCGATTTGAAAAATGCGCGGGCCGTATTCCCGATGAATCCGAAAAAGCCATTCCCCCTGCCGTTTTGCCGCTTTGGGCGGGGTTTTTTTTGAACGAATCGCTTTTGCCATGGTATCTCCGTTTTGGAAAAAAAGGGCCTTTTAGTTTAAATATTCATTGATGCTTGGATAAAAATAATGCTTCCACGCATGTTTGTCGCCATGAAGGCGTTTGTCGAATACAACGGAAAAATCCTGCTGTTACGGGAAGGGGCAAAAAGCCCAAGCGCCGGAAAATTCGGAGTTCCCGGCGGTCGCGTGGAACCCGGAGAACACTTTTTGGACTGCTTACACCGCGAACTAATCGAAGAAACCGGACTCAACATCGAAATCGAAAAACCGTTTTTTGTCGGAGAATGGCGGCCCGTGGTGCGCGGCGAACAATGGCATATCGTCGGAACTTTTTTTTCCTGCAAAGCGTCTTCGATGAACGTGACGCTTGATTCCGAACACGACCGGTTCGTCTGGATCAATCCGCTGGAATACAAAAAATTCGCGATCATGCCGCCCGAAGACGAGGCATTCAAGGCCTACATCGCTCAAAAACGCTGACCGATCCAATTCTTAGGCTTTTTAAACCTTTTTTGGTTTTATTCGTTGGTCGTTTAACCATGGATTACAAAAAAAATATTGCATTGGCCTTGTCTAAACAATTATTGCCGCTTGGACTGACCCCGGACAAAATCACGGCTTTGCTTGAAACTCCGCCCAAACCCGACATGGGCAACGTGTCTTTTCCGTGTTTTGTCATCGCGCGTGAACTCAAGCGCAGCCCGATGGAAATCGCCAAAGATCTTGAAGGAAAAATGGGGCCGATTAACGGGGTCCAAAAAGTAGCGGCCATCGGGGGTTACGTGAATTTTTTCGTTGACACCCAAAAACAAAGCACCGCGGTGTTATCCGCGATCCTAAAGGAAAAAAAATTCTTCGGACGCCAAAAACAACCCAAAAAAATCCGCGTCATGATCGAATATTCGGGTCCGAACACCAACAAACCCCTGCACATCGGCCACTTGCGAAACAACACCCTCGGAATGGCGTTATCCAACCTGCATGAAAACCTCGGGTTTGACGTTATCAAAGCCAACATCGTCAATGACCGCGGCGTCCACATCTGCAAAAGCATGCTCGCATACCAGTTGTTTGGAACCGGAGTCACTCCGAAATCCGAAATGAAAAAATCCGATCACCTGGTCGGGGATTTTTACGTGAAATTCGCCCAAGAATCCGAACAAAACCCCGCGCTCGCCCTGCAGGTGCAAACCATGCTGCAACAATGGGAAAACAACGATCCGAAAGTGCGAGCGCTTTGGAAAAAAATGAGCAAATGGGCCTTGGACGGATTCAAGGAAACCTACAAGCGATACGGAACCGAATTTGACGTGTGGTTTTTCGAATCCGAATTCTACAACAAAGCGAAACCCATTCTTGACGCGGGTTTGAAAAAAGGCGTTTTTGAAAAACGCGAAGACGGCGCAATCGTTGCCAAACTGAATCAATTCGGTTTGCCCGAAAAAGTCGTGCTTCGAAGCGACGGCACTTCGATTTACATCACCCAGGATCTCGCCTTGACCGTGCACAAATTCGAGGAATACAAATTAAACGAAGCGATCTGGGTTGTCGCCACCGAACAAAACCTTTACTTTGAACAATTATTCAAAATATTCGAACTGCTGGAATATCCCTGGGTTAAAAACTGTCATCACGTCAGCTACGGGCTCGTGCATTTGCCCGAAGGCCGGATGAAAAGCCGCGAAGGAAAAGTCGTGGACGCCGACGATCTCTTAAACGATCTGGAAAAACTATCCGAAGAAGAAATCCAAAAACGGTATCCCGACATTGCTTCGGTGGACAAGAAAAAACGCGCAAAAGCGATCGCGCTTGCGGCCATCAAATTTTTCATGCTCAAGTTCGACGCCAAAAAAGATTTCGTTTTCAATCCCAAGGAAAGCCTTTCGTTTGAAGGCGAAACCGGTCCCTATCTGTTGTACTCGTACGCGCGCGCCAAAAGCATTCTTCGAAAAGCGCGGCCCAAGGAACAAGTGTATCAATTCGGACTGCTATTGCATCCCCTGGAACACGCCTTGATCCGCTTGCTGGAAGCCTATCCGAAAAAGCTGTCCGAAACCCACCGCCAATTGTCTTTGCACGTTTTGTGTCATTATCTGATCGGTCTTGCCGCGGCATTCAATTCGTTTTATCACGAAGTCCCCGTGCTATCCGCCGATGAAGAAACCAAAAACGCGCGATTGGGACTTGTTTTGGCGACCGCAACGGTTTTATCCAACGGACTGGAATTGTTAGGCATCCACCCGCTTGAAAAAATGTAGAAACCAAAGCCAAACCCCCTTTTGGGTTCTTTTTCTATATAATATAACTATAAAAATGTAATAAAGTACAATATTCAAATGGTCACTGGTCTTTCCAGTAACGCGATGATTCAATCGGTCTATTTGGCGATGGAAGCCGCCGGCACCAAATCCAACAAACCGCTTCTCAAAAAAGCCTTTGATTTCTCCATGTTTGCCCACGCCGGACAAAAACGTCTTTCCGGAGAACCCTACTGGATTCATCCCGCCAATGTAGCGTTGATTCTGGCCAAAATCGGAGCGGATTCCGACACCGTCGCGGCGTCGCTTTTGCACGATACGCTCGAAGACACCCGGGTCACCAAAAAACAAATCCGAAAAGAATTCGGAAAAACCGTTCTACGCCTTGTCGACGGCGTCACCAAACTCGATCGCGTGGCCGAACTCGGAAAAAAACACAACACGGCCCTGAATGTACAGCGCGTCATGCTTGCGGGTTCCAAAGATTGGCGCGTGCTCATCATCAAACTCGCGGATCGATTGCATAACCTGGACACGCTGCAGTACCTGCCGGTTTCGGACCAGCGCAGAATCGCGACCGAATCGCTTGCCGTGCACGCTCCGATCGCTCACAAACTCGGTTTGCAGGAACTGATGGACGAAATCGAAGAAAGCGCGTTCAAACGACTTCAACCCGACGTGTACGAATCCACCCAAAAAAAAATCCTGCGCGAAGCAAAAACCCGCGAAAAAACGCTCCAAAAAATGACATCGGCCCTCAAAAAAACGCTTCCGAAAAAAACGCGTTTTTCCTTGTTTTCCAAAAGCACGTACAAAATGTACGTCAAACACGTGACCACGCGAAAAGATATCGGGTCTTTTTCGGATGTCGTGGTCTTATGCATCCAGCCGAATTCGATTGGAGAATGCTATGAAGTCCTCGGAAAAATCCATCAATTGTATCCGCCCGTGCCGAAAAAAATCAAGGATTTCATCGCGATTCCGCAACCCAATCTGTATTCTGGAATTCACACGACCGTTATCGGCCCCGACGGCCGGCCCGTCAAGATTTACATCGGAACCCAAAAAATATTCGACTTAAACAACCGCGGCGTGCTCGCATTGGACGACGAAGCCTACAAACTATTCCCACTGATCCGAAACCGCGTGGAACACCTGAACAAATTGTTCACGTTGCCCAAGCATTTCTCCGAAGCCACGGAATTCATGAATGCCATGAGCCGTGATTTCGCGCCGAAAACCATTATCGTGTTCACGACCAAAGGCGAAACCGTGGAACTACCGCTCGGTTCGACTCCAATCGATTTCATTTTTTACCTGCGACCCGAAGACGGCCGCCGGTTATGGAAAGCCAAAGTCAACGGAAGCTTTGTTCCCCTCGATTATCCCCTCGAAGCCGGTGACATCATCGAAATATTGCTCTCCAAACACAAGCAATTCAGCAAAAAATGGCTTTCGATGGCCAACACTCAAATGGCCAAAACTCGGATCAATTCCATTTCCAAAAAACCCGGTGCGGACCGAAACATCGACATCACGGTGTGGGCCGACGACATGATCGGATTGCTATCGCTTTTAACCAACGCGTTTTCCAAAGCCGGAATCAACGTGCTTGCGACGACTTCGCTTACTACCAACAAAAAAAACGTCACGCATTTCAATTTGGGTGATGTTCCGGACAAAAAATTGTCCATTGCGCTTCAAGAACTCCAAAAAATCCCTTCCGTCAAAAAAATAAAAATAATAAACTTAAACGAGGTAACGGGTTAATGGAAAAACCCTTTTTCGACACGTTTAAGAAACTTTTCCCGCGCTTTATGTACACTTCGCATAATGCTCGATTTATCAAATACTCAGGGTTTACTCATGAGAATCGACTTTGAAAAACTGGATGGATTGGTTCCTGTCATTGCCCAGGATTACAAAACCGGAAAAGTCCTTCAATTGGCATTCATGAACCAGGAAGCCTGGGAAAAAACCCTTGCCGAAAAAAAAGCGTGTTATTTTAGCCGTAGCCGGAACAAACTCTGGACCAAAGGCGAATCCTCCGGTCACTTTCAGATCGTCAAAGAAATCCTGGTCGATTGCGACAATGACAGCATTTTACTTAAAGTCAAGCAAATCGGAAAAGCCGCGTGCCACGACGGTTACGCGAGTTGTTTTTACAAAAAAATCGAAAAAGGAAAAGAAACCATCGTGGAAGAAAAAGTATTCGACCCGAACAAGGTTTACGGGGAAAAAAAATGAACAAAAAACTAAAAATCGCGATCCCCAAAGGAAGCCTGCAAGAACAAACCGCGCGGTTATTTCAAAAAGCCGGGTTTGACATCCGCATTTCCAGTTACAATTATTTTCCCGTCGTCGACGACCCGCAAATCGAAGCCATGCTGGTGCGTGCCCAGGAAATCCCGCGGTACGTCGAAAACGGGATCGTGGACATGGGCATAACGGGTCACGATTGGGTGATTGAAACCAAAGCCAACGTCACCGAAGTCGACGAACTGATTTACGCCCGCGGCGGAATGAACAAAGTCCGCTGGGTGCTGGCCGTTCCGGAAAATTCGCCGATTCAAACCGTCAAAGACCTGGAAGGAAAAATCGTGGCGACCGAACTCGTGCAATTCTCCAAAAATTACCTCGAAAAAGAAGGCGTTCACGCCAAAGTCGAGTTTTCATGGGGCGCCACCGAAATCAAGCCGCCGTACCTCGCGGACGCGATCATCGAAATCACGGAAACAGGTTCCACATTGCGCGCCAACAAGCTTCGCATTATTCAGGACATTTTGGAATCCACCACGCGCATCATCGCCAACCACGAGTCCTGGAAAGACGAGTGGAAACGCGAAAAAATCCAAAACATCGTCATGCTGCTCAAAGCCGCCTTGGCCGCCGAAGGAAAAGTCGGATTGCTCCTAAACGTTGAAGAAAAAAACCTGGAGCCCCTGATTAAAATTCTGCCCGCGCTCAAAAAACCAACGATTTCGCGTCTCACCGAACCCGGATGGTACTCAATTTCAACCATTGCCGAAGAAAAAGTCGTTCGCGAACTGATTCCAAAACTCAAAAAAATGGGCGCCACTGGAATCGTGGAATTTCCGCTGAACAAAGTCCTGGATTAAAAAAACTCGAAACCCTTTTTTTGTTCGCTGAAACTCATTTTTCATTTTTACGACCGTTTTTGTTCCAGCGTATGAAAACATCTTCCCAAAACAATTAATGCATCTGCAAAAATAATTTTTGTTTAGCCAAGTTATCGGTATATGTTGTCGTGGTGGTCATAGTCTTCGACAATAACTGTTTTGTTAGAATCATCAATAGAATACACCAAGACGAATGAACCAAAAACGTGAACCCGGCGTTTATTCTGTAGCGGTGCTTTAAGCGGCTTGAATCGATAAGGGTCTTCCAAAATTTGCGCCAGCTTGCTTTTGAGCGCTTTTTCCTGCGGAGGATCTTTTTTTGCGATTTTTTCGAAAATCTTGTCTACATGTTTTCGAAGAAAAAGCGAATAAGGCATTGAAAATCATCTTTTACGCAAAGAATCAAAATACGCATCAATATTCTTGACCGAAACGGTTTTTTCTTGGGCGATTTTTCGGTGCTTGTCGATGTACTCCGGACGAAGCTCCGGTTCCAGCAGTTCTTCCTCGTATTCAGCCGCCATCTTGTTAATCGCCTCGCTTTTGTCCTTTAATCCGTACTTGGCTTTCACCATATTGATCACTTGGTTGGCTTTCTCGTCCAATTTTACAATCGCAGTGGGCATATTAATATCACATTAATATCCTGCTAATAAGACATTAAAAAGGTTTTGGAATTACGGCAGTTTTCCCTATCGGCATCCGCTGCACGACTTACACACGGATTTCGGAAGAATGCTTGCTGTCCCAGGGTATTTTTCAGTAGCAGTTATTGTAGAACTCAGTCCATTTATCGAAAAGTTTAATAAGTTCAAGGAACAGAATCCAGTCGGAAGTAACAAATGAAATCGGAATTAATGCTGTTGGCTTTGATTCTTATTCTCTTTCTTTTCGGTTGCACGCAACCAATACAGACTTCTTCAAAGGTCATGTGCAGCACAGGTGGGGCGCTAAAAGCACACGGAATTGATTTTATTGGAGACAACATTGCATTAACCTGCGATTGCGACGGACAACAAGTGCTGAAAAGCGGAGAAAATTGTCTCGACTGTGATTATGTTGTTTGCGAGGGAACGATTTCATATCGATGTTTTTTGCTCGTTCCATCGATCGATTCGTTTACGAAAAGCGAATTTCCAAATGGAGGAATCTTGACCAATGGCTTTACAGAACGTGTACAGGAAAAAGGAATGCCTATCCCATGTCCCCCCCAATAAGTACACCGAAGAAAAATGCTCAACAGACTCGAACTGTGAATCGATTTCTTGTCCAGAAGAATCAAAACCGATCTGTGAAAGCCGCCTTGGCCGCCGAAAAAAAAGTCGTTCGCGAACTGATTCCAAAACTCAAAAAAATGGGCGCCACTGGAATCGTGGAATTTCCGCTGAACAAAGTCCTGGACTAAGCGCATCGGTTTTTAGCGGGGGCTTTTCAGGGATTTCGAAATCCGGGCCAACAAATCCGCCACGATTTTTTCGGATCGCCTTTTCGCTTTTTTCCATTTCAATTCCTGGTTTTTCCAATTGTTTTTTTCACCGATGCGATCCCACACTTCTTCCGCCGAAATGCCTTCTTGTTCAAACGCGCGCATCGTCGGATTCAACTGGGATCGGTCTACGGCGTTGACCATTGGTTCACGAAAATTCCTGGGATAAATCTCCACCACGGTACCGTATACCGTTGGAGAACCCGCTTGTTTTCGGGCAATAAATTCGGAAACCCGAAATTTTATTTTTCCGGGTGTTTCATGATACGCGTCCGCAAGCCACCGGGGTGCTTCCAGAACTCCTACAGCCAGGACATTTTTGCGCACCACGAATCCGTACTTGCGAAACGTTTTTCCGATTAATCCCCCGGCTTTGATTTCTTGGTCCACCCGCCGGACTTGAGGATCTTTAATCGGATGCGTATAATAGGTCAGCGCAAACGTGCGTGAAATTCCGTATTGATCCACCAAATGGGCTCTGCGCATGCGGACCGAATGATGAATCACCCGCGCGCGGATTTTTCCATATGCTTGCTCCAGATTATCCGAATGAAGCCGGTCCGACAACGCAAAATGGGCTTTGGCGGTCACGGATTTTGAAGACAACCGGTTTGTTGGCTTGGAAGGCATCTGTTCCAATACAAAGAGAAACGAGAATAAAAATGTGGCAGTGGAGAGTAAGCCGCCTTCTATTCGTCGCGGCAGCACCGCGGCCTTGTTGGATAAGCGAATGTACTTCGCTCCAAGACGCATTCTCGAAAGAATGCATTGTCTGCATCCATCTAAGCCACCGGCAAAGGGTGTTGCACTTCCCCCAAGCATGACCTGGGTTTTAACCGCAAGCCGTTTCATCCCCGAAGGGTGTCGTTTCTGTTCTCGCGGACTTCCTTTCAGAAGTGATTTTGGATACTGAAGTGGGCGGACTTTCTTCACTTGAAATTCTTGCGAACCAAGCGTTGGCAGACCTTCCACTACCACACAATTAATTATGTAGTAAAAGGTTTTTTAAAGCAAGACGCCGTCATATATTCGAAACCATGGCCGCTACCTTTCATCCTGCCCTATTGCTCGTGATCGCGTTTATTGCGGTAATCGGAATCTATTTTCTGTGGTTCCAGCAACCTACGATTGTTCCCGCAACAGAAGCCGAAGAAGAAGTCATTGCCGATTCCAACCTCGTGGACGGAAACCCCATTGACCCTTTGCCCGAATACGCGTCGCTTTCCGACTGCGCCAACAAAACCTATTCGGATGAACAAGACTGCCGCCGTCAAGTCGCGGTCAAAACCCAATCCGTTTCCGCCTGCGAAGGACTCTTGCCCGCGGACGTAGACTGGTGCAAAGCCCGCGTGATCGTTTCCAGCGGAAAAACCGATTCCTGCGCTTCTCTTGCTCCAAATCCCCAAAACCAGTGTTTTTTTGATTCCGCCAAACAAAAAGGGGACGCAAGCCTTTGCGCACAGGTGACATGGGATTCTTTTCGCTCCGAATGCTATCGGGACGTCGCAAGCATGCTTGCCAAGCCCGAACTATGCCAATCGATTCCGAATCCGGATGAAAAAGACGATTGCATAATCCGGGCCGTTATAAACCAGGAAAATCCTTCTTCCGCGGTCTGCGGAACCTTATCGAATTCCGAAGCCCAAGACGACTGTTTTTACGCGCTGGCACTGATTTTGGGACAAGAATCCTTGTGCAATCGGATCTCGGACCCGTATTGGGTGTCCAATTGTATCACTGATTTGAATTCCGAAAACGATTTTTAGCGACAAATTTTTAAACAAAAACGTGCATTATAATTATGTTATAAAAGCTTTTCACTCACATACTATACAAACCGTACAGTCACAGATTGTACCGGGGCTTTTTGGAATACAAATGAGGTGTGTTGACAATGAATATTCCTTGCGAATCGTACATTAAAGAATACTTGCCAAAGATCCGACAGCAAATCGTGATCGACTTGGTCAAGACCCACGGTTATACCCAAACCAAGGCGTCCAAAGCACTGGGAATCACCCAAGCTTCGGTCAGTAAATACCTGAGCAGCCCCGTGATCAAATTCAAAAACAAAGACTTAAACCAAAACATCGAAGAAATCGCTTCCGAACTCTCCCCAGCGATCCTCCGAAACGAACCCATGGAATTCGATTACAACCGAGTATGTAACTATTGTACTCATCGCGATGAGTCCTCCCTCATCTGCTCGATCAACTCCCGGGCCAGCAAAAGCGCAACAACCCAAATTGCGGCCATCAAAGAACAACACGCACGACACGTCGTCTCCACCCACAAAAAACACGGGGCAGAATATTAATGGAAAAAACAAAATCCACGGCGGCTCGGGTTTCATCCCGAATGACGATCGGCGAAATCGTCACCCAATACCCGGAAGCCGTGGAACCTCTTTTTGAAGCCGGCGTTCCCTGCGCGGGATGCGGCGTTCGATTCGATGCATCGTTGTCCGAAAGCCTTTCAAACCAGGGAATCGAAGGCCCGAAAGCGGATGAATTCATTTCAAAACTCAACGAAACCATCGACAAAATCCAATCCGATTACGGTATCGGACCCGATTCCCCCAAAACCATCGCGATTTCGTCACGCGCCGCCGAAAAAATAAAATCTCTGATGGAAAAACAAAACCAAAACGGCGGTCTTCGATTCGCCGCGATGCCCGGCGGATGCTCGGGGTTCTCTTACGCGCTTGGATTCGAAAACAAACCCGCGCCCAACGACGAAATCGTTCAGGAAAAAGGCGTATCGTTTTTCATTGACAAAAACATGCTGTCCATTCTCAACGGCTGCCGCATCGATTACGTCGATGCCCTTCAAGGCAGCGGATTCAAAATCAACAATCCCAACGCGAAAAACACGTGTAGTTGCGGACAAAGCTTTTCGTAATCCAACCGATAGTTTTTTTTAATTCACTCGACAATACTTCGTCTACCATGGGTTTAAAAAAATGGTTTAAGAAAAAGCCAGTTCACTATTTTCCGGATGTTCGAAAAATCGTTGCCTACGCCATCCCCTGGGATCCTCATGTATTGCGTACGGCAAATCAGGGGATTAATCCAAACGATTCACAGCTTGCGAACAAATTAGGGATCAAACCAAAAGAAAAAATCATTGTGGTTGCCGGCGGGGCAGGCGATTGGGCCCGGGGCTTGTCTAAAACAAACCCTGTTCGTTACACAGACCTCAGCAAGCCAATGACCAGATTTGCAGAGAAAGAAAAACGCGGACCGCTTTCTTTTCACGCGCGGCCGGCGGAAATCGTCGTAACGAAACCAAATCAGTTTGATTGGACTTTTTCTTTCGAACCCTATCCCTTGGGCGCAAATCTTAAACTCGTATTGGTTCGCTCTTTACTCAATCGAAAAGGAGGAAAGATCGTCGAATCAAATTACAGCACGCTGAAAAAGTATCTCGCTCACATTGCAGAAATGTACGGTGCACACATGACGGTCGAGGCCGTGCATGTAAATAATCAGGTTTTTCATCCAAACAAAGTGGAAGTGGCCACGCTTCTTTCGAATCCACGCGCCCGTCA
Organism: Candidatus Iainarchaeum sp.; assembly: GCA_018304465.1. Classification (GTDB taxonomy): domain Archaea; phylum Iainarchaeota; class Iainarchaeia; order Iainarchaeales; family JAGVWC01; genus JAGVWC01. The sequence continues at coordinate 15,005 of JAGVWC010000011.1, forward strand.
AAAAGCATGGGCGGATGTTCGGTTGCTAAAACAACTAACGCTTGCTTTGCGCCGAAAACGGATTCTTGTTCCGTCCGAGGTTTGTAAAAAACTCAAAATTTCGAAACAAGAACTCCGAGAAAGCAGTGCGCGTTTATCCGCGATTTCATTCTGGTTCCCCGTGGAACAATCAGAGGTTTTAACGGGGCCCGTCAGAAGGTACATGCGCCAATGGTTGAACCGGCAAAACCCAATTAAACGGTCTAAACGGGCAAAACCGCGATAAAGCCTTTCCCAACCTTTTTTTTAACTATTCGGCCCAATTTTAATCAAAAAACGGCTTTTTTGGGTGAAATGAATGGCTGAAGAAAAAAAAGAATCGCAATTATTGAAGGAAAAACTCGCAAGAACCAGCGATAGCGCGTGGGAACGCCTGCCCGAAGGCGAACACAAACACGTTTTTTCGTTTGCCGAAGAATACAAACATTTTTTGCGCGAAGCCAAAACCGAACGCGAAATCGTGAAATGGATCCAAACCAAGGCCGAAAAACAAGGATACCAGCCGTTTGAAAACGCCGCGGTCAAATCCGGCGCCAAATTATTCATCACCAACAAAGGCAAAAACATCGCCTTGCTTGTGATCGGAAAAAACGGCGTGGACAGCGGTCTACGCATCATCGCTTCGCACATTGACGCCTTGCGATTGGATCTGAAAAGCGCGCCGTTTTACGAAGACGGCGGACTCGTCATGATGAACACGCATTACTACGGCGGCATCAAAAAATACCACTGGGTCAATACGCCGCTGGCATTGCACGGCGTGATTTTCACCAAAGACGGAAAACGACTCGATGTATCGATCGGCGAAAACGAAAACGAACCCGTATTCGTGATACCCGATCTTTTGCCCCACGTCGGCGGACGCGCGTTTGCCGAAAAAAAAATGAACGAAGTCATTACCGGCGAAAGCCTGGACGCGGTCGCGGCATCGCTTCCGTTGTTCGAAAAAGACGCGGTTGACAAAGTCAAACTACGCCTGTACAAATACCTAAACGAAAAATACGGCGTGATCGAAGAAGATTTTTTTTCCGCCGAACTTCAATTGGTGCCCGCCATCAAACCGCGGGACATCGGTTTTGACGGATCATTAATGGGCGCTTACGCGCACGACGACCGGTCTTGTTCGTACGCCAACATGGCGTCGATGCTGGACCTGGTGGGGCCCGCGGATCACACCTGCATGGCGATTTTTATGGACAAAGAAGAAATCGGAAGCACCGGCGCGACCGGCGCGGATTCCTTGTTCCTTGAAAACGTCGTGGAACAAATCTGCAGCAAAACCAACTCCCAAAAAACCACGCACCAAGTGCTTGCGGACGCCAAAATCATTTCCGCGGACGTTACCAGCGCGCTGGATCCGAAGTACCGCGAATTCTTCGACTCCGCCAACGTCAACTACGTCGGATACGGGGTTTCCGTGGAACGCGGAACCGGTTACGGCGGAAAATACGAGGGAAGCGAAGCCACTGCGGAATTCATGTCGTTTATCCGCACGTTGTTCAACAAGGAAAAGATTCCCTGGCAAACCGGCGAAATCTCCAAAGTGGACGAAGGCGGCGGCGGAACCGTGGCAAAATACTTTGCCAAGTACGGCTGCGACATCATTGACATTGGTCCGCCGGTACTGGCCATGCATTCGCCCTGCGAAATCCTGTCCAAAGTCGACCTCTATTGCGCATTCAAGGGATACAAGGCCTTTTTTGAAACGAAATAAGGTCTCTTTATCCTTTATTTTTTTGGACCCGCGTCTATTACGTCGATTCACGAATTTTACCTCGTTAATTGTCAAAACATTTTTAAACTCCTGCAATCGTCTATCTTAAGAACAACCCAAGGGACCTATGATCGAAATTCGTTTTCATGGACGCGCCGGACAAGGAATCGTCACGGCCGCTGACTTATTGGCCCAAGCCGCGGCCATGGAAGGAAAATTCACGCAATCCATGCCGGTGTTTGGCTCGGAAAAACGAGGACCGCCGGTTGCCAGCTTTTGCCGCATTGACGACAAACCCATTCATTTGCGCGAAGAAATCCGGCACCCTGACATCGTCGTGGTCGCGGAACCCTCCGTCATGGAAGAAGTCAAAGTCGAAGGCGGACTCAAAAACAACGGATTGATCATCGTCAATTCGGTTCGAACCGCGAACCAACTCGGTTTACACGCCAAAAAAATCATTGTGTTTAACGGAACCTCGCTTGCCGTCAAGCACCTGGGAAAACCCATTACCAACACCGTCATGCTCGGGACGCTCATCAAAATCACCGGGCTGGTCAAACTCGCGTCCATTCACAAAGCCGTGCAACAAAAATTTCCCCCGGCCCTCGCCGAGCAAAACATCAAAATCATCGACGAAGCCTATAACGCCGTCGAGAGGAGCTGAGATGCATGTTGATTCCGCTGTCAAAACCCGGCACCACGACCGACATTAAAACCGGAAAATGGAAAACCCATCGACCCACCGTCGACCCCAAGCTCTGCACCAAATGCGCGATTTGCCAAAATTTTTGTCCCGAAGGAATTATGGGAACGCCCCGCGAAATCCCCGTGATTGATTACGATTACTGCAAAGGCTGTTCCATGTGCATGGTCGAATGCCCTTTCAAAGCCATTACCATGGTCGCGGAAAAACAGGAGCTCTAAAGGTGAAAACAGGATGATCAAAACCACAAACGGCGCCACCGCGCTTGCCGAAACCGCCAAAAACTGCGAACCCGAAGTCGTTGCCGGATATCCGATTACGCCCACGACCCACGTCGTCGAAGAAATGAACCGGTATTACGCCAACGGCGAAACCAAATCCTTTATCGCGGTCGAATCCGAATTCTCCGCGTTATCCGCGCTCATCGGAGGCGCCGCCGCAGGCGCCCGCACGTTCACCGCGACCGGATCGCAAGGACTCTTACTGATGCACGAAGTCTTGTTTTGTTCCAGCGGCATGCGCTTGCCCATCGTCATGGTCGTCGGAAACCGAAGCGTCTCCGCGCCATTATCCATCTGGAACGACGAACAAGACTCGGTTTCCCAGCGCGACACCGGTTGGATCCAATTATACGCCAAAAACAACCAGGAAGCCTCCGACGCCTTGATTCAAGCGTATTTTATCGCCGAAAAAACGTTCATTCCCGTCATGGTCTGCGTCGATGGACACTTTTTGACACACACCACGGAACAAGTCGACATTCCAAGCAAAGACGAAATCAAACGCTTTTTGCCTCCGTTTAAACCCATGGTCACCCTCGATCCGGACCAACCGCTCTCCATGGGCGTGTACGCGGCACCCGCTTACTATCAAGAATTCCGCATGGACCTGCATTCCGACCTCGAAAAAAGCGCCGCGGTCATTTCGGACGCGGGCAAACGCTTCGGACAAGTATTCGGACGCAGTTATGGTCTTGTGGAAGAATACCACGTAAAAGACGCCAAAGAAGTGTTGGTCGGACTTGGAAGCGCCATGGAAAACGTCAAAGCCGCCGTCGATGAAATGCGAAAACAAGGCAAAAAAGTCGGAGCCTTGCACGTACGCGTACTCCGGCCGTTTCCACGCGAAGAACTCCGACGAATCCTAAGCGGAAAACACGTCGGCGTCATTGACCGCGCGCTTTCACCGGGCGCGCAACCCCCGTTGTTTACCGAAATCGTCGAAGCCCTGCAAGGAACCTCGTCCACAGTATCCAGTTTTTTCGGCGCGCTGGGCGGACGCACCCTTAAAATCCAGGAATCCAAACAATTATTCGAAAAAATGTCGAAAGGCAAAGCCCTCAAAGAATGGATCACGGTTACCGTTGAAAAAAACGAAGCCGAAATCGAAACATGCTAAACAGCCTTTTTGCTTCGCAAAAAGCCTGGGGAAAAAAACAGGAGGAAACGAAAATGAGCCAACAATCCGAAATGCATTTGTTCGCGCCAGGACACAGCGGTTGCCCCGGTTGCGCGCCAAGCACGGTCCTCATCCACGTCGTCGACACCCTGGGCAAAGACATCATTGTCGTCAACGCCACCGGCTGCATGGAAATCACGTCTTCCCAATACCCCCACTCGGCTTGGCGCGTCCCGTATATTCACTCTTTGTTTGAAAACGCGCCCGCGGTGGCCAGCGGAATTTCCGCAGCCCTCAAAGCCAAAGGCAACCACCACACCAAAGTCGTGGTCATCGCGGGAGACGGAAGCACCTATGACATCGCGTTCGGATCGCTATCCGGAATGCTCGAACGCGGCGACGACGTGATTTACTGCTGTTACGATAACGAACTCTATGCCAACACCGGTGTCCAAAAAAGCGGAGCGACTCCGATCGGCGCCGCAACCACGACATCGCAAGCCGGAAAAGTGCATCATGGAAAAGAAAAAGAACGAAAACCCATCGTTGAAATCGCGGCCGCCCACAACATTCCGTACGCGGCGTCGGCAAGCATCGCGTTTGTCGCGGATTTTCAGGCGAAATTGAAAAAAGCCGCGCAGATATCCGGATCCAAATTCATTACGGTCAACGCGCCTTGCGCTTTAGGCGCGGGTTTTGACGGATCGATCTCGATGAAAGTGGCCCGGTTGGCGGTCCAGTCGCGTATGTGGTTTTTGTTTGAATACGAAAACGGTTTCTTTAAACTCAATTTCAATCCCAAAGTCGCCAAACCCGTGGCCGAATACATGCAGTTGCAAAAACGATTCCGCCATTTGACTCCCGAAGAAATCGAAAAAATCCAAAAACTCTGCGATCATCATTATATCGAAATGCTCGAACGGCAAAAAGCAAGCGACGCCAAAAAAATCGTGTTTGACGCGGTCACCCAACCGCCGTCAACTCCCCCTGCGTCGCCATCAGCGCCCGCCGCACCAAAAACATAAAAACACGAAAACAGCACTATATTTGTGGAGGAAAAAACTATGCCTATCAAGATTGAACATGACAAACCCAATTGCATCGGTTGCGGCGCCTGCGCCGCTGTTTGCCCGGACTTTTGGGAAATGGAAGGCGACAAAAGCCATTTGAAAGGATCCAAAGACGGCGGACCATTCGAAGGCGGCGAAGAACTCGAAATCAAGGATTCAGACGAAGAAAAAAACATGGAAGCCGCGCGCAGCTGTCCGGTTAACGTGATTCACTTAAAAGCAAAAGACGGAAAACAGCTCATCTAGAACGCGACTGTTTTTCCAACCCGCGTTTTTCCAATTTTTCAGAAAGTATTTCTTTTAACAAATCGATTCGGCGCGGTAACTTCCGATACGGCGTGGCGGCGACAAGTCCCGCGACTACAAACCCCCAGAATAACCAACTCGGCTTGTTTTTGGGAAGTTGATTCGAATCCAGGGACGACGCGGTTTCATGGTTTTCGACTTGATAACACAAATCCGTCAGTTCATACGCCTTCTGCAACACTTCTTTGGCTTGCGATTCGATTTCCGATACTGCCTTGTACTCCGGATGATCATGGTAACGCGCTTTCGCATTGCTTTGTTGCATTTTGGGAAGAAGAACCGGGCCGCGCGTTTCGGTTAATCGCATGCGGGCGTCTTTAAAATAATTCACAAGTCGTTTTTCAAACCTTTTTCGGTTAAGTCCTTCCGCCAAAGACGCGGCTAATTCTACTTGAACCCAATTGCGAATCCATGTGTGGGTTTCAGTTGCGGAAGCGAATCGAATCTCCCGGTCCGGAACATTGCTTAGGGTCGCTTTGTTTCGGCCCGCGTAATAATCAAAACTATGCCATTTTTCATGACGCTTAAACTGCCGGTCCGACGCGGGGTCGGACGAATTCTGAATCACCAAAGTGACGGGGATATTGCGGTAACCGCGGACAGGCCAGTCCAAGAGTGTCCTGACTCCTGCCCATCGCTCAAGCAACGGCAGTTTCGCGTTCAACAAGTCACCCAAATAGGTCGGCGCAATGAAATGAAGACTAAGCCAATCCGAAGAAACCTGAACTTCGCGCGAATGCGCAATCCGATTGTATTCTTCCGGCGAAAGCCGTGCCGCGCTCGTTACCATTCCCGCAAGTACCCGGCCAGGAGTGGTTGCTCCGTTGTTGGCTTGCGAACTGATGCGGTGCAGCAATAACGTATTGCGCATGCTTTCATTCAATATTCTTTCAAGCACTTTTTTTGCTCGCGGATTAATGCGCGAGTCTTCAATATGCCGATAAACAGATTCGGCTTGTTCTTTGATTTCGACTTCGGAGGAAAAAACGGGTTTTTGAAGAAAATCAAACAAGTGGGATTGGCTACGCAAACCCTGGATCAATTGGAACCCCAGTTTTTTCTTGCGTTGTTCCTGAAACGACCGTCGTTCTTCTTTTGAAAGCGAAGCGTAATCTTTCGGCGTTCGCGGGACACGATACGTGGGAACCCCCATTCCGGTGGGTTTACGATAAAAACGGGGCATACGCTAAAAAATCGAAAAATACCTTCAAAAAGGGATTGGTCCGGTGATTCTTTAAAACGTTTTCTTTGTATGGTCTTAGTATGGTCAATAATTCCGTTTATTTGATGCATTCCTCCACCCCGCAAAACATCGGGACGTTAAAGGAACCCACGAATATCGCCGAAATCAAGTTTGAAGAAAACGGAAAAGACGCGAATATTTCGGTGTTCGTGTTAAACGACGGCGGAAAAATCAAGGAAATCAAATACCTGGCCAAAGCCTCCATTCCCGTCGTCGCCTCGCTATCCTACTTGTCCGTGATCCTCAAAGGCAAAAAAGTCGGCGACGCCCTGGCATTGCAAACCGACGAAATCGTTTCGGCGTTGAGTTTGCCTGAACATTATCAGTACTGTGCCAAACGCGCGTTGGAAGCGATCCAAAAAGCCTTTCATGAAAGCGAAGACCCCTTTGACCGGGCCTTCAAATCCATCTCCGAATACAACGGTCCCTATGAAGGAAACCAACCGTACGGGTTTGAAGATTAAAAACGGTTTCAAAAAAAGTTTTTTCTTGTTTTAAAACAACGCCACGCGACCCAATGCCTGGCGCGCCATCAAATATTCCAGCGTGCTTTCCGCGCCTTGGTTGACGTTGACTTCGGTCGGGGACAAACCGTCATAGCAACCATTGCTTTTCTTGTCCACCATCACGCAATTCAGGGAATTGCGTCCGAAAAACCATTCGAACGAAATCTTGGCGTTCTTTTTATAATCCTCTTTTTTCGCAACTTCAAGTCCTTTCAAATACGCGGTCGTCATGGTTCCGGCTTCGATCGGTTGCTGGTTGAAAAACGAGCGTTCCTCGCCTTTCTTGTACCATCCGTAATGGCCCACCGGCATCAACGTGTTTTGCAAAATCAATTCTTTGGACAGCATATCCAGGGACTTCGTGGCGACTTTCAGATACTCCTGGTTTTCCAACACTTGCGCTGAATTGAAAATCGCTTCGCAGATCGACGCGTTGGCGTACGTTAAGGATTCTTCGAACCAATGCCAGTTGTCGTCGGCCACTTCGTGGAACTGGTGCACCAAACTATCCGAAAGCTTGCTCATGGTTTTAAGGGTGCGCTCGTCTTTTTCCGGGTACGCCGCCAATCCAAGCAACGCGAACGCTTTGGCGCGCGGAGAACCGAGGCTTGAAATCTGCGGGAACGCGCGATCGAAAATCGTCAAGGCTTTGTTATGTAGTAGAACGGGCAGGTTGGCGCGCGACGCGACACCTAAACTCCACATGGTTCGACCAAACGAATCCTCGCTTCCCATGCGATCCAAAAAATTATGGTTCGAATCCACGATATTGTGGAACCAACCGTCTTGCATCTGGCAATACTCGACGAAATTCAAATACTTCTTGGTCTGGCGCTCCATTTTGATCGACGGCGTGGTTTCCATCGCCTGGGTCGCAACGATCAACGCCCGCGCGTTGTCATCGGTCGTATAACCGCTGTCGGGATTGGGTTCGAAAAAATTCGCAAACTGAATGATTCCGAATTCGTCCGTCAACCGGTGCATGTGCGTATACGACAATTTGGGCAGCTTGTTGAGAAAATCGAAATTAAAATCGTGAATATCCGTGTAAATCGACGCATACTGGTTCGCGACATTAGGCCACACCATTTTTCGCGAATACGCAAACGCGTTGTTTTCCAGTTTCTGAATCAAATCCGGATCGCGCAATAATTTCAACAACGCGTTTTCAAACACCTGGTGATTTTCCACTGCCACCAATATTCCGCGTTCGCCGCCATACACTTCCTCGTTGTATTTCGAGCGCGTCACGATCGCGGCTTTTCCCGCGGCCATGGCGTACGACGTGGTTCCGCTGCACGACTGGTTCTTGTCAATGGACGGTGACAAATAGACGTCCGCCATCTGCAACAATTCAATCAATTCGTTCAAGGACAAATACTTGTTGAAAAACTTGACGTGTTCTTCGACTCCGAGTTCCTTGGCCAACAATTCCAATTCGTTTCGATACGACTCGCCTTCATGCGCCCGAACTTTCGGATGGGTTTCTCCCGCGCACACATACACGACTTCCGGATGCTGGGAAACCACTTTGGGCAATGCCTTGATCACGTACTCGATGCCTTTTCCGCGCGAAAGCAATCCAAACGTCAACAAAACGGTTTTTCCAGCCAAACGGTATTTTTGCTTGAAGAATTCTTTTTTTCCCGGAACGATTTCGGGGACGCCGTGCGGGACCACGCAGACTTTTTCGGGCGGAATCATGTACTCTTTTACCAGAATTTCTTTGGCAGCTTCCGTCATTACGACCACCGCTTTGCAGTTGCCGCAAATATTCTGGACCACTTCCAAACGCTTCGGATCCGGCTCCGGCAAAACCGTGTGAAACGTGGTTACCGCGTCTTTTTTGAGTTTTCCCAAAAACGCGAGCAAATACTCCCCGTATTCGCCGCCAAAAAGACCGAATTCGTGCTGAACATTGACCACGCTGATCCGGTGTTTGCGGTTGAGCCGGTCGGCAAGCTTCTCGTAATCCGCGATTTCGGAAGCGTTGATCTGGTCAATGACCTTGTGATTATAATTGTAAATGCTCGAGCCGCTTTCGTTTAACGCGACGATCCGGGGCTTCATCAAATGCCCGAATTTCTTGTAAATCGATTCTGAAAGATCCTTCGAAAAAGTCGCAATCCCGCATTCACGCGGAGGAAAACTGGATACAAAAACAACGGACGATTTTTGTGACATCAACTTGGCCCCAAAATAAAAATCGAATCAGATTTTTCTTAACCCCACTCGATATATTAGCGAACAGGTTATATTTAAGCGTAGCGCCGTTTCGCGACCGACGACCGATCGCCGCGGATCCGATCGAAATCCGGACGAATCCGTCGAGGAAAAAGATTAAATTCTCAAACAGCCTAAACCCATATACCATGGCCGCGAACCTTTCGGTACCCGAACTCATCGCATTAGACGTGATCGCCAGCTGCGCGACTTCGAACGGATTGTTCGCGAGCGCTCCGCCCGACGGATACACCATGGTGTTTTCACGAGACGCCATGATCACTTTGCTTGGCGCCTTTTCGTACCGTCACCCGCTTGTGGACCAGCAATTTGAAAAAAGCCTCGTTACCTTGGGTTTGCACCAGGCTCCCAGCGGCCAAATTCCGAACGCGGTCGACTTATTCGACCCCAAACGCAAAAAAGAAGTGTCTTTTGCCACCATCGATTCGACGTTATGGTGGCTGATTGGACTCAAAACCTATTGCCACGCCCGCAAAAAAACCGCTTTTTTCAAGCGTTTCTCCAAGCAAGTCGAAAACGCGTTTCATTGGCTTTTATGCCAAGACACCGGCGAAGACGGCATGCCCGAACAGCATCCGACTTCGGACTGGCAAGACGCGTTTCCCCACAAATACGGACATACCATTAACACCCAAGCCCTGTATTTTCACGCGTTGAACCTTTATGGGCGGAAAAAACAGGCCCAACAAGTGTCCGACGCCGTGAACGGAAAACTGCGGCCCGATTGGAGTCTTTGGGACGACGAACTCGGATATTACCGTCCGTGGCGCTGGAAAAGCCACGACCAATTTCACGAAACCGAAAACTGGTTCGACACCACGGGTAACCTGCTTGCGATTCTGTTTGATCTGGCCAGTCCCCGGCAAGCCGAACTCATCTTGTCCTATATCGAACAACATCACATCAATGCTCCGTTTCCCATCCGCGTGATTTTTCCCGCGATTACGCCGCGCACCCATGCCTGGCAAGACTACTACAAATCTTCCGCCGCCGGAAAACCGTTTCATTATCTAAACGGCGGAATCTGGCCTTTTGTCGGCGGACTCTATGTGACCGCGTTGGTAAAACTGCGTCGCTTTGCCGAAGCCGAGCGCGAACTGCACTTGCTTGAAAAAAGCAATTTGTTAAATCCCAACCAACCGTTTCCCGAATGGATTCACCCGTACACCCAGGAAACATTCGGAGTCCAGCAAGCCTGGAGCGCGGGCACGTATTTGCTGGCCAAAAAATCAGTTGAAACAAAAAAACCCTTGTTTTGAATCACGGTTTGGCTAACCGCTTAAAAATCTTTTTTAAAATCTCTTGTCGGCTTATGGCCAAGTCCATTATTTCTTGGGCTTCCCGCTGCCTTGACACATTCTTTTTGGATTGCGCGAGGCGTTTTCGTTGAACCGCGAACCGATACAATGCGTCCAATTCAATCAAAGCGTCCACAATCCGGGCCGAAGAAGGAAACTGCCGAACCCGCGCCAAACTTTGTTCGGATCTTTTCAACTGCCGTTCCATTTCATCGGACTGCTTTTTCCGGTTCGACAACACGCGTTCCCGGGCCGAAGCACGACGAACGACTCCAACCAGCCTTTTGATTCGGTTAACGGTTTTTCGAATCATAATCCTAATTTGTCATGAATCACTTTTTGCATTTTTTTGGCGACAACACGGTAATCGAACTCTTTTTCAGCCCGTTTCCGAGCCGCTTTGCCCATTTTAGCCGCTTGCTTGTCGTCGGTCAGCAATTTCAACAAATACTCCGCAAGATCGTTGACATCCGCGCGATACGCAAAAGTTTTGGGCTGATCAAACCTGATGATTTGTTTTTCGGCAAAACCCATGTGCGGATACACCCATTCTTCATCCAGTTTGATCTCTTCGGATACCTTGCACAAATACCCTGTTTCATTGTGCACCACGGTGTCACGGCAACCGCCGGCGTCAATCGCAATCACGGGCCGACCCGCGCACATGGCTTCCAACTGAATCATTCCGAATCCCTCGATCCGGCTGGGCGCCGCGTACACGTCGGTCGCGTTCAAAAAAACATTCATGAAATTTCGCGAAAGCGCTCCGCCAAAAAACCTGATTTTTTTGCGATCCAATCCCAGTTCTCGGATGATTTCGTTTTCGGCTTGGCGATGATAATACGGTTTTCCGTCCACCCAGCTTTTGCCCAAATACACCCAGTCCTTGAATTCCTTGTCCACAATCGCCAGGGCTTTAAGCACTTCCTGAGCGCCTTTACTCGTAATGTCGCCGCCAACCGTCGAAATCATCTTGATATTATCGGGAACATCCAACAGTTTTCGCATTTCAACGACCCGTTCGTCTTCGCGGTCAATCGGATACATTTCATTGGTATCGATTCCGATCGGCATCGGAAAAATATTCGGGTTCGAAACGCCGTCGCGGTTGTAAATCTCTTTGACCCACCGGCTCGTGGTAAACATCAACGGCAATTCGTTTAATTTGTCGTGATAATTACTGACCCATCCGTCCGCGTTAAGCCACGGCACCGGCTGGATTCCATTTTCCTGGGGTTCGAAAATCAGGTCCGGTGCGTTTCCCCAATAACCGATTCCGATCGCGCAATCGGGCTTGAAACTCTTGTACAACCATTCTTTTTCCATGACCGAATCGTAATTGCAGTGTTGCGCGGACAAACCGTTCTCGACAAACCCGCGATACAAAAAATTTCCTTGCAGACTCACGCCGTCCAGCTGAACGGGGGATGGATACAACACGATCGGTCTCATTTGATTCGCCTAAAGCGTTCAATTTTGTTTGCGCTTCGAACTTCGAAGCCGTCTTCACTAAAACCATAGACCTGATGGATTAAAAACTTCTTCTTTTCGTGCAACGCGCGCGAAAGACGCACTTCGAGCGATCCGTGCGTCATCGGGACCGCGATTTTGTCACGATTTTTCTTGACCGCAAAGCAATACGCGCGATTTGTTTTCAATCGATTGCTTACAATCAGTTTTTTCACGGCGTGATGACACTCGCGATGCCGAATATGCCCGTATTCCCCGTTAAACCCGTGAAAAAAGACGTAATCGAATGAATCGTTTCCGACGAATTTTTCGATGTGATCCGCAAGTTCGCCGATATTTTGCCGCGTTTTTAGCGATGGTTCATCGTCGATCAAGCCGTGAATCATGCCGCTTGCTCCCAACTGTTTCACGACGCGAAAAAACTTCGGTGCGCGATCCGTGTCCCAATCGCGCGAAAGACACTCGATCCGCCAATCCCACTCCGGATGCGACAAAATCAATCCGCCTGCCCAGAGGGTTTCGTCATCCGGATGCGCGACAATCACAAGCGCTTTGGTCATGGTAATCTATTTCCTTTTTTTTGGGTCACTCAATACACCCGCTTTCAATTTGCAAAGCGACCATCACTTGAACCAAGTCAACGAGTTCAAAACCGCTTTTAAGCGAACGGACCGAACCGAAATCGCCGAGTCGCCGGCCCCTGCGAAAACGAATAATTCTTTTTTGGTCTTATCTTTCCACACTGTGTCCGTTGGAAACACCACGTTATCCACAAACCCGACTTTTTCTTCCGGCAACTCCGGTGCAAACAATGGTTCCGTTTTCGGAGTGCGCGCAAGAATGACTTCCGGGTTTTCCTTGTCGAACACCACGGCTCCGGCGCAATACCTTTTTCCTTTGCTGTCATCATTCGGATCCATGTACGAAACCCCGTGATACAAATCCAGAAAACCATCCTCGATTTCCACGGGCGGGGTTCCGGCTCCGATCCGAAGCGAATCCCATGCTTCAAACCGGGGCTGCATCAACGGCTTGTCGAACCCCCAATACTGAAGATCCTTCGAATACGAAATCCAAATCGACGGGCGATTAAAATTCATGGTTCCTTCGGGCCGGTGCAACGCGACGAAACGACCGTTGACTTTTCGCGGAAACAACACGACGTCTTTATTCTGCTGGGAAAACGTGATTCCAAAGCGCGTCCAGCGCTTCAAGTCTTTTGACGTGGCCATGCTGGTCGAAACACCGGCGTGATCCGAAACACTCACGTACGTCATGGCATGAAGATTCAGCTCCTCAAAAAAAGTGGTGCGCGGATCTTCGACTCCAAAATCGCATTCGCCTTTGATTCCGAAAAAATCCGGTTTTTGGTTCAAATGAATGACTTTTTCCGCGTTTTCATCGAGATAAATGCGTCTAAAATGCGAAATGGTCGGCAGGCGAATCAATCCTTCCTTGGTGACAAACGCTTCGCTTGACACCTGGCCTTTGGTTCGCGGAATTTTTTCCATTCGAAAACTATACGACTTGCTGCCCATCATGCGCGGAGAAAGAAAATATCGTTCTCCGTGATACGGCGTTTCCGCAACGCGCGCGTACAGCAAAATATGCCCGTCTTTTAGGCGATCCGCGGACGGATTGAGCACGCCGCGAATACGAAGCTTCGGCGAACTCGAAATCAAACTCGTCGGCCGAACAATGATGCGCGGATCGGTCTTTAACACGGTTAAACCACCTAAGAATAATATTTGGAGGCTATTTATTCGTTTCGTTTCGGTTTTTGGACGATCATAACTGCTTTAAAAAAATTTTCAATCCCAATTCGTGTAATCATGAAAAAAGTCGACTTTGATTCCGTTCATCGGATTTTGGAAAACGAAGTAAAACATTACGACGTGCCGATTGTGGATCTGATCAAAATCCAGACGCAAGACCCGTTCAAAGTCCTCGTTACCACGATTCTTTCCGCGCGCACCAATGACCGCACCACGGCCGCGGCTTCCAAACGCCTTTTTGAAAAAGCATTTGACCTCCAAAGTCTTGAAAAATTAACCGTGCGCGAAATCGAACGACTCATTTTTCCCGTCGGGTTCTACAAAAACAAAGCGCGATACCTTACGCAGCTTCCGTTGGTTTTGCGCGAAAAATTCGGGGGAAAAATCCCGCAAACCATCGAAGAACTGGTGCAATTGCCCGGCGTCGGACGCAAAACCGCGAATCTCGTAGTCGTAATCGCGTTCGAAAAACCCGGCGTATGCGTTGACATTCACGTGCACCGCATCATGAACCGGCTCGGGTACGTGAAAACAAAAACCCCGTTTAAAACCGAAATGGCGTTGCGCAAAAAACTACCTGAAAAATATTGGATTTCGTTCAATTCGATTCTTGTGGCCTTCGGACAAAATCTGTGCCGCCCCCAATCCCCTTTTTGCAGCAAATGCCCTGTTTTTCACTATTGCAATCGGGTGGGGGTGGTGCAATCCCGATGAACGCCTTCGATCTTGCGTCCAAAGTCGCGGATCTACGAAATTCTCCCGTTCACGACCGGCTTCAAAAACGACTCGCGTCTTTTCGGGGGTTTTCGAAAAAAAAAGATTCCGAATGGTTTTCCGAATTGTGTTTTTGCATTCTTGCGGCCAACGCCAAGGGAAAAATCGCGTTTGACATCCAGCAAGAACTGGGCTGCGCGGGTCTCCTTGAAAAAAAACAAAGCGAAATCCGGCGCTGCATCCAGCGGCATCGCCACCGGTTTCACAACAACAAAAGCCGGTTCATTGTGGAAGCCCGCGAATATGCAAAAATCAAGCAACAGGTGGTTCCAATCATTGAATCCAACGGAACAATGGTTGCGCGAAAATGGCTCGTGGATCACATTCCGGGTTTCGGATACAAGGAAGCGTCGCATTTTTTACGAAACGTCGGTTTTTTCGATCTTGCGATTTTGGACCGGCACATTTTGAACCTGATGCACGAACACGGATTGCTATTCGAGCGCCCCGCTTCTTTAACGCCGAAAAAATACCTCAAAATCGAAGCAAAATTTTTCGAACTGGCCAAAAAAACGAACCTGGCTCCCGGCGAACTCGACATGTACTTGTGGCACATGAAAACCGGGCAAGTTCTCAAGTAATTCTCTTCGGTTTAAAACCTCTTCGAGACTATTTTTTTCATGGCAGCGAAAAAAAATTCCGAAACCGAATTAACCGTTGGACAAAAAGCCCCCGTTTTTTCTCTTCCCGACCAAAACGGAAAAAAAATGCGTTTAAGCGAATACAACGGAAAATGGCTCGTGATTTATTTTTATCCCAAAGACAACACGCCGGGCTGTACACTTGAAGCCATTGATTTTACCAAAGAAGCCCCAAAATTCAAAAAAGCCGGAATCGAAATCGTTGGAATCAGTCCGGATTCCGGCGAGAGCCATTGCCGGTTCATCGAAAAACAACGCCTGGATTTGACCCTGTTAACGGACGCCGATCATGCAGTGGCCCAAAAATTCGGGGTTTGGCGATTGAAAAAATTATACGGGCGCGCATACGAAGGAATTTATCGCAGCACGTTTTTGGTCGATCCCAAAGGAAAAATTGCGTTTGTCTGGTACGGCGTACAAGTCATCGGACATGCGAACCAAGTCCTTGAAAAAGCCAAAGAAACCCAAAAAAAAACCCTAAAAAACGTTTTTTTGGCCAAAAACGATTTCGTCGAACCAAAATGAATAAAAACAATTCAAACCAAATGTTATACTATAAGCAGTTTATAAGAGGTAATTGCGTTCATGAAAATTTTGATGTTAAATCCGCCGTTTTTCACGAAATTCAGCCGATCCTCGCGATCACCCGCGATTTCCAAAGGCGGATGCGTCTATTATCCGTTATGGCTCGGAGCCGCGACCGGTTGGCTTGAAAAAAAAGGCCACGAAGTCAAATTATTGGATTGCCCGGCCCGCGGAACCACGCTGGATGAAGTCTTGGCGTCGGTCAACGACTGGAAACCAGACTTGATTGCAGTGGACACGGTAACCGCGTCGTATACGCGCGACCAAGACACCTTAAAAGCACTAAAACAAGCCTTGCCGAACAGTTTTTTGGTCATGGTGGGAACGCATTGCTCCGCATTGCCCGAAGAAACCCTTCTGGAAAACAAAGGGCATCTGGACGCGATTTGCCGCGGCGAATACGATTTTATTTTGGAAGAACTCGCGGCCGCGCTGGAAAAAACCCATCAACCAGACCTCGAATCGATTAAAGGATTATCGTTTCTCAAAGGCGACGAAGTCGTGCACGCGCCCAGCCGCGATCTTATCACCGGCGCCGAACTCGACGAATTTCCGTTCATGGCCGAAGTATACAAAAAACACCTGCATATCCCGGATTACTTTTATCCCAGCGTCTTGTATCCCGAAGTCACGATCGTGACGGGACGCGGATGCCCGTTTTACTGCACGTTCTGTATCCTGCCGCAAGTCATGAACGGACACAAATACCGCGCGCGTTCACCCGAACACGTGGTCGCCGAAATGAAATGGATCAAAGAAAACATGCCGGACGTCAAAGACATCATGGTGGAAGACGACACGTTTACCGCGGACCGCGATCGCATCCGAAAAGTCTGCCAGACGATCATCGAACAAAAACTTGATATTACCTGGACCTGCAACGCGCGCGCCGATGTCGACTACGAAACCCTAAAACTCATGAAAGACGCGGGTTGCCGCCTCATGTGCGTCGGATTCGAATCCGCGGACCAAGGCGTGTTGAACAACATCAAAAAAGGAACCGTCGTTCCAAAAATCCGGCAATTCATGAAAGACGCGAAAAAAGCCGATATCCAGGTACACGGTTGTTTCATGATGGGTAACCGCGGCGAAACCAAGGAAACCATTCAAAAAACCGTGAACATGGCGATCGAACTAGATCCCGACACCGTGCAGTTTTTTCCGATCATGGTGTACCCGGGTACCGAAGCGTTCCGATACGCCGAAGAACAAGGGCACTTGACCACCAAAGACTGGAACCACTGGTTATTGGGAGACGGAACCCACAACTCCGTGATTTCGACTCCTGCATTGTCTTCCGATGAACTCGTGCGCGAATGCGACAAAGCCCGCATCCGTTTTTACTCGCGACCCAAATTCATTTTTTCAAAATTCGTCCAGATGTTCACGAGTCCCCGCGATATTCCGCGTTTGATCAAAAGCGGATGGATTTTTTCCAAATATTACGTGCAAGAACTGCGTGCGACTTGGAAAGACCTCGTCACGAAAAAAGACGCGTCCACCGGGCAAAAACAGCCTGTTAGCGGGTAATGATTTATCGTCCGCCAAAATAAATGCTTTTAATCCGCGGATCCGACAAAATTTCTTTTCCCGCTTTTAAAGCGATTTTTCCGTCTTCCAAAACATACGTTGAACTAGCAATTGAAACCGCTTGCTTGGCATTCTGCTCCACAATCATGACGCCGATGCCTTCCTGATTGATTTCAACGATTTTCTGAAAAATTTCTTTCATGGTTTTAGGAGCCAATCCAAGCGACGGCTCGTCCAACAACAACAACTGCGGGTTTTGCATCAAGGCGCGGCCAATGGCCAGCATCTGCTGTTGTCCCCCGCTTAAAGCAAACGCATACTCGTTTTGTTTTTGCTTTAACATCGGAAATTTACCGAATACCTCCGACAAATTCCGCTCCGCCACGTCCCGATCGGCCAATACGAACGCGCCCATTTCCAGGTTTTCACGAACAGACAAATCCGAAAACAGGATCCGACCCTGCGGAACAAAACAAATTCCTTCTTCGATTAATTCATGCGTGGCCAGATGCGTGATGTCCCGGTCCTTCCAAAAGATTTTTCCCTCCGTGACATCGCACTGTGAAAACACCGCTTTTAGCACCGTGGATTTACCCGCGCCATTCGGACCGATCAACGCGACGATTTCGTCCGGCGCAACCGAAATATCCACGCCATGCAAGACCTCCTGGTCCCCATACCCCGCACACAAATTCGAAATCGAAAGCATCGTTTTTCATTGCTCCGAGTACAGTATAAATTCTCCGTTTTTAACGGTTTTGAGTGCCAAATCCACCTGTCGGTCGCCGAATTCATCAAACGAAATCGTTCCTGTTAGGCCCGGGTAATCCGCCGTTTGGAATAATTCGTTTTTCACACAGTTTGTGTCAATGGGATTTTCGCATTCAGACAATGCAACGCTCAGCACGTTCAAGGCATCAAACGCAAACGTTCCGAAATACTCCGCATCAACGCCAAAGCGGTTTTGATACGATTCATTATACGCAACCGCCGCGCTGTTTTTTCTTGGATCAAACACGGGGGCCAGATAAACGATCGTGTTTTGAAACGCTCTCGCGGACTCCAAAAAATCGCTTCCTTCCACCGAGTACACATGTGAAAAAATCGGGTTAAAATAACCCATTTCGTTCATCTGTCGCACCACCAATCCCGATTCTTTGAGATGGCCGATAAGAAAAACGTAATGATCCTTGTCCCGCACTGCTTTTTGAATTACGGTTCGAAAATCAAAACCGTCTTGTTCGAACGATTCCATGCCCGCGATCGTTCCGCCGGCGGATTCATAGGCGTCCTTGAATGCGTTAAAAATAGAAATTCCTTGATCATTATTAATATACAACACGTTTACTTCGTTTTGTTCATGATTCACAAACCAATTCGCGGTATCGACCCCAAATTGTTCCGCTTTGGGAGCCGTGCGAAACGTGAAATCGTTTTTCGACCGATACGCACTCGTGGTCGCTGAAAAATCCATCTGAATCACGCCGTCCCAATTGGCGAGCGGCGATATCGCCACGGCCGGAGAACTTCCCATTGTTATGACATACGAAACGTTGTCTAACCTTCGAAGTTTGTTGTAGGCGTTCACGCTTTCTTGAGCATTGAATTTTCCGTCCTCAAAGATCAGTTTGATCGGACGTCCATTGATGCCACCTTTGCCGTTGATTTCGTCTTTTGCGATTTCAAGCGCGTTTTTACCCCATTCTCCGTACACCGCGCCGTTTCCAGACAACGGAAGGATCACTCCAACCTTGATCGGTCCTTTCGAAACTGTTTCCGATTCGAATTGAAGACAACCAAACAGCAGGAAAACCAGGAGTACCAGACCTAGTCCGACGGGGTTCCTCAAAAGCACCGTTTATTCCCCCAAGTACGCTTCCAACACCATTGGATTTTTCCGGATTTCCTTAGGCGAGCCCTCCGCGATCACGCGGCCGTCATCCATTACAATCACTCGATCCGAAACCGACAAGGTGAAATTCATGTCATGCTCGATCAACAACACGGTTTCGCCTTTTTTCCGCAGTTCCACCAGCAACTCCGCGATTTCACTTCGGATCTTCGGATTCACTCCCGCCACGGGCTCGTCTAACATCAGCAACTTGTGCGGCGAAAGCATCGTGCGGCTTAATTCCACCAAGCGTTTTTGCCCAAAACTCAATTCGCCCGCGGATTTGTTTTCAATTCCTTTCAACCCAACCAACGCCAGCGAATCAGAAACCGGTTTCTCCAACGCCAACAAAGCGCTGCCGCGCCCGACCATGTTCGAAACGAACCCAGTGTCATTTGAGTCCAGACCCAGCAACAAGTTTTCCCGAACAGACAAGTTCTTGAATAAAGACGATTTCTGGAACAACCGCGCGATTCCTTTTTTCGAAACGGCTTCCGGCAAAAACCCGGTGATATCCGCTCCGTCAAAAACGATTTTGCCGGCGTCGGGTGAAAGCACGCCGGACACCAGGTTAAAAACCGTGGACTTTCCAGCGCCATTGGGGCCGATCAACGCGGTGATCTTGTTCGGTTCCACCGAAAAACTGCACTCGGAAACGGCTTTCACACCGCCGAAACGCTTGGATAATCCTTGCACTGAAAGCATGAAAAATATACATCAAAAACAGAATAAAAGGGTTTTGCGGACGGACCTATTCGTCGAATCGGACGAATTTCCCGTTTTTAACGGTTTTCATTACGATTGGAACATCCGGATCCCCATTCGCGTCAAAAGTGATCGGTCCAACGACTCCTTCTCCCTTCGTATTATAGATTTCTTTTTTGATGCAATCCGAATTCGAATCACATTTCTTGAGCGCATTTGCAATAATATGGGTCGCATCATACGCCAGCGGAGCAAACCCACCCGTTGGAACTCCGTATGTTTCCCAGTAGTTTTGTTCATAGGTTTGCGCTTTTGAATTTTGGTTTCCTGAAATGAAATGATAGGCATACAAAACGCCTTCCGCCTCGTTTCCAAGTGCCGAAATCGTTGACTGGCTTTCAAACGGCGGCCCCGCGAGAATGGTCGCGTTCAAATCCAGTTCGCGCATCTGCTTGATCACAGCAATGGTTTCTTGATACCCTGCGATAAATACGACTTCGGGCTTGACCGCCTTTATTTTCGACAATTGCGTTTTGAAATCCGAGTCCCCTTGAGCAAAGGATTCTATTGCGATCACCGATGCCCCTGAGCCAGCCCAATCGGCAACAAAAGCGTCACTTAACGATTTTCCGAATTCGTTGTTGACGAAGATCACTGCTGCGGAGGAAAAGTTCCGGTCCCGAAGAAACGAAACGGATTTTTGGGTGTAAAAAACCGCGGAGGGCTGGATGCGAAAAATATAATCGCCTGCGTTTGAGATCGACGGAGCGATCGCGATCGCCATCACAACCGTTTTGTTTTTCTCCGCAATTGGTGCGGTCGCGACTACAACACCGGAGGCCCACGAGCCAATCACAACCGGAACACGATCCACTTGCGTCAATTTTTGCATGGCACTCGTTCCGATCGCCGCATCCGCCTGGTCATCCTCGAAAATAACCGTTAACCGTTTACCATTGATCCCGCCATCGGAGTTGATTTCACTCTTGGCCAATTCAATCGCGTTCTTGATTTCGATCCCATAAACCGCATTTTTGCCGGACAGAGGCAACAACGCTCCGATTTGGATTGTGTCACCACCCGGCGAAAAGGTCAAAAAACCCGTTAGGTCAGGCCATAGGCCCAAAACGACTAACGCTACCGCCAGTAACACCAATGTCGCCACGAGCGAACGAGAAACCAAAAAAATCCCCCTTGAGCGAATCAAAATCGCCTATACATACCGGTGATAGTCTTATATTTATCAAATTGTAGTCTTATTTAAGATGACAAAAATGAACGAATTAGAAGTGCTGATCGAACTCGGGTTGTCTCCCGTTGAAGCGCGGGTATATTTGACGCTCTTACAGACCGGCTCGACGCGGGTGGGCGCCGTGATCCGAAAAACGGGCTTTCACCGTGGCACCACTTACCAAGTACTGCACCGATTGGCCGAAAAAGGCCTAGTGTCCTCGGTAGTGAAAGGAAAAAAACAGTTCTTTGAAGCCGCAAATCCGGATCGATTAGGCGATATGCTCAAGGAAAAAGAAGCCCAACTGGACGAAATCTTACCGGGACTCAAAGCAAAAGCGGGAGTCGCCGGCGAAAAACAAGAAGTCGCCGTCTATTACGGAACCGCGGGCATCAAAAGCGTCTTGGACAAAATGCTTTTTGAACTTGGACAAGGCGGAAAATACTGCGACTTTGGGGTGTCAGGGCTGTTTAAAAAAATGCTTCCCGCGTACTGGTCGCTTTGGCAAAAGCGTAAAAAACGCTTGCATATCTCATCAAACGTGATTTTTAACGAAGACGTCCGGTTTGAACATCCCGGACTACTGGCAGAATATGTCGGGAAGCGGCGGTTTCACCCCAAGGAGTTCGCAAGCCTCACCGATACCATGATTTACCGCGACACAGTGATCCTGTTCATCTGGACCGCATTACCCCCAATTGCGATCATCATCAAGAACAAGGAAAACGCCAAAAGCTACCAAAACCAATTCGAACTTATGTGGAAAAACGCAAAGCGCTAAACCGCTTTAGTTTCCTTCATACAAAACGAATTTCCCGTTTCGCACGGTTTTCAGCACATACGGGATATGAACATCCCCGTTGTCGTCGAAATCGACTGCCCCCAAAACGCCTTCGAACCCGCTCAACCGATCCAGTTTCCCCTTAACGCAAGCACCGGAATCCGATTCGTTCGCATCGCATTTTCGAAGAACGGTGGCGGCCACCCACAACGCGTCATAGGCCCGGGCGATGTTGGTTTCGGGTTCTTTTCCAAGCAATCGCTTCACTTTTTCAACGAAATCCAATCCTTTCGGAGTCGATAAACCTGCCTTGAAAAAACGGATTCCTTCCGCGTCTCTTCCCGCATTTTTAAGGAACTCTGCGTTTTCAATTGGTTCGGCGGCAAAAACCGGAAGAAGAATCCCAAACTCCGTCCGCTGCTTGAGAATCAATTCGGCGTCCGGTGCATAAGAAATCAAAAGCAACGCTTCTGAATCCGCCTGAACTACTTTGCTTAATTCTGACCGAAAATCCCGCTGTTCGGGGGCATAGGTTTCTTGGATCAAAATAATTCCACCCCGTTCCAAAAACCGTTTTCGAAAGGCTGGAAAATAACCCAAACCATAATCATTGTTAATTTGTAACACTGCGACGGAATCCACTCCGATGGAAACCAAATAATCCGCCATTTCGGCGCCTTCGAACGCATTCGAGGAAACGATCCGATACGAATAATCATCGGGACTCGAATATGATGCCGTCGAACAATCAGTCGCCAACAAGACGGTTTGATCCGCATCGGCAGAAGCGGACAATGCCATGCAAATGTTGCTTAACCCCGAGATCACCAATGGAGCGTTCGATTCAAGCCGGATTTTTTGCCACGCGCTTAACGCCTGTTTGGGATCCGCGGCGCTGTCTTCAAAATCTACGCCCAACGGTTTTCCATTGATACCGCCGCCGGCGTTGATCTCAGACAACGCCAGTTCCAATCCCTGACGCTCCAGTTCCCCGTACCGGGCGTTTTTCCCCGACAACGGCAAGATCGCTCCGACGTGAACTGAGGCATCGGCGTCCGAATCAAGCCCCCAAAAACCGGCCAATCCCGGACCCACGGCCGCCGCCAGCACAATCACAACCGCGATGAGAATTCCTAACAGAACCCATTTAGCATCCAACCAAAGCCCCCGAGCAGGTGTTCATAAACATTGGGCCAAGGGACCTACAAATAATTTTGTTGCGTGAAAGCTCACAACAATAAATTTAAATGCTTGTCGTTCGATTTTCGGTGCAATGAACGCAAGTACGCTGATGCAGCTTGGATTAAGCGAAACCGAAGCGCGGATCTATTTATCGCTTTTGCGCCGCGGAGCCATGCAGGCAGGAGCCATCAGCAAGGAAGCCCAGGTAAACCGCACCACGACGTATGATTGCCTCGAACGATTGATCGCGGACGGAATCGTCACGTACTCCATCGAAGCCAACCGCAAGGTGTTTCACCCCGCACCACCAAATCGTTTTCTGGATCTGATCAAGGAACAGGAAAAAACGGCCGTGGAACTCCTGCCGGAACTCGAGCGCCAATACAAGGCCCGCAAGGAAACCGAAGAAACCAACATTTACAAGGGAAAAAAAGGCATCCGTTCTATCCTCCAAGAAATCCTGAAATATCCCAACTACGAGGCATTCGGCTCGGGCGGACGCTTTTTGGAAATCATGGAACACGATTTTTTGGCGTTCCAAAAACGAAAAGAAGCGAAAAAAATAAAATCCCGCATTGTGGTCAATCAGTCCGCTCGAAAAACACAGGGAATCCGCGAAGCGTTCGGATCGTTTCGATTCGTTTCGGACGAATTCACGGGCGGACCCGTCACCACATTCATTTTCGGAAACAACGTGGCGATCGTAGTATGGGCCGAAACCCCGTTTGCCACCGTGATCTCAAGCCCCGAAGCCGCCAAGAGCTTCAAAAACCACTTCGAACTGCTCTGGAAAACCGCGCGGCCCTGATTAGTTTTCCAAATAGGAAACGAATTTTCCATTCTTGACTTGTTTTATGAACACGGGTTTTTGGGCATTTCCGTTTTCGTCAAAAGAAAAACACCCGGATTCGCCGCAATACGACCTGGTTTCGTTTAAGCTTTTCTGAAGTCCAACCGGAGTAACCGGGTTTTCGTTTGAATTCATCACGGCGTTTGCGATAATGAACAATCCGTCATAGGCTTCCGGCGACCAGCGTTTCGGGTTTTCATTAAACTTCGCTTTTATCTTGTAACCATAGGAATCCTTGGGAAACCCGGAAAACGTCACGAATACCACGCCCTCCGCGGTGTCCTTTGCGCCATCCAGCACTTCCTGCGTTTCAATCGAGCCGTTTACGAGTAAAAACGAAGATACTCCCAGCTCCCGGACTTGCTGTAACGTCGGAATATTTTCATTGGTGAGCTGGGCGACAAAGAGAACGTCGGGATTCGTTGATTTGATTTTGGACAATTGGGTCCGAAAATCCGTTTCCCCTTTTCCCGTGCTTTCCACCGCCGTTGTTTCTCCGTCTAATTCACCAAACCTAGACACAAACGCGTCTTTTTGGTTCACGGTGGTCTCGTTGTAATTCGCATAAAGCACCGCCGCCGTTTTTGCGCCGCGGTCTTTGGCCAACTCAGCGGCTTTTTGTCCAAGCAAAGAAGACTCGCCTTCGTTTCGAAAAACAAATTCACCCGCGCTTTCAAGGTCTTTCGTCTGAGACGCCATGGCATACAACACGATTTGGTTCGTTTGCGCGAGCGGCGAGACCGCCACGGCGTGCTGGGAAGGACCCGTGATCAGGGCAATCGGTTTTTCCGTGGAAATGAGCCGTTGAACAGCCGAAACCGTTTCTTTGACCTCCCCGTGATTGTCTTCAAACACCAATTGAATCGAAAACGGATACGAGGCATTGATTTCCGACGCCGCCAATTCAAGGCCTTGACGGATGCCTTCTCCGTAGGGAGCTTGGCTTCCGGAAAGCGGAATCACCACACCAATCGAATACGTGGGTTTGGAGACGGGTGGGGTGGAAAGTCCGAAAAAACCGCTTGCGACAAACGGGCCGATGAACACGACGGCTCCCACCAACACCAGAATAAACAGACCGATCAGCGCCTTATTATCCGGTTGAAATGCACCCAAATTCATATTCTCTATATAACTGCTGTAAGTGAACTTAATATTTTTTTGTTGTTTTTTTTAAAACAACAATACATATTTTTTTATTGGAATAGTCCCCTGTTTTCTTCATGAACACCGAGATATTGCGCAACATTGGACTAAGCGACAATGAAATTCGCGTGTATCTGGACCTGCTCAAACACTCTGATTCCTTGGCCAGTGACATTGGAAAACGAACCAGCATCAATCGAACCGTGGTGTACCAAAGTCTGGCCGAACTCATTTCCAAAGGCCTGATCGCCTATGTCATCAAGAATAATACTAAATATTTCAAAGCGGCGCCCCCCGCCAAACTCGTGGATTACTTAAAAGAAAAAGAAACCAACCTGCAATCACTCCTGCCGGAATTGATATCGATCAAAAAAACCAATTCAAAACCCTATTCGGTGGAACTATACGAGGGAAAAGAAGGACTCAAAACAATCCTGAATGACATCTTAAAGGACAGTGACCGAAAAATATGGG
The DNA here is from genome assembly GCA_018304465.1 of Candidatus Iainarchaeum sp. Classification (GTDB taxonomy): domain Archaea; phylum Iainarchaeota; class Iainarchaeia; order Iainarchaeales; family JAGVWC01; genus JAGVWC01. Next base: position 40,564 of record JAGVWC010000011.1, read on the forward strand.
ACTGGACTAGCGGATATGCCAATATCATTCTTCCGAAATTATACATTGAAAAATGGCATCAAAAACGCATTCAAAAAAAAATCTTTGCGCATTTTCTCGTTAACAACACGCCGCTTGGCCGAATCCGCGGAGAAGAACTCGCCAAAAAAGGGCTTTCCGACGTCCGATACACCCCTGCGGGATTAACCTCGCCCGCCCACATATTCATTTACGCCCAAAAAGTCGCCATCCTCTTGTACGTGGAAGAATATCCCTTCGGAATCCTCATCGAAAACAACGACATATGTGACAAGTTTCGCGAATTCTTCGAATGGATCTGGAAACTCTCCAGCGAAAAACCGTGAGGGGTCATTTCACCCAGCGATTGCCGTCAAAATGCAATACGTACGATGGACGCTGGATCACGCCGTTGGCATCGAACCGGATTTTTCCATCCAATCCCTCGAATTCCTGCGAAAGCAACGCGTTTTGCACGCATACGGAAAACGGTTCCTTGTCCTTGCAAGAAGAAGCCGCCTGATGCAAAATGAACACATCTTCGTAACCGTACACTGCATCCGCGATCGCCGTGGCGCCAAACCGCGAACGATACCGCTCCAGAAACGCTTTTACCTTCGGATTTTCTTCCCCGAGATAAAAATCGGTTCCGATCGCGTTCTGCAACACGTCCGAAAACTCCGACACTCCTTCAAAATCGCACGCGACCGCTCCGACCGTGGGACACACGATTTGCACCGGACCGAAATCGATCTCGCGCAGCTGGCGAAGAATGTTTTCGGTCTCGATCGTGTTGGTTCGGATCAACAGGAACTCCGGGTGAATCGCTTTGAGTTTCGAAAGCGAAGTGCGGTAATCAGTCTCGCCTTTCTGAAAAAACTCAACCGGGAACGAAAAACCCGTCGCTTTGAATTCCGCCAAGCACAGATGCGTCGAATCATGATTGGCCATGAACCCCGCGCCTTTTTTCCCCTGCAGGAGATGCGCGAGGATTTTGCAATCGGCTGCCACGCTCGTGTGATTCTTGAATACAAAGGAATATTTTTCGGCCGGTGGGTCCACGGCGGAGCCATACAGCAGAACCGATTTTTCCGATTCCACGACAGGAGAAAGGGCGTTGCTGGAAGCCGAAAGCCAGGTCACGAAAAGCTGGACGCGATTCACGGACCGAAGCTTTTGCATTGCGCTCAAGGCCGTCTTGGCGTCGTTTTGCGAATCATCGAACAAGAGTTCGACTTCCGAATGGAGGTCTTCCAATGCCAGGAGCATTCCGTTCCGGGCGGCTTCACCGGTACGCGAGCCACTGCCCGAAAGCGGAAGAATCGCTCCGATACGGGTTCCGTTTGATTCTTCAATGGCCGAAAACTCTGAAAATCCGGTGATTTGGGGCCAAAAAGCCAACATTCCGAGGGTAATGGCTCCAATGACGATGCAAAGAACAAAAAAGAGGCGCATATGTAACTTAGCACAGTTAAAAAATATATTGGATGTTAGTAATATTAACTACTACAATAATCTTTGAATGGGATGACATGACGACACAGGCATTAGAAAAACTGGGATTGTCGCGAAACGAATCCTTGATCTACCGGACCTTGCTTCGCAACGGAAACCAAAACAGCGCGGAACTCGCCCGTGAAAGCGGCGTGCATCGCATCAATGTCTACGACGTCTTAAACAGCCTCATCGCCAAAGGATTGGTCTCGTATGTGGTCGAAGAAGGAAAACGCGTGTTCAAAGCCGAAGACCCTCACAAACTTGAAGAACTCTTATCCCAAAAAAGCGCGATCCTATCCGGAATCCTGCCGGAACTATTTTCCCAATTCAACGCCAAAAAAGAAGCGCTTGACATCTCGATCCTGCGCGGGGTCGAAGGCAAACGATCCCAATTCGAAGAAGAACTTCGAAACGCCAAAGACTCGTTTCACTATACATTCATTCCGCATGGTCTGATGACGATGGATCAGCCGCCCTACAACACGATGATCGTCAAGTTTTTCATCCGGCTCGCCAAGCAAGGAAACCAATCCCGATTACTCGTACTGGATTCCCCCGAAGCCCACGAACGCGCACGGCGCTTTGACAACGTCCCCAAGCTAGAGATCCGATTCTCCAAAGAAATCACGTTCACCACGGTTTCGTGGACCGTTTGCGGCGACGTACTTTTCCTCACGTTTTTCATCGAACCCTACCTTGTGATTCGAATTCGATCCAAAGAAATCGCCGCCGCTTTCAAGAACAACTTTGACCTCATGTGGAAAAACGCGAAAAAATAACACTAAAAAACGAACATTTCTAACATTTGAATGCGCGTATTCATTCTCTTCGACCTCGAAGGCGTTACCGGCTACGGTTGCACTAATATTTCGGGAAGCACCAAAGAATTCGCGTACTCCGACGTGAACGCGGCGATTCGCGGCGCCAAAAAAGGCGGTGCAACGGACATTATCGTCGGCGACTGGCACGCCTACGGGGGCAATTTGAACCCGAAAAAACTAGTTCAGCCGGTTCGATTGGAACAATATGCCGATCGGTTCGAAATCCAAAACCAGCAAATCGACCGGTGTTTTTTCCTCGGATGCCACGCCATGGCGGGAACTCCCAACACGGTGGATCCCCATACTGAAGAATATTACATTCAAAACGCTTTTGTGGATAATCAAAAAATCGGTGAAGTAGGCTTGATCGCATATTACTTTTCGGCAATGAAGATACCCGTGGTTTTGTTCGAAGGATCCGCCGAAGCAATGATGGAAGTTCGGGAAATCATGCCGGACGCGGTTTGCGTCGCGGTCAAAAGGGGATTTGAAAGTCTGTCGCCCGAAGAAAGCGCCAAACAAATCGAGGACAGCGCCATGCTGGCGATACAAACAAAACCAAAACTCGTTTACCCGAAAAAACAAGAATTACGAGTCGAATTTACGGATGGAACGCAAAAAACATATCGTGAAAAAAACTTCCAGCGGATTTATGATCAATTCACCATCGATCTGACCGAGACGTAAAAACCAAAAAACTTATTCCAATTTGACTTTCCCCAAAAAACCCTTCGGCTTGTACAAGAGAATCAACAGCAAAATCAGCGCGTACAAAATCTGGCGCATCGGACCCACCACGGAGGATTCGAAACCGATGAATCGCAAGGGTTCCGGCAACAACACCAATACCACTGCGGCGGCGATCGTTCCCGGAATCGACGCCAACCCTCCGATGATCACGATCGCGATAATCGGAATCACAGCCAAAAGCGTAAACGACGACGGATCGATAAACGTAATGTAATGCGCGTACAAACTTCCAGCGATGCCCGCAAAAAACGCGCTCACGCCAAGCGACACCGATTTCATTTTGAACGCGTTTTTTCCCAGCACCCGCGCCGCCAATTCGTTGTCGCGGATCGCACCCAAAACGCGTCCAAACGGCGAAGATGCCAACCGCCAGATAACAGCAACCGAAACAGCCGTGACGATCAGCGAAAAAACCAGAAACGAAAAATTATCCGACAACACGAACCCGAAGAACTCGGGGCGTGGAATCCCCGGAATCCCCAGCGGTCCCCTTGTAACATCGGTCCAATTCAAGGCCACGGCATACACGACAAACGAAAAACCCATGGTGGCCAAGGCCAAGTAATCGCCGGACAACTTGTTCGTCGGAATCGACAAGACCAAGCCGAACAAACAACCGACCAGCCCCGCGGCCACAAGGCAGACCCAGTACGGAAAACCGGCCATTGCAAGCAACGCAGAAGTATACGCGCCCACCGCAAAAAACGCCACGTGACCCAGGTTAAGCAAGCCTGTAAAACCCATGGCCAACTGCAGGGAAACCGCCAAAATCACGTAAATACAAATCAAAATCAACAGGTGAATCAGATATGCTTCGATCATTTCTGCAACTCCTTGTTGACGCCGAGGATTCCCTGCGGTCGAAACAATAAAAACGCGAACAGAATGACGAACGCGATCGCGTCTTTGTAACCCGACGGCAAATACCAGATTCCGAAATTCTCCGCGAATCCCAGCAAAAACGAACCCAGTACCGATCCCGGAACCGAATTCACGCCGCCGATAATCGCACCCGTAAACCCCTTGATGATCAGGTTTGTTCCCATGGTTGGCTCGAGGTTTTGCTCAAGCCCCACCAGGATTCCGGCAACTCCCGCGATGGCGGACCCGATGGCAAAACTATAATCGAACATTTTTTGCGACGAAATCCCGACGACTTCCGCCATCTCGCGGTTATCCGACACCGCGCGCAACGCCTTGCCGGTTTTGGTGAATTTCATAAACCAAAACAGGCCCCCCAACAATACAAGCGATGTTACCACGATGACAATTTGAAGCGGCGTGATAATCGCTCCGGCAATTTCAAGGCCTTTTGAAACCGGAATAAAATCAATGGTCTTGACTTCCGCGCCGAATACCAACAAGAGAACGGATTCAAATAGAATCAACAATGCAAAACTTCCCAACAGCAGGATTACCGAACTGGCTTTGCGATGGCGAAGCGGCGCATACACGAACCGGTTCAGCAAAATGCCGAGCAACGCCGAAAAAGCCACCGTCAACAAGACGGAAAGAAAAAAATCAAGATGAAACGTTGAAAACAAAACGAATAAAAAATACGCCGACACCGCGACGGTTCCGCCATGCGCAAAATGCACGAAGCGATTGGTGGAATAAATCAGCGAAAAACCGCTGGCGACCAAGGCGTAAATCGCGCCCGCGATCAAACCATTCACCAGCAGTTGCGTGAAAACCATTTTTATCTGAAAATATCTGGAAAAAGGGCTTTATAATCATTTTCACACGGTTTCGGGTTTTGATCAGCGGAATTCGAACGGACCCACGTCGAATCGAGCGGATCCGTCTTTGTCCCCGTCCAATGGTCGCGCGACACCCGTGAAATCATTTGTGATCGATAACCCGCGCCTTGGTCGACCGCCGGACTTTGGGCTTGGATGAAATCGCATTCGAAATATTTCAGGAAAAAAACCGAAGAAACCTTTTTTTGTGAAAAAACAACAGCGGCTTCGGGCGAAAAAGATTCCATTAAAGGAATACAAAAAGGCCCAATATACACGTATGTCATTTAGCGAATTTTACCTTTGTTTCTTCACTTTTGGATCCGCGCCAAACCATGATGCGCCCGCAAGTCGATTTTGTCGCCGTTTTGAATGATCTTGGTTCCCACTTTGGTGCCGACAATACACGGAATTCCAAGTTCCCGCGAAATAATCGCGGCGTGACACGTGATCCCCCCGTCATCCGTAATGATTCCCACGGTTTTTTTTAGCATGGGAACGAATTCGGGAGACGTCATTCCCGTGACCAGAATCTCGCCTGGTTGCAATTGTCCCAAATCCCGCGCGGATCGAATCACCCGTGCGATTCCGGAAACGGTTCCCGGTGATGCGCATAACCCCGCGACTTCGTTTTGCGTTACCACGCTTTTTTGCCACAATTTTTCCTCGGCCAAAACCGCTTCTTTTCCCGTCAGCACTTGAAACGGATAAACATTGTAATTTACAAAACAATGTTCTCGACGCGCTTCTAATGTTTGTCGGGAAATTTTTCCTTGTGCAAAATCGGTCAATTCGAAAGAAAAAAGATATTTGGCCACATCCGAATCGATTCCGCGTCTACGCGCGAGTTCTTTAAGCAATCGTCCCACTGAAAAAAATCCTTTCATCTGGGTTTTTTTTCGATCGTCGTACAGGATCGAAACTTTTTTTGCCAACTCGAAAAAAAACAGGGCTTTGGAGGAAAAAAGGTATTTTGAAATCAACCGATTTTGTTCGGCTTGCGATTCTTTTTTTTGTTTTTCAATCGCACGAAGTCTTTCGGTCGGATTTTCTTTTGCATTCAAAGCGGATTCGATCAGTGATTCCAGATTATTCCAACCCAATCCCGAAAAAGAAAAGTAATTACAAGGCGTCCAATAAAATTTTTCGAGATGCGCTTCCATCAACGGTCTGATTTGCGCGTCTTTTCGCCAATTCTTATTTGGGGTTTGTCGATTCGCGATGACCGCGCTGATTTGAAGAACGCTTTTTTCCGCCGCGCGGGAAAAAGAATCGTCTGTGGGCATGGAAAGCGCGGAAATAATCGTCGAAATTTCTTTCGATGGGATTTTTTGCGCGGAAAGATCCTCGGAGAGAAGTCCCGGAAGCGAAAAATCAATCAACTCGCCAAACGGTCCGAGATCCCACAACGGCTGGTAAACATTGAAAAATTTTCGGATTGATTCGATAATTTCTTGCGTTGAAAGAAGACCCACACGTTTTGGCAGCAGGGAATCGCAATAATCCTCGTTCAATTTGCAAATATATCGGAATAATTCGAAAAGCGAATTCGCGTATTGCGGGTTTTTTTCCAGTCGATCCGCCAACATCCGTCCCGCCGCAATCAATTCATCCTCGTCAAACAGCCAACGGATCTCGTCGTGACTGCACGCGAGTTTGTTCAAGCCATAGCCTTTCGGAACAAACCGCCTAAGTCCGTGATCCAGGTCGTCTCCGATGTTAAGGGTGGAATGAAACGCGAAAAACAAAGCGCCTTGGCGGCGCTGCTCGATCAAACGCATAGGTAGTTATGTCGCATTAGTATTAAAATATTTTGCATTTACTGCAAAATTTATATTTGTTGATTGTGGGACTTTAAACGGCGAACAACGCCTTTTCGAGCATGGGAAGCGAATAGTCCCTCGAAAACGCCGGTTCCAGTCGAGGCATCAGTTTTCCCTTTTCTATTATAAGAAGAATCAGTATTAAAGCATTGGGAGCACGATGCGATCCGAACAATGGATAAAATACTTGGCGGGAAACCAAAGCATGTTCCTTTGCACGTTACTTGGAAAAGTGTTCACGCAAACGCTCAAAACCGAATTCGGAGCCGGACCCAAACGAATCCGTTTTTTCTTTCACACAGGATTGACCACGGGCTTTGTGGTCCAAAAAGAAATGATTTCATTCGGAAAACTCTTGTCCCGAAAAATCGAAAAAAATCCGCGCCAAATAACCCGATGGACGCGGCAATTATCCCGACAAATCGATTTCTTGCGAAAACAACTGCTGTCATTCCACGGGAAAAGAATGACTAAGGCGGAATTTGAAAAAATTTGCCTTGAAACCGAACAATTCTACGCGCATCTCGTGCCCGTGATGCAAGTCGCGGATTACTTGCCGTCATCCACCCTGAAAAAAATGCTTCCAAAACTCGAAAAAGCCCGAAAATATTCGGAATCGGTTCAAAGCGAAATCGAAGGGTTTTTCGAGCACTGGGCTGAAAAAGAAAACAAATACAGTCACTTTCCCACGGCTTTTTTTTTGAGTCAAACCGAAAAAGAACTCTTACAATATTTCAAAACTCATCGGTTTTTGTCCCGCTTGAAACTCGAACACCGGTGTTCTTGCAGCGCGCTGGATTTTTCCAACGGAAAATACGTATTGTTTCCCAAAACCTACGCCGAAAAACTCGAAGAAAAAACACGTTTATCTCGATCCGACTCGTTTGTCATCGGACAAACCGCTTACCCGGGAAAAGTCATCGGAACCTGCCGACGCGTACTCCATCCCGCGGACTCCACCCGCTTTGACGAAGGGGATATTTTGGTCACGCAAATGACCAAACCCGAATACTTGCCGATGATTCGAAAAGCAGGCGCGATCGTGACCGACGCCGGCGGATTATTGTCGCACGCCGGAATCATTTGCCGAGAACTCAAAAAACCATCCGTCATCGGAACCGACAAAGCCACCTTGGTGTTTAAAACCGGCGAAAAACTGCACGTGGACGCGACCAAAGGAATCGTTCGAAAAATTTTATGAAAAAATACGGACGATTCCGTGATTTGTACGAAGCTCGATGAGCGTACCGTCCTTAATCACTTGGGTTGCAATCCGAGTGCCGATAATGCACGGAATATTAAGCTCGCGGCTAATAATGGCCGCGTGACTCGTGATTCCTCCTTCGTTGGTCACTATTCCACGGGCTTTTTTCATTAATGGCACAAACTCTGGGCGCGTCATGCTTGTCACTAATATTTCTCCTTCATTGAAAGGGTCCGATGGTTTTTTGACGACCCGGGCAATTCCTTTGGCTTCACCGGCGCAAGCAGTAATACCTTGCAGAGACTGAATGTTTTCCAAATTAGCTTTGGGCATTAGACGTTCCCGCAATTGCTCGTAGACGCTTCCGCTCAGGGTCCAGAATCGTTGGTCCTTATTGCCAATCTGAACGCAACCTTTCATGCGCTGACGCCATTCTTCGATTGGAACACTTTTGCCGTCCAGCAGGTCTAATAGTTCGGAAGGAGTTGTGAATTGCAGGATCTCAAATTTAATACCTGTTTTTTCACTCGTTTTATGCAAGAAGAGATTGAGATAATGGCACGCGATAAGTGTCGCACGTTTGCGTTGATCATGCCAATATCCGATCAATGAAATCCAATGGAGAAGCTTTTGAGAATCTGGATCGAGTTTTAAATTCAGTTCCTCGCGTTTTTGCTTAAGCATTTTTTCCTGATGCAAAAGAGCAAAAATTTCTTTTTCTATTTCTTCGATTGTTCGTTTAGATTCGATTCGGGCATTTTCGAAAAAAACGGTTAATTGAATCGGTTCGGTATATTTGTAATTGTTTTGAATCCAAAAAAAATTCTTTTGATGCTCAACTACTAAACGGTAAATTGAGGGATTTTCTTTCTGCAGCTCTTGAAGCGTTTTGGGATTACTGCTCTTAAGCTGCCGAGCGATCAGTAACAGGCTCAATTTTTCTTCGCCCAAAAACGTCCCGTACATGGGTGCCATGGCTTCTCGAATTTGTGTCTGTAGTAAAGGGTATTTTTCGAGCAAAAGTGAAACCATATATTCTGTGCCGGTATAGAAATATTCGACCAATAATGAGGGGGTGAACAGCGACAGGTATACATCCGTGAATTCTTCATAGTCTTTTTTCAGGTCCGTTATTGCACGCGAAGAAAAACTGTTCACATACGCATAATATTCTTTTTGGCGTTTTTGCCACAAAGCATACATGCGCTCCAGAATTGAATAATCCGCCAAAATGCGCTTGTATTGCCTTTCGGCAAAATGCTCCGGCAGTATCCAGTCGCTCTCGTCCCCATTTTTCGAGTAAAATGTTGTATATATTTCAAATCCAAATCCAGGACAAATCTTCTCGAGTTCGAAACTGGCTCCTGCAATCGAAAAATAGTTCAGATGTGGCACAATTGTGGCTGAATACACGCCCCACTTCTCTGAAGGTGAGATTAATTCCCAAAATGAATCATCAGTCAAGGAATCCCCGTCATTTCAAAGTCGTAATCGGCCGCGCCTGCAAAATATACACTTTATCATCAATGGCCCATTCGATATCCATGGGCTGACCGTAATGCGATTCGATATTCAAGGCTTCCTTGGCCAGCGCTTTCCACTCCGAATCCGACAACGCCGCGGAATTCGCTTCTTCTTCCCCGATCTCGATTTCCTTGTTTTGCCCGAATTCGTCCCGAATAATCGCGATTCGCTTTCCACCGATAGTATGCGATACCACGGACAAATCTTTTTTCTTTAGAATCAAGGTATCCGGGGTTACCATTCCGGAAACAACGCTTTCACCCAAACCAAACGCGGCTTCGATAATCATTTCGTCGCGCGCGTTCGTCACCGGATTCGCAGTGAATAAGACGCCCGCTTTTTTGGAATTCACCATTTCCTGGATTACGACCGAAATCAACACCATTTCGTGCTTGAAACCTTTGGATTCGCGGTAAAAAATCGCGCGCGGAGAATACAACGACGCCCAGCACTTCTTGACCGCTTCCAAAATGCCGTCATCGCCTTTCACGTTCAAAAAAGTGGCTTGCTGTCCGGCAAAACTCGCGTCCGGCAAGTCTTCCGCCGTCGCGCTGGATCGCACCGCAACGAATCCTTTTCCAAGTTTTTTGTAATCCGCCAAAATGTCATCGCAAATTGATTGGGGGATTTGCGCGTTTAGGATCAGCAATTCGATCTGGTTGGCGGTTTTTTCCAACTGCTCGGAATCATCCACGTTCGTCTTGTTCAGCAAATCATGAATTTTCTTATGAATCTTGTTTTCATCCACGAACTGCTTAAAGACGTGAATCGTAATGCAAAAACCATTCGGAATCGGAAACTTCGAAAACATTTCCCCCAGGTTTGCGCCTTTTCCGCCAACCAACGGAATATCTTTTTTTTTGATTTCCGAAAACCACGCGATGTTTTTTTCTAAAGGCATATGATTCATATCATCCTTTTCCCATTTAAATAGTAACGAAAAACGGTTTCGGCCGTTATGAAGCGGGATACCTTTAAATATCAAAAAGTAAGTAGGTCTTCATTGGAGGCATTTTTTCATGGCACCACGACCATTGCTTGGAAGATTCGGAAAAAAACCCGGGAAAACAGGTTCGCCGAAAACACCTGAACAGTCCAGTCAATCCGGTGTTGCAGCAAAATATGTTGGAAAGATTCCTGTCGGAACCGTTCGAAGCTATTTGGGCCGGCATCAAATAAAACAAAAAGGCACTCCAACAGGTTTATCTCCCGAAGGAGAAGGCCGTGCAAGTGAAGCGCTTTTGCCTGGATTAAAAAGCGGACGCCAATATCGGGTCACTACTTCCACGAATGATCGCGCCTTCCATACCGGTCGATTGGGTGCGGAAGCGTACCGACGCCTCGGGGGACGCGCCAACACCGGGGCCGTGCTAAATGACCGTCGAGTGGCAAAACGCGTCGATCACATCGTCAAAGGCAAGCCAACGCGTGGACGCGTCCTTAAATCCATGAGCGCGGATCATGTTTTACCCGAACCTCAACTCACGGAATACATGAACATCATCGAAGAACTGAAAGCTCAAGACAAACGACTAAATGACACCACTGCCGAGGAAAAACTCCTCGTAGATTGGGCTATGCATGGAAAATACGCGCGTCGCATCGGAGATCCGATCAAAATCACTGATAATATCATCCTGGATACATTGCAGCTGGGAAAAGAAGTCAGCAAGCGCGGCGGGCAAAACATCGAACTGCGAAACGTGTCTCACAGCGGTTTCGTTGAAATGGTTTTCATGCGTTTAACCGGACGAGATTACCGTGAAACCGGAAAAGGCATGGTTGAACCCGGAGAAGGACTTCTCGTTCATTTTCTTCCCGAAGGAAAAGCCGTGCTTGAATATCGCGACAAACAATTCGACGTAACCAAAAAATTAAACCAGATCATTAAGAGCGCCCGCAGCAAGTATCGCTAACGGCACTCCTTTTTTTTTATTTTTTATTAATTATTGTCCCTACTCCGTAACTCATATATTTTTTGGAGAATATTATCCAAATGCTCATGCACCAATGTCTGATCTCGCACAATCGCTTTTACACTTTCCGGAACTACAAATCCTTTTCGAACATCGCTTCGCAATGCCTTTTGGAACGCAAGGGTCATGTCTTCTATTCGACTACGGGCATTTTCTAGATATCGAATAGCAGGATCTTTTTTTTTCCACTCTGTCGGAATCGATGAAGAATGAAGACGCCGGAGAATCTCAGCCTCAATAACACGCATATTCCGTTGGATTTCTTGCATTGGATAATCTCGTTCGACCGCGCTATGAACCCGCGTCATAATTTCTCTTCGCCTGTCAGCTACCTTTTCACGCAACTGAGGTCGACGCATCGGTTTTCTGGACTTCATTTAACCACCGGTGTATTTTAGGTTTATAATCTTACTTGTCTCCAACAACACCTTTATTTCTTTTCGATGACTGTTATAGAACCGTGATTCGCTTTTACTTGAACGATCCAACCATCTTTAAGCACCCGCGTCGCGTTTTTGGTGCCGATCACGCACGGAATTCCCAATTCGCGGGAAATGATTGCCGCGTGACTCGTAATTCCCCCTTCATCGGTTACAATCGCAATCGCTTTTTTCATCGCCGGAACAAATTCTGGTCTTGTCATGCTGGTCACCAAAACCTCGCCTTCTTTTAATTCCGCGATGGAATCCAGCGTCCGAAGAATCCGAACGGGCCCCGTGGCGATTCCCAAGGAAGCGCAGGTTCCGTTTAATACCTCCACTTCGTCCAAACGGGTTTTAAACCGTTGTTGATACTCCAAAAAATCCGAATGATCAAAAATCATTACGCCTTGGGAATGCTCGATTCCGATGAACCCTTTTTTTCGCCTTTGGCCCAAGGATTCGAGTTCACGGTTTTTCAATCCTTTTAGCGAAACTTCTTCGCCGGTCAGATACTGGATAGCCACCGGATCGACTCCAAACCGCCTCGCCAATTCGTTGACGATCAACTGGCAACCAAACACCCCGCGAAAAATGTTTTTCTTTCGCTCGTCCTGCCATTGCGTGACAAAATCCGTCCATTCCACCCATTGACGCTGCGCATCGGAAAAGCCGTACCGAGCCATTAACGCCTCTTTTTTGTGCCGAATCTCTGAAAGATCCGGTTTTGAAAACGATTCAAGCCCATCCGCCATTTTTTCCACATCGGACTCGGACAAAACCTCGCTTCCCGCATACGAGGTTTCCGACCAAAAAAAATCCTTCAAAAACCGCTGAATCAACGCTTTTTTTTCCTTGGCGCCTGCGTTTTTGATTTGCCAGAGCAATTCTTCTTTTTGAGATACAAAGGAGTGCGACAAGGGTGTTGTGAGAGCGGAAAAATCCTCATTTGACTGTGTGCCGGTGACGCCCTTGAAGAGTTCGTGGCGCATTCGATGCTCTAACGCCAAGGCCAGACTTTCGATCACATGCGATGATCCGACGGTTACTCCGCGGCTAACCCAATGACGCTTGGAAAGATCTATCAACGCGTCATCAGGTAATTTGGTCAAATCGCTTTCCGCCGCCGCAAAAACGGGTTCTTGATCCGCGACTTGCCGGTCGTAAACGCGCCGAAGCGCCTGCAAATACGATGGGTCCTTTTTCAATTCGGAAAAAATCCGATTCGCAATCGCATCCAAATCTTTTTGCGGGTACTTCCATTCACAATAATCCTCTTCATACGTGGCCAAAATCGCATGGTAGGAATACCCCATGGTTTTTTGCATGACCGGCAATCCACCCACCCCAATCATGAAAATCGGGCGTCCCGGACAGCTTTGGGTATACCATTCTTGGGACAAATATTTTTTCAGTACCGGGTTCATACAAATTCCCTTTTCTCGATCACGTTGGAGTTATTTTCGTCGGCGATCATGGCTACGACTTTTCTCTGAATCCGATATTCTGCCATGAGAGATACCTGTCTTTCCCGCTGCATATAACGTCATACGAGTTACCCTTCGGTCTTTTCGGTTCTGATTCTGCCAAAGGTTGAACGAGGTCGTCTAGGCATTGAATTTACCCCTTTTCTCCAATACCACGATTTGTCCGTGATTCGCTTTTACTTGAACGATCCAACCATCTTTAAGAACTTTAGTAGCGCTCTTGGTCCCGATCACACAAGGTATTCCGAGTTCTCTTGAAACAATGGCCGCATGGCTTGTGATCCCGCCTTCGTCAGTGACGATCGCAACGGCTTTTCGCATCGCAGGAACGAATTCCGGTCGCGTCATCGATGTAACCAATACTTCGCCGTCTTTCATCGAACCAATCGACGACACCGTGGTGAGTACCCGAACCGGTCCTGTCGCAGTTCCCAAAGACGCGCATTGCCCATAAAGCGTTTCCAGATCATCATGCTTGGAATGAAATTGCTGGTCAAAAAACTCGGCATCGGCTTGGTCCAGGAACGTCGTTTGGTTGCCCAGTTTCACATAAAGACATTTTTTTTGGCGTTTTTTTGATTTTTTCTGAAGAGAACCGTTTCGAATCGATTGAAGAGAAATTTCCCAGGGCAACACGTAATCCAGATCTCTTTTCGGAATCGAATACCTGCGTGCCAACTCGTCTTGGAATTTGGCAAGCAAGCACACACCTCTTAAAATTTCCCGTTTTCGCTGATCCTGCCAATCCGTCAAAAAATCAATCCATTCGACGATATTTCGTTGCTTAACCGAAAAATCCAGTTTCGTCATGACCTTGGTTTTTTCGGTTTGAATTTTTTTCGCATCCGGTGTTTTTACTTCGGGAATTTTTTCGGCGGTGGACAAAATCTCTTCTTTGGTCCATTGTTTGGGACCCGCGTATCCTCCGTCCGCCCAGAAAAACGTCTTCAGAAACCGGTCTACCCGCTCCGAACGCTTTTTTCCCTTGGAGATCCGAATGTCAAACAACGCTTGGTCTCGCAGCAAGGCAAAAGAAGGTTTGGTGGGGGTTGTCAGATTCACAAAATAAAGATTCACGTTTTCCGGAACGGTTTTTTCTTTGATGCCGTGTCGCAAATCGCGCTCAAGACGGATTGAGATGCTCTCGATTAAATGCGCAATTCCGATCACGGCATTGATATGGCGGCCCACGAACTCCAACCGATCGAATAATTCTTCTTCGGAAAATTTTGACAAGTCTTTTTCAAGCAGGCCATTCGAAAAAAACCATCTCACTTCGGCAGCCCATTTTTTTCTTTGTTTTTCCAGGTATTTCGGATCCTTTGTCAGTTCTTTTTCGATCCGATCGGAATTGCGCTCGAGGTCAGCTAATCCATAATTGGCTTCCACGTAATCAATTTTGAAAAAAAAGAAGAAATCGGTATAGGTGAACCCCAGACCGTTTTTCATGTGATCGAACGGCTCTTCAATGTATCCGAACGGAACGATGAAAAACGGTTTTCCTGGAGTGGCCCCGGTGTACCACTTACGTGCCAGCATGCGATTAATGATTGGATTCAACGATCGTCCCCCACCTTGCGGATAATTCCGTGATTCGCGTTCACTTCGATCAAATCGCCCGTCTGAATCGCCTTGGTGGCGTTTCCCGTGCCGATAACACACGGTTTTCCGAGTTCTCGCGAAATAATCGCGGCGTGACACGTGATCCCTCCCAGTTCGGTAACGATCGCGCCCGCTTTTTTCATCGCGGGAACAAATTCAACCGAAGTCATCGTCGTGATCAATACTTCGCCGGCTTTGAAAAGAGAAATTTCCCTCGAATTTAAGAGCACCCGCGCGCGACCAACAAAAATCCCCGGTGACGCCGCGGTTCCTTTCATCACCTGATGCTCAAAATCTGTTTTTTTCGATATTTTTTTTTCAAGATCCGCGATTTCGCTTTCCGAAAGAAAACGATACGCTCCGTTTTCCACAATAAACGCGCTTTTTTCGATTCGCTTGGACAACTCCGCGGCTTTCGGCCCGTCTCCGCGAATAATGTTTTGCAGTTCCGAAACCGTCGCGTAATGCAGTTCCCGTTCAGAAATGTTTCGCCGCTTTCCGATTTCTTCAAGCAAACGGCCAAATCCGACATTCGCGATCGAAATCCGCTCTTTTTTCAAGTCGCCATACAAAAAAGCGATTTGCCGGATATTTTCAAAAAGAATCTCCAATTCAAGCGGAAGATTCGTCCGATTTTGGATTTCGCGCAGCCGTTTCGACGCGTTTTCCTCCAGATGCTCAAAGTCAAAAATCCGTTTTTTTCGCTCCGAAACCGGAATCGCCTGCAAGCAGTCCAATTCTTCGTGCACCATTTTTTCGTCCAGAATGGGGCCGTAGTAATCATAGGTTAGAAAATAAAACCGTTTGGCGTGAAGCCGAATCGCTTCTTTTTTTCGATCCTCTTCTTTGATCAACGAAATCGCCAAAAGGCTTTCTTCGGCGCGCGCGACAAAACTTTTATGAACCGGGTTGGCCAAGACCGAAAAAATTTCCGCGATTTCCGATTTCTTGAAATTCTTGTTTTCTTTGGCCAAAAAAACGGCTAAACGGTCCTGTACCAACTGGTGTCCGCGAATCTCCAGCGAAAAATTCGCGGGTTCCGTCCAATACTCGGACTCGATGTAAATCCGAACTGCTTCGTTGAAAAGCGTTTCCAAATCCGCGTCCGAAAAATTTTCCAAGCGTTCATTCAATACCGCGGGATCGATCAGTTCCAGCAATTGTTTTGCGTTTCGTAAAAAGTTGTTGCGCAACGGCTCAATGATTCCTCTTTGATGGGACAATCGCTCGACAACTGCGTTGGCCACGGTTTCCATTTGGTCCGGCAGCCAATACCACGTGCTCTGCCCGTTTTCAATCAAACAAAAAAAACCCGAAAACGCCATGGGGACGCCAAGCGAACGATCCATCGTCTGGTTGTAGGATGACGCCATGACTCCCGTTGGAAAAGGCGGCGCGGAACTCGAATACACTTTGACAAGATTCTCCATGACTAGTTCGCCTTAACCTTGCGCACGTACCCGTGATTCGCGTTGACCTCAACCAAGTCCCCGTCTTGAAAAGTTTTGGTCGCGACTTGCGTTCCGATGATGCATGGAATTCCCAGTTCGCGGCTTACGATCGCGGCGTGGCTGGTGATGCCGCCTTCGTCGGTCACGATTGCGGAGGCTTTTTTCATCAAGGGGACGAATTCGGGTCTTGTCATTCCCGTCATCAAAACGTCGCCTTCGCGAAACTTCGAAAACGCGTTGATGTTAAGAATAATCTTCGCGGGTCCCGTTGCTTTTCCAAGCGACGCCACGGCGCCATACACGGTTTCTTGCCCCGAAAACGACCGCTCGATCCGATCGAACAATTCGGCGGCTTGGTTGGTTTCCACCAAATAATCGCCGGGTTGATCGAGCTCGATCAGCCAAACGCCTTGTTTCACCCGCATTTTCAAGGTCTCCAAAAGGTTTGGATCGCCTTCGACAAAGGCTTTGTATTCCAAAAAAGGAATCACGAAATCGCTTTCAAACATCGGGATGCCTTTTTTTTCGGCAATGCCGTGAAAAAAACCAATGACCCCCCAATTGGCGATGTTGGTGAATTTTTTGCGAACATCGCGAAAAAACGCCAGGTCCGCGAATTGCTGAATCCGCGCACGCGTTTGTTCGTCAAAACCGTATTTTTCAATAATCTTTTTTTTCTTGTCTTTCAATTCTTTCCAAAACGCGTTTTGGTGTTTTTCGGATAGCCGGGCAAAGAAAAAATCTTCTCCAAGCACCGTTGCGGTCTGGTAATTGTTTTCGATCCACCAGAAATTTTTCTGATGCGCCGAAAGCATTTCCGAAACTGCGTCCGAAAGTTGCTTTCCGTCTTTTTCAAATTGCTGCTGGATTTTTTCAAACGATTTTTGTTCTTCCCACAAAAAAGTCGTGTCCGGCAACAGCAAGGTCTGCAGATCCGCCGCGCTCACTTCGGACAACCGATTTCCGAAGATGTACTTTAGAATTTCTTTTTCGAACGGATCGAACAAATCAATGAAAAGCGAACACGCCCAGCGTTTGAATTCCTGATCGAGAAATTTTCCGAATTCGTCCACGCATTTTTGCTGGGTTTTTTCGGAAAAATTCTTTCCAAGTTCAGCGACTCCAAAAGACCGTTCTTCCAGTCCTTTCCCAAACCCGTTGTGACGCTTGAGTTGTTGTTTTACCCACGAAGGGTTTTTGGTCATTTTTTCCAGCAACTGCAGTACCAGTCGCTTGCCATGGTCAATGGGCCAATACATGAACGCGGATTGGATCGGGCTTACGTATACCGCTGTGTTAAGCAGCCAGATTCCGTCCGAAAGATCCGAATACCTAGGCAAAGACAAGGTGGCTGCCGGCAGCATGATCGTAATGGTCAACGAAGGCGCGCTTTGCTTGTAGTAGGAACGGCGGGCGATTTTCTCCAATTCAGGATTCATTTGGTTCACTATCAAGCAATCCGTTTTGAATTTATATTTCTATTTCCTGCCCCGGTTTTAAGGGTTTGCATGCGATTCCCAATTTTTCAAGCCGGGATTTGAAATCGTTTTCGTCCGCATTAATCATCGGAAACGTATTGAAATGAATCGGAATCACGAGTTTTGGAGAAAGCGCTTGGGCCGCATGAACGGCTTCTTCGATTCCCATGGTGAAACGATCGCCGATCGGCAAAAAAGCGACATCGATCGAAAAACGCTCGCCGAGATTTTTCATTCCGGAAAAAAACGAGGTGTCGCCGGCGTGATACACGGTTTTCCCGTTTTTTCGCAGGATGAAACCCGACGGATTGCTCGACGCCGAGTGAAAGGCCTTGGTCATGAAAATCGACCAGTCTTTGACCGAAATCTGGCCGCCCACGTTCATCATCTCGACTTTGGTTCCTTTGGCGGCGTATTGTACCGCCAGCTCAAAACCCGTAACAACCGTTGCGTCGTTTTCTTTCGCGAGCGCTTCCGCGCCCAAATGATGATCGAGGTGATCATGGCTGATGCAAATCAGGTTTGTTTTGCGGTCCGCAGCAGTGAAGACATGCGAATTCTTAAGTCCCATTCCCGGCATTTCGTCGGTCCACGGATCCACGATCAAATCGTCTATTTTGACACTGGCGTGGCCCAGATATTTGAGTAACACTGAAATTCCCCCATTCACCCGACTGCGGGCTATACAGATATCCGCGCCCAAGGAATAAAAGACTGGTCCGCTATATGACGGAATTGGATGCGGGTGACGCGTCCCTCTGAACCTCCTCACTTATTATGTATATAATCCATCGTCGCCCGATATTTTGGCGCGTCCGAAATCGGCTGATCCTGATATTCCAACAGGCCCCAAGAACCATATTTGGTTGGGAAATAAACGTTCTCAAACATCACCATCAAGCCACCGCCATTCGCAAACCACACACTAAAATATTCCTGGTATTGCGTATACATTCTCGCGTCCTCGTTGGCGGCAATCAGTTTGTCAGTCAGAGTCTGGTTGTTGAGGTAAGTAAAATTGGCCGGGACCAAACTCTGGCCGCCTTGATCAGCAATTAAAGCCAGATTATATCTGTCAGCGACCTGCTTATTGGCGATGATCCACGACGTAACCTCCCCAGTAATTGAAGCTTCGGCGCGGTCTAATATTTCAGGGACCGTAATGGTCGAAATTTCGTTGTTTTTGCCAATTTGATCAGCCACGGCTGCGCCAAAATAAGGCGCGATCGATAAAGCGTCGGCCGAAATATTGTATGGATTAATCGTCGGATTATAAAATGATTTAAGAATAAATGTGGCCACGTAACTATTTCCGGCTTGGCTCGCCAACACCTTGACGAGCCGAGAGTCACCGCCAAATTCGTCCTCGAATATTTTAAATATCTCGGCTGACCGCTTCGCTTGGTAAACCAGTCCCGACGCCCAGATATCGCCAGCATCACTAACACCGTCGGTGCAATTATTATCCAGATGTAAGGAACAGCCCATTCGATCAACGTAAGCAGTCTGGTAGAAAACCGTATTCCATAATTCCGTCGAATATTCGATGTATATTTTTCGATCGGGGTTTAGCTGTTCATGAATCATGTTGGCTAAATTTTTCACATAATTGTCATCGGCCATCGCGGGAATGTTTACCCACATGTCGGCATTAAGCAAGTTGGAAATACTAATCAGGTCTTCCATCGCCGCTCCGGTCGACATTTTTATGGTAAAGTCTCCATTCGAGGCTTCGTTAAACGAAGTCTCACTATACAACGGAGGACGAACCAAATTATTATAGTCAAAATTAAACGTATAATCGTCAATCACTTGAACCATCAGATTCGAAAGGTTAAAAGACTTAGCAATCGTCTCCCCCGAAGCGTCCTTCAAAGTCGTGGAAGCATCAGATCCAGAAATCGTAACGAGTTGTCCCGTAATCAGATGGTGCGGCGAAAGCGTTTTCACCTGCGCGGTATAATTCGAGGCAAAAAAAGATTTATCTAGAACCTTTTTTATCGAACTGATTGGACCGGTTCGAATAATCAGTTTATTTTGCGTATAATACCCTGGTTTTGTCCGGTCTTCCCAACGAGCCATGTTGGTATTAACGGTCAACATCGCGTCCACATATCGAATAACCGAAAATCCGTTCAATCGTTGCAAGAAAGTCGGATAGAACACATTTTGACTGTAATTATTTTCAAATCCTGGCAGAATCATCCGAATATTTCGCACATGATTTGCAGGATTTGACCGAGTAATCTGTAGGTGGATTCCTCCGTTCGTCGGAGTAACGTTGAGAAGAATTTTCCCCGGCGTTGATGAAATTACTTCGGTATCGCCAATAAACTTCAAGTCCCCGTCTCCATCATAAAAAACCGTATAGGTGCCGGCAGGATATTTTCCTTTGATTGAATCAAAAAGCAAAGTCTCGACAACCGTCGGATACGCCTCACCTGGAACTTGATACGGCAGTTCCAAAGGATACCCCGCCTCATCCGAAGGCAGTTCCGCTTCCAGACCGGTATCCCAAATGGTCCAATCGATCAGGCGGGTTTGGGTATTCCATTTTCGGGTAATCCATGGTCTAGTCAACTTGAAAACGTTCGTATAGGGTATTTGTCCATCATAATCATTAAACCACGCCAGATTATTTCCGATTAATTTGTTGTTACCTATACAACCTAAACTGTTCAAGTCTTGACAATTTGCTTGGCAGGTTAATGTTCCTCCTGTATACCCTTTGGTTTGGCAGGTTTGCCCGTTCAAATCGGTTTTGTCACAAACTTCGGACCCTTCGCGCAAACCATTCCCGCAAGTTTGAGTCAAAGTGGATCCACAAGCAGAAAAGTTGAAATCCGTACAATTAGAAAGGCAAAAAAGAACTCCAGATGAAAACCCCTTGGAAATACACGTTTGATTATTCAAGTCCGATCCGTCGCAGGTTTCGGTTCCTTCTCGTAGATTGTTGCCGCAGGTTTGAACCAAAGTTACTGGACAAACACCACAATCGGTTGGACAACTGGAACAAGTTTCGGTCGCGTTACAGGAACCGTCGCCGCAAACCTGAGTCGAAGAGTCGGGGGGTAATGGGTCTTGGCCGTCATCCGATCCATCGCCGCTTTCGAACGTACAATCGTTTGGGCAGTTAAACGGCGTTTCCCGCAAATCGCAATTTCCGTTGTTATTGCATACCCCCGCACAATCGCTTGGACACGATGAAACGGTTTCGCCGATGAGAACATTGCAAAAACCATCTGTCACACATCGGCCGGTTGAAGCCGGACAATCCTTTTTACACGAAACCGAATTCTCGCCGATGTCGGGTTCACAAGAACCGTTTTCATTGCACGCAAAACAATCCACCAAACACGTATTCGCGGATTCGCCGGGTTCACACACTTTGTTTCCGCAACGCGGAATAGAAAAATTTGTTCCCGGATTCGACGTAACGACATTCGAAATTCGGTCCGCAATCTTATTGATATCTCCCGCATTATCCATTGCCGACCCGACGCGATCCGGTCCGACCAACGGCGAAACAAAAACCAAGAAAAAAATACTCGAACCAAGCCCTACAAAAACAATGAATGTAAGTATTTGGTTCAAAGACAATTTTGTAAGTGCCGGAAAAAGACTTCCAAACCCCATGTAGTTAAAAAATAGTATCTGAGTATTTAAGTGTTTCTTAAAGATTTACACTTAAATCCAAAAAAAGAATGCTTCAAAAGAAACGGTCAGGTTTCTTGCGCGATTTGGTGCATCAGTTGGTTTTCGGTTCTGCGCAAATGGTCTTTCAAAGTCGTGTACGGAACCCCGATTTTTTTGGCCAAGGATTCAAGCGAAATTTTGCGCGGATACTCGTAATACCCTTCGTCAAGCGCCCGGTGCCACCAATCCAAATCCTGCGCGTCCACCTGTGGAACGCTTGAAAAAGAAACAAACCCCGTCTTGCGATTCTTGATCGAAACCAGTTCCGCGGTCGCGTAAATTTTTTGTTTCTGGATTTTTTCAAGCAATCGGGTTAAATTTTCTTTCTTGTTGCTTCCGACTTTCCACCACTGAAACCCTTTTTCCTCAAGCACGGGGCCAAGAAAAAAAACCGTCTTGTCCGCCACCAGCGTGTGAAAACTCCGGATCGCTTTTTGCGCGAAAAAAACCACGTCTCCTTCCCGATGAATCACGTCCGAATCGGGGTGATTCAGCAATTCCGAAATCGCTTTTTCCTTGTCCACGCCCCAAAACTTCGCCAACCGCATCAATTTGGGCTGGCCGTTTTCCTCAAACGTGTTTAAGTACTGCGAAAACATATGCACGTCATATTTTTCGGACAACGGCAGCAATGGAGAACCCTTGTGCCACACTTTAAACTCCGCGATCCACACTTCAAAACACCATCCTTGAAACGACGATTTCATTTATCCATTCCATCAACCCTCTTCGAGTCAAAAAAAATTCTTTTACAAACGCCCGTGTCCGGCGGCGACCAATTTTTTCAACCAGCCTGGTCGCTGCGTTCTCAAATGCATGCACTTTATTTTCCCACGCCAATGAACCTGACAAAATATATTCCATCCGATCAAATGATTTTCTCGCCAGTTTTTTTTCCTCAAAAGAAAGCCCCGTTCGATCCGCGGAATACGAAAACGCCATGCGATCCGCCACGTTTTGCAGCCGGGAAATCATTTTCGCCGAAGGCGGTAGCCTCCATCGCATCTGACCCGAACGAACCCCGTCAAGAAAAACCTCCAAACTCGCGCCCTTCAACCGAACTTTGGGATCCGGCGAACGTTTCAATGCCGCGATTTCTGCTTCGAATTCCCGCGCTTGTTCGGTTGTTTCATCGCGATAGAGCAATTCCCGAATACGTTCATTCAGACTTATCATCGCTTTTTTGGAAGGGCCTTTCATTCCCCGCCATCTGCGTTTGACATTCGAACGCATCGTTCGAACCTTCGAACGCACCCGACCCGCCAACGGTTTCAACGGTTTCATCAATACGTCATCCGACAAAGATGCATTTATTTGTTTTGGGAACAAAACCCATTTATTACCGCTGTTCCAGGTTCCTATATGCAAACCATTCAATGGCAACCGTTCTTTGAAGAAGCGTTTAAAAAAGCCAAAACCGAAAACAAACCGATTCTCTTGTCGATCAGCGCCAGCTGGTGTCATTGGTGCCATCGCATGGACCACGATTCGTTCGAAAAAACCGCGGTGGTCGAACAAGTCAACCGCGATTTCATTCCGATCCGGGTTGACAGCAACGAGCGCCCGGACATCAACGCGCGCTACAACGCCGGCGGATGGCCCACGGTCGTTATCATGGATCCAAACGGGATTCCGTTTCGCGAAACCCTGTACCTAAACGAATCCGATTTCAAAAAATTCTTATCCGACGGCCACGCGGATTATGCAAATCCTGATCCGAATTCTTCCGCGATTCCGATCGAAACAAAACAAGCACCTCCTTTTTCACAACTTGAATCAACACCCGACGAACACCGAACGGTTGAAATCGAAGTGATCCAAAAAATAAAATCCTTGTTCGATCCCCAATACGGCGGATTCGGAATCCAACCCAAATTCCCGCAACCGGAAATCCTGCGTTTTTTACTTTTTAAAACCGAAAAAAACAAGGATCCTGACCTGGAAAAAATATTGTTGACGACATTGGACGCGCTGCAATCCCGCGGATTGTTCGACAAAGAAGAAGGCGGTTTTTTTCGCTACTGCACCACGCGCGAGTGGAGTATTCCGCATTCCGAAAAAATGCTTGAAGACAACGCCCAACTCGTTGAAATCTTTGGCCGCGCCGGAAACCGGTTCAAAAAACCCGATTACATCAAAACCGCCCAAAAAACAATGGATTACCTTGAAAAAAACCTCAAAGACCCCGTTTCGGGTCTCTTTAACGGATCTCAAACCGCCGACGAAAAGTATTATTCCCTTTCGTTATCCGAACGCCAACAAAAAACCCCTCCAACGAGCCAGGAAACCCAGTTTCTCGGAGGAAACGCGTTCATGGTGCGTGCGTTTCTTGGTTTGGGAAAAAACGAGGACGCACGAGTATTGCTCCAAAAAATAACCGCGATTTTTTATCGTGAAAACCACGTGCGACACAGCACCACACCCGGCTCGAACCTGTTTTGGCTCGAAGACGCCGCGCTTCTTTTGGACGCCATTCTAAACTATGAAGAAACAAATCCGGGTCAAAACAGCGACGAGGCTCCGATTCTTGCCGGCCTCATCATCAGAAAATTTTTCTCAGCCGATCAACACGCGTTTGCCGACATTCCGGATTCCTCAGGACACCTTGGACTCCTCGCCGAACCGCTGTACCCGATTTTTGGAAACAGCCTCATGATCCGAAACCTGAACCGGGTCAGCCGGCTCACCGGTAACCCCGAATGGAACGCGTATGCCAAAAAAACCTTTGCCTCGTTTTATTCCGATTACAAAAAACACGGAATTTTCGCGGCGACATACGCGTTGGCGGCATCTGAACTCAAAAACGCTTAGCGTTTAAATGATCCGGTTCTGTTTTTTTCCCCGTTGGAACGCGACGATGTTCGACAAGGTTTCGTCCAAAATCCGCTGTAACGCCTCTTTGGAATTAAACGCGTTGTGCGGCGTGATAATCACGTTCGGACGGTTTAACATCCGGTACTCGAGCAGCAACGAATCTTTCTGCGTCTGGGACAAGTGCTGAAAAAACACCTGGGTTTCTTCCTTGACCAGGTTTTCGTTTTCAAGCACGTCAAGACCCGCTCCCGCGATCAACTTGCGGTCCAACGCCCAGCTTAAAGCCGCGGTATCCACGATTCCGCCGCGCGCCGTATTGATCAGGATCGCGTTTTTTTTCATCGACCGGATATTTTTCTTGTTGATCAAATGAAAAGTCGACGGAAGCAAGGGACAATGCAGGCTCACCACATCCGAAGTTCTAAGCAATTCCTCCAATGAAACGAACTGGCAGTTAAACTCCTTGACCCATTCTTGTTCCACGGTGGGATTATTCGCGATAATATTCATGCCAAACCCCTTGGCGATACGCGCCACGTGCCAACCGATACGCCCCGCCCCCACGATTCCGATGGTTTTTCCCTTCAAATCCCACCCCGTGAGACCCTTCGTGGAAAAATTCCCCCGCGTCGTGCGCTCGAACGCCAAATGCACTTTTCGAGAAAGATTCAGAATCAAGGCAAACGAGTGTTCGGCCACGGTGTTTTCACCATATGCCGGAACATTTGCCACCGCGATTTTTCGTCGACGGCATTCTTCAAGATCCACATTGTCAAAACCCGTGCTCATGCAACAAATCAGTTTCAGTTTCGGCAACCGATCCAATAACGATTTGTTCAATTTCGAATTCACGAACACGGTCAGGATTTCCGAATTCTCATGACGCTTGATATTTCCCTTGGTCAAGACCGAAGAATAACCAATGCCGGTCATTTTCGGAAGGGTTTTTTTAAACAATTCTTTTGCTTCCGGAACAAGGCTATAGAAAGACAATTGATTCGAAAAAACGGTTTTGGTCACGGTTCGGGAGCTGGACTTTTCCATGAATATACCTCATTACCCAACTATTAAAATACTATAACTCCTCTATGATATATACCACGCTTCTTTAAAAACTTTTGAAACAAAACCATCGGAAGGAAAAAAATGCAACTATCAGCAACGGTTCCAAGAACCATTGAAAAAGAACCGATTTGGGATCTCGTCATTGTCGGATACGGCGTTACGGGTCTTGCTGCCGCTATGTACGCGGGGCGGCTCGAAATGAAAACGCTTCTGGTCGGGGAAAATCCTGGCGGCGTCATCACGTGGACCGACATCGTTGAAAATTATCCTGGTTTTATCAAGCTCACGGGACAAGAACTCGTCGACAAACTCAAAGTGCACGCCCAACAATACAACGTTCCGATGGAATACGACCGCATCGAAACCATCGAGAAAAACAATAACGGTTCGTTTCGACTTGTCGGAGTGGATAAAACCTATCACGCAAAAGCTGTGCTGATTGCCACCGGAACCAAAGTCAAAAAACTCGAAGTACCCGGACTGGAAAAATTCGACATGCGCGGAGTCCAGTATTGCGCATTATGCGACGGCGCGTTGTTTAAAGGACGAAACATCGCGGTGATCGGCGGAAGCGATTCCGCTGCCAAAGAAGCCATTGTACTATCTCGATTCGCTCGCCAAGTCTACATGATTTATCGCGGAGACGCCATCCGAGCCGAACCCTCAAACCGCGACCGCATCAAACTGATTCCCAACATTGAAATCATCACGAACACCAACGTGACCGAATTCTTGGGGACCAAATTCCTTGAAAAAATAAAAATCGACCGTCCCTACAACGGAAAAACCGAATTGCCCCTGGACGCGGTGTTCGTTGCCATCGGTCACATTCCCTTATCCGAAATCGTCAAAGAACTTGGCGTCAAAACCAACAACCACGGAGAAATCATCATCGACCGGGAATCCAAAACCAACGTTGCGGGAATATTCGCCGCAGGCGACGTCGTGGACACCAAATTCAAACAAGCCATCGTTGGCGTGGGCGAGGCAGTCGTCGCCGTGTATTCCGCTTTTCAGTTCGTTTCCGAGAAAAAATAATTCCCTATTTTTCGATCTTCAAAAAAATACCCGAAACGATTTTCGGATCCGCTTTGTCAAAAAAAATCGTTTTCACGATCGAACACCCGTTGACCACGAGCGGCAAGTCCACCAAAAAAACCTCGTCCGCTTCCGTCATTTCACCCAGAAAACTTTTTTTTCCGCCGATCGACTCCGCGATCCGAAACGAAAGCAAACCAACGCCGCCAATTCCAAGTGCTTCGGTTATTTTTTGAACCATGTCCTTTGAAAAACCGACTTCATGCAGGGCCCGAAAAGAAAAAATCACGTTGCACTCGCGCGGAAACGGGATCCTCCACGCGTCGCCTTCCAAAAAAACATCCGAGTGATTTTTCTTTGGGACCACCAGATCGATTCCGATGGTCTCGACTTTTTTACCGAACTTTTCCTTTAATTCAAACAAAGCCCGGGCTTTTCCGCATCCGATTTCAAGCACCCGGACCGGAACCGGTTCCAAAAACCGCTCCGAAACAAAGTCTTCGATCGTCAACGGCTCCCCCATGTTTTTCAAAAAACCGTTGTATTGGGAAAGCGAGTTATCCTGGTCCAAAATACCCAGGGAATACTTTTCGGACAAACGGGCCATTTTTTTTTTTCGGTCAGTCATATGGACTATGTATAACACCGGCCAAAAACCCATTAAAAAACCTTTTGATTCTTTTCTTTTGTTGAATGAAAATATACACCAAAACCGGCGATGACGGTTCCACGCGCCTGGGCAGCGGACAAGTGCTCAAAAAATCCAGCCAGCGCATTGAAGCCTACGGTCAAATCGATGAACTTACTTCCTGGATTGGCGCCGCATTGGCATTCATGAGCAAAGAAGAACACGTCGAAGTACTCCGGGAAATCCAAAACGACTTGCACAAAATGATGGCGGAACTCTCGCAAAGCGAAAAAAAATTCGAAGGAATCGGCGAAAAAGACATTTCCGTCATCGAAGCCCTCATTGACGATTACGTGGAACAAATGCCGCCGCTCACCGCGTTCATTTTGCCCGGCGGCAGTAAAACCGCGGCGCTCATCCATTTGTGCCGCACCAGTTGCCGAAAAGCCGAACGCGAAGTCGTCAAACTCGGCCAGGAAGAATTCGTCAACCCGGTTCTGATCAAATATTTAAACCGGCTGAGCGACTTGTTGTTCGTTTTGGCCCGAAAACTCAACCATGAAGCCGGTGTCGTGGAAAGCAATCCCGAATACTAGTTTTTTTTTCATTGTTCCCATTCTTTTTTATTCCGCTGGCATCCTATAGTATACATGGTGGATCACCCTCCAGCGATTTTTGTGGTTTTCGGCGCAACCGGCGACTTGTTCAATCGAAAGCTGGCGCCGGCGTTCTTTAAAATGTACCAAAGCGGCTGGCTCTCCGACGCATTCGCCGTTGTTGGAATCGCGAGAAAACCCAAAGCAAACGAAGAATTCCGCGAACAAGTCAAACACGCGGTTCAAACCCACAGCCGCGGCATCAGTGCCACCAAACTCGAATCGTTTTTACCGCATCTTTTTTATCACCAAACCCATTTTGACGAAGACGAAGGATTCGAAACCCTGAGAGAACTGATCCTGTTCCTGGACAAAGAGTTTCACACCCAACAAAACCTGGTGTTTTACCTTGCCACCTTGCCGCACCAGTTCCATTCTATTTCATCCAAACTCAAAAAACACGGATTGGACAAAACCAACGGTTTTTGCCGCGTCATCATTGAAAAACCATTCGGAAAAGACCTGCAAAGCGCCGCGTTGCTTAACCGCCAACTATCCGATGTTTTTTCCGAAGAACAAATTTTTCGAATCGACCATTACCTGGGCAAAGAACTGGTTCAAAACTTACTCATCACGCGGTTTGCCAACGACATTTTTCAGCATCCCTGGAACAACAAATTCGTGGACAGCGTCCAAATCATGGTCGCGGAACAAACCGGAATCCAAAACCGCGGAACATATTACGAAAAAGCCGGCGTATTAAACGACATGGTGCAAAACCACATTCTGCAACTGGTCGCGCTCACGGCCATGGACGCGCCCAAAAGTCTTGATGCAAAAGACATTGTCACGGAAAAAATAAAAGTGCTTAAACAACTGCATTCCTCGAACCGAAAAGGAAACAACGTCGTGGTCTTGGGACAATACCGGCAAGGAACTGTCGATGACAAACCCGTCGTGGGCTACCGCGAAGAAAAAGACGTGGACCCCTACTCGAACGTTCCGACGTTTGCCGCGCTTCGGCTTGAAATCAACAACAAAACCTGGAAAGGCGTTCCATTTTACATCCGGACCGGAAAACGCATGCCGAAAAATTCCGCGCGCATCTGGCTTGATTTTAAAAGCAAAACAAAACCGTTATTCCAAAATCTCAGTCAAAAAATTCACTCCAATCACCTCGAATTTCGCATCCAACCCGACGAAGGCATCGCGCTTTTCTTCAATGTCAAAGTTCCCGGACGAAAACTCGAAATAAAACCGTATCACCTGGACTTTTGCCACGAATGCGAATTCGCGTTAAACACGCCCGAAGCTTACGAACGCTTGCTCTCTGACTGCTTGCATAACGACAAAACGCTTTTCACGAGCTGGGAAGAAACTCGCTACGCGTGGAAAGTCCTCGAACCCATCAAGCACATCTGCGAACACACCGTCACGGAATGCCCGACGTATCTCGCGGGAACCTGGGGTCCCAAAGAAGCCGACGAACTCATCGAAAAAGACGGCCGAACCTGGCATGCGCCAAAAGACTACACTGGAGGGAAAAACGGTGCCTATTAAAATCATCGATATCTCCATGCCGATCACAAACGAAATGTCCGTGTACAAAAACAAACCAGACAAAAAACCGTTGATTTCAATCGAACAAACCATCGAACACGGCGCGCAAGAAACCCGCCTGGACATGAATCTTCACACCGGAACCCATTTTGACGGACCTAATCACATGATCAAAGACGCGTTTTCGGCGGACCAACAACTCGGAACCCAATTCGTGTTTGCCGCGCAAGTACTCGACGTATCGGACGCGCTGGAGGCAATCGACGCCACGGTTCTTGAAACCAAAACCATTAGCCCCGGCAAATTCATTCTCTTAAAAACCACAAACTCTTCCGACGAAACATTCGACCCCCGATTTGTTTATTTGGAAAAAACCGGTGCCCAAAAACTGGTCCAAGCCCATGTTGCCGGTGTCGGAATCGACGCGCTGGGAATCGAACGAGACCAACCCGAACACGAAACCCACCGGATGTTGATGCAAAACAACGTGCGGATCCTTGAAGGATTGCGATTGGCCCACGTTCCCGAAGGAAATTACACCTTGGTGGTGGCACCGCTTTCAATTCCGGGTTCGGACGCAACACCGGTACGCGCTTTTTTGATTTCCGAGGGGGACTAAATCATGCGGATTGGCTTTATCGGACTCGGACGCATGGGCAAAAACATGGTCCTGCGGCTTCTAAGCAAAAAACATTCCGTCGTGGCATGGAACCGATCCATCGAACCGCTCCAAGAAGTGGAATCCCACGGCGCCATTGGTGCCACCGACTTTAAAAATCTTGTATCCCAATTGCCGTCTCCGCGCATCATTTGGACCATGCTTCCGGCCGGCGATGTCACGGAAAAAACTTTGGCGGAACTATTGGAGTTGCTTTCGAAGGGGGATATTGTGATTGATGGCGCCAATTCAAATTATGTAGACACTGTGCGTCGTGGCGAACAGTTCAGGGAACGCGGAATCCATTTTTTCGACGCGGGAGTTTCCGGCGGAATCGTAGGCGCTCAAATCGGATACTGCATCATGATCGGAGGCCCCCAAGCGGCATTTAAAACCATCGAACCCCTTTTTTCCGATTTAACCCAACCCGAAGGCTACCGGTACCTCGGACCCAGCGGCGCCGGACACTTTGTCAAAATGGTCCACAACGGAATCGAATACGCCATGATGCAAGGCATGGCCGAAGGCTTTAACCTCCTCAAAAACGGGCCGTATCCCCACCTCGATTTGAACGCAACCGCCACACTCTGGCAACACGGAAGCATTATCCAGTCCTTTTTGCTCGAACAAACCCAAAAAGGCCTTGAAAAAGACCCTGGATTATCCTCTTTTTCGGGTCACGTGGAAGATTCCGGCGAAGGCCAATGGACGATTGAAACCGCCTTGAAATACAAAATCCCGGTTGAAACGATTGCCGCCGCGCTTTTTTCGCGTTATCATTCGCGAAAACGCGGCGAATTCGGACACAAAACATTGTCTTTGCAACGATCGCAATTCGGCGGCCACCCGGAAAAAAAATAATTCATTTCAAAACAAACGGGTTCTATTCCTTCAAATCTAAAGCCTTTTTTCCGCAGAGATTAATAACCCATCGGACTTTTCTTCGATATGAACTTTTTCCGGCTCCTCCACGACAACGACATCATTCGACGCTACATCGTCATGAATTCGTTCGACGGAACCCTCACCAGTCTTGGAATCCTCATCGCGATGAAACTCTCCAACATCACCGACGTCAAATTGATCGTGATTTCAGCCATCGGAGTGATCTTTGCAACCGGCATCAGCGGCGTTTGGGGTGCGTACCTCGTTGAAAAAGCCGAACGAAAACACGAACTCGCGGAATTACACCGGCTTTCCCCCAAAGAAGACCTCGAAGAACGCCGACGTGAATTCAAACAACTGACAATCCTGATGGGAATCGCGAATGGCGCAAGCTCGGCGTTGATCGGACTGGTCATCATCAGTCCGTTTTTTATGGCGAGCATCGGAACACTCTCGGTTTCGAACGCGTTCAATTATTCTTTTTTCCTGGTTTTTTTGGCGCTTATCCTCATTGGAAGTTTTACCGCGCGCATCGCGCGAGAACCGGTTGTAAAACACGCCATCATGACGATTTTGGCCGGATTATTCGTCGGCGCCGTCATCTATTTGTTCGAATTATTGAAATTTATCTGAACCGAATCCCGGTTGCACATTTGCACCAGCAGACAAACGAATTAATCCTTTTCGCAAATAGAATTATGCATGAACGACCGGGCCAGAAGTTTTTTTGCGGTCAATTTTTCTTTGGACGTGCAAGACGAAATCACCCGGACATTGGTTTCGAAAATTCCTTCCGATGGATTCGGACGAACCCGCGTAGAAAACCTTCACCTGACTCTTTTTTTCCTCGGAAACATTTCCAAAGAACAAGTCGAACAATTAAAAGAAAAAACCCTTTCGTTGACCCAAACCAACCCGTTCGAAATCGAATTAAACGGAATCGGCCACTTCAAAAACAACATCATCTGGCTTGGAACCGGCAAAGGAACACCCGAAATCCAAGCGCTTGCAACAAACCTGGGAGACGCCATCGGAATCAAACCCGCGGATTTTCACGCGCACATTACGCTTGCGCGAACCAAAAGCGCGTCCCCTCGAAGTGTTCGAGAAACCGTTGAAAAACTTCGATCCGAAAAATACTCCAAAAAAATCTTCGTACGAGGATTCGATTTGATGCAATCCACCTTGACCCACCAAGGACCCCGCTACAAGGTCCTTTTTTCGATTTGTTTTGAAGAACCCCGCTGACCCGTTAATTCAAGCGAAAGCGAATCATCAAACCGGCCGAAAAAATACCGGTACGTTGGAGACAACACTTTTTTCCATTTAAACCCCTTTTTTTTCATGACATCAAACAAACGAATATCCAAAAAATCTCCGACAAAACCACCCGCGTCCAAAAAACGTCGGCGTTTTCCGAACAAGATGCCAAGAACGCATTCGATTTTGGAAACCGGAATCGTTTTTTTCGGATGAAAATAATCCGCCACCCGCAACACCTGTTTTTTTTCCGGTGAAACCACGATGAACGAACCCAGCACAAAATCAAGCGACGGATCCGCGTTCAAAACCCCTACAAGAGTTGACACGTGATCGGGAAGCAATTCATCATCCGAATCCACAAACCCCACGTATTCCGAACGACAATGTTCAAGCCCCCAATTGAGGGTTTCGGCTTGACCGTGATGGCCCAATTTGAAGTATTTCACGCGCGCATCCACAAGAAAAGGACGGACCCTGTGTTCGGTTTCATCCGTGCTGCCATCGTCCAAAATCCAATACTCAAAATCCCGGTTCGATTGCTTTAGAACCGACGAAATCGTCTGGGAAATCGAGTGACTCCGATTATACGTCGCGGTAAAAATCGTGGTTTGAACCATAGTATCTGGTGGTTGCGAAAAGAATAAACGTCAATTGGGAAGTGTCAAAACCCGGTTTGTGCGAAGAATCTGGTATTTGGTGGCTTTCACTGAAAAATTGAAATCCATGCTTCGAAACGATTGAATAGACCGGTTAAAATCAAGCCCGATGTTCATGTCCACGGAACGATTGGCATCCGACCACGCGCGAAACCTTGGACCGAACGCCAAGGTGACTCCTTTGGAATGACAATTTGGCCCGCTGCAAGTCAAAAAAACATTGAAATCCGCAGTCGTGGCATAATGACCTGACACCAGCGTCTGACTCAATGTGCATTTTTGACACGAGTCCACCAGAAAATTCACCGAAAAAAACGGCAGCGGATTCGCGGGGTTAAAACTGTCCGTCGGGCACGAAGAACCGTTGCAGCGCAAAAAATTAAAATCCGCGGAAGGGTCTTTCACCAAAATATTGATGTCCGTTCGCCGGATCGAATTGGGGTCAAACATTGACGAACACGCCTGGGAACCGCCCCCGTCCACGGTCGACTGTGCAAGGGAAAGCTGGTAGCGCGCGCACACGGGCTCGAGCAAAAACGACGGCGAATCCAGAATCGATCCCCAATTCAAATCCGTCGCCGCGTTCATGTCGATCAAAATTTCCGTGCGATTCAAATCGTCGTGCAATCCAAGATAAAAAACACGGTACCCCTGAACCGAATCAAAGTACCCTGAAAACACCTGTTGATTTAACGGCAGTTCCTGCGACAAAATAATCCGGTGGGGATTGATCAAAATATACGAAAACGGAAGCCCTTGTTCCACGATTTTTTTTCTCCCTCCGTTCAAATCCAACTGAACCAGCGAACGTTCGATATCGCGATACACTTTTCCAAGCTCCCGAAGCCTTGTTAATTCAGGCTGCGGTTCCAAATCCCGCGTAGACGACCGGATTTCCGAATTCAAGGTCAAGATCGCCAAAACGAACAGCAACGCGATCAACGTAAACAAGATTCCCCGCTGGTTCACGAAACCACCCTTTTTTTCCAAACCCACAAATCCATATCGTAAAAAACGTTCAATTGAGATTGACAATCGATCCGAATCGCATTGTTGTTGGGGCACTCCCGAACGGCTCTATCGCCGTTAATGACCGCAAACAACGTTCCTCCAATCCCGGAATCACGATCGAGGAGCAATTCGAAAAAATCCGTGCAAAGCGGTTGTTTTTCCCCGCACGAAAACGCGCTCACTGAAAAAGTTTTGACCACCGAACCCGAAATCGTTTCCCTTCGGATCTGAATCGTGCTTTCGGGAGAACCCAAATATCCCGCGTTAATCGCGTTCAAGTCAAGCAACGCGCCGCCGCTTGTACTGGGACGCGCGCCGATGACCGCCAAGGTCAAATCCCGGTACCGCAACGTGATCGAAACGTTGGCGTCCCACGGAAAACCCGTCTGCAGGTTTTCGTCTTTATCCAAAAAATCCAGAAAGGTTCCCGGTTGGGGCACGACCCTGTTTTCATCCGAACACGAATACGACGAATTGCAGTCAAACGAAAACGTATACGAGCCATACCAAACTTTGCGAGTATTATTCAAATCCCCGATGTGATAATAAATGTAATTCTGATCCGATCCTTCGATGAAAACCCCCGTGTTCAGGTCCTTGACCGTTGTTCCATATGGAATCGGCACCGTGAGGTTGACGTCCGAAACCCGGTTCGTCGTGTACGCCGACGCGATATCCCCGATTTCCTGGGCGATGATTTCATACAATGCGATCAACGCGTTCTGATCCCACGCCACATACGATTTTCCCCCCGTAATATCGGCCACGTTGGTCAGTTCGGCTTGATCCGCATCCAATCCGAACGCGACCGTAAAAATCATGACATTATTGTCGCGTGCTACCAAGGCGGCGGCGCCGCTGTCACCCGAATTGGACTGCCCGTCCGACATCAACACAACGAACTTTAACGCAAGCGGGTTCTGCGAACTTGGCACGTACCGGATTTCCACCATCATGTCTCCCGATTGGCTTGAAGACTGCTGAAACGCGTTTCCATTAATATAATTGTTCGCCGAATTGCGTCCCCACGCATAATAATTTCCAGTGGACTGTCCGGTCGTGGAAAGCACGATATAATACGTGACTCCGGAAGAAAGCGAAACCGGCGACGGAAACGACACCGAATGCCAGTTGTAACCGGAAGAACTGATTTCGCTTGCCGGAATCGTGGCGGTCGCCCAATCCGATCCACTGATCGAATTTCGAAGCCGAACCGTCACCGGCCCCGAAGGATCACCGGTTTTTTGAAGAAAAACATTGACTCCCGAAATCTGGTCGCCTTGCAGTTGTCGAAACGACTGGCCCGCGGTGGATTCGGAAGAACTGTATCCGAATCGCAATTGCGAATTCCGAATATTTGTGGTCAAAAAACCGTCTTTTAACACAACTGTGCCCAAATCCACTCCGGATTGGATATCCGTTCCGCCGTTCGCCGTCAAAGCATACAATGCCGAATTCACGTCGTCAAAAACAGCCGTCAATTCCTGGTTTTGCGTGGCCACAGTGTTAAACGAACTCAACCCGATCTGATCCTGGGGCTTCCACAAGAAGTCAAAATTCAAAAAAGCGCTTCCCGCCGCTTTCGCCTGATTGATGCGTGGCCCCAGCGACAAATCAATCGTAACCAAACCCTGGTTATCCGCGGAAATAAACGCGATATTGTTCCGTACAACGATTCCCCGGTAAACCGAAATCGATGGAAAACTCGTGAAAAAAGACGGGGCCGACGGAACCGATACATCCACGACCTGCAAAGACGAATCATCCGCGATATACGCACGATCGTTTTCAACCCAAACATCCCACGCGCTTCCAGGAGAATTGAACGTGCTTTCGACAAACGGCGCCGTCGGCGTGGACACGTTAATGATCCGCAATCCGGCCCCCCGATCCGCAACAAACGCGTAATCGCCCCGAACAAACACGCCTGTTGCGTCCGTCGTGTCCTCGATTCCCAATTGGAAAACGTCTAACGGGTTCGAAACATCCAGGATCCGCAGTCCGGAAGTATCGTCGGCAACGAATAATCGCGACCCATCCACAAAAACCTTGTTCGCATTGGTGGTCGGAAACGTTTCCACGAGTTGCGGATCGCTTTTATCGGACACATCCACAACTTGGATTCCCTCCAAAATAAACGAACGCAAAAGCAAATCGCTGGTCAGCGCCGTCGACTGCTGGAACGCGTTTCCGCCGGCATACGGATTGCTGGTTCTAACGCCGACTTGATAATAATTGCTCGTGGACTGCGTGGTTGTCGTCGCGACCACGAAAACCGTGTCATCCGGAGTCACTTGGACCGGTTCCGAAAACGAAACGGTTTCCCAATTCAGCGAACTCGTGGAAATCGACCCGGATGAAATCTCGGCGGACGCAAGATCCGCTCCGGTAAGGCTTGATCTCAAATGAATCGTCACGTTGCTCGGATTTCCGAATCTTCTCAAGTACAATTCCACTCCCGAAATCACGCCATGATTCGAAACAAACGATTGTCCCACCCACGATTCACCGGCCGAGTAGCCTAACCGAAGCGTGGAATTACTGGACGTGGTCGTGGTCACGTCGTAAATGGCGCCCGA
Source organism: Candidatus Iainarchaeum sp. (assembly GCA_018304465.1). GTDB lineage: Archaea > Iainarchaeota > Iainarchaeia > Iainarchaeales > JAGVWC01 > JAGVWC01. The sequence continues at coordinate 76,781 of JAGVWC010000011.1, forward strand.
AGCCGAAGCGGCTACAAACGCGTAGTTACCACTGACGGCAATTCCGTTAGCGGTTCCCAGGTTCGTGATCGTTGAAACCGAAAAAATGTTGCTCGGGTTCGACGCGTTCGCAATCCGGAAGCCGGACGCGCCGTCCGCTAAAAACACATAATTGCCTTGCTTGTTGATATCCATGGCCGTTCCAGGCGTATTCAAAGTCATGATCAAGGAAGGCAAACGCGGATTTTGGATATTCGCATCGCGAATTCCCGCGGATCCGTCCGCCAAATACAAATAATTGCCATCCAATGCCACGGCATAGGTATCCGTGGAAGCGGCGTGGCCATCCCAGCTCATGGAACCGCTGCGATCCATGACCAATGCGATATCCACCGGTTTTCGGCCGGTCGTTAACACCATGACATTCAGATCGACTTTGATATCCTGATCGCAATCCACGCTTCCGCTGGGGGCAGTGGACACGCCCAAGGTGATATTGGCGTCGCTTGCTCCCGCCAAATGCATTGCGAATGTTTTCGACGAAAAACCGGGTGACTTTAATTCCGGTTCGCGGGCCATTCGGGCCAGAAAAACCAATCGGTCCCATCCAAAGACTTCGGGGTAAGCGGGTGAAAAAGGCGCAAGCGAAATCTGGCCCGGATCCACCTGACAGGCCAACACGTTTCCTTTGCGGAAAAAACTCAGTTTTTCGCGTGTCAAGGAACTGCCGATGGGAATCGGTTGTCCTTTGGATGGAAGAACGGTCCTGAATTGAAAACAATTGTCAAACGTCTGGTTTTGGATGCATTGGGCGCCGTTCAAATCATACCGCGTCATATCAATGTGAAATTCGGTGTTCGGAGGAAGAACCGAACGGACTTTTTCCGAAATCGCGTCCATTTTTTCGCTGTCGTTCAAATCGTTTCGATCAAACGTGAAAATGATGTATCCGCTTTCATCCAAACTGATCAGGGTGTCGCGCGACAATTGTTTGAGATTGGATATTTCCGACAACGGCTTGGATTCAAACGGTCCGACCCATGCGACCGCGAGAAAACTGGTCACCAAAAAAACGGCAAACAACAAATCCGTCGACAAGGCGAAGCCTTTATCGGAAAACCGTGAGCCTGAAAATGGCATTCTGTCCCTCCAGTGAAACGTTTCGCCAAACCACCGCGGTATTCGACGCGGGGTTGGGGATGCGACCGATGTTTCGATCCAACGAATCCTTGTTCGAATCGATTTCGATGAAAAAATCGTATTCGAAAAACTTCATTTTGTGTTTTGTCAGGTTATAATCGTCAAGCACCATCTGCGAAAACATCTGTAACCGGTTCGAATCCAACACGTTTTTTTGAACCGACAGCCCCACGATCTGAACCGACTGGGGATTCCAATCCATCGGATAGCCCGGCGACTCCACCAATGCCGTGGATTCCTGTTGCGCGCGGTTATACATGGTCTGGAATTCGTATTCTCCTTTCCAACGACTCACGTTTTCCGGCCAGATGTTCTCCAAAAAAAGAAAAATAATCAGAAAAACGAACAAAACCCCCACGAGCTCGAGCATCAATGCCTGTCCTTGTTCATTGATTCTCAACTTCGACCACCCCGGTTCTGTTGGAAAGAACGATCATTCCTTTTGAAAGCGACGCGGGTTGTGCGATTCCCGAAAAAAAACAATACGCTTCGTTCACCGAAATCGACGATTCATTCAAAACAAAATCCGCGCGTGCCTCCACCACGATTTGGGTGCCGGGTCCCTGAATGAAAACTTCCTGAACCAATTCGGATAACCGCGAGCAATTACCCATGTCAAACGAAGAATCCGAAATAAACAGCGTGTACTCCTGAATATTCAGGATGGACGACACCGCAATTACGAGAAAAACAAGAATCAACAACACCGAAATGAGACCCTCAAAAGAAATCTGGCCCCTCATCCGCTCACCACACTGATGTTGACGTCGGAACCCAAAGACACCAGTTTAATTTTATACGCGCCGCCTTTGACGGGAAGAGATCCTTTGACATTGGCGTCCAAATACACGAAGTAATTCCGCACTCCAAAAGGAGACGACAAATCAAAACCGACTTCTCTTCCGGACAAACCGCCGACATTGCTGTCTGAAACGCTTGCCGGAAGCGCGATTTCAACGATCAAGACGTTTCCGGGCCCCAAAGCATAGGAATGATTGATCCCCGTTTGAATGTTACGCAGACTATCCATGGCCATGCTTGACGAAACCGACTCCGAAAATGTCAAAAAAGCCGATCCGCCCACGACTGCGATAAACAAAAGCATCACTACGGTCAAAACGAGCAATTCGAGCGAACTTTGACCCCGGGAAGAAACACGCCAAACAGTCATACTTTCCGGTTTTATTAGGACTTAATATATTAATAATGGTTTTTGTAAAAGCAGGGTTCAAAAAAATAGGAATTCTCCAACGGAACCGTAAGCAAAACGTTTTTCACAATCGAATACACGGTGTTTCGCGGTAAAACCAGGTCTTCGGACAAAAAACCACGGTCCACGACGATTGACCGATATTATTGGTGGAACCCGCGTGCAAACCTCGTTTACCTTGCCGATTTCGCTTCCGTCCGGTCAAAAGCCTTCAATTCCTCGTATTCCGTGACCGGCGAAATCTTTAGGATCACCCCTAACTGGGTTTCTTCAAGAACCGATCAATCCGAAAAAGAATCCCAAATTTTTTGCACAACGCTTTTGTTCGGATGTCCCCGAGTCGATTCCAACACGTTCACCAATTCTTTTACCAACGGTCGAAGAACCCTTTTTTTAGCAAGTTTTTTCCCGTTTTTTCCAATGCGGTTTCGAAGACGGAAATCCGACAACAAGCGATGCAAAACTTCGGCCAGCACGTTCGGATGCGACAACGGAATCACCACCAACGGACTCGATTGAGAAATATCTTTGGCCAAAAAAACCTCTTTTGGATGAATCGCTTCCATCACCGAAATCGCGCGCGTAGTCGTAACCACAGGCTTTTGCATCGCCATGGCTTCCCACACCGTATTAAGATACGATTCCGGATACTGCGAATTGCACACCACCATATCCGCCCGCCGGTATTGTTTGAGAAAATCCTTCCGAACCGAATCCGCGACCGAAAGAAAACGGATACGCGATTCGATTCCACAATTTTTTGCAAACTGTCGAATGGCATTCAACGCAAATCGATTGTTCTTATTCGTGGGATCGAAACCACCGAAAATCAAAACCGAATCCGGAAACTCGGAAGCGATCTTGCTGTATCCAAACAACAAGTCTCCGATGCCCTTGTCCCAGATCAAGCCGGGAACCCGCGGAAAAACCCGGCCCGGAAAAAGAATCCGTAGTTGTTTGGAAAAACGCGGCACGAAACCCGAAAAAAAATCTTTTGAAATTCCGTTATGCACCAATCGTATTTTTTTGGAAGACACTTTTTTTTGCGTCAACCATTTTTTCATCAGTAAAGAAGGCACTACGATTCGATTCGGACAAGACAACACCGTTTCCTCGACTTTCCGGTACTTGAAAAAATGCAGTTCCGATGCTTCTCGAGACACCAACGGAATCTTTCTTTTCGCGCACTCAAGAATCACATTGATCGAAACCCCCAGGAAAAAAAGACGATGGATACTGACAAAGAACACGACGTGTTTTCCGGGGTCTGATTCGAATTGATCAAAAAAACGGGTCACCTTTTGACGAAGCGCGTCTGTTGCACTCACCACCGTTTTTTTGGACAAAATTTCTTCTTCCGCTAATCGCCACAAATCATGCTCTGTTTTTGAAATCGCCGGGTCAACCACAAACCGAACCCCTTTTTTTACAAGTCCCGCCGGAGGCCGACTTGACGACAACACGTGCACACAATGCCCCTGATCCAAAAGCTCTTCGACCAGGGTTTCGGTGTACGATTGAAAGCCGCCGATGCTCTGAAAGTCACGCGCAATAATACCGATCACAAGCCCCATAAACAACCCCTGATTTGCAGCTATATAAATGTATCTACTAATTCTACCGACGTTTTTTTATTGAAATCAATTTTCTATAAATAATGATCAAAAAGGACAAGGGGGTTCATTTACTCGTCATTGCCCCGCACCGCGACGATGAAACACTTGGTTGCGGCGAATTCATCTTTGATATCCAATCCCAAGGACATTTCGTCTGGGTCGCGTTTCTTACCAGCGGAACTTCCCCGGAAGGAAAATTAAACCATAACGGACACGTGCAGCTTCGACGACGCGAAGCGCGACGCGCCTTGAAATTCCTCGGAGTCCCGTCGCACCGCAACATTTTTTTTCCTTTGCTTACCCGAAACACGTACCGAAAAATTCCTTTTTTATTCGCTCAGCTGTCCAAGCACGTTAAAAAAATCGAGCCCCAATTCATTCTGGCTCCCGCCTTTGAAGGCGGTCATCCCGATCATGACGTCGCGTCGTTTTTGGCGCATCTGCTAAAACAACACCACCCCAACGTCGTCGTATTGGAATACGCACTCTACAATTGGAAAAAAGGAGCCCGAAAATGCAAAGAGTTCCTGGAAAAAGACGGATTCATCACCTGGCATCCGTCCAAAGAAGCAAAAAAAGCCAAAGCCCGCGCCCTGAATCAATATCGAACCCAGCAGCACATTCTTTCCCTGGAAAAAAGGACTTTCGTCGAACGGTTTCGACCCCAACCCGAACACGATTATTCCCGTCCGCCCGCGCACCAAAAAGCCCTTTATGAACGATGGGCCAGCGGCGTGCGACAACAAGACGTTATTTCACACATATCCGCTTTCGAACAGCAATTCGCCAAAAAAAAACCGAAAAAAAAGCACACGAAAAAACTTTGGCACTCACTTGTTTTTCGTTAACCGCAGGTAAATCTCTTCATACTGTTTCGTTTCTTGTTTCGGATGAAACGAACGCACGCGTTTCATGGCGGCGGATCCGAGCCGGTCAATCAATTTCGGATCCGCAAAAACCTTTTCGAAAACCATCCGAAGCGATTCGGAATCCCGCGGATTCGCCAAAAGCCCTTCAGTCTGGTCTTCCAACACCTGCATGACCCCCGGAATACGCGTGCTGACAATCAGCTTTCCGAACAACATTCCATCCAAAACCACGTTTGGACAGCCTTCGCGCGTGGAAGGAACCACCAGAACATCGCAGTCGTTATACTTTTCGTGGATTTTTTTGCGCGGCACCGGATCGAAAAAACGGATTCGCTTCGAAAGACCCGTTTTGGCCAGCAATTTTTCATACGATTTTTTTTCCTCCGCGTTGATTCTACCCGTGACCTGTAATTCGAACGGAAAACGCTTTAGCTCCGACAAAGCTTCGATCAAATACACGAACCCTTTTTTGCGATGAACATCGCCCACGTACCCGATCGAGATTTTTTTTCCTCTTTGACGAGGTTTCACGGGCAAATGTTCCATGAAACCGGAATTCGGAATCACCGCGGACTTATCCAGAACAGGGGCGATGACATTTCCGATTTCGCGTAACTCGGGATTCACAAACGTCAAAAAATCCGCGTTCTGCAAAGTCCAAAGCACCCACGGAAAACGAGTCGCCACGAACACGTTGCGCGCGACATCGCTTCCCCGCACGCTGACCAACACCGGAATCTTCAAAATTTTTCCCGCAAGAACGCTGACGTAACCGGTCGGCACCAGAAAATACGCGTGAATCAAATCGAACGAATATTTCCGATGCAAAGACGAAATCGCGAAAAAAAGATTATCCAATCCCCATTCGTACTGGGAAGAACCGTCATCGGGAGCGACGAAAACCGAATGAAGAAAAAAATTCCCTTTTTTTTCCGTTCGAAAATCGGATTTGATGAGATCCAATTGATCGGAAGCAAACGCGCCCGCAATCAAGTGAACCTCGAACCGGTCCGACAAATGGGAAATCAACCGATGCGCGGAAATCGATACGCCGTCCGAATCCGGGTCAAAATGGTGAACCACCACCGCGATCCGCAATTTTTTATTTTCCATCCCAACCATACCAACACAGTCAAAGAATAACTAAAAATACCTTTCTTTTTGTTTTTTTTCAGCTTAACGGAAAAAATCGTTAAAAAAAGCCCGATCGAGGAACACCTAAATCAAACTTCGTCCTTTTTCCATCAAACGCAAGGCAAACGACAATTCCAAAACCGATCCTAAGAGCGAAAAAAATCGTATCCGAAATCCATTCGGCGTGAACTCTTTGCCCGTTGCGTTCTGCAAAATCAAATAGTGCCTTCGTTCATCCGCCGAGATTTTTTCCAGTATCCTGCGATTATTCTTGTCTTTGGTCAGTTTCGCCAGATTCGCGTACGTGTGATACTCGTTCAATTCGCCTTGCTGAAACCGCAAAATCCTTGCCAGGATATCCGGATCCAGTTCTTTGCTTTTCATGACAATCCTCTATATCAACAAGGAAAAAACATTTAAGGCTTTATTCCACCGAAAAGAAGACTCAAAAACGTTTTCAAGTTTTTTTCAAATTCGGTTCAAAAGAAAAAGAAGAAGGGCTTTCGCCCTCCTTTACCGTTACTTCCAGATCTGATAGTTTTTGAACTGGACATCCATAAAGTCCGTTCGAAAACCGTCAAAACCCGCGGTTTTGTGGGGCAAACCGCCGGCACCGGTATCAACTGTTTCGAGTTTTTTCTCCCATTTTTTGGTGGATGCGTTATAGATGTACAACTTGAGATTAACGCCGTTGCTGACGTTACGGGTCTCGAGTTTTAGGGGAATCCATGTGTTTTTTGGAAGAAGCGACGGATTCGACTCATGATGATAGGTTCCAGAGAATACTTTTTTGGAGGCAAGGGTGAAATAATCCCCGTTGATTTTTTTCTTGATCACGGCTTGTCCATCCACGCGGATTCCGGCATAATACCCGTTGTCCCCATTCTGGAACCGGCTGATCAAGAAAATACCGTTCGAAGATTTTCGGGTCGACGCGTCGCTTAGGTTATCGCGAACGATCCGAAACCATGCGATTTCCGAGTGATTTTCCCACAGGTGACGCGTTACGAGTTCGAAGAGATTCTGAGGTCGGTCCCCGAAATCCGTTGTCGCGGAAGACGCGAATTTTACGTGCAACGGATCATTTGCCGCTAATGGTCCCTGTAACGTGGCTCCGACTCCGTTTGCTTGCGTCATTTTTCCCCCGGCGCGCAGCCAAAAGTATGGATTCGTGTTGTTATCCGGATCACTTTGGTTAAGAACGCTCGTTGAATCGAATTGGTATTTGAACGGCGAACTCAACGTTCTGGGAGTGACAGGCGGAATCACCGGCGGATCAACGGGTGGAACGATCGGAGGAACCACCGGAGGAAAAGTTCCGTTCGGGTCGATTTCCCGAACGCTCATTTTTTTGTAAATCAATCCGTCCGATCCGACGCCATCGCTTCGGAAATAAACCGTCGCGTTTGGATTTCCAGATTCGGAACCCGGCCGATTATTGCTGTTCGTCAGTTTTTCCGCCGGATTGATTCCCGAATCACAGGCTCTTCCACCGGCTCCGAAATTGTTTCCGTTATCGATGAATTCGTTGATCTTGACCCAGTTACCGCCGTTAGCTCCGTCGGTTTCGTCAAGCCACAATTCCAGCTTGACATTCCCGTCAAGAAGATCATACACGACGTACTTGTAGCCGATCCATGTGTTTTTCGGCAATCCTCCGCTCCATTTCTGAGTGCTTTTGACGACCGAAGAACTCGGATGCGACGTTTCTTTTTCAAAATCGATTTTTCCGTCATAGCGCATGCGCGCGGCGATTCCGCGCGTATCGCACAGGTTATCGGTTTCACGTCCGCCAACGGTTCCGTGATTGGTCCGGGCAAGACCGACAATGCCGCCCCAATTGATTCCGTTATCGGAAATCCGCTTGGCGTACACGGTCATTTCCACGTTGGTCCATCCATCTGTGTGCTGTGGATCATGGATGTACATGCGCGGAACAGAGCCGGATACTTTGAGTTGCCCGGTTCCGTCCACCTTGTACGAAGCGTTGCCATGGTCGGCATCGAACCAGGGATCTTTCGGATCGACTCCGGAAAAGTTTCGGGAAACTCCGTTGTCCCAGGTGGAAGTCCATTCTTTTCCGCCGGTCGGATACAGTTCCTTGATCCCGAAACGATCTTTTTGAGTCGATGTTTCTGCTGCGAGTGCAGCGGACGCCACCAATGCAATTAATGCAAATGCAATCATGGCAAACATCCGCCAATTCGTGAATCGAGTTGTGCGTGTGTTTGTTCGTGTCATTTCTATGTACATCTCCTTTTTTGTGGTTTGTACAGACTGCTGTCTAAGGTATGTACGACAGGCATCTGTACTACATTGTGTATGATTGACTTATGGTGCAGTTTCTTGGAAGTACTGACCTTTATCCACTCAGGGGTATAACAACTTGACGTTCACCTGCGAGAAAAGCCAGGGGGCCCCGAAAAAAAGGATAGGCGCACCGCTGTTTTCCAATGAGGCTCCTGGAAACGAATCCAGGTAACTGCCTCCAACAAACCACAAATCGGGGCGAATTCCAAAAAAAAGCGGTAAAAAAAGGTTTGTTTGAAGCGTTTTTTGAGCATTTTTCCGGAAAAAAAAGCAGATAACCGGATAATAAAAAACACATTTTTTATAACCCGGTTTTACGGTTGGTTCGTGACTTTAAGCTTTGGCATGGCAAAAACCGTGAACAACAACAAGTAAACAAACACCACCAACGCCATTCCCAAAAACGAAAACAAGTGATTGATGCCAAACAAAAAGCCGCCCAACAGCGGACCGATGATCTGGCCGCCGGCGCTAAACGAATTATTCAAACCCAATACGACTCCGCTTTTTCCCTGAACTTTCTTTGTAATCAACGAAGTAACCGCCGGAAAAACCGACGCGTTTCCCGCGACAAAAATCGCAAGCGGAATCAAAAGCGAAATCCAGTCGTTTGTCAAGGCAATGAGAAAAAAACCCAGGCCTGACAAAAACAATCCCGCTTGAATCATGCGAACCTCGCCGAAACGATTTACGAGCGTTCCGCCGACAAACTGCATGATCATGATCAAGACGCCCACATACGTGAAAATCAAACCCATTTGCGTTGCGTTAAAACCCAGTTTTTCGCTCGTATACAACGCCAACGTCGCTTCGATTCCCCCGATCATAAAGGTGATCATCAAACTCGACAAAAACAAAAAAAGCAACGGGGAAGACAGATGCGACAAAAGCGAAACTTCCTGAGAAACGATTTCCTTGCTTTCCGGTTTTTCTTTCGGTTCTTTCAATTTGAAAAAAATCCACAAAAAATTCAGGAACGAAAAACCCGCTGCGAGAAAAAACGCGTCTTGCACGGCAAAAGTCGAAGCGAACCCACCGAACGCGGGGCCGAAAATAAAGCCCAGCGAAAACGTCATTCCCATCAAACCCATGGCGTGGCCCCGCTGTTTTGGAGTCGTCAAATCGGACAACAACGAAATGCACACCGGAAAAATGCCGGCGGCAAAAAAGCCTTCGAGCGCGCGACCAAGAATCGCCATCCAAAACGAGGTGGCAAACGCGAACACCAGATACGCCGCCATAAAACCCAGGGTGCCCATCATCAAGACTTTTTTCCGCCCGATCCGGTCCGCGAGTTTTCCAAACACCGGACTAAAAATCAATTGCATCACGGCAAACGTCGCCGTCAAAAAACCGAGTTCAACCGGCGCGGCGCCAAGAGAAAGCGCGTAAAACGGAAGCAAAGGCAAAATGATTCCAAAGCCCATGGACGTCAGAAAAAGCGTCAACAGAATCGGTTTCATTCCCGGGATCGAAAAAATTTCCTTAAACGACATGAAACCACAAAACCATGCGAGAAATCAAAAAAAAGTTTATATAAACAGATTATAAACAGATCTCTTGGCGTGTTTTTTCCGGAAAACCCCCCGCTATCCACACCCGGGCAAGATCGACATCCGCCAAAGAAACATCGTGCCCCAACTCGAGCCATTCGCATTGAACCTGACAGCGGGTTTTTTCCAAATACGCAAGCAATTCCGTCGTCTTGGCGGGAAAAATCAGCGCGTCTTTTTTTCCGGCCAACACCAACACTTTTTTCCCCGATAAATCCGGAATATTCACCGGTTTTGACGGCAACAAAGGCCTAAGCAAAATAACGCCGGAAATCGAATCGGGATAATGCAACAACAAATTCACCAGCATGTTCGCGCCATTCGAATATCCGACCCCAACCAACGCGTCCTCGGAAAAAGAATATTCTTTTGCCGCGTTCGAAACAAATTTCTTCAGTTCTTTGGTGCGAAGACGCAAATCCTCCAAATCGAATGCCCCTAGCGCGGTTCGCCTGAAAAAACGATTCGCGTTTCCTTCCAGCACTTTTCCGCGAGGACACAGAATATTCGCGGCGGGGCGAATTGCTTTTGCAATTTCGAACAAATCGTTTTCATCTCCGCCCGTGCCATGCAATCCCAGCAATGTCATCGAATCGTTTTTCGCCGATCGCTCGAATCGATGAAAAAAACCCAATTTCGGTGTCGTCATGCCTTCGACTCCGTTTTAAGCAAAGGCAGCGATTGTTCGATTTGCGATCGCATGGATTCAAACCACGGCGGAAGCGTCAATTCTTTTCCCAGTTTTTCCACGGATTGATCGATCAAAAAACCAGGCGAATCCGTGGCAATCTCAAACAATGCGCCGCCCGGTTCGTTAAAATAAATCGATTTGAAATAAAACCGCTCGACTGCAGGAGTCACGTTTACCTTTTTTTTGACGAGCTGTTCACGCCAACGAACCTGGTGATCGGCGTCTTTGACCCGAAAAGCCACGTGATGAATGCTACCGTTTCCTTGCCGAGCCAAACGCGAATCCGGCTGAATTTTCACATCCACGAAACTGTTGCCGCTCGAAAACCGGGCCATGTCGCTTTCGGGTTTTTGATGCGGAGCAAACAAAAGAACTTTTTCTAAAAAATCGGCAGTCCGGCCAAAATCGTTCGGAATCAACGAGACGCCGGCAAATCCGCGGATCGCATGGTCCACAGGCACATCGCTTTGATTCCACGGCCGGGTGTCAAATAAGGATTCTTGCCCGACTAATTCAACTGACAAACCGCTTGCATCCGAAAAATTCAAAACGGATTCTCCAAAACGATTCGTTTCCCCAAAAAAAATCTCGTGTTTTTTCAAGCGTTTTTTCCAAAACGAAATCGAATGAAGCGGAACCGAAAACGCCATCGAATCGATACTGCCTGCGCCGGGTTTTTGGTCCGGCAGCACCCAATTGAAAAAAGTCAAAATCGTTCCGGGTTTACCGGTAACGTCCCCGAAATACAAATGATACACCGACGGGTCGTCAAAATTAACGGTTTTCTTGACAAACCGAAGCCCCAAAATCTTCGTGTAAAAATCAAACGTAGCCTGAGCGTCTGAAGAAATCGCGGTCACGTGATGAATCCCGTTGATCGGTGCAATCATTACTCAATTATACTCCAAAGTTCTTTAATGGTTTCACTTCAAAAACAAAAATTTTTAAAACAACTGAATTATCTTCACTATGGTCGAAAAGGAGGATCAAAAGACCAAATTTATTCCACTCGTTTTCGTGGGAATTGGATTATTGCTGCTGGTCGTCGGATGCATCCAAGGTTCGCGATTAACGAAGGCTGCGGAAAAGACGCAACAGAACTATTCAACACGCGGCCCACGGGAAGCAGAACACCGTATTCGGATCGCGCGCGAAGCTTTCTGCCAAAATTCTACATCGGCGAATTAAAACAGTAACATCTCCTTAATTCTATTCTTTTCTTTTTAATTTAGGAAAATTCTGCCAAAAGTTATATTTTTCTTGTTCGTTTTTATTTCAGCGGATAAAGATATCTTCCCACAACGTTGCGTTTATTACAAAAAAAGAATTTTTTCAATCTGATGAAACAATTTCAAAGGCCAATAAATACTCGTCGTTTATTTTAAGCGCATATTTTCCATTGGCACCCGCTAAACCAACCGTACGGGTATAATATTCAGTCCATCCATCAAAACGCGAATCCAACTTCTGCCATCCAAGCTGGTTTAGATCTTGGCTCAAGAGAGTATTTGGGTATTCAACAAACTCGAATTGATTCAGAGTGATTTGGGTTTTTGTCAGAACATGCAATTCATCGAACGATTCAAAACTTGAACACCGGAAATTAAAATCGGGTGGAAGACTAGCTACATTGCATTGTAATACCGGCTTATTTGCCCAAAATGGCTTCTCTCCCACACACCCCATCAACAGGAGCCCCCCTACCAGGAGGATACAAACCAAAGAAAGATGTTTCATGTTTCAAATACAATTAGAAAGAATAAAAATGTTCCTACAACGCATTTGTTTTGGCAAGAACAATTTCCTTTTTCACGAATTCCACAAAATAAGTTTAATTGCTGTTCTCTTGCGTTTTGTTCGAGCGGATGAAAATATCTTCCCAAATTAACGAGTCTATTTTTAAAAGAAATTTTGTTTGGATCGGTTTCAATTCGGAAGCGACAAATCCCATTCTATTTTTTGATTCCCCGTAAAATCATCCGTATCGGGATGCGCGGCCCAAGAGTCATTCAATGATCCGTTCAATCTCCCGGATTCGGTCCAGGTTCCCTCGATGAACGCCAGAGTTATTCCCAGTGGTTCGTCGTACGATTGGGCGGTTTCTTCGCAGCCTTCTTCGTTGGTCTGGGTCACGGTAACGTGCACCATGACCGCTTTGTCCACGATGGGTCCCGAATAAGTTCCGTCCGCATAGACGCCGACATATCCATCCTCATATCGATCCAATACTTCGCTTCCACTGCCTGTTCGAACCGTCGTAGCGCAGTCGTCCCGGGTCGTTTCCTGAAACTCCCAGGTCAATAATCCGTCAGACCAATAATACGTCAAGGCCTCCGGATTCCGATACCCGAAAACAGCATGTTCTTTCAAAGTCCCGCCCAGTATGGATACTCGAAGGAAATGGTTATACGAATAATTTCTCGTCGCCCATTCACGGGTGACCCAACTACACTGCAACGGCGCCGAAGCCGCCCGGTTCATGATCTGGGTATTCAACGCGTCCAAATCCGCGGTACTTGTCAATTCGGCTAATTCGATCAAACGCCCCTTGCACAGGGTCGAATTCGTTAACACGCCTTCGATATACGCTTTGATCTTATTCTTCACCGCATCCATCAATTCCGGGTCCTTGATGCCAAGCGATTCGGCCCACGAAAACGCATCCAACCATGCGCGCGGAGTGGATGCGGGATCCGATAACACGAACCGAACCCATTCCTTGATTCGGGCCACTACTTCAGCCGGCAATTCATCCTCCGAGACACCCGCTTCAATCAGGATCCGCATGGCCGCGGACTGCTGTGCGATCGTCGAAGAACTGCTTTTCATCACGTCTTTGGCGTCTTCGATCTTGGGATCGTTGTCCGCGTCCGGATCCGGTCCCGGATTGTTTCCCAACGGACCCGAATCGTCATTCGAATCCGATGCGGGATTATTCGAACCGCTTGGCGGAAAAGTCGCCGCATTTGGACCCGTCGAAGACGGAACCTGGGCACAACCGACAAGCCACACGAGCAAAAGCACGGCCAACGGCCACACGATCAATCGAAGACGCCTATTCACGGGAAAACCAATCACGCTATCAGAATGAATTTTCCTACTATTTATGGATTGCGTTATGAATCGCTCATTACGCTTCCGTGTCCCATTTCACGAAGAAGTCTTCCCGCGACCGCACAAATCCAAACGAGCCGAGGCCATTTTGCAGGGAAAAGATATACAGTTGTGAAGGCAAAAAAAAGCATATTTTTATGGGAACAAAACCGCCGTAAAACCACGTTTTTCAGGGATTCCGTTTCAGGAGAACCCCTGATTTGGCTTCCATTGCAATCGAGGAAACCGGCGCGCCCGAAAGCGTATAAAACGTGCCTGCAAGCGAAACCGTTTCGGTCACGGTTCCCGAATTCACGAGCACGAGCACGTTTTGGTATTCGCGCTCATACACGCCGACGGTTCCGGAACGCAGGTGATATTCTTCACGCGGCTGCCCCACGTTGGTGTCCCACGCGTCAAAATGCACGTAGGTCTGGTAGGGCCCCGGATCCAAACCGAAATGAAAAAACGCGAACCGCTGGTTTCCAAGCAAGAAAGTCGCGAACGAATAGGACGCCACTTTTTTCATCTGAATGGTATCCGGATCAGAGGGATTGAGCCTATTCGCGTCCGGCAACCGGAGCCGCCCTTGTGCAAGATAAATCCGCGTCTTCGAAATCGAATTCAGTTCATCCAACTGCTTTTTCCAAGTGGCGCCTGAAAGCCACGAACCAATGGGAGCCGTCCACGGAGACGCGACGAATTGCTCGTCCATTCCCCCATCAGTTAAACTCGGAAACGAATCGTCTTCGGTCCAACTGTAAATGATTCCGTTAAAAACAGTGAGCTTGGGCTTGATTGCGGCCCGAACGAACGAAATCGTATCACTCATGCGCTGGGGCCACGCGTCAATGAAAGCCTGATCCGGTTCGGACAATGCCCGATAACTCACATACACCGTGCTGTAGGGCTCAACCGGAGTTCCGAGCACGATCTGGTTTTTGGAATAGCTTCCGCCTGCAAAAAAATCGGTTCCGGTTTGGTCCGGATTATCGAACGCCGTGATGTCGTTTTCACACGCGTAATACGGTTGTGGCGTGTGCAAATTCTCATCCGGCAGATCAATGGTTTTTCCGTCGGATCCGACCGTCTGGGACTCGCTTGAAACCCAGCGGATAAATCGGTTGGCGGTCACAATCCGTCCCAGCGCGTTGTCCAGGAATATTCCGTCCAAATTTTGGTTTTTGGAAAGAAGCGCTTTCGAATAATCGGCCAACGCTTCCCGCCAAGCGGTTTCCGGATTGATGAGATACCCCGTGAAATAACAACGGTGCCGCAGACGGTTTTCGCGAGTAACCGGATGGTTCCGGGCATGGGCAAAGGCGTTCTCGTTGTCTTTGATCGCGTCCCAGACCTCTTTCACCCAGGTTTCATTCTCGTAAACCGTGTAGGTCTGGGCATACTCGACCACGGGAAGACGGTTACTGGATTGAGACAACAACTCCGATCCAAATACCAGGCCCCGAATCGAAAAATCCAGTTTGTCAAGCAAAAAATCATGAATTTGCATCGGATCCGTGACTTCCGAGACCGTTCCGTCAAGATGAAACCGCTGTACTTTCGTCACATTGTAGGCCGGAAACTGGATTTTGACTATATCGGACTGGCTTGCGATCAGACAATCCCACGGGCAATTGTCTGTTCCCTCGCCTTTGCCGCACACCTGGTCCCCGCAGACACCCGCGCAATCCGAAGGACACGTCAACGCGGTTTCGCCGGCTTCGCACGCGTCGTTTCCGCACGAGTTGCATTGCGAAACATCGAACCCAGAACAATCCGGCTTGCAGGAAAGCGATCCGCCTGCGAAGCCCTGCAATCCACAAGTCTGGGAATTCAAGTCGGAAGAATCACAGGATTCGAATCCCTCAATGATTCCGTTTCCGCAGGAGTAGACCGGCGGGGTTTCCAAAATGCATTGTTTGACATCAAAGCTTCGGCAATCGGACGCACACAACAAGGTTCCGCCTTTAAATCCAAACGACCGGCAGGTAGTGCCGTTTAACTTCTCCTTGTCGCAGACCTCCGGCGTTTCAATCACCGAATCGCCGCACACGGGCCGTGAACCGCAATCATTCGAATTGCAGACGGGTAAAGCCGGACAATCGACTTTACACGAATTCGAATTCTCGCCGATTTCTGATTCACACACGCCATTGGCATTGCACACCCAACAATCCAATAAACAATTATTCACGTTCTCGCCGGTTTCACACACCGAATTCCCGCAAAGGTACTCCGGATTCGACACCGGAAGAACCGGGTCCGGCAAATTTCCGAAAAAATTGGCATCACTGTTTGAGTCGCCTACCGGCAAAGCAGGCGGTCTTTGAACCGACAGCCCCACCCAAGTGATTCCGATAACAAGAACAACAAACAAGACCAAGGAAACCGTGTTAAGCATTTGATTGATCGGCGCCTTGCCAGACGGTGTGGACACGAACACAAGATCTTTCGATGCGTCGGATTCCATGTAGATTAACAAAGAGGATTCGCCAATAAAAAGCTAACTGAAAAAAAGATTTTTTTTCTATTTGGAAACGCGAAATCCGTTTTTTTTCAAATCCAAAATCACGGAATTTAGCTTCTCGATTATTTTCCCACAGCCCGATGGCAATTCAAAACAAAAAAAATAAAAAGATTAGAGGCGATTCGCCTCTTTTTTGACCTTACGGAATCGAAATAATGCCGTCGACTCCGATCTCGAGAATGACTTGGGGTCCAATGCGCATATCGACACCCATCTCGCCGTCTTCATTCATTCCAACAGCGTGTTTGGTCGTGGTGATTCCACCCACTAAGATCACTTTTTGGCCTTGGGTCACCGAAACATCCACTTCGGATTTGGTTTCAACCAAGATAACGGGGGCCAAAATATACTTTCCATTGCCCGTTACATGCAGCGAATCATCCGCATTAAAATCCAATACCGCAGTGGCCGTCTCGTTTTGGTCCACTTCAAGATTGGCGTCAATTCGCAGTACATTTGACGGAAGCTTCGCGGTTTTGGCCTGGTTATCGACCGTCAAGTTGACATCGGACACGGATAACCGAATCTGATCATATGTTCCGGCCATCACATTGACATCCGCCATCAATGCGATTGAACTGTCGGCACTCAATGCGATCAGGTCGAATGTTTGCACCGAAGAAGAAATGGTATTCCACAGGCCTGCATTCGAATCGCGGACTTCCACGCGTGTAACCGTCAGCAAAATACTGGTTACATTGTTCAAGTCTTTTTTGGCATCCGTGATTCCAATGACCACGCGTCCGTTTCCCCGGCCTTGCGGACCAAGACCAATTCTAATTTTGCCTTGGGCATCAATGTCAAGGGCCGTGTCGCGGGGAATGCCGATTCCAACACCCATGTTTCCCTGGATGTCCATTCCGAATTTGGCGTTTGATTTAACAGTTCCGCCTCGAACTGAAATGGAATTGTTCGAACCTGCTTCAACTGTTGCATTGCTTCGGGTTTCCATTTGAATTACCGGCGCCAGAATATATTTGCCGTTTCCCGTGACATGCAATGATTCGTCAGCCAATACATCCAAAACAACAGTCGAAGTCGAGTTGCTATTGACATCTAATTGCCCCACTAGTTTTAGTTCGTTGGATGGCAATTTGGCTTCGGTGGTTCCGGTTTCATCCGTGACCATCACTTTAGAAATCTGCAACCGCAACTGCTGATACGTTCCAGGCTGCAAATTGACATCCGTCAATGCAACCACCATGGATTGCGACTTTAAGGCCAACAAATCCACTGTTTTGGATGTGGATGATACGGTTACCCAGCCTTTGGATGCACTATGCACTTGAATCTGATCAATCGTCACATCGATTTTTGATACGGACTCCATGTTTGCGGCCGCATCCGTGATTCCGATGACTATCCGACCGGTTGAGGCACCACCATTTGGATTCGACGGGGCACTTGTACAACCAACGAGTAATAGCAGAAGTACTAAGGCCACCATTCCGATTGGAACTGAAAAACGCTTCAAACTCATTCTATCCACCCAATAAACATGAGTAATATTTCAATATAAATCAGTTGCTTTTATAGCGATCGGCCATTGTGACGAGTAACAAACCCGGCCAAAAGTCTTATTTTTCCTGTTCGTTTTTATTCCAGTGGATGAAAATATCTTCCCAGAATTGTTCATGCCAAAAATGTGTAAATGTGATTGACCACGAAATGACCTATGCTCGTTTTGGGTTTAATGCGGATTCCAATTTAGCCCATATTTTTTTGAACTGTTGAGGAGAACAGCTTTTTTGCAATTGCAAACGGAATGATTTCTTGCTGATGACTCCCGAACGGATTAACTGGGCTGCAAACCCAATCCTGAATTGCTCGCTCTGAATAATCTTCGGAACAGGGATTGCGTTCGTAGGAATAAACATCGGGCCGACGGGCTGCCGTTCTCGAATCTGCTTTTTCGCATAGTCGTTCATTCTCCATTTAACGGTATTCACCGTTTTTCTGATTTGGCGTGCAGTACTTGGCCTTCCTCGTGTTGCCGTTTTCGTTTTCGGCTTTTTTTGTTTTCTCACACTCATTTCCTCCTCAGCCAATCGGCTTATTTTTCCTGCTGATTTTTATTCTTTTGATTTTTGTCAGCCAAGAAACGTTTTTTGTTGTTAGAACTTGCTCTTGTCACATTATTTTTAATTGTGCAAAGAAACGATTCTTTCTCCTCTGGATATAACTCAGGGCCCCTATGCGCTTTGTTTTTGCTTGATAACATCTCGCATTTGGTATAACCGACTTTCAGCAATGCCGGTAATTTCGGTTACACGAGTCGGATGATAACCGCGCCGCAAGAATTCTTCTGCAATCGTGTCTCGGATGAACTTCAAGGGAATTCTGAGCTGTTTGGCCATTTTTCTCCAATTGAAGCTCATTGGCGTTTTTTTCGGCATGAAAACACGAATGATCCGCTTCTTTGCTTTTTTGCTTTCCTGAAATCGTCGGCCAGTAATTCCATGGGCAACTCTGACTTTGGTAGCGGATTGACGAATTGCGTTGATGGTGGTCGAGTACCCGTGACGGGATTCGCGTTCGAGTGCTCGCTGTGCAATTCTATCGCGCGGTTCAAAAGTGAGTTTGAATGCTTTTCGGAGAAATTCTTCTCTCCGCGCCGCATTGGGTATACGCTTTCCTTCGAATGATCTTCGCTCTTGAAGGCTTCGGATTTTTTTGGCGATTCGTGTCACTGTTTCTAATCCGACAAAGATATGTTGGTCGGCCAATCGACCCGGAATTTCTGTTTCGGTATACTTGAATTTTCCTTCCGGTGTTCGCGCTGAAAGAAGTTTGGCAACAGCATCCCACGCGTCTTTGCGAACACGAGCCTTGGCAATCTTTTGTCCCACGCTCTTAGTGTTTTTTCGTCCGTGGATTCGATTGTTCATACTTTTGACTCCCGCAAAGGAGATCCCTGATTTAGCAGCAATCTCCCCAAGAGTCATCTTTCTTCCGCGCAATTTAGATGTAACCCAATCAACGGTCGCTGGTTCCAATATAGTCTCCAATCGTCGGCTTCTGCCATTGGCCGCAATTCCTTGTTCAATAATTTTCTCCGGAGTCCGTGCACCAGAAAAAACAAGCACTCGTTTCACAGCTTGACCAGACGCACGAACTCTCTGCTTAATACTGGAAATTGGTTCTGTGTCGGGCGATTCAAGGATTCGTGAAAATGTCTGAAAAGGCAATCGTCTACGCGAGGCCTTTGCATAGTGCGCATACAAGGAAGGTATTTGATGTGAAGGAATCGGCATTTCAAACACACATCATTGTCGAATATAAATCTTGCCATAGGCACAGTAGTATTTTTCTGCTAATCAGCTTTTTTCCTGATTTTTGTTCCAGCGAATAAAGATGTCTTCCCAAAACAAGAACACGCTGCACGACTTTTTCGACAAAAAAATAATTAGAATGGCCGAATTTGGTGCCGTAATTTGAATAGTTTTTTATACAAGTCGCCGCACTATTAAATAGTGACATAATGGTTAGTAATGAGCAGATTTTGCAGGGAAAAGCAATCAAAGAATTGGCTGAGGAAGCCGCCCGCGTAAAAGAAGGCTTGAAAGGATACTTAGAAGACTTGGAATTATACTCGAATCCTGAATTTTGGGAAGCAATCGCCGAAACCAACGAAAACAAAGGCAAAAAATTCGCTTCAACCAAAAAACTCTTCCAAGAGCTCGATAGCTGATGCCCTACTCTGTTTTTCGATCCGACAGGTTCAAAAAAGAATACAAAAAACTCGACGGTCGCCAACAACAATTAGTGAAAAAGAAAATCGACAAAATCGTCGAAAACCCCGAAGTCGGAAAACCCTTGCACGCGCCGTTGCAAAACTTCAAAAGCGAACGAATCGAAAACCTGCGAATCGTCTACACGATTGAAGGAACATTGATCAAATTCGCTTGGATCGAAGACCGCGGACACGCATACGATTAAAATTGTGTATTAAACGCCTTTATCGTTAGAAATTGTTCTTGCCACTTTGTGAACTTACAAGTTTGGATTATTTCTCGCATCATAAAAAAACATGCTTGTCATCACCACGGAGTGAAAAATGTCATGCCTAATTTGAAACTCCAACAGTTCTTCAAAAGTTGGATTATTTTTTTGATCCCACCGGTCTTCGTTTGAAGGGTCAAAAAATAAGCCCATTTTACTGATGACGCCTTTGATTCTTGCATCTTCTACATTGCTGATTTTTTGGGCAAGCTCTCGGATTTGCCAATGAACGGGTTGGTCCATCGAAAAATCTCTCGGATTTCGGGAGAACCAGTCTATCATTCGATTAAATGCGTCGGAAGCTTCAGGGGTGACTTTGGATCTCACTTGCTCTTTAAGCGATCCGGCAATGATTGGAATAATTTGTTCAATCGCTCTTGCGGTTCCCGTTTGTGTTCTTTCAGATCCGACGCCATGCGATAACACAATTCGAAGCGACCTGGCTACAATGGATTTTTCCATCGGATTTTTAACCATCGTGGCCAACGGTTTCCACCCCTTCTTGCGAGCAGCCAGATACGCCTTTTGATGAGCAACATACTGTGGAGTTTTTCGTTGCGGCAAGTTCAACACCACTAAAAAAGCATTCAAACCAATTAAAATAATCATCAGCCAAACGTCTTATTTTTCCTGTTGATTTTTATTCCAGCGAATAAAGATATCTTCCCAGAATTGTTCTTGCCAAATCATGATTTGGTTTCGATTGGCCAAAAACAACAATGGAATAAAATTGTTCACGACTTCGATGGGGTCGTTTTTGTGTTCGGCGGTTAACTGCGAAAACAACACGAGTCCCTGCGAATCCGCGCGCGCTTTGATCTTGTTCAACACATCCGCCATTTTTTCTTCAATGTTAAAACTCGGGTCCGGCATCACGAAGCGCAGTTCCTCGAGTTTTTTGGCAAACCGCGACTGCGTCGAGGATTTGGCCAGCATGGTTTCAATGGTTTGCACCAGTGAATCAAGCGTAACGGGTCCTTCGCGCATCATGCGGGTTCCGCGTAACTCCGGGATCTGGGCGGCAAGCAACGCGCGTTCTTCCGGCGACAATTCTTTTTCCTTTAATTCGTCTTCCAGTTCTTCAAGACTTGTCAAACGCAGGGTTTTCGCTTTGTGTTTAAGCAAAATCGCGGTCGCCAAAATCGCGTTGGCGGGCACGCGCAGATTCGACCGTTCCAACAAATTTATTTTGGACAAATACAAATCCGCCAAGCGAATCACGTCAATGTTCCACGGATCCATTTTTTCGGCTTTCACGATATCAAGCAAAATCGTTTTCCAAGCCGGCTGGTCAATCAAGTCCACCAAATATTCATGCGTCACTTCTTCGGGCAACGCGTATTCGATCAACTGTTCCGAATCCGCCTCTTCTTTTTGATGCGATTCCACGGTGCTTTCGGTTACATCCGGTTTTTTTTTGGGAGACATACGATACCAAATAAGGCTTTAAAAAGAATATAAATCAGGGGGTTTCCCACGTTTTATGTAGACTAAAAGGGCTTTTTTGAAATGCGAAAACCAGTTTCCAGAACCAATGACCACAAACGGATCGTGATTGAAAACCCCTTGTCGCCGCCAACAGCAAATAAAAACCTCTTATTATTTTGGAATCCTTTTTTTCATCCGGTTTTTGCGATAAACGTTCGCGAACCGATGCGCTTCGTCGCGAAGATTGGTTAACACGCGTAACCCGGGGCTGCTTCGATCAAGAGCGATCGCTGTACTGCGAATCGGAACGAATATTTCCTCGTTTCTTTTCGCTAACCCGATGACCGGAAGAGACAAATTCATTTTTCGGAATACCATAAGCGCCGTGGACAACTGGCCTTTTCCACCGTCCACGACCACCAAATCCGGCAACGGCAAGTCTTTGGACAAGCTTCCGCCGTACCGGCGGTCCAACACTTCAAACATCGCGGCATAATCGTCTCCCGGTTGCGCCGTCAAAATCCTGAATTTTCGATAATTCGCCTTGTTGGGTTTTCCGTTTTCAAACACCACCATGGACGCCACGGTTTCGGACCCGCCCATATGTGAAATATCAAAGCATTCAATGCGCTTAGGGGTCTTGGGCAAAAACAGCCTCGTTTTCAGTTCCACCAATGGATCCGCCGTCGGATTCAACGCGTATTCCAGGTTTTTTTTGGCGATATCCAGCATTCGCTTGGCATCCGCCGAGGGATTCCAACGCACCGCTACCGGATAACCGGCCGAATCGGACAAGACAATCATGATTTCATCGGCGCGCGCGATCGGCTCCGACAAAACGATTTCATGCGGCGGAACGTTTTGCGAATAATACTCAAGCAAAAAATCCTCGACGATATCCGTCGAAACAAGCTTTGAATCAAACGAAAAAAGTTTTTTTCCAAGCAACGTTCCGCGACGAAACGGCAGCACCAGCAAGCGAACGCCGTCCTCCGTTTTTTTGAACGCGATGAAATCCTGGTTTTTGTTTTTGAACGTGTCCACGACTTGCTTTTCCATTTTTCCTTTCAATGTCTCGATGGCCTCGCGTTTCTGCAACGCCAATTCGAAATTCTGGCTTTTGGCCAGCAATTTCATTTCTTCTTCCAGAATCGAAATCAAGGTTTCGCGTTTTCCCGAAAAAAAATCCGCGGCTTTTTCAACCTGAACGGCGTACTCTTCGCGCGAAACGTTTTGGATGCAAGGCGCCGTGCATTGTCCCATATAAAATTTCAAACACGCTTTTTTCGGAAGGGTTTTACAGGTTCGGATCCTGAAAGTTTTTTCGACCATGTCAATCATGGTGTGGCGCGCAGAACCGTCCACAAACGGACCGAAAACCAGGTCTTTTGGGTCAAGGTTTTTTTTGGGTTCTCGCACCACCACAATCTTTGAGAACGGTTCGTTCGTGACTTTGACGTACGGATAACGATAGGAATCCTTCAAATCGACGTTGTATTTTCCCTTGAATTTCTTGATCAAATTCGATTCCAAAATCAAGGCTTCGGTTTCATTCGACGTAATGATGAATTCAATATCTGCGATCTGCTCCACCAATTGCATGGTTTTCGAATCATGTTTTTTGTTGTTAAAATAACTCGAAATGCGATTTTTGAGGTCCTTGGCTTTGCCAACGTAAATCACGGTCGCCAAAGCGTCTTTCATGAGGTAAACGCCGGGCGAATGAGGGGCAAGCGAAACAAAAGAAGGCATGAAGTAATTATGTACAAGACTTTTTTTAAGGTATTCGACCACCAAAACGAATAATAAGAAAAAAAAACCATTTGAATCGGGAAAAATGGCTTTGCCGCGACCAAGAAAAATTTTGAAAGAAAAAATCCTGAATGTCAGGCGAAAAGCCCGCGTCATCCGTCGAAAAGCGCGGGTATTCGCATCCAAACAACTGGAACAAAGCGAAAACAGACTGCTAAAACCAGTGGATGGCCGAAAACCGGGTCCGGTCCGAAAAAAAATCGCTTTGGCGTTACGCGTATACCGGCTGGGACCCGTAATCCAGCAAAAAATGAGACAATTTTCAACCGAAGTCGATGTATCCAGCCAGCGGTTTGGATTGATCAAAGAAAATACCGCGGAACTTGATCGACTGAGTCGGCGAATAAGAAATTTGGGCCGCGACAGAACCCGCGGTGACCCCGAACGAATGGATGCCCGGTTGCTTCGGCAAGCCCGGCTGTGCGAAGACGAAATTTTGCGCACGCACCGCATCCTTCGGATCGCCGACGAGATTCATTCGTACTTGAATGCCCGAAAAAAAGTCTTGGGCCCATTCATGGGAAAAAAATTCCGCATGATCTATGAAAAAGACGCCCGCGTCTGGAGCGACCCCGAATTCCGAAAACGCCAGGAAGACCTGTTGACGTTTCTCACTGCGGCCAAAGAATCCGCCGTTTTTTCCATTAAAACCCGGGAACGTTATTCTTAATCCGTTTTTTCATTGATCGGCGAAGAAACATTTTTTTCTTTGGGTGAAAGGGTTTGTTTTAGAAACTGACCCGTATAACTCTTCGAATTGGCCGTAACATCTTCCGGAGTGCCCTTGGCAATGATTTGTCCGCCGCCCAAACCGCCTTCCGGACCCAAATCAATGATGTAATCCGCGGATTTGATCACGTCCAGGTTGTGCTCCACAATAATCACGGTATTACGGCTCGCAATGAGACGATTGAGGACTTCCAATAGTTTTTTCACGTCTGCAAAATGCAGTCCCGTCGTCGGCTCGTCCAGCAGATAAATCGTGGAACCCGTTTCGCGTTTGGACAATTCTTTCGCGATTTTCACCCGCTGGGCTTCTCCGCCGGAAAGCGTGGTCGCGCTTTGACCCATTTTGATGTAATTCAAACCCACGTCCGCCAAAAGCGCGAGTTTGTTGCGAATCCGCGGAATATTCTCGAAAAAAACAACCGCTTCTTCGACGCTCATGTTCAATACATCGGAAACGTTTTTTCCTTTGTACGTAATCGAAAGCGTTTCCCGGTTAAACCGCGTTCCCTTGCATTCTTCGCAAACCACCGTGACGTCAGGCAAAAAATTCATTTCAATCGTGTTCGATCCGTTGCCTTCGCACGCTTCGCATCGCCCCCCCGGAACGTTAAACGAAAAACGACCCGGTCCAAAACCCCGAATCTTCGCTTCGCGAGTGGACGCATACAAGTCCCGGACCAAATCGAATACCCCGATATAGGTTCCCGGGTTCGATCGCGGGGTTCGGCCGATCGGCTGTTGATTAATATTAATGACCTTGTCAATCTGATCCAGGCCCGTGAGCTTTGAAAACAGACCCACTTTCAAATCGGAGTGATTCAAGCGATTCGAAAGCAACGGAAACAAGGTATCATTGATTAAAGAGCTTTTTCCGCTGCCGGAAACCCCAGTAATACACGTCATGACCCCCAGCGGAAACTCGACGTCGATGTTTTTGAGGTTGTGTTCCTTGCAGCCAAACAACACCAGTTTTTTTTCGGATTTCCGACGGGTTTTGGGAACCGGAATTTTTTCTTTTCCGGACAAAAACTTTCCCGTAAGCGACTTCGGATTCGCCTCGATTTCCGCCGGAGTCCCCGTAGCCACGACAAATCCGCCGTGAATCCCCGCGCCGGGACCGATGTCGATCACGAAATCGGCTTGCCGAATCGTATCATCATCATGTTCCACGACGAGCACGGTGTTTCCCAGGTCCCGCAAGCGCTGCAAGGTCTCGATCAAACGCTGATTGTCCCGCTGATGCAAGCCAATGCTTGGTTCGTCCAGAATATACATGACGCCGGTCAGATTGGACCCGATTTGCGTCGCCAAGCGAATCCGTTGGCTTTCGCCGCCCGACAACGTTGCCGCCGGACGAGACAACGTCAAGTACCCCAATCCCACGTTTCGAATGAAAAACAACCGGTCGCGGATTTCCTTTAAAACCTGTCGAGAGATTTCGAAATCTTTTTTGGACAAATCCAGGTTCTTGAAAAAATCAACCAGATCCAACACCGTTAAATCAGAGACTTCGATGACGTTTTTTTCGCCGACAGTCACCGCCAAACTCAACGGTTTTAACCGGTGTCCCTTGCATGTTTCACACGTCTGAACCCGCATGAATTCTTCCATGTCCTGGCGTCTGCGCTCGGACTTGGTTTCGGTATACAATCGTTTTTGCAACGGAATGATTCCTTCAAACCGCGTGGTTCCCGAAAAACTCGAATCGGTATTAACGGAATTGTATTCGAACTTCACCGGCTCGTCGCTTCCGTACAAAATGATTTTCTGGTATTGTTTGGACAACTGGTTCCACGAAACATTCAGTGAAAACTTGAAATGCCGGGCCAAAGACGCGAGTTGCTGGCCGCGCCAACCCGTCAAAGAACCGAATCCCGGCAGTGCAATCGCGCCTTTTAGGATCGATACGGTTTTGTCCGGAATTACGAGATCCGGATCGAACTCTTGCTTGTATCCGATTCCGTGGCATTCGTCACAAGCGCCAAACGGCGAATTAAAACTGAACATTCGCGGCTGTAATTCCTCAAAACTGATCTCGTGCTCGTCACATGAAAGCTTTTTCGAATACGATTTCGAGTCTTTTCCCGACTTGACGACGACAAAACCATTCGCGAGTCCCGCCGCGGTTTCGATCGCGTCCGCGATCCGCGACTGGTTTTCCTTTAAAACCGCAAGCCGGTCCACGACCACGTCGATGCTGTGTTTTTTTTGCTTGTCCAAATCCAGTTTGTCTCCGGCCGAATACGAAAACCCGTCGATAAAAAACCGTGCAAACCCCTTTTTTCCGAGGTCTTCCACCATTTTTTCGTAGGTTCCTTTTTTCTGGCGGACAATCGGCGCCATCACCTGAATGGGCTGGGACGCGTACTGCTTGAAAATCGAATCCACGATGGCGTCGGTTGAAGTCGAAGACAATACTTTTCCGCACACCGGACAATGAGGAGTACCGATGCGCGCGTACAACAAACGCAAATAATCGAATATTTCGGTAATGGTTCCAACCGTCGAACGCGGGTTCTTACTGGTCGATTTTTGTTCGATCGAAATCGCGGGAGACAATCCTTCAATGGAATCCACGTCCGGCTTGTTCATCAAACCCAAAAACTGGCGCGCATACGCCGAAAGGCTTTCCACGTACCGGCGCTGGCCTTCGGCATACAAGGTATCGAACGCAAGGGTCGATTTGCCCGAACCCGAAACTCCCGTGATCACGATCAGTTTGTTGCGCGGCAAATCCAGACTGATGTTTTTGAGGTTGTGTTCGCGGCAACCGCGTAACCGAATAAAATCATCCATTTTTTCTCTCCTATTTTCCCGCTTTGAACCGTTTTTCCATCTGATGAATCCGGTCCCGAAGCACGATCGCTTTTTCAAACTGCAGTTCTTCCGCGGCCACGTTCATTTCCGCTTCGAGTTCGATCAGCAACGCGGGAATATTGTCCTTTGGAATCGTTTCCACGCTTGACAAATCCATATCGCCTTCCTTGATGGCCTTGATGATCGTTTTCGGAACGATCCCGTGTTTTTCGTTGAACTCCAGTTGCTTGGCGCGGCGACGATTCGTCTCGTCAATCGCCCGTTTCATCGAATCCGTCATCCGGGAAGAATACAAAATCACGCGTCCCTCGGAATTCCGCGCCGCACGTCCAATCGTCTGGATCAACGACCGGTCGTTTCGCAAAAAACCTTCCTGATCCGCGTCCAAAATCGCGACCAAAGCGACTTCCGGAATATCCAATCCTTCGCGCAGCAAATTGATTCCGACCAACGTGTCGAATTTTTTCAATCGCAACTGGCGAATCACTTCGGTTCGCTCCAACGTATCGATTTCCGAATGCAAATATCTCACTTTCAATTGTTTTTTGGCGAAAAACTCGGTCAAATCCTCCGCCATTTTCTTGGTCAAGGTCGTTACCAGCGTTCGAAAACCCTTTGCGGTGGTTGATTCGATTTCTTTGAACAAATCATTCACCTGATCGTTTGACGGACGCACTTCAATGATCGGATCCACAAGCCCTGTGGGACGAATGATCTGTTCCACGACTTTTTTCGAATGCTTAAACTCGTAATCCGCCGGCGTCGCGCTCGTAAACACCACGTTTTTGAGGTATTTTTCGAATTCCTCGAACGAAAGCGGACGGTTATCGAACGCGCTGGGCAACCGAAACCCATGGTCCACCAGGCTTTTTTTGCGCGACTGATCCCCTTTCAACATTCCGTGAATCTGCGGCAACGACACGTGCGATTCGTCGATAATCATCAAAAAATCTTTCGGAAAAAAATCCAAGAGACAATACGGCGGCTCGCCGGGTTTTCGGCCGTCAAAATGACGCGAATAATTCTCGATTCCGCTGCAATACCCGAGTTCCTCGATCATTTCCAAATCATAAAACGTGCGCGAACGCAAGCGTTCTTGTTCCAACGGACCCAAGTTCGGCAGCCATTCCTTTAACTCTGTTCGAATCGATTCGATCGCCCGGTTCCGCTGGTCTTCTTCGATCACGAAGTGCCGCGCGGGAAACAACACGATCGCATTCATTTTTTCGACCAATTGGTTCGTTAACGCGTTTCGAACCGAAATCGCCTCTACCGTGTCCCCGAAAAACTCGATGCGCGTAAACGAGTCATCGGTTCCGCTTCGAATATCCACAATATCGCCCAGCACCCGGATTTTTCCCGGCGAAAAATCGACATTGTTGCGCTGATACTGAATATCCACCAGCTTTTCAATCAAAGTATTGCGGTTAATTTCCTCGCCGACCCGCACCGAAACCGCCATTTTGGCATAGTTTTCCGGGTCCCCCAACCCATAAATACACGAGACACTTGAAACAATGATCACGTCTTTTCGCGTCATCAACGCATGCGTGGCCTCCAGGCGCAATTGCTCGATTTTTTCATTGATTTGCGCGTCTTTTTCAATATACACGTCTTTTCCCGGCAAATACGATTCCGGCTGGTAATAATCGTAATACGAAACAAAATAATGCACCGAATTATTCGGAAAAAACGCCTTGAACTCGTTAAACAACTGGGCCGCCAAGGTCTTGTTGTGACACAACACCAACGTGGGTTTTTGGACTTTTTCAATCACGTTTGAAACCGTAAACGTCTTTCCGCTGCCCGTGACCCCAAGCAACGTGAGCAACCCGCCGGTCTTGAGGCCTTCGGCTAATTCTTTAATCGCTTGGGGCTGGTCTCCAGCAGGCTGGAACGAACTTTCCACTTTGAATAGAGGCATATCTCATCAGACAAATAATTTTTTTGGGGAATTCGGCACCTGCTCGTAGAATGAAAGGAAAAAACAGGAACAGAACAAACAATTAGTTCAGGAAAACGTTAAAAGAATATGCAAGCCGATTCGCCAGTAAAACCCGACAAAAACCACAAGCAAAAGTCTCAAGCCGAAAAAACATTTTTGAAAAGGTTCTTCTTACGCTTTACTTGCTTCCCACATAATATTGAAGTAAACCTTAAAGCTATCCGCCAAAGATTTGTCCCGAACCAATAACGCAAGCGGGGTTTTTAACACAAAACAAAATAGCACGCATTCATTGTAAATATCCACCCAATTCGGACTGACCAGCTCATTTGGCAGGTATCGAACTTTTGTTAACTTGAATTTTTTTCGAACTTGTCCAAAATCACGCACATTGCTGTTATACAAAATTTTCATGCGAATTCCACGACTTTCCCGTCGACGATGAAAATTCAAAAACCACGACTCCCATTTTTCGTTTGCGATGCGAGGAGCCCCAAAAACAAGCAAGGAATCCCCTGATTTTAGGCCTTTAAGCAATTCTTCGCGAACGGACCGCAAACCATGAAAACCTTCGGTTACTTCCGCAAAAGACCCAAAGGAAAAAGATTTCCGCTGCTGTTCAAGGGATGGAAGCAGCGTCAAAATCTTTTTCTTCATCACGGCTAATTTTTGCTCTTTTTTTTGAACATACTCGACTAGGGTGTGGGTATCATTTGCAAGAAACTGTTTCACTCTGTTTTTGATAATGTATCCGGCTAAGCCCTTGTCAATCAACCGGTTTAAAATGTCATAAATCTTAGATTTTGAAACACCGCTTTCCTTGGCTATTCTTCCAACACCGCTTTCCCCCAAGCGAACCAACGAAAAATACACTCGTGTTTCTCCGTTGCTTAATCCCAATTCTCGAAAAACTTCTTCTTCCATAACCTATTTACAAAACAAATGTATTAAAAGTATCCCCCTAGGGGGGAAATCGAAAATATATGGCTAAAACACAGCAATATGTATGGTGAAAAAGTGGCAAATGCTCGACCAGACGAATTAAACTATGACCAATACGAAAAGAAAAAATACGATCATGATATCGTACGGGTAATCCCAGGTCATGAAGAAGTACATAAACAAATTCCAAGGTTACTGCTAGGAATAAACCAAAAAAAACCAAAAATTCTTGAACTTGGAATCGGTACCGGAATAACCGCGGATATCATCCTACGAAGGTTCCCAAAAGCGCAATATATTGGAATCGATTTTTCAAAAAATATGCTTGTAGGCGCACAACAGCGGTTAGAACCGTACAAACCCACTTTGATCTGTGCAGATTATGCCACATGCAAATGGCCAATTGAAAATGATGTCATCGTCTCTGTGATTTCGATTCATCATCAAGAAACAGACAGGGATAAGAAAAAATTATTCAAAAAAATTTATCGCCATCTTGCGGCGGGAGGAATCTTTATTTTTGGAGACCTAGTCACTTTCGAAGACAAAAATACCGCCGCATTCAACGAAGCACTTCATTTCCATCACCTGGTCGAAAACGCTTCTAGCCGGAAAAATCTCACGGAATGGGCGTTTCATCATAAATATCTCAATTGCTTGGCTCCTGTCGAAAAACAACTCCAGTGGCTTCAGCAAACCGGATTTGAAAAAGTCCGCCTGATTTACCACCGATATAATACCGTTCTTATTGTCGCCAACAAGGGTCATTTATGAAATTTCAAGCAATCGCGCGTGTTATCGGTCAAAAGAATAGATTTCGAACTATTTGTGGATCTACTGTTCGGGTGATTCGATTAAACAATGCCGCCACCACGCCTCCGTTTGTAGAAACATGCTCTGCCGTAAACCGATTTCTTAAAACCTATGGCGCTCTTCACAGAGGCGCCGGACCCAATGCCAATAAAACCGTAAACGAAGTTAATCAGTCGGTTCGAATTATCCGCTCATTTGTAAATGCATCCAAAGACCAGTCCGTTTTATTCACTCAAAACACCAGTGAAGCGATCAATCTCTTGGCTCGACTCTTTCGTCTGAATAAAAAAGACGTTATTTTGACTTCTTCCGTTGAACATACTTCCAACAATCTTCCCTGGAGATATAATACTCCCGCCAAAATAGTATCCGTTCATTCATTTCCGGATGGCTCACTTGATCTGCGGGATTTTGAAAAAAAGGCAATTCGATTTCGAAAAAAACTACGAATCGTTGCGATTACGGGTGCTTCGAATCAGACAGGATATATCCCCAATATCCCGAAAATTTCCAAAATAACACACCAGAATAACGGGCTTCTCTTTATTGATGCGGCTCAATTGGCGCCTCATCGACCGATAAATATGAAACGCGACGGGATTGATGCGTTGGCTTTTTCAGGGCATAAACTATATGCGCCCTTTGGAACCGGAGTTCTGGTCCTTCCGCAAAAGCTGTTAGATTCCGTTCCCGTGAATCCCGGCGGGGGATCAATCGACATGATTAGTACTCACGGAATCATCTGGTCGGCGCCAGCAGTGCGGCATCAGACCGGTACCTGGAACGCCACAGGAATAATTGCATTGGGCGCAAGCTGTCGGATCATTCGAAAAATAGGCTGGAAAAAAATTATGAAACACGAACGGCAATTGCTCAATTATACGCTTCAACAGTTGCAAAAAATTCCGGAAGTAACCTTATATGTTTCTCCAGAAAAATATCTTTTGGAAAACCGGGTCGCGACAATCCCCTTCAATCTGAAAGGATTTCATCATGCCAAACTATCCGCAATACTTGATCATGAATACGGGATTGAAACTCGTGCTGGAACCATTTGCAATCACCAATTAGTCCGAAAATGGTTTCAGGTCAGCAACAAGACCCAAAAAGAAATCGAAAAGAAAATCCGAAAAAAAAATCGATTGGCAAGTTATGGAATTGTACGAATCAGTATCGGTCTGCACAACAGCTTTTCAGACATGAGAAAATTGATTCGAGCAATAAAAAAAGTGAATCAAAATGGATCCGCACTGAAATACAAGCCAGATCCACTTGACGAAACATTTGTTCCCGATCAACGTCAGGTTCCTTCTTTCCACGACGCCAAATAGTCTTTTTGAGCCTGCGTTAACTGGTCGATTTTGACGTTCAAACTATCCAGTTTGAGCTTGGCGATATTCGAATCCACTTCGCTTGGCAACACGTGCACGCCCGCTTTTAATTTTCCCTTGTTTTTGACGCCGAATTCGAGCGCCAATGCCTGGCCGCAAAAACTCAAATCCATGACTTCGGATGGATGACCTTCGGCCGCCGCGAGATTGACCAATCGTCCTTCACCGCACAAAAAAATCTTGTGCCCGTTTGGCAGTAAATACTCGTCTAATTGCCAGCGCAATCGGCGCTTTGATTTCGCGTTTTTTTCCAAGGCCTCAATATCGATTTCGACATTAAAGTGCCCGCTGTTCGCCAAAATCGCGCCGTTTTTCATTTCTTTCATATGATCCCAGGTAATGACATCTTTGTCACCTGTGACCGTAATGAAAATATCCGCGATCGAAGCAACATCCTTCATTTTCAGAACCCGAAAACCGTCCGCGTACGCCTGCAAACCACAAACCGAATCCACTTCCGTAACGATCACGTTGGCACCGAAGCCTTTGGCGCGCAATGCCACGCCTTTTCCGCAATCCCCGTACCCCGCAATGACCACGGTTTTTCCCGCGAACAAAATATTGGTCGCGCGAAGAATGCCATCCAAGGTCGATTGGCCGGTACCATAATAATTGTCAAACAAATGCTTGGTTTTGTTGTCGTTTACCGCGACAATCGGGTACCGCAACGCGTTATCGCGTTCCATCGCGCGCAACCGGATGATTCCCGTCGTGGTTTCTTCGGTTCCGACAATCAAATCCTTCAACAATTCCGGCCGCTTCAAATGAATTTCCGAAATCAAATCCGCACCGTCATCAATCGTGGCCTGCGGTTTGAAATCCAGCACCGCGTTCAAAAATTTGTAGTAATCTTCCTTGGTTTCTCCTTTGTACGCGTACACCCGCACGCCTTCCGCCGCCAACGCCGCCGCCACGTCGTCTTGGGTGGACAACGGATTACAACCCGTGATCGCGACTTCGGCTCCGCCCGCAATCAACGTTCGAACCAATACCCCGGTTTCTTTGGTGACATGCAACGCCATTCCAACGCGAATACCCTGGAGCGGCTTTTCTTTTTCAAAGCGTTTTCGAACCTGGGCCAAAGCACCCATCTGCATTTCCGCCCATTCCATATTTTTTTTTCCCTGTTCGGCCAAGGATTCGTCTTTCACAAAAAAATTTTTCATTCCGTCACTTCCGCAAAAAAAAAACCGGTCTTTTTTAGGATTCATGGGACGCATTCATTAAATATGTTTGGTTCAAACCCCAAAATCCACTCCAAAAGGTTTTATACATTTGCCAAAGGATTCTAATAACCGGTTACCCTATGGCCCACACCACGTATTTCAGCGAAATATATCACAAGCCCATTTTGGACGACAAGGGAAAACACCTGGAAAAACTATCCGACTTGATTTTTAAAGATGGAGAAGAACTCGCCGAAATCACGCACATGGTGCTGATCGTAAACGGAAAAAAACTCAAATTCAAATGGGACTACGTGGCGACCATCGGACCCAAGATTTACCTTAACGCGGTCAAGGAAAAAGTGCACGTATCCGAAGTAACCGACTCGGATTTGCTGGTCAACGAAATCCTGATGGACCGCCAGTTGGTCGACATCAACGGACTCAAAGTCGTGCGTGTCAATGACGTGTTGTTGACCAAAAACAAGCAAAAATTCTTCATTTCCGCCGTCGGAGTGGGTCTTCGAAGCCTTCTTCGCCGCCTCGGACTCGAAAAACCCGTGCTGCTCGCGATTCCGAATCTCAAAGCAAACCTCGTGCCCTGGCAGTACGTGCAGTCGCTTTCCACCGCAAGCTCCCACTTAGAACTCAAGTTTTCCAGACAAAAAATAAACGACGTTCATCCCGCGGACATCGCGGACTTGATGGACGAATTATCGCATTCCGAACGACAGATCCTGTTCAATTCGTTGGATGAACAAACCGCGGCCGAAACACTCGCAGAAGCCCAACCCGAAATCCAGCGAAGCCTGGTGGAACACCTTCACGAAGCCAAGATGAATTCGATTCTGCGCAAATTATCCCCCTCCGAAATCGTCGATTTGTTCGGAAGCGCTTCCACGGCGTCACGCGTCAAGCTATTCGCATTGATGGAACAAATGGACAAACAAGTATTCAAAAAAATCGCCCGATTACTGCCGTTTCCAGACGAATGGGCCGGCGGACTGATGAAAACCGAATATTTCGCCATTCCCGTGAATTTCACGGTCCAACAAACGCGCAATTACCTCAAAAAACAAAAAGACATCGAGGATTTTCATCATTTATACGTGGTTGACGAGGAAAGAAAACTCGTAGGACAATTATTGTTAAAAGATTTGTTCCTGCAAAAATCAAAATCAAAAATCCGAGACATCATGGATTCGCAAGTGATTTACGTGCACCTCAAAGACCCGCTTAAAAAAGTCGCGAATACGTTCTCGAAATACCACTTGTACGCGTTACCCGTCGTTGACAAAAACGAACGACTCGCGGGCATCATCACCATGAATGACGTCTTCGAAGAAGTCTCGCCCAAACACTGGCGCAAACAATCGTACTTTGCCAAACGCACCCACCCCGAAAAATGAAGTGATGCCATGGGATTCAAATTCGACAAAAAAACAATCCTGATTTTCCTGATGACGCTCGGCCCCGGAATCATTACGAGCGCCGTGGACAACGACGCCGGCGGCATCACGACGTACTCGATTGCCGGAGCGCACTTCGGATACTCGTTGCTTTGGACCATGATTCCGATCGCGATTCTTTTGATCGTCATCCAGGAAATGGGAATCCGCATGGGAATCGCCACGGGCAAAGGATTATCCGACCTGATCCGCGAAAATTTCAAAGTCAAAATCACCATGCTGCTCATGATCGGGCTTGTTCTCACCAATCTGGGAAACGTCATCGCCGAATTCGCAGGAATCGCGGCATCGGGAGAATTATTTGCCATTCCCAAACTGATACTCGTTCCGTTATGCGCGATTTTCGTCTGGATCTTAATCGTCAAGGGAAACTACCAAAGCATCGAACGCGCGTTTTTGGTCGCCACCTTGTTTTATTTCTGTTACGTCGCCGCGGGAATCATGTCAAATCCGGATTGGGCCGAAGTCGCTCGAAACGTTGTGACGCCCCAAATGGCGTTCGAAGCCGCTTATATCACGATCCTGGTGGGGCTGGTGGGAACCACGATCGCGCCCTGGATGCAGTTTTATTTACAATCCGCCGTGGTTGAAAAAGGCGTCAAAAAAGAACAATACCAATTTTCGCGTATCGACGTCATCATCGGAAGCCTGATCACCGTCGTCATCATGTTTTTCATCATCGTGGCGACCGCGGCGCTTCACCCAGCCGGAATCCGCATTGAAACCGCCGGAGACGCCGCACGCGCATTGGAACCGCTCGCCGGGGCATACGCCACGATTCTGTTTGGCGTGGGATTGTTCGTGGCCTCGTTGTTTGCCGCCGCGATTCTTCCGCTTTCCACCGCGTATTTCGTTTGCGAAGCCTTCGGATGGAACAGCGGCGTCAACAAAACCCTAAAAGAAGCGCCTGAATTCTACGGTCTCATCACGTTTTTGCTCGGAATCGGCGCCCTGATCATTTTACTGCCCGACATCCCGCTTGTCCGCATTATGTACTTTTCCCAAGTACTCAACGGTCTGATGCTGCCCGTCATTCTGATCATGATGCTGTTGCTCGTCAACAACAAAAAACTCATGGGAGAACACGCCAACGGCCAGTGGTTCAATATTTTTTCGATTGTTTCAATCGTGGTCCTGATTCTTTTGAACCTGACGATGATCGGACAAGCCATCGGCTTGATCCAATCCTAAAAATCGTTTGCAAAAAGAAACCGGTTCAATCAATCCATTTGAACTGGCAGGTTTTGCATACCCAGTCCGGGTTTCCTTCTTCGTAAAAATTTCCGCCGACAATCGCCCGTCCCGCG
Source organism: Candidatus Iainarchaeum sp. (assembly GCA_018304465.1). Taxonomy (GTDB): domain Archaea; phylum Iainarchaeota; class Iainarchaeia; order Iainarchaeales; family JAGVWC01; genus JAGVWC01. Next base: position 112,784 of record JAGVWC010000011.1, read on the forward strand.
GCGACTTCTTGTCTTAGATTCGAATCCATTTCCGCGTACACGATGGGAACTACGTTGGTTCCTCGGCACTTGGGACAATTCGGTTTTAGAAACTGTATCGCCATCACAAACACCTCGCTTAAAATAAAACGATTTTTCTGAATTCTCTTACGCGTTGCCGGATTTCGGTTTGGGTCAGCGACAAGAGCCGATTGAACGAAAAGTCTTCGGCGTTAAACGACGCCACCGCGCTTGCCGTCACCAAGGCGCGTCGAATATTTGATTCGTCAAAATTCATGGATTGCGCCAAAAACCCCAAAAAAGCCCCCGCGAACGCGTCTCCGCACCCCGTGGGATCCTTGATGTTTTCCAACGCGTATCCCGGCAAGGCAAAATACGAATTGTTATCCGAAAAAAGCACCACGCCGTTTTCGCCTTTCTTGATAATCGCGTACTTGGAATTCAGTTTCAAAATTTCCTTGGCGCATTTCACCAGATTCGTTGTTTTAAACAACATGCGCGCTTCCGCGTCGTTCATCAACCCGATGTCCGCGCTTCTCACCATTTCGCGTACTTTGGCCGGATTTTTCTTGATGTAAAAATTCATGGTGTCGCACACCGACAACCGGGGCTTTCGCGCCATTTGCTTTAACACCGACAACTGCTGTTCCGGATCGGAATTGGCCAAAAACAAAAAAGGAATCCGCGCGTGTCTTTCGGACAACGTCGGAACAAAATCCGCGTACGCGTTCAATTTGATCGCGTCTGTTTTGGCGTCGTTAATATCGTATCCGTAATGCGCCCGCCACACCATGGTTTTCTTGGACGGATGCACTTCGATTCCACTGGTGTCAATTCCTTGTTTTTCAAATACTTCCATGTGTTTTTTGGAAAAATCTTTTCCCACCATCGACACCAACGCAGTGGGAACAAAAAAACTCGCGGCAATCGCGGAATACGAACCGGATCCGCCCACGACTTTGTTGGCCCGGCCAAACGGCGTGGAAACCGAATCGATTCCAATGCTTCCAACCGACAACAAATTCGGCATTTATTTTTTCCCCTTTTTCGAACCCGGAACCATCTGGTTTTTGACGGCGTCCAGTTTGGCGGTAATGTCGGACAAAATCTTCGGGATTTCCCCGCCCGCATTCACTTCGAATACCATTCCGCGTTTCTTGTAAAAATCAATAATGGGACGCGTTTGTTCTTCGAACAATTGCCAGCGTTTTCGAATCGCTTCTTCCTTGTCGTCTTCGCGCTGGTACAGTTCTCCGCCGTCCAAATCGCATTTGCCCGGAACTTTGGAAGGCAAATTCGTCACGTGATAAATCTTTCCGCATACCTTGCATTGAATGCGACCCGTAATGCGCTGCAACAAAATCTTGTCATCAGCCCCAAACAACAAAACCAAATCAAGTTTTTTTTTCGTTTGATCCATCAAAGAATCCAGCATCTGGGCTTGCTTGACGGTTCGAGGATACCCGTCCAGAATAAAACCGTTTTTGCAGTCCTCCGCGCCAAGACGCAATTCCAACAATTGCGAAACCAGTTCATCCGAAACCAATCCGCCTTCTTTCATGGTTTTGGCGACACGTTGACCCAGCGGGGACGGCTTTTTGGCTTCTTCGCGCAGCAAATCGCCCGTTGAAATCTGCGGCAAGGAATACTTCGCGCTGATGCGCTGGGCATAGGTTCCTTTTCCAACGCCTTGCTTTCCCAAAAACACCAAATTCATTTTTCCGACCTCGCTCTTGCTGATTACAAGAACACCGCACTTTTTAAAAGTGTTCCCCCAAAACCACTCGGATCACTTTTGGGCCTTGACTGAAAAATCAATCACGGCTTGCAGGATTTCCTTTGAAAACGAACGGACTTTTTTCTTTTCCAGAAAAACAACCGAAAACCCGTGTTCCTTCGCTTTTTTGGTGATCAATTTTTCAAGAGCAGAAAACGGGTCGCTTGCGGGAGCGAATGCGTAAAAATGAATGACGCACCCCGCGGGATTAGCCCCAAAAAGCGCAGCGTCCAAAAAATCCTCGCTTCCGCGGGGCATCGGCATGGTGATCCGGTCAAACGCGCCTTTGAATTTTTTGGGAACAATCCTATTAACGTCCCCAAGCACGGGCACGACTTTTTCACCGACTTTGTTCGCGGCGATGTTAAATTCCATGTCTTTGACCGCGATCGGATTCAGTTCGATCGCAACCGCTTTTTTCATCAAAGAATTTTTCGCGAAAACAATCGGAAACGGGCCCACGCCGGCAAACAACGTACCGATGGTTTCACCCGCTTGAATCAATTTCGAAATGCGCAGCCGTTCGGTTCCAAGTCGCGGTGAAAAAAAAACTTTTCCCAAATGAATCTGAAACACGCAGCCGCTTTCGCGATACGTGGCCAGTAATCTTTTTTTTCCCGCGATGACTTTAAGCGGTTCCGCCCGAAAACGCCCTTTGTGCGCGCCGGCTTTCTTGGCAATCGTTTCGAAACGTGGATTGGTTTCAAGCAACGCCTGACCGATCTTTTTTTCTTTTTTCACCAGTTCATCCGGAATTTCAATGATCGCGACGTTGCCCAGCGAATCAAAACTCGAAACCAAGTACTCGAATTCTTTTGGGGTCAAAATTCCTTTGAGCCGCTCTTTTAGACTTTGCGGACGCGACCCTTTTTTTATTTCAACCAAACGAGCCATAATCAATATGAAAAACAACAGGCGTTTTGTTTAAAACCATTTTCCAAACACAAATCGTATCATGGTCATCGAAATATTGAACGATTTTTTCTGCAAGCCAATCCTAAACTACGAAGGATACAACCTCGTCAACACCTTGGTGTACGGCGTGATTTTGCTCGTGATCGCGTTCAAAATCGTCTACCCGTTTTTTAACAAACGAAACATCCGCTTTGACCACCGATTCCTGATTTCCCTGTTGCCCTTTATCCTATTGGGTTCCTCGTTTCGGATTTTCGAAGACCTCAAACTGATTCCGCGGTCCTGCAATCCATTAGAACCCGCATTTTACACCATTTCTCCCGGCGTATACATTTTCATCGGAATCTTAACGATTCTTTCCTTATGGCTCTCGCTTGAAATATCCAAAAAAACCAAGTACAGCGCCTTGACCGTGTTCACGGCCATCGGAAGCGTTTTCGCTCTGATCAGCCTCGTATTTTTGGCGCCCTTCATCACCGAATGGATCGCCGTAATCGCGATACCGGTTTTCACGCTGCTCCTCGTGATCGGCGCGACGATCCTGACGCGTATGCACTCCAAAACCAAAACGCTTCTGGATCACAACCCGCAAAACCAACTCGTTTTGTTCGGACAATTACTCGACGGAAGCGCGACGTTTACCGCGATCCAGTTCTTCGGTTTTTCCGAACAACACGTCGTCAGCAACGCCATCATCCAGGGTTTTGGCCCCATCGCGTTTTTAATCGTAAAATTCGGTTTGATGCTCGCGATACTGTATTTTGCCGACAAGGAAATCGAAGATGAAAACCTTCGCGGATTCATCAAGATTTTTATCGCCATCATCGGGTTTGCTCCAGGAATCCGGGACGTTCTCCTCATCGGAGTCGGACTCGGATCCTAAAAAGGTTTAATAACTTCCAATGGAAATAGTCGCTATGCTGTACGTGATCGGAATCGGACTTTCGCCGCAACAAATGACGCTTGAAGCAGTGGCAGCTGTCAAAAAAAGCCGGAAAATATACCTTGAAAACTATACCAGCGCGTTTGCCAGTGGAACCCGCAAACAATTGGAAAAAATCCTGCACAAAAAAATAACGGTTTTGACGCGAAAACAAGTCGAAGAAGAATTCACGCCGGTTCTATCGCTTGCGCGCAAAAAAACCGTCGCATTACTGGTCTACGGAAACCCCTTGTTTGCCACCACCCACATCCAGTTGATCCTCGACGCGCAAGCCAAGCGAACCCCTATTACCGTCATTCCGGGAATTTCCATTGTGAATTATGTCGGCGCCACCGGACTTGACGCCTACAAATTCGGCCGCACTGCAACCGTCGTGTTCCAAGAACCCAATTATTCGCCTCACTCGTTTTTTGACATCATCGAAAAAAACAGCCAAGCGGGACTACACTCGCTGTGCCTGCTTGATATTCGCACGGATGAAAACCGTTTCATGACCGTTACCGAGGCCATCGCGATACTGCGAAAAATAGCGGATTTTCGAAACTCCGATTTGATCCAAAACACAGTGCTAATTGGGTTGTATGGTGTCGGCGGCAAAAACCAGCGGATCCGAATCGAAAACCCTTCGATCACCCGAAAACCCATCGAAGCGTATCCCCAATCCCTGATCGTTTGCGGCAAACTCAATCCCAAAGAACAAGAAGCCATTGAATTGTTTCGGGGGAAAAAACGATGAACGAAACACTTCGGCACAAAACCAAAAAATACCGGCTATTAACCGAAGAAGCATTGCGAGTCATCCAAGTCTCAAAACCGCTTTCAACCAAAGAAAAAAAAATCGCGGCCGACTTTTTGCAAATGACGCGAAATTATTTTTCCGACGGACAACACTTCGAACATCAAAAAGAATTCGCTACGGCACTTGCGGCCTATTCGTATGCACACGCATGGCTGGACGCAGGAGTACGCGCCGGATTATTCGACGCAAAAGGAAACGACCGGTTGTTCACGCTACAATAAAAAAAGATTGGGGGGATGAAAATATCTTCCCAAAACAAGAACACGCTGTTTGATTTTCAGGCGGAAAAAATGCTGGAATTGGCTGTCAAAACTGGGTATACACTTTTTTCCGGTGTTCGATCCGCAGGACAATTATTTTTTTTGTTGCTGGAAATTTTTGGACAATTACCCGATAATGCCCCACACGAACCTTTTGGTATGGCGTTCCTTTTACGGCCTCGAGAAAAACGGAATCTTCTTTTTCAAATAATTCCATCTTGTCGAGAATTCGACGAGTAAGTTCTTTTTCAAGGGACTCAAGATCTTTCTTTGCGCGGTTCGTCCAAACAAGTGTGAAAGGCATTCATAAACCCAGTTCTTTGCGTAATTGCTTGGAAGAAAACACGCGTCCGTGCCGCAGGTCTTTTTTAGCCTCTTCAATCCCCCTCAAGGTTTCCGAACTCAATTCGAACTCGGCCTCTTCATCTTCACGTATGCGACTTAATAATTTCTCAATCACATCCGCGTAGGTTTCACGCTCGTTTTCCTTGAATGCATCCAAATCCTTCTTTACTTTAACCGGGATCTGAATAGTCGAATTATCAGCCATCATAACACCTTATAGTATATTACAAACAACTATAATAAAAGACGTTTCTTTCGATGATTGTGGAAATATCTTTTTGCCGCAGGTTTTGTTCCAGCGGATGAAGATGTCTTCCCACGACCGCTCCACGCTGCACGGTTTATCGACGGTTTTCTAAAGAAGACTGGCCGAGAACTTCGCCCGTTTTGAATTCGCCGGAACCTTTTTTAATTATAGGAACTCCGTATATACAATGCCCGCACGAAATCGTCGCATACAACGAGTCCAAGCGGAAACCAATCGTGTGATGGACTCTGCCTTTGGAAATCCGCAGCACCGAGGAATAACACGTAGGCAACGCCTGGGAGAACTGCGCAACCAAGCCGCCCGTTATGCAAAACATGCGCCCGTCCAATTTGCAGCCCGACAAATCGTTAAACACCTCAGCCGCGCGCAAACTACGTTTGAAGGCCATTCAAAGATCACTCCTATCCAAAGCGCTTCTGTTTTTTACGGGGGTCAAAACATCCGGTTCGGAAAAGCGATTCGGGAACACTTTCGAAAACGCAGGATCACCGCTCGATCCATGCAGCTAGATTCAAAACGATCTCCCACCAGCACAGTTGAGAATCGGCGCATCGACGCATTATCACGAGCAAACGCGGTTGTATTTGCAGCGAATGGTCCCGCCAGCAAGCTTGATGGCCCCGTAGACCGGATTGTGAATAGTGTGGAGCGGCGATACGGAAAAAAAAGCGGTACTCGTCTTGCGCTGATGTACGGCATTACACCGCAAGCAGTCCGAGAAGTGCTATCCCTAAACTCCAAACGCATGCATGAATTCACACGGCGGACTTTTCAAGCGGTACACGGATGCAAAACCATCCAAGTCCGGTCTTCCAGCGGGACCAACATGACTTTTTCGATTACTCCCCGACATCGCTGGGTTCAAGATAACGCTATTCTCTCTAAAAACTATTGGGGAAACCTGCCCGCAGGAGAAGTATTCACCGCGCCCGCTTCCGCCAACGGAAACCTTGTGATCGATGCCGTGATGAACAACGTTGGCGACTGTCATAAAACGCCCATCACTGTGCAAATCCGAAACGGTCGCGCGATCCCTCAAACCGCACGGTGCAAGAACCCGCGACTGCTCAGAAAGTTTCTTGCCCAAATCCATGCGGAACCCAACGCGGACCGCATCGGCGAACTTGGTTTAGGGACCAATGTGGCGGTGACCAAACTCACCGGTAACGATTTGGTGGATGAAAAGCATGTGGGCGTGCACGTGGCGTTTGGAGACCCCGAAGGCGCAGACACGGGGGCCACATGGACGACGGCAGAAGGCACTCATAACGATGCGATTCTGCGAAAACCCAGCATATTTGTGGATGGGCGCTGCATCATGCGAAACGGAAAAAGTCTACTGATGTAAAACTCATGGCTGTCACAGCCAATCAGCTTATTTTTCCTACTCGTTTTTATTCCAGCGAATAAAGATATCTTCCCAGAATTGTTCTTGCCTCGATGCGTTCACTTTTCCCAGTAAAAAGGTTTAAATATTTCGAATCTGTATCTAATAAAGGCCTGGACATGGGAATATACGATTCGCTTCCGCAACTCGATCTGGACATGGATTCCGCCAAAAAATACGCGGCGATTGTCGCAGCCATTGTGGTGGTCGGATGCCTGGCATTTGTGCTGTTCACCCAAAACAACACCGCGTTTAGTATTTTTTCGTTTCTCAATGGAAACCCGATCGACGCCAAATTCGACGGACCCATCAACCTTAGCATCGGATCCGACGGCTTGCCGGTAAAAACCAGTACGAATCTTGTGGTAACATTAACCAACCCGTCCAATCAACCCGCACGCGACGTATCGATTCTGGTGCGCGCGTCCGATGACCAAGCCCTGATCATTTATCCGTCTTCACGCGTCATCCCCGTGCTTGACAAAACGCGTAACGCCCAATTCACGATCCGACCCAACCCCGTGCAACCCGCTTTGTCCGGAACCTATCTTATTGAAATACAGGCGTTTGTCGGCGACAAAGAATACTCCAAACAAATCGAATTACAGGTCAAAACCAACGAACCGTGACCTAAAACCGGATTTCAAACTTTGAAAACGATTCGTAGGATTCCATCCAATCCGACACCACGTGATCCACTCGGGCCAACCAGGTTCCTTTTTCGAGCATCGCCAAAAAATCGTTCAGTTTTTCTTTTTCGCCGACCGCGACGATTTCAACGCTTCCATCCGGCACATTTCGGACGAATCCTGTCAGTTTATTTCGATTCGCCGCGGAAGAAACAAAAAAACGGTATCCCACGCCTTGCACGCGACCAAAAACAAAGACATGAACCTGAAGAATCGGCATTTTTCATCCCTAACCGAGAGTTTTTTTCAATTCGTCTTGCGCAAACGAAATCAAGCGTTTCGTATCCGAAAATTTCAGTTTTCGAATCGCTTCGGAACCCGACAACCATTCAAATCCGTCATGTTCTTTCACGATATTATTGGAAAACGAAACCGATTCTTCTTCGTCGGTTTTCACTAAAAATACCGACAATTCATTCTGGATTTTCCGGTTCCGATCCCAATACACCATGTTCGTATCCAAGTGCTTGATGATCTCGATTTTTTTCAAACCGCTTTCCTCGAAAATTTCGCGCCGCAACGCGTTTTCCTCGCTTTCGTTCGGTTCGATTCCGCCTTTTAACAATTCCCAACCGGACCAATTCAATTTTCGGTGCATGATCAAGAACAACGGCTCGCCGGACACCGAATCCAAACGGTAAATAATCGCCAAAACGCCAAATCGTTTGAGAACCATGATTCCCTCAATTCAGCGGATGTGAAATCCTTCCGGCATCTGATCCAATTCGGCGCCTTCCGATTCCACTTTTCGTTTCTTTACTTTTTCCGCGTAGTCATTCCAGACTTTTTTGGCCACGTCTCCGCGCAAAATCTTGACCACGACCTGCTTTGGCACGGGAATCGTCTGATACTTGGGAGAATAATCCAGCAACACCACGTCATTATCCTTGATTTTGTCCGCCAACACCGGTTCGACTTCCACCGTCAACAAATTGTCATCCCACATCAACACAACCGCTTGAACGCTTTTATCCGCTCCTAAAACGCCTTTATCATCGTTTCTTAAAACCGTCAACACTTTTCCAGGATGAAACATCGGCCATCACTCCAACTCAATAGAAACAACCAAATGCTTTAATACATTCCGAAACCCGATGGTATTAGACTCCCCTATGACATCGCCGCATTCCGATCAATTGCTTGCGCGCCGCTGCGCCCAAATCTGCCGAGAATACTTCAAAGGAAAAGAAATCACCAACTTACTCGTGGTCCGATGGGGAAAACCATGGAAAACAAAACTCGGGCACATCAAACCCCTGCGAGGCAATGTTCAATACGGATCCATCATTGAAATCAACACGGTTTTCCAGGATCCGCGCGTCCCCCAATTCGTCGTGGACGTCACCATGCTCCACGAACTCATTCATTACTTTCAGGGGTTCGGATCCAATCATCCGCGCAAACACCGTCATCCCCATCGCGGCGGAAGCGTTACCAACGAATTCCGCGAATTCGGCTGGGTCGAGCTCCTCAAAAAACAAAACAAGTGGATCAAGGAAAACTGGGTCAAAATGTGGAAAGAACACCACGCCCAATACAAACTCAGCCGGATCAAGGCATAAGACTACTTGGCCACATTTCGCTTGCGCAATTCCGAAAGGAGGTTGTTCTTGAACAATTCCAAATTTTCCCGCGACACTTTTCCCGCGGCCGCCGGCGCATGCCCGCCCGCGCTTGCGTTTTCGATTCCTTTGACGCTTTCTTCAAGCAAATCATTCACGCGCACCTTGCCGTCTTGCCGACGGCCAGAAAAATTCGCGGTCTTCATTCCGTCCAGCAACTGAACCAACACCACGGTTTGATTGGGATAAAAATCGAACGAAATCTTGTTGATGAACGGGGACTTGATGGGAAAACGCGGATGGAACACGAACCACACGAGTTCGATCTCCGGAAAAAACTCGGCTTTTTTTTTGAATTCCAAAAGCCAATAATCCATTTCTTCCTCCAAATCCTTGGCCAAACCGAAAAAATCCGAAGCCAAAATGTCTCTGGTGCCCGACGCGTCCAAAAACAATCGGTACAACTCCGAAAACTTCGAGTTATCGATGATTCCAACCGCGTCGATCACCTGACAGCTTTTTTTGATCGCGTCCAAATCGGTCTTGCTTTTTTTCAATTCCGAGTCGAAAAAAGTTTTCCACGCGCCGTTCGCACAATCCGCGTACAATCCGATGCAGCAAAGCCAACTCGACGAAGACAAATCCACCTGACGCGAAAACAAATCGAACGCCATTTTGGACGCGGGATACTTGGACGGATCCATTCCTTTGGGAGCGATCCATTCCGCCTTGATGAACACGGTTTTCTCCGAATTAAAATCGTTATACACCTTGTGATGATCGACAAACAGCACTTCTGCGAACGGTTCCAGGTTTTTGATGACAAAATCATCCTGGTCCAGTGACAAATCCAAAATCAACACCTTGTTGCATTGGCGGTCCTTTAAAACGGAAATTTTTCTCATTAAACCGTCTTGATTCGGATACCCCGAACAGAAAAAAATATCCGGTCGTTTTCCAATCAAGGACTCAACGGCTTTCGCCGCGATCGCCCCGGACATCAAACCATCGCCGTCGCAATGCACCCACAATCCAACCCGATCGTTCTTCGAAAGCGCTTTTAGGAACAGATCGAACCGCTTCAAAATCTTCGACTTTTGCATAAGGAAAGGTTTTTTACAAACGTTTAATAACCCCAATACCCCAAAACAATACCGAAGGAACTGCCATGGGATTTGAATACAAAAACAGCAAAGGAAAAACATATTACCTCAACCAAAACGGAAAACTATTCTTTTTTTCATCCGAAAAAAAACCCAGTGCCATCGACTTGCCCATCGGATACAACGTGGTGGAAAACTCGAAAACCGGGCTTCCCATGCTCAAAAAAAATAAGCCGCTAAAAGAATTTCAGTGACAGTAGATTACAATGAAAGAAAAAATCCGGGACTTGTTCCGTCAAACCCCCGCCACGACCGTAATCATCCGAAACACCCGCCAATCCCTCGATCCGGCGTTTCAATATTTTTCAGGACTCGACCCCAAACGGTTTGACAACAACATTTTGCTCCTTGAAAAAAACAAACCGCATCCCACGCTTTTGGTTCACTCGATGGAATTCGACGAAGACCTCAAACGATTACCTCTACACGTGGTCATTATCGACCGCCAAAAAAAAATGGACCTTTTTTTGTCCCAGCGATTCAAAAACAAAATCGTCGGCCTCAATTATGACACCTATCCCTATCAACGCGTCTTGTATTTGCGCAAACACTTTCACCCCAAACGACTCGTGAACATTTCTTCGGGTTTGGCGACTGTTCGCGCTGAAAAAACCCCGCAAGAAATCAAAAAAATCAAAACCGCCTGCAAAATCACGAGCGAAATCCTCGAACACGCGCCGGAATTCGTCAAAAAAATCCGAACCGAAAAAGAACTCGCCGAAAAACTCGAAAACGAGGCATTCAAAACCGTTGACGAACTCGCGTACCCCACGATTGTTGCTTTTGGAAAAAACGCGGGAATCCCGCATCATAATCCGGCGCCGCAAAAAATCGGAAAAAATAATTTTCTGCTGATTGATTTTGGCGTGAAGTACGACGGATACTGCGCGGACCTCACGCGGACTTTTTTTAGGGGAAAACCAACCGAAGAACAGCAATGGCAATACTGGGTCGTCTCTCAATCCAAAAAACGCGCCTTTGAACTTGCAAAACCCGGCGCAATCGCGTCGGATCTCTTCGAAGCCGCCGACGACGTGATTTTTTCCGGTTTCAAAACCCATATTCCGCACGCGCTCGGACACGGCATCGGACTCGAAGTCCACGATTATCCCACGCGCATGGCGACCAAAGAAACATGGAAACTCGCGCCAAACCAAGTCGTGACGCTTGAACCCGCGATTTACACCCGCTCATTCGGCATCCGGATCGAAGACGACATTCGAATCACCAAAACAGGCGCCGAGTACCTGACCCGTGCACCAGAAGAACTCCACACCCTCTAAAAAACATACCATAAACCTCTTTCTACAAGAAAACACCCCCGATCCATCGTTTTTAAGACTATCGTCAATAGTATATGCAGGGTAGGTGAAAACACATGCGAATCAACCCACAGCCTGGATTTACGGCAAACCCGCTCCGAAAAAAAAGAAAATGCCTCAACTGCGCAAAAGACATCGTGGATGACAATAGCGTCGCATTCCTAAGAGGATTTTGTTCGGACAAATGCCGAAACGAATACATGGAATAAAAGGAGACAAAAAAATGACCACCAGCCCCGAATCGATGCTTTGGACCAAAAACGCCACCAAAAGAATACTTCAATTGGTGTTCGATGAAAACGACGACGTCCTCAAATGCCTTGAAACCGCCATGATCGAACACAATATCCACGAAGTCACGATTATCGAAGCCACCGGTAACATCAAAAGCGGCATCGGAAACTATTTGCTGGGATCCCGCTTATTTTCTTACAATTTCGACAACACCCGCATCAAAATGACCACCGGTCATTTCAAACGATCCAAAGACGGCTTGTTTGGCGTCCTCAAAATCATTCCGCAAGACGACAACAACCACGTCACGATCGCCAAAGCCATCGCGGGACCCGATCTGGAACTCAAAGTATCCTACTACGAGTTCTAAGCCGACGGATTTTCGTTCAGCGCTTTCTGCCGGACCGGAAAAAGGGTTCCTGAATTTTTTTCAAACCATTCCACCACACGTTTCTTTGCTTCGAAAAGGCAAATCACAAAGGGACCACACGCTTTCAAATTAAAAAGAAATTGGTGGTCGCATTAATAATGGAACTATCTTTCGTCAAAGAACGAATTGAACACGCGGTGTTGTGCAAACAATTGGCGAACATCGTCGGCACTTGTTATGTAGAGTACTGGGGTCGCGCGGCCTCCAAACTCCCCAAAGGAAAACGACTGCTTATGATCAAAGGCGACGGCTCGTTTGCGATTCACCAGAACCGATTGTTGCGTCCAACGAACTACATGATGGGTTCGACCATCGGATGCGAACTATCCGACGACACCCTGATCATCACCGCAAGCAAATTGCACCCCAAAGAAACCATGAAAGTCATTTTTTACAACGTCGACGACCTTCAAAGCTACGAAATGGACGAAGCAAGCGATCTGCGATTATTCGGAAGCGAACGCGAACTCTCCGACCAACTCATGCAAGACTTATCGTTTCTCGAAGCCGGATTAAAACCGCTCAACCAAGAAGAAGTCCTGCGCAAAGGACTCGTGGACATCCTCGCCGAAGACAAGGAAGGACGACTCGTGGTCATTGAACTCAAGCGACGCCAAGCCGACTTTAACGCGGTGCAACAACTGAAACGCTATATGGACCAGGTCCAAAACATGAAAGGAAAAAAAACGCGAGGCCTCCTGATCGCCCCCGAAATCCGAAAAAACGCCCGGGAACTCCTCGAAAAATACGGTCTCGAGTTTTTCGCGATCGATTTTGAAGTATCAAACCCGTCCACCAAAATCAAAGGACTGCAAAAAAAACAAAAAACCCTTTTTGAACTGTGAAAAAGAAAAATCCCTTCACTTCACCGAAATCTGATTGATGACAATGCTTTGATTCGGAACCGTAGTAAACATTTTGATTCCGATCCCGCCGTGACTGACCGCGTCCAGATGATTCGCGGTCAACACCCGAATCCCGTTGATGCTGCAACTGATTTCTCTTGGACCGACAAATGTTGACAAAACCACGAAACTACCGTCGGTCAAATGGATTTGCGACGGAAGCGCGGCTTGTTTTAACACCTCGGTCGAATTATTGTAGGTCATGACCGCTGAAACCGAGTTTCCTCGAAAAAGACACGCCAAATAATTTTCCGGATTCTGGTATCGGACCAGTTGGGCAACGGAAAGATCGGAAAAAAACTGGGTCGAAAAAGAATACTCGTAATCCGTCCACAAATACGATCCGTCCAGATACACCAACCCCGTGGTCTTGTCATCGCCCGGAACCAGGCTAATCGAATCTTTTTCCAATGAAAACTTTCCCCAATTGTCAATCCAGCGAAAACGACTGGAATAATCTTCCGCGTACGGCAAATCCAACGCGCGACTTGCTTCCATTTGCTCCATCACGTCAAGCGCCGAATCCTCGGAATACACTGTCAGACGAATCACGAAATCGGATCCTTGCCCCGGATCCGGATAGTTGGATCGAAAATCGCGGTTGGCAATCGGTTTAAACTGATAATAAACAATCGGAAAATTCTGCTTCAAAAGCAGTGACATAATCGGCATGACATTGCGGTCGTTGGATTTATACTGTCCAAAATCGCTAAACGGCAAGGCAAACGCCAACAACTCCGGATTGAATTCTTCCCGAACCAGGTTTTTGGCCTTGATCAAATCCGTTCCCACGCGCGAATAAAACTCGTCATCGGTTTCCAGACGGTTTTCGTCATTTAGCCACAGCTTGTTTCCATAAAACGAATTTCGATTCGACGCGCTATCGATTGGAATCGTCACATGACCATTGTAACTATGCGCCCCGATTTCCCACCGGCCCGTTGCCCGCATTTCGTTGATTTCCGCCTTGTTCAGGTAATACCGATGGTTTCCTTCCACGGAATACTTGGCGACAATAAACATCGCGGCCTTGTAATCCAGGGCTTTTAGAATCAAATCCGTGTTGTAAAAAGAGCTTTTTCGCCCGTCATCAAACGTCAAAACAAACGATTTGTCCGGCAACGTTTTTGTTCCCTTCAAAAACTCGTACAAATCCTTTTGAGTCACGGTTTCATACCCCGCTTTTTTTAACGCGAACATATGTTGCTTGAATTGATCGATGGTCACGCTTCCGCTTTCGGGAAACGGCGTCACGCCATGGTACACCAACACGGGAACCGACTTTGCCTCGCCCCCCGAACGGTTTTCATCGAAAAAAACCTGTTTTTCCACGATTTCTTCCTCGAGTTTAAGGTAATCCACATGCATGTCCACCGAAAAATCGGATGGTTTTGGATTCAACACCTTCGGATCGTAATACTTGACCAACAGCACCGCGAAAATGAAAACAAGCACCAACACGATGGCCACTTCTTTTAACCTCATGACCCAACACCACCGTTTAGTTCGTTCACAAAGACCATTTCTTCCGGTCGCATCAAATGCTCAAAACCAAACTCGATCACGCGATCCGAATCCCGGACCCTAAAACGAATCCGATCCCCTGAATCCTCAAGCAAAGTCACCGAAATATCCGGATCCTTATCCCCGATTTTGATCAACGTAATGAATTCCGCAGAAGAACCCGTTTTGGTAAACCCCACGTACTCGCACGGAACCGCGATTTCGTATTGTTTGGAACACCAGCCCCGAAAAGGAGTCGTTTCCCCCTTATAAAACGACGTCGACGCGGGGGACGGATGCACCTGGATCAACGCCACCGCACGATCGGAATCCAAATCCACGCCCCGCAAAATATTGCCGTCGCTGATGAGTTGCGCTTCCGGAAAAAAATGAAACGCCTGTTCAAACGAATGATTCGAATCCGAGATCAAACGATCGATGATGACCACGTATTCCGAGCCGTACAACAGAAAACCGCGTACATGCGTCACTTCCGGATACAGTTGATGAAAACCCGACTGATATGCAAACCCGTTGCCGGAAATAAAGTTTCCGCTGATGGCAGCGCCTTCGTTCTGATCTTTTCCATCCACCACCACGGTATTGTGCGCGGAAGTCCCATGAAAATAATCCCTTTCTTCGTTGGATTCGTACGTGAACAACCCGGAGTCCGGCATCAAAACCCCTCCCGAACCATACAAGGTAAAACTAAGCGCGTCAAGGTCGGAGTGCTTGGTTCGATACGCTCCGAAATCAAAAATCGCTTGCGAGGCTTTTTTGAATTCTTCTCCCGCCTCCCAATCCGACCGAAAAATCGTCTGCCCGGCATGCGGCAGATACACCGATGTTTTAGGCGGTTTTGTTCCTTCGGCGCCGCGCGTCAACACGTACTTCAAATAAGAATTGATTTCGGTCATTTCCCGAAATTCCTGCGCGTAATTGACCTGGGTCTCAAGCGAAGCGCCCAGCGTCGGAGTCGAAAGATCCGGCTGCAAAATAAACGCGGCATATCCGATCATTCCCTTAAGCTTGTCCTCGAAATGATCCCCCAATTCAATCTTGTTTTCCTTGGCGTACTTGAAAATTTCCCAGTACAACGCCATGCTGTAAAAATGATAATACGGCGAATTTTCGTTTAACACCCCGTCGGCATCCACGTTATTTTCGATGGAATCATTCAAACGCGAAATCGCAAGCGCTTTCCATTCCGCCGATTTTGGCAGATCCGGAAAATTCTCGGCAATCAGCAATAACCCCGCTGCTTGATTGATGCCGTGATTGTGTTCGCCCTGAAAATTCTCTTCTTTTTCCAAAAACTCGCCGTGGACTTCAATCGCTTTTAGCATCTTGGTCGAAAGCGGTTCGGGCAACAACCCGGCTTCGCGCAGTTTCCACCAGGAATTCACCAGCACCATGGTCCTAAACGCCGCGCCATGCAAATCCCATGAATACGGCTTGTTTTCATCCATGCCGGTATCGATAAAACCCTCGATGATTTCCGAAAGTTTCTGATAGTACTTGGGATCCTCCGTTACTTTTCCGGCAAACACCAAGTGGCGGGTTTCCCGCAAACTATAGAACATGAACTGCCAATACTTTTCGTCATACGGATCCTCCGTCCACGAAAGCGGCGGCTTGAATTCGACGGGTTTATACCGCGGAATCACGAACTGATCCCTTAAGAACTGGTCCGCAATATCGATGCTTCCCTCGTTTAAAAAATCATACAAAGTGGATTTCGAATCGTTTGCTTTCGGATACGAATCGAAAATAGCCACATACGGCGACGGCAGAAGCGACGCGTTCCGGCAAATAAATCCCCCCGTCAAATTTTTGCAGGTCTCGCCGGTTCCACACGCATCGGACTGAACCGAACATTCGTCAATGTCAACGCACACCGCGCCTATTTTCTGAAAACCCGCATTACACCGCCATTCGCACGAGATGTCCTCCGGCGTCCACTGGCCGTTTTGAAAAGACTGCGTCACCAAGGTTCCTAACGAAGACGCGTTTTGAGGCGTTCGTTTCTCGCACACCACTTTTCGTTCAGGCGGAAGCGAAAAATTCGAATTCACGACCGGGTCCTTTGACGGTTCGATATCAACCGACGGCCCGAAAACCGACAACCCCGTCAACTGATACACGTCAATTTCGGCGAACCGCACCGCAACGGTTGCCAAAAAACCGACGACAACTACTAGAATGACAAACTGGAATATCTTCGTCGAATCCATGGTTTAACCCCGATGCCACACGTTTTTTCGAATCGTCAAAATCGAATAAAAAATGAACCATGACAAAACCAACGTTGACATCAAGCTCATGAGCGGTCGATACACCCAAAGATCGCTTTTCGGATTCTCAAGCTTATAGAGAATGCCGTACAGCAAACCCACGAAGAAAATCCCGCCCAAATACAATGCCCCCGTCAAGAATTGTCCGGACGCCGGGAGCAAAATCAAATGCCTAAACACGATGAACGGGCCCATGAACACGTAAATGATTCCCAGATAGTATCGCAACGCGGCCAAGAACGGTTTTCGCCAGTAAAACGTTCCCGTCAAAAAAATACTCCGAATAAAACTTTTTTTCCATCGAATATGCTGTTTGAAAATCTTTCCGATGGTTTCGGGTACTTTGGTCCACACTTTGGCGGATTTACAGTACACGATTTTCCAATCCCGCGTCGCATACTCGGTGCCTTTCACGAACGGTGAATCCGCGAATTTTTTCTGCAAAGTCGGTCCGATAAACCGGCTGCCGAGCACGAACGCGGTCATGGTGCGATCCGTGGCAAACCGGAATTCTTTCGCCAAAAAACGGTCATTGGCCCATGCGGGAACGTAATTGTATACGGCTTCGCGCCTAAAAACAGCCAGCGGACCCGACACGCAGGTCACTGCCCCGTACACGCTTTCAAACGCTTTCTTGATGGAATACTGTCCTTCGTACCACGAATCCTGGATCTTGGTCCAGATGTTTTTTTCGGCATTCAACGCCCTGCCATGCCCCGAAACCGCTCCCACCGTATCGTCGAAAACGAAAATATTGACGATCCGTTCCACGGCGTCACGCGCAAGCACGCTGTCGCTATCCGTGAAAACAAATAGTTCTCCCTTGGCGATCCGCAATCCTTCCGCGATCGCTTTTTTCTTTCCGATATTTTGCTTGAGATTGAGTATTTTTACGTCGGAATATTTTTCGTATTGGCCAAGCACCTGGGCGGTGCCATCCGTGGAACCGTCGTTTACCACGATGATTTCGCGGTTTTTGTAACTCGTTCGAATCAGAGAATCGACGCACTGAGAAATCAGTTTTTCCTCGTTATACGCGGCCACGATTATCGAAATGAACGGCATTTTTTTTCCGGCGTTTAGGTTAAACCGGAAAATATTCTCCACGGGATCCCGGTACTGGGTGTGCGCGATGTAAAACGTGATGAAAATAATCGTTGTCACGCTTATTCCATAACCGAGCAGAAAAATGTTGGGGTCGTGATGAACAAACAACTTTCCGTTGATGATCACCACGAGGGCAAGAAGGATGAACAGCATCACGAAATTCCGCATGAACTTCGAAGCTCCGCTTGACGAATTACCGACTGCTGCCATGCCATTTCCTCCTTTTACCCACAACAGGCCCTACTCGATCAATATTCACTTTCGTGCGCGCACCATGCTTTTTTGGACAAAGTCGTTTTCGTAACGCATGTTCGTTTCAATCGAGTTCCGAAAGACAAGATTGTTGTCAAAGAAATTATCCAACAAGGCGGTGTCTTTCGGCAGACATTTGCCACCGATACCCGTTCGCGCTTCCTTGATGTCGATATTCCATTTGGTGTTGGCGGCTTGACGCAAAAGTTTGTAGTTGATTCCTTTTTCCTCGCAAACGCGTCGAAGATCCTCCGCGAACGCGATCTCGTAATAACGATACGCGTTTTCGAGGGGCTTTGACAATTCGACGACTTCCATTGGAAACATATGGATCAATTTTCGGTCCATGAAATCCGAATAGAATTCGATCGCGCGCTGTTCGGCCCGTTTACTTTCGCCACCCATGATCCGGTGCAGATTAAACAACTGGTGATCCGCATCATCCGGATTGTATCGGTGAGGAAAAAAAACGAGATCGAACGAAACCTCGTTCTTGCGTTTGTAGTCTTGAATCCATTTGTGGGTCCCAGGCAGAACCGTCGATTCGACAACGATCAACGGGTTATTGTCCAATGGAATCTGCTGGATGACGCTCTTGACCTGATCCGTCAAATACACCGAAATGATGTAGACATCATCCGATTTGATGGTGTCCCCGACGTCAAACCCTTCCTTGCGCAGGCTTGAAATTTTTCTCGGGTCGATATCCACTCCCCAAGTCTGTTTTTTCGGGCTGATCTGACGAATCAAAAGTTCGCCTAGTTCTCCAAGACCGATGATTCCAACGATGAAAATCCCTCCCTCTAACCACACGTTGTTGCATACAATCCGATTATTATCGGATTATAATTTTCGAACGCGTGAGTTTATATAATCCCCTAAAACATTTTTAAAGGTATGCCAAAATGTTCAAAAAAAATCGAAAACAAAAATCGAATCTACCTCCGCCAAGCAAACGACGAAAGGAACATCGGCGATGCGCGTATCCGACCCTGCTACGCAACGCGAAAACAAATTCGCTTCTTCTCCGCCAAGGCGAACCCGAATCCGCTTGGTAACGAAGAGCGAACGGAAAAGCAAAAAGAAAAAAGGAATCCGGGGCCTTATCGCGCGGTAATGGAACCGAACCGGGCTTTCGAACCCAAGGTCTCCTCGATTTGAAGCAATCGATTGTATTTTGCGGTCCGTTCGCTTCGCGCGGGAGCCCCGAATTTCGATTGTCCGCACCCAAGCCCCACGACCAAATCCGCGATAAAAGAATCCTCGGTTTCTCCGCTGCGATGAGAAACAACCGTCGTCCAACCCGCGTTTTTGGCTATTAAAAACGCGTCAATCGACTCCGAAACGGTTCCGATCTGATTGACTTTTAGCAAAAGCGAATTACAGGCTTTTTCCGAAATCGCGCGCTTGATCCGCTCCGGATTCGTGACGAGAAGGTCGTCTCCAACGATCTGCAATTGTGAACCAAGTTTCTTGGTGAGCGCTGTCCAGCCGGACCAATCATCATCAGAAAACGCATCTTCAAGCGAAACGATCGAATAATTCGAAATGAATTCGGAATAATACTCCACCAAAGATTCGCTTGAAAATTTTTGGGACCCGATCTGATATGATCCGTTCGCATAGAACTCGCTTGCCGCAGCATCGATTGCAAAATCTATTTTTTTGGCATACCCGGTTTCTTCGGCCGCTTGCTGTATCAACGTCATTCGATCCGCCTGCTTTTTTACGGCTTCAGGAACAAACCCGCCTTCGGCACCGATCAACGTGGCTGAAACGCCGTATTTTTGCAGGAGGATTTTTTTCAGGCAGTGGTACGCTTCAGTCCCAATTCGAAGCGCTTCTGAAAAACTCTTCGCGCCTGACGGGAAAAACATGGATTCCTGAATATCGTTTTTCAATCCCACATGGTAACCGCCGTTCATGACATTCAACTGCGGAACGGGCAGAACAAACGACTTATTTCCCGCCAACTGACCGATATATTCGTACAGATTCATTCTCCGTTCGTCGGCACCAGCCCGGCAAACCGCCATGGAAACCGCGAGAATCGCGTTTCCGCCAAGCCTGGATTTGTTTTTGGTCCCATCCAACTTGATCAAGGCGGTATCCACATCCCGCTGGGTCTGAAATAATTTTCCCACCAGCGCTTTGGCGATGGGACCATTGACGTTTTGAACGGCCTTTAAGACCCCTTTTCCGTCAAATTCTTTTCCGGCATCCCGCAGTTCAAGGGCTTCATATTGTCCCGTTGAAGTTCCGCTTGGAACCATAGCCGAAAAAGACCCAGTACCCGTTTTGATCGAACACGCCACGGTGGGGATTCCGCGCGAATCGAGTATCTGACTGCCTTTAATCGAAACTATTTTCATGAGAAATCACTGGAAAGAAAAAAGCCCCTCATAAATAAATAGGTATGGGTCGCGACGATTTATAGTTCCATGAGATCTTTACGCGCTTTTTCTTCCAATTGTTTTTGGCGCGCTTCCACGAGTTTTCCCATGGTTTCGGACGACACCAACTGGCGCTGCAACTGAAAATGAATGAAATTCTTTAACGGATCCAGGTTTTGAACGGGAAGTTTTCCCAGCAACACTTTTCGCAGGTCATCCCAATCCAAATGAATGTAATTCAATCCCTTCATCACTCGCTCGAACGGAACGCTTTGATTCGCCAAACCGTCTTTGACCAAAACGAAATCAACTTGGGAAAAACGCTGGGAATAAAACGCGTCAAACCAGATGTCATGCCCCACGAACACGACCCGATCTTTGGAAACGTTTAACGATTCAACGATTTGATCAATGGCTTTTTGCTTGAAAAACTCGTCTTTGAAAAGCGGATCCTTGGCGATCTGCTGGTCATAGATTTCGCGATCCATCGGTTCCTTAGAATCCAAAAATTCCTGAGAAACGAACCGCGTGTTTTCTTCGGAAAAAAAAGCATCCAATTTGTTTTCCCTGATTTTTTCGAATGTTTTTTCTTTCTGATACCCGCACACAAGAAAAAAACGAAACGAAGGGATTTTTTCGGAAAGCGTTTTCAAATGAGCCAACACGATTCCAATTTTTTTGTGATCTACCGACTGCAATACTTTTCCCGGAACCAAAATATCATCCAAACCGAAAATGACCACGGTTTTTTTCAGTGATTTCCCAGTTAACCCCTCAAGTCCAGCCATATACGTACACCCAACCCAAACGAATAAAAAACAAAAGGAACCAATATCCGCATGGAAAACGAA
This sequence comes from Candidatus Iainarchaeum sp., assembly GCA_018304465.1. Lineage (GTDB taxonomy): Archaea > Iainarchaeota > Iainarchaeia > Iainarchaeales > JAGVWC01 > JAGVWC01. The sequence continues at coordinate 134,183 of JAGVWC010000011.1, forward strand.
TTGCAAACCGCAATCGAAGTCGTAAAAGCGACGCAGATTTTATTAAAAGCAAATTTCGGAAAAGGAATTTACAACCAAAAAACAAGTGCACAGGATATTGTCACCCAAACCGATTTAGACGTCGAAAATATCGTGAAAGCCGCGTTAAAGGAAAAATTCCCAAAATACGGCTTTTTAGGTGAAGAAACAACGGAAAAAAACGAAAAAAAAGATTTTTGGGTGCTGGATCCAATCGACGGCACCACGAATTACGCGGTTGGCCTGCCCGAATTCGCGGTCTCCCTCGCGCTCATCAAGGATCAAAAAACTGTCCTGGGAATTATCTTTGATCCGATTCACGACGAACTCTTTCATGCGACGCTCGGGGGCGGCGCTTTCTGCAATAACAAACCAATCGTTGTATCCAAAACCCCCACGCTTGCCAAAAGCGTGATCCACTTCAATTCGGGTTACAATCACCGAAGCGAATGCGGACAAATCGTTGCCAAAATCGGCGACGCCATTCGACAACCCTGCATGGGCCGAAGCACCGCCATTCAATTGACCGATATTGCGTGCGGTCGAAGCGATGCTGTGGTAAAAAACCATAGCTCACTGATAGATACGCTTGCTGGATTCCTTTTGATCACGGAAGCAGGTGGAAAAGTAACGGATTTCTTGGGAAAACCGCTAACCCTGACAAAGATTTCACAGAATGCAAAGAATTGGAACGTCCATTACCTGGCCACCAACAGGCGTATCCACGACGAACTCGTTTTGGCGTTGAAATAGGCATCTATTTTTGTTTGGCGATTCGCCGCGCAATGAAAATCCGCTGTAACGCCGAGAAATTCGTCAAAACCGCAAGCAATGCCAGCACGTACACGAGCCAAAGCGGGTTAAATGCCGCCAAAACAATCCCGATGAACAGGATAAACAAGCGTTCCGCGCGTTCCAACAAACCTCCTTTGAGTTCTTTTCCTTCGCGGATGATTTCTTTTTCTTTTGCCGCGGATTTCGCGTAGGTCGTCAGAAAACTGCCGAAAAAATAAGCGAAAATCCACGCGGTTACCGGCAGATACCAGTTGGGAAGCACCGCAAACACCAATCCAAAAATAATGAGCCCTTCGATATAACGATCCATGATCGTATCCAGGTACGCGCCGTATTTCGAAGCCGTGTTCGTCACGCGCGCAACGGCACCGTCCACCATGTCCAAAAAAGCGGAAATCAAAAACAAGACGCCGGCTGCCAAAAAATCCTGGCGCATCAAAAACCAGACCGCGAAAATAACGGGTACAAGAGACAAAACCGTCCACTGGTTCGCGGTCAAGGGGATCTTCGAAAAAAGAAGCCCGATCTTGATGCTCACCTGCTTGAATTTTTCCCGTTGCGCGTACAAAGTCATGTGTTATTTCCTCTTTGAACTTCATTTAATGATATCTTTTGTCGAATGTCCGATTATCGTTCTCTTTCTCCGCGGATAAACTCTTCTAGCATGGACCTAGCCACCTCATCCGGATACTGGATGGGCGGATGCTTCATCAGGTAGGCTGAAAAACTGGTCAATGGCCCGGAAATTTTTCGATCCAACGCGAGTTTGGCCGCGCGCACCGCGTCGATGACTACGCCGGCTGAATTCGGGGAATCTTCCACCGAAAGACGCACTTCGATGTTCATGGGCACGTCTCCGAATTGGAGTCCTTCGATACGCGTAAAACAAATTTTCTGGTCATTAAGCCACGGTACGTAGTCACTGGGGCCAATGTGGATTTTTTCCCAAGGCAACGGCACCGGAAGATTCGACTGAACCGATTCGGTTTTAGAAATTTTTTTCGATTTTAAGCGGTCGTATTCCTTCATGTTCAAAAAATCGGTGTTTCCGCCCACGTTCAATTGGTAGGTTCCCATGATCTTGATCCCGCGATCGGCCGCTAGTTTGGCGAGCACACGATGCGTAATCGTGGCACCGTACTGGGACTTCATGTCGTCGCCGACAATCGGAAGCCCTTTTTTGCGGAACTTTTCCGCCCACTCGGGATTACTCGCGATGAAAACCGGCATGCAGTTGACCATAGCGCACCCGGCGTCCAACGCAGCCTGGGCATAGTACTTGGTGGCTTCTTCCGAACCCACCGGCATATAATTGATGAGGACTTCGGCGTTGGCTTTTTTCAGTTCTTGTGTAACATCCACGGGTTTTTGCTTTTCATCCACGCGAAAACTGCGTTCTTCCGGCCAGTCCGCCATGTGCGACGCGACGCCGTCCAACACGGGGCCTTTTTGGACCACCACGTTTTGCTTTGGAACGTCCCTGCAGAAAACATTGGTGCAATTGGGTTTTTCGAAAATCGCTTCGGAAAGGTCTTTTCCAACTTTTCGCGAATCGATATCAAACGCGGCGACAAATTCGATGTCCGAAATACGGTATCCGCCGAGCACGTTGTGCATCAGACCCGAAACCGTGCCATCATTGGCCGACACGTCACGATAATAATACACGCCCTGCAAAAGCGATGAAAAACAGTTTCCGACGCCCGCAACCGCAACACGAATCTTTGCCAAAACAACACCTCATTTACCACTGTAAAATACTGTTTTATGGGTATGAAACAATTTAATAATCTTTGTGGTCTTACTTAAAAAGATGAATCGGGGCATTCGAGCCAGCGGCAGGCGAGGCCACTTGCTTGGAAAAAAAATAATTCGAAAACGTTTGAATCGAAAGATTGGACCTGATCAACGGCCGGTGATATCAGATACACGACCCGTGGTAGTTATGTTCATATGTCTTCATGGCCTTACCAGCCAGGCGATTTCGACCAGTATCCGCAGAGACCTCCAACGCAGGGGAATCAAGTGGATTCGAACCAGATTTGGGGCTATTGCGGACGATGAACAACTATGGTCTCAATACAAAACCGAACCCAAAGTGAAACGGATGTTTTCAGGTGTCGACTTAATCATCCCCGTCACGCCTCAACCCCAATACCCACTACTTCAAAAAACGATGCCCCCCAACAGCAAACTCGGTCCGCAAATAAGCATATTGGATTTGAATACGAACAAGCTGTTAAAAATGATCAAAAAAAAATATCGAGTAGCGGGAGGAATCACAAATCACGCTTGAAGAATCTCCCGAAATGCAGCGCCTGGAACGCAAACTCGGCGTCGAACTCCTCTGGGTCTTCATTCTCGCATTGCTGAAAAAAAAACCGTCCCACGCCTACGTAATACGGAAAAAAATCCAGGAAGAATTCGGATTTTTGCCGGGAAACGTTTCTTCGTACGTGGTGTTGTACAAACTCGAGTCCCGTGGATTCGTTTCCACCCAAAAACAAGACACCAAAGTAATCTATTCCATCACGCTGGAAGGAAAAAAACTGCTTCAAACCGCAAAAAAGCATTTGGCCCAAAAAATCGGGTTATTGGACTAAAGCGCGGTCCTTAATAAAATTTTCTTTTCCGTAATCTATTACACGAAAAACCAAAACAGGTTCTTTTCCCGGTTTTCTTTCAAAGAAAAGCTGTGGGGCGTTAGTCTAGCTTGGTAGGATCGGAGCTTCGGGAAAGCCTTTTCCAAGAAAAGCCTTGGGAAAAGCCGTTCGGACGAGCTTCAGACGGGAGTTCGAATCTCCCACGTCCCAAACAGCCTTTTTTCAATGCAAAAAATCCGGGAAAAAAAGTTTTTGCCGGACCTTCCAAAACAAATAAAAACAGTAAAATTACTTGTTTCACATGGCGCCTGCACAAAGTTTTCTCCTCGACAACTGGCTGCGAAAATTCATTCCGCAGGACATTACGGACTGGTCCTTGATTATATCCAATCTGGGCACCATTGTTCTCGCGATTTTTGCCGGATGGACCGTCATGACCGTGCTTTGGGGATACTGGCTGCAAAGCGTGATCATCGGTTTTTTCACCGTGGTCAAAATCATGATTTTCGGAGCCAAACAAAACACGCAAATAGAAGCCGAGACCACCGAAAAAGGAAAAAAAAAGACGATTTTGTTGGGATCTCTCGCCGCAAGCGGTTTTTTCGCGTTTCATTACGGATTTTTTCATCTGGTGTACGCCGTTTTTCTCGGCGCATTCACCTTCGGGGGATCACAACCCTTCGATTTGACCGCGGTCGTCATCATGGGCGCGATTTTTTTCGCCAACCACCTAATATCAACCTCCGTTCACCTCCATAAAGACCTTCAATCGCCAGGCGACGCAGGAAAAAAAATTTCCGAATACTTCACGAGCCCGTACCTGCGCATCGTACCGATGCATTTGACGATTATTTTTGGCGGACTGTTTCTTAGCAGCGGAATCGGAGGCACTTTTGTCATGATTTTTTTTCTGTTATTAAAATCCGTGCTCGATTATGGCGGTCACCGCATTCAACACGCAAACGAAGGGATTCAAAATCACGTCTAAACGCGTTTTTTTCATTCACGGATGGGGCGGAACCCACCCCGATCACTGGCAAAACTGGATGGTTTCCCAAGCCAAAGAAAACGTTTTTGCACAAATGGTTCTCATGCCAAACCCGGATTTTCCGGTTGTACACGAATGGATTTCCACGCTTTTTGACGTCATTGTAAAACCGGACAAAAACACGATTTTGGTCGGACACAGCCTCGGGTGCCCCGCGATTCTTCGATTCCTCGAAAAACTTCCTACTGGACAAAAAATCGGAAAAGCGGTGTTGGTCGCGGGGTTTTGCCAGCCCTTAAAAGTTCCCGCCATCGACGGATTTGTCCAAGAACCGTTTGATTGGAAAAAAATAAAATCCGCGTGTTCCGAATTCATCGTTGTTCACGCGGATAACGATCTCCGCGTGCCCTTAAAACGCGGCCAATTCCTGGCGGATCAATTGGGCGTTACCCTTGCAATTGAACCGAACGGCGGACATATTACAACACCCCAATTCGGACCCTACCCCCGCCTTTGGAAACGAATTCTGAAATAAAAAAACTATTGAATCGTTCCCTGATACTCGTTATTCGAAGAACTGGTCTCCACAAACAAGTCGTTCGGATCAATCACCACGCGCACCGTTTTTCCGAGCAGGTTTGAATCCGTCTGATAATACAAAATGTGGGTTCCGCTGTTAATCGCGTTGGCAAAACTCGTCAACACGCCGTTTTCATGGGCATACACCTGCGTATATTCGGCCGCCAGGACGCCGTCGATATACAATTCCACCGGGATCATCGTGGCCCCCAACTTGTTGGAATCCGAAAAACCGTAATCCACCACGAAACCTGACACCCTTAATTCGTTATCGTCAAATCCAAGACCCCAGGTCGCCGGACCTGCAATCGACAAATCCCCCGAAGCACAGCCATACACTTCCGTGCGGTTAATGTCACAGCAATACGCGGAATCCGACGCGGTCGACCACCCGTTTTCATCCGGCGTATAATGAATGCCGGTTTGCGGCAAGAAATCGACAATACACGCCGAACCCACGGAACAAATCTGACCGCCTTGCGCACTGCACGTCGGAGCCGGGGGCGCTTGGCACGTACCCGTACAACAGGCATTGGAACCATTCGCGTCCACTACGGTCGTTGAGCACGAAAGCCCAGTTCCGCACACGCTTCCGTTCATTTGCGCGCAGGTTTTCAGCACACACGTGCCCGCGACACACGTTTTGTTCGAATCCGCACACGTGACCCCTGCACACGGATCAATCGCGGCGCACGTCCCCGTACAGCACGAATTCGTGTCTTTCGAAGAAACCACGGAAACCGAACAAACCTTGTTGACATCGCACACGCTTCCGTTCAAATCCGCGCAGAATTTGAAGGAACACGCCGTGCAACACAACCCCGTATTGTTCGCGTTAATGTAACCGCCCGTGCACGCCTGATTACTTGCACAAATCACGCCGTTTTGATCCGAACAATTCTTCAAACCCGCCTGAAAAGTACACGGCAATGATTCCGAAGGTTTGTTTTGGTCGATTACACAACCCGATTTCAAAGAACACGTGCGCGTCTGCTTGTTGCCGTCGCACAAGGTCCACAACGAACAATTCCACGGATTTTCGCACGGATTCGGCGGCGTCTGGTTCAAATCGGGAACAACTTGATTCGCATCCGGCACCGGAGAGCCGTTTTGATCCGACACCCCGGTGTTTTGATCCGCATCCGAATTCGAATCCGATGCATTTAAATCGGACGGATTGGAAAAACCCGTTTGTTTTTCAAACGCGCACACCAGTTGCAGATTCTGGTCCACCAAAACAACCAACACCAAATCGGCATCCTTAAAAGTGCCCGAATAAAAATCCCGCGATGCGATGTTTTGATCGCAGTTTTCCGTCCAATAATTCGCGTCCGCTTCAAACGACGCTTTTGGATAACTTCCAAACGACAGGACCGCGTTCGGATGCGACGCCAAAAATTGTTTGACTTGCGGAAAATCCTTCACGATGGTTTCCGGCGAACTGGACGAAAGACACCCAAGTAAAAGCACGGAAACCAATACATAAAACAATAACCCGTATCGACCAAAAACACTTCCGAATCCTTGCGACATGTCACAAATTGCTTTGAAGGAGTTAATAAATTTTTCCTGCATAACCCCAAAAAACCAATGAAAACCGTTTCTTTGAAGATTGGGCCGAAGAAGAAATGCGCCCTTTGAATGAATGCAACGAGAATTATAAAAAACTTGTTTTGTCCAACATAAGCCGAGAGATTTTTAAGGGGGAACCGCCAAAAGAATCTTGGACGAAAACAAAAGCAGGCTGTGCCATGAAACACCCGAAACAAAACGGAAACAAGACCAAATACATCGTGGTTACCGGCGGCGTCATCAGCGGGCTTGGCAAAGGAATCGTCACCGCAAGCATCGGAAACCTTCTCAAAGCCCACGGATTCTCGGCAACCGCCATCAAAATCGACCCCTATCTGAATTTCGACGCGGGAACCATGCGTCCCACCGAACACGGCGAAGTATTCGTCACGTTTGACGGCGGAGAAACCGACCAGGACATCGGAACCTACGAACGATTCATGGACGAAAAACTCTCCCGCACCCATAACATCACTACCGGACAAGTATTCGGATCCGTGATCCAACGCGAACGAAACCTCGAATACGCCGGAAAAACCGTCCAGGTCACCCCGCATATTCCGGATGAAATCATTCGCCGCATCCGCGAAATCGAACAAAAAACCGATGCGGATTTCATTTTGATCGAAGTCGGCGGTGTCATCGGCGACTACGAAAACGTTTTGTTCATCGAAGCCGTCAAACAAATGTACCTCAAAGGAGACCCCATGGCGTTCGTACACGTGGTGTTTCTTCCGGTTCCAAACAATCTCGGGGAAATGAAAACAAAACCCGCACAACACTCGATTCGCGCCTTAAACGAACTCGGAATATTCCCCGACTTTGTGATCGCGCGTTCTTCACAGCCCATTGACGACCCGCGCAAAGAAAAATTATCCGTTTTTTCCAACATTCCCGTCGAAGCCACGATTTCGGCGCCCGACCTTGAAACCGTGTACGCCGAGCCATTGGTTTTTGAACAACAAGGATTCTCCCAAAAAATCCTCAATCACTTCGGACTCATTTCGCGCAACATGGATTACATCAATTCCTGGCGTGAATTCGTGTTATCCATCAAAAAAGCGTCGGAAACCAAAAAAATCGGCATCGTCGGAAAATACTTTGATACCGGAGACTTCACGCTCGAAGACTCCTACGTATCCGTCATCGAAAGCGTCAAACACGCCTGCTGGAAACACGGAATCAAACCCCAAATCCACTGGATCGACTCGAAACGATTCGAAAAAAACTCCGAAACCCTCGAAGAACTCAAAGAACTCGACGGCGTCATCGTTCCAGGAGGATTCGGATCCAGCGGCGTTGAAGGAAAAATCAAAGCGATTCAATTTTGCCGCGAAAACAAAATTCCTTTTCTCGGACTATGCTATGGACTCCAATTGGCAGTGGTCGAATACTGCCGCAACGTCGTCGGACTCAAAGACGCGCACACCACCGAAATCAATCCCGACACGCTTTTTCCCGTGATCGACATTATGAAAGAACAAAAACACAATCTGGAAACCAAAAATTTCGGAAACACCATGCGATTAGGCGAATACGACGCCCAACTATTACCCGGAAGCATCGTTTCGAGTTTGTACGGAAAAGACGTTATCAAAGAACGCCACCGGCACCGCTACGAAGTCAACCCCGAATACGAAAAACAAATCGAAAACGCGGGACTCGTGTTTTCAGGGCGAAATCCGCAACGAAGACTCGTGGAATTCATCGAATTACCGGGCCACCCGTATTTCGTGGCCACGCAAGCGCACCCCGAATTCACCAGTCGACCCTTGCGACCCCACCCGTTGTTTAACGGCTTTGTTGCCGCCATGAAACAACAAAAAATTACTTTAAAAACTCTTTAAACTTCTTTTTTACGTCCACATGACTTTGGAACGATTATTCGTCGGCGAAAAAGAAATTCTTCTTATTGGAACCGCCCATATTTCAGCCGAAAGCGTTCGCCTCGCACAAGAAACCATCTTGACCGAAAAACCGGATGTTGTCGGAATCGAACTCGACGAACAACGCTATCACCAGCTCAAAAACGATTCCAAATGGCAGTCAACCGACATTGGCGCCGTTATCAAAGAAGGAAAAACCTATTTGCTTTTGCTCAATATTTTCCTGTCCAATCTCCAGCGACGCCTCGGCGAAAGCGTTTCCATGAAACCCGGACAAGAAATGATCATCGCCGAACAAACCGCGACCCAAAACGGAATCCCCGTCGCGTTACTGGACCGAAACATCCAGGTCACGATGCAACGCGCGTTCGGCCTCATGCCATTAATGGAAAAACTCCGACTCGGGTATTACTTGCTGATGGGAATATTCGGCGGCGGAACCGGAGAAAAAATCACTCCCGAAAAAATCGAAGAACTCAAACGCCAAGACATCGTCACCAATCTGATCCAAGAACTCGGACAAAAAGCGCCCACCGTCAAACAAGTACTCGTGGACGAACGCGACCAATTCATCGCCAAACGCATCCTGGACACGCCCGCCAAAAAAATCGTGTGCGTCATCGGCGCGGGACACGTAGCCGGAATCAAAAAAATTCTTCAAAACCCGGTTTTTATCGATGAAAAAAAACTCATGGAGCTCCCCAAAAAAAACAACACGTGGAGTTTTCTCAAATGGGTCATTCCACTTGCCTTCGTTGCCCTCATGGCCTGGTTTTTTTTGGAAAAAGGACTCGTATCCAGCATTCACGCGATCGCATACTGGATTCTCATTACGGGAATGTTTTCGGCCATCGGCGCCGCTTTTGCCAAAAGCCATCCGCTCACAATCGCCACCGCTTTTTTGGCCGCGCCGCTCACCACCCTGCACCCGTTTTTGGCTTCAGGTTGGATCGCCGGCGGAATCGAAGCCAAATACAACACGCCTCAAGTCCGCGATTTTCAATCGCTCAATCAATTGAACAGCTACTCGGATTTCGAAAAAAACCGCGTCACGCATTTATTGATCGTTGCTTCATACACGAACCTCGGAAGCACGCTCGGCGTTCTCATCGCATTTCCGTATTTACTTAGCAGTCTGGCGTAAAAAAAAGCTATTCCGTCAGTCTGCCGCCGAGTTCCGCAAGCAAACCGCGCCATTTCCGGGACTCGATACTGGTTTCCTGAACCAATTCCTGATTTTGTCGAACCAATTCCGCGAAATGAATCGTGAAATTCGGATGCAACCGGCGTTGTTGACGCAGCGCCGCCCACACCAACCGCAATTGTTCTTGTCGAGCGGAGAGAACGCTGGTGAAAGTGTCCATGTTACGCGCGATTTGCCGGACATACATGCGCGCCAATTGGGTTTCGTCAAAACCGCCTTTCGAATACCGCGCGTAAATGGTTCGACGCACCCGACGCCCTTCAATATGCGATCGAGCCATGGCACGCCGGGCAAAGTCAAAATTTTCCGACGCGTTTTGAAAACCAGGGTTATTGGCTTCAAAATTCGCGACGAACATTTTTTCGCGGAAAAACTGCGGTTTTTCAAGCAGCCGGTCGTATGCGGAAAGCCACTGGGTTACTGCGGGCACGCGCGCTTGTGTCGTAAGCTTCATCGCCCGCGTCAAATAGGCCCGATTCAAAGGCTGATGCTCGCCCAACAGAAAAGAATAATACACCGCTTTTCGATACACTTCGCCGGTTGCTTGATAAAGTTTCGTTTCAAGAATCCAAAGATTTTTTTCCTGTTCAATCGCCGGTTCCGTGCCTTTAGGCAAACGATTAATTTCCAGTAGCGCTTTCAAGAATTGTTCGGCCGCTTTTTCAGCGTTTTCGTGCAAGGCCTTCATTCGGCCGCGGGCAATCCGAAGCAACCGAATGCGAATGCGTTCCAGTTGGGTTTTGGAATACGTTTTGATGAATTCCCCCGTTCGAGTCATTCGCCGTTTGATAACGTCATACCCTTTGATCCGATACCGGGCCATGACAAAAAAGTGGTTTTTGAATTATTTAATGATTACGAATCCGATGGTTGGCTAAGACGGACAACAACAAAAATAAAAAAAAGAATTAGAACGAACTTGCTCTATAAATTCTTACGAATTAAATAGAAACAACTTAGAAGCGATCGTTGCGCTTTGGTTTGTGTTTGGCGTAGCAGTCCCTACAGTAAACGGGTCGGGCACCATCCGGTTGGAAAGGAACTTGCGTTTGCTTTCCGCAATCGGAACAGGTGACGTCGAACATTTGCCGTGGACCAGAATTAAACCGGTCGAAAGCCATTGTCTTTTCACTCCTATTATACTTTATCATCAAACCGAAGTTCAATGATATAGTAAATCCCATAAGACATCTTTTAAACCCGCGGTTTGGCTGGATTGCCGGTAAAACGACGTTTACAAGGGTTATTCGACCGAAAGGCCGTTTGGCATGGGCTTGTCCAGGCCCACTAACGAAAGAATGGTCACGCCATCGCCGACCGCCAAAAGCATTCCTTTGGACTCGATTCCCGCGATTTTTCGCGCGGCCAAATTCGAAACCACGATGATTTGCCGGCCGACCAATTGTTCCACGGAATACAAGGGACGCAGGCCCGAAACAATGGTACGCGGCGACTCCTCGCCGATATCGATCGAAAGCCGGAATAATTTGTCTTTTCCCGCCACGGGCTCCGCGGCCAGAATCGTCGCGGTCCGCAGATCCATTTTTTTGAATTCGTCAAACGAAATTTCGTCACTCATTTTTTTTCCTCCGAAACAAGGTTTTTTTCTTGAACTGGGTTTCATCGGGCGCAAGCGTTCCCTCGGTTTTTTCGGCCAGAATCGAATTCAGTCCAAACCAAATCCGGTTGATTCCCCCGATCCAAACCAAGAGCACGATGAACCACAAAAACAATTCCATGGTTGCAAACCCGAATACCGACGGCTGCCACAACGAAACAATCACGCCAAGCAAAAGCAACAGCAATCGTTGGGTACGATTCCCCCGGTTCGGCCAGTTTTTGGAATCCGTTTTCAGGACGAGACCCGCGCGGGCCTTGGAATACGACACCAAATTTGCGCCGCACACCGCCAAAAACGCGGCCAACGGAAAATCAAAAACAAAACCCAGGAAAAAAAATGTTTCCGAAATCCGGGCCACGGTGGCATCCAAAAAACTTCGCGTGGACGAATGACCATTCTGGATGTCCGCCAAACCGTCGTCCAAACCGTCCAACAAAAGGGAAATGACCAAAAATACGACCGCGATTTCGTAGCGGCTGCGCATGAAAAAAAAAGCCGCGATTACGGCCGCGGGAACCGAAAGAATCGTCACGGCATTCGGCGAAAGACCCATGGAATCCAATGGCCTCGCCAGCCACCGAAACAAAGGCTTTGACCAATCCCGAAATTGCGAAAACATGCCAAAAAACCAAAAAAAAACTATTTTCCACCCATCGGCGGTTCGCGTTTTCGGGTTAAAAAACGCCGAAACAAAGGAAACCGCAAGACACTCGCCGCAAACAAATTCACAGGACCCGTCGTGTGCACTTCGCGCACTCCGTTGTTTTTTACGAGATTTTTCCGGGCGTCCTCTAAGGAATCTCCGTCCACGTGCAAGTGGCAATTGCTGATTTCCCAGGGCAGATGCGCGTCGGAGCCAACAGAAAACGGTTTGTTATGTTGCAGCGCGTATTCGAGCGCACGATCGTTTCGCTCCATCAAGCGAATCCGCGCGTTAAAAACCTCAATCAAATCCACCCGCGGCAAAATATCATCCAAGCGCTGAAACTTTCGCGACGCCATGGGATTACGATTGTCAAACGGATGCGGAATCGCGACCAAACCCCCCTGGTCATGAATCTCGTCCAACACTTCTTCCACCAGGCTTTTTTTCAACGGCTGGTTCAAAAACAAACCCAGAATTTCCCCGGCAAAAGAAGATCCCCAATACACGCGTTGCTCTTGGCCCCGAATAAACATCCAATCCTGACGCTTGGCTTCGCGCTCCAAAACCCCCCATGAATTCGCGTTTCCATGATCTGTTGACGCCAAAACCACGCCTTGCTTTTTGGACCGGGAAATAAACGCTTTGGGTGACGTGACGCAATCGACCGAATACCACGTATGATTATGAAGATCCAATTTCATTCGAATGCCCTGTTAAAAAATAGGAACCAACCTGCTTAAAATAGTAAAATAGACTATTATTGACTATATATGAATACCACGGATATTCGCCGGGATTTTCCGGTTCTGGAACGCAAAATCAATGGAAAACACCTGGTGTATCTGGACAACGCCGCCACGTCCCTAAAACCCAAACAAGTCAGCGACGCCATGCACCGCTACTACATCGAAATGCCCGCCAATGTTCACCGAGGACTCCACCGATTATCCGAACAAGCCTCGCAAATCTACGAAGAAAGCCACAAAACCGTGGCCAAGTTCATCAACAGCTCCGAAACCGAAATCGCTTACATGCAAAACGCCACGGCCGCGATTAACGCCGTCATGTACTCGCTTCTTGAAAGCGGAAAACTCGATCACAAAGAAATCGTCATCAGCCGCGCCGAACACCATGCGAACCTCGTGCCCTGGCAATTCGCCGCCAAAAAAGCGCATGCCACCCTGAAATTCGTCGACTTGAATCCCGATTATACCCTTAACATGGACGACTTGGAACAAAAAATATCGGACCAAACCGCGATTGTCGCCATGGCCCACATTACCAACACGGTTGCCGCCATCAACGATGTCGCCAAAATCGCAAAAATCTCGCACGATCACGGCGCGTTGTGTCTGGTCGACGGCGCGCAATCTGTTCCTCACTTGCCCATCGACGTCAAAAAAATTGACTGCGATTTCCTCGCGTTTTCCGCCCACAAAATGCTCGGTCCCACTGGCATCGGCGTGCTCTATGGCAAAGAAAAACAACTGGACGCCATGGAACCGTTTCTTTACGGCGGAAGCATGATTCACTCGGTGACCTTGGAAACCAGCACGTGGAACAAACTGCCCGACAAATTCGAAGCCGGGACTCCGCCGATCGGAGAAGCGTTTGGATTCCAAGCCGCCGTGCAATACCTCAAAAAAATCGGAATGACCGAAGTCCGCGAACACGAAAAACAACTCGTCGGATACGCGTTGAAAAAAATGAGCGCGATTGACGGACTCCGAATTTATGGACCCAAAGACCCGAAAAAACAAGGCGGAATCATTTTGTTCGATTATCCGCGCTTGGGTTGCCATGAACTCGCCTTGGCGATGGATGAAGCCAACAACATCGCGATCCGAAGCGGAATGCACTGCGCCGAACCCATTGTTTCAAGCATCAATCCCAACGGTCTTTGCCGCGCCAGTTTTTACATTTACAACACCGAAGAAGAAATCGACTTGTTGGCCACCACCCTGGAAGAATTACTGGGCGCGTTTTCATGAAAAAAACCGTTGACGCCATTCTCTTTGATTTAGACCAAACCCTCGTCGATTTTTTGGCAATGAAACGGTATTCTTGCCGCGCCGCCATCCACGCCATGATCCAAAGCGGCTTGCACTTAAAACCAAAACAAGCCGAAAAACAATTGTTTGAATTATACGACCGCTTCGGAATCGAAGACCCGCAGATATTCCAAAGATTCCTCCGAAAAACCCAGGGAACCGTCAATTACCGGCTGCTTTCAAAAGCGATCGCCGCCTACCGCAAAGCGCAACCCAAAGTACTGATCCCGTACCCCAACACCCGCGCCGTCTTATTGCGCCTGCAAAAAAAAGGACTGAAACTCGGCATTGTTTCCGACGCGCCGCGACTCAAAGCCTGGACACGCCTGGCGGAAATGGAACTGGAAGATTTTTTCGAAACCGTCATCGGTTTTGAAGACACCAAAAAACTAAAACCAAATCCAGCGCCGTTCAAAAAAGCCGTTCAAAAACTCAAAACTTCCGCCTACAACATTCTTTTTGTGGGCGACAATCCGCAACGCGACATCGCCGGCGCCGCGGCCGCGGGAATGAAAACCTGCTGGGCCCAATACGGTTATCCAGCCCAATACTTCGGGAAAAAAAACACTGGAAAAAAGAAAATTTCACCGGATTACAAAATCGGTTCTTTTGCGGCGCTTGAAAAACTCGTGCAACGAATCAATTCACGGTAATATCCGCGACGACAAAATCATCCACGTATTCCTTGATTTCACCAGGAGAAATCTCCAGCAAGGTTTTGGAATTCCCTCCGCCCGAAAAAACGGAGGATTCCTGCATTACTTTTTCGTCACAAATCGTTTTGATGCCGAAAATACTGATGGGCGGCACCCCGCCGATTTCATACCCCGTGATCTCCAACACCTGTTTCGGATTGGCCAATTTCAATTGTTTGATTCCGAGCAAGGTTTTCACTTTTTCCATGTCCGCCTGGTCGCTTCCACGCAACAACAGCACAACGGGTTCACGGGTTTCATCCAGAAAAACAAGCGACTTGACGATACGCGAAAGCGGCGCCTGAACGAGTTTTGCCGCTTGAAAAGAAGAACCCACGTCGTCTTCGAACGGAATCAAACGAGCCTTAAGCTTGTTCACTACAATAAATTCGGATATCATCGCACACCCCACACAACTGAAAAAAGAAAAAAAGAAAAAGAAACCGGTATTAAAAACCGGCAACCGCAGGGGCTTTGATTCCCGCTTTGGAAGCCAACAAGGCGGCCTTGTCGGTTTTTTCCCACGAAAAATCGGGGTCGTTTCGTCCAAAATGACCGTACGCCGCGGTTTTAGCGTAAATCGGACGCAACAAATCCAGTTCTTTGATGATGTCCGCCGGCTTGAGATGAAAAACCTCGCGTACGGCGTGTTCAATGACTTCTTCGGAAACCTTTGCCGTTCCTTCGGTATGAACGAGCACGGAAACCGGTTCGGCGACTCCGATGGCATACGCGAGTTGAATTTCGCATTGTTCGGCCAAGCCCGCGGCAACGATGTTTTTGGCAATGTAACGCGCCATATAGGCCGCACTACGATCGACTTTGGTCGGGCATTTACCCGAAAAAGCGCCGCCGCCATGCGCCGAATGGCCGCCGTAAGAATCCACAATGATTTTTCGCCCGGTCAAACCGGTGTCAGCCGTTGGTCCACCCAATACAAAGCGACCGGTCGAATTGATGAACAGTTTCGTTTTTGCATCCAGCCATTTTCCGCAAACAGGCCGGATCACATGTTCCAAAATCTGTTCTCGCAACTCTTCCACAGACACGTTTTCGGAATGATGCGCTGCGATTACCACTGTTTCCAAGCGTTTGGCTTTTCCGTTTTCATACTCGACGGTTACCTGGCTTTTTCCATCCGGAAACAAACCCGACACAATATTCTTTTTCCGCACTTCGGATAACCGCATGGTCAAACGATGCGCCAAAACAATGGTCAAGGGAAGAAACTCCGGAGTTTCGTTACACGCAAAACCAAACATCAAACCTTGATCGCCGGCGCCTTGCTCTTTAAACTCGCCTTCGCCTTCGTTCACACCCTGCGCAATATCCGGGCTTTGACTGTGAATCGCGCTTAAGACAGCGGCATTCTTGAAATCAAAACCAATTTCAGGATACACATACCCGATTTCCCGGATCTTTTCGCGGGCAACATTCTGAAAATCCACTTTGGCTTTGGTGTTAATTTCCCCCGCCAAAATGCACAAATTCGTGGTCACAAGGGTTTCGATCCCGGTATGGGAATTGGGATCCTGCGCCAAACAAGCGTCCAAAATAGCATCGGAAATCTGATCCGCCACCTTATCCGGGTGTCCTTCGGTCACAGACTCGGATGAAAACAAATAGTTACCCTTCTTTATAGACATAAAAATCCTCCAAGCGATGAAATAATAGTGCCTCGAATTTTATTAATAATATTTGACAAAAATATTCCAATCAGAATACCATTTTTATGCCTTTTGGTGCATAAGCTAATTCATGCTACCCCAATTATCAGACATCAAAATCCGCCGCAAACAACTCGGAATCACGCAAAGCGAACTCGCACAGCAAACATCGGTTTCCCAATCACTCATCGCCAAAATCGAATCCGGAAAAGTGATTCCAAGCTACGAAAACGCCAAAAAACTGTTCGATTACCTGGATTCCGTCGAGGAAAAAAACCAGTTGATCGCCGGAGACCTGATGAACGACAAAGTCGTATTCATCGAAGCGGATTCACCGGTGAAAAAAGCGGTGCGATTGATGGAACAATACTCCGTATCCCAATTGCCCGTGGTCCGAAACGGACACGTCGTTGGAACCATCGATGAAAAAGACGTGTTAGGCCAAATAGGCAAAAGCAAAAATCCGGAACAAATCGCTTCTTCGCGGGTTGAAGACATCATGACTGACGCTTTGCCGCAAATCTCGAAAACATCCCCGTTCAAAATCGTCTCCGCACTCATGCAACACCACAACGCCGTGCTCGTGATGGAAAAAGGAAAAATCATTGGAATCCTGTCCAAATCCGATTTATTGAAATTAATCCTGAATCAAAAACGGAAAATCATCCAATTTTGAATTCGAAACTATTTTTTGAAATACTCGTATCCGATCGCGCCCAACGCCAACACGATCACACTGATGGAAACCCACAAAATCGGATCGGATTCCGAAACCGGTGCCAATTGCTGCGAAACATTCGTACACACACCCGCTTTGCACACGCTTCCCACATCACACGGCTCCCCCTCAGGTAATTGTCCCCCATAACACTGATTACGAATACAACGGCTAATACTGCACGCGGTGGAGACACCACAATCCGCATCTTTTTCACACGCTTTATTCTGCGGAACCAACGGAACCGTCACCGGATTCTGGCTTCCCGTCGGACTCGGAACAGTCACATCCAGGATTTCTCCCGGTTGTCTCCCGCAGTCCGTTGGACACGTGCGATCCGATTCTTGCACATCGCAAATCCCGTTTCCACAGCCAACCGCACAATCAAACGGACACGAAAAATTATTTTCGGTATGCGTACACGCACGATCACCGCAAACGTTGGGACAATCCAAGGGACATACCGACGCATTTTCATCCACTTCACAAATATTGTTACCGCACGAAACACTCGTTGAACCGCCGCCAGCA
>JAGVWC010000014.1 GCA_018304465.1 Candidatus Iainarchaeum sp.
ACGCCTTTTCCTTTCTGGAATTCTTCGCCCACCAAGTTCAAAATGTCATCCTGGATCTGGAACGCGACTCCGATGGTTTCCCCGAATTTTCCAAGAGCGCCCATTTGTTTTTCCGTTGCGCCACCAAGAATCGCTCCCAGTTTGGTCGCAAACCTGGCAAGCACTCCTGTTTTGTAACTGCACATCTGCAGGTACTCATCTTCCGACACGTCGAATTTGTGTCCTTTGTGCCACCAGATATCCATGGCTTGTCCCACGGACACGCGCAGCATTTCCTGCCCATACAAATCCGTGATTTGTTTGATCGTATGCTCGGGCAAACGATACGGATTGTTGTACAACAACGTCAAGGGCAAAAAATACATGGCCGCGCCGTCATTGACGGCCACGTCGATTCCGTACAGAATATGGGTGCAGGGTTTTCCGCGGCGCATCGTGGAATTGTCCTCGACATCGTCAGAAAGCAATGTCCCGTTATGTATAAGTTCTACCAATGGCGTAAACCGCAGCGCTTGTTCTTTCGTCCCGCCTACGCTTTCGCAGGAAAGAATCGTCAACGCGGGCCGCCAGCGTTTTCCGCCGCGATCCAAAAACTCCCAGATCGGTTCCGCCATGGCTTTGGTCAAGGTTTCTTCATCGTACGCAAAATCTGCTTTTCGGGCTGCAACCCTTTCAAATACGATTCAATCGGATTATTCATCTGAACCAATAATGTTTCCTGTGGTCTTTAAACCTTGCGGTGAAGACGATTGCGCTCCCAAACCCGTTAATTGTTTGGCAATCTGGTCGTCCAGTAACGCCAAGAACAACTCCTTGTTTTTGGCTTCGATCTTTACACCGGCAGCAATTGCGTGCCCACCTCCTTCGTTGCCTTCCCCCAATTCATTGCAGATGACGCGAAACGCTTTTCCCAAATTCAATCCGCGTCGCACCAGTTCCTTGGTCGCGCGACCTGACGCCTTGATGGATCCGTCTTCATAGCGTGAAAACGCGATAATGGCTTTTTCAAATCCAATGCTTCCGCTTCCATACATCATTCCGGCCACGATTCCAATGATTGAATCCGGAATCGTGTTTTCAGCGTCGAAAAAATAAAACCATTTGTGTTCTTCCACTCCTTTTTGTTGCATGTATTCAATGCCGTTTCGAAGTTCTCGGCGATGGTTGGTCAGCATTGCCAATGCCGTGTGATACGCGTCGCCGCGATTTCCCATTGCCACTGCCAATCCAATATCGGATTTTTTCCATCGTCCCGTGGCGTTCAAGACGGTTCCGAATTCTTTGGCATCGCGAAGCGGGGAATCCGTGGGTTCGATTGAAATCGAATACACTTCGCCAATTAATTCCTTGATTTTCCATTCGGAAACATCATGCGAATACAAATGAAGAATCAACGCACTCGAGAGACGCTTTTTTTCCTCGGAAGACAATTCTTCGTAGCTTCGGTAATGCGCTCCGTCTTGCAAAGGAATTTTTAGATTTTCCAAAAAAGACCTGCAATTGGGTTCGTTGGCGGTTAATTGCGGCAACACGGGGCTTGTGGCAAACGAAAGAAACTGGGTCAAGGGTCTTGAGATGCGTCCGTACAACCGCAAATCGATTTTTCGGTCCAGTACGCCGGCTTGGATTCCATCGTCCGCCACTTTGGTGTTTAATCCGATCAATTTCCCTTCGCCGTCCTGCATGTCGCCCATGGCCCCCACGACCCCAAGATAGGCAAGATCCTGGTTCTTAGGGTCCACGGTTTTTGAAAACAAATAGCACAGTCCCGCCGCGGACAATTCCGTTCCGCCGTTAAAACCAAACAACAAAGGATTGCAATGCAACTCATGCAAAACCGGCAGTGGCTGGTGGTGATCCAACACAAAAAAATTTTCTCCAAACGTTTCTCTTAAAAAATTTAGTTGACCCGATCCGAAATCGCAAAAAAAATAATTCGGTCCCATGGCTTTGATTTGTTCCACGTGCTCGGGATACAACTGCTTTAGAATCAAAGTCTGGTATGACATACCCAAGCGATTCATAACGGTAGCAATAATGGCCGCACTTGAGAGACCATCCGCATCGTGGTTGCTTATCAGGGCCCATTGATCGCGTTTTTTGAATTCGACGGCCATTTGTTCTAATTTGGCGGATAAAGCGTCCCAATTTGGTTCCATTATCTAATTGAACCTGGGGGATATTAAAAACCAAGGGGGGTGGATTGCCGCTAAATCGGCTTAATCAGCGCCTGAAAGCATGTTCCCGATCCGTCCGAGAATGTTGATCGGGTTTTCGAACGCCTGGGCGCGCTCCGTCAGCTTTTGTTTTTGTTTTGTCAAATCTTCAAGGATCGAATTGACTTTGTCCTGTCCATCGGCCGGTAAATCGTTTTTGAGTGCTTCAAGCGCCCCGATTTTTTGATCCAGTTCGAGGTTGATCCGTTTGATTTCATCCGAATACTTTGAATCGCCCGTGATCACTTCGATGACCCCGACTTTTTGTTTGGCTTGATCGATTTCTTCCTGTTTTTTGCTTAAATCAAACGCCGCGGTCTCGAAACCACTGCCAAAGGTCTCGGATGAACTGTTTTCCGATTCCGTGTATAAATCGAGTGCAGACTTTAGCAATCCGCGGGCTTGTTGCGAACCCGTGGATTTGAGCACAATGAACTGGCAGCGTTTGGACACGAAATCCGTCACCAGTTGCTTGACGCTTTCAGTGGTTGACAATTCCATGCAACTGTCCGTGATTTCTTCCTTGAAATCGCAGTATTCGCCGTAATTGAGGATACATGCTTCCTGGCGGAATTCCATTTCACTTACCATGCGTTCCATCTCGTCCACTCTTGTTTGGGCATCCATCGCACATTGCGCCGACACTTCGTCATCAGATGGACCAAAACCGCCCATGCTATCCTTCATCTTGGTCTTCAATGCGTCATCGCTTAAACTGCAGTCTTCCATTGACAATGGCCCTCTTCCGGGTCCGCCCATCTGTTGTACGACGCTCCTGTCCTCTTGCGGCCCGTATTGGGGATTGGTTCCTGATCGGATACAGTTTCCCATTCGATTCGGATCCGGATATTCTCCTGCCGGGCAGTTGACTTTTTGGTTTTGACCATACTGTGAAGACTCGTATTCTGTTCGGCCTTGAGAACCGTCTCCGCCGGATATGCGCTCCAACAGCGGCTGTTGAGTTTTGCTTTCCTGCAATTCAAGGTTCAAAAATCCGTTGATCGTGTTTGGAATCCAATTTATCATCGTGTCGACGATTCCCGCTGCGTTACCTTCTTCACCGCTTGTTGTTGACGCACCGCTGTCACCCGTATTGGTTTCAATGGGTGGTGTCGGTTCTGCTGGTGGAGAAGGACTGTCCGAAGGCGGAGGCGTTTCACTGCTTGGCGGAGGCGACTCGTTTTGGGGCGGCTGATACGGTTGCGAAGAAATACACCCTCCTCGGCCATCCGGCTGCGTTCCGGGTCCACACACCATGGGTTGATTCGGCTGCGGATAATTATTTTGGGGTTGCGGCTGGTTCCAGCGGTTTTGCTCCATTTGCCGGCGCTGTTCTTCTTGTTGCTGTCGCTGGGTTTCGAATTCTTTTTCGCGGTTGCATTGTTCGCGAAAACGCGTCACTTCCTTGTCAAGCTGCTGATTCATGCGTTCTTGTTCGCGACCGATTTCCTTGCCAGCCATGAGTTTACAGATGCCGACCACTTGGTCCGATGTCATCGGAAACGTCAATGAAATTCCCGCTTCTTGCGCGGCTCTTTTCACGTCTTGCGGAAACGGAATCTCTTTTTTGGAAAACGCCGTACAAATTTTTTCAGCATCACAACTGGCCGCATTGCTCGCCGAGCGATTGCAGAAATCCGTAACGCTGGAGCTGTTGGCGGTGTAACTTTCCATGATCCGATCAATGAGTTCGTCTTGTTTTTCTTCGACACACAACGACTTGAATTCTCTGCGGATCTTTGAAGACGCACGCAAGATCAAGGTTCCGATCTTGGTTTCCACATAGTGCCGGCTGTCCAGTCCAAACATATTCGGGCCGGTTCCAAAGTCGGTTTCAAGCCCGCCGTTTCGCACTTCGCCGCTTACATCCATCGAGCGGTCAGGCGCCGAGTTTGGATATCCAAAAGGCGTCTGTACAAATTCTTGAGCCATTACCGTGCCTAGAAAAAGAACGCCGATGCAAACTAAAAACAATGAACGATTAAACGCCATGCTTGAGAAAAGTAAAAAGAAGTATAAATGCGTTCCGGTTTGGAAATTGCATTGTTTTTTTTTGGTTTTGACCTCTGTCCGCAAAAAAGGTCTCAGGAGGCTTCTTCCCTACGGGGTTTTTTCAAACCGAAGAAGGGCTGATTTTAGCCGATTTCCCAGCGGTAACGGAAATATCCGAACGAAACCAAGAGTCCAAACAAAACCGCCAAAAAAATCAACGAAAGCCCGGTTTCTTGCGGCACGCCTTTGAACAAAAAACCCGCCATCAATCCGCCGATCAGCAATCCGAATATCCAGGAGCACACTTGTTTTAGGCGTTTTTCTTCAAAATTGACGGACTTGGTTTGGCTTGTTTGATTCACGCAAATACGACTCCGAAACGTTAGGGCCTGTTCACCAAACGCTTTTTGTGATATAAAAAGGTTTCGAATCAACGCCTTTGCTTCTCATCGCCTTTTGAAAAAGGTTTTATAGCCCTGCAGTGCCTAATATGTATGGTTTTAACCCCATGGGACTTCTTTCCAACGCACGCAAATTCCTGGCCCAACTTTTTTCAGGTCGCACGCCAAAACCCGTGGAACTATCCTTTGTCGAAGTCGAAGCCTGGGTCGCCAAAACCAGTGAACAGGAATTCGGATCGCTTTCCAACAACGCGATCACGCGTTTCTCCGAAATCCGATTTCTCACGTCGCAACTAAAAATCGGTTTTTCGGCCTTGAAAACCCAACCGATCGAAACCCAAAAAGGAAACCCCGCGTTACGCAAAGTGGTGTCGTCGTCCCAGCACGCGCTATCCGAACGCATGGATCATTTGCTTTCAAAACTCGAGCCACCGCGACTCGTTGATTTTTCGACGGTATCCACTTACTGTCTGACCGCGTATCCGGTGCTTCAAAAAGAAATTCTTTCCATGCGAAAAGACATTGCGTACACCGGGATTTTGCTTCAAAAAGAAGTCAAAGGCATCGGGGAAAACTTCGCGGAACTCGAACAAATCCTTTCCGAATTATTCAAAGCGTTTTCCGAAAGCCCCGTTACTTCGGTTTTGCCCAGCGTATCCGCGGGAATCCGCCGCATCAAAGAACTGCAGGACAAAAACCGGGAAATCAAAACCGAAACAAGCCGGTTACGTTCCGCGCAACTTGAACTCGAACAAGAACATTCGGACGTGGAAAAAAAATACCAAAGCGAAACCGATTCTTCCACGGCCCAACGCTTAACTGCACTCAAAAAATCGTTCGATGAACTGCTGCAAGAACAACAAGAACTCGAACAACAGCTCTTGGTGCGTTTGGAACCCGTGGACAAACCGCTTCGACGCCTCTATCAAATGGTGGAATCCAAAACCGAACAAAACGAATCGGTTTTGCTTCGCCAAGAACTCGCGTTGTATCTGTCCACTCTCACGCGAAGCCCATCTTCCGCGTTCAAAAGCGATCCCAAAGGCGTTTTATTCAAGGAAATTCTTGTCGAACTAAAACAAGCCATCGATTCCGACGTCATTCATTTGAAAGAAAAGGAAAAAGAGCGCGCGATCCAAGCCATTTTCGCCTTGGCGGAATACGATTTTTTCGACCAGTTTTTTTGGAAACACAACAAATGCGAAGTTGAAAAACAAAAAATCGAAAAAGAACTCAAATCATCGGTTTTTTTCATGAACCTGCAAGCCATCGAAACCGAATTGAAACGATTACAAGACCGAAAAAAAAATATTGAAACCGAACAAAGCAAATTACACGCGGCACTGGAAAAAAACCGAACCGAAATCAGCCGCGACGCAAAACAACTCGG
The DNA here is from genome assembly GCA_018304465.1 of Candidatus Iainarchaeum sp. Taxonomy (GTDB): domain Archaea; phylum Iainarchaeota; class Iainarchaeia; order Iainarchaeales; family JAGVWC01; genus JAGVWC01. The sequence continues at coordinate 6,000 of JAGVWC010000014.1, forward strand.
CGAATTGCTGTCTTCAATTCGCGGCGGACCGGTGTCGGTTCTTATTTAGTTTTCGAATGCAACGCTTTTTCTTTTTTCGCGATCACCTGCTTGGTCTTGATCACGGTATCCGGATTGAGCGAAATCGAATCGATTCCTTGTTCCACCAAAAACTCGGCGAAATCCGGAAAGTCGCTGGGTGCCTGACCGCAAATCCCGATTTTCTTGTGATGCATTTTCGCTGTCCGAATCACTTGTGCGATCAGTTTTTTGACCGCGGGATCTTTTTCATTCGAAATTCCCGCTACGGTTTCGCCGTCGCGGTCAAGTCCTAACGTCAATTGCGTCAAGTCGTTCGAACCGATCGAAAACCCGTCAAACACCTTCGCGAACTCGTCCGCTAAAATGACGTTGGACGGAATTTCGCACATCACGTAGACTTCAAGGCCTTTTTCGTGCTGGTGCAAACCGTTTTTCTTCATTTCCGCAATGACTTTCTTTCCTTCGTTCACCGTTCGGCAAAACGGGATCATGACCTTCAAATTATGCAGTCCCATGTCGTTTCGGACTTTTAACACGGCTTTGCATTCCAATCCGAAGGCTTCCCGGAAATTATCCGAATAATAGCGCGAAGCTCCACGCCAGCCGATCATGGGGTTTTCTTCTTTTGGTTCGAACTCTCGTCCCCCGATCAGATTGGCGTATTCGTTGGTTTTGAAATCCGAAAACCGTAAAATCACGGGTTTGGGATAAAACGCGGCCGCGATTTTCGAGATTCCTTCGGCCAAGCGGTCGACGTAAAACTGTTTTTTGTCGTCGTATCCTTCCGTCAACTCGACGATTTTTTTCTTGGCATCCAAATCCTTGAGTTCGTCAAAATGAATCAACGCGTTCGGATGCACTTTCAAATACGACGTCACGATGAATTCTTCGCGCGCCAATCCGACGCCGTCGTTTGGAATTCCCGCGAATTCAAACGCTTCATCGGGATTACCTACGTTCATCATGATCTGGGTTTTGGTTTTTGGAACATTCGTCAAATCAAACCGCTTGATTTCAAAGTCCAGCACGCCTTCGTATACTTTTCCGGCTTCGCCTTCCGAACACACGACCGTGACGCCTTTACCGGTCTTGATGACTTCAGTCGCCGTCTTGGTTCCAACCACCGCGGGAATCCCGAGTTCCCGTGACACGATCGCGGCGTGGCTTGTTCGGCCGCCGCGGTTGGTTACGATTGCCGACGCGATTTTCATGATCGGTTCCCAATCCGGATCCGTGGTGTCCGTAATCAACACTTCGCCTTTTTGGAATTCCGAAATCTTGGACGCGTCCTTGATCACGCGCGCGCGGCCGCTTCCGATACGGGAACCAATCGCTTCGCCTTCAATCAAGAGTTTTCCTTTTCGCTTTAACACGTATTCTTCCAGAATGTTTTTTTTGCGCTGGCTTTGCACGGTTTCGGGTCGCGCCTGCACAATGAACAATTGTCCGGTTTCGCCGTCTTTGGCCCATTCCATGTCCATGGGTTTGTCATGACCCGCTTTTTTGGCGTAATGCTCTTCAATAATGACGCCCCACGATGCAAGCTGGATGATTTCCGCTTCGTTTAACACGAATTGTCTTCGCTCTTTTTCGCTCGTTGAAATGGTTTTGATGGGTTTGAGACTATCGTGGCTGTAAATGATTTTGATGGCTTTTTCGCCGAGCTTTTTGGTTAAGATCGGTTTGTATCCTTGTTTTAACGTGGGCTTGAACACCACGAATTGATCGGGATTCACGGATCCTTGCACCACGCTTTCCCCAAGACCCCACGCGCCGTTGATCAAAACGATCTGGTCAAAACCCGTTTCGGTGTCGATGGTAAACATGACGCCGCTGGACGCCAAATCGCTTCGCACCATTTTTTGAACTCCGACCGACAATGCGATCGAAAAATGATCATAATGCTTGTCTTCGCGATACGAAATCGCGCGGTTGGTAAAAAGCGACGCGAAGCATTTTTTGGTGGCAATCACCACGTCTTCGGCGCCTCGAATATTCAGAAACGTTTCCTGTTGGCCGGCAAAACTCGCGTCCGGCAAGTCTTCGGCGGTCGCGCTGGATCGCACCGCGGTGTCCACACCTTTTCCGTACTGCAGTTCCAGTTGGTGATACGCCGCGGTAATCACCTGTTCAATTTCGACGGGTAGCTTCGTTTTTAGGATCATCTGGCGGATCGCATGGCCTTTTTGCATCAGCTGTTTGATGTTATGCGTATCGAGTCCCTTGAGTTCATGGCGAATCCGCTCTTTAAGACCGGTTTTTTCAACAAAAAAACGATACGCTTGCGATGTCACCGCAAAACCATTGGGAATCCGAACGCCTTTTGGTGTTAATAACCGAAACATTTCTCCCAAAGACGCGTTTTTTCCACCGACCAAAGGCACGTCTTCGATTCCCAGTTGTTCAAACCAGAGAATAAACTGTTCATTTTTCTTCATGCGCTAATCACCAAACCGTGTAACAGAATGTTTTTTCTGGTTTTTAAGAATGGTGGTCGAAACCCGTGCCGAAAAAAACGGAAAAGAGTTTTGGAAAAAAAAAGGCCGTTGACGGTCAAAAACGAATCAACCGGAATCAGAACGGCAATTGGGTCGGCATGTCGTCGCCGGAATTCGCGTCCGGAAACGGAATATCCGAGTCAGCGGGGCTTTGCCCGTTCGAATCGTTGTTTTGATCCGGATTGTTTGCGGGCGGAAAAGTCGTGCATCCGGCCAGCAACAATACGATCAACAAACCCACAGCAATCATTGTCCAGTTATTCATTTTGAAACCACCGTAAATCCCAATTTTTCCAAAGTAACCGCGTTGGACGCAGCGACCTTGATTTTAATGGTGTCTCCGCGCGGACAATCGCACGCCGAACACGTGGTGGTACCTGGATCCGCGGCAACGGCTTCGAACGAAAGCCATTTGATTCCATGCACTACTTCCAACCATTCCGAAACGATTTCTTTTTCAGTGGGCTGTCGGATGTATTGGCGGTTCAGACTGGCATGCCATTTTTCCCATGCGTTTTCTTGGCATTGAATCGGTTGGATGGATAACCAGACGCTTTCAGACGGTTCGTCTTCTAGGTCTGGAAAACCCGGGGGAGAATCGTCGTTGGTTCCATTGTCAAGCCGGCACTTGTTTTCCGAATACACGGCGAATCCTTTTCCCAAACCCGATTTTGAAATCGTGGATTCGACGCGCTGCCACTTGCGGGACTCTGGATTATACCAGAACACGGCTTTGATTTGACAGTCGCCTAAATCCTGGATTTTCTTTCCGACCATTTCAACGGTTACCGGAACAAAATTCCATTTGGGCATCAAGGTGTCTAACTGGCTTAATGGCACGGGGTTTCGCAGGGTCGCCGCCACCGTGCATTTGACACCGGGATTATGAATCCAATAGGCTCTTCCGGCCAGCGGCGCTTGGACGCGCACGAATTTTCCGGTTTCGCGATCGTACTCAAATACTTTCCATTCGCTGGTCTGGCAATCGTTTTTTTCGGCGGTAATATCGCCTGGCAGCGAAAACAGATTCCAGCCGGACGCGATTTCGAACTTGAGTTCGTTATACATCGGTTTTCCGCGAACCACCAGTTCCATCTTGCCGTCTCCGATGGACTGCGCTTTGATCGTGAAATCGTTCACGGTAATTTCTTGTCCTTCCTGAAGTTCGTACACCGAAGTCGTTGGCAACGGAGAAGGGATTAACTGGGTCGGCATGGTTGCTTCGGATTCCGACGAAACAATCGTGGACGTGACGCTCTCCGACGCGACTTTTTTGCCGGCTTCGTATTTGGTTCCGATGAAATTCGATACGCTGATGCGGGCCACCATGCGAGACAAGCAAGGCCTGGTCAGATTCGGTTCCTCGGAATCGACGGCGTCCACCGCAAAACACGGCGTTACACTGGTTCCGAGTAATTCAATGCGAAGATTCGCTTCCAGCACTTGGGCAATCTGATTCGTTTCCAACGTGAACGGATCCTCTACGTGAACATTGATGATCCCGGGGTTTTCGGGTTGACTAACCACAAACGAACCGCTTTTTCCGTCGGAATGCAAAAACGTGATGGTTGCTCCGTACAAGCTCAGGGATTCACCGGGCTTGATTTTGTACGACGCCACTTGGGGCCTGATGGTCGAAGAAACCGCTTCTTCGGGGCTTGTTTTTGTTGACGTGGATTGCGCATAATACAGTTTTTTGTACACGCGTAACACGGCCACATATTGCTCCGGATAACTTTCCATGGTCACCAACTCTTCCATCGAACTCTTCCATCGTGATGTACATGTCGGGTCCATCCACCAAAACGGTTTGGCGCGGCAATAACTCGAATTTTTCGTCCAAGGAAACTCTGCGCGTGTCATTGGCGATTTTTTCCACCAACAACACCGCTTCGCTGTCTGTTGGAACATCGAGCACGGATACCTGATAATCTCCGACTCGAGTGGATTCGCCTTCGCGAACCTTGACAATGGTTGCGTGAGACTGCGTGAACGGTTGGATCGTAAGCGACGTTACTGGACGGTCATCGCATTTGATTCCTTCCACGTACGCACACGCGATAAAATCCACGGAATTCAAAGTCACGCGGACTTGCGCGGTGGTTTGCGGCGGCATCGGCGCGGGTTTGTATGCTTCTTTCGCAGTCACGCTTTTGCCCCACGGGTCCGTCACCAATGCGGTTTGACCTTCTTTTAGGGAAAATTTTTCATTAAAACCCACTCGAATGTCTGCGGGAACACTGGATTGGGTGATACGCAGATTCGCCATGGCTTCTTGCGTGACTTCGCACAACGTTGCATTTTCGTCTGAAACGCATCGCTCGGTCGCGAGTTTATTCAATGTAACCGTGTGGCCCCAAATCGTTTTGGATTCGCCTTGACGAAGCTCGATAAACGGGTTCGGCAGTTCCACGAGCGGCATGGCGATTCGGCGTTCAATGACTTGAGTATCGGTTGCAATCGCCGAATTTCCGGTGACCTGGCCCGTAATCGAATTGGCGGAACCGGTCGTTGCTTTAAGGATGTTTCGAACGCGAAAACGCGCAACCGGCAAACATCGAACGTCATTCGGTTCCGGACACAGCATTTTGTTTTGCCAATAATCCATGAACTCGATTTCAAAACCGGTTTCGCGAACAATTCCGGTTTGTTTTTGTTTCAAATCGAAATCTTTTCCGAGACTAACGACAATCTGGTTGTTTTGGGATTGTTCAGTAACCACGAACGCGGCTTTGGTGTCCGCGATGGCAGCAACCCTCAAAATCAATTTTTCTCCGATCGCCATTTTTTCTCCGTCAGACAACGAAAAATCCGTGGCGGTTCCGTTGGGAAGCGAAGCCGTGCCCGACACGCTTCTAAACGCGGTACACGGCGTGCCCGGAGTACACATCGGGGTCGCGATCAGGATCCGATGCAACGTCACTTTCGTGAGCGTGGACGAATTCTTTTGAACGGCAGCGGTCTGGTATGGAACCAGGGAAAACTGTTCTCCAAGCTTGACAATAATGTGATCCGGTTGGGACGATTCTTTTTTCACCACAAAAGTACCCATCCAACTCCTCTGAACCATGTTTGTGTCCAGGGAAGGAATCGTTGACTGGGTGACGTCTTGAAGCAAAATAGAATACTTGTTTCCCATGACCATAAACCAAACGGGTTCGCCTTGAATCACGTGAATTTTTTCCGGAGCCGAACAACCCACCAAATCGGATTGGGTGGTGCAACCGGAAACCACGACCGTGGCACCCGGCATCAGCAGGGTACACACCTGCATGTTCGAATCCGAATTAACATCCGAACACGTGTTTCCGATCATGCTTTCGGCGCGAACAAACAGCGAATTCGTGTTTTCCGAGAATTTCGCGGTCTGACCGGCGATCATTGAAAAGGACTGGCCAAACGTACCGTTGAATTCCGGTTCCGGCGGCGACAATGCCGCGACACTGGACGCGATTACGAGCAAACACAATGCAATTACAAATTTGGTTTGATTCATTGGCTTCATTACAATCTTCCCCCTATTTAAAGGTTGCTTGGTTGGATTTCAAATCCATGACCAAAGATAATTCTTTGTTTATAAATATCCCTGTTTTTGGTTAGGGATCGACCGAAAAAAAGGCTTTTGGTTACTTGAGCGAGGCCTGATGATCGCGCACTTCGATGACGGAATCCGAAAACTGGCTTAGGATTTTGATGACATCCATGTTGTCTTCAGTTTTGATGATCAACAATACGCCGAGTACTTTTTCGGTTCGAATCTTGTTGGCGATCGAATGCACGAACTTGGTGATGGCTTCCGGTTTGTTGTAAATCAGCAAGGTGGAAAGCGAATCCACGACCAAGAATTTGTTTCCTTCGATTTTTTGGAATAACTTGTTAAGCAAGACGCTGAGTTCCACGAGTTGCTGAGGCGACTCCAAATAATTGTAATGCGGTCCTTCGAGTTCCGGTGCACCCGACATCTGGGAAATGCAGTCCACGAATTCGATTTTGTTCTGAACAAACGGGGTTGGGGGAAGTTTGCAAATCAAATCCACCAATGGCTTGTTTACCGAAACGATTACGCCGGGCATGTCGGCTTTTTCAAAGTAACGTACCAGTCCCGCGTTGGCATCCGAATACTCGATCGCGTCAATGATCGCAAGTACCACGCCGGTTTTTCCAAGACCCGACAAACTCATTTCGAGTTTCATTTGGATCCGCTTGTTAGGATCCAAATACGCTTCCAAATCCACAGGGTCCGTCATACACGCTTCCTCACAATTCTTCGAATAATTCCTGTTTGGAAAGTACTTTTAAACCGTTTAATCCCAGTTCCAGCGGATGCAGTTTTTCGGATATCTTGGTTCCCCGCATCTTTAAGACCCCGACGCTTCGAATAAACCGGTTTTCGATTTTGGTGTGATACAACAACACCACGCCGTCCGCCACGTATTCTTCCAATCCAAACAAGCTATGCGAATTCTCCAAGGTAATTTCGTTGGTGATAATCGTGGTTCCGCCCAAACGCTTTAACATGCGCCCCAAATCCAAAATGCTTTTTCTTGCTTCCAGTTCTTTTTCAAAAAACAACCGAAAAACGACTCCCGGGTCAATCACGATGCGCCGCGCTTTGACCGAATCCACGGTTTCTTCGATCGCGTTCTTTAATTTTTCAAAATCGTACAACTGAATGGTTTCGATTTTTAACCGCCGATCTTTAATCAGCGGAATGAAATCAAACCCGTAATACGCGGCTTGCTTGACGATTTCAGGCTCGGATTCTTCCAACGAAATATACACGCCGTTTTCGCCGTATTTGACCACGCCGTTATACAAAAATTCAATGCAAAAACTGGTTTTTCCGGCACCTGGATCCCCCGATACCACCACCAGGTTTCCTTCCGGAATTCCGCCGCCCAACAAATCATCCAACCCCGGAATACCCGTCTGGGTTCGATTAGGTTTGGCCACGGAAGAATCTTCAAACTTGACTTCTTCAAGTGGTTCTTTTTTCGGGATCGCCATTAAAACGCCTGCTATAATAGAAAAATACTTAATAGTATAAATACTCGTGCATTTGTCCAAAACCTTTTTTTTTGGCGGATGCTCAACCCACAAAAAATAAAAAAATAGAAAAAAAAGTAAAACGAGTTAATCGTTTTACTGTGCGGTTCCGTTACAGGTGATCGAGGTACTGCGGTTGAAGTCGCCATCGTAATATGAAATATTGATGATGGTTTGGTACTTCTTTCCGGTCATTTCGCCTTCGGCCATACCGGCTGGTGCTGCAATTCCCAAGTCGAACTCTTGTCCGGTGGTGATTTGTGATGTACGGGTTCCGCCGACGGAAATGTTATAATCCGTTCCGAGAGCTGTTGGGACCGTTCCGCCATTGGGAATTGGAGACCAACTGACACCCGTGATGTGTACTCCGCTCAAGCTTCGACCGGTAAGGTTTGATACCTTCAAAGCCCATGCCTGGTCGCCGCCAATGATCGTTGTTCCGGTCAAGTATTGGTTTCGGACCGAAAAAGTTGATCCTGGCGCATTACAGGTCGCATTTCCGCTCGGGTTTCCGACGAGCACAACCAGTGCCGCGATTACGACTACGATAACAACCAAAGCCCATCCGTAAGTCATAAGGTATTCAAGAGCCGATTGTCCCTTTTTGTGTGAAAACATCTTCTGTTCCTCCTTTGTGATTTCAAAACGTTTTGAAAAAAGGATGTTTTTTCGATAAATACAATCCCTTTGGTGTTTTTAAAGCTAACGTATTCGGATGTCAAAGAAAGCGTTTTTTTCCGCGTTAATTGAAAATAAAACGGAAAATGACGTTTCAAGAGGCTTTTTTAGGTCTTAAGCAAGTCTCCGAAAATGCCTTGTAATACGAGTCGAATCACGAAAAACAACACCAATCCAACAATCAGAATAAAGGGAATGAATTTGATTCCGTTTTTTTCTTTTCCCGTATTAATGGCCCCTAAGGTTAACGCCGCAAAGATACTGGTGACAAACAAGGCGACAATCGAAAAATTGACCACAAATTCGGGGGAAAGCCCTTTTCGCTCGCCGCTCACCATCTTGACAATGATCTGAAGGTTTCCAGAAGCGCTGGAACCCGACGCCAAGTCGCCTATACCGCCTCCGGTCAAACTGGCCAATTGATTGGCTAAAATCTGGACAATAAACGAACTGATACCAAACAGAATCGGGGCACCCAAGGCCGCGGAAATGAATATCAGCACGATGTACATGCTGGTTTCCGCGCGCGACTCATCTTGAACCGCTTTTTGTTCCCGAATATCGTCTCCCAATTGGATTAACAAGTCCGCGATTTGTCCGCCGGACTGGATTCCACGGGCAATCAACCACATGGTGCGTTGAAACACCGTGGAACGAATGTTGGCGCCCATGTTTTCCAATGCGCGTTCCAATGTTTGTCCCGCGAGTATTTCTTTGCTGGCATTCTTTAACTCGGTTTCCAAAGGACCGAACTCGGGCCGCGCCGAAACGAATAACGCACGCTCCGTCGTCATGCCGGACTTGATATTAGACGCGATTAATTGCAACGCGTCGGGAAGAACCCCTTCCACGAACCGTCCTTTTCCTTCCGCGCGCAGACTCAACCACAAGTACGCGCCGCCAAAAAACATCAAAAACGATACAACGAACACGACCGGAAACGACAATTGAAAAAACAAATACAGGTTAATGGCCACGCCAAAGCTTAACGCCAATCCATACGCGAGCAAAAACCCGAGAAATTTATCGGCATCAATGTTGATTCCGACGTACCGAAGGTTTCTGCGGACTTCGTCGGCAATGTGAGATGGAATCAATCGTGCAATTCTTTGGTACGCCATGGTTTTCTACTCCTTAATCTTCCGCCATCAGCGATGGCCGCTTGGACTTGATGATTCCCACGTACATGAACTGGGAAATCATGATTGCTCCCAAAAAACCCCATAACAAGTTTTCATCAATGGGCGATTCGGGAAACGTGGACAAAATCACCATTAACGTCAAACCCAACGCCGGAATAATGACCCCCAGCATCATGTAAATCAAGGACAACATCCGCAAGTCGGCGCCGTATTTTTTGATCTGAATCACTTGTTCTTTGGTCATGGTGGACACCAGTTCGGTCAACACCAATGAAATATCCGCGCCGGCTTTCAAACCATTGACGATTTGCCAGAGGCTTCGGCGGAAAAACACAGACGGCGTTCGAATCGCGGCCCGCTGTAAGGCTTCTTCTTCGGGGTACCCCGCGTTGATTTCATCCACGGATCGTTTGAGTTCCGCGCTTAAAGTTCCATACGCGCCGTACGCCACCAATTGCAACGCGCCAAACAAACTGACACCGGAACGGATCTGAATCGTGATCGTTCGCAGTCCGAAAATCAGGTTTCGTTCCACGTCCCGCACTTTTTTCTTGATCTGAATCTTGGGATAAAACGCGATTTGAATGAACACGAGTCCGGCCGCCATGATTCCGATCGTTGGAGGCGCCGTAAACATCAGGTCCGGCGCCAGATAAAACATGAAAAAAACTCCGACCAAGGTCCATAAAACGAAATGAAAAATGCCCGTCAGGATCGCGATCGCCATGTAGCGCTCGGAACTGAGTTTCATGTCGGCTTGTTCAAGTTCCAAATCGAGCATGGGAAACAAACCCGAAAACATCGCGCCAAGCCCCGTAAACGGCTCCGACAGTTTTTCCAGCGAGGAAAACGGCATCGGTGCAAACGGAATCGTTATTTTCTTGACCGGGTTCATTCGTGTATCTCCGCGTCTTCCACTTTGGCAAAATCAGGCAAATCGTCCAATTGCACGTACTCAAGCACTTCTTCTTCATTCATGTAGTACTCCGCCATGATGTGGCCCACTTTGCCGATTTCATGAATGTTGTGTTTGACCATCCAGTCCAAAATACTCTGTTTTTTCTTCAAATCCTGGGTGATTTCCTGCGGTGACAACCCCGTGTGCAATCCGAGTTCGTCGTTTAACCGGATGCTATCCGCGTTTTTCTCGATCGTATCGGTCGACGGACGCCAACGATACAACGTATTCGCTTTGAGTATGTCTTCGGTTCCGTGTTTTTCCGGAATGAATTCCGCGATCTGCAGCACGCGTCGGACTCCGAGACGACGGTTTCGGAACTGAACAATATTCAAATGAACCGCGTCCATCATTGTGGTCGGAATATTGATCGGCGGATTGGTCATCCGGCGAATGGTTTCTTCCGCGGTATTCGCGTGAAACGTGGTGTACACCGAGTGACCGGTATGCATTCCTTCAAACATGACTTCGGCTTCGGCTTGTCGACGGGTTTCACCGACAATCAAACGGTCCGGGCGCATTCGAAGCGAGTTTACGAGCAAGTCCAGCATCGTGATTCCGCCTTTTCCTTCCGGATTCGGTTCGCGCGTGGTCATGGGCACCCAATGCAAGAATTCGGGCAACTGGAGCTCGCGGGTGTCTTCAATCGTTAAAATGCGATGATTGGGTTGAATAAACGGAACCAATACGTTCATTAAGCTGGTGTTGTGAGCAACTAAGTTGTTTGCAACAAAAGTATGGTGCGTATCTACCGTCAAGTCATAGACCCATGGTTCGCTTGGCTTGAATGTTTCGATCCGAACAATTTTATCCCACAGTACTTCACTTTCTGCTAAATTCTTTAACCAATCGATTTTTTGTTTTACGTAAATGCTCGTAGCGTCATTTAGGATAAAATCAATTCTAGAAACTTTTTCTGATTTCTTTAATTGAATGGGAACCTGAAGTTTTTTTGAAAGGGCCATTGCTTGGACAGAAGTACTTGTTCGTTGCTCGGCTTGAATGATTTTCTTAATCTCGAATACCTCTTCGTGAAGGTTTTCAAGTATTTTGCATTGATTCTTTTGCCATTCTCGAATAAACGGCATCAGTATTTGTGTAATCTTTTCAGGGGCTTTCTCCTGGACATATTTGTATAAAGTTCTTTCTGCCAACGGAACTTCGTTAGCAACTTTGCGAATATCTAGCCCCATTTCATGTGCAGTTTGTAGATCATTAATTGGTTCGCGCATTCTTGAATAATACGAATCAAATTCTCCCACTGTACTTTGAGCAAGCTTAAGCACAAGCTCTGGAGTTGGTATAGTACGGTTCGTTTCCCACATCCAAAGCGAGTTTGGATTAATATCGGCTCTACGAGCCAATTTCTTTTTTTCTAATCCCATTTTATGGTAAACATTTTGAACCGCATGGATCAGTTTTCGATTTTTCAATTCTAACTTTTTTGTTTCGTCCCATAGCTGTTTATCTTTACAGAGCTCATCATATCTCCGTTCGAGAGAAGTTGCTACGTCTTTTAGTGAACCCCGTGTAGGCGCTCGTACTTCGGCTAAATATCGAGCAACCGCTTCACGCGAAATCTTTGATCTCATCTCCTTTGTGTGGACACGCAGTTTCTTTTTGAGTTCTCGGACGATCGGAGAAATATGCGGGACAAAGTCTAGGTTTGGGGAGAATGTTTTCTTCTGTGCCCGAAGAATCAGGTCGTTTTTACTTGGTCGCAAAAAGCCGATTTCGGATCCAAATTTCTGCAAATTTGACCCTGTAATAAAGAGCCGATTTTTGTTTTTGTATTTCTTTATTCTGTGGATTATTCCAAATCTGTGCAAGGCAGTGGATAAGTCCTCGACTACCGCTTCGCTTGCGCTTCCAAATTCGAGCTCTCCTTTTTTAATTTCTACCGAAGCTTCGCTTTCAAACAGCCCTCTGATGCATTCTTTTAGAATCTGAATATCTCCATATAAAATCGTTTTTGGAATGGAAATTACGTTCGATTTTTTTCCACTGGAAATCCCTATCGATTGTACTAATAATTCGCCAACTACTTTGGAATTGAACTCAATATATGGGCAGCGATTTTTTGGCGTATATAACCTTCCGTCAATTCCAAATAGCGTTTCTCCGCATTGTTTGAAATCTTCTCGTAAGCGCGAATCCAAGTTGAAAAATCGTACTGCATGATGATTTTTTGTAATGTGCCCGTCTCCTAGCACGTATCCAATAAAGCGAGCCAATTCGCAAGACATTTTTGAAGGAAGCTTCACCCACTTATTTGAGTTAAAGTACGGACGGTACAACTTTTTTCCGTTCATGCTCTGCGTTTCTAAGTGCTTAAGAAAAGGTATTTTTATGAGTTCAGGTTCTGAAGGCGTAATGTTTAACTTTCGGGGCGCAGGTATAAATTCCCCCCCAACTAACTCGCCTGCTTTTTTTTTCTCGAGTTCTCCGTTTAATATAAAAAATGGATGTTCGGGGGTTACTTCGATTTGTTTACCTGTTTGTGTGGTGATACGGACCATTTTTTCCGGGGCCGTTCTTTTCCAAACCCGAGAAATGGGTTTTTTCTCCATTTTGGCGGTGCGTGGATTAAATGCCCAGGTCTCTAAATTAGTTGAAGCCGAATAAAATCCATCTTCTGTACGAGTTACATCTCCTTTCGCAAGCTCCTCTTCTACGATCTCTTTAATTGGCCGTGCTTGATTGGAAAGCAATACTTTTGAGTTTCCAGAAACGCATTTTCCGGACGCCGTTCCTCCTGAAATAATGATGTTTAATTCGTACTGCATGGCCAGCCACATCAACGCCATGATTTCCGAGTTGACGGTGCGCGTCTTGATGAAATCCGTGACGGTCCACGGATCGCGGCGAAAACGACGAATCGTCAAGGTGTTTCCGGCGCTTGAAATCGGAAACAACGTGGAGTTGGCACGGTCACCCGTAATCAAGTGCGCGTCAAGCAAAGGATTCAAAATCGTGATTTGTTTTCCCACGCGTCGCGCGATAATCGAAGCGAAGTTCTGGATTTCTTCTTCGCTTGAAAGCAACACATTGGTTTTAAGCCAACCGTATTTCTTGGAATACACCCACACGGGTTCTTTGGCCGAATTCACGACGATTTCTTCAAGGTTTCCGTCCGCAAGCAAAAACTCGATTTTTCCAAGTCCGAGCATTTCGTGAATCAAGTCGCCGATGAGCACGCGTTTGGTGTTTTCGTCGATTTTGGGGTTTTCGGTTTTGAGAATGCGTTCCGCGTTCACCCGGAATTTTTCCTTTAACGACACCACGAATTTCGGATCCAAGAGCTTGTCGGTTTTAAAACTCGCTTCGGAAATAATGTTTCGCTTTAGATTTGCAAGCAACGCTTTCGTTCCTTCGCCGTACTCCGGAAAATTCAGGTAATAATGCAGAACGAAATCCTCGGGTTTTTGAAGAATGCTGACGTCAAGCTTGACATTGTCCGATTCGATCGGATACGTATCAATGCTGAGCGCTTGCCGCGAAGAAACCACGCGCGTGAAACCGGACTGGGTTTTGCGCGAAACCGCGATCAATTGCTGCGCGGTGACAACGTCAATTCCCAAATCGATCAAGGTTCGGATGATCTTGTCGTCCGCTTCGCCGTTTTTCAGCATTTCCGTGATGATTTTCGTGATTTCAGATTGGTTCATCGATCCGCCTCTTTTTTGCGCCGTGCGCCGATCGCGTCAACGACCATGGTTTGTCCGAACGCGGGATACTTGATTTCAACGAGCCCTTCTTTTTCGAGCACGATCAGGATTTCTTTCATGTGTTTCTTGTCCACTTGCGCGAGCTTGGATAATTCGTCCATTGAAATTTTTCCTTTTTTTCGCACTTCATCCAAGATCTTGTCGTAATCTGTAATTAATTCTTTGTTTTCCAATTCGGTTTGTTTGAGATGCAACGGCTCTTTTTTCCGGTTATCGGCAAAATCCTTCATTTCTTCCGGAACAAACCGGATGGTTTCGGTTTTTGGAATCTGATTCTCGATCAAACGAACCAACGCCACGAAGCTTTCCACGACGCGGTTCGAGTCGATCTGTTCGATCTGTCTTTTCAACGCGTCTTTTTCGATCACATGGGCTTCGAGCAGCTTTTGCATGTTGTCGCTTAATTTTCTCAATTGTTCGTCGTCGACTTTTCCCTTGAGTTTTTCTTCCATGGCTCTCTTGATCCGGTCGATTTCCAGTCGTTCGCGTTCCTGGCCGCGCGACGCCATGAAATTCGCTTGTTCGAATTCCTGTTCGAGGTTTCGATCCGAAAAATCCGGTTTTGGAACCGTCATGGGTCCGCGGGACGGCGTAGTCGAAGTACTCGGAATCGACGGATTTTGCGGTAACACCGCGTCCAGTTTGATCTGCTGGTTTCCGGGCAATCGCACCGGCGGCAGCGGAATGCTTTGGGAAACAATATCCGGATTGTACGGTACTTTTTTTTCAACCACGATGCGGGCGCCGGTTCCCGGGGTCACCAAAGGCGCCGAAGTCGAGGAATTGCTTGAACCGCTGTCGCTTCCACTGACCGGTGGACCCGACACGATTTGAGACCCTGAAATCACCGGTCCGCTGCCGCCCGCAAAAACCGGGACGCTTGGACTTGCACTGGAAATGGGGGTTCCCGGAACAGCCGACGAAACAATGGGCGGCGTTCCCGGAACAGACGAACTTGCAATCGTGGGAAAAGCCCCTAACGTAACCGGAGAACCGCTGCCCGAAACAGGCGATGCCGTTCCAGTCGTTTGCGACGAAATCGATCCGATCGGAACCGGAACAATAATCGGTTGCGACGTGGTTTTCGGACGCGCGCTTGGGTTTCGCATCGAAAACACATTAATCGGCGGAATTTTCGAAGACGATTCGTCCTTGGATCCGGTTTGTTCTTTGGATCCGTCCGAGCCTAAACCCGTTTTCGAATCGCCGGAATCCGCGTGAAAACCAGGTCTGGTTCCACCATACGAACCGCCGTCAGACCGCGAAAAACCGGCGTGTCCCGCTGAAAATCCGGAAGAAGAAACATTCGAAGCCGAACCGCGTTGGGGTTCTTTTTCGGGAGACGGCGGATTGTTAATCTGGTTTTGCAGGACTTTTTTCCGCTCTTCCAATTGGTGTACTCGCAATCGTAATTCGGACGCGCGTTTCATGAATTCTTCCTGTGAAATCAGGTGTTTGAAATAATCCCGTTCGAGCGATTTTAAGGAACCGCGGGCCACTTCCATTTCGTCTTCAACTTCTTTTAACGATTGCCCTGCCTGTTTGACAAACGATACTCCCGGAGGAAATTGACCCGGTGGAACATGCGGTCCGACCGACACGTTCGCGCCTTTCGGAACATGAATCGTCGCGCCTTCTTTCACGCCGCGTTTGATCACGGTCGTGATCTGGATCGGCGGAGAACGGGACGTCATCCGAACTTTTCGTTCGATTCCTTTTTTTCCTTTTTTCTTCATCGCTTCCTTGGCGCCGATCATCATGGATTCCATGAGTTTTTTCCGAAGCGTTTTTTTTCGGCGTTTCTTTTTTCGGACGGTTAAGCCCATTTTTGGGGACACCGACTGCGTTTTTTCCTTGGCTTGTTTTACGCCCATTTCCAGCTTCGAACCGCGGCTTTCAACCGGGGGTTCGAACGAAGATGCAACGGAAGGCTTGAATTCATACGCCGGTTTTAACCGGGATTCTACCTGCTCGAAGTCCGTTTTGGAGGGTGCCACCGGAGTGAAATCGGAGGGTTCTTTTTGAGGAGCGCGGCTAAACGTCGAAGAAGAACGGGCCGGTGGCTCGGGCATGGCTGGAATATGCATTCGCTGCATCGGCGGTGCCTGGGTTTTTGGAACTTTGGTGATTCCTAAAAACCTTAGCACGGCGTGAACAACGCGTTCCATGACCTTTTGTTTTTGTTCGGCCATTTAATCCCCGTGACCCAACAAAGTACAGTGACAGAAAACTCTTTCGTTGGGCATAACTAATACTTTTTCTATATATTTAAGGGTGCGGGTGACCCATCCAAACGATTTTTTTGTCCTCTGTTTCAGTTAGGAATATCGGGCAAAATCGAACCCGTCTTTGGTCACGTTCAAATCCACGCCCCAGAGAAAAAAATCCCGTATGCTTTTGCGGAACGAAAACGTGTTGGTAATCGTCACGGCCCCCGGGTTTGAACCCGCCAGCGAAGCGGTCCGAACAATGGACACGGTTTTGCATTCCTCGGCACCGGCGCATTCGCCCAGCCAGAGGTCCACCGTTTGGGATTGCCAACCGGTGACAGCCAAGAACTGAATCGTAATTTGGTTGGTCGTTGCATTATATGGATTAAAATGTCCGGAAGCGACTGGTCTCAGCGGAATATCAGGGGACTCTACGAAAACCTCGACATAAGGCCGTACATCCGCCGGGTTATACGGATCATGTTTACAGAACAGGCCGTAGGAGATCAAATCCCCTATGCAATAGGTATCCCCGAGATATCCGTTGCTTGGAAACGAAGAAATGACCGTCACGGCGTTCAAGTCCCGCCAGCTCGATGAAAACGACGTGTCGCGGACATTGAAATCCTGGGCGCATCCGTCCGCTACCGAACCGGGCTTGATCGAAAACTCGGTCACATCCGCGGGAAGCGCGTTGTTCCCGTCGTTGACCTTGAAGAGAATGCACTGAGGAATCAGCACGTACTTGATTTCAGGGTAGCCGCCGACCCGCCATGCGTCCGAAATATGCGACCGATCGATGTTCAAGTCAATGTGAACGCCTTTTTCCGCCACGGTCTGGCTTTTGAGAAAAACGGTGTACGAATTCAGAAAATCATAAAAACCCGATAAACGCCGGGAATTAATCGGGATCGTGTTTCGAACCGTTACGAAATTATCCGCGAGATTGTAATCGAACGGCAATCCCCGCGATTGCACGCGCCGCTCTTTTCCCGATTTGGAAAGCGAAATCACGTCAAAATATATCTGTTCGAACGGTCCGTTGATCGATTCCAACGCCATGTCGTCAATGCTCACGTTTTGCCGGATTCCCTGGTTTTCAAAATTCTTTTGAAAAATCACGATGACGCTTACGACCACCAAAAAAACCATGAGCGTAAGAAAAACTCCCTTGCTATTCATGTCTCATTACTCCCGCCACGTCCAATACTCGACCACGTAATACAGCGGCGTGGTCTTAAGCGTGCAGTCGATCGAGTCTTCGTTGTGCAACGCGCATTCATTGATGCCAGCCGCGGCCGGATTGATCTTGGTGTACCACAGCCCTTGTTCGAACCCCGGAACCTGATAGGTGACGCTTGAACGCGAAAACTGGCCATTGCACGTCACGTTAACGGGACACAACTTGTACTGGTCTGTGCAGGTCCCGCATCGTTTGTTGGACGGCGCAAGATTATCCTTGTAAAAAATAATCGATAGTCCGAACGTGCAACTGTTGATGGGTGCGCCCGTTGTGCACGATATGAACGGTTCCGGGTCAGTCACTTCGAAGACGATTGTATAATTGCCGTCGTTTGAAAGCTTCACGTTCAGATCCGCAAGACCTGTCGAGGGGTTTACGTTTCCTTCGAGAAACTCGATTGCCAAATCATTCACCAAAATATCCACTTTGCTTTGAGCGCCTTCAGGCGGAAGACCCGCCGGCCAATAATCGGTCGTGGATTTGTCCGTGGTTTCAACGTACGCCGCCGCCGGAGGAAGCAAAAGCGAGCGGTCTTTGCAATATTCGCCGTTGCAATCCGCCGCGAAACGGAACTGGCCTTCCCACCACTCGGGATCCTGCTTGAAAATCTGGGCGTCCTGGAAAATTAATTGGCCGGATCCGTCTTGGTAGATCCCGTTGCAGAGACAACCGCTGGTCGTGTTATCCTTGCACAATGTTCCTGAAGCGGTTTTACACCAGTAATCCGAATACGTGACTCCTGGAACCGGCGGAATCACGATGTTCGCGGTTTTCGTGGATGCCTGCACCTGGAACGCGATTTGCTTGAACACCATTACCAACTGGTTGGCGTCGCTTGCAAAAAAATAATTGCCGTCCGTGATCCAGGCAATGAGCGTCAATTCCGATTCGTTTACATCGCGGCCGAAACCAATCGTGTAAATTTTGATGCCGTTGTTTTTGGCCAAAGTCGCGGACTGAAGCGTCGAATACGATCCCCGATTGGCCTGACCGTCGCTTAACAATACAATGAAGCGGTCCCCTGAGGTTTCACCGGACAGTGCGTCAATCGCGGTCTTTAACGCGTCGCCCGTCGCGGTTTCGCCGCTGGCCTGCAAGGTGTCGATTCCGGATTTCACCGCGTCCACGTTGCTGGTCAGCGGAACCGTCTGGGTTACGTCTGTTCCAAAATCGATGAGTCCCATTTTGTCCTCGGTTTTCCAGCGAACCTGATCAAGAAAAGATTTCGAGGCGAACTTGGCGTAATCAAGCCGTTCAAGAAAATAATTCACGTTATAGTCCACGCGGTTTTCCGCCCAACCCACAATCGAATAGTTTCCGCTCGGAATCGGAATCGACGTGTTTTCGTTGACCCACGGAGAAGGACTCATGTTCACGCTGAAACCGGCGACCGACCTGTTGTTTCGAGGCGGACGCGCATAGTAACCGTGCTGGCTGGTTGAAAACGGGTTCGTGTACCCAAGCACTCCGCCGGCACAGATCGATCCCGCGTCACCCCCATAATTAATGTCTATTCGCAAACGCTTGAAATAATCGGTCGGCGAAACCACGAACGTGTCGGCGTTATCGATCTGCGTGGCAAACGATAGATCCGTCCAACCGGAAAAACCCGAGTTTCTGTTCGGACAATTGCTTCGCAGCGGTGAAATCACGGAATGAACCGCGCAGTTTCCGCCGCTGCACGTGCCTCCGGTAACCGCCGCGTTGTTTAGCAAGATCCGCAAAAATCCGCGTAATTGCGCGAGCGGAGCCGCACTGATTCTTTGGACATTCGCGGCGGAACGCATGTACACGTTGTACGTGCCCGTGGACGCGTAAGGCCCCGTGTACGTGGTTCGAAAAAACGGTGCCACACAGTTAGCGGCGTTGCAGTCCCGCATGTAATAATTGCTTCCGTTCGGATACTCGATCTTTACTTCCGGAAGACAATACGGATAACTCATTCCGTCTTTTAGCAAAACGTATGACGGAAAATAAAACGCGTCGTCGTAGGTTTTTTCATCCGTGATGGTGAACGATCCGAACGAATTCCAGTCGCCGCTGTACACGCATCGGCGCGCGGCCAAGGAAGCGCCGCTGTTGGCGGCGGACAAATATTTTTCGTAATAATAAGACGCACCGTAATTCATGGTCGCGTCGCTGTTGACCCACAACGTGTAGTCTCCGGTGGGCGCGTAGCTTCCCAAAGTGCGGGTTCTGTTCCACGTTTTTAGTTGGCACCAGGTGTTTCCGAGTTGGCACGACAAATTGATGTCGTTGCTTCCCGTTGGGCCCGTTACGCGAAATTGCGGAGCGCACCCCGTTGTTTTGTTGTACGAGGTCTTGAAAACCAATCCATAAATGTTCGAGTCCGACACATTCACGGTCGTAACCGGAGTCCACGCCGACGTCGTGGTGCAAACACTGTTTTCAAAAATAACGCCCGAAACCGGAAACGAACCGAGATTAAAATCGCCTTTGGCTTCGGATTCGAATGCGGATCCGCCTGCCGTGATATCGAGCAAATTCTGGCTCACGACGCTTTTTCGCGCATACACGACCGGCGGATTTTTCACGTACGCGTTGTTGTCCGCGTTCCAGATTTCGATCGTGTGCGTTCCCAGGGTTTGGGCGTTGAAATCCGTTTTGAGTTGATAGGCCATGTCAGCGCTTGAATACTTGAAGTACTTATTATCGGGTTTTTTGATCCGCATGAACGGGGCTTTGTGCAGCACGCTTCCGCTGATCAAACTGCATGTTCCCGAAGCCCCGCCGCGATCGAAAACAATTTCGTATTGAGACGCGGCTCCCAGGGAATCGACTTCCGACTGGTCCACGGTAAAAGTTCCCGCGGTCGAAACATTGGTCAATTCCGGTGGAAACCCGCCCAAACGACTCGGGTTCTCCACGCCGACGGTTCCGCACGTGTTCACCGGAATACTCGTACTTGCTTTCACGAAACACGACGCGTCGGTTCCGTTTCCGAACTGCTCAAACGTGTAACGCGCCATGAGACTTTCCGGGACCGGGTTATTGTTGAAATACACCTGGTTGATTTCATTCTGGTGCAGATTCGTGTTGTAGAGCCGAACTTCATCCAAATACCCGACAAACCCGTATTTCGTGGCGTTTCGGGGATACCGCATTCCGACATACAACGGATTGGAATTATGGGTGATCAATCCCGATTCGTTCACGGTCACGGAATCCTTTTGTTTGTTCGTGTAGGTTTCAATTTTCGATCCATCGTACGTCAAAGAAAAATGCGTCCACTGATTCAGCGGCATCATGGCACTCGTGGCATACCATTGGTAACCATTCGAATTGTTGATCGCGTAATACACTTTTCCCGTATTGTTGATTCCGATCAGGTACGATGATTCCTTGACCGCGAACGTGCATCCGCCGGTCGTACCGCACGTGGCAAAACTCGTGGGATACACCCAGGCACTAAACGTAAAATTGTTGACGCGCAACGTCGGAGCGTCAGGCGCTTCCAAAAACGCGTTTCCGTTAAAATCTCCGGCATATGAATCCACCACGCCGGACAACTGCGCCGGCGCCGAATGAAAATTGTTGGCGTTATTGTCGTTTCCGGACGCGTCATCGATCTGGCGCGCGCATAACCCCCCGGAAAAAAAACCTTTGACCGAACGGAAATTCATGTCCATTTGACTCATGGAACCGCTGCGATCCATAACCAGCATGAGCGCCACGGGATTCCGGGCTTCGTTTCGCACTTTCATCTTGAGAATGGCACTGTCGTTGCACGCAAGCTGGGTTACGGGATCTCCAAACGCGTCCACCACTGAGGATTCGAATTCCACGTTTCCGCTCATGGCGGCAAAATGGGCATCAAACAGCCGGTTTAAGTCCCAGCCGTCCGAAAAATTGGCTTGGGCCGTGCACGCGGTCGGATCCATTTCTCCGACATCTGACGTGGGCCGGTACTTCGAAAAAATCTTTTTTCCGGAAACGTATCCCGTAGTTCCCGCGGGCAGCGGGGATCCGGATGAAAACACGATTTGATTGGCGGTCGGAAAACACTTGTTAAATTTGGTGATCAGATCCAAGGCGGGATCCTTGCATTCCGTCAAATCGCTTGCGACATCGAACTGCGTGACGCGCATTCCAAAATGCGTTCCTTTGGGCAGCAATTCCAGGGCCTTGTTATAAATTTCCTCCACGCTTTCCTGGGAAAAATTCTTGTCCACGAGCTGAACGGATAAAAAACCCGATTTTTCAAGCACATCCACGACGTCCCGCGAGGTTTTTTGATCGCGATTAAAACTTTGCGAAAGAGAATCATTCAATAACGGCTGTTCGGAAAAAAACAACAGGACCCCCGACACCAGCATCAAGGCGAACAGTACATCCAACGCGATCGCGATTCCTTTTTCCATTCATCCACCCTGCTTTGCCAGGAAAAATTTCATCTCAATGATCCGCGGCTGGTCTCCGATGGAAACAAACCGCTGCTTTTGAATTATATATGAATTTCCCTCGATATTAAACTTTCCCGCACGGAACAACTGTTCTTCGATCCGCTGGTTGCTGTCCATCCGATACACCCGAAACTGAAAATCGGCGTTTCGAAGCCCCAAAAGCAGCCGAACCCGGTTATAATCCTGCGGCGAACGCGCGTTATCCGCGAAAAAAACGAACGCGATCAATTTGTTCTCGTCGACCACCAAAGGATACCGCGCGATCCCCACCGAATTCACGTCGGAAAAACTTACCGCCGGCCAATTCAGCGGGTCTCCTTTGGTTTCCGCAACGCGATCAATCGCCGTATTCGCGCTTCGTTCAAAATCATCCATGCGCCGGACCTCGTTGGCCACCGAAAAATTCAGATTCCAAAAATTCAGAAGCGTCACCACGATCAAAAGAACAACGACCACGCCGATCCCGAGCTCGATCATGGCGGTCTGGCCGGAAAAACCCATGTGATTACTCTGGCTGGGACGCGCTTGCAATCGAAATCACTTCCCGCTCTTTTCGAATCTCGTAATATCCCGGCGCAAGATACATCGGAACCGCATCGCGGTCTCCCGATACCCGGCCCAGATAAAAACAATAATGTCCGTTGCTTAATCCGAACAAAAGGTTTCCATTGGAAACCCACACGGGTCGGTCCAAAAAAACCCCCATGCGCAAGTTCCCCGGAACTTCCCCCGCTTTGTTGATGATGCCCGCGATGCGATCGCACAACGCCGCGTTCTGATCCTGTTCACCCAATTGGCGATTGATCTCGCTTCGCTGAACCGAAATCATGCTGATGACGACAAACACGCCCATGATCAGCATGACCGCCATCAAGGTTTCGATGGCCGCTTGGCCTTTTGGATCAACGAACGAAACCACATTCATCCCCGTTAGCTTACGGCCGAAATCAGGACTTTTCCGGTTCCTACGGACCACTCCACTCTGATCGTGTGCGGTCCCGGCAAAACCAGCGTCGCGATTGTCGCCGCATCCATGCCGATAATCGCACGCGACTGTTTGATGATATCCACATCCTGTCCGGATTGCTGTTGCGTGAACACTAGATACGCGCGCCTTGCGGTTAACGCCTGGTCGTCCATGGAATACAAATCATAACAAGTGGGTTTCCCGTCCGGCGTGACCCCCGGCTCCGGTGTCGTACAAATCCGTTTTCCCGGAGTCGGATCAAAAACGGCACAGCAAATATCCTGGGTTTTATCCGGATCAATCACAGTGCATTCCTGGCCTGCCAAGGTTCGATAATTGTCTTTGCATCCGTAATCCACGCGAATCGCCTTCACACTGCTCGGCGTTTCAATATCCACGAACAACACGCTTCCTTCGCCCAACGCGTAGGTTTGCTCCGCCGCATTGACGATCGTTGAAAGTTCCTGCTGCGCCATGCTGCTGTTGGTGGCGTCCTGATAATTGGTGGACGCGTACGCGAAAATCAGGCCTGTGGCTACCAGCAAAAACGAAGTCAATAACAAGTATTCGATCGCGGTCTGAGCCGCCAAACTCCGCCGCATCGGCATCGGATAAATAACAATTCTTTAGATTAAAAACTAGTGGGGTGGCCAAAAAAGGGTTTTGGGCGCGGAATCGGGTTTTATAAAACTGTTGAAGGAATTATTGTTGGATGGAACCCAACCCGAAGTTATGTAGATTATGCCGGTTGCTGCTCCAAAAATTCGCCCCCACCATCACCGAAAAAGAGCGCCGGACCATCGGACAAGTCAAAGCCTTGCTTGATTCCGGAGACATGACGATCCAGTCCCTGGTCGGACAATTCCAAGGCCCCGGCTACACCTTTGACAGCGATTATCTGACCGCAAGCAAAAAAGCCCTATTGTACGTTTCCTTAAACATCGACTTCGTAAAACTCGACATTCCCATCAGCTTTTGGCTTTCTCCCAAAGAAATCGTCGAAAACAAGATTGCCGACGACGAAGACCACGCCGTTTTTTTATGCACCTTGCTTTTGGCTTTAGGGGATGCCAACGCCGAAGTCGTCATCGCCGAAATGACCGATCTGACCACCCACGCGTTTGTGCTGTCGCAATACCGCGGATTGTATTACCTGTTTGACTCCACGCAAGAAAACGCGTCGCCATTAAACGGAACCAAAGAAGAAATTTTTTCCCAATACGTGTCCAACGGATCGCGGATCAAACGGTTCCTCTACAAATTCAACCATTCGAACTACGAACAATTCCTTTAATTTTTTTTTCTTCGTCCGCGATTGTATCGGCCAAGACCTGTCGCCGCTCTTCAATCGTGATGTGGCCTATTTCGCTTACTAGTCGGCATCAAACACAACCTTCCGCGCAAGGCAAACAAAAGAACAAAATAAAATCGTTGCGTTTAGTCGCGGTTGTGTTTTTGCTGGTAATGCTTGGAAAAAATGTCGCACGGATCATCCAGCAAATCGCTCATATCGAATTTGGCGCGAAGCTTTTTGGCCACCATCTGAAAACTCTTGGCGATCCGATACGTGGTCGGAAACCCTTTTTTTTTCTCGATCGCGCCTTTTAACAGCAAGTCCTTTACCTCGGTCATGACCTCTCGGTACGAATAATTCGTTTTGGCTCGGAGCTCTTCAATGGTTTTCGCCTTTGAAACCAATTGAACCAGTACTTGCTCCTGACACGAGGACAGTTTCGAAATCGTCATAAAAAATTAACGAATTCGGGGATTATACGATGCAGGAGCTTCGTTGACGCGGCCGCGCAGCCAATTAACTCGAACGTTTACCGCGCGCGCGACGTCTTCTTTTGAATCAAGCAACTGCAACTTGTTCGCCAAGGTCGTATCCCCGACAATGTGACCCACCCAGGTCGCGAACTCGTTTTTTTCCGGCGACACGTGTTTTACGAACGTGGAGTCGTCCATTTCCGACAGAACCGCGTCCAAGTCGCACAAACCCTTGAGCACGGCACCATTGCTTAGATAGAAAAAATGATCCGGATGGCGCACTTCTTTTAACAATACGCCGGCGCACTCGTGGCCATAGGTTCGTTTCAGATCCACATGCCTGCTTTTGGGCAAAAAAGATTTGATTTTCACCCATAAACTTTCAATCAATTCATTAAATTCGTCAATCGGTTCGTGCCTTTCCATATGGGTTCACCGTTATAAACAGAATCAACGAATATAAAAAGATTATGTTGATTCGGACGCCCTGCCGCTTTTTCCGACAAACTATTTCGTTATTTCCTCTTTTTTTTCCGATACAACAAATTGTTCTTGGCGCCCAGAAACTGAATCACGCTCGTCGCGTTGTTCACGCCGTTTTCCAGGCATTTTTGCATCGGTTCGCCGCCCAGCACCGCCGCCAAAAAACCCGAATTGAACGCGTCTCCGGCTCCCGCCGAATCCAATTTGTGCGCGGGGTGACTTTCTTCAAAGAAAAACTCCTGGCCGTCAAACGCCGCGGCGCCCACCGGTCCAAGCGAAACCACGACCAGCGGAACAAACGCGGACAAAAATTTCATGTTTTCCTTGTAATCCCCCCGCCCCGCCAACTGCTCGGCTTCTTCGCCGTTTAAGAAAAGAATCGAAACGTGCTTTAGAATCGGCGAAAGCAAACCCAATCCTTCGCGCAATTCGCTTTGACCCGGATTCCACGCAAGCAAAATATTGTTTTTTTTGGAAAACAAAGCGATTCGTTTCACGAGCGACAACGACGAATGCAACGACCCCAAATAAATCGCGCGCGTTTTCTCCAATCGATTCCAATTAATTTGCTTGGCATGCTGATCCAGTTTTCGCGTCGCGCCGCCAAAAGCGAAAATCACGCGGTTCAATCCGTGTCCCGTTAAGATCACGGAAAACGCGGTGGCGTCCGATCCAAACAACAGCAAACCCGTGTCGACTTTTTCCGCGCGCAATTCTTTGAGAATTTTTCTTCCGAACTCATCGCGCCCCAACCGGCACAGGCACCCCGTTCGAAGGCCTTGTCTGGCGAACCCGACCGCGGTGTTCGTGGCCGAACCGCCGGAAAAAAACCGCAATGATTCGACTTCGATTTTGCTTCCTTCCAAAAAAAACAGTTCGCCTTTTTTTTTCCTCGGGCGAAAATAGGTTTCGGGATTGATCTGAACAAACGCGTCCATGGTCGCGTTTCCGATCGCTACGACATCCAGCATACCACAAATAAACCGGCAAAGACCTATAAAAGCGTTTGGCGCTTGCTCAGTATTTCAAGTCTTTGGGGCGCGGTTTTCGAATCGGGCGGTCGCGCGGCTTTCCGATGTCGGTCGGGCGTGGCAAAGGCAAATCCGGCAAGTCTTTCAAACGCGACGGATCCCGAATCGGAATACGCGTGGGAGAACGCCGATTGTCTTGCGGCAACGGTTTTTTTCCCGGTTTTTTCCCTTTTTTCTCCATGCATAACTTGTGCAAAGAAGTTCTTTAAAAACGATCCAAACGACGGCCGGTTTCAAACAAGCGCTCGGTTTTATGCCCTTGCACCAAACAGTATTTTAAATTCCACTTCCAGAGTGATTTACTTTTGAGGTTTTTAGAATGGCTGAATTGAAAAAAACCATGTTCCGGGACTACGACGTCCGCGGACAGGTAAACGAAACCGAGCTAAACGAAAAAAGCATCGAATTGATCGGAAAAGCGTTCGGAACGCAATTATTACAACGACACTTAAACCAATGCATCGTCGGTTTTGACGCGCGAAGCTACAGCGAATCGTTATGCCGCTCCTTGGTCGCGGGTCTTTGTTCCACGGGCGTGTCCGTGACCAACATCGGAATGGTCACGACTCCGGTGGCGTATTTTTCCCAGTATCATTTGAAAATCAAAGGACTCGCCATGATCACCGCCTCGCACAACCCCAACGGCTGGAGCGGACTCAAACTGGGTTTTGATTACTCTTCCACGTTACTTCCCGCGGATATCGCGGCGCTATACGAAACGATTCAGACCGAACAATTCGCCAAAGGAAAAGGAACCGAAAAAAAAACCGGTACCATTGACCTCTACGTGAAAAACCTGGTTAAACGCGTTCATGTTCCGAAAAAATTCAAAGTCGTGATCAATGCTCGGAACGGAATCGCGGGAATCGTTGCTCCGAAGGTGTTCAAAGCCGCGGGAATGAATGTGGTCGAACAATACTGCGACATTGATTTTTCTTTTCCGCATGGGTCCTCGAACCCGAGCATCAACGAAATGATGGAAGAACTCGGCGCCGTCGTGGTTGAACAAAAAGCCGACATCGGTTTTGCGTTTGATGCCGACGGAGACCGCCTTGGCGTGTGCGACGAAAAAGGCCGATTGATTTATCCCGACCGAACATTGGCGTTGCTGGCCCGACGCGTCCTGCAAGACACTCCCGGTGCCACTATTATTTTTGACGTTAAAAGCAGCCAGGCACTCATCGACGACATCCAAGACCACCACGGAAAACCCCTGATGTGGAAAACCGGTCACTCGTTCATCAAAGAAAAACTGCATTCCTCCAAGGCGCCTCTTGCCGGAGAACGAAGCGGACACATCTTTTTTAGCCAGGGCTATTATGGTTTTGACGATCCGTGTTACGCCGGACTCAAACTCCTCGAATACCTGGCCACAGAATTGCATCCCTTGTCGCACATCGTTTCCACGATTCCCGTTTATCATTCGTCCCCCGTGTTTCACGCGCCGTGCGCCGACGAAATCAAAAAAGACGTGCTAAAACGCCTCGTGACGTATTTCAAACAAAAGTACCCGAACGTCATCGACATTGATGGTGCGCGCGTCGTGTTCCCGGACGGTTGGGGCCTCGTGCGAAGCTCGTCCAACATGCCCGTACTGGTGCTGGTGTTTGAAGGAAAAACCCAAAAAAAGGCCGAAGAAATCGAACAACTGTTCCGAAAAGAACTCGCCCAATTCCCCGAAATCGGAACCCATTGGGAAAACGGATAGGAAAAGCCGCCCAAAAGCGGACAAAACCTTTAAATGCTTCGCCCCACTTTTTTCTTTCGATGAATCGCCGCGCAAGAATCCTTCGAGGAATCGTTCATGCTACCCGAAACGAACCGGACAAACAAGCCGTTTATCACGGAATGCTTCGAAAAGAACTTCGAAAAAAAACTCCTTTGAAAAAAGCGTCCTTGAAACTCTCCGTTGCAAACTCCCCGCGCATGCAAGCGATTGTTTCCCGGCCCCGCGTGCGATTGTATTCTCCTTTGCTTTCTTCCATGGGGGCGAGCGCTGCTCGGTACCTGATTAGCGCGCGAAACATTTCCCGAATCGCCCAGCGCATGAAAATCAAACCCCGAGACCTCGAAATCGCGTTGTCCAATCACTTGAACACGGCGGCCCCTCATTGGAAAGTCCGGTACGCCAACCGCGTTTTTTACGTCACTCCCCACGGACCCATGTGGATCGTGGACGCGGTTCGAACCGGAATGCTTGACATTTCCAAATCGCTTCACAATGCCCGCGAAGACTTGGCTTCGCGTCCGGTGGGCACTTCCTGCATCGTGGACGCGATTCCGTTCGTCAAACTTCCCAGCGGCGAAGTCGCTTTGTTCGACCAAGCCGTGACCAAAGATTGGATTTAGCGAAAAAAACCATAGGTTCAAAAATAGAAAACGCCTATTTTATAGCACAAATTGGGACAAAAACGCCCTGGTAAAAATCTTTTAGAAAATTAAAAACTCTTTTGGGGGAAGGTGGTGTCGTGGTAGCCAAAACAAGCAAAATTCGCATCGGAATCAATGGAATGGGGCGCATTGGACGCCAGGTTTTTCGATTGGCATTTGAACGCGATACCATCGAAGTCGTTTGCGCGAACGACGTCGGCGACCAAGCCACGACCGCGCACCTGCTCAAATTCGACTCCGTTCACGGCAAATGGAACGCCGACATCCAGATTAAAGACAAAAACCTGGTCGTAAACGGAAAAACCGTCGCGTTTTACTCCACGCGAAACCCGCTTGAAATTCCCTGGAAAAAATACAATGTCGACGTGGTACTCGAATGTACGGGGGCTTTTACCGAAAAAGAAAGCGCCAGTCAGCACATCTCATCCGGCGCCAAAAAAGTCATTATTAATACGATCCGAAAAACCATTCCGTGGTTTCGTTGGCCAGCTGCACCACCAATTCACTGGCACCCGTCCTTAAAGTGATCCAGGACGTCTACGGCATTGAAAAAGGATTCATCACGACCATCCACGCGTACACCAACGACCAGCGCATTCTGGACTTGCATCACACGGACTACCGCCGCGCCCGTGCCGCCGCCATCAATCTGATTCCCACCACGACCGGCGCCGCCAAAGCCATCGGCGAAGTCATTCCCGAACTCGCCGGAAAGCTCCATGGCCACGCGGTCCGCGCACCAGTTCCGACCGGAAGCATCACTGACATTGTCGTGATCACCAAGACACCCCCCAAAGACGCCGCGGAACTCAACGCCGCCCTTAAAAAATCCGCGAACGGAAAAATGAAAGGCATCATGGAATACAGCGAAGAAGACCTCGTTTCAAGCGACATCGTGAACAATCCGAATTCCGCGATCGTCGATTCCAAACTCACGCTCGTCATGGGGAACCTCGTCAAGGTGTACTCGTGGTACGACAACGAATGGGGTTATTCCAACCGCATGGTCGATTTTGTGGAATACATCGCCAAAAAAGGGCTTTAACCGCCACGAGAAAATGAACATGTATCGCACCATTTTGGATCAAAGTATCGCGGGCAAGACGCTCATCGTTCGCATTGACCTGAACTCGAATTTCCAAAACGGAAAACTCCAGGTATCCGAACGCTTCATCCAACACGCAAAAGCACTTTCGGCCTTGGCCGACAAAGGCGCCCGCGTCGTGGTGCTTGCGCATCAGGGGCGCAAAGGGGATCCTGATTTTTTTCCGCTGGAAAGCCACGGGGAAGTACTTGAAAAATTAATGGGTCGAAAAGTGAAACTCGTTCCGTGGAACGTTGATTATGTAGCAGAAGTGAAGCGTCTTAACGACGGCGAAGTGATTCTGATGCAAAACGTCCGCGAATTTGCCGAAGAATCGAGGGAAGCGCCTGGCCCAGAACACGCCCAACTTCCGTTCGTCAAAAACCTCGCGTCGGTGGCGGATTTCTTCGTGCTGGACGCCTTGTCGATTGCCCACCGCAGCCACGCCAGCGTCGTTGGATTCTCCGCCTTGTTGCCTTCTTTTGCCGGGCCCACCTTGCACAAGGAATTATCGGCGCTTCAAAAAATTTCTTCTCTTAAAGACGGACGACTCCTGATTTTGGGCGGCGCCAAACCCGCGGATTCAATCGCCATGCTGTCGTATTTTCTTGACTCCAAAAAAACCGACCGCGTCCTTCTTGCCGGCGTCCTTGCCGAAGTATTCCTAAAAACCAGCAACTTTTCTTTCGGAAAAAAAGATTTTTTCCTTCAGGAAAAAGGCTATCTCAAACTCTTGCCCGTCGCCAAGGACCTTTTTTCCAAACACCGCGACAAAATCGTTCTCCCGCTTGATTTCGCGGTTTTGGACGACAAGAAAAAACGCGTCGAACTGTTGCTTTCGCAATTTCCGTCCTCGAACCCGACCATGGACATCGGCAAAAAAACCATTGCGCTTTTCTCCAAAGAAATCAAAAAAAGCCGTCTCATCGTGTTCAACGGAACCATCGGAGTATTCGAACAAAAAGGATTCGAGGCCGGGACCAAAAAAATATTTTCCGCGATTTGCCGAAACAAGGCATTCTCGCTTATCGGCGGCGGAGACACCGTGACTGCGGCCAAACAACTTAAGTTTTCTTTCGAACGCTTCGGGCACGTGTCCTTGGCGGGAAAAGCGCTGCTTGAATACCTTTCCGGACAAACCCTTCCGGGGCTCGCGGCACTTGGTTTTGTCCGAAAATAAAAAGGAGCAAACAACATGATGGTAATCGGATTAACCGGAGGATTCGGCACGGGAAAAACAACGGTCGCTCAAATGCTTTCAAAACTTGGGGCCAAAACCATTGACGTGGACCAGATCAGCCGAGACCTTACCGCTCCCGACAAACCGCTTTACCGCAAATACATCGCATTATTCGGACCCGAAATCGTCCAAAAAAACAATCAACTTAACCGGGAAAAAATCGCGGACATCGTTTTTGGAGACCCGATTCAACGCAAACGACTGGAAGAAATTTCGCATCCGCTCATTATTTCGGAAATGAACCGTCAAATCGAAGAACAAAAACGCGAAAAAAACAGCGTGATCGTCGTTGATTTGCCATTGCTTTTCGAAGACAAACTCGAAAAATTGTTTTCGCGCATCATCGTGGTTTACGCCAAACAAGAAAAAGTATTCAACCGAATCCGAAAAAGCCGCCGCATGACCTTTGCCCAGATCCGAAGCCGCATCGCAAGCCAGGATCCGTTATCCGAAAAAAAAGCCCGCGCCGACATTGTCATCAACAACAACGGAACGCACGCCAAAACATTCACGCAAGTCCAGCGGGTTTACCGTTTATTGTCCGAATAACACCCTTTTTTATTCCTGTTTTGGGCATCTAAGATATGCAGGTTCCAAACATTTCCCTTTCCAGCCTGTTACAGGAATTATCCCCCGGGCTTGAAGGCGGCTACCTGAAAAAAATTCAGGCCTTGTCAAAAAACGGTTTTCGCTTTCGCATCCACGGAAAAGACGGTACCAAAGACCTCGTGGTATTGTCCAACGCCTTGTTTTTTTCAAGCTACAAAATCCCCGCGATCGACGAACACAAAGGATTCGTGGAATTTCTCCGCAGCCGCATCGAAGGAAAAAAAATCTCGTCGGTTTCCCAACACGGTCACGATCGGATCGTGAAAATCGAATTCAACGAATACACGCTTGTCTTCGAACTTTTTGCCACTGGAAACGTGGTGTTGGTGGACCCGCTCGGCGTCACCGCGGGTTGTCTGCACCGCGAAGAATGGAAAGACCGGAAAACCTGGCCCAAGCATCCGTATCACTATCCGCAATCCAAACCGCTTCCCACCGATCACGATGAAGAAACTTTTTTCGAAACCCTAAAAAAAAGCGACAAAACCATCGTGCTTGCGTTGTTGTCCAATTACAATTTGTTTCCGTTGGTGGCCGAAGAAATCGCGCTTTCCTGCGAACTCGAAAAAATTTCTGGTAGTGCATTAACCAACCCCGATGCGCGACGCTTGTTTGCCGCGTGTCAAAAAATTTTGGGTTCCGCGCCTTCACCTGTGCTTGTGACATGGAAAAACGAGCCGTTGCTGCTGCCATTCCCGCTTGAACGCGTGTTTGCAAAAGAAAAAATGACGCCTCAGATCCAACCCAATCTAAACGATGGGCTGGACCACTTTTTTGCCCCGCAATTAGGCGAAACATCCAAGTCCCAGGAAGCCACCACGAACCAATCCAAACAATTGATCGGGCTTGAAAAAAGCCTGGCAGACCTAGACACCGCGCAGCAAAACCTGGAGAAAAGCGTATTGGAAAACCAGCAAAAAGCCGAACTCTTGTATGGCTACTATAACGAACTCACTGAATTATTCGCCGCGCTCTCCACGGCGATGGAAAAAAAACTAGACGAAAAAACCGTAAAAACAAAAATTGGGTCGAGCACCCATACATTATCAAAAAAAGTTTTGGAAGTAAATCTCAGGACCAAAAAAGTAGTCCTGGATTTATAACATTCCTTTTTTTTACTGTGCAATTTCAGGCGCAGTCGCTAATTCGCGTTCGTCCACGATAAAAACGTCGCTTACCGCAGTGACTGCCGAATAGGGCACCTGGATAATGCGTTCTTTCGGATTCAAACGCTTAATGAGCTTACTGTCGCGGTCTACTTCCACGAGCAAAAATTCGATTTCCCCGGAGACTTCGTTTACAAGCAAATCAGTCAATTTGCCCACTTCGTCACCGCGGTTCGTGATTACTCGTTTGGTAGCCAATTGTCGCGCAATTGTATACTTATACATGAGTTCTCCCTCTTTTGAAAATCTTAAAGAGTAATGTCTTAGCTATTTTTAAAGCTAACGGCCTTCGCTACATAAAATAGATTTTTGGAAAAAATAAAAGATTTTTGTACCGGCAAACCGAATACCACTTCTACATAGGACCTTCGTTTCCATTTTTTCCGGCTGCGGCAGTCTTTTAAGGTTTTCACGGCCCTATCGTATAAACAGTTTATAGGTTTTTTTGAATGCACCCCGTCAAAGAATTTCTTTCCCTTCAAACCATCCGACTGCTGGAAAAACAAGACTACGCTTTGTTTGGACACTCCGCCGTCAAGATTTGCCACTACACCAAAACCGCTTTGACCGACAAGGGAACCTGTTATAAACAAAAATTCTACGGAATTCAGAGCCATCAATGCATTCAAATGTCACCGGCCTCGAGTTTTTGTGATCAAAAATGCGCTTACTGCTGGCGACCCACTCAAACCTTTAAACCCACCTTCAAAAAAGAAGACGGTGTTGTCGCGGACCTATCCCACGTGGACGCGCCAAACGAAATCGTGGAAGAATCCATCAACGCGCAACGAAAACAACTCTCGGGTTTTGGCGGGCACCCGGCCAAAAACGAAGTCAAGTTCGAACAATCGAAAACCCCCCGGCACGTCGCGATTTCCTTGACCGGCGAACCCACGTTGTACCCGCGTCTCCCCGAACTCATTGGCGAGTACCACAAAAAAGGAATCTCCACGTTCGTAGTGTCCAACGGGTTGCATCCTGAAATGATCGAACAACTCATCGATCATCCGCCCACGCAATTGTATTTGTCGGTGGACACGCCGGTGGAAGACATTCACCTCAAACTCAACAAACCCGACTTCAAAGGGTCTTTCGAAAAACTGCACCAAAGCGTGGCGTTACTTAAAAAAATTCCCACGCGCACCGTGGTCCGAATCACGGTCGTCAAAGGATTTAACGACAATCACCCAAAAGAATTCGCCGACTTTGCGCTGTTGGGCAACCCCGATTTTGTCGAAGTCAAATCCTACATGCATGTGGGGTTCTCGCAATACCGGTTAAAAGCCGAAAACATGATGCCGTGGGAAGAACTCATCGCCTTTGCGGAGCAAATCGCCCACCACATGGGCTACGCCCTCAAGCTCCAAGACAAAGGCGCCTTGGTATGCCTATTGGTCCGACCCGACTGGAAAAACAAATCCACGATCATCAATTTCAAACGGTTGTTTCCCGAAGCATACTTCGAAAAACCCAAAAAAGAAAAGAAAACGAATGGTTAAACCGCGGATCGAATCCGTTCCAGTTTCACCCGTGTTCGTTCTTTGGGCTCTTCCTTCTTTTTTTTCCGCCGAAACAAAAGCCATACGCCCACCGCGATCACCAGCGGGATGCCAAACACCGGAACATCGGCTCCCAAAAAAGTCAACCCCGCTCCGATGCCGTTTGATGATCTTACTTCTTTTGCCGCAAGAATCGACTTGGCATACTCTTGTCGATCAAAAAAATCCTTGCTTTTTTTCAGCAAAGAAACGCTTTCGTTGTCCGTTGCCGCCCGCTGCTTTGCTTTGATCAACTCGGCAAGCGCAAGATCTCGAAACGAATTCACATCGAATTCCGTTTCCTTTGAGACCCGCTCCAATTCCGTGGATGCCGTCAAAACATTCGGTTCTTCTTCCAAACCCAGCAGTCCATCCGCGTATCGATTGGAATCAAACAACGTTCGTATCTCCGTTGCGTTTTGCTTGATTTTTTCGGTGGCCACCTGGTCTATCCGCGCGCTTAATCCCGCGATGGACTG
Source organism: Candidatus Iainarchaeum sp. (assembly GCA_018304465.1). GTDB lineage: Archaea > Iainarchaeota > Iainarchaeia > Iainarchaeales > JAGVWC01 > JAGVWC01. Next base: position 40,703 of record JAGVWC010000014.1, read on the forward strand.
GCGCGAAAAACCAAGAACGATTCCCGTTTCCCGGATTTTTTGTTCTTCTGAGGCGGAAAGAATCCGGTTCAAAAAAGCCAACCTGGATTTCATTTCTTTTAGGTTGAACTCGCTTAAACGATCCAATTCCTCCAACAACCCCCGTTTTTTTTCGAAAACCGCTTCGTTTAACCGATTACTCCCCAAAGCCGCCTGTTCTTTGACGCGCTCCAACTCAAAAAAAGCGTCTCCGTAATTTCTTTCATACACGGCTTCGTCAAAACCGCTCCAATCCAAGGCCTTTTCGCTTGGTTTTAACTTTTCTTTTGCCAACAGATCCTGGGTTTTGTTCCACGCGTCACTCACGGTTTTTTTTCCGTTCATTAATTCTTTTTCAAGTTCCGGAATCGCGGCGATTAACGATTCGTTTGCCTTGATCAACACTTCCATTGCCCCTGGGAAATTTTTTTGGGTTGCCAATTGGTGGGCGCGCGAAATCAAGATTGGAACCGATTCGATTCTGCGATCGACTTCAACCGCATAGTTTCCTTTTCCGATTTTTCGAAGACTAACCGACTCCGCTTTTTTTTCTTCTTTTTTTCGCTCCAAATTCGAAAGCAACAACTCGAACTCGGAAATTCCTTTTTGTTCGGATTGCGCCCGAGAAATCAAAGCCGCGACTTTGGGTTCCATCGAAAGAATCCTTTCCCGACCGCTTTGGTTATCCACCGAAAGCCCCAATAATTCGCCCAACAGCAGTTTTGCCTCCGTTGAATCCGCGGACAATTCCTCCAGTTCTTTTCTAAGACGGTCTTTTTCACCTAACGCAAATAACCGCTCGTCGGGAACCGACAACTCGATGGAAAACAACACCGTCTGAAACGGCGCGATTTCTTTTAAACGAACCCGAAACGATTCAGGTTCCATCTGAAGGGGAATTTCATGGTTTTTTTGGTCAAAAACCCGAATCTGGTCCGCGGCTTGCGGGCGTTTCCACGAAAGCCACAATTCCGGGATCGTTTTGTCCAGTCGGTTTCGAATCGAAACGGTTTTGGTGACTAGTCCCGGGCTTTCACGGACATGTTCGTTTTCAATGATCGGGCTTCGAAGCGAGTAATATATCTGCGCCTGCTGGTGTTTTTCTCCCGGAATAAAAAACAACACATTGGAATCCGAAACGGAATAATCAACGGCAACGGATCCGACCAACACCAACACTTCTTCGATCCTCACTTCTTTGGGTGCAAGCCGAACAGAAATTAAAAGCGACGGCGCTTTGACGGGGCTTTCAACCCGAATGGTTCGCAAAAGCATCGCGGTTTCCCGGTGCGCTCCAATCCATTCTTCCGTTTCGGAAAAAGAAACAAAAAAACGCGTTCGAATTCGAATGATCGTTTCCCTCGGCGCGGTTTGTGAAAAAACCACTTCGATCCCGTTGTTTTTTTCGATAACGGTCGAAACGGGAAACGAAAACGATTCGACGTCAACGTCACGGCCGATGTTTCCGACAAAAACCCGGAATTCTTCCTCAAAAAGCGTTTCGCCGGGACTCGGAAAAACGATCTCCGCTTCCACGAATTCGTTCGAATGAAGGTCGATGACGGCGTTTTCCGTGGGACGAATCACCGCGGTCCCCTCGAAAAAAGCGACAATCGCATCGGCATATTGCCGGTGAATCAATTCCTCGAGTGTGTCCATTTTTTTTTCGAGTTCTCCAAACGAAGGAATCTTGCCCGACAAAACGAGTTTTTCATTTCGGAAAAAAGCCGCGATTTCACCGAACTTTTTCTCGACATCCCGATCCGCTTGCGGTTGCCCCCCTGCTTTGGTCATTTCCTCGATTTCCCGCAGTTGTCTTTTCATTTTCCCGAATCTTTCTTCAATTTTTTTGGTCTTCGGATGATGGGTCACCAGAAAAACCGATTGTTTCCACACGTTTTCGCAATTTTCAAGGGTTTCAACGGAATTGTTTGCGCTGGACAACTCCAAAAACAACCGATACGCCGGCAATGCGGATTCCAACGCCTCGTTTTTAGTGTCAAACAATTCGGTTAGCCGCAACCGGCATTCGCCGGTCTTGTTTTCGAATTCCAGCAAAGCGGTTTGGAGGTCCTGTTCCGCTTTTTCAAGCAACACCTCCGCGTCCAGCGTTTCCTTGCAGAAAAAAAGTTTTCGCGGGATTTGTTTTTCATCCGAAAACTTTTCCGTTAAAAAAAACAACCGCGCCTTGATTCCTTCGATCAAAGGCGCATCCCACTCCACAGTTTTCTTTTTTTCACGGACGCTTTTGACGTGTTCTTCACAGGCGTTCAATAATCCGTCTTTCATTTCCGAATCGAGAAAAAAAACGTTTTCTTCCAATGCCTTGGTCAACAACAAAATTTTCTTCCATCCATCCAGTTGTTCTCCAAGCGACGCGGTATGCGCCACCCGTTGTTTCTTCAACTCAGAAGCTTTTTTTTCCAGTTCCAAAACCCGGATCGAAAATTTTTCTTTTCCGTCCGAAAACGCGGTCACCGAATACCACCCGACTTCGGCGGATTGGGCCGCGTTCACCCGCTCGGCCAGTTCTTGCCAGCCGTTCTCGTCCCATGCCTCGAATTCGGAAAAATCCAGCGCGTTAATCCTGGATTTTATTTCCGAAATTTTTTCCATCGCTTCTGCTTCCAGCCGCGCGGAATTTTTTCGGCTTTCTTTTTCCTTTTCATTCACCGTGGAAACCAATGCAAAAAACTCGCTGGCTACCGAATCGTGCGCTCCGGCCGTTTCCGAGATCGCTTCGAAAAAATCAAACGCGGGAATCGTCGAAAGAACCGAAAGCGCATTTCCCTGTTTTTCCTCTTCGGATAATTTGTTCGAAAACGATTTGAAAAACCCCCAAAAAGACGGCAGTACCACCGAAACCGGTTGTGGCGCGTTTTCAACGAAAACCCGTTCCGGCACCAGATCCCACACGCTTGTGCTTGAAACAAACGCCTCTCCAAACCCGCTTTTTCGGGCAATCCTGGAAAGCTTTTCTCTTACGGCCGAAATTTTCATCGCAAGACCCGTGCGGGAAGCAACCACCGGAATCGATAATTCTTCAAGATTCGACGAAAGCAGCACCCAGGCTTCGAACGCGGGTTCTTCTTTGGCCTGGTTCACGTCTTCAAAATCCAGTTGCCGCAATTCGATCGACATGAACGCAACGGCTTGTTCGTTCGCCTTTTCAAGGGTCTTTAATCCTTCCGATAAATCTGAACGGGCGCGGTTGACATGGTCCGGTAAAATTGAAAGCGACGCGGTTCCAAAACACGTTTTTCGGATAAAATCGATTTCTTGATTCGCTCGATTGAAAAAAAACCAGCTTCGCCCAAGCACCGACTTGTATTCAAACAACGCCTGGCGGCCTTCAAAAGACAATCCGTCCGACTCGGTTGCAAAAACCGATTCGACTTTCGAAAAACAATCGTTTGGAGAAACGCATTCCGGAACATCCAGATACGAACCCGTGCTTATTCGGGCGCACGCCATTCGCGCTTCGAATTCTTGTTCCGCCGAAAGACACCCGAACAGCAAAAAACACAGAATGATTCCTGCAAAAAACCGTTTCATTTGTCATTCGAGCACAAATAGAAATAAATCCGAATGATTTTTTCGGCGATAAACGCAATCCGGGCTTTGGGGCCTTACGGGCCATTATTTTGGTCTTTTTGCTGCAAGTCCGCGTAACACTGCTGGATTTCCTGATTTAACAGTTTTTTCGAGGAAAGACACTCGTTTAATCCGCCGGTGAGTCCCTGGTTGAAAAGCGGTTCGACGATTTGGTGCTGAACAAACAACCCCACGATCACGCCGAAAACAAAAAGAAAAATCATGAAAATGCGGCTTGGCGTAAAAAAGCCTCCCGCGCCTTTTCGCGCGGCTTGTTCCAGATTTCCTTCGCCGTCATCTTCCATACTGGATGGTCAACCGCCTTTTGGGTTTTATACTTTTCGGAAATGATAATACAAAAACACCAATACCGCGGTGAACACCAGGACGACGCCGGCCACCAATTCGGTTTGAAGCGGCTGTTCTTCCACGCGCAACGACGTGGGAGCGCACTCGGCTTGACGCATATTCGAATCCTGATACGTCAATTTACACCCGATTTCGTATCGTCCGACGGTCTTGGCCGACACCCGCAATTGAATTGTCTTGCTTTCCCCGGCTTTTAACAACGGAATCACTCGGGTGGTTCCGGGATCAAACAACAAATCCGCGTTTTCGTCTAATGCCACTCCGACATTGAACAAATCATTCAAACCGTCGTTTTGGATTACCAATTGCAAGGCGACGTCTTGCAGCGGAAAAATGTTTTTTTCGCTGCTTTTGTTGAATACGAATCCTTTTATAGTAATTTCGGGGTCGCCGATCATGATTAAGGGGTAATTCGAAACCAACGTGGTTTCTTCGCCGAAAATAGTGGTATACGTTACGACCGCGGCCGGAATCGTCACCATTCCGGAACGCGTGGATTTCCCGATATACGAAAACGTCACGGTTTCATTCGGTTGAATGGTTCCCACATACTGGGTCTGGCCTTTCACGTAAAGAATCGAATCGTAGGGCACGTACGGTTTCTTGTAGAATACGTTGATGTCCACGGGTTCGCTGCCCGAGTTATGCAGCGAAATCGTAATCGAAAACTCGTCTCCCACCAGCGGCGAGTAATCCACCAGGGTTTTCACAAAATCGTTTTCATTGAAAACGGGTTTCTTATACACTCCAAACAAGGAAGAATCCTTGATGACAATGCTGGTGGTCGAATCGGATGTCTGCGCGCAAATCGACACGAAATTATCCGGTTTCGCGGTCTGGGCATTCAAATCCAGGTGATACCAGCCATTCTTGAAACCGCTGGTCGGAATCACGATTCCGTTTTCGTCTTCGTTGATCGTCACGACGACATTGGCGTCCTGGCTTGCGGTGGGCGCGAAATCCGCGTTAATCAACAAAATCGGGTAATTGCCCGGAATCAAATGGTTTTGATCGATCGAAAACTGGTAATCCATACATTCGGACATGCGCGCGGCATCCAACGAAAAACCGTCTTGTCCTGACTCCGCAAAAGAACGTTCGCTAACGGTTGCGCCGAACACGCTTCCGCAAATCAACAACAAACTCAAAATCAATGCTTTATTCATAGTTTCAACCCTACCGTCTTCAGTTTTTGTATTATTAATGACATGGTTTCTTTTAATTCTTTGTCGTTTTTAACCTCGAAAACGCGTTCTCCGTAATTTCTTTTCGCGTATTTGAGACAATAATCGATTCCTTCGACCAGCACGTTTTCCTGTATCTTGACGTCGGAATACTTGCGTTCCGACAACCGAAAGTCAAGCCGGTCCGGATCCAACCGCAACACGATCACCGCGTCCACGGGACGCAGTTTGCATTCGCACGACAAATGACCTTCGACAATCACGTGGTCGTTTTCCTTCAAAAATTTGGACAATTCTTTGGTTAACCGTCCCAACGGAACCTCGCGTTCCTTTAACCTGGGATTAAACCTTCCGATCCGGCGTTTTTCACAAAAATCTTTTTCCGACACCACGACGAATTTGAGGCGTTGCCCCAATTTTGCCGCTATCGTCGACTTGCCGACTCCCGGCGTACCCGTAATCACGATGCGCATAGCAAAAGCTAAAACAAAACAAAATAAAAACAGAAGAAAAAGCGTTTACGGGTGCATGAAATCCGTTCCGCCAAACGCCAACGCGTAATCCGGCAGACGAATACCGCCGCTCTCAAGGGTTTTGCACAAATTCACAACATGGGTGTCTACTTTGGAGGATTTCTTGGAAGCTGCCAAGCACATCACCTCGGCCAAGAACAAACAATTGAACTGGTATAAAAAGATTTCTTCTACGAGGGAAAAAAACGATTTTTTGCGCATTTTCGGGCCAAAAAGAATCGAAAACTTGTTTTTTTTTTGTTTCATCCGATTTTTTCTTACGTCAAACGGATGGAATCCAAGTTGTGCGGCGCACTGGCGTTAATGTGAAATTTGCTTTGTACAAATTTGGAAAACTCGATGGTTTTATGCTTGTTTCCGTGATTCACGAGCACGCGCTTGGGTTTTGGACGCAGGTTTCGCAAATAATTCACGAGTTGGCTGCGGTCCGAGTGACCAGAAAAACCTTCAATGCTTTCAATGCGCATGTTGATGTGCAAATTTTTAGTACGGCCATTTTCGCCCGTAATCGGAATTTCCTTGACATTGTTTTGCAGTTTTCGGCCCAAGCTTCCTTCGCCCTGGTAACCGACGAAAATCAAGGTGTTGCGCGGA
>JAGVWC010000015.1 GCA_018304465.1 Candidatus Iainarchaeum sp.
CGTTCCCGCCAACCGAACAAAATAATTCCCATCGGTAACGGAAGTAGTGTCCCACGCATACGAACACGAAGCCACCGGCAACGCAGAACACGCGAAAGCAGACAACGCCTGAGAAAGAATACTCGTTCCACTCCCCGAACTCGCAGTCGAATATGCCAACGCCGCCGTAATATTCGCCGCCGAACCAAACGCCGACTCCACATTAAAATCAACAGACTGCTCCCCAGTCAACGAATTCGAATCACTCGGACTCAACACTTGAACGTAAGGCGCATTCTGATCAAAATGAAACCCGATATCAAGTTTGTTGACATCCAATTTGTTTCCGTATTGCGTGGTGCGCGCCAAATAAAAAGCATTCAAATCCACGTTTCCGGCATCCACTAGTTTTGCGCCGCCATTCAAATCCGAATTAAACATAAAATTGCGATCCCCTCCGTCACCAATAAACGGATCCACGGTAAAACCGGTTTGCGAATTCACATCGGAATTATGATCGTCTGCGGCGCCACCAAAAGTCGTCACATTAAAATAGGCATTGTGCGACACCGGCCCAATAAACGATCCGTTCAACACGGTATTCGTATGCGCGAACAAATTCCGCTGAATCCTTCCCGACCAATCCGACCCGTTATTCCCAATCGCAGTTCCCGCGTTCATAAACGTATTGTTTTCGATCGGACTATAAACGTGGGCCGCCAAACTGATAAAGCCCTGAATAAAAAGATTGTTATAAATCGGACCGAAATAATACGAACCACTCTCATTTCCCCCAATCCCCGTTTTTTCGAAAAAATTGTTGTAAATGCTTCCATACATCGAAATTCCCGAAAGAAAAAAACCAAATCGAGCAAGACCCGTCGTGGAAAAACGATTGTTGAATACGTTGGAATTGCACCGGGGCACGTATGACCCCCCACCACATTGAACCCCATAGTAGGCCATGTTGACAAAATTATTGTTGTAAATATTTCCATCGAACTGACCCGATGAATGGATTACGACGTAGGTGGAGTCCGACGACAAAAATTGATTATCAAACAAGTTGGTTGCGCGCGACGATTTTATTAGAATCGTAGGCGTACCCAATTGAAGGTAGTAAGTAGGTTCGTGATCAAAAATCGAATGATGAATCGAAGCAATATTTTTGTCCAAAAAAATTCCATGATTATGATCAAAAATACGAATATAAGAAAACGAGTCCGAAAGCGCCATTCCCGACGGGTTTTTGACAAAAATCGCAGTGTTGTAATCCGGCCTTCCGATCACACCCGAACAACCCGGAATCGAAGACGTGTCCGCATTCGTGCTACCCGCAAAACTATTCTGATCTTTACAACTGACAAAAAAAATGTTTTTATCAACGGTTCCGTTCGCTAACAAGCGCCCTCCATCCGTAATAATCAAGTTCCGACCCGAACCAAACTTGACCACCACTCCAGGAGCAATATTCAAATCCGTTCCAGTTCCCGTTACATTCACATCCGCCAAAATCACATACGTATTCCCATCAACCCAGTTTTGATCCGAAGAAATATTCGAATCAATCGTACACACATAATTCGAATCACCACACGAATTCAAAGCCGGCGGACCAGCCAATACTGCGGAAGACCCAACAAACAGAAAAAAAACAATCAAGAGCTGTTGGAATCGCATGAAAACAAAACGGACTATTCATTAATATATTTTCCTTTCCAGTGATTTCGACCCTTGGCACAAGTTTTAAATAAACTTCAAAGGCCAATATCCTTGCATTAAACGCGTTTTTTGAGAAGAAAACCGGTGAATACTGTTATGGCAATCGAAGCAAAACGATGGGAAAAAGAATTCGAAACCGAAATCCTCGAAGAATGGAAAAAACAAAACAGCTTTCCATTCAAAAACGTTCCCGGAAAAAAAATCTATTCCATTGACACGCCTCCGCCGTACGTCAACACGCCGGTGCACATCGGACATACTTCCACGTATTCGGTCATGGATTTTATCGCGCGTTATCGCCGCATGAAAGGATACAACGTATTGTTTCCGCTGGGACTCGATCGAAACGGACTACCCATTGAAATGGCGGCCGAAAAAAAAATCGGCAAACGATTCGATTCGGTTCCGCGCGAAGAATTCCTTGCGGCCTGCGAAAACGTGCTTGCCGAAAGCTCCGCCGAAAGCGTGGATTCGTTTTGGCGCCACGGGATTTCATTTAACACCTACGAACTCGGAAACGGCATCGGAGAAGTATACCAGACCGACTCGCCGGATTACCGAAGCCTCACACAAGATACCTTCATTGATTTGTATCACCGCGGACTCATCTACGAAGACAACCGCATCAATAATTATTGTCCCGGCTGCCAAACCACGATCGCAGACGCCGAAATCGAATACGAAGACAAATCCACGACGTTTAACGACATTATTTTCAAAGTCAAGGAAACCGGCGAAGAAATCATCGTCGGAACCACACGCCCCGAACTCGTAGCCACCTGCGGCATGGTGATTTACAATCCCGAAGACGACCGCTACCGCCATCTCGAAGGAAAAACCGCGATCACGCCCGTATACAACAAAGAAGTTCCCATCAAACCGCATCCGATCGCGCAGATCGACAAAGGAACGGGAATCGTCATGATGTGTTCGATGGGAGACTTGTCGGATATCCGCTTTTTTAGGGAAATGAACCTAAAACCCGTGATCGCCATCGACCGGTCGGGAAAAATGAACGAAAACGCGGGTCCATTACAGGGACTACGCGTCAAAAAAGCCCGCGAAAAAATGATCGAACTGCTAAAAGAACAAAACCTGTTCGTTAAAGCCAAAAACGTGATTCATCGCACGCCGATTTGCGAGCGAAGCAAAGACGAAATCGAATTCATCGAAATGAAAGAATTCTATCTCAAACAAATGGATTCAAAAGAAAAAATGAAAGAAATCGCCGAAAAAGTCAATTTTTTCGCTCCGGCATCCCGACAAATTTTATTGGATTGGATTGAGAGCATCGCGATCGACTGGCCGATTTCGCGCAGACGATACTACGCCACCGAAGTACCGCTTTGGTACTGCGCCAAATGCCGGTTCGTGATCGTGCCCCCCAAAGGAAAATACTATCGCCCCTGGAAAGAAAAACCGCCGGTTCAAAAATGCCCGCATTGCGGCGCAACGGAATTCATCGGGGATGAACGCGTATTTGACACGTGGTTTGATTCGAGCATTTCGCCGTTGTATATTCTCAAATGGTCGCGCAACAATTCTTTTTTCAACCAAGCCAAGCCGTGTTCGCTTCGACCGCAAGGAAAAGAAATCATCCGCACCTGGCTGTACTACACCTTGTTCAAGTGTTACCTGCTCACCAACGAAGTGATTTTCCAGGACACCTGGATCAATTATCACATTCTGGACGACGCCGGACACAAAATGAGCAAAAGCAAAGGCAACGTCATGGATCCCCACAAATTACTGGATCAATTCGGCGCCGAACCGTTTCGCATGTGGGTGTGCCTCGAAGGAAACCTGGACCGCACCGATTTTCGCTGTTCACCGGAACGCATCGAAGGCGCGGGAAAAACCCTGACCAAGCTCTGGAACACCACGCGATTTATTTCCATGTTTGAAAAACCCGTCCAGCGGCCCAAAAAACTCGGCGTCATAGACGAATGGATTTTGTCCGAATTAAACGAACTCGTGCAGCAAGCGGACACCGGATTCGGACAATACGATTTCCACAACCCGGTTTCAAACGCCAAAAACTTCATCTGGGAAACCTTCGCGTCCCATTACCTTGAAATGGCCAAAAGCCGCGCGTACAACCGCGACAACCAATATTCGAAAGAAGAACAAGACGCCGCCTTATGGACCTTGCATTATTGCATCGAAACCCTCCTCAAAGTCTTGGCGCCCGTCACCCCTTTTATCACGTATCGGCTATTCAAAGACTTGACCGGACGAAACATTCACACCGACGAAACATACCCGGTATTTGACCCCGCATGGCAAAAAAAATTCTCGTTTACCAGCCCAGAACTCATGGCGTTAAACAGCCAAATCTGGCAGCAAAAAAAAGAAGCCGGACTTGCCCTCAACGCGCCATTGGAGGAACTCGCAGTGGATAGAAAATTCCAACCCCTTGAAAAAATCCTTCAAGACACCCACAAAATTACTCGAATTACCTACTTATAATGCCTAAAAATAGCCATATAGGGCATTAAATCGTTGTTTTCAGTCCCCCAAAAAAGAAGGATGCGTATCCCATAGGTTTAAATAAAAAATGCCACCAGAAGTTTATACACTTTTATAGTGAATAAGTTAATGGTGCATATGTTCAACCGATTTTCCGTTTCAACGATCATTTTTCTCTTGACCTTCATGGCAACGGTTTCGGCGTATCAGATCGATGTTCCAACCGCCATTCTGATCTCGGATCACAACACCGCGTTCGAAGCCGAACTCGTGAACGCCGACATCAGCAAAGGCTATTCCGTGGCATTTTTCGCTCCCGGCACCACCGACATCTTTGTCGAAGAAGACCGCATCACCCTCGTGCTTTACAACAATTCCGCGTTATACAACACCACGTATTTCGCGACGCTTTCCGTCGAAGTAAAAGGAGAAACTCAGGAAAAGAAAATCCAACTTCAATACCAAGAACCGCGTCCCGCCGAACCGATGATCGTTCCGGGACCCGTGCCCGACACCAATCGGAATCCGGACCAAAACACGCCCGGTCCAGGCACAGGTTTTTTTCCCATTGACCTTGGCATTTCCGCGATTTCCCTTGGACTTGTCGGAAAAATTCTCTTGGCGATCGTCGCCGTAATTCTGATCATCGCGTTTTTCGCACGCGCCTACAATCGAACCCAGGTGAACAAATGAAACAGATTCTTTTGATCCTCGCATTAATGATGCTTTGCACCACCGTACTCGCCGACGACCTGCGCGTAAGCCGCGACAACTTCACGTACTACATGCAACCCGGCACCAGTATCAACGACGTCATTGAAATCCGAAACGAAACCGGTTCGCGCCAATGCATCGACGTCTTCACCGACACCACCGACACCGAACTTCAAGTCACGCGTGCCACGGATTATTTTTGCTTAAACAACAACGAAACAACCGAAATCACGTTCACCATCAAACCGACGAACCGAATCAGCAACGGAAGCTATACCGCCAAAGCGATTTTCCGGTTCGACAGCGGCGAAATCCAGGTGCCCATTAACGTTCGCATCGGCGAAACCAGCACCGTAAACTTCGAAATCCCACAGGAAAGCACGTGCCCGGAAAGCATCACGATTCCCATTGATTTTATCAACCGCGAATCCAAAACCAAATTCATTTCCATGAGCGCCCAATCCGAAGCATTATTGCCGACGTTTTCCGTCGAACAATTCCAATTGCTGGACAGCCAAACCCGCACCGCATACCTGCGCCTAAACACCAACCAAAGCTTCCAAGCCGGAGAATACGCGTTCCAAGTCACGGTTGAAGACCAAAACAACATCATTGTCAAAAAAGGAACCTTGACCATCCGAAACTGCAACCAAAGCCAAAACAACCAATTCGACTTGTCCGGACCAACCAGCTGCGTCCAGCTCACTCCAGGAGAAAGCCGAACCGTTTATGTGTCGCTTGAAAACCAGTCCGATCATCCGATCGACTTTGATTTTTTGATTCGAAGCAACCGATTAAGCGTTTCGACGCCATTACACCAATTCGTTTTGGACGAAGGCGAAATCCGATCGATCCCCGTCACGTTACGCATCAGCAGCGGCACCACCCAAGACCGCTTCGAAGCAACCGTCGAAGCCGAAGCCTTCGGTAACACCCAAACCATCACGATTTGCGCGCAAACCCAAGGCGGAATCGAAGCCACTTTCCTGCAAGACTACATCAACGTACTTCAAGGAGAAGACTTTACTTCCACGCTACAAATCAAAAACACGACCAACCAAACCCAAAACATTTCGCTTGACTTTCGATCCATCGGATCCGCGTTCGACGGATCATTTTCGATCGATGACTTTTCGATTTCGGGTAACAGCACCCGAAACGTCACCGTGACCATCCGAACTCCGCTAAACGCGCCCGTCGGAGAACAAGACATCGAAGTTCGAGTTGACAGCGGAAGCCGCACATTCGATTCAACCCTGCATTTTAAAATCCTTGAAAACGACCCGGTCAATCCCCAGGACCGCTATCTGCGATTCCTGTCGTATCCAAGCAACATTGACATGAACGCGGGACAAATCAAACGACTCACGTTTATCATCGAAAACCAATACCGAAACCGCTTAAGCAACCTCACGTTGTCCATCGAAAATCCGCCGGGATACGTTTCGTTTGAACCCGTTACCGGAATCGTCATCGATCAAAACGACGTGGCGACCGTCAGCGGAATCCTTCGCGTCGATCCGAACGCGCCGAACCAAATCGCCCGAATCCGATTCGTGATCGAAAACAACCAGTACCAAACCTCTCAAACCGCGGAAATCACGACGCGGCAAACCGGAGCAGACCCCGGAAACGACCCCGAACCGAATCCGCCGGGATCCTCGTTTTGGTCAAGCCTCGTAACGTTTGGAAACCAAAACGTGTTTCTCATCGGATTGATTATTCTCATCCTCTTATTGCTCTTGGCCGTGTCGGCTTTCGGCGGAGAACCCCGTCAAAAAGAACGCCCGGCCTGGCTTTCCAACCGTTAAAAGGAATCATTATGCGCATTCGTTTGATTATCCTTGGAATCCTCCTCTGATCGGAATCGGATACGGACTTCACGCACTCGCCGTATAAAAAAAAGCTTATTTGCACAAGAGTTTTTTCAAGTAGTCCACGGCAAACGAACTTTCCACATGCAGCAACTTGTCCGCCGACGCCGCATCCTGATTCAAAAAAATCAATGCCGAATGAGAATCGAAAATCACGAAATGACCATGAAAATTCGTTTTCTTGATGTCCACGATTTTCAAAATATCGGATAATTGAAACCCGATTTTGGCCACAATATCGTCAGCCGTATACAAAAACAAATACGGCAAATACGGCGGGTTCTTGGTTCCCACGCTCATTTGCTTGATTTGCGAAAACTCATTCAACAAATACGGCTGATGCGTGCACACGTGCAATTCTTTCTGACAGCGGTTAAACAACTCGTACATCCGGCCTTCAATTTCCCGATGACCCGAAACCAACCGCACTTGGTCTCCAAGACCCGAAAGCAACGAGTCCGGCAACCAATTGCATTTGAGGGCTTCGCCCAACCAGTCGAATTCGTCTCGCTGAAGACCCGTGGAACCCGCCAAAAACGAAAAATCTTTTTCAGCTTCGGTTTTGGCATCGTCAAACATCAAAATTCGGTCACCATAATTCAATCAAGAGGAAGAAAGTAGAATAAAAAGGTTTCGAAAACCAACTACTGGTTTGAAAGGGATTTCAACGCGTCCGCAATAAACCAATCGATGCGGCCCAGACACTCGAAAAGATTCGCGCAGCGTGGAACCCCAAGCCCAATCGTTATGTAGGCTTCTTGTGTATTCAATAAATGATATCCGTCGGACCGAAGGAAAAACTGGCACGCGGACACGTAATAATTTTCACCTTTGAAATTCGTTGAATTGATTTCTTTTTTATCAATCGAACGAATGGCCCACTGGCTTTTTTTAGCGGTCACTTCGGCTGGATTCACCGCATACACGCGCCGCAATTCAACCGAAGACGAAACCGAAAAAGCCTTTCCCGTGGAAGACCCGCTGGGATCGTTACCCGTATCCGGAACAGTATCCGGAATAAAATCCGGACCCGGAACCGTTGGACTCGACCCGGTAAACCCTTCGACGACGCCGGTTCCAAACGCCTTGGTGGCGCTCCACGCGGTTTTTCCGGCGCTTCCAATGCCCGATCCGGCGGCTTTCACCCATTCGGCAAACTGTCGGCCGTATTCTTCCGCACCGACTTTCTTTTTGTAGGCTTCAAGCTTTCCGTTCAAATGCTGTTCCATCAAATTGCATGAAATCTTTTTGTTGGGCACGCTTACCACAAAATACAACGGAGCGTCCGAATCGATTTTATCCAATTCCAACGTAAACGCCTGGGCCGTTTCAAGTTTTGACGCGTAATCCGAACCGATTTTTTCGATGGGATTGTCTTTTCCACCCACCAACACTTTCCAAAACCACAAGCCCTGCGAATCCGGCGGCACGACATCCGCCAAGGTCACGGTAAACACGAAGAATTCTTTGTTCGAAATTTTTCGATCGCCATCAATGTCCGCGTACACCGCGATTTTCAATGGCTCCGAAACATCCTTCAATTCTTTTTTGGTGCCATCCGCCAACACCAATCCCTGAATGGAAATCGAACACGCCAATCCATCCGGAACGCAAAAACCCCAGCCCATGTCATCCAACACGAACACCACGGTTTCTTTTTTTTGGGACAAGTAACGCAATCCTTTCAGCGAATCGCCTTCGTTGGAACCCACGTAACCCGCCGGAGCCGAGTCCGTGGGATTGGTCGCAAGCCACGCAACAACCTCCGGCGTCGCAAACAACACCGTGAAAGTTTTGGACGTGTTTCCCGGAACGAAATCCGACACTTTAAGAGAAAAAGGTTTTTTGGAAACCGAATAAGACCCGTTTTGGGCCACTTCAACGGTTGAATCCGAAATCAAAGACAATTTGAATCCGTCTGATGGGACTGGCGGCGCGCCATCCGACGTAGGTGGCGCCAGCAATTGCGGAATCTCAAACGCGGAAATTTCCCCGCCAATCGGAACCGTCACGGCCCAACCGGATGAGAAAAAACAAAGCATCAGCGCCAAAACCAACCCGGTGGCAATACGGTTCATCCCAATACCTCCGTAAACAACGGAATGTCATCGGCTTCTTCATCCGAATCCCCGACCACTAATGGAACCGCATCCAATTTTTCTCCGCCCATCGAAGACAAGTCCAGCGTAAGTAAAAACGCGTCGTTTGGAACCACTTTGTTCAACACCAAAATTTCTCCGACCGCAATGTTGTCGGCTCCGACCAGTTGATTTACTTCAAAAACACCCGTTTGGTTGGGAAGCGGAGAACCGGTTTGGTCCACTTTTTGGATCGAAAGAACCTTTTTTTCAAGCAAACACGAATAAAAGTATTTCAAATCGCAATAGGTGCCATGATCCTCCAAAAACACCGACAAATACGCGATGTCATTCGGATTCACGGTCACGAACGAAAAATGCTCCAAATCCTTGGCCAAATCCGCGTATTGATCTTCTTTCAGATTCAAAAACAAATAATTCACTTTCACGTCCGCGCTGGTCCACGCTTCGGGATCCCAATTCGAAACCACTTGAAACGAATCAAACGCCGAAGTCGCGGTACCGGTATAATGATAAATCGTCATTCCGACATCCACGCCTGTTGCAACAATGAAAACAGCCCAACCCACGGGACCCGCCGGAATCAACAATCCACGGATTCCGACAAGGGTTGCCGCCGGCAATCGCCACAACGCGCTTGCGGCCCGGCGAATCTGACTGCCGGCATGTAACAGGCGTTCGCCTCTGCGAACACGCGACGCATAAGAACCAAGCCGCGCGGCTTCCTCGGCAATCTGAGCGGTTCGACGCAACCGCGCCGAGGTCTGCAGATGCTCCGCAAGCGCGGAATACTGGCTGGGGTTTGCCGAAATCGCGCGTTCCACTCCGCGTCTAAACGACGGCGAGGCTTCGTAAAGAGTTCGAAGATTTTGGGAAACCTCCGGCGAAAAACGCGCAAAATTTTCGTTTCGCAAAAACGCTTCCGCGTACACGCGTGACGCGTCAATTGTTTCCGTCAAAGCCTGGCTTGCCTGACCCAACGAACGCGCGCGCAACATGCTTCGCGCGGTCCGGCCCGTGATTGCCGGAGGCGTCTGCGCAATGGTTCGCGCATACTGTGCTTCTTGCTGCGCACGTGAACCCAGTTCGAATAACCGTTGAATCGCGGGTTCGTTTGTTCCCGCGGGATGAAAATTGGATAACGCAGTGGCTTCCGCCATGAACCGGTCCGCCACTCGAACATCGCGGCCTAACCGAAGATTCCACACCGCAGAAGCAGGCGTCGTTACGGCGGACTGGCCTGTTTGAAGAATCAATCTTCCGCCCGCGGCCGCATCGGCACCCATATTCGGAAGAACCGTTCCAAGTCCGCCGGTTCCCACATCGCGAAACGCGCTGGCCACCGCGATGCCACCGGACGCAACCATGACGGGCGGCACCACCCAATCAGCGCCCACTCTGAGACCTTCAAGCCCAAGTTCGGAGAGCGTCGTTGGATTGTTGATCAAGAATTTTTTCTGCAACGCATCCGGTTGGCGCTGGAAACCGACGCCACCATTCGCGATATCAAACGAAGAAATTTCTTCCCGACTGGTTTCGGGCATTCCCGCAAACTTTCGTTCAAAATCCGCCATATTGATTTTGTCGATAAACAACGCTTCGGTCGGTTTTCGAAGGCCTAACGCCGCGCTATCCACAAAATAACCGGTGTCGTTGTCTTCATACGCGTATAATACGTACAGGATTTTTTTGTTGGCAGTAATCAAAAAAAACCGGTCCTTGGGATTTCCATCGCCTTGCTGCTCCAGAAAAATATAATCGCCGGTATAAAACTTGGTTAATTTGTCGCCTTGGAACACGGGATCGAAAATATCCACGTAATTGAACTGGTTCGTTAACTCGCGCAAAGAACCTACCAGTTGTGCGACCTTGGCGGGATTTCGACCGGCCAATGTCTTCGACGCGGCTTCAAGAACGGTTTTTTCGGAAAAACGGATTCCTTGCACCCGCAAGTCAACTCCCGGATTGAAAACCCCCGCGTTCCACACCCGCAAATCGATTCCGCATTGATTCCAGATTTCGGATTTTCCGCTTAACCACACGGGATCCTCAAAACTTCCGACGTCAAACGAACCGCACGGCGCGTCGTTTTTGGCGACCCAGAATTTTTGTCCGTGCGTTCCCTCGGTGATCACGATTTTGTATCGCAAACTCAAATAATCAATCGAGAAATTATTCTGTTTTTCGTTGTCATGATCGAAATCCATGACATCGTCGCTTCCGGACGGGGTTTTCATAAAGACATGAAAAAAAGGCGTTCCGTTATCCATCATGCGCACGACATCGTAGTTTCGGAACGCCGTGTCATCCGTCCAATCGGTTCCGTGATACGTCACCACGATTTTGTGATAAAATTGTTCCGCGACATCCGCGATTTTTTCGGGTTCGAAGATTCCGCGTTTGCCCTTGAATTCACGGTAGGTGTTCTTGATCGGGCCCATCAAAAAAGACTCGTCGAAGGAAAATTTGTTAATGTGAATGTCCGTGGTTCCAGCGGTCACGTAATCATAAAAAAATGATACTCCGCAATCGGGCATTTTGTGCTCTCTCACTTTCAACAAACCAAACATTGTCACGCCGACTCCTTCGGATCCGTGACAATAATCCACCCCGTTTTTCTTCCCAATAACGGACCGAGCGCTGTTCACGCGCCCGAAAATAAGCTCGAACGTCTCACCCAAATACTCCATTCGGATCGTGCGCTTGGAATAATCCGCTAAATCCACATTCAAAGCAAACGGATTGTTGGACACGTCCACGACAAATCGATCCCCTTCTTTGTTAAAATAGAACCAGTTATCCACGGTTTCGTCAATGCCATCCGTGTCCAGATACGAAATCCGAATCGCGTTGTTGGCTTTGACCATATTGTCGAATTCCGCTTGCGAAAAAACATCCGCAGGAGCAGTGGCTTGGGAAAAAACCGACGTGAAAAACGCGAAAGACAACACCAATGCCAAAACAAATCTTTGATTCATCCGCATAACCTCAACGCCGATTCGTTTTCGGCGATCAGTTCCAGATTTTCGTTATACGCCGCCTGGAAATTGCCTTGAAAAGGATACAATCCAATGGATTGCGCTTCGACGCCAAAACTCGAAGAAAAAGCCGCGGTTTTGTCCCCCAATGATTTAAGCGCCTCGTTGGTTTTTTCCAACTGGGTATTGAATTCGGATACGTCGGCTTTTTGGTCACACAAATCGTACACGAATTTCACTTTTTCGGACAAACGATCCAATTCTTTCAATTCAATAACAGCAATCAAAAAACGCTCATAGACCGCCACCAAGTCTTTTTCAGACCGGGAAACCGCGACCGCATTCTTGGACGCAAGATCGGTTTTCAAATCCAGAAGAGTTTCTTTATCCAGCAACAACAACGCGTCGGGATTGGAATGCAACAGATTCGAATCGATGTTTCGCGATTTTGTGAGGCTTTGAATTTCGGAAATAAAACCGCTTGAAATCGTCGAAGATTCCAGCGGCGATTCATCGGAGGAAAATTGTACCGGGGGTTGTAACGGCGACCACCAAAACCAGACTCCCGCCGCGACCAACGCCAGAACAAGAATTGCAAGCAATCGAGTGGTGTTTTTCAAGGAAAATCGATCCTTTTTTGCATATTAGATGCTTTTAGTAGTTTTTATTTGTTGCGGTTAATCGGGAAGTTGATTTTGACACCGGTCGCAGTTAGCTTTATTAATTCTAAATACAAAAGTATGAAAGTGACCTAAATGGTGATCACCCGCATTCGAAGACGCGTTGTCAACCTGCAAGCAGGACGCGTCAACCGCGCCCAAAACCGACTGGAACGATTCACCACCCATGTTTCCGGCCAAACGTTTGCCGGATCCCGCAGTTTCATGGCGCGTGCCAACAAAAAAGTCGTCAACGCCCAATATAACGTTCAACGACTGAACGCCAAACTGGCGCGCATCCGATCCAATATTCAAGGCGCCGAAAACAGCTGGCCCATTATCCGACAACTTCGACGCGCCTTCTGGAACTGGCGATTGGGACGCGCAAGCGCCCGACTGGCCACCAAAACCCAACGATTAACCGCGGCCCAAAGCTACCAAGCCCAACGTAGAGCCGCCATGGAAACCACATACCAAACCAAAGTCGACAAACGACAAGCCAAAGTCGACAATCGATTCGCCGAATTCGACCGCACATTAAACAAACTCGCGACCACGCGACCGCGATTGGCCCGATTGGTCGAACCCAAAGTTCAAATCCTTGAAGCCCTCAATACAAACCGCGCGCCCGCGGCACCTGGAGCTCCGGCGCCCGTGCCGCTAAACCCGAACCTGTTCGTGCGATTACGCGAAAAACTCAACCGCGAAGTCGTTAACGGCGACGGACGCCAAGGCGCTTTCCGAATACTTGAAATCGACCGAGCCTTGGATGAATTGCAAAATGCAATGGTTCAAAACCCGGCCGATGTCGCCGGACAAGCAACCGAATTAACACGGCTCATCAATTTTCGCGAAACCCCGCCGCCATCACCAACCCCCGCGGCACCCTAAAACAAGGTTTATAAACATCCCAACCTATTTGTATAACGGTCACCATGGCACCCCGACTATTGCCCCGTCGAACAATTCAAGCCCTGCGACGCGCCCGCGAATCCGCCCAACTGCGCGACGCCGCCAAAGAACAACAAGCCCGCCTTGACGCCATGACCAAAAAAACCTTTGTGGTCGCGGGAAAAACCACGCGAAAAGCCTTTGAACGACACCAAACCGCCGCGGGCAAACGCGACAAAATCGACATTAAAAGCTTAAACAATGCCGCCAAACTCGGAAACGCCCGCGCAAGACGCATCCCGATCGTGGGATGGCTTCTTTCCAAACGCCTGGAAAGAAAAGAAAGAAAAATCGTTCAAGAAAGCGGTCGCCAACTCAAACGCGTATCAGGAACCCAACGCGCGCTTGAAATCCAGCAAGGAAAATACGCGGTTCAATTCGACCAACAACTCACACGAGCAAAAGGCGTGCAAAACCTCGAACTACAACGCATGCGCATGGAATTATTCAAAGTAAGCCAAAACACCGAAGCACTGGAACAACCGCTTCAACGACAACTTGAAGCCATTCGAAAACAAAACAACACGGCTCCGGCAAGACCCGCGATGCGGATTGGTCAAACCCATTTTGACCAACTGAAACGAAAAATCACGGTGGAATCCCACGGACACGGCGTCGACAACGCGTACCGATTACTTGAGATTCGACGCAGTTTTGTCAAACTGGAAGATTTCATTAAAAGACGCCGGATCAAAGACGCAAGAGCCGAATTTGCCCGCATCAACGCGTTTAACGAAAACGTTCCCGCGGCCTAAAACCAAAACCCGATGGAAACGACTATGTTCAATGCTTTCAAACCGAGTCTACGAATTCGACCAAGCACCAGGTCTCCGATTCCCACGGGACTCAACGACCAATGTGGATACAACGGTTCTCCGTTTTCCAACTGATCGAGCCCCCCACAAATCTCGTTCGCGTAGGCAGTTACTCGCCCCGCCAGAAAAAAACATTCTTGAAATCACCGGTTAACAAAGGATCCTATTCGGACGCCAACGGAGAAGACGAAACGGAATTCTTGGCGGCTTGAAACGCCTGATTGATCGCAGATGCCTGATCCCCGCCCGTAAACAACCCGTCTCCCACGAGGGATTGTGGAACCAAAATCGCTTCGGCGGGATCCTTGTTCAACCGGGCGGCAATTTCTTTTTTCGCATCCGGGTCGATTCCAATATCAAAAACAACAAAATCTTTTCCTTCGACTAAGCCAAGCGCCAACAAACCCCGCTTCAAATCATCGCAATCCGAACAGCCGTCCTGGAAAAACACTTTGATGGTTACGGGTGTTAGAGGCGGCGCGGAATCCACTGGCTTTGGAAGTTCAACAGCCATGGCGTTCAATTCATCCGCGATTTTTTTCCCCAGTCGCGCAAGCGATTCCCGCAAATTATCCGGAACCGTTGACACCAAAAAGGAATCCAACGTCACCGTGGATCCATCCGGACGCGTCGCCCCGATTTGGACCTTGATTTCCGACCCGCTTTGAGCGGTCCACAAGGTTTTCGCTTTTTCCAAAAAACGCTGCAAACCGTCTTTTCCCAACAACAAATATTCCTGGCCATCTTTGGTCACGGTTCCAAGCTCGGTTGAAATCTCGACGCAACGCCCCGCTGTCACGTCCGCAGCCGAAGAACAATACGATACCACCGCGTTCTTGTTTTTCTTGAAAAATTCTTTCCAGGACTCCGGAATTTTCCACTCGACGGGTTCAACAGCCTCGCTGGATTTATCCGTCAAAACCACCGGAGGAGACGCCTGCAACGGGTCCGGCAACCGATACCTCACCGAACCCAACGCCATGGTTTGATTCGTCATGGCGGAGCGAATCTCGACCACCATATCGATGTCGCCCGAAGAAATCACGAACGGATTCGTTTTTCCCGCCCAACCCGTCAACGTAAAACGACGCGGATCCTGCAAAGGTGCGGGTCTTTCAAGCAGTTTTTCAGGATTTCCAAAGGAAGACAAATACTCCAATGTCGAATCGCGCGAAGATTTCGGATCCAGATCAAAGAAAAAATCGCCTTGCTGCGAAACCACTTTCGAAATCACGTCGGGTTCCTGCACCAACAAGCCATCAAAAACCGGTTCTTTGTTTGTGGTTGGATTCACGAAAATCCGCGGATAAAAATCCCCTGGTTTGAACCAGTCGTTTCCAAGCCCCGACCAGCTGTAGCCTAACACCAACGGAAAATCATCCGGTTGAACGGAATACACGGGAGGCGCTTGACCCAAATTCAGTCCAAGATCAATCACCGTATTGCGGGACAAAAGCCGCGGAGAACCGGTTTTTAAAGAATAAATTCCAATGGATAGTTTCGGAAACGAAGGCGCGATCACAAAAGAATCGTTCATCGGAACCAACCGAATCACTCCGGTCGCGCGGCGGTTCTCCACCGGATTCACGAGTTCGATTTTCACGTCTTGCGGCGCGGTCTCGCCGTTTTTAAGCGATTGCCGATACACGTCCAAGATTTTTTTGAACTGCGGACTCGAAAACACGTTTTTGATTTCACGGGTTTTATCCGAAATTTTTTCACGCACATTTTCGCTGATTCGCGTGCAAACACCCGCGGAAGCCTGACTTGCCGGCGACGGACACGCGGTGGCCGTCGCGTACACCGGCGAATCCAATATTTTTCCGAACGGATCAAACGTCGGGAACAAAAAATCCAGGGTTTCGTCCGACACTTCCCCGGAATCCGGATTCACTTCGATCACAAAAGGAGACACCGTCAAAACATCCGGCTCGGGAAGCGGCGGACCCACAAACGCATTCGGAACTTCGATTATTCCGAACGCCACGTTTTGCATTTGACCGTTTTCTTCCGCCGTCAAAGAAATTTCAATCGAATACTTGTTCGCTTTAGGCTGGACCGCCTGGAAAAGCGGCGAGAACCAAAGGATATCCCCCTTGTTCAAAACGATTCCGGGCTGGGTTTCCTTGGCTAACGGCGTGCCGTTGACCGTTACCGAAAGAAAATAATCCTTGTCGGGATCCAGGTTCGCGGTCTTAACATCCAAACGCAAATCCAAATACATGTCGGACGAAACAAACGACGACGGATCCAGTTCCGTCACGGGATCGCCTTCAATGGAAAGCAATTTGATTTCCGAAAAACGCGGTTTGGGCTTAAGCGAAACCGTCCACTGATCCCACGTTTGCGCGGCACCCGCCACGAACCGGGACCACGAATCCCCCAGATTTTTCAACGGGTCGTCTTGCGGGGATTCGGGAGGCAAAAACGCATGAAAATCATTCGGGGATTCTTTGGCCCCCGCAACAATCACGGTGTGTTGCTGATTCGACACCACTTGATTCGAAGAACGATCCGTGATTCGCACGACGAGCACAACACTTGGACTGTTTTCCGAAATATCAAACGGAACCGTTTCAAACAAGCGACCCTGGTTCAACACCGTTCCCTTGGTGACGACGCCGCTCGCGATTTTTCCGTTCACTTCCAATCGCACGTCAAAATCAGAATTGGAAAAGCCGGTCGTTTTGACGAACACGCTCATCAATCCGCGCTCGGACTCGAAACGCCCCGCGTTTCTAACTTCAACGAAAACATCCGAAGCCGAAAGCGAACCGTCGAATGCTTCGAAATCATTCGGATCGGAAGCAGTGGACTCGAAAACCTGGGACAAAACACTGATCGCTGGAACCAACAAGAAAAAAAACATCAAACCCGCGATTTTCGAATTCATTTGGCCCTACTTGAAAGAATTGCTAAATGAATATATATAGTTTTTTGCTCCCAAAACCCTGTTTTTGAAGAAAAACAAGCCCAAACCGGTTTCAAAAAAGACATAAAGTCTTTTATTTTCCAAAAGCAGTATAGATTCATCGTATGACCCAAGCAATGATTGAAGATATCCGAAAAACCTGCAAACTATGCAATTCCTACCGGATGTTCAAAGCCCACGACAATTCGTACCGAAAACACGTCGAAGCGGGACTAGAAGACCTGCAACGCGGTTACACCAGCGAATTCGAAGAATTACGCCGAAGAGTCGGAACCAGCGACACCCAAGTCGCCAACGCCAAAGAAAACAAATACTTCTGCATGGATTTAATCCCGATTTGCCGCGGATGCGACCGCGAAGAATCCCGCGTCGCCAACGAACTACGCGCATTGATTCCCCCAAAACCCGTAGCCGAACGACGGCTCATTTAACTATTTTTTGAACTATTCGTAGCCGATGGCCACCCACGCGACCAAAATTCGGAACCATGTTTTCGTTGCTGCAAAACACGCGTACACCGTGATTCGAATCCCCGCACGAATTCCCTGCAAAAGAATGCGAAGTAAAAAACAAGAAAACGAAAAAAAACAAAAAATATTTTTTCATTAAACAACAGGTTGTTTTGTCTATTTAAGAGTTTTTCGATCCCAAAAATACCTGTATGCTGATTGCCGGAGTCGACGAAGCCGGACGCGGACCGTGTTTGGGCCCCTTGGTCATCGGAGTCGTCGTCATTGAAAAACAAGACGAGGAAAAACTGGTTGAAATCGGAGCCAAGGATTCCAAACAATTAACCAAAGACCAGCGCGAAGCCCAGTTTGAACCCATCAAAGCCGCGGCCGTGGAATACGGCACCATTCACATCGAAGCAAACGAACTGGATACCCTCATGGACCGCAAAAGCCTAAACGAAATCGAAGCCATGAAAATCGGGGAACTTTTGAACCGATTACAACACAAACCCGAAATCGTTTTTATCGATTCGCCGGATCCGATTGCGTCCGCGTTCGGTAAACGCATTCAAAAATACCTTTCGTTTTCCTGTAAATTGCGCACCGAACACAAAGCGGACATCAATTATCCCGTGTGCTCCGCGGCATCGGTACTCGCCAAAGTCGAACGCGACAATGCCATTTCGCAAATCGCCGCCCAAAACGGATCCATCGGCTCCGGATACAGCCACGATCCCCAAACCATCGCTTTTTTATCCGACTTTGTCACCACACACAACAGTTTACCTGTGTTCTGCCGGCACAAATGGGAAACCAGCCAGCGATTCCTCAATAATCGACGACAAACCAAGCTATTCTGAATTCCTCGCAGGTAATAAAAAACGTTTCATTCCTAATGAATAATAAGGATGAACGACATGGCGAAAAAAAACCAAAAATTTCCGGACATATTTCTTGATTTTGACAAAATCGAAGAAATGGTCGACAACATGATTACGCGCATGGAAGACAACGAAAACTTCGATCCAAACCAGCCGCTCGTCATGGGGTTTTCCATCAAAATCGATCCCAATGGAGACACCCAATTCGTCGAAGTACAACCCCCCGAATCCGGCGAATCGTTGCTGGACGCGCAACCCACGCCGTTCGTTGAAATCCAAAACCAAAAAAACGATTTTCGCATCACGATCGAAATGCCCGGCGTGCGAAAAGAAAGCATCCGATTAAACGGCGACAACAACGAACTGATTGTCAGCACGCAAAACACGACGAAAAACTATTACAAGCGCATCCGTTTCCAGGAAGAACTCGAATTCGAGAAAGCCGACGCCGAATACAACAACGGAATCCTCGAAATCACGATTCCGAAAAAAAATCCGAGTCGCCCAAACCCGATCGCGGTCAAATAAACCTTATGGTTTGCCCGGAACATCCAGCGCCGAATCGTCAAAATTAGCGGTTTCCTGTGTCAACTGCGCGCCCAGTTCTTTGGCCAGCGCTTCCTCGTTTCCTTTCAACGCGTTCTTGCCGAACTGCTCCAAAAACTTTTTCGTGGTTTTAAGCAAAAACGTCCGGCCAAAAGGCGATTTTGAAACCAATCCTTTTTCAAGCAACAAATGAACATGATCGTATCCCTTGTTGTTTCGCAACTTGATCACCAATGATTGTTTGATCGGCTGCTTAAAAGCGATCAACGCCAAGGTTTTCTGCACCGACTTGTTGAATTCGCTTGAAGCCGCCATGTGCTGGACGTTTTCCTCGAAATCGGACCGCACTTTCATCTGAAACGAACCTGACAAATCCACGATTTCCAACGCCGAATCCCTGCCGTTAAACTCGGTTAACAATTCTTTGGCGATCCGATGGGTCTCAAGCAACGACTCGTTTTCAATGACCTTGGCCATTTCCTCGATCGGCAAGGCTTTCGGAGACATGAACAATGCGGCCTCCAGGACTTTTTTGGCCGCAGGACCCACGGGCTTGGTATAAGACATTCGATCGAAAAAATAATGCGGTTTTGAGTTTTTAAACGCTTCACCCAACCAAAAAAACCCTTCGAATCCATTTAAGGTTTTTTTCCCCCATTCAATAGTCATGCATCCCGCTGTTTTATTCGAAAAAAAATCCGAATACTCAGTGAAATGCACGGCGTGCCGCTGGTACTGTTCCATCCCAAACGGAAAAACCGGTGTCTGTGGCATCCGAGAAAACAAAAACGGTTCGCTTTACCTCAAAACCTACGCCAAACCCGTCGCGATCAACGTCGACCCCATCGAAAAAAAACCATTATTCCATTTTCTGCCCGGAACCGACATTTTTTCGCTTGGAACACTCGGCTGCAACTTTGCCTGCGAATTCTGCCAAAATTGGGACATTTCGCAAGCCGTGCGAAAACACCACCAAGAAAATCCCGCAAAAACGCCCAGCGACTTGTTTGACATCGGACATCATTGGCCCCCGGAAAAAATCGTGGATTGCTGCGTTGAAAACCAGATTCCCTCAATCGCGTTCACGTATAACGAACCCGGCATTTTTTTCGAATACGCCTTTGACACCATGAAACTGGGAAAAACCCACGGCCTCAAACACGTGTTCGTGTCCAACGGATACACGTCAAGCGAAGCCCTTCAAAAAATGGGAAACGACTTGAACGCGATCAACATCGACCTCAAAAGCTATTCCGAAAAATTTTATCAAAAAAATTGCCATGCGCAGCTCGAACCCGTGCTTTCCTGCATCGAAGAAATCGCCAAAAGCAACACCTGGCTTGAAATCACCACGTTGGTGATTCCGGGAGAAAACGATTCTTCAAACGAACTTGCCCAAATCGCCGAATTTATTGCCAGCCAAAACCCGTTGATTCCCTGGCATGTCAGCGCCTTTCATCCCGATTACCACATGGACCACGTTCCAGCCACTCCCCGAAAAACCCTTGAAACCGCGTTTGAAATCGGAAAAAAAGCCGGTTTGGAATTCGTTTACATCGGAAACATGGAGTCCAAAGCCCAAAACACCGTTTGCCCGCATTGTCAAACGATTCTGATTCAACGCAAAGGATTTAATATTTCGGAAAACCAATTATTGGGCGACCGGTGCCCAAAATGCGATCAAACGATTCCAGGAATCTGGAACTAAAAATCCGTCTTCCTGCCGTTGCCGGCGCATTTTATCCCGCGACGATTCGCCGCCTCGAAGAACAAGTCAACGCGCTGTTGTCCGGCGCGCCGGATCCCCCCGAAACAAACCGGTTGTTGCGCGGACTCATCTTGCCGCACGCCGGATACGTTTACTCCGGCTCCGTGGCAGCCGCCGGAATCAAACGCCTCCAACACCAATTCCGTGAAAAAGAAATCGAATTACTGTTGCTGGGTCCAAGCCACTGCCTTTGGTTTGAAGGCGCAAGCCTTTCAAGCGACGACGCCTGGCAAACCCCCATCGGATTGGTTCCGATAAGCAAACGATCAAAAGAATTTTTCTCGGACATCGTTTTGGACATTCCGAAAGTCCATCAAGAAGAACATTGCCTGGAAGTCGAACTACCGTTCCTGCAAATTGCTTTGTCGGATTTTTCGATTATTCCGATCGTGACCGGGGAAATCGACCCCCAAAAACTCGCCGAAGAAATCCAACCATTGCTTTCAAACCGAACCGTGGTCATCGCGTCAAGCGATTTAAGCCATTATCTGTCCTACGACGAAGCCATTGAAAAAGACAAATCCACGATCGAGTCCATTGTCGAAAAAGACATTCCGCAAATGGAAAAAACCGGTGATGCCTGCGGAAAAAACCCGATTTTGATCCTGATGCGAATCGCCCAACAAAAAGGATGGACTCCCGAACTATTGGAATACAAGAATTCCGGAGACACGGCAGGAGAAAAAAAAAGAGTCGTGGGATACGCGGCCATCGCGTACTGGGAGGAACCGAAATGATCGCGTTGGAACACCGAGAACTGCTGTTGACACTGGCCCGAAACAGCATCCAAGAATTTCTCGAACCCGTTTCAATGCCGTTTGAAACCAAAATTCCGACGGAATTATACGCCAAATCCGGCGTCTTCGTCACCCTCACCAAAAACAAGCAACTCCGCGGATGCATCGGAAGCCTTGGCCCAAGCCGCACGATCTGGAACCAGGTAAAACAAAACGCGTTGCTTGCCGCGTTTTCCGATTCGCGTTTTTCGCCGGTGGAACCCGACGAAGTGCCCCTTCTTAAAATCCAGATTTCCGTGTTATCCCCGCCAAAACCATTTTTTTTTTACACGGTTCAAGAACTCTTGCACAAGCTTGAAAACGAAAAACCCGGCGTGATCCTATCCAAAGACGCTTTTTCGGCGACGTTTCTGCCCAGCGTATGGAAAGAAATCCAAACATCCGAAGAATTTCTCTCGGAATTATGCCAAAAAGCGGGGCTTGGAAAAAACGAATGGAAACAACCGGGACTCAAAATCCAATTGTATTTTTCCGAAAGCTTTGAAGAAAAATAATCAGCGGTCCAAAAACCATTTCTTGAAACCGTTCACGGCTTTCGCGCGATGCGAAATCGAATTTTTTTCTTCCATTGAAAACGAACTTAAGGGTTTTGAAAAACCATCCGGAACAATCAAACGCTCGTATCCCAGTTTGAAGCGTTCATGCGGACCCGCGGGCTTGTCAAGCAAAGACCCGAAGGATTTTCCGGAAAACACCTTGGTTTTCTTTCCATCCGTAAACACCAAAACGGTTTCAAAAAAAGCCCTTCGGCTTTTTCCTTCCACCAACTTCAAAAGACCTTCCTGTCCAATCGCATTGTAAATGCGTTTGGCCATGGCCCCGGGAAAATTCGGAAACGCCTCGAAAAAAACACCCGTATCTTCAACGATCAGCGGACACTTGAATTTTTCGAATGCCTGACGCGCTTTTTCCTTGGCAATCACCTCAATCGATTGTTCCGAATCCTCGAAAAAATCACAGTCGGCAAGCGACACGACGATTTCCGGCGCCAACACCGATGCCACTTCGTGGAATTTGTACTCGTTTCCCGAAACAAACAAAATCGACAAGACCATATATACAACAACCAAAGAAAAAGAATAAATGCCCTTGCCACAGAGCCCTACGTTATTTTTTGAAATATTCGTATCCGATCGCACCCAATGCCAGCACGATCACGCCGATCGAAACCCACAAAATCGGATCGGATTCCGAAACCGGTTCTAATTGCCGTGAAATCTTTGAACAAACACCTTGCTTGCACACGCTTCCAATGTCGCACGGTTCGCCTTCGACTGCCCGCCATAACATTGGTTTCGAATGCAACGGGAAATCGAACACGACGTTGAAACCCCGCAATCCGAATCGCTTTCACACGCCTTGTTCTGCGGCGTTAATGGCACGGTTATCGAGTTTTGATTCCCCGTCGGACTCGGAACATTGACATCCACAATTTCAATAGACCCGCCACAGTCCCTCGGACAGGATTGAATGGTTTCTTGCACATCACAAATTCCGTTTCCACAACCGATTGCACAATCAAACGGACAACTAAAATTATTTTCGGTATGCGTGCACGCACGATCCCCGCAAACGTTGGGACAATCCAAGGGACATACCGACGCATTTTCATCCACTTCACAAATATTGTTACCGCACGAAACACTCGTTGAA
>JAGVWC010000007.1 GCA_018304465.1 Candidatus Iainarchaeum sp.
CGTATTAGAATCACTCGGAGAAAGCACCTGCACGTAAGGTGCGTTTTGGTCGTAGTGGTATCCGATGTCGATGGTTTGCGTGTCAAGCTTGTTGTTTAGCTGAGTGGTTCTCAAATTGAAGAAATTGTTGATATCCACTCCGTTGGAATCCTGATCGCCTGTATTCACAAGCAGTGCACCGCCGTTTGAAAGAGAATTGAGCAAAAAGTTTCGGTCTGATGCATCTCCTGTAAATGGTGATGCTCCTAAATAAACAGACTCGGCTCCTTCCGTATATCCGCTTCCGTTGGCATCGTTTCCCCAAAAGGCATTGAAATTGGAGACGATGCTTCCGTTGGCATCGCGATTAACGACCGCAGTCCCGGTGTTAAATGCAAAAATATTGTTTCGAGCATTCGTAATCTGCCCACAAAGACCATTATAAACCGCGCCACCACCCACAGAATTGGCATTATTATCAAAAAAAGTGTTATTAGAAAGCGTGGAAATAGTCACTCTTCCGGTGCACGAGTTAATGGGAGATCCCTGGAAAGTCCCTGTAGTGTAAATCGCGCCCCCTTGTGAACGAGAATTATTCTTGAATAAATTATTATAAATACTGGCAGTAATCTCTCCACTCGGACCTGCAATTAAATAAATCCCATTCCGAGCACCAGTTGCACTGTTAGAAAAAACATTGTTGTAAATGTTGATTGGCCCAGTGACTTGAACGACTGCATGACTATTATATGTTGAATCACTGTGAAGAAAAGTATTGTTGAACATGTTATAAATCACCCCCCCATTACAATACACCGTATCACCAATATTATCCTCAAACAAATTATCATACACACTCGTAATCGTTCCATAACAATAAACCCCAGACCCCATACCAGACCCAACATTATTATCATGAAAAACCGAATCATGAACCGAATACATATTCCCAATCCCAAGCGCAGTCTTCGCATACCCAATATTCAAATCAAACAAATCATTAGTATCCACCAACCTCAACGAACCACCAGCAAAATTAATTGCCTTAGAATAATCCGCTTTTTGGGGAACACCGTCGCTTTCGGCGACCGAAGCTCCAACCGAATTATCATCGCGGCTTGTGAAAATGATTTTACTATCCGAAGAACCCTGGGCTTTTAGAATGCCGTTCGTCGTGACATTGATATACGTGGTTCCACCGGTCTTGAATTTGACCACAACCCCCGGCTGGATGGTGAGCATGCATCCTTTGACGTCCACATTATTGTCAACATTCAGATAATAGGTGGTTCCCGTAAGCCACACGACATTTGCATCACCGGGATGACAAACTTTCGCAGTGTACGTCTCCAGTGTGCCAAAACCAAAACCACTTGCCGAGAAAACCCCGACAAGAAACAGAAAAACAATTACCCGCAAAAGCCACATAAAAATAGAGAGGAAATTGGAAAATATATTCTTTTGGGTGTTGAAAAAGCCAAAAAAAGCATTCAGAGAATCATGTGCGCGAGATAAAACTGAATCGGAGTTTCCCCAATCGAAAACGACACTTTCATGGGCGCGTCGGTTTTGAGTTCCAAGGTAACGCGTTTTTCATTCTCGGCTTCCTTGATCACGTTTTGCAAAAACGTCAAATTGAATTTTCCCACGGTTTCCGCCATACTCTTCACGGACACGACACTGGTCTGGCTCGCGACGCTTCGCAAAATCCCCGCGTGTCCCTTCGACTCCACGGCAAACGAACCGTCCTTGACTTTTAACACGACGGAATTCCCAAACAACGCCGCGTCTTTTAACGCTTCTTTTAACACGCGTGCGTTCACCTGAACAATCGCGTCAAACTTCGGCGTCGGAACCGCGGGCTCGTCTTTCATCACGTCAATCAAAGGCAAATGAAACTTTCGCGCCAAATCGCCTTCAAACTCAAGAATCAATTCCGAATCCTGCAAATCCATCCGCAGCAAATCATTGGCTTGGCCGCGCTGCAAAATCCGGTTCAATTCCGGAATATCGAGCCCCACAAACGCGGGTTCCACCGCGAACTTCTGAAAAAAACCCTTGGCCAGAAAAAAATCCACCAACACGATCTGACTCGGATCCGTTTCCTTGAAAAAAATCCCCTGGGAATTGAAACGGACATTTCCTTCCGAAACAAACGTGGCAATGGCGCCAATCGCGCGCTGCAAGAGAACAATATTTCTGGTTTCAATCGACATTAAGATCCAACAGAACAACT
Organism: Candidatus Iainarchaeum sp.; assembly: GCA_018304465.1. Taxonomy (GTDB): domain Archaea; phylum Iainarchaeota; class Iainarchaeia; order Iainarchaeales; family JAGVWC01; genus JAGVWC01. The sequence continues at coordinate 2,216 of JAGVWC010000007.1, forward strand.
ATAGAAAAACAAATTAAAACCAGCCGGTCAAGGTTTAAACGCGTATTCCGGAAATTGCCGTTTTTGCCGGGTTTTTTTGGTATTGCCGCAAGCCTTCTTTTAACAGCACCAACGCCAAAGTCGCGCATTTGATGCGGGTCTGAATGATTCCGCCCAATTCGTCAAACATCTGGTGTGGAGTGATTTCCAGGACCTCGATAATGGTTTTTCCCTTGACCATTTCCGTCAAAAGCGAAGCCGCCGCGGTAGAAATCGCGCACCCGACGTTTTCAAACGACGCGTCCACCACGGTGTTTCCCTCAAGTTTCAAAAAAATCGTGGCTTTGTCCCCGCAAATCGGGTTTCCACCCGACACTTCCAAAGACGGGACATTCAGTTTTCCCCGGTTCTGCGGATTCTTGTACAATTCCAGAATCACTTCCGAAAACAATTCGTTTGAATCCGTCATTTTTTCCCGACCTTGAAAATTCTCTGGGTTTTTTCGATTCCTTCCACGAGCTTGTCCACTTCGTCAAACGAATTGTAAAAATAAAAACTCGCCCGGCACACCGCGTCAAAACCCAAATCGCGAAGCAATGGCTGCGCGCAATGATTACCCGAACGAATCGCAATTCCGTCCGAATCCAATACCGTGGCCACGTCATGCGGATGCACGCCATCCACCGTAAACGAAAAAATCGACACTTTTTTTTCCGGTTTTGGACCCAGAACTTTTACTCCGGGCAATTGCGAAAGCGCTTTATGCGCAGCGCGCCCCAAATTCGAATCGCGTTTCGAAATCTCGTCAAAACCGATTCCCTGCAAAAATTCCACGGCCGCGCCAAACCCCACCATGCCCGCGATATCCATGGTTCCCGCCTCAAAACGCCACGGAAGCGAATTATACGTGGCGCGATCCCAAAAAACCTCAGAAATCATTTCGCCCCCGGTTAAAAACGGCGGCAAAGACGACAAAACATCCTGACGCCCCCACAGCAACCCCACCCCTGTGGGACCGCACATCTTGTGGCTTGACCACGTCAAAAAATCGCACCCGATTTTCCGAACGTCCACCGGAAAATGCGGAACGGACTGGCAGGCATCCACCAGACACAAGCCCCCGTAATCATGTGCAAGACGCGACAATTGCCGCACGTCATTAATAGTACCCAACACATTGGACGCGTGCGACACCGCAACCAAACGCGTTTTTTTCGAAATCATTTTCTCGGCCGCATCCAAATCCAATTCCATCGAAGACGACAGCGGGATTACTTTTAGTTTCAAATCCAATTCTTCGGCAAGCACGATCCACGGCACGAGATTCGCATGATGCTCCATTCCAGAAACCAGTATCTCGTCTCCTTTTTTGAAAAACCCTTTTTTCTTCAAACCAAACGAAACCAAATTAATCGCCTCGGTCGCGTTTCGCGTCAAGACGATTTCCTGCATCGAATACGCATTCACCAGATCCGCAGCCAATTCATGTCCTTCGTCGAACAGGTTCGACGCTTCCTCGCTTAACGTATGCTTGGCGCGGTGCACATTGGCATTGTGATTACAATAAAAATCAGCAATTGCGTCGATCACGACCCGGGGCTTTTGACTCGTGGCCGCGCTGTCAAGATACACCAACGGCTTTTTGTTCACCTGCCGGCGCAGAATCGGAAACTCTTTTCGGATTTTTTCCCAGTTGACCATGCGATTACTCCAAACGAGCAGCGATTTTTTCTTCCAGCAACCCGAGCACCCGTTCTCGAAGCAGCGGAGACAATTCGTTCGCGACGCTTTCCAAAAAACCGGATACGATCATTTTTTCGCATTCCTGACGCGGAATTCCTTTGGACTCCAAGTAAAAAATCGCGTCTTCGTCCACGTGCGCCACGGATGCGGAATGCGTCGCTTTCACGTCATCCGCCAAAATCTCAAGGCCCGGAATCATGTTCGCGGTCGCGGACTTTGAAAGCAGCATTCCGTGGCATTCCAGCAACGCGTCCGACTGCTGCGCATTGGGAAAAATCCGGATCATCCCGTCAAACGCCGCGTTAGACGCATCCAGAAAAACCCCTTTGAAAACGCAACGGCTAAAACAATTTCCGACACGATGATTATTCGAAAACAACACGTCAAAACCCGCTTTGCCCGAACCAAAACACACGTCACGCTGGGAAACCTTTCCCCCGCTATTGGTCAAGTGGTTGGCCACAGAACATTTTAATTCCCGGGCATTTAAAAAACCGTTCGAAGGCGAGAGCGACGCGTCTTTTCCGATAAACGACTGCAATGAAACAAACCCGTCGGCATTCACGTCGAACAACCGGACAAACGACGCGTTCGCGTTGTCTTCGAGAACGATGGACTGAAAATAACCGCCTTCAAAATTGCCTTTCAAATGCTCGATCCAGGCGACGCCCGAAACGCTTTCTTTGACTACGATCAAAACCTTGTACGCGACATCCTTTTTTCCCGAAAAAGTCCACTCAAGCGGAGCGGAAACATCGGTTTTATTGTCGATGACCAGAACAAAACCCGCGTTAAAAAACGCGTTCACGAACCATTCGAACTCCGCCTGCGGCGATTCTTTTTCAAGCAACGATTTTACGTCCAGAGACTTGTCGTTAAAAGCCTGTTCCCAGGACAACACCCGCACGCCTTTTTTTTCCAGTTCAACCGGCGCGCGCGCATCACTTCCTCCCGGAGAAAAATCCACCCATTTCTTTTTTGGCGAAAAAAAATACGGTTTTTTCGCAGTGGAAAACGACTCGAACCCGGTTTTGTTCTTTTGCCGGTAACCGGAAAACCACTTGGGCTCGCCGGTCACGCTCAACGTACTAGACCCCATTTTTTCACCCAGTTACCCGATGGTTCCTTCCATTTCCATTTCAATCAGGCGGTTCAATTCCACGGCGTACTCCATGGGCAACGATTTGGTGAACGGCTGGATGAAACCCAATACGATCAACGTCAACGCTTCGGTTTCGGTCAATCCTCTGGAGGTCAAATAAAAAATCTGGTCTTCCCCGATTTTTCCGACTTTGGCTTCGTGCGCGATTGTTGCCGTCGGTTCGTTGATTTCAATCGTCGGATACGTATCGCTTCGCGAATAATCATCCAGGAGCAACGCGTCGCACACCACGTTGCTTTTCACGTTTTTCATTCCTTTGGCCACGCGCACCAATCCCCGATACGACGCGCGGCCACCGTCTTTGGAAATGCTTTTCGAGGTAATGCGGCTCGTGGTGTTCGAGGCCAAATGCACGACTTTTGCGCCGGCGTCCTGATGCTGTCCTTTGGCGGCCAGCGCGACGGAAAGAATCTCGGCTTTCGAGCCTTCGCCGAGCAAAAAAACCGCCGGATACTTCATCGTGACCTTCGAACCCAAGTTTCCGTCCACCCATTCCACGGTCGCGTTTTTGTGCGCCACCGCGCGCTTGGTCACGAGATTGTAAATATTGTTCGACCAGTTCTGAATCGTTGTGTACCGCACATGCGCGCTGTCTTTGGCCACGACTTCAACGACCGCCGAATGCAACGCCTGCGACGAATACTTCGGAGCCGTGCAACCCTCGACATAATGAATTTGACTTTCCGGTTCCGCCACGATCAACGTGCGCTCGAACTGACCCATGTTTTCCGCGTTAATCCGAAAATACGCCTGCAGGGGAATCTCGACTTTCACGCCTTTTGGAACAAAAACGAACGATCCGCCGCTCCACACCGCGCTGTTTAACGCCGCGAACTTGTTGTCGGAATACGGAATCGTTTTTCCGAAATGCGCTTTCACGATTTCGGGATACTCCAACAAACCCTGGTCCATGGACAAAAACAAGACTCCGAGTTTTTCCAAATCTTTCCGGATGCTGTGATACACGATTTCGGAATCATACTGCGCGCCAACGCCGCCCAAAAACTTTTTTTCGGCATCCGGAAGCCCGAGCCGGTCAAACGTATTCTTGATGTACTCCGGAACGTCCTCCCATTTTTCGCGGTTGGCTTCGGACGCGCGCATGTAATACACGATGTCATTAAACTTGATGCCATTCAAATCCGCGCCCCATTGCGGCATGGGCTTTGCTTCAAAGGCTTTGAGCGCCTTGAGGCGATACTCGAGCATCCATTGCGGTTCGTTCTTGATCGCGGAAATTTCCTTGACGGTTCTTTCGGAAAGCCCCTTGTTGAGAATGACTTCATAGCTTTCCGTACCCGTCTTGAAATCGTAACGCGAATAATCCAGGCTCGCAAGCTGGCGTTCCTTGGACAAGTCCTTGGCCATTATTTTTCAGCTCCACGGCCCATCGCGCTTTTTTGCAGCACGGTTTTGTAACCGTTTGCTTCCAGTTCGTCCGCCAAAGACATGTCGCCGGACGCGACGATCCGGCCTTCGCTTAACACGTGCACCACGTCGGGCTTGAGGTAATTCAGGATGCGTTTGTAGTGCGTGATCACGATTGCCGAAAAATCCGGTCCGCGCAGCCGGTTCACGGATTCCGCCACCAGTTTTAAGGAATCGATGTCAAGACCCGAATCGGTTTCATCCAAAATCGCAAGCTTTGGCTCGAGCATCATCAACTGCAGGATTTCCGCGCGTTTTTTTTCCCCGCCGGAAAAACCAACATTAAGCTCGCGCTTGGTGAACTCGGGAGTCATGTGCAGGGCCTCGGCCTTGCTTTTAAGCAATTTTTGAAAATCAAGCACGGAAATTTTTTTGTTCGGAAAACGCGCCTTGTACGCGGAAAACAAAAACTTGGAAAACCCGAGGCCTTGAACCTCAAACGGATACTGAAAACTCAAAAACAAACCAAGACGGCTACGCTTGTCCGGCGAAAGTTCCAGCACATCTTTTCCTTCAAACGAAATCGATCCTTTCGTCACCACGAATTTGGGGTGCCCCATGATCACGTTGGACAACGTGGATTTTCCGCTTCCATTCGGACCCATGATCGCGTGCACTTCGCCTTTCTTGACGGACAAATCGATTCCGTTGAGTATGTTTTTCCCGTCAATTTGGGCATGCAGATCTTTCACCGAAAGCAAATCCATTCGTTTTCCTCCTTACTGAATCTGCGTCAACTTGTTGCAATGATTTTGGCACGCCAACGCGATATGCGAATCCATATATTCGAAAATACTTGATTTTCCTTTTTCCATGGAAACGCCTTGTTTAATCACCGGGTTCAAATCGTAAATCCGCTGTTTTCCCTGGGTTCTCACGGTGACATAATTGCACAGGCGAAGCATCGAAAGCGAATGACTCAAACGCGATTGCTCGGTGGAAAGCGACTTGGCCAAATCGTTTACGGAACGCGGTTTTTCCGCCAATTCCTTTAGGATTTTCAATCGCAAATCATTGGACAAGGTTTCAAAACACAGATTATATGGCTTTTCCTTCATATGAAATATCATTCATACATCTCGATTTAAAGGTTTTGGTGCGAAAAAATCCTATATGATCACCACGGAAAAACTCGTCGAAGCCCTAAAACAAGTATTCGACCCCGAAATCCCGATTAACGTCTACGACCTGGGACTCATTTACGAACACCGCGTCAACCCCGACGACTCGATTTACATCAAAGCCACGATGACGAGCCCAGCCTGCCCTTACGCCGGAATACTGCTCGCCGACCTCAAATCCAAAGTGAAACAACTCACCGGGGCCACCCAAGTGGACGTCGAACTCACGTTTTCTCCGCTTTGGACCACGGACAAAATGACCGAAGAAGGAAAAGCCCAATTCGAAGTCTTTTGAATCAACGCGTTGTTTTTCGCTTTTTTTGCCCGGATTCACCCGCGTTTTTTTGGAACCGGGCAAGACGATTTCGAACCGCTTTTTTTGCCCGCGCCAACCGCATCACGTTTAGCGGAAACCGGGAACGCTTTTCACGAATGCCATCCACGACCAACCGTTGCTGTTCAACCGCCCGACGCAACGCCTCTGAATCTTTTTTGCGTTGGGCCAAGTCCGCGGACGCCAACCGAAACCATTTGTTTCGACGACTCAATTCTGGTTCCAAAAGCCCATCTTCTTGCAACTTGGTTTTGGCCAATTCCAACAGTTTCACGGCTTTTGCCTCGCCCGCCACCACTTTTTTTAATTCGCGTTGCAATTCAAACAACCGCGTGGTCTTTGCACCCAACCGGATCCGAAGCGGATCCATATTCCGCAGTTTGTAATTTTTCCGATGACGAATCCGATCGCGTTTTTCCGACGGAAGCGAAATCCAGCGCAACGCCATCACGGGAAGCGACAACCGAGACCGCTTGGCCCGCTCAAGATCCGCGTTCTTTCTGATTTTTTCCTTTCGATTTTCGGCATACTTTCGACGCAGCGGCTTTAACCGACGCGACCATTTCCGATGCGCACGCACCGCTTTTTCAAGCACCCGCGGATCCCCATCAATGCCAAGCCGCAAAATCCGCAACTCCAAGTTTTTGACCCGATTCTTGGCTTCTTTCTTTTTTTCAAAAAAAGCCGTTGCACGGACTTCCGCCAACCGCGTTTCCTTTGAAAGGCGGGACACCCGCGACCGAAAACTACCCGTTCTTGCCATTCTTTCACCATCGATTCATTCGCGATTAAAAAAAATCCAAAAATAACGCGAACCCGCGATTTTTTTAAAACCCGCTTTTCGAGCCGCGGCATAAAACTGGCGGCGAGAACCATCCAACGCTTCCAGATCCAATCCTTTCGATCGAAAATAACCTTCGGACAACGACGGATTGTGTTCGGGCCGCAGCAACGCCACCGCTTCCAATCCTTCGCGGCGAGCAAACGCCACGAATTCCTTTAACACAAAATTCTGCCACGGTTCCTTCACGACACGGTTCATTTCATTCACCAACCGCGTTGGAGACGCATACTTTCTCTTCGAAGGCCCCTGCAGACCCATAATCGCCAAAACGGCATCCGGACGGAAACGATCAATCGGATGCGAAAACTCGGGTTCGATCGAAGACGTCAACGCGAACTTGATCCGAAACGGATTACGCGGAAACCCCCGGGTCCAACGCGTCACCGAAAACATCACATTGCCTTCATGGCTGGCTTTTCGCATCGCCAATTTGAACTTCCCGACGGAAAAAGGCTTAAAATCCGCGATAAACTTCCGATAAAAACGCGGCGGCGCCACGGAGTCGATTCCATACAAGTAACGATACGAATCCGCAATACGCGGCCAATGCCGACGCGTTCTACGCGCCAATAACGCCGCGTGCGGAAGCCTCAAAACACGGCCTACCTTTTGCTTAAACGTTTTCGAAGAAGCCATCCAACCGCATAAAACAACGGCTTCGGATTTAAAAAACATTCAACACGACAATACATAACAACCCCTGATTTTCATGAAACCCCCCAAAATCAACCGGTACGGATCGTTTGCCCTGGGTCCCAAGCGAGACGCCTGCATCGACTGTCTACAAGGCAAAAAAATGGTCATTTTTATTACAGGTATATGCAACAAACACTGTTTTTACTGCCCCGTGTCCGACGAAAAAATGCGCCGCGACAACCCGTTTGCCAACGAACGCCCCTTACGAAACGGACACGAAATCGAAGACCTGCGAGATGAAGCGCATGCGATGAACGCAACCGGTGCCAGCATCACCGGCGGAGACCCCCTCACCAAAATCGACCGATGCGTCGAATACATCACCGCGCTCAAAAAAGAATTCGGACCCACATTCCACATTCATTTGTACACTTGGGGCACCTTTGCCACACCTGAAAACGTCAAAAAACTCGAAAAAGCCGGACTTGACGAAATCCGGTTCCACTTATTCAAAGACCCTGATTTCGATCGCATTTTGCCCGCGCTCAAAACCAAAATGCAAGTAACAGTCGAAGTACCGTGTATTCCGACCAAAGAAAACGAAAAAGAATTATTCGAAATGGTGGAGTACATGAAACACCACAGACTCAAATACTTGAACTTGAACGAACTCGAATTCTCCGACGCGAACTTCGACCGACTGCTTGACACGGGATTCAAACAAGCCAATGACATCGAATACCGCGCCAAAGGAAGCCTACAACTCGCGTTTCGCGTCGCGGACCGCTGTCGACCCGAAATCAACGTGAATTTCTGCTCGAGCGCGAACAAATCGTTTTTACAAATCGGACAACGCATGAAACGCCGCGCCGAAAACACGAAAAAACCATTCGAAAACGTCAACTCCGACGGAATGATCGAAAAATATGCGGTCGAAGGACCCGGTCTCACCCAGGCGTTGGCTGAAAAAATCGTTTCCCAATACGGAAAAATGATCCGCTACAACCCCGTCAAAAAAAGACTCGAAACCAACGAACAAAACGCCAAAAAAATCGCCAAAAAATACCATCTGCTGGTCGCGTTCATCCTTGAAATGCCGGCATTCGAACCATGGGACGTCGAAAAAATCCCGCTAAACGCATAAAGCCACCAAAACGCGTGTTCAACCGGAAATTATTACAGGACCGCCAATTTTTGCTGTAGTTTTGTCAATGGCAACGCGTCTTGCTCGGCTTTTGAAAAAAAAACCGCTTGTTTTTCGCCGCTCACCAGCACCCCGTCAAACAACACCGCGATCTGCCGAAAATGCGTATAATCATGACGCACCGATCCGATTTCTTTGCTCAATTTCACCCGCACCCCGAATTTTTCGAAAAACTTTTCTTCAATCACCTGCTTTGAATCCGAAAGCGGCGCGTATTCCACCAACGGAAACGAATAAAGACCCTTCAAAAGCCCTTTTTCATTGGACGCAAGCCACCACCGACCGCCTTGAAAAACACGGATGACCGCAAACGAACGCACGGGACGCGCCGGTTTCTTGGACGACACCGGCAACTCGGATTGACGGCCTTCCAAAAACGCGATGCAACCCGACTTAATCGGACACTGGGCGCACAACGGAACCTCGGGAACACAAATCAACGCCCCTAATTCCATCAACGCCTGATTAAACATCCGCGCGCGACCAACGGGAAGAATCGAATCCGCAATCGACTGGAATTTTTTCCGCGAAGACGGTTGACGAATATCAACGGCGACCCCGAATACCCGGGCCAACACCCGGAACACGTTTCCATCCAAAACCGCATGATCTTGGTTGAAAGCGATGCTTGACACCGCGGCCGCGACATACGGGCCGATTCCCGGCAACTCCAACAACTCAAAATAACCCGACGGAAGAACGCCACCATGTTTTTTCGCCACGATTTTCGCGGCTTTGTGCAGGTTTCGCGCGCGCGAATAATACCCCAACCCCTCCCAGTACTTGAGCACTTCTTGCTCGGACGCTTTTCCAAGCGCGTTTACCGAAGGAAATCGTGTAATAAAACGATCGAAAAACGGCAGGGCCTGATCCACGCGCGTCTGCTGCAACATGATTTCGGAAATCCACACCCAATACGGATCATAGGTTTTTCGCCAGGGAAGCGGACGCTGGTTTTTTTCAAACCACAAAAGCAATTCATCCGAAGAAAAAACCGTTTGAGTCATGCAAGCCACCAAAAAAATTAACGATTGAAAATCCACTCCACGATTTTTGGGATTAGCTCCGGTTGACCATCCAACAACGCGGTCGCATGGCCCCCGGTCTTAAGACGAACGAATTCTTTTTCGGATGTGACGACTCCGACCAATTCTTTGCTGGAAGAAAACGAATACGGATCATCCGCGCTTGAAATAACCAACAACGGAACCCGGGTTTTGGCAGCGTCGGCTTTCGGTTTTAAGCCTTTGAAATCAAGCCCCGGCGACAACGCCACAGAACCAAAAAAACCCGGATGACGCGCAGGATACATGATCGCCCAATTCGCGCCGATCGATCCGCCGACCAAAAAAAAAGCTTCGAATCCTTTTTCCCTTAAAAAAGCGACCGCCGCGTCAAGATCTTTTTCCATATTCAAAAAATCGTTTGGCAAAAGCGATTGCGGATTGGCCAGAAAACCTTGAGCGCGCGACTCGCCGTGACCACGCCAATCAAACGAGAGGACGGAAAAACCATTGGCCACGAGGGCACGTGTTAAGGCCCCAAAAACCGATCGGTCGCGGTTAAACGGATGAACCAAAATCACGACTTTTTTCGGATTCACCGGAAAAAAATCGCCTTTGAGAACCACGTGATCGGACGTCGTCAACACAACCGGTTCTTGGTTCATCACACAAAAAAGCCAGACGTTTTTTTAGGGAGTATGGTGCCGGAAAAGCATCCGGCCACCGCTCCCCCATCCCCCAATTCCTCCCGCAACCAGCCAATTAGATGTGCGAAAGGCCTTTCTATCCGTGAATGAAACCGCCGTACATAATGGGTCAAACGACGGGAATTACGGGTATGAAAAGCGCAACATGGTCTGGTCGACCGAATTCTTAAGATCGGTCAGGGAATGCTCGACGCCATCCTGAAAATCCTCCCAGGAACGCTCACCCGAATTCTTGAGTTCTTCGTAGCGCAGTTGAGCGCGTTCTTGTTTAAACCGCAGATGGGACACCCACTGATGGTATTCAATCTGCAAATAGGCTTCCGCTTGGGTCGCTTGCTGTGAAAGCTCGTCGACTTTTCCCCGTAATTGCGACAATTGGCTTTCGATTCTCTTTTGGTACACCTCTTTTAACGTAATAAAATCACCCCAGGTCAAAATATTAGAACAAACATATTATAAATTTTATGAATGAGTTATAGACTGTGGGTATTCCCATTGGCCCCATTTCCGCCTAAACCGACCGATTAGGAACTAAAAAACCGAAAACCGATCCAAATCAATCCGACCAAAACCGGCTGATGAACCAAATACAACACCAACGAATGGCGCCCCAAAAACCCCAATAATCGGACCGGGCGCCCAGAAACCCACCCAAACACCCGTGTTTTTTGGCCTTTTGGAAAAAAACGATCCGCGGCCGCAATCCCCAGCAAAAACACGCCAAACCAGGGAAACAACGGAAAATAATCAAACGTCTGAAACGAAAACGGAAACAACACGATCCAATCCGGAACCCACGTGCCGTTTTGCGAAAACACGATTCCCGCCGCCACCACTGCGATCCCGGCCCAAAACGAAAACCGAGGACGCGAAACGAACGGAATCGAAAGCATTGTCGCGACCCCCAGCAAATGCAACACCCCAAACCAAATCACGTAATCCGGAAAAAAAACCAAGGTGAACAAGGTAATCAAAAAACCGATGCCGAGCAAAAACAATCCCCGCGAAACAAAATCCGCGATCAACCCATAACCATCCAGATTCCGGCGAAACACCCGCACATACAGCGACAACCCCGCGACAAACACGAACAAAAACGCGGCCACGCGGCCCAACCAAAAAAACACGCCCGAATACACGTCAAAACGCGGCCCGACGAAAAAATTGTAATCAAACAAAAAATGAAAAAGAATCATGGCCACGATGGCGATTCCGCGCAACGCATCGATTTCAATCCAACGCGCGGACACAAAAAAAACCTTTCTTCGTCAACCAAACGCAGGCAGGAAAAAACGCCACCATAACAAAAGCATCGCCGCAAGCATCAAAACCGCGACTTCAAGTTCAAGCGAAACCGTCAAATAATTCGAAAAAGGTTTTTCCGAAACCGATTCGGTTTTTTTCCACCTGGAAAAAAAACGCTTTTGGCTCGACAATAACAAACCCAAGCTCAAAAACATCAGCAACAGCATCGCACCGGCAATCATGACCAGAAAAACCGAGAAAAGAAATCCCACGACCGCAAGCAAAAGCCCGGCCAAGGAAAAAATCAATAACACCGGATTCAAAAAACCCGTGAGGCGGTTGGATACCATATAGTGTTTCAAAGGACAAAAACAATTTTTAAAGACCACCGAACCGCAAACCCGAAAAAAGAAAGAAAACGGGTTTACTTCAAACCCAGGGCTTTCTTAATGGCTTCGCGATTAAAACCAACGATGATTTTTCCGTTAATGTCAAGCACGGGCACGCCGGTTTGACCCGATTTCTGGATCATTTCCTCGGCTTTGTCATAATCATCGTCGACGAACACATCGTTAAACGAAACCTTGCTTTGTTTGAGATAGTCTTTTGCCATGATGCAATACGGACACGTATGCGTCGAATACACGGTAACAGCCATAGTGAGAAAACCTCCTTTGGAAAAAAATTCTCCGATTGACTACAAAAAATGTGAAACCGCAGGTTTAAAAAAAACTGCCCTGACAATTCAAAAAGATTTGAATTAACCCCCACCAGCGCAATTAAAAATCAGTTTCTACCCCAAACAATAGTTACGGAAAAAACATGGAACTCGCATTCATTCTCATCGCCCCGTTCAGCAAAGACGCCACAAACATTATTCAAAATCAATCCCGCAATTCCATCGTCAAAACATACTTGCTCGCGCCAAAAAACGCGCTTTCGTTCACCCAAGCCGCGGAAGCCGCGTTCAAAAAAAACAAAATTCCACTCGAAATCCTCGACGTGGACCAGCCCGACCAGATCGATTCAGTGCACGAACTCCTCGGACAACTCAAACAACGAGAAAGCCAACACCCCATGATATTCGACTTAAGCGACGCCTCCGAACCATTGGGCCGGATTGTGTTGTCGTTCGCGCACCTGCACGGACTGCAGGTAACGGAACAACGCAACCACAAAACCATGGAGTATCCGGTTCCACAACAAGCGTATTTCGAAACACTTTCCGACAAAAAAGTCCAGGTACTCGCGATTTTGGCCAAAAAAGACTGCTGTGATTCGCTTGACGACTTGTCGAAAAAACTCAACCTTTCGCCAAGCCTGATCAGCTATCATGTGAACGGAACCGACAAAAACCCCGGGCTTTGGGAACTCGGACTCGTGGAACACGTTCGAAAAAACGGAAAAATCGTGCTCAAATTAACAGACCTGGGCCGCTTGCTCGTCAAAGACCCCGATTTGATGGAAAAAGCCAGGTCATTAACCCGAAAAGAAAACGAAGACCCGTCGCTGACCAAACCATTCTGGAAAAAATAAAAAACAAAAAAAAACACGCTTATTGTTTAAGCGCGTCTTCGACGGCACGTTCGATTTCGGACTGATTAAACCCGTCGATTCTTTTTCCGTTCACGAAAAAACTCGGAGTCGAATACACGCCGAACCGAACCGCGTCATCCATGTCTTTTTGGATTTTCGGAACAAACTTTCGAGACGCAATACACGCATCAAATTTTTCCATATCCAAACCAATCGACTCGGCCTGGTTCCGAATCGCGTCTCTTCCGATCGGAGACCACGTCGACTGATTCAAAAACAAAGCGTCGTGCATTTCCCAAAACTTTCCCTGTTCATTCGCGCATTCGGACGCTTCGGCCGCAGCCACGGCGAACGGGTGGGTTCCAACGAGCGGAAAATGCCGATACACAAATTTGATTTCCGTATTATACCGCTCTACTAAATCCTGGATCGGACGAAACGCGGTGCCACACGCGGGACATTGGAAATCCGAAAACTCGACCACCACGACTTTCGCATCCGGATTGGCTTTCACGTGCCCCTGGAACGAAAGTTCTTCGTTCGAAAAAGTGGTGTCAGACGGAGGCGCGTTTGGGGCCAGCACGATCGCGCCGATGATTCCCAACACCACCAAAACAACGCCGATCCCAAGATACAAACCCCAGTTGCTTTCCTTTTTCCGGGCCTCTTGCGACTGCTTCAAGGTTTTCTTGCTTATGACGATCCCTCCGCATCAATTCCCGCGACCATTTGGTTGCTGTTCAAATCGAAAAAATTGAAATCCGATCCGATGGCCGAAAGATTCCGGAACACGAATCTTCCATCCGAAGCAACCGTTCCAAAATCACTCCACGCTGCCAAAAGACCCGGATAAGCGTTCGTATCCCCGCTTAACAGAATCGTGGGAACGAGGAAAACGTTGTAATCGGCCAATAGTTTTTTTCCTTCCGCAGACGCGACATCCACATAGGTTCGGGTCGCGACTTCAAGCCCGAAAACCTGGGACAAAAGCCCCGTATGAAGATTCACGTCGTAACACGAAGCACACGCGTTCATGCCCAAAAAAATCGCGTGAACGATCCCGACTTTCTTGCCGGAATTCAAATCCAAATACACCGGCGGAAACTGCCGAAACACGAAATTTCCATCAGACTCTTTGGACCCATAATTCGAAATCCCTGCGAAAAACTCACTGTACAACTCGACGTCCCGCGAAAAAATAATCGACGGAAGACGTTGCAGTTTGTAATCGGCCGCCACCGCTTGCCCTTCAAGCGACGAAGACGCGAGTGTACGGTACTGTCCGAGCTTGAAACCCGATTGGGCCATTTGTTCTTCGGAAGGCACTTGGCGGCACTCCGAACAATTCAAATCGAAAACAACCGTGACATCCACGATTCCGCGTTCGCGGTTTTCCTGCAAATCGAAAAAAACCGGCGGAACGTTTCCGACCACAAACACGTAATCCCCCATGTCCAGACGACGCACAGGAGCAATCGCTTCAGACAACTGATCCGTGGCCGCCTGATTGGCAAACAACAGGATCGAAGGAACGCGATTCAAATCGAAATCATCCACGACTCCGAGGCCCTCGGAAGAATCAAACTCGATGGACCGCTCTTCGGTAACGGAAAAACCCTGGGCTTCCAACTCGCTTTTGAAACCCGCAAGCGGAGTGCAATCCACGCAATCCGAATTCACGACATACAACAACCGAAGCTTTGGGGTTTCTGCCGCGGGGTTGCCGGTGTTTTGATCGTTGTTTGCAGCCGGAGGCAGCAAATTGAAAGAACCCACGTTAAACAACAAGGCCACGTTCACCAACAGCACCAAAGCGACCGCCGCGATCAGCACGATTTCGAGTTTTCCCAGTTTCAAAGTTTTCTCCTCCCATCACGATTTTTTGGCCAATTCAGATTCAATGACCGATTTTAATTGGTCATACGACTGCGGACCCACCAAAACAGTGTCCCCAATAAAAAAAGTCGGAGTGCCATAAATACCCATGCGTTTGCCTTCGTCGGAAGTGGTGTTCACAACATCCGAATATTTTCCGGATCCAAGACACTGCGCAAAACTGTTTTGATCCAATCCGACTTCGCGAGCGATGCTGTTAAACACAGGCATTCCTTCGTCGCGAAACAACAACTGGTTATCGAAAAGACGGCCCTTGTATTCCGCGAACTTTCCTTGTTCCGCCGCACACGCGACTGACAACGCGGCTTCCGAACTATACTGATGACTTGGCAAGGGAAAATACTTCCACAACAAATTCACTTGACCGTCGTAATCCGAAAGAATTTTTTGCACCGCAGGCTCCGATTGCTTGGTAAACGGACACGAAAAACACCCGAACTCGACAATCGTCAAAGACGCATTCCGGCCACCCTGCCACTGACCCGAAACCAAATCCGGTTTTCCCTTGATGTCGGACGGAGAAAGCTTGGACGGATCCTGACCCGAAAAAGTGTTATAAATGCAAAACTCGCTTGAATTCGGACCGTTACAGTTCCCGAAAGCCCACCAATTATAGACGCCGATCACGCTTAACACGAGACTTGCGACCGTCAACACCGTCAAAACCCAGGACAAACCTTCGAAATACTTGAAAACAAAACCACCCAACGCCTTGTTTTGCTTTAACAAACCCGTGGAAATCCGGGTTTTCATTTTCGTGTCAAAACCCGTGGTGCACTTTCGAAACGTGACGCGCCGAAAAACACAATCAAAAGCCTCGGTCGCCAATTGGCGATGCGACGCGCTAAAAATCCCCATGATTCCGAACACGATGAGCGCAATAAAACAAATCAAAACATCGTCACCAGACAAAAAGAAACGATTTCAATAGACTTTAACCTTGAAACGGTTTTTAAAAAAAGCGGTTGGGTTCGGAAAACCCCGAACCACCGTTAATCGACGCCAACAGGCAAATCCTGCGAAACAACCGGGGCTGACACCGGCGGCTTTGAAGCGACTTTCGCAGGACGCAAAAACATCAAATAACCAAACACCGCCAAAAAAACCACGGCCAAACCAAAAAACACCATGGCCCACTGGTTAATTCCCGTGGTCCACGCGGACACGTACACGGTCACCGCCGACACCAATGACGCAGACGAAACCACGGACTTAGCCGCCGAAAACTGACTCAAAAAAGACGCGCCCAAGGACTGCGATTCGACTGACACCACGGCACCAAGGCCCCCTAACACCAAACCGGCGACCAAAAACGATACTCCCAAACAAAGAAACACGAATCGGTTACGCAAAATCAAAACCAGCAAAACCGAAAAAACAATCGCGATCAAACCGAACAACAAGGAAAGAACCGGCAACTGATTCAATACGTCGCGACCCTGACTAAGCGACGCCATCATCGTTTCCCGCTGACTTGGCGGGATTTGTTGCAGGACATCGATCGAATCAGGAACCAGGGAAAAATCCACGTACTCGGCCACCGAAGAACCCAATGGCCCCGAAAAACGCTGGTCCAAAAAAAATTCCGCCCGCTGTTTTGGGCTGGCCAAGGAAACCGAAAGCGACAACGTCGACGCGTTACCGTTCAAAAAACCAAAAACGTTATCCACCAAGCCGTTTACCTGGGAATCAAACCACGCTTGATCGACGCTTGCCGACACCAATTCGCTCGAAAAATTCGGTCCCACGGTTTGACGCAGCGGAAACGGAATCTGGGAATCCACGTACGATTCCAACTGGGAAGACACCGCGGGAAACAGATTCAGCGCGGCAATGGCTTTTTTCGCGTTATTGGGATCCGTTACGACGTGATCCGAAACGGAAACGATTCCAAAACCCACCACGGCCACGACGAGCAAAAAACACAAGCAGGCGCAAAGACCGACTCTCAAAAAGACCAAAGGTTTTGTCATGAACGCCTACCATAATGGGCACTAGTACTATATAAAAGTTAAGCAAAAAAAAAGCGGAAAAAAAACGGAAAGATTTTTTAGTCGCTTTCGATGCGCGGCGCCAAAAAATACGTCAAATCCGCCTGACCGATCTTGTAATTGATCTTTACCGGCGCGTTCGAGCGGATGAACAAATTCACTTCGGTATCGCTTGACGCGGCTTTTAGCATGTCCGACAAATAATCCAGCGGAAACATGGCCTGGCAATCATTACGCGATTTCAAACTCAACAATCCTTTTTCTTCTTTCGAAGTTTCGGACTTCAATTCGCCTTTGGACGAACTTGCGCGCAACGAAAAACGCTCGCCTTTGACTCCGACCATGACATGCGTGGAAATCAACAACGCGTCTTTTAATCCGTCCTGCAAAACGCCCGCCGCCATTTTCAATTCGGCTTCAAAATCAAGCTTTGGCGTCGGCAAATCCGCGGAAGAAACGTCAATCAATGGAATCGAAAAACTGCGTTTGGACGCGCCTTTAAAACCGGCTAGCAAACGCGAATTTTCCTCGTCAAGTTCCAACGACAACTCGTCGCTTGACTTGGAACGCGCCATGACTTGCGCCAAATAATCCAAATCCAAACCAATCTTGGCCACGCCATCGGCTTTAAAGGATTTGAACGCGGTTTTTGGCAAGGAAAAATCAACCATTGAAATCTGGGACGGGTCCGTTGCCTTTAACGACAACCCGTTTTCATCTACCACAAATTCGGCTTCGTCAATCAAAACCGCAATCGCGTCAATACACCGCTTAAACTCCGCTGCATTATCCAAAACCAGTGAAATCACGAAAAAAACCCCTTTTTTGAATATTATACCTAATGGCCCAACTAGGTTTTAAAAAAAGAACCTGTTAGGAACGCCCCCCAACCGCAGTCCAATACGCGCAATACTCGCCTTGAACCGAAACGTTTCTTGGACAGCCCGCCAACAATTCAATGACATCATCCCAAATCAACAACTTGACATACCCCAACACCGGAATCTTAAACCACTGTTTTCCAATCACGGCTTTCGAATCGATTCCGTACGGCGTAATACACCCAAATTGCGGCCGACCCAACACGATCCGACCGCAATCCTGGTCAAACGTAGGGTTCGCGTCGCCTTTGGTCAAAATAAACGTTCCGTTCTGAGTCACAATTTTCAAAACCGCCCGATGAATCACCGGAATCCTCGAAAACTCGGAAAAATACACGATCGTATCCCCGTTCAAATCAAACCGGATTTCTTTTCCCGAAATTTCCACCGCATAAAACGCCAAATTTCCTTCGGAATCGATCACGCGCCTTACTTTTCCGAATTCTTCAAACCCCCGGTTCTTCAATGCGCCATTAAACGCGACTTCCTGGGCCTTGACCGACGAAGCGGAAGCGCCTTGCAACACGACAATATCGCCGCGATGCAACACGGGCTCCATCGAACCCGACACCACGATCACGATCGGCATGGCAGTGCCCAGCAAAAAACCCAAGGCCACATACAACACGTACGCGGACAAAAACGCGGTCACGACTTCGACAAAAAAACGAAACATGGGAACTTCATCCATTCCCAAGCGCTTGACCAACAAATCCGAATACGTGAACGGATCCAGCCACTTTAAGCGTTCCTTAAATTCTACCCAGTCCATAACCCGCAATCCTATACCAGTAAACACCAAAAGAATAAAAAAGCACGAACAAAGGACTACTTTTTGAAATACTCGTAACCAATCGCGCCCAACGCCAATACGATCACTGCGACCGACACCCACAGAATCGGATCGGATTCATCCATGGGATTCTGCGAAGAAGCGACTTTGATGCACACGCCTGCCTTGCATACACTGCCGACATCACACGGTTCTCCATCCGGAAACTTGATCGCGTAACAAGAGCCTTTCACGCAACGACTGGCCACACAAGCGCTTGACGACGCACAATCAGAAGTCAAAACACACTGGTTCGACCGGACCTCCATGTCCGTCGAACTCGTTGCCGCCACCGCAAACGGATATACAAACAATAACACGTCTTCGCTGGTCAAAGCGACAGGAAAAACATATTCGATCACGACGGTTTGTTGCGAAAGCAGCCCTGGCACCGTAAACGAAATCGCAGTTGAACCTGCAATCCGGTCAAAAGGAATATCCGAACGCGCCAGATCCGCGAATTTTTCCGGAAGAACCTCGTACACCACTACGTTTTTCAACGCCGAACCCGAAACATTGGTCAACTCTAAAATTACCCGTGACTGCTCCACCACTTTGCCGCCCGTCCGAATCGATTCCACCACCACGCTTCGCTTGACGGAAACAAAACCCAACGCGGACTGAACCCCTTGGATTGAAAGACCAAACAAACCCGGCAAATCGGACAATTCAGAAACGTTCCCGGGGGACACTTTGGTTTCGCCGATCAACCGTCTTGAAACGACTTCGGATCCGCCGCAATCCGCGGGACACGAAATCACGGATTCAGACGCTTCGCATACCCGGTTCCCGCAACCCAAGGCACAATCCACCGGACAAGACAAGTTATTTTCGGTTCCCGTGCAGGCACGATCGCCACACCACGCTGGACAGTCGTTTGGACACGTAATCGCGGATTCGGTTTTTTCACAAAAGTTGTTCCCGCAGTGATCCAGCGGAACACCGCTTGCGGACTCAAACGTAACGGGAAAACTATTCGCCGCGGTGTTGACGTCCGCGTTGTTTTGGGCTTTGATGTACACGCGTTTTGTGTGGGGTAATGAAACTGCGGAAGAAATCGAAAAAGAATAGGTCGTGTTTACTCCATTGTCGGCAAACGAATCCCCGTTGTCGGTTGAAATCCAGTATTTTTTGATCCCGCTGGTTGCGGACGCCGTGTAACTGAAACTTGCGGTTAAACCGGTGACGGTTAAACGCGTGATCGTTAAGAACAAGCTTGGCAGCGATTTGTCCACGAGCACGTAAATGCGGTTCGTGGTTTCGCGGTTGCTTCGGATATCGGTTGAATTAAAATCGATCGCATAATTTCCGTCAGATGTAATCAAGATATTTTGATCAAAGGTTTGCCAACCACCCATCGAAACCACGTCACTTGAATCCGAATCCAAGCGAAACTGCGTTAACAAACAACCGGACGCATCGGAACACGTCAACACCACATTCGCATCCACATTCTGCCACGCATTATTATAATCCGAAGACGTAACAGGCGGAGAAGAATCATTTGCAACCGCAAAGTTATTGTCA
>JAGVWC010000012.1 GCA_018304465.1 Candidatus Iainarchaeum sp.
TTCTTCACTTGGGAAACCACCTGAACTGGTTTCCCCCTTAACCTTACCCAAACCACAAAACCCGATTCAACTTAAAAAACAGACATTTTCAACAGAGCCGGGTTTAACCCAAGTCTTAAATATCGCCTTTTTCTTATTGGAAGCATGCCGGAGCTGATGGAGTTATTGCCGTTCGGCTTGACGGCGATCATGTATTTGATTTACCTGGCATTGCTGGTAAACTTCGTGTATCAACCCAATAACGAATCCCGCGTGCGGTTCGGTTTGATTGTGGTGTCCGTGCTGTTGGTCATGTGGATTGCCACGGGAGACATTCCGTTTCGACCGTTTTTGTTCGGTCCGGAGTGGCCGTTTATGTTAACCCAAATGGCCTTGGTGGTGGTCCTGGCGTTGTTTGACGTTCCGCTGATGATCAGCAAGCCCACAACCGCGTTGTTGTTCGTGATTTTTGTGGTGGCAGTCGGAAACCAGTTTTTTATCGCCCAATTGATCGGAATGACCGTGTATTTGATTTTGTCGTTTGGATTCATTCATTCGGCATGGAAAAAGCTATCCGAAAACCAGACGTTGTTCCAGTAAAAAGGCAAAAAAGCTTATTAAGACGGTTCGCGTTTTTCTTGGGTATGGATTCGGATTATTCCACGCGTTTACTTGAATTGGTTTCCCGCAGTTTTGCCTTGTGTATTCCGCGGCTTCCGGCAAAAGTGCGTCTTGAAGTCGGCAATTATTACTTGTTGTGCCGGTATTTGGATTCGATCGAGGACTCGCGTCTGGATCGAAAACATCGGGAAAAAGCGTTCAAACGTTTTTTGGAATTGTTGCGGTCGCGTGACCCTGCGCGGCTTGAAAAATTGAACGCCGACGTGTTGCCGTTTGTGATCTCGGAAAACGACCGCACCATGATCGCAGGTTTTCGGCCGGTGCTTGAGGAATTCGCTTCTTTTGATTTGAAATCACAGCGGATCGCGATGCGTTGGATTCGCGTCATGGCCTCGGGAATGAACGAGTTTTCGCGTCGCGAAATCCGGACGTTTGCGGACCTGGACAAGTATTGTTATTACGTCGCGGGAACCGTGGGCCATTATTTGACGGATATTTTCGCGTTCAAATTTGGATTGGAGCGCATGCGAGAAGAACTCAAAGAGCGTTGCCTGGATTTCGGGTTGTTGCTGCAAAAAGTGAATATTATCCGGGATTTTTCGCGGGATTTCAAGGAAGGCCGGGTGTTTTGGCCGCGGGAACTATTCGAAGCCAAGGGAATGACGGTGGCACAGGTATTTGCGGAAGAGAATTCACAAAAAAGCCAGGCCATTTTGGAAGAAATGGTGCGTGACGCCAAAAAACATGTGGAAAAATCCCGGGAATATATTCGGAAAATTCCGTCGGATCTTCGGGGCGTACGCGAGTTTTGCGCGATCCCGTTGTTGATGGCGATTCCAACCCTTGAGAAATGCGAAAAAAATCCATTGGTGTTTGATTCAAGCACCAAAGTCAAACTCAGCCGGGTTGAAACCGTTCAGATTATTTCGCGGATCGGCGCCTTGGCCTCAAAACAGGATTGGCCGAAGTGACGATTAATTCACCGTGAATTCTTGTTTTGCCGAATTGTTTAATTCGTTGGTTTCCATAACGGTGTTGTTGGCGTCAATGGCCATGGAAAACGTGTATCTTCCGGGTTTTAGTTTGGCCCTGTAACATGCGCCGCTGTCCACGGGGTTTATCTGGTAAACGACTTGTTGGAGGATTTTTCCGGTGGAATTGTGATCGAACGAAAAATCACAAATGATGTTTTTGTCGTTTTGAACTAGTTGAACGGTCATTGGAAGCGTTCCGACATAGGTTTCTCCGCGCATTTCCAGGGCGTATTCGATGATGCGAGGAGAAAAATCGAGTGGAAAAGGACCGCGAAGACCAAACGCGTAGGTGCGGGTATGGAACCATATATCGAGTTCGGAGTTGGTTGAAAAGAATTGCGGCGCGGAAAGCGCTTCGTCGATGGGGTTTGGTTTTGACGAGGAGATGCGTGCCGCGATGTCGGGTAGACGCGCCATGGTTTTGTTGGTGCTCGAGTAGACGCGCAAATAGTAGGGTTTTCCGAATGCGAGGTTTTCCAGTTGAACAAGGTGATGAACGGCGTTTTCCGAACCCAGGGTTCGATAGTCCAGTTTGTCGGGAGAGGTCCCGTAAAAAACAACGGAAGTGGTCGCGATGTTGGTATCCCAGGTCGCCAACGCGGTTTTGTCGCCGGTTTCGGTTATTTCAAGTTTTTCAATGGCAAATAACCCGGTGGAATAGGAACGAAAAAGGCTGTAATGCGTGGTAAACGACAATATTTCGGAAGAAGCGTTGTAATCGGACGTGGAATCGGTTCGGGGAATTTCAGAAAACACCCGGTAATAATACGTGACCGCGGGTTCTAACGGTGTCATGACTACTGAATGCTGGATCGAGAGGACATTGGAATCGATTCGTTGGGTCAAATTGTTTTTGTCGGTTCCGAACCATAAAACGGAAGTGCTTTTGGAGCTGGTTTTCCAGGCGATCACCGCGTTTTGATTCGTCAAGTCGGCGATTTTTAATTCGGTGATGAACAAGCCTCGGTTGCTGTTGGAATCGGGTTCTGGGATTTGAGATCCCACGGGTTCTAGTTTTTGGCATTGGATTTGTTGGTCTTGATCAAACCAAAGATACAGTTCTTCGCGTTCTCCCTGTAAGTGAACGAAATAAAAGCGTTCGCCGGAAAGGCTTTTGACGCATTTTTGTTGCACGAGTTGGCGGTTGTTGGATAGTTTGGCCCGGTCCCATGGCTGGGTGTTGATGATGGCTTCCGGATTTTTTTCGAAAAAAGTCTTGACGGGCGGAGTGTGTTTGATCCAATCGGTGTTGTTGTCGGGCAATGCCGCGTACGGCGTGGTGCATCCTTGCAGGATCAGTAAGCCGCACAGCGAAAAAAGGATTAGAAACGAGAGTGTCGGTTTCATCGGATAAAAATGATCCCCGATACATTTTAAATTATAACTAATTTATAGTTTGCGGTTTTGGTCGTTTGGAGTAGATGATCCACGAGTACGCGATCGGGGACAACAAACAGACAAACCCCAATACCACGGCGGCCACGGAAAAGGGCCCGGTAAACAACGCGGACACGACAAACAAGGCGCCGCCAGCCCAAAACGCTTTTTGTCCGAACACGTGCGTCTGTTCCCACACCGTGTCATCGGATAGCGTCCACGGCGTGCGGATTCCGAAAAAAAACATGCGTTTTATTTTGGGAAGCATTGTTCCGATTCCCGCGATCATCAAACCGATGAGGCCAAAAATCATCCGCGTCATGGGAAAAACAAATCCGGTGTTGTACAGGATCATCGCGCCCAGCAGAATCAAGAGAAATAACTGGACCATCAACGCGGTGGTCCAGTACCTGTCTTCGGAGGCTTTGAAATTTTGTTTGTTGACTTCGAGTTTTGGAACCGCCCAAAAAAGAATCGCTGTTCCGATCATGAGCACGGGAACGAAAAAAATGTGATCTTTGGTCGCGGAAAACCCGTCCGCTTCCGAGGACAAACCCCAATGAACCGCCAAAGGCAACTGGAGAAACGGAAGACTGTAATACGCAAGCGCAAACCCGATCAGGGCCAGGAATCCCAAAACAAGTAACGGTCGTCGCATGACAAAAATACTGCCAAAGGACGTATAAAACTATATTCGACCGTTTTTTCGCCGAAGATAATAGGCGATGGACAATTCGTTTGCGCGTTCAAGCACCACAAACGTGAGGGGAATCAGGTGGCGGGCGATCAAGAGACCGGGGTTTTTCCATGTCGCGCCTTTTAGGCGCTGAATGGCTTTGATGTCTTCAAATTGCCGCTCAATCTCGGGCAGAAACCGAAGCACGATGTATACGGGAAGCGAAACGGCTTCGGGAATTTTGAGGCGACGCAATAATTTGAGGATGTCAAACGGATCCGTGACGGTGGAAAACACTGCCGCGGAAAAAAACACGACCGTCATTCGAAGATTGGTTTCAAGCAAGAACCGATCGATGGGCAAAAAATCCGAAAAAAAGATGAAGAACCATACGTCAACGAAAAAAAGGAACATTCCCAACCCGAGTACCAACTGGAGCAATGATTCGTACCGGATGATCAAGAGGCAACCAAACCCAAAAGCGGCAAGCAAGATCAATGCCCACGGCGCATGCAGGACAAACGCGAGAATATTAACGCCGGCAAACAACGCGAATTTCAATTCCGCCGGATAGGGTGAAAGAACCGTCTTGCGGTTGAAGCGGAACATTCTTTGATTCCTCCGTTTTCGACTAAAAATATCCGGTGACAATATTGCAACAATTCTTCGTCGTGCGTCGCGATGATCATGGGTTGGAAAGCACCGGAAATGAAGCCGTACACGTTTTTTCGCCGTTCGGCATCAAGCCAGGTGGTGGGTTCGTCAAGCAATAAAACGGAGTTATGGGGAGTTGCGGCAAGCGAAACGATTTTTTGCTCTCCTTTGCTTAGTAACAGTGGATGCCGTTTCGAAAAAGCCGTGATCCCAAGTTCAGCCAATCTTCCCGGCGCCGCGACGTCTTCAACCGTGGACTCGAACAGGATTTGGCCGGGGTTTTGGGGCACGAACGCGTATCCAAGGGAAGACGAAAAGGTTCCGAAAACGGGAAAAATTCCGGCGAGGGCTTTTAGAAGCGTTGTTTTTCCGCTGCCGTTTTTTCCGATGAAAGCGATTTTTTCGTTTTCGGAAAGCGAAAAAGAGGCGTTTAGATGAAACGATTCGCGGGAAACGGAAAAATCCGCGTGTAGAACGGTTTTTCCGGTCGAAGGGAGGCGAGGTTTGGATAAAGACGCAGTTGAGAGCGGCGAAAGCGGGATTTTTTTCCAGTTTTTAACGAAGCGCTCGTCTTTGTCGAACCAAACCACGGTTTTTTCTTTTTCTTTTTCGACCAGGGTTTGGAACCGGTTGGCTTCCTGCGGATCCAACAGTTCGAGCGGTTCGTCCAACAGAATCGCAAAGCTTTCGTTCATGAGATTGGCGACGAGGTTTACTTTTTGTTTTTCGCCTTCGGATAACTCGAACACACTTTTGTCCCAAAGCGAATTCATTTCAAAGCGGGAAGCCGGTTTTTTTCCGAGTTCTTGCTCGACGCTTAGCGCGAAAAACTGGCTGGATGGATTCTGCAGAATCAACGCGGTTTTTTCCGGAACCTGTTTTTTTCCGCCGACCTGTGCTTCGATCAGATCTGGAATCACTCCGGCCAGGTATAAGGCAAGCGAGCTTTTTCCGCTTCCGTTTTTGCCCAGAACCGCGACGTGTTCGGATTCCCCGATCGAAAAGGATAGATCCGAGATCACGGGTTTTCCGGAAAACGCGATCGATGTGTTTTCCAGACGGATCATCGAAGCGTCTCCCGTAGCGGCGTTTTAAAAAACAAAAACGCGCAGATCGCAAATTCGACCAGGGAAAGAATCACGTTGGGGATGATGATCCACAAGGCGGGAAACTCGGCCATTGCGGTTTCTGTCGGAATATTGAAAAAAACCGGGATCGCGAAATAATAGTTGAACAGCACCATTCCAAGCGAGCGAATCGCAATCGCTGCGACGGCGGCGATGACGGCGTTTCGAAACGTTAGCATGTGTCGGTCGGCCAGCAGTCCGAATAAGACGATCATCGGTAGCGTGGCGACGATTTTCATGATGGCTCCGACCCACCCGGTCGGGGTGAAAATCAGCAATATGCCCATGACGATCGCGGATACGATTCCGCCGACGGTTCCAAGTAGCATGGAGGCAAGGATGAGGGGGACTCCAACGATGTCGATTTTGATGAATTCGATTTTCGGGTACGGAAGCGGCAAGAGTTCCAAAACGATGCTCATGGCCGCAAGCATCGCGGCCGTGATCAGGACTTTGTATCGGTTCATGGGTTTACCTCCAGGGAGTCTCCTTCGCTTAATCGGAATTTTTTTCTCAAATAATCGGGGGAAACAAGCTCAAGGATGTTTAAGTCGTGCCGGGTTCGGTCAGGAATTAGGATGGCACCGATGGATGATCTGATTTTGACGGGATAAACCGTGAGCCCGCCGTAGGTGCGGTCGCCGCGGGTAAACGCTTCGACGCGAAGCGGGGTCAACTGGGAGATAAAGAGGCGGGCTTTTTCTTTGTCGACTTCAAGGTTGAGTGTTCCGGGGAAAGCCAAAAACCCAAGGGTTTTTTTTAGGTGAGAATTGTAAATTTTGATGTAGTGGGCGCCTTCGCCGAATCCTTGACGGACTTTTCCGACAATTGGCGGGGTTTTCGGATCAAATAGCTGTACAAGCGAAACGAATTGGGTTCGAAGTTCGTCTTTGCCTTTGTCGGAAAGCGATATTTCGGTTCCGCCCGGAATGGTTTTTCTCAAAATGAATCCGTGTTGTTCTAGGGTCGTGATGCGCCGGGAGGTATTCTGCTGGGAGAATCCAAGTAGCCGCGAAAGTTTTACCGTGGAGGTCTTTAACGGCTTGTTCAGTCCGGACTGCGCGGCAATCAAAAGAAGAAGGTCCCGGTCAGAAAGCATACCATAGTAGCGGAACGTACTACTTAAAAATAAGTAGACTACAAAAAAAAGAGTAGCGAGTCAAAAAAAATAAAAAAAGACCGCCTACAGCTGTATTTTCATCACTTTGGACGGGCATTTTTCCTGGGCGCAGAGGGCAATGTATTGCGTGCAAAAGCATCGCTCTCCAGATCGCTTCAGGTGACCGCATTTTGTCCAAAGCGTGGGGTCGTTTAGGAGTTGGAGTGGAATGGATGGACCCTCGGCTTCGTCCGCACCGATGATTTTTTGCTGAGAAGACGGCTTGTTTTGAAAAACAGGTTCGTGTTTTTTTGCTGATTCAAGCATGAAGCTAAGTGACATAGCAAATCTCGATTAAAATAAATATAGCAAGATATAAAAAGATTTCTTTTAGCGGCTAAAGAAAAATTCGGCCAGCGGTTTTTTCGAAAAAAAATCGCGAAAAGGTATAATCTATTTAACATCCTCGTTCTTTGGTGATAGCGCCATGGATACCCCGTCAAAACCAGAGTGGCTTCGGATCCGTCCCCCGACCACGGAGCAGTTTGATTGGATTCGCAGACAAGTGGCCCACCAGTCTCTTCACACTGTGTGCCAGGAAGCGCATTGTCCGAACATGACGGAGTGCTGGAGCGCGGGAACCGCGACGTTTATGGTGCTCGGGGACACGTGTACGCGGGGTTGTCGGTTCTGTGCCGTGAAAACCGGAAGGAAAGGCCTGTCCGTTGATCCGTTCGAGCCCGAAAAACTCGCCGCCACGGTGACGCGGATGAATCTGAGGTACGTGGTGATCACGTCGGTTGACCGGGACGACTTGCCGGATCAAGGCGCGCATCATTTTGCGGCTTGCGTTTCAGCGATCAAACAAAAAAGCCCCGCAACGATTGTGGAAGTCTTGACGCCGGATTTTGGGGGCGATGAATCCTTAACGGAAATTGTGGCCAATTCGGGTTGCGAAGTGTTCGGCCACAACATCGAGACGGTTCGGCGGTTGCAGTCGGGCGTGCGGGATCGGCGCGCTCATTATGATCAGTCCCTAAGAGTGTTGTTGACCGCGAAGAAAAAAAATCCCGATTTGTATACGAAAAGCGGTTTGATGCTGGGGCTGGGCGAAAAAACAAAAGAAGTGGAAGAAACATTCGATGATTTGCTACATAACAAGGTTTCGTTTCTTTCCCTGGGCCAGTACCTTGCCCCCTCCCAAAACCACCTGCCGGTTTTCCGGTTTGTCCCGCCCGCGGAGTTTTCGGAATTAAAATCCAAGGCGATTTCGAAGGGGTTTTTGTTTTGCCAATCCGGACCGCTGGTGCGAAGCTCGTATAAAGCGGGCGAGTTTTTCTTTTCGTCCGAGCCAATCCGAAAAAGCCAACAGTCTTTTTGAAAAAAAAATTCCGGAGTATGTTTTTATTCAACTCCAAGCCATTATATAGAGCGATCAAATGCCAGAAAAAAAAGTTTTTGTGGGAGACGTGCGTTTTTTTTCCGTGTTGGATGAATCAGGCGCGGTTGATTCCAAACTTGAACCGGCTTTTTCGTCGGATGAACTCAAAAAACTGTTCGAATGGATGATTCAGATCCGGGCATTTGACGACAAATGCGTCAAGCTTCAGCGTTCGGGAAAACTCGGCACGTATCTTTCGGTGCTGGGCCAGGAAGCGCAAGTTGCGGCCGCGCTTGCGATGGAAAAAAACGACTGGTTGGTTCCGTATTTCCGGGATAACGGATTGATTTTGGCGCGCGGAGCCAAGTTTGAGGAATTGCTTGCGGTTGGCGGCGGAAGCGAATGGGGCAGCCAGTTTTCCGGCCCCAACATTTTGCCCGTGGCGATTCCCGTGGCCACGCAGTTGCTTCACGCGGTCGGAATCGCGTGGGGAATGAAGATTTCAAAGGAAAAAAACGCGGTGTTGGTTTCGTTCGGGGATGGGGCGACCAGCGAAGGCGATTTTCACGAAGCCATGAATTTCGCGGGCGTGTTCCAGTTACCCGTCGTGTTTTTTTGTCAAAATAATCAGTGGGCGATTTCGGTTCCGCGTAAAAACCAGACAGCATCAGAAACTATCGCCCAAAAAGCATTGGGTTACGGTTTTTCCGGCGTCCAGGTGGACGGAAACGATCCATTGGCGGTTTTTGTTGCGGTGTCCGAGGCACTCAAGAAAGCGCGGCAGGGAAAAGGACCGACCTTGATCGAAATGATCACGTACCGGATGTCGGATCATTCGACCGCGGATGACGCTTCCAAGTATCGTTCCTTGCAGGAAACCCGCGCCTGGGAAAAAAAGGACCCGATTGATCGTTTTCGAAAATATCTCAAAGCCAAAAAAATCTGGACGCAAGCGTGGGAAGACCGCGTCGGGCAAACCATCCGAACGCGGATTGAAGAATCCATGCGAAAAGCGGAACTGATTCCAAATCACCCGTCCACCGACATCGTTGATTTCGTTTTTTTGGAATCGACAATGGAGCTGTTGCGTCAACGGGAATTCCTCGAAGAAGCCGGCAGACGCGAAAAAAGGGATGACGCGAAATGACGTTGATGAACATGATCCAGGCGCTTAACGCGGGGCTTTTTGGCGCGATGCAAGCCGACGATTCCGTGCTGGTGCTCGGCGAAGACGTCGGCCTAAACGGCGGAGTGTTTCGGGTCACGGAAGGACTGCAGAAAAAATTCGGACCGGACCGCGTAATCGATACGCCTTTGGCCGAAAGCGCGATCGTCGGCGCTTCCATCGGATTGGCCATCAAGGGTTTTCGTCCCGTGGCCGAAATCCAGTTTTCGGGTTTTGCGTATTCGGCGTTCGAGCAACTGGTCAGTCATGCCGCGCGCATCCGAAACCGCTCGCGGGGAAAATTCTCGTGTCCCCTGGTGGTTCGGTCGCCTTGTTCGGGCGGCGTGCGCGCGCTGGAACATCATTCCGAATCCATGGAAGCGTTGTTTTGCCATGTTCCGGGTTTGAAAGTCGTGATGCCGTCCACGCCAAGCGACGCCAAAGGTCTCTTGGCAAGCGCGATCATTGATCCGGATCCCGTATTGTTTTTCGAGCCGCTGAAATTGTACCGGTTGAAAAAAGAAGAAGTGTCCGAGGATCATTACGAGATTCCGATTGGAAAAGCGCGGCTGGTGCGGCCGGGAAAACACGTGACCGTGGTTTCGTACGGATCCATGGTTCCGGAATGCGAAAAAGCCGCGTTGGCGTTGTCGGAAAAAGGAATCGAAACGGAGGTATTGGATTTGCGATCGCTTTCACCGCTTGATTTCGCAGCGGTGCAGGAAAGCGTAAAGCACACGAACCGGTTGGCCATCGTGCATGAAGCCCCGTACTCGTTTGGAGTCGGAGCCGAAATCGCGGCGCGTATCGCGGAACGAAACGTTTTGGAGTTGGACGCGCCCGTGGTTCGGATTGCCGGTTTGGATGCACCAATGCCGCTTTCCAAACTCGAAGAAGCGTATTTGCCGAACGCGAATCGAATCGCTTTTGAAATAGAAAAATTGATGAATTTTTAGGATGACAATGCATGGCGACTGAATTTCGTTTTCCGGATGTGGGCGAAGGAATCACGGAAGGAAAACTCGTGAAATGGCTGGTGAAAGTCGGAGATACCGTGGCCAAGGACCAATCATTGTGCGAGGTTGAAACGGACAAAGCGATCGTGGAATTGCCTTCGCCGGAAAACGGGTCCGTGCTCAAGATTTTGGTCGAAGAAGGTCATTCGATTCAAGTGGGACAGGTTTTGATTGTAATCGGCCGCAGGGGCGAATCGGTGCCGCATCCAAAAGCGGAAACCAACGCGGTTTTGCCGGCGGAAAACAAAAAAGCCGCGCCCGTCGCTTTGGCGCCTTTTATTCAAACGAATCCGGCTGCGGTTCTTGCGATGCCGCATACGCGAAAACTCGCGCGGATTCTCGGAGTGGATATTTCAAAAGTGAAAGGAAGCGGACCCGGCGGAAAAGTCACGGATGCCGACGTCCAAAAATACAAGGAAAACGCGGTGCCGTCGGTTTCGTTTACCCCCAGCCGCCACGGAGGAGAAACCCAGGAAGCCGAACATGGAACCGTCGAAGTACTTCCGTTGATTGGAATGCGCCGCGCGATTGCCGAAAAGCTTTCGGAGTCGCATCGGGAAATGGTTCACGTGACGTTGATGGACGAAGTCGACGTGGAAGAATTGGTTTCATTGCGGGAAAAAGAAAAAACCCGTCTTGCCGCGCACAACGTCAAACTAACGTTTTTGCCGTTTATCATCAAAGCGTCGATCGTCGCGTTGACGAAGTATCCGATTTTCAATTCGGAGATCGATGTCGAAAAAAAAGAGATTCGAATCAAGCATTTTTTCAATGTCGGAATTGCGGTGGATACACCGGAAGGACTCGTCGTTCCGGTGGTTCGTGATTGCGACAAAAAATCCATCACTGAAATCGCGATCGAGATCGCGGATATGGCCAAGGAAGCGCGCGACCGGAAAATTTCGCTTGAACAGATCAAGGGAAGCAGTTTTTCGATTACGAATTACGGTTCGGTCGGAGCGCGTTTTGCGACTCCGATTATCAATCCGCCGAACACCGCGATTTTGGGCGTGGGGCGGATTTCCGATCGCGCGGTTGTTCGCGATGGAAAAGTCGTGGTTCGAAAAATGCTTCCGTTAAGCTTTGGTTTTGACCATCGGATCGCCGACGGCGCGGTTGCCGCGGAATTTCTGTCGGAACTGATGCGTCATTTGTCCGATCCGAATACCTTGCTGTTGGATTTGATCTGAGGAATTTTGTATGGTGATGGGTGAAAGCCTCGAGGAAACCGATTGTGTGGTGATCGGCGGCGGACCAGGCGGCTACGTGGCCGCGATCCGGCTTGGGCAACTGGGAAAACAAGTGATGCTCATTGATCGCGACGGTTTGGGGGGCGTGTGTCTTCACACCGGTTGTATTCCGTCCAAGGCCCTGATCAAAGCAGCGAACCAGTACTGGGAATGCAGAAAACCCAACGCCATGGGAATCAATGTCGGGTCGGTTTCGTTGGATTTGAAAAAGATGGCGGCATGGAAAAACGATTCGATTTCCAGGCTTGAAAAAGGAATCGCGAACCTTTGCAAAAAATACAACGTGGAAGTCGTCAAGGGAACCGCTTTTTTCGAAGCCTCCGACCGGATCCTCGTTTCGCAAGAACACGGAACTCGACGGGTGTCGTTTCGAAACGCGATTATCGCGACGGGTTCGAAGGTATCGAATCTCCCCGGTTTGGAGCATGTCCAGGAATTTGTTTGGACCGCCGAAGACGCGCTGGAATTAACCGAGTTGCCCAAAGACCTCGTGATCGTGGGCGGCGGGTACATTGCCGCGGAAATGGTGAACGTGTACGCCAAATTCGGGTGCAATGTATCGATCGTCGAGCGAAGCGCGCATTTTCTCGAACACCTGGACCGCGACGCCGCCGAAGTGGTGTTGCGTGGAATCGAATCCATGGGAGTCCAGGTTTTTTTATCCACCGAAATTCAAAACGCAAAAAAATCCGGCAAAAAAGTATTGCTGGAATTGAAATCGGACGAAAAATCGTTTTCGATTTCCGCGGACAAGGTTTTGGTTGCCATCGGTCGCGTGGCGAATTCAAAGCATTTGGGGTTAGAACACACGCAAGTCCAATTGGATGAACGCGGATTTGTTCGCGTGAACAGCCAGTGCAAGTCCACGGACCCCAAGATTTTCGCGGTGGGGGATTGCACGGGCGGTCCCATGCTCGCGCATCGCGCGTTTCGAATGGGAAAAGTGGCCGCGGAAGCGGTCTGCGGCGAGTCGTCGGCGTTTGACAATACCGCGATGCCGTCGGTCGTGTTTGCGGATCCGGAAATCGCGGTGACGGGAATCAGCGAAGGACAGGCATTGGCTAAAGGCCTTGACGTGGTGATCGGAAAGTTTCCGTTTCACGCACTGGGCCGGGCGGTTTCGTCCGACGCAACGGATGGATTCGTTAAAGTCATCGCGGACCGGAAAACCAAAGTAATTTTGGGCGTGGTGATGGTCGGAGAACACGTGTCGGAGTTTTTGAGCGAAGCGACACTGGCGGTGGAAACCGCGTGCCAGTTGGAAGACGTCGCTTCGACGATTCATCCGCACCCCACGTTTTCGGAAAGCTTGGCCGAAGCGTGCGAGCAAGCGCTTGGAAAGGCGATTCACGTTCCGAACAAGAAATAAAAAAAAGGGTTTGTATGCCGTCGGTGCTTAATTTCAAAAAAACCGAGATTCCTGCGGTAATGGCTTTTTTGCGGCAGTACGACGAATTGTCCGCGGACAAGTACCAGAAGTACCGGACCAAAGTGGGCGCGTGTTCGGTGATCTTGTTCGATTCGGGAAAACTTTTGATCCAAGGCGACAACGCGAACGCGGTTTCGAAACGGATTTTGGAAATGGTGAAGATCCCCGACGAACAAATCGTCGGAGTCGACGAAACGGGACGGGGCGAGGATTTCGGACCGTTCGTGATTTGCGGAGTGCTGGGTTTGCGCTCAAAACTGCGCGAGGTGCGTGACAGCAAAAAAACCGCTAATATCGCTCAGAAAAAAGTGCTGGTGGAAAAAAACGCGGATCAGATCGCGTGCATTGAGTACTCGGCTAAAACCATTGACGAATTGCGGTCCGCGGGAACGAACATGAACCAGATTCAGGCCAAAGCGGTTGATTTTTTGGTGGATTTTTTCCGAAGAAGCGGATTTTTGGGAAAAATCGTGATTGACGGAAACCCGATCGCGGTCGAATCCAAAAATGTTTTTTTTATTCCGAAAGCGGATGATTCGGAACCCGCGGTGGCCGCGGCAAGCATTGTGGCCAAGTTTATCCGCGACGCGTCCAAAGACAACGACAAAAGAGCGTCATGGAAAAAAAAGTCAGCGTAAAGCGGTCCATTGAAAGGAACCGTATTTTTGGCCGGCAAGTTCGAGTGTTTTTTTTCGCTCGCTTAAAGACAACGGCGTGGTTTTGGAGGGTGCTCCGCAAAGCAACGCGTGTTCGATCGCGGCCATGATTTCGGATCGCGGCCGGTCGGTGTGGGAAACGAGGCGCGTCACGCGTTGATTGGCGCTTTGAATGAATTTGTCGGAAATTTTTTCTTTTCCGACGTTTAGGACCGAAAACATCGTGGCGATGTCGGGATCAAACAGGATGGTGCCGTGTTGGAGTAGCACTCCGTTTTTGCGGGTCTGTGCGTTACCCGAAATTTTTTTTCCGTCCACGAGGATGTCGTTGATGGGTTTGAATTCGGCGTTGACTCCGATGTTTTGTAATCCTTGCGCGAGGCGGCCGCAGATTTCGCGGTACGATTCGGTGATTCCTTTCGGAAAAAGGTTTTCGGGGGCGATCAAGGAATACGTGATTTCCCCGGCGGAATCGTGAAAAACCGCTCCGCCGCCAGTGGATCTTCGAACGATTTCGATTCCGCGCAAAACGCATTCGCTTTGATTGACTTCCTGGACAAGCGACTGGAAATATCCGATGCTGACAGCGCTGGGTTGCCATTGATAAAACCGGATCGTGGGAGGCGATTCTTTTTTGGCGACGTGTTCTAGAACGGCTTCGTCCGTTGCCATATTAATCGCGGCGGAGTTGGTTTCAAACGGAAGTATTCGCCATGTTTCGTCAGTCGTCATGATGGATCGCCTCCGCGATCACGCCGGACAAGTCCGCACTCGTGACTCCGACGAATTCGGCTTTGTTGGCTTTGAGCACCCGATCAATCCGCGTTTGAATTTCCGGTTTTGTAATCGTCACGGGCACGCCGGTCAGGATTTGTTCGATCGCTTCGATGACGGATTCGGGATGAAGAAAAAAATCGCCGTTGATCCGGATTTCGTCGATCGTTTCCGAAAAAACCACGGTTACTTTGATGAGTTTTCCCTGCGGGACCTTTTTTTCGACGAATCGGTTTCCCATGGTCCAAAAAAAGGCATAAACTGTTTATAAAAAAGTTTGATTGCCGTCGGGAATATTTAAATAGTCAGGCTGGATATTATCTGTGTTTTTGGCGGTTTGAAATGGATTTAAACGATATCTCGGAAGCGGCGAAAAAAAGGTGGAAAAACGCCTCTTTGGCGGTCATGAACGCGTATTATTCCGTCGAGGACCGCTATTACGAATTTCTGGATATGGTGGACGAAAAAATCCCGGTGTATTCGGCGATCGACCCGGTCGACCGGTTAGTTCCGTCGCTGGTGTTGTTTTCGGTGATCGGAATTTTGTTGGTCGGCGGGGTTGGTGTCTGGATTTTCGGCGGTTTTGCGCCGCAACCGAAAAATCCGGGTACGAACGGACTTGCGCTTGAAGCGATTTCGAATTCGCTTGATTTGAATGACATCGATCCGTCCCGGGCGCCTCTGCGATCGAACCCGACGAGTAACCGGAACGGTTCGAACCGTGATCCGACTAATCCTTTGCCGGACGCGGCCAGCGTCAAGACGTTTTCGCTCGTTTTTAAAAACAAGGAAACAAACACCTTGATCACCAATCATACGGTTTCTTTTTCAGCGTCGTGTTCTCCGCAAGGAAATCTTTCTCCGGAAGAAACAACGGTAGGTTCGATCGCGGTTCGAATGCCTTCGACGTGCCAGACCGCGAATATTTCGGTCGGGTCCGAAGGATTTGAAACGTATTCGGAACGGTTGGCGTACAAGGACGCGGGGTTCGGTTCCAAAACCATTGAATTGTATCCGTTGGTCGCACCGCCCCAAACGGCTTTTTTCCTGACCGTCAAGGTGCAGAATCCGGATGGTTCGTCCGTTCAAAACGCGTTGGTGCGGATTCTCAAAAAAACCCAGAATTCAAACGAGTATCTTTCTTCGGTCGGCGAGGAAACAACGAGAAGCGACGGAGTGGCTTCGTTTTCGCTTAACCGCGGCGGATACGTGGTGTCCGCGTTTGACTTGAACAACGGTCGGTTTGCATTCGGCGAGTTTTCGATCGAAGGCGCGGACAAATCGATTCAGATGACGCTGGATCAAAACGGGGAAGCCAAAGCGGTTTTTCTGAAAGTCGTCGAGTCCGGAACCACGGAGCCCGTCGGACTGGCCAGCGTAACGCTTTTTTTGGGTTCCAGACTTTTGTTTGAAGGCGCGACGAAAGCCAACGGGGAATTCTTGCAAGTGCTCGTTCCTCCAAGCAACCCCCAAAACGCGCGCGCCGTGATCCGCCGCAGCGGTTTTATCACCAAGGTCGCGGATGTTTCGTTCGTAAATTTCAGGAATCCAACCACGCAAACCATCGGATTGACGCGGATGAACGCCAACAATTCCGCGAGGCTTCTCTCGCACGCTGCGGACGCCAAAGACGCTTCCCCGCTTCCGGAGACCCGCGTCAATGTGTTCCATTCACAGTTTCATATTCCGTTGTTTGGAAACGGGTTGCTTTCGAACGCGGACGGAAACGTTTTGTTTGACGGTTTGCCCGCGGGAAAAGTGGACGTGACGTTTTCGCATGGCGGTTTTTTGGATTCGAACGTATTGAACGTTTCTCTTTTGGAAGGAAGAACCGCGTTTGTGCCGCACGCGTTGTCCGTGGGCAAAGGACGTTTTATTCTGGAAGTCCGGGAAGGCCAAAACCGCACTCTGGTGGACGGCGCCGTGGTCGAAGCGTTTGACGGATACACGGGTTCTTTGCTGTCAAGCCATGTCACCGAAACAGGAGTGGTGACGATGGATAATCTTCCGGTGAACCACAGCGTGTATTTCAAAATTTCTGCGAGCGGTTTTTTGACGCAGTTCACGGCGTTGTTTACGGTTCCGGACCAGTCGACTCCGCGTTTGCTTGTGATCTTGACTCCGGAAAACGCGATCGTGTCGAATCCGCAACTGGTCACGGGAATGATTTGGGAATCGGATCGGCAAACCGCGGCCAGGACCCTTGCGCCGGGAAAGACGTATTGGATTACGTTTCGCATTTTGATTCCCGCGCAAAAACGCCTGCTTTCGACGAAGTTGTTCGTGCAGGACGATTCTTCCAATATCCAGATCGAAAACCTGGATTCGCCGTGGATTCCGATTGAAACCGTTTTTTCGGCGCCGCCAAACTCGAATCCTTACATACCGGGAACCCCCGTTGGCCCGAACGCGTTTTCGGACGAGGGAAAAGATTCGAAGCAATTGAATGTGTCGTGGGGGGATCTTGACGGGGGCGATTATGGTTTTTTGGTCAAAGTGACGTTTCCTCAAAACGCAGTCGGAACCCAGCGGTTAAAGTTCGGAATCAAAGGAATCGAATCCGGTTCCAATGCGCCGGTTTCTTCGCAAAGCGAACAGACCTGGACGTTTGGACAGATTATCTGCACGACGAACTGCACGGGTCAAGACGCGATTTCGTGGACGGTATTCGTGGCCCCGAAAGGCGAAGCGCGTCCGAATTCGGGAATCGGAGCGGCGGATTTTTCCATTGAAAAAAACAAGGAGTATTCCCTTTGGTTTTCCGCGTTCAATAGCCGAAGCGCGTCGATTAGCGGCGCGAACATTCGTCTCGAAGGAGATCCCTTGTTTCGCCTTTCGGATCCGGGAAAAACCCTCGGAGATGTCGTGGTGGCCAACCAGTTGATTCAAGCGGGAGAAACGTATTCGATTTCGGCGCCGATCTCGTTTTTGGCGACGGAGTCGAGCAATCACGCAAGACTCCGGCTCGTGATCAATGAATTGGATTCTTTTGTGGACGGAAAAAACCATGATTTTTTCTTTGATGTTTCAGGCGACCGGGAACTGGAAGCGGAGTTTTTAAGCGATCCGTTTTCGAAAACTCTGGTGGTCAAGGTCGTGGATTTTCGGACAAAACAGCCCGTGAAAGCCGCGTTGGTGAAATACAAAATAAACGCCGCGGTAGGACCGATCGCGTCTCCCGACCAGACCGCGACCACGGACGACGAGGGGTTCACCGTGTTTTCGAATTTTTTCTTAAGCCTAAGCGACGCCGCGGCGTTTGAAATCACGGCCGCGGATTACAAACCCGAATGGCTGGAGTACCTTGGAGTCGATTTCCATTCGATCCGTCAAAGCGCGGGTTTTTCGTGTCTGCAGCCCCGACTGTGGGATCCGTGGACCGGACAGGATGTATTGGTGAGCGAACCATTGCCGGCCTTGGTGCGAAACGGTTCTTCAACCGAGAAAACCGGCGAGATTTCCGTTGACGCCGCGACGTGCGGAGAAGCCATCGACGTTCGGATCGGCGTATTTAATTCACTGGCGGATTCGTCGCAAATCACGTTTTCGCCGTCTTCCATGACGGTGTATCCCAAACAACTCGCACGGTTTTCGGTTTCGTTGTTGCCGACCGCGCCGTTGGGCGTGGTTCCGGTGGATATCCAAGTGAAACGCCCAAGCGAAAGCGTCTGGAGCCGGTTTCGAGTCGTTGAATTCTTGTCTTTGGGCCGCGATGCCCCGACGGACTCTTTTGGTGGGAGCGGCGGATGAACGGATTAAAAACCTTGATCGGATTGCTGATCCTTTTGATTCTGATGGGTTGTTGTTCGGAATTACAGTCCACGGGGCTTTGGGGAAAAACCGGAACCGGAGTCAACGGACGCGTATATTATTCGAATTGTTACGATTCAACCAACGCAGAAATGCAGCAAGCGTTCATTGACCAGGGAAAAATGCCGCCGACGAACTCGGGTGCGATCAATGTCGCGTGTACTCCCGTGCTTTTTCCGGAAGTATTCAAAGGCGTTTTGATGTGGGGGCATATTGACGACGCGTCCGCGGAATGCGTTTCGGGCCAGGTATGCGCGTATACTGACGCGTCTCCGGGAGGGGTTTTTGACATGGCGACCGGAAGCACCCAGTTCGCGTACTGCCAAACATTGCTTCCGCCCGCGTGTTCGTTTTCGTGCACGGAACAATTCACGCATGCCTGCGGAACCGCGTACAATGAAATGGTGTGCCCGCCGGAGTGCGGCACGTGCACGTGTACCGGACTTCAATGCCTTGGGCCGGGAGAAATCTGCATGGGGGCTGCTGTTTGTACGGACGGTTCCACGGTGATTCCGCAAGTGCGAAAGTATACTTTTGCGACCGGAACCGACGCTTCGACGATTCTTGCGTCGACCGGACAAGGACCCGATTTTTTCGTTTCGAATCCGTCCGCAAAACCGGTTTCGAGTGGTTTTTTGGAGTTGCCGCTGGGAGCGCTGGATTTTGTGCGTGTCAGTAGATCGTCCGTGCAAATGGACGGCGCGGCAATTCGCTGGGTATTGAAACCGGATGGTTCCTTTCAAGTGCTTGCACCCGCGGTTTTCACCACGGAGCAAGTGCCAGTCGGCGACGGAAATTATTATTCAAAGATCCGCATGGATGTTTCCGGCGGATCCGCACAGGATTTTTTGATGCGTTTTTCCAACGGGGAGGATAATTTCTGCACGAGTCCTTCGGGTTTGCCCGGTGTCACGGGACCCGCCGCGTTTCCGCGCGTGAAATTCGATTGGAGTTGGACAACGATTAACGAATCAACGTGTCTTGCAAACCAGCCGGATGGCATTTACTGCGATTCGACGCAGTTTTCGATTTCGCTTTTGCGCAGGCTCGAAAAAATCGACGCGGCGATCCGCGGCAATCAACCCTACGCGGATTTGCTTTCGTTTGACGCGCAACTGATGAAAGACGGGATTTCGCAGGATTTCCGAAAGGATTTCGATTTTTACATGAAAAACGTGGGGACATTCAAACTATCGGTTCCAACGGATTACGCCCAAAAGTTTTCGCTGCTCGTGGATTCGACCCGGTTGTCGTTTTCTTTTTCTTCGGTTCCGAAGGATCCATTGCTGTTCGACAAGCCCGGCGTGTATCGGATCGTTATCGGTTTGTCGGGTGATCCATCCAACCCCCATCCGCCGCTGGATCCGACGATTTCGGGCAATGCGGTGCGAGTAAACGTGGAGCCTGCAAGCGATCCCTTGGAACCCAACGCGTTTTATTATTTGCCGCTGGACGCGGATCTTGGAATGCAGAAGCGGCCCGATGAAGCCGCTTCGAGCCGCGACGGATACGGAACGGTTTTTTCCGGCGAGTCGCTTTTGATTCTGCCCGAAATCCTCATCAATCCGCTTTCGTCGGTTTCGGAAGCGGTCGTGGTTTCGACAACGACGGATTTTTCCAAGACTCAGGTGCTTGAACGCGGAAAATTGTTTTCGTTTAATCGTTCGGCCAAAACGCTTTCGTGGTCGAAAGTGGACGCGACGCCTGTGCTTGCCGAGCTTGCGGGAAACGCGCAGTCCATGGCGGAGTTTTTTTATTCGATTCGGGAAAACAACGAGCCGTTGAACCGGTCGGGCTTGCAATCCAGCTGGAAAATCGCGGCGGATTCACGGCTTCCACCAGATCATTGCGCGGGAAGCGTGTTCGCGGACCGGCCGCCGTTACGCCCGTCGTGCGCCGTGCGTACACCCGAAGCCATGGGCGTGCTGCAATCGCTTTCGGCGAACAATCAGATGTTACTTGAAACGGTTTTTTTCACTCCGAGTGGAAAAAAGTATCTGATCAGTTCCGTGTGCGGACGGTTTTTGTCTCCCGACGAACTAGCCAACGGAGGAGAATCGCTTTCGTTGGCGTTTTCAGCCAACCACAACTGGTCGGCGGGATCGTTGTCGGATCTGGTGAATCAGGTCAAGGAACGACGCGTGTGCGTGGTAAGTCCCGGAGCGGATCAGATCGAATTGTTTTGGAACGAAAAAACCTTGCTTAAGACCCTTTCAGACAAGTCGATCGCGAATACGGTGCGGGATTATCGTTCCATTGTCACGGATCCGGATTGGTGGTGCCCGGAAGACTAGGGTTTTTCGGCCATAAAGCAATCTTTAAATACGGGGTCGGGGCTATTCTTGGTGGCCACGGTTCGGTATGATTCTGACGGATCTATACTATAAAATAGAAGACAAATATTACGCCTTTTTGGACATGCTAAACCAGTATGTTCCCGTATACAAGGTCATCGACCCGATTGACAAGGTTTTTCCATCCTTGATTCTTTTTTCGGGTTTGTTCGTGATCGGAATCGCGGTCATTGTCGCATGGGTGTTGTCTTCTTCGTCCGCCTTGCCGGCGTACATTTCGGTGGTAAACGAAGACGGATCCGCGTTGACGAATGTTTCTTTTTCATTGTTGCTTGACGGCAATTCCGTGGAATTGTCCACGGGAGAAAGCGGCACCGCGGTGGTTTTGTTGAAAACCGCGCGTTCGGACGCGTCGATTTCGGCCAGTATTGAAAATTACGAACCCGTCGACGCGAAAAACATCACGTTGGTGGCCGGCGAGTATTACAAACTGCAATTGGCGCTTTCGGGTCCGCGAAACGATTTTCCGATCGTAATTCAGTTCATTGACGAATCCAGCGGCAACTTGATTTCGGGAAAATCCGTGACGATTTCGTTTTCATGCCAGATCGGAGACGCGCCGTCGTCGAAATCCACGCGAAACGGCGAAGTGACCGTTGAACCGCCCGCGGCGTGCGGGACGCTTACCGCCAAAGACGTGACGGTGACGGGTTTTGAATCCGTGCATGATTTTGAGATTTCTCCGGGAACCAACCGCAAGGTTCAGATTTCATTAAAGCCCACGGCGCTTCCGCCGGCCAAAAAAGGCGCGTTGTCGGTGCTTGTGGTTGACGACGCAGGGCGGCCCGTAAAAGACGCGGAAGTCGTGGTCATGGATGGCTTTGGAGTAACGCAGGCCACGCAGCTTTCAAGCGGGCTGGGAATGGCGTCGTTTTCGCTTAACGAAGGATCGTATCAAGTCCAGTCGAAAGTGACGCGCGAAGGAAGGTTTTCGGACAAGAACACCGTGGTCATTCGCCAAGACGAAACCACGTCGCTTACGCAAAACATCGGAGCGATTCCAAACGACAAGAAAGTATTGTACAAATTCCTGGATTCGAATTCTTCGGATCCCGTCGAAGGCGCGTCCGTTTGGCTTAGTCAGGGAACCAGCGTGCTTGTTTCCGACGGAAAAACCGATTCCGCGGGTTTGTTCGAGCAACCGGTGCAAGACCTGAATGGTTCGTATCATTTGGTGGCGGATCACCCCAATTACGTGCTGGGGATTTTTCCGAATGTGGTGCTTGTTAAAAAGTTCGATTCGAACGCGCAAGTCGCGCGATTGACGCGGCTAAAAGACGACGCGGCGGGAAATCCGCAAAATTACGGAAAAGTGTTGGTGACGGTGTTTGACGAGGATCGAAAATTGATCGACAACGCGACGATCCAGTTGTTGCGGTCCGGCGTGGATGCTCCGATCGCCGAAAAGAAAACAGGCAAAGACGGAAACGTTTTGTTTTCGCGTTTGCCCGCGGGAACGTATCTGGCGCGGGCCATTAAAGAGGATTCGAACAAAACCAGCGAATCGTTTTCTTTGGCCGTGGGGCAAATCCAGGAAATCGAAGTCGCGTTGGCGTTGGCCAAACGCGTGTTCCGTATTACCGCGCTGGGCGGTTCCAACCACGTGGTCAAAATCAATAACGCGGATGTGGAAGTGAAGATTTTTGATCCCGTCGCCCAGAAGTTTGTCAAAAAACAAGACGGAAAAACGGGTTCGACGGGCGATTTTAAAACCGGCGGCTTGCCGGTGGGTTCCACGGTGGCTTTTTTGGTGAGCCGAAGCGATTATTTGTCGTTTCATTCCGGTCCTTATGTGGTGCCGCCGGGAAAACTTTCGGATGAAATCAAACTTGATTTTTGGATGTATAAAAAAGAGGATCTGGCCGCGGACCAACACATCAAGATCGAGTTTGCGGATTTGATGGATGCGTCGGGAACCGTTCGACCCAACGTGCTTGACGCGGGAAAAGAATACTGGGGTGTTTTCAACATCACGTTGCGGGACGGCAACTTTGACGATCCCAAAATCAGCGTGCGCGCCGGCCCCAATGCCTTGCCCTTGGCCACTCAAAACAATATTTTTATCGAGAACGCGGAAGCCGGAGCGGTTCTAGGCGAAGTCTCGTTTTCTTCTTCCTTAAATCCGTCCGATGTTTTCGCGACGCCGGAAGGAGTTTCTTCGAATAATCACGCCAAATTGACCGTGGT
Organism: Candidatus Iainarchaeum sp.; assembly: GCA_018304465.1. Classification (GTDB taxonomy): domain Archaea; phylum Iainarchaeota; class Iainarchaeia; order Iainarchaeales; family JAGVWC01; genus JAGVWC01. The sequence goes on from JAGVWC010000012.1 coordinate 22,590, forward strand.
CACATGGGATCGGTTGTCGCAGGGAACCTTTCAGGCCAAAGTCAAGTTTTCGGTAAAAGAAAGCCTTCCAAAAGGAAGCACGGTGGAATTGCATTACCAATTGGCGGCAACGTCTGCCACAGGAACCAAAACCACGCCTGATTCGACGCAGTCGTTTACGGTTGGAAGCGGCGTGTGCAAGCAGAATTGTCCGACCTTGTTTTGGGCGTTTTATTATTCCGCGTCCGCGGACGAACCGTGGGTTCCGCTGGACATCACAGCGCCGCCGATGTTGCTTTCGAATCAGCCGTACCGGATCGGATACGTGATTTACAATTTGTCGCAGACCGATTACACGGCAAGCGTTTCGTTTGAAAACAAGGATACTTTGTTGGGCCTCGGAAGATCATCTGGACGCACGCAAACCAGCGGGTTTTCCAACCAGTTGATTGCGGCCCAAGGATCCGTTGAAACCGGGTTAAGCCAGCCGCTTTCGATCCTGCCGGGAGTCGGAACCGGCGGATTGCTGGAAGCCCGCGTTGCCACCACCCCGGATTTGACGGAATTGTCCGCGACGCGAAAACAAATTTTGTTTTCGATTCAAGGCGCGCGAAACCTCTTGATGGATTCGATGTATGACGGCGCCCGTCTCACTGTGATTGTGCGTGACCAGTTAACGAACGAACTCGTCAAAGACGCGTTGATCGAAGTGGGGGAAATCAATGACGGAAGCGTCGCGACGGGGTTTTCGAAACCCGTGCAATTTTCTACGCTTTCGGCGGAAAACGGAGTCGCGTCTTTTTCGCTTGAACTGGGCGAAAACGAATCCGTAATCGTGCAAGGGCGAAAAGCGGGGTTTGCGACAAAACGGATGGAAGTCGGAAACGAACAGTCTGGATCGTTGGATCCGGGTGCCGCGTGCATTTCTTTGGATATGGTATCGGCAACCGATTATCCGAATATTGAAACCGAAGCCGATGTCACTCGACCGGGATCGGTCGCGATCGAAATTTCGAGTCATAATTGTGCCGAAGCTTTTTCGATTAACGTGAAGCGCCCGTCGTTTTTGCGTTCGTCCGTCATTTCCATGGACGAGGATTCGTTTGATCTTGGAACCAACGATTCCAAAACCGTTAATATTTCGGTTTCCGCGGACGCGCCCGCCGGAATCATTCCGATCTGGATCGAAGGAAAAAAGAAATCCCAAAACCAACCCAAACAAGTGATCGGAATCGGAGAGCTTTGGATCACCGCAAACGACGATATTGGAAAAGGAAACGCGTGCTTTGGAATTGTGGAGAAAACCGGGTGAAAAAGATGGATCAGAAAGGAATTTTGCCGTTGTTGATCGCGGGCGCGATCATGTTGATTCTGGGATTGCTCATGACTTTTCTGATGGCAATCATCGGCGTGTCGAGTGCCCAAGACGCGATTTGGTGCAAGATCATGAAAGACCAGTACAACGCGGAAGACATGCAGGTCTGCAGCGATACGATTATCGAAGCGTTGCAATCCACGGGACAGATTCCACAGGATCAGATCAAACTGACGGCCAATCAGGCGTTAAGCGTTCATTGTACTTTTGACGTTTTGGGCGGAGCCTACGGAAGATTCGATCCCTGGCCGCCCATTACCGACGACTGCGGATTACGAGGCGCGGTGTGCAAAGACCGCGACGCGGCGGGAGAATTGATTCCCGCGGTATGCGAAGTCGCGAATCCACCGGCCGGCGTGACCCGGATCGGCGTTGTTTTGGGGGATCAATCGTGTCCGGAAAGCTTTGTGGCCATCGGACCCGCGGCATTCAAGTCTCCGGACGGACAGAATTATTGGATTTGCAAGCAAATGGGCGAAGCGACCGTTGCCGCGATTGAAGCGCCGGTTTCACCCAACGGTTCCGCGGATTCCGCATGCAGTGGCGCAGGGTTTGTTCCGCTTTCAACCAATCCCCCGGCCGCCACGTTGTTTACGGGAAGTGACGGCGCGTCGTACCAATTGTGCCAAAAAACCGGCACCGGACAGATTTTGGATATTGTTTCCGTTGAAAAAACCGCCGCGGACACCTCATGCGGCGACTTGTCTCTTTTAACCTCGTTGACAGGCGGAGACGACAAGGAGTATTTGGTGTGTTTTAAGCAACAAGCGCAGCAAGGGAGTTGTAACTGCGCGACGACCCCGGAACAACTCGCCGCTGTGTCGTGTAGTACGGATCAATGGGCCACGGTTTCACCGGAATGCCAGGCGGTTTGCCCGCAGTTTGGAACCGCGTGTACGGAGGATCCCGCAAAACCCATTTGTAATGCGGGCACGCATGCGTGCGTGAGTTTAAGCGATTATCCCTGCGGACAAGAAGTCTTGGGTTCGCCCGGAGTCAAAGGCGTGGGTTGTGCCGCGGGCCAGGTCTGTAATCTCGAATCAAGCGTATGCGTGGATGTCGGAGACCAGACCACGGGCGCGTTGTCGCGTCCCAAGTACGCGTTTGATGTCGCCAACACCCAGGACACGGCCGACAGCGTGAACGCGTGTTTTGGATTCGGAACCGAAGCAGAAACCGTTTCTTCCGCCGGAAAACTCGTGTCCATCGCGCTTGGAATGCCGTCGGAAGACAATGCGAAATTCAGGCTTTCAAACGAAAAACTGCTCAGTGGCCTCGGAAAAGGAGGCGTACTGCCGTTCTCGATATCGAACGAATCGTTGAGCGGATCGTACAATTACGCGTTGATCAACGTGTCCGACACCGTGTTAAAGTCGGACGGAACACTGGGATTGAAAACCGAAGAATTTTTAGTGAAATTACGGGCGCGCGACGCAACGGTTTGTTACAGCGAAGACGGTTTGGAGGGCCACACGGGACCCAGTATGGCACCGCGTCTTCGGTATACGTGGTCGTTTGAGGATTCAACCGGAATCGCGATCGATTCGTGCGACCAGAAAAAAATCGATGGTTCGCCGAACACGGGTTTCATTTATTGTGACGCCACGCAGTTTTCCATTGAATTAAGCAAAAAGCTTAGCCAAATTATTTCGACCGCGGAAGAAGGACAACCCGTGGCGGCGGATTCGCTGTTGCTTGATTTTAACGCGTATTTGATGCCGGATGGTTTTTCAAGCGATTTTAGGAAAGATTTCAATTTTGTGCAGGAAAACGTCGCGTTTTTCAGTCAAAACGACGCGTACAAAAAAATCGCGTCGTATTTTACGAACGAAAGCCGGTTGGTGTTGCCGACACGGGTTCCAAAGCTTGGAAAATACCGAGTCGTGATCACGCAGGGGTTTGCCCAGGGAAAATCAAACGTGTTTTTCGAGGACAATTTTCCGATCGCCAATCTGGTGTTGACCATGACGTTGCTTGAGGAAAATCTTTCGAAGAATCCGCTGTATTTCATGCCGGTGGATTACAAAATCGGAACCGTCAAACGACCCGGCGAAAACGCAGCGGGCCGCAACGGATACGGAATCGGATTAAGCGCGCCGATGAACGCAAACGCAGAAGTGGGCATTGACGCGGTAACGAGTACCGGCGGATCCGGTTCGTTTGGATCCGAAAACCAGACCAATTGGCTTTCGAGTTTGGACGCGCCAAACCGCGGAATCGTGCTCGAGTTGTCTTCTCCCACTGTGGATGCGCCGGGATTGTTTTCATGGAGTATCAGCAAGGCGACGCCGGTCATGATTTCAATTCCGCTAAAAAGCGGCAAGGCCCAAGCGTTTTTTGAATTGATGCAAAACGAATCCAGCGTGAATACCGCGGGAAAACCCATCGGGCTTTGGACCGGCGCGGGTTCCACCGCGGGCGATCCATGCGCCGACTTTTCGGGTCAACCCTTGCTTTCAAACGCTTCCGAGCCTTCGCCGGTTGCGGGCACTTGCGCAGAGACTTCCGCGGATGCGCGCGGTTTTTTGCTTTCGGGTAACAAGGAAGGCAAACAAGTGTTTTACAAAACCGTGATTTATACGCCGGCGGGAAATTTTTCCTTGCGAAAAGCCGCGGGTTGTGAAACCGCGTTTGAAATTCTTTCTCCGACCGACTTGACGAATGCAAGCCAGTCCACGGTTGGTTTGGGTTACTTTGATTTGCAATTGTCTTCTTTGCAAATGTATTCGGGTACGGGGACCGCCGTGTTTTATTGGAACCGCGACGTGGTGTTGGATGCCTTAGGCCACCCGCAGAATTTCGTTCCGCGACCGTTGTTTGACCAAACCAATTTGAGCGGTTTTTCCACGGTGACCGCATGCACTCAGGCAACTTAAGGGAAAAACACGAAAAAAAGTCGGGCCAATAATTATATACGGGAAATACACTTAGATATTCAATCGAAAACAGTGGTTTTGATGGGTATTGGCCAAAACCTGAAGGATTTTTACGTTTCGCTTGAAGACGGCTATTACTCCGTGCTCGACAAGGTTTCAAACACCTTGCCGGTGTATACGGTCGTGGATCCCGTGGACCGGGTTTTTCCGTCTTTTTTGCTTTTGATTCTGCTCGTGATCGCCGGCATCGGTTTTCTGACTGTTTCTGGGTTTGGCCCTGTCGTCATCGGCGGCGATCAGGTGTTTGTCAATGTCGTCGTGGAAAACCGGGTGGGGGACAAGCTTCCCAACGTGCCCGTAACGCTCGTGATTAACGGCGTCTCGACGGACAGGCAAACGGATCAAGATGGGTTTCTTTCGTTTTCGGCTCCTAAAAATTCTTCGGGCAAATTATTGATTTCCATCGAAGGCTATCAGAACGTGGATGAAAACTTTTCGATTTCGGATCAAAACGTGGCCAAGCGATTGGTGTTGCGTCAAATCGAATTGCCCAAGACGCGCGTGATCCAGTTCGCGGATGCCGCGGGACGCGCGATTATCGGAACCACGATTACCGCGAAATTCACGTGTTCGAATACCGAAGCCAAACTGGAAAAAGACACGTTGTCGTCGGATTCATTGGGAAAAATATCGATCGTGGAACCCGCCAACTGCGGTTCATTGCAAGCAACCGTGTTGGGTCCCGCCGAGTACGCCCAAACGCCTTTTTTGGTGAACCAGCCGTCGCCCGTGATCCGGCTCGAAGCCGTGCAACAGCCCGTCGGAAACGCGCGTATTCGCGTCGAGGACGAACAAGCCGATTTGCTTTCGGATTTGGCGGCAAGCGTGGTGTTGTACAATGATTCGGGCGAAGTCAAGCGATTGTCACTCGAAAACGGGTTCGCGCAGTTTCGCGATGTTTCCGTTGGATCGTATTATGCCACCGTGACGCCGACTCAGAACGGTTTTGGTTCGGGAAAAAGCGCGTCGTTTGAAGTCAAGGAAGGCCAGTTGGTGCACGCGACCATCAAACTGTCTAAAAGCGTCCGGCAAAACCTGACGATTACGGTGCTGGATCTTGAATCGAATCTGTCCGTCAAAGACGCCAAAGTGGTGCTGCAAAGCCGCGGAACGGGAAAAGAATTGTATTCGAAGGAAACAGATGCAAGCGGCAAAGCGGTTTTCGGTTTGACGGATCCGGAAGAATGGCTTGTGCAGGCAAGCTTGGCGGATTATTATCCCGACGAAAGCGTAGTGTCGGCGACGGATTCTTTCCTTACGTTAAAACTGGAAAAAATTTCGGGAGAAAACACGGGCATCGTGAATGTTTTCGTAGTGGATGAAAAAAACAAGCCGGTTGAAAACGCCAAAGTGCGTTTGCGGTACAAGGAAACGGATTCGATCGCGCCGTACGACGCGTTGTTGACGGATGTCAACGGAGAAGCCAAGTATCGCGGGGTTAAAGACGGAAAAGAATTGTACGGTTACGCCGAAAAGTTTCCGGCAACCGGCGTTTCGGACGCGGTTTTGATTCAGAAATTAACGCCAAACCAGATGAAAGTCAAGATGGAAATCGGCGACGCCTTGATTTCGGTGTCCGCGGTGACCGAAGACAACGAACCCATCGTGGAATCAACAGCGGAAATATTTGATTCCACCGGGGAACGCGTGGGCGAGATTCCGCTTTCCAACGGCAGCGGTTCGCTTTCCGTGAAAGCCGATAAACGCATCTATGTTGTGGTTTCAAACCCCGATTTTTTCGGTTATCAAAGCGAAACATTCCAATTGTATAAAGACAAGAAAGTTCAGGTTGTTGCGGCGTTGCCGTCGCGACTCGTGAGCGGCGGTCCGAAGGTTTCCTTGGTCGGCGTGTTTGACGCATCCGGCAAAACCGTGGACCAAATGGAAGCGGGCAACAACTACATGGTGAGGTTACAGTTGAAAATCCCGGAGGATTCGTCGTTTGAACAAGCGGGAATTCATTTTAGGGTCGGAAGCCAAGCCTTGATGGAAAACGACCAGATCGTCATCAAGGGAATCAATGTCGCCAACGCGGCGTTGGTCCAGGGGTCCACGTTTAATCCGCCGAAAGGGCAAGTCATTGATTTGAACCCGGCGAATCAGTCGTTTGGCGACGCCAAATGGGCCAATATCGTGTTTTCAAACCCGGTTCCGCAGGTGTATAACGTGGCCGTGGATGTACGCGTGAAAAACACGGCGACATTAAACGCTCCGATTCCGATGTTTTATCGCGCCTGGGGCAAAACCAACCAAAGCACGATGGTGCGCGATCCGCAGGACAACGAATTGGGCGAATCCTTTCAGACCGGAAGACTGCAGGAATTATATGCCAACGCTTATCCCGTGACGAGATTTTTTGAAGGCGCGGGAAGCGAATGCGATGATTACGTTTGTTATTCGAATGTCCGTTTTTTTGACCACAATCAGGGACTCTATATTCAAAGTCCGTTTGAACTGGTCAACAACCGGGATTACGAGTTTTCGTTTTCCTTGACGAATTCTTCCCAAGCCAATTTTTCGGGGGCTTCGTTCCAGTTTTCGATTTTAACCGACGGAAAAGAAAGCCGGGATTACGTCGTTTCGGATTACCGTATTTCGAACGCGTCCGCCCAGCCGTTTTCCGGTGGAAGCATGGCCAACAACAAGCTTGAAATCGACGCCGGAAGCATGGTGGTCAACGCGGGAATCAGCGGGTCCGTAAAATTCCGTCCCACGCGGATTCTGCCCGGATCCATTCTGCTCAAAACCGTTTACCAAGGCGAAATCGTGAGCCTTAAAGAAATTTCGTTCGTCACGATCGCGGATAAAAAACTCGTGATTGGTCTTTCGCCTGATCCGATTCCGGCGTTAATCGAAGTTCCGGCCGTGGTGTCGGTTGCCGAAGAAGGAAACGAAGAACCGGTTTCGGAAGCGGTCGTGACATTGATCCGTGAAACCCGTGACCGCGTGCGGCAAAACCAAACCAAGATGTCAAACACTTTGGGAAACGCCGAGTTCGTGATTGCGGCGTCGTCTCCCGGAACCCGCATTATTGTCGAAGCCCAAAAACCAAATTTTATCTCCGAGCCATTGGTTCGCGTGGTCGATGAAAACGTTTTGCTTTTTTATCCGAACGAATTGAGTTTGGCGCTCAAAACCCAAAGTCAGCGCGAAGCCGAAGCCAAAGTAACGATTGAAAACGTGACCGCGACCCAGATCCGTTTATCCAAACTCCAGCTTGTTGGCGATTTCGCGGGCTTGTTGGATCAAACCAAAATCAACGGGTACTTGTCCACCTTGATCGGAACCAGGGTAGATCCGAATTCCACCCAAGAAGTCGTTCTCTTAAAAGCGTTTTTGTCTCCGACCGCGACGTTGTTTTCGAACCAGTCATTGGACGCGTCGCTTGCCATCGAAGCCGTGGATTCAAGATTGAATACCAAGTGGGTGTTTTCGGTTCCGGTCAAGATCTCCGTTTCGATTGACGGCATGCCCGAAAACGAATCGTGTCTTTCGATCGACGAACCCCTTTGGGAAGATTCAAGCCTGGAAAACAATTTGCAGCATTCGTTTACGTTGACCAACAATTGTAAAGTCGCGGGAAGCGCGCTTTCGCTTCGCGGTTTGGCCAGCCAAGTGTTGTGGAATGATAACGCCGTTGGAAACGTGGAATTGACGTTAACGGACGCGTCAAACCCGAATAATTCCATCACCCAAGTGCTGCGCGACAATGCGTGGTCGCATTTGTTCGATCAAATGTCCGCGGACGGCGTGTATTACGGCGTTCTTACGTTTGTGCCCAAAAGCGGAAAAACAGGTCAAGAAGCCCGGTTTACCGTGGACTTTGCCGCACAAACCCAAACCGAAAGCGGAGCCAAAAAATTGTCGACCAAAGAACCCATTACCGCCAGTATTCTGATTACGAATTTGCAGTTTTGCATGCAGTATTCCGCCACGGGGGCGGGCACCCGAAACGTTGCGGAGTTTCCGAATCCCTTAAACGATTCGGAGTCCACCGAACCCAAACCGCCGGATTCAAATCCTTCGAACGGAACCGTGACCGCAAAGCCGGTGAATGAATTGGTTTCCGCGACCGTGCAAACGGCTACGTCCGATGATGAATTTACTACGGTCAAACTGGGCACCGGAAACGACGCGAAGTTATTGATTGACATGAGCCGTTGCGGTGAACTTCCCATTGACATCGTGTTGTGCAAAGGAGACGATTATTGCCGCGGCGGAACCGAAGACGGCGGAATTCAGGTCAAGCCATTGCAGTTTTCGCTTTCGCCGGACACGCCTGTTCGCGAAGTCACGGTGTCGCGCATGGAAGTGCCGGGAATCTACGGTTTGACCGTGTGGGCGCGTACCAAAGGACGCAACTACAACAAAGTCGCGACCATCGACGTGTTGGTGGATCCGCGCACCGAAGACGGACAGTATTTTTCGCTTTCCAAATACGAATTGTTCATCAAAGGAACGGGAACCAAAGATTCGGTCGTGCTCAAAAACAGCAATTACGTGACCACGACCACCGTGGACGCGCCCGCCAGTATGTGGGGACAGAAAAAACAACCCAAAGACAACGGCATGGGTTCCATGTTGCCTTTGCTTGGGGCCGCGATGCTGCCGCAAATGCTTCCGCCGCTGCTCGATGGAATGCAAGGCGCGTTTCAAGGCGCAAAAGATTTGTCCAATAAAAACCTGGGGGCTGTAAAAGAAGCTCAAACAGCCTGTAAAAAAGCGGATGCCGGAGTTGAAAAATTAAACAAAGGATTTGATAAAGAATTTTCAGATCCCGCTGGAATCATTAACAAAAGCAAAACCGACTTGCAGGGAGAATTCGCGGACGATAAGGGTTTAACCAGCCAATGTGAAACATTTCAAACCATTGTCAACTCGTGTCCCACGGGATGCGTTAGTTCATCTGGAGTTGACGACTTGATGACCAAATGCAATGCGGCGGCGGATGGACTCAAAAAAAGCGTGGACGATTCACTATTGAAAGAAGGAGAAAACGGAGGGGTTCTTTCCAATCTGGATTCCCAACGTGACATCTTATCCAAACTTGACTCGACCGCGACCACCACGTGTGGCGCGTTGCCCACTGGAAAATTCGATAAAGGCGCCGGTATTTCAGATCAATTCAAATTGCAGGCAGAAACCTGCGGCACCCAATGCCAAGTGTTAAAGGACAGCATTACTGGACCCAATGGACTGGATATGTTCAAAAAAACGGTTGGGGACGCAACCAAAGAACTTGGCGACTACAAAAAAGAGTTATCCGATCTCTCGGACGTGTCGAATAATCAAGCGCTTTCCGAAATGGCGAGCGCCAAAGTCACTGCGTTTACGGAGCATATGACCGAACCAAGCGACGTACAATATTGTACTCCTTGTTATGCCAAAGCAGACGAAGCGCTTTCCACATTTAATACTGCGTATAAGGAAAAAATCCAGACCGTGAATCAGAAAGTGGACACGATTGAAAAACAATTGTCGGACCAATATGGCGAAAACGGAGCCGCGTATAAAGAGGCGCAACAAGGGTTAAGTGACGCTCAAAAAAGCTGTGGACTGGGACAACAAGCACTAACCGACCAATCAAAAGCCACGCCGGTGGTATCCGATGACGCGGGAATGCGCCGGTTCGATTCGGGCGCCTTAAGCAGCATGATGTCGCAAGTCGCCATGCTGGGTTTGATGTCGGGTGCAATGGGAAACGGCTTCGCGTCCGATCCCACCGAAGATGCTCCGCAAGAACACGTGCAACAACAACAGCAAGTGTTTGCGATTAACCTGCCAAGCGATGCGCGATCGACGACAATGAACAACGAAGGAATCGGCGTGTCCATGGATGCCGAGAACGTCAAGGTCATGGGAAAAACGGATTTGCGCGACCAGCGTGTGCCCGTGATTTTCGAAAACGCGGGTCTCGAAGAAGACAAGCCCACGTACGCGGTGATGACTATCGACGCGGTGGAACACGTGTTTGACGCGGTCACCAAGATTCCGTTCGGGGATTCGCGTTTCCTGCAAACCGATTCGTGGGGACTAGGCCAGTTTTTCGGAAAACAACAGAATTACAACCAGAAATTCCATTTAAGATTCGTTTCAAAAGACACCTTGGTGGAATTGCCGCCGGTCATCGGAGACCAGTTCGCGTGCACGCAAGGCGCAATGGTGGGACAAACCGGACCGGATGCGTTGCCGAGAATCAAGTTGAAGTGGAACTGGACCGATATTACGATGGATTCGTGCGACGCGAAAAACCCGGAGTTCATTTACTGTGACGCCACCCAATTCTCCATCATGATGACCAAACGCTTGCAGGCCGTCAACGACTTTTTGGCGGCAAACCCGGGTATTCCATGTCCCACGAACTGGCTGGAAGAACAAGTGCAAGCCGAGCTTGATCCGTTTAACGAATACTTGGTCGCGTTGGATTTTAGAGAATTCCAAACGAGCGATTACGTGACGGGCTGTTGGCTGCCCAAAACCACGGACATGTTCGACAACAAATCCGCGTTGGAGTTTTACGTGGATGACTACAAGGAAAACATCCGTTGGACCGACCAGGTGCCGAATTCGCAGGCCTTGCACGAACTCTTGTATTTCGACGCGTATTTGATCCAGGACGGATATACGTCCGACTTTAGACAAGACTTCGCGCATTATTTTTCGAATGTGTCGTTTGCGGATACGCCTTCGTTTTTCAACCAGGATCCGACCGGTCACAATTGGAGCAAGTATTTTTCGTTGGAAGGAATCACGTTCACGCAAAAATTCACGGAAAACGACCAGCTTCCAACCAGCGGCTTGTACCGCGTGGAAACCGTCGCGGATTTCAAGAACGATGACTGGGCGTTTTTTGACGGACAAACCTTAAACGCGTCCATCAATGTCGGTTTGCTTGCGTTACAACAGAGTTCGCTTAACAGCGTGTTTTATTATCTGCCGTTTGACGGCGAAGTTGGAACCGAAGGACAAAGTTTGGATCGCCAGGGATACGGAACCGGATACGAAATCGCGAATCATCAAGCGGTGCAGATTTCAAGACAAAGCGGAATCACGACGTTGGCCAACGCGGGATCGAATCCCGTGCAAGTCGTGGAAGTATCCACGGGTGGATCGTTTGATTCCTTAAACGCGTTTGCGTCGCAACGCGGATTCATTTTGGATATTGAAAACAAGGACTTGACCAAGAAAGTCTTGCGGTTTACGCCAAGTCTTGCAACCCCGATTTTGCTGAAAGTGACGCAAGGCGCGACACCCGAACCATTCGGCGCGTTTTATACGATCCGAAACGCGGATATTCCGCAGAACCTGGGTCAAAGCGCGGCGTATTGGAGCGGTGCCGGCGCGTGTTTGGACTTTTCAGGTAACCTGGTCGCGGACGCGTGGGATTTCCGCCCCGACCGCAAAGCCCAGTCATCGGACCGGATTCCGAACTGGACGATTTCGTACGGCATTGATTGGTCCGCGGCGGAAACCGCCGGAGACGTGTTCTTGAAAACCGTCATGTATTCGCCGTTAAACGGTCGTTTTTCGATTAATGCCGCGTCCGACAACGTGTTGATCGCAACGCCGGACCAGCCGTTTGGAAAAGCCCAGGATCTTGCGGGAGTATCCACCATGGCGTTTAATCGCCAGGGAACCACGGCCCAAGACCGGATTACGGCGTTGGATGATTTGTTTGAATTGGTTTTCGAGCAAAAAGTGTGCGTGACCAATACGGGGATTCGATCCAGTTTCTGGTGGAACCCCAAAACGGTTTTCAACCAGGCGGGCGGATCCGGAAGCAGTATTTCGGATATCGAAGCCACGTTGCAGTCCGGAAAAACCTGCCGATAATATATATTCCAAACCATTGCAGAGAGTTCGAATATGAAAAGACGATCACGGACACCAACGCCCCCCATCCAAAACCGATCCCGGCAAAAAGTAGGGCGAAGAACGGTGTTACGAACGGTGGTTTCGGCGGCGATCGTAATGCCGTTAGGTTGCGGTTTAAAGATGCCGCGGACCGAAAGAATTTCCCAGGTAAAGGAGTATGGCTGGCGGCATCGCACCGGAAATCTTCGGCGGTTAATTGTTTCCCAAAAAGTGTACCCAAAAGTGCCGGTTGAATATTATTTGGCTGAAATTGCGCGACTGAGTGCAAAAGCAAGCCGGCAAAAGCTGTCCCCGCAAAGCAACGTTTCTCCCGAACTTGAATTAATTACCCCTCTTTTTTCGGCCGAAGCATTAAAGTGGATGGTGAAAAGAAAACACGTTTCCCAGATTGTTGCCGATGAAATTAAAAAATACCAGAAAGGGGTTCCCAAGCAACGGATTCCAGTGAATCTATATTTGACCGCTCGCTCGGAATGGACGCGGTATGTGCATGAAAACCTAAAAACCAGGTCTTTTTTTACGGAGCTTCAATGGACTCCAAAAAAGCAGTTGGATTTTTTGCTGGTGGCAATGAAAGATTGGAATTCGTATCAGCGCGTGATACAGCAAGGACATATTCGAGATGCGGCATCCGCCAAGTATTTATCGGAATTAAAGGCTTATGCCGAGACATTTCAATGACAAAAAGGTTTTCCTAGGCCAAAACGCTTTCTTTTGTAACCTTAATATAGGAGAATTCAGTATTCTATACGAAGGTTTTTTGGGTGTCAACCGAATTTAACGAAGCAGTGAATCAGTTCAAGGAAAAATGGGTTGCGCCGCATCGCACCGTGATTTTGAGCGCTCTCGTGGCCGGGTTTATTCTGGCGTCCTTGTTTGTTTTTTTTCTGATTCCAAACACATCCACGGTGACGATCCGGTTTGAAGACCAAAACCATGTCGCTGTGAAAAACGTTTTGGTGGTCGTCCGTCAGCCGTTTTCGAAAACGTTGGAGTCAAACGCTTCCGGAACCATTGAAGTGATCGCGTCGCCAAACGACACGATTTTTTTTCGCGCGGAAAAACCCGGGTTTTCGGTCATTGAAGCCAACATCACGCCCGAAAATCGGAAACCGGTGCACGTGTTTGAATTGGAATCCGCGTCCAAAACCAGTATTCAAACCATCGTGTTTTCGGGGCTGGATAATCAAAAAATTGTCGGAAAACAACTCGAAGTCCGGTTGAGTTGCGCAAATCTAAATGCGTCGATGGCACCGGCTGAAAAAACGGTTTCTTCGGAGGATCCGTTGCCGGTCACGTTGCCCAAGGATTGCGGCGGTTTGGTTGTTTCGGTTGTTTCTCCCGTGGAGTATGCGGGTTATTCATATTCGGTGAGCGCGGAATCGGGATTGATCCGGCTGAAAACAAAAAAGGCGGAAGCGGCAAGACCCGGCGGGTCTTTGACGGTTCGGGTCACGGCCGAAAAAGGAAGCGTTTTGGCGTCGGATTTGGAAGCGGTGTTGTTCTTGGATTCGAAACGGTTGTCGGAACAGACGGTTCAAAACGGTTCGGTCGTGTTTGAAAACCTGGAACCCGGAAAATACGCGGTTCGGTTGCATGACCGCAAAGGCGTGTGGGCGGACGCGGTTTCGGAGATCGCGTCGTTGTCTTCGGGAAAAAAAGGAGCGGTGTCGGTTTCGCTTCGTCAAGCCGTTGGAAAAATTTCAATGCAAACCTCGGATGCTTCGTCTTCTTTCCCGGTCGCGGGCGCGTGGGTGTCGATCGTGAATCCTTCAACGAACGCGTTGCTTGGCATCGGACAAACCGATCACGCGGGAAAAATCGTTTTTTCTTTTTCGCAAGCGGTTCCAAGCGGATTGGTCGCGGATATTTTCGCTCAAGGGTATTCGTTTCTTTCTCGGCGGCCCGTGACGGAACAAAACGAGTATCATTTGATTCCGGTTCAAAAAAAATCGGTTCAAATCGTTCGGGTGGTGGATTCTTCCGGGCAGTTGTTGGAAAACGCGCGGGTGTTTGCCGCGAACCCGGATTCGTTTGAAGCGTTTTCTTCGGTGTCGTATCAGGCAACGGATCATACGGGAACCGCGCGGTTTGAGGGGTTGTCAGGGCCCGTCGGGTTTGTGGGTTCCAAAGGATTGTTAAGCGGAAAATCAGGCGTGGTGGAGATCGGAAAAGGAACCGAGGTGCGCATCGTGCTGGTTTCGTCTGCGGCCACGATGCAGATTCGGGTGACGGATGAATCCGCTAAAGGAATTGCCGGTGCCCAGGTGTCGGTCAAAAACCGGTTAGGCGGAATTAGCGAGCTTAAAACCGGTTCGAATGGATCGGTGGGATTAAACGCCAATGAAGGGGACGAAGTCCAGTTATCGGTTTCAAAAGAAGGGTTTTCGAGGGTTGAAACGGATTGGTTTTGGGTGCAACACCAGTCCGAACGGATCGTGGTGTTATCCAAGCCGTCTTCTCGGGTTTTGATCGAATGGGAAGGTGTGTTTGATCCGAACGGAAAACCCGTGACCAGTTTGTCGCCAAAAAGCAGGTATTTGGCCCGGATAGCGGTCAGCGTTCCGGATGATTCGGTGGAGACCGGCGTGATGATGGCGGTCGGAAACAAAACCGACGTCACGGAAGAAAACGCGTTCATTTCGTTTGTGGATTCCACGGGAATGGATATTTCCATGGGAAAAAAGCTGGACAGCACCTTAAGTGAAACGGAATTGGTTTCGGCTCAAAACTTGGATTTTTCAAAAGCCAAATGGGTTTTGTTGCGGCAGTTTAATCCCAAGCCGGGCAAACGGTTGGTGGGCGTTTGGTTTGAAACAACGGCGGGTTTTTCGGAGCCGCTTGAAATCCAGTTCAGGGCGTGGAACCGCTCTGCGGGCGGGATTCAACTGGATCCGGCGGATTCGCAAGCGCAAGCAAAGCAAAAGCCGCTTCTTTTTTCGAACATGCGCGCAATCACGGTGGCTGCAAGCGGTTTGGGTTCGGATTGTCTGGAAACGATTTGTGTTTCAAACCTTCAGCTGGAAACCGAATCCGAAGTGGATTCGGAACCGCCGTTTGACTTAGCGTCTTCTGCACATGGGTCTTTGCATTTGTCCGTTAAAAATACGTCCAGTGAAAACCTGAATGAATTGTCGTTTTCGGTGGCAAAAACCCAGGATGACGCGGCGACCCCGCTTTTTACCGTGCAGGAAATTCGCGTGGCGGGACAGAAAAAAGACGCGCCGGTTTTGTTTGATTTGAAAGCGGGAGAAGAAAAAGAAATCGAGGTCGTGTTGGAAGGAAAAACCACGGGACCGTTCGGATTAAAATTGTCTTTGTTGAACCGGGAAGAACCGTTGTGGGAAAGGGAAATCGCGTTTAATCCGAGTCAAAATCGTTCCTTGAAAATGAATCTGGATGCGTTGTCGGTGCCGGCGTTTTCCCCGTTTTTGCTTTCGATTGTGGTGCAAGACGCCGCGACATTGGAAGCGGTTCCGGACGCGCTCGTAACGATCGAGAGAACGTCTCCGGACGGGTCCGTTTCGGTGTCTTCGATGCGTGCGGATAGTCTTGGAACGGCGGAATTTGATTTTACGGGAGTGCCAAACGGCACAAGTTTATACATAACTTCTTCCAGCGATGGCTTCGATCCCTCCTCCGCAACGCTTATGGCCACTCCGTTGCTTTCGTTTTCCCCGCCGTTTATCGGGGTTTTGCTTTCGGGTGAAAACAGGGATGAAAAAGCGGTGATTTCGGTTCAAAACCTTACGACCGAAAAAATCAAAGTGAACCGGATTGATTGGACGGGAAATTTCTTTTCGATCATCAACATGACCAAACTCTTGTCCGACGCCGATGCTTTTTCGGGAAGCGAAATCGGAAGCGGCGGTTTTGTCTCGGCCGAGTACGCGTTTAATTTGCATTCCGCGTTTTCTCCGACAGTAGACGAGTCTTTTTCGGGAACCCACCTCGTCGAAGCGGCTTTGGGCGTCCAGAAATTCGTTTTCGTTTTGCCGGTGGAAGTAACCGTGAAGGCGAATCCGCAGACCGCGAATGCGGAGGATTGTCTTAAGGTGAGCCAATCCGCGTGGAGCGGAAACACCGTGGAAAATCGCAGCGATTTCGCGTTTGTATTGGAAAACAATTGCGATGAGGATTTTTCGTCGCTTGAATCCCAGGTGGTTTGGGACAAAAATCCGATTGGAAACATCGAGTTGTCTTTTGACCAGCAGTCGCCGGTCGCGCTTGCGGACAAACAGTGGGCGTCTCTTGCGGAAACGGTTCCGAAAAAAGAATTCGCCGGAATACTGACGTTTACGCCAGGCGAAAACGAATTGGGGCAAGAAGCCAAGTTTACCGTGTATCTCGCGGGGGTCAAACGATCCGATAAAGCCAGGGTGTTTTCCAAGACGATTTCGGCGAGCATCGCGGTGACGAATCTTGAAAATTGTTTGGTGTATTCGCCACATCCGGGCACGGGGTTGTCGATTGAGTACGGAAAAGAATCGGCGTTTTCCTTGGACGCGTCCGGCTGCGGAGAACTGGATCTTTCGGTTGAATTGTGCAAAGACGATCCGGGTTGTTCGGGCGGAGCGCCGGAAGGAAAAATTTCCGTGGAACCGCTTGAATTCGATTTGGGTGTTGAAAACCCGGTTCAGGAAATCAGGGTCAAAGGAATGGATTTGCCCGGAACGTACGACATCGGGGTTTTTGCGCAGACGCCATCAATCGATTTTGTTCAGATCAGTACCATGGCGATTCGGATTAAAACGGATCCGAACGCGTTTTTGGATCTTGAAAAAACCGAGTTTTTCCTTAAAGGCGCCGGCAAAACGGATTCCGCGCAGGTGGAAAACAGGAACCTTTCAACCATCGTGAATGTGGAAGCGCGTGCCGAAGACTGGGCGCGATTGTCCGGAGAAAACCTTGCAGCGTTTTCGTTGGCTGGCACAGGCTTGTCACCGGCAGGCGCCTCGGCGTTGGTGGACGCGGCCACGGAGGCCAAAAACCAGGCCGCCGAACTTGCGCGTTCCACGGCGCAGCAAATGGAACAGGCCCAGCAATTGTCCCAACAAGCCATGAACCAGCAGAACGATTCGGCCCAAAAGACTTCGGACGCCGAACAACAGGTGAGCACCGCGGCCGGGCTTGGTTCGCAAGGCGTGAACATGATTCAGATGCTTTCGACGCAATGCGCCGCGGTTGAAACCGCATGTGTTACTCCGATTTATCCCGCGTGCCAAGGCATTCCGCAGGCATGCGCCGCTGCACAGAGTATTTTCGGAGCGTTAAAAGGCGCGGAAGGCGCGGGAAATGCCGCGGCCGGCGCGGTGCAAGAAGCCCTTGAACAAACCGGTCCCCCTGGAGTCGTTTTGGCGAAAGGACAAAAAGATTCCTTGTTTAGGATCTTGTTGGCGGGCGCAAACGCGGTGGGTTCCGCCCAAACCGCGTTAACGGAAATTAATAGTGCGGAGCAAACCGCGGCCGTGGAGACCTCAGCGGAATTATCCCAAGGCGCCGAAAGCGCAAGCGGTCTTGGAGCCAGTTCGTGTCAGAACAGCAATCAAGCGCAGCAATCCGCGCAAGAAGCGGGTCAGAAAACCGGGCAAGCGGGAATGAACCTGGGATTGGCGGGCGCAAGCATCGGAATGTCGGTCACGCAAGCCGCGGCCATGGAAGCGTCCATGGGTTCGTGTACGTGTCCCGCGGCGGTTTCGATGAAAAACCAGTTTTATGCATTTAAAGGGGTGCAAACGAGTCTGGATGGAACCAACGTGGCCGCGACTTCGGCCGCCAATGACCAGGCCAAACCCAGTCAGCAGCAAGCGCAAATGGGGTCGCAGGCCGCGTCCGCGGCGGCTTGTGCGGCAAGCGAACAGTTAAACAAGTTCGCGGATGCGTCCGAACAGTTGTCCGGGGATCTGAACGGGGAAAACGAGGAAGTCACCCAAAATATCGCGGCGATTTTGGCCGGCGGGGTTTCTACCGGATACCTGGAAGGCATTTATCGTCCGGATGATGTGGTGCGAAATCAGTTAACGGGATTTGTGATTAATTTGAAAGCGGACGCCAAAACCGTTTCAACGGGAACCGAAAAAGTGTCAGGCGTGTTTGAAACCACGGATGCCTCGGTCGTGGGCGAATACAAAACCCAGTCCGCCGGCGTCGTTTTCTCGAACAAGTCGCTTGAAGAAGAAACGATTTTTGCAACCGTCGTGCTGGATACGAATCTGCACGAATATGCCGATCCTACGGTTGTTCCGGCGGGAGCAACGGGCTGGGGGCCTTTCCAATTGGAGTCGTTAAGTGAAGTGTCGTCGCACCAGCAAAAATTCCATGTCAAGTTCACGGGAAAAGAAGAGCCCCAAGTGATCGAACAGCAAGGACAACACGCGGTTGCATGTCAAAGTGGAGCCTTGTTGGGCCGAACCGGTCCGGACGCGTTGCCGAGAATCAAGTTGAAGTGGAACTGGACCGATATCACGTTGGATTCATGCGACGCGAAAAACCCGGATTTCATTTACTGTGACGCCACCCAATTCTCCATCATGATGACCAAACGCTTGTACGCGTTACGGGAGTTTTTGTCCCAAAACACCCATCTGAGTTGTCCGACGAACACGTACCAGGTGAACCTGGACGCGGAAATGAGCGGTTTTAACCGGCAATTGAACGCGGGATTCGCGTCCGCCAATTATGTTTCGGGTTGCTGGTTGCCGCGTTCCACGCGCTTGTTTGACAAACGCTCCGCGCTGGAATATTTCGTGGAAGCGACTCCGGATATTTCCTGGACCGACGATGTTCCGAATGTGTCGGCGTTGCATGATTTGCTTTTTTTCGACGCGTATTTGATCCAGGACGGTTACTCGCCGGATTTTGGGGAAGATTTCACTTTTTTCTTTTCCAACGTGGCGTTTGCGGACACGCCCAATTATTTTTTCAACGATCCGTCCAAGCAAAACATGTCCGAGTTTTTTGACAAACAGAAAATTTCGTTTTCCCAAAAATTTTCCGGCAGCGATCAGCTTCCGACCAGCGGTCTTTTTTCCGTTGAAACCAACGCGGATTTTTCGGAGGAATGGTCTTTTTTTGGAGCGAACCAGGTGCCGTCCGCAAGCTTCAATATCGAATTTTTGTATGAGGAATCGGGTCAACTCGACAGCCCGTTTTATTATCTGCCGTTTGACGGCGAAGTCGGGGTGCGGGGCGAGGAGTTTGAGCGAAATGGTTACGGCGTCGGATACGATGTGTTGGGAGACAACGAGTTCCGGATTTCGCGCGCAAGCGAAGTGCACACGCGGCAAAATTCTGGAACCGCGTTCCAGCAGTTTTCGGTTTTGAAAAAATCTTCGTTTGGAGAGCTTAATTTGATTCCGTCGCGGCGCGGGTATATTTTGGACGTGTACCAGAATTCGAACACGAAAAAAACAGGCGTTTTTTCGCCGTCGATTGCCACGCCGGTTCTTTTGAAAGTGCATCAAGACCAATCGCTCAAGCCGTTTTCCGCCTTGTATTCGCTTCGCATTGGGGACAACGCCATGGATGTCGGGGAACAGTCGGCGTTCTGGAGCGGCGCGGGGGCTTGCCTTGATTTTGACGGAAAAGACGTGGCCGACAACTGGCGTTTTTCGGCGGATCGGCGGGGACAGGCATCCGATCACGTGACCGGAGCGGAAAAGTTTTACGGGATTTCGTGGCCCAAAGCCGATGAAGAAGCGACGGTGTATCTCAAAACGGTTTTTTTCCTTCCGATTGGAACGGGTTTCGATTTGCGATCGGAGACACTCAACGTGCGGTTTTTGACGGCGGACGAGCTTGAAGCGTCTTCCGTTAAACTCGGTGGGATTTCGACAATGGCGTTTAACCGCCGCGGATCAACGGCGACCGATCACGTCACGGCGTTGGATGATTTGTTCGATTTGGTTTTCGAGCAAAAAGTATGCGTGACCAATACGGGGATTCGATCCAGTTTCTGGTGGAACCCCGACGCGGTGTTCGAACAGCGGGGCTTAAGCGGAAAAAGCATCGATGAAACCGAAAGTGGTTTGGTTTCCGGCACTACCTGTCGGTAAGATTCGGGGAACTTTTTTAAACTGTTAGATGGATGGTATAATTGAATTTTATGAATGTTTTGGCTGTTTTTCTCGTAATTTTCGGTTTGGTATTGTCCGGATGCGTTTCGATTCCGCAACCCGAAAATAAAGCGATCGAAATCGCGAACAAATCCACGGAAGGCCGCGCTTTGTTCGTGATGAGAGATGCGTTTTCGAAAACGCCGCAATGTACGGTTGAAGAATACCTGCAAGTGGTTGGAATCGTGAATCCGATGCTTGCGGGATTGTCTCCGCGCGTGCAGTTGATCACGGATCCCGCGCAAGCGCAGGTATTGGTGGCCACGGCCAAGGAGTGCAATCCGATGGTTTTGATCAGACCAAGCGACCCGGCAAACAACAAAGCATTGGTTTCGTATTCGATTTCGACGCCTTCTGCGTGTCCGGTCAGCGACCTGGCGGGAAAAACGCGTTCCGTGCTTGAAATCGAATCGGATTTTTCCACCCAGTCACCCAGAATCGTTTCGGGGGAATTGAAGGAATCGGATGAAAAAACCCTTCAAGGGGTTTTGCCGGCCGTGGGTTTGATGGGAAATTGTGCGGCGCCCGTTTTGATGCAATCTCAATCGGTTCCAATGTTTTCATAAAAAAGGTTTTGAATATGAATGGAATTCAAAAATCAATGCTGTTATGGGGCGTCATTTGTCTTATTGGTTTTGGCGTGTTTCAGTTTTGGCACGCAAGTCTCGCCGAAGTCAATACGACGTTAGCGGTGCTTTCCATTATCGGATTGTTCGCGTTGTATTACTGGGTACCGCAAGCCAACCGGAAAAAACTGTTGGTCGCATGGTCCATTCTCGTGATTTTGGGTTTGGTGATCAGTATTTTTTGGATGAACGGCTGGCTTTCCACTGCGGGAATAACCGCTCCGTTCATTTCGATGTGGCTGGTATTGTTTACCCTGGGTTTTGCTTACACGGGGCATTACACCAAGGAAAACGCGTGGTTTGCCGCGGCGTTGATTCAAATCCTTCTGTTGATCGGGGTCTGGCTGCATGTGGCGTCAGTGTGGGATTTTTCTTACTTATTGCTTGGAATCATCACGGGGATCCCCTTGATTCTGATGAGTTTCAAATATTAGGACCTGGTGATGGAGTATGCCTGAAAAATCGTTTGACGCAATCGTGGTGGGCGCGGGTCCCGGCGGGTCTACGGCCGCGATGTATCTTGGAAACGCGGGGTACAACGTATTATTGCTTGACAAAGCGGTTTTTCCGCGCGACAAAACCTGCGGGGACGCGATTGGCGCCAAAAGCCAGGCGGTTATCCGGGAACTTGGTTTTTTGAACGAAATCGAATCGATTCCGCACGCAAAAGTGTACGGCGTGTTGTTTTCGGCGCCGAACCAGAAGTCGGTGACGATCCGGTTTCCGGGAACCGATCCGGAAAAAGGAAAAGGCGGGTATTGTATTCGCCGCGAAGTATTTGACAATTTCGTGTTTTCGCACGCAAAGAAAAACAAAAACGTGACCGCGATCGAATCGTTTCAGGTAACGGATATCGCGTCGGAAAACGGTTTTGTGGTCGGCGTCAAGGGGATGGATGTCAAAACAAAGCAAGCCGCCGAGTTCCGCGCAAAAATCGTGGTGGGTGCGGATGGCGCGAGTTCGATCGTGGCGACCAAACTGGGGTTGAACCCCGTGATTCCGGAGCATGATTGTTTGGCGTTACGCGCGTACTATCAGGATATCGGCGGATTGACCCCCAACATCGAGATTCATTTCGTGGATTCTTTGCTCCCGGGTTACTTTTGGATTTTTCCATTGGAAAACGGACTGGCGAACGTCGGCGTTGGAATGATCACCAAGGATATCAAAGAACACAACATTAAATTGCAGGAAGAAATGTTCAAGGTCATTGAAAACCATCCGATGTTCAAGGAACGCTTCAAGAACGCAAAACGCGTAACTGACGTGAAAGGATGGCGGTTGCCGTTTGGTTCGCATCACCGAAAAGCGCATGGAAACGGCTGGGTTTTGATCGGAGACGCCGCGTCTTTAATCGATCCGTTTTCAGGCGAAGGGATTTCCAATTCGATGTATTCGGGAAAATTGGCCGCGGAACAAATCATCGAGATCATGAACGCAAAACAGCCGCTGTCCGAAGAAGCGCTGGCGCCTTACGAGGACAAACTCTGGAAGACGCTTGGAAACGAATTGTCCACCAGTTACAAACTGCAGCGCATCGGTCGCATCAAATTTCTCTTGAATTTGGTCGTGAGCCGCGCGTCAAAAAGCAAAAAAATGCAGGAAATGATTTCGGGAATGCTTGGAAACGAGGAAGTCAAGAAAGAATTAACGGGGCCGTTGTTTTATCTCAAGCTTTTGTTCGCGTGAATCGGATTTGAAAAAATGTCCGGGGCAGTTGAAAAATGCAAAAAATGCGGAAACGAAATGCGCTGGGGTTATTCCCAGTCCGCAGTTGATTTTGCCGCGTCCAAACGAGGCACGTCCGAACAGGAAATCATCAACGATTTTTTCGAATTAAACCCGGGCATTCTGCGGAAAAAACCGGTTCAATGCACGGTTTGTCAGGCGCCGCAAAGCGAATTCGAAACCGTACATCGGTATCCGTAAATCAAAAACCGGCTTTTTTTGTTTTGAACGCATCCACTAAGAGTTTTTCAAGCGGAATTTTTTTTTCTTCGATTTCGATTTTTTCCACCGTGCACACCGTGGCGGGTTTTTTGGGGCCAAGCGCGTCGCAGACTTCGGGACCGATGGATAAGTCGTGCGTGCCGAATTTTTTGGATAAATCAATGATTTCTTGCTTGTCTAAGCACAGCAAGGGCCGCATCACGGACAGTTTCGTTGCCGGAGCGATCGCCGCGATGTTGGACAGCGTCTGACTGGATACTTGTCCGAGGTTTTCGCCGGTAATGATCATTTCGCACTTGTTTTCGTTGGCGATTGTTTCGGAAATGCGCAAAAACAAGCGTTTCATGAAAACAAAATAGTATTTATGATTCGCATCGCGGGCAAATTGGGACAGCATCGGTCCGATGTCGATCGTGGTGAAGGTTTTGGCCTGAATTTTTTCGGCGAGTGCTTTGGCTTTGGGAAGGCTTTGCATGCCAAACATGGGGTGCGCGGTAAAGTGCAAGGCGTGCACTTCGATTCCTTGTCGCTGGGCCAGTAAACCGGCGACGGGAGAATCGAATCCACCTGAAAGTAGCAGAAGTCCTTTGGTGTTGGCCATAGGGTATACCTGCTTCGAAAACCATTTAAAACGACAAAGACGAGAAAAACGGTTAAAAACGTATTCCTAGATTATAATCGCATGCCGGAATCTTTTGACGTAGCGATTATTGGCGCCGGACCTGCGGGCGGTTCCGCCGCGGTGCACGCGGCCGAGCGGGGTCTTTCCGCGGTTATTTTGGAAGAACACGAGGTCGTGGGCGAACCCGTGCATTGCGGCGAGTGTTTGTCCCAAACCGCGATGGATCGCATGGGGTGGAAGTTTCCAAGCGAAGTGGTTTCGTTTCCGGTGAAAGGCGTTCGCACGATTTTTCCGAATAGCGAATCGCGGCTCTTGACCGAACCCGGCGTTGTGCTTGAAAAACAAAAGTGGGAGCAATTTATCGTAAACAAAGCCCAAGACAAAGGCGCTGAGTTGCGTTTGGGTCATCGCGTGAAAGGATTGGCCCGCGAAAAAGGGGTTTGGAAAATCGAGTCTTCCAAAGGCGATGTGTTCGGAAAGGTTTTGATGGATGGAAGCGGGGTTCAGTCGGTTTCGAATGCTCTTTTGAAGTTAAACAAGCGGTTTTCGGCTGTGGTCGGAATTCAATATGAAATGGAGGATATTCCGCGTGACGGCTGGCTGGATTTTTATTTGTGGCCGCATCTGGCCGCGCAAGGTTATCTTTGGATGATTCCAAAATCCGACGGGCGCGCGAACGTGGGGCTGGTTACGCATGACAATAACCAGGCGAAAGCGTGTTTGAATCAATTCGTCGCGCAGATGGGTTGGAAAGACAAGCCGATCGTCAAGACGTTTGGCGGTTTGATCCCGTCGTCAGGGGCCATGGAAAAAACGGTTTCCGACGGGTTGCTTTTGATTGGGGACGCCGCGGGTTTTACGTCGCCGTTGTTTGAAGGCGGAAGCCAGTTGGGTTTGATGAGCGGAAAATTGGCGGCGTTGACGGCAAAAGAAGGTTTGGATGCGAGCGATGTTTCCGCGGGTTTTTTGAAGCGTTACGAGACAAAGTGGAAAAAAGAGTTTCCGCCGTATGAAAAACTCATCAAGGGAAAAAACCAGTTGTATTCCTTGACGGAAAACGAATTAAACGAAGTGGCGCGCGTGCTTCCCCGAGAAATGGGCGGCACCAATTATTTGGATTATTTTAAGATTGGAATCAATATTACGGTTTCGAATCCGCAGTTATGGTCGCGCGGGGTCATGCGGGTTTTCGAAGCGTTCAAGTACAGTCGTTCAAGATTTTACGGCTGGTAAACAGTTTAGGGAGGAGATCGATAATGGCAAATGAATTACCAAAACTACCGTATCCGTATAATGCGCTGGAGCCTTACATTGACGAAAACACAATGACGATTCATCACACCAAGCATCATCAAGCGTACATCGATAAGTATGTGGCCGCCATTAGGGGGACCAAGTACGAAAAAATGGATGTGAACGCCGTGTTAAAAGAATTGAATTCGGTTCCGGAAAACATCAAAAACGCGGTGCGAAACCACGGCGGAGGACACGCCAATCACTCGTTTTTTTGGCTTGTGATGGCCCCGAAAGCCGGCGGAACGCCAAGCGGAAAAATCGGCGAAGCCATCATGAAAACTTTCGGCTCGTTCGACAAATTCAAGGAAGAGTTTGCCGCCGCGGGAATGAACCGGTTCGGTTCGGGCTGGGCGTGGCTGGTGGTCAACAATGGAAAAATTGAAATCATGTCGACGCAAAACCAGGACTCGCCGCTTTCCGAAGGAAAGACACCGGTGCTGGGATTGGATGTATGGGAACACAGTTATTACATTCGATACTTTAACAAGCGTGCAGATTATATCGATGCGTGGTGGAATGTGGTGAATTGGCTGCAAGTGGAAAAAAATTATTTGGAGGCGATGAAAAAATAGTCGTTTCTTTTTTTCTTCTTTTTTTATTTTTTCAGGTAAACCGTCTGCGTGGGAAACGCGAATTCGATTTTTGCTTTTTCAAATTCGGTTTTGATCTGCGTGTTCACGCGGTCTTTTATTTTTTGTGCAAACGGCCAGTCCGGGTTCAGAATGAAATACTGGACGTAGATGTTGATGGAAGAATCCTTGAATTGATTGAATACCACCAATGGTTCGGGATCTTTTTCCAGTTCGTTTACGGACAAAAGAATGTTGCGAATGATTTGTTTTGCTTGTTCGATTTTTTTGGAGGGCGTTCCGTACACCAGGCCAAGATCCATGGTGACCCGACGTTTTGCAGTCTCGGTGAGATTCGTGATGACGGAACTCGCGAGTTTGGAATTCGGAACGGTTAAGAGCTGCTGGTCGCTGGTGCGAATGCGCGTGGTCCGAATTCCGACTTGTTCCACCATTCCGGTGGTTTGATCGAAAGCGATCCATTCTCCGACGACAAAGGGCCTTGAAGTAAAGATGCTAAAACCGCCGAACACGTCGGCGATGGTTTGTTGCGCGGCAAACGCGATCGCGATTCCGCCGATTCCAAGCCCGACCAATGGAGCCGTGACATCGATGCCGAAAAAAGTATCCGCGATTAGAATGAGTGCCACGATAACGACGATGATTTTGAGTCCGCGACTGATCACGGGGACGAGTTGATCGTCAAGCCTGGACGCACTTTTTCGGGTCATTGGAAGAACGATTTCGCGTACGAATCCGTCCACGAGTTTGATCAAAAACCATGCGAATCCGAGCATGGTGGCCGCGCCGATGAGATTTTGAAGCGTTTTTTCGGCGCCTACGCCAAAGTCCACGACTTCGAGCGCGAACCAGAATCCGATGAGCAAAACGAAAAACAAGAGAGGGGTTTCGATGGCGTGAAGAAAAATGTCGTCGAGTTTGGATTTGGTGTATTTGGCGAACTGGGACAGATAGTTTTTGATAACGAAATTCGCGATTTTTCCGAACACGAACGAGGCGATCAGTATGGTGACGAAACTG
This sequence comes from Candidatus Iainarchaeum sp., assembly GCA_018304465.1. Classification (GTDB taxonomy): domain Archaea; phylum Iainarchaeota; class Iainarchaeia; order Iainarchaeales; family JAGVWC01; genus JAGVWC01. Next base: position 48,973 of record JAGVWC010000012.1, read on the forward strand.
ACGTACTGTAAAAGCGTGTTTCCGAAATAAACCGTGGAAAGAAAATCAAAGTCAAGGGCCATGAAAAGGGTGGGTGAAAAAAAGGTTAAAAAGAGATTTCATTGTTTGCCTTTGGCTTTCGGGTCGTGGGCGCGGGTTTTTTCTTTGTTGAAGTGTTCGAAGAAAACCACGGTGAGAAAAAAAAGCGACAGACTGAGGATTATTTTTTCGATGGGCAGGGCTTGCAGGAAAAATTGGGCGGTTTGTTCGGGTGAAAACCGCCAGAGCGTGTTTTGGGTGGCCCAGTTGTCCAACAGCAAGGAGAGTAACAGGACGCCGCCGAGTCCAAGTAGCAGTGGTTTTTGGTGTTTTGGAAAAATTGCCTGGGTGTACAGCAGAAAAATGGTGCATAAAAACACGATCAGGGAAAACCAGGAGTACGGCGGAATCGTCATAGGGTCACCTTTTGTTTGCATATTTGCCAGAACACGGCGTACAATAGGGGAATCGTGAGGAAAAACAGGAGTGCTTCGACGGGAATGCCGCCGATGAGAAATCCGCTCGACGCAATGGAATTGTATTGGAGGATTCCAAGGTTTAACACCCAGTATTCGAGCGCGAGAAAAATACTTCCGGAAAGCAATGCCGTGACGATGGTTTTTCCCCAGTGCAAGCGGGGTTTGAAGTATCCGACCAGTAATAGGACCAGTCCGACGATTACGGCGAGGTATCTGAAATATTCGAAGGCCATTTCGCAAAACAATGGTCTTTGAAGAATTTAAAGGAAACGGCAAAAAACGGTCTGGTTTTTATGCATCAAAAACGTTGGTTTAACCGGTATGGAAAATCGAATCGTTTCATTGGCGCCAAGCAACACGGAGATTTTGTTCGGATTGGGCAAGGGCGCGGACATCGTCGGAGTCACGGCGTTTTGTGATTATCCCGAAGAAGCGAAATTGATTCCGAAAGTGGGGTCGTGGACGAAAGTGGACATGAAGAAGATCTCGGTGTTGCAGCCGGATTTGTGCGCGACTTCGACTTTTGTGCAAAAACCGATCGCCGACGAATTGGAGCAAAAAGGGTTTTCGGTGTTTCACGCGAATCCGAACGGGTTGGAAGACGTGTTCGCGAGCGTGGAAGCACTGGCTCGTCGAACGGGAGTGTCTGAAAAAGGCAAAGCGTTGGCGGATGGAATGCGAATCGGAATGAGTGAAATTGGTTTTTTGCGCGAGACCGATACGGTGCAGCCGAGCCTGTTTGTGTTGGAGTGGAATAATCCGTTGACGGTGTCGGGGAATTGGGTTCCGGAAATGGTGGAAATTGCGGGAGCGGTTCCGGTGCTTGCCCGGAAAGGAAAACCGAGTTTGTCCGTGACGACCGACCAGTTGATTGATGCAAACCCCGATTTGATCGTGGTGTCGTTGTGCGGTCGCGGAATCAAGGCGGATCCGAACAAAGTGTTTTACAACAAGGAGTTGCAGCGTCTCGGCGCGTTCAAGTCCAAATCCGTGTACGTGGTGGATGACTCATTGTTGAATCGACCCGGACCGCGTTTGGTGGAAGGGCTTTCCAAACTAACGGAGTGCATTGACGACTGGAAACAGCGCAGCTTCGGTTGACTTCAACATAACAAAACCGTTATAAAGTCGTACAGCGTTCTTCTACTATATGATCGATATCTTACTGTATCTGGTCATTGCGGCCCTGTTGTATTGGGTCTGGAAATACAAACGGTGAGTCCCCCATGGGAATGACGGAAAATTTTTTCTCGTACCTGATGAAAATTTTTACGGCTTCCATCAAGGGTTTTGTGGCTTTCCTTTTTTTTGTTTTTTCCGCCGGAATGCTGTTTGGTTTGTTCATCAGCCGGTTTGATCCCGTGTTTTTGTTTTTGCCGCCGCTTTTGGGTTTGGTGTCATATTATAACGAAAAAGTGGCGATTTTGGCGTTTGTGTTGCTTTTGCTCATTTTTATCTGAGACGGATTCGTAAAAGAATGCGGTTTTCGGATAGTGAGGCGGAGTAGCTCAATTTTTGGAAAATGGCCGAACAATTTATATTCTTTTCCCAGACAATTAATTGTATATTGATTCTAGCATGTGCTAGGGTTTCGTATCGATTTTTTTGGGTTCTGGGAACAATGGTAACTGAGTAAAAATCAGTGACCACCGTGCAATCCAAGAAGTCGAATTGCTTTCGCGGTGTTTGGTGTGGCGTTTCGGTTAATCGATAATTATTTGGTTCCAAAGCATGAAATCGTTCCAAAGGAACAAATCGAAGAACTATTGAAGAAACTTGCAACGGATTCCAAAAAGCTTCCAAAACTTCTTCCCGACGACCCCATTGTGACTGAAATCGGGGCAAAGCCGGGTGATATCATCAAAATTGACCGCTTCAGCCATACGGCTGGAAAAAGCGTGTATTATCGTTTAGTGGAGCAATAAGTGGGGTTGAATCGATGAAACAAAAGATTTCGCACTGGCCGTTAATCGAATCCTATTTTGCAGAGCGGACGATCGCCAAACAGGAAGTTGATTCGTTCAACCAGTTTTTGGATCAAAAGTTATCCGAAATCGTTGAAGAAAACAAAACCGTTACCCCAAAAATCGAAGAAGTAAAAATCGAATTTTCAAATATTGAAGTTTTTTCTCCGCGCATCGTTGAAGCCGACGGTTCTCCGCGTGCCAGTTTTTTTCCCATGGAAGCCCGCATTCGAAACCGAACGTACGCGGGACCGATTTTTTTAACGATGAAATTGTTGCGCCGCGATGTCGAACAAGACGTCAAGCACGCGTACATCGGAGACATGCCGATCATGGTCAAATCCGGCAAATGTTGGTTGAACGGAAAAACAAATGATGAACTCGTCGAAATGGGCGAGGATCCGATGGACTTCGGGGGATATTTTATCGTGAACGGATCGGAAAAAGCCTTGATGACCCAGGAAGTCTTGGCGTCCGATCGGGTGATTATTTCGGAGAAAACCGAGGAAAAAGTTTCGGCGGAAGTCATTTCGACGCGCGGCGCCTTCAAGGGACGCGTGCGCATCATGCGAACCGCGGACGGAATGCTGGGCGTCACGTTTCCCGCGTCTCCGCGAAAATTACGCTTGTTCGTATTGTTAAAAGCCCTGGGTTTGAAAAGCCGAAAAGATTTGATGGAAGCGTTTCCGGATGAAATGGAAATCCAAAACGACGTTTTGGTGAACCTTGAAAATACTCCGGTAAAAGACCAGGAAGAAGCATTGGACCGGATCGGAAAGTTCGTGGCGCCAGGACAAGTCATTGATTATCGTTTGAAACGCGCGCAAGAAGTCATTGACGCGTTTTTGTTGCCGCACATCGGCCAGACCCAGGAATCGCGTCTTGCGAAAGCCTATTATCTGGTGATGATGGCGACCAAAGCCATGGAACGCGCGTATAACCTGCGCGAAGAAGACGACAAAGACCATTACGTGAACAAGCGATTGGAGTTGTCCGGAAAGCTCATGGAGCACTTGTTTCGATACAGCTTCAAGTATTTTATCAAGGATTTGACGTTCCAGATCGACCGCACGATTACACGGCGCAGAAAACTGAATATTTCAACCGTCGTTCGACCCGGCGCGATTACGGAACGGATTAAATTCGCGATGTCGACCGGAAACTGGATCGGTCGCGCGACAGGCGTTTCAAAATTCATGGACCGCACGAATTATTTGTCCCCGTTAACGGATCTGCGAAAAGTAAAGTCGCCGCTGGACAAAAACCGCGAGTTGTACGAGGCCCGCGATGTGCACGGAACCCACTGGGGTCGCTTGTGCCCGATCGAAACCCCGGACGGACCCATGTGTGGACTCGTCAAAAACCTGGCGCTGCTCTCCGAAGTCACAACGGAAACCAGCGAAGAACCCGTCGAAAAAATGTTGTTGCGCATGGGCGTTTCATTGAAGAAGTGAGGATGAAAGGATTATGGCAAAGCAAGGAAAGGTTTACATTAACGGTCGCTTCATCGGATTCCATAACAATCCCGAGAAAGTCACGCGAGACCTTATTGGCGCGCGCCGCGAAGGAAAAATCGATCCGATTGTAAACGTCGCGTTTCACGGGGACACCAACGAAGTGTACATCAATACCGATGCGGGTCGCGTGCAACGCCCCTTGATCGTGGTGGAAAACGGAAAATCTTTGCTTACCGAAGACTTGGTTAAACAAGTCACGGACAAAAAACTCACTTGGAAAGACTTGGTCGCCAAGGGAATTATCGAATACCTGGACGCCGAAGAAGAAGAAAACACATTAGTGGCCGTGTCCGAACCCGAACTGAACAAGAATCACACGCACTTGGAAGTCGATGGCGCCGCGATTTTTTCGATCGTGACCGGGATGATTCCGTATGTCACGCACAATATGGCCGGAAAATCCTTGCACGGGGCCAAGATGTTTAAGCAAGCATTGGGTTTCGGAGCTTCGAATCTCGCGATCCGAACCGATACCGAATCGTACATGCTGCAGTATCCTCAAAAACACATGATCAAAACCAAGGTCATGGATTTGATCGGAATGGCCAAGCGACCGCAAGTCATTAACATGGTGGTCGCGATTTTGCCGTACCGCGGATTCAATATGTTGGACGCCGTGGTATTGAACAAAGGCGCCGTTGAACGCGGAATGGGCCGCGCGTTGTATTACCGCAATTACGAGTCTTTTGAAAACCGCTATCCCGGCGGACAAAAAGACCAGTTTGAACGCCCGACCGAAGAAACCGTCGGATTCATGGGTGAAGAATATTACAAGCACATCGGCGAAGACGGTTTGCCCGAATTGGAAACCGTGTTGAAGGAAAAAGCCGTTGTGATCGGAAAAACCTCGCCGCCGCGTTTTTTGGAAGAAATCAACGAATTCGGTGTCGTCAAGGAAAAACGACGCGAGTCCTCGATTCTTTCTCGTAAAGGAAAATCCGGAATCGTCGACAAAGTCGTGATCACGGAAGACGAAGCCGGAAACAAGCTTGTGAAGGTGAAAGTCCGAAGCGAAATGACCCCTGAATTGGGAGACAAGTTTTCGTCGCGCCACGGACAAAAAGGAGTCATCGGAGCGATTGTTGCCGAAGAAGACATGCCGTTTTCGGAAGACGGCGTGCGACCCGATTTGATTTTAAATCCGCACTCGGTACCAAGCCGTATGACCGTTGGTCACTTGCTTGAAATGCTGGGCGGAAAAGCGTATAGCGTCAGCCCGGAAACCCCGGATGGATTGGACGGAACGCCGTTCGAAGAAGTTCCGTACGAAGAACTCAAGGATATGCTTAAAGCCCGCGGATTCAGAAGCGATGGAAAAGAAACGTTTTACGACGGAGTCACCGGAGAAAAACTCGAAGGAGAATTGTTCGTCGGAGTCGTCGGATACCAGCGATTGTTCCACATGGTCTCGCACAAACTGCAGGCCCGCTCGCGCGGACCCGTCCAGATTTTGACGCGCCAGCCAACCGAAGGAAAAGAAAAGGAAGGCGGTTTGCGATTCGGAGAAATGGAAGGCGAAACCCTGGTCGGTCACGGAGCCGCGATGCTTTTGCACGAAAAACTTATTGACGATTCGGACAAAACCGTCGAGCTCGTGTGCGAAAAATGCGGAATCATCGGAATCAACGACCAGATTCGCAACAAGAAGTATTGCCCGGTGTGCAACGGCAGCAGAGTATACCCGGTCGAAATGACGTACAGCTTCAAGTTGTTGCTCGATGAATTGAAAGCGTTGGGAATCCTGCCCCGAATCGTTTTGCGGGACAAGGTGCAGTGAGGGATCTTGACATGTTGATGAAAAAAATTGCGGCGATTGAATTCAACGTGCTTTCACCGGAACAAATCCGGAAGATGAGCGCGCTTGAAATCAAGACCCCGGAAACGTACGATAAAGACGGGTACCCCATGGAAGGCGGTCTGATGGATCCGCATCTTGGTGTTATCAATCCCGGTTTGCGCTGTAAAACCTGCGGTCAACGCATGAAAGATTGTCCCGGTCACTTCGGATCATTGGAAATGGTTCGACCCGTGGTTCATCCCGAATTTTCGCGAAAACTCGAGGAACTCATGCATTCGTCCTGCCAATCGTGCGGTCGCATCGTGATTTCGGAAGACAAACTCAAGGTGTACGAGCAAGAATTGAAAGACAATCCCCAAGCGGATGTCACCAAACGCATTTTGGCGAAAGCGAAAAAAATCACCAAGTGTCCGCATTGCGGAACGGGAAAAGGAACCGTTATTTTGGACCGTCCGACCAACTTTTATTTGAACAAGGAACGCATCTATCCGACGCAGATCCGCGAATGGGTTGAAAAAGTGCCGGATTCGGATTTGCGATTGATGAGCTACGATTCCGAAAAAGTCCGACCCGAATGGTTCGTCATGACGGTGCTTGGAATTCCCCCCATTACGATTCGTCCCTCGATTACGCTTGAATCCGGAATCAAGTCCGAAGACGACTTGACGCACAAGCTCGTGGATATTGTCCGCATTAACGATCGGTTGCGCGATAACATCGAAGCCGGCGCGCCCCAGTTGATCATCGAAGACTTGTGGGATTTGCTTCAGTATCACTTAACCACGTATTTTGACAACAACACCGCGGGTGTTCCCCCGGCAAAACACCGGTCCGGACGCGCCTTGCGAACGATTGTTCAGCGATTGAAAGGAAAAAAAGGCCGTTTCAGATACAATTTGACGGGAAAACGCGTCAATTTTGCGGCACGGTCCACGATTTCGCCCGATCCGTATCTTTCGATTAACGAAGTGGGAATTCCCGAAACCATCGCCCACGAATTAACGGTTCCCGAATACGTGACCGAATGGAACCGTAAAAAAATCGAGGAATTAATCAAAAAAACCGACAAGGTCGTGTATTTGGTTCGCCCGAATGGAGTGCGAAAAAAAGTGACCGAAGAAAACCGCGAAGACGTTCTCAAGGAACTCGACGCGGGATTTCGGATCGAACGCCAGTTGATGGACGGCGATATTGTCGTGTTCAACCGACAGCCGTCGTTGCACCGCTTGTCCATGATGGGTCATCGCGCGCGCATCATGCCGAACAAAACCATCCGCATGAATCCGATCGTGTGTAAGCCGTACAATGCGGACTTTGACGGAGACGAAATGAACCTGCATGTCCCGCAGACCGAAGAAGGAAAAACCGAAGCGGAACAATTGATGCTGGTTCAAAAACAGATTATTTCGCCGCGTTTTGGCGCACCCGTGATCACGTTTGAAGAAGACGGAATTTCAGGCGCCTTTTTGCTGACGTTTCCAACCACGCGTTTTACCCGAAAACAAATGATGCAAATGCTTTACAACGCGGGGTTAACGGATTTGCCCGCGCCGGACGCCGGAAAAGAATACACCGGAAAAGTCATTTTTTCGGAATTGTTACCCGCCGGAATCGATTTGGAATACGAGAGTTTCACGCACAAAAACCTTGAAAAAGCGGGGTTTTTTGAGAAGGAATCCGACAAAGCCAAGTTTGATACCGTGGTCAAAATAAAGGATTCAAAACTTTTGGCCGGAATCATTGACGCGGAGTCGCTTGGAGAAGGACGCGGAAAACTCGTGGATTTCCTCGCGCGCGAATATCCACCGGAAATCATTGAAAAGTTTTACATGCAAACCAGCCGCGTGGTCATCGAACTCTTGACCATGAAAGGATTGACGGTGGGTTTGGACGAATACGAAACAACCAAAGACACCATGAAAATCCATCAAAAAGCAGTCGAAGAAGAAATGGAAGAAACCGCGGAAACCGTGAAAAAATTCGAAAAGAAAACATTGGATCACATTCCGGGCCGCAGTTTGCAGGAAAGCTTTGAAATTTACATGATGCGAACGGCCGCGAAAGTCAAGAAAAAAGTGGAAAGCCAGATCATGCGCGAGAAAATCGATGAAATGTTCCACTCGCCGTACCCGAAATACAACTCAACGGTTATGATCCTGGCCAAGTCGCGCGGTTCTTCGTTAAACCTCGTGAATATTTCAGGAATGTGGGGCCAGGCCGCCGTCCGTGAAGGACGCCCGCGCCGCGGATTCAAAGCCCGACTCATCACCAGCAATCGTCCCGGAGACGTAGGCGCGCTTGCGGGCGGATTCATTCAGTCGAATTTCATGGAAGGACTCAACCCGAAAGAGTTTTTCTATCACTCGATGGGTGGACGCCAGGGAGAAGTCGATACGGGTGTCGCAACCAAAGTATCCGGTTATTTGTACCGCCGATTGGCCAATTCGCTTAAAGATCTCGTCGTGGTCGAAGACGGATCGGTGCGAACCGCCGCGAATAACCTGATTCAGTTCAAGTACGGAGAAGACGGCGTGTTCCCCGGAAAAGCAAATCACACGAAAAGCGTGGATGTCCGCAAAGAATACAAGCGGTTTTTCAAGAAATGAAAGAGAGACGGTGAAAAAATGGCAAAGAAAGAAAAAGAACCAGCAAAGGAAAAACCCGCGCAAGAAACGGGAACGGTTACCGTTGAACAGCCGATTGAAGAGCCCTCGCGCCCGCTGATTACCGGAATGGAAGGACTTCCGAAAAACATCGTGGATGAATTGTTTGTCGTGATCGATGAAAACAAATTAAGCGATTCGGATTCCAAGAAATTCATCAAGCACGTGGGCAAGAAATATTATGCCATGGTCGTGGAACCCGGCGAAGCCGTTGGAATCATCGCCGCGCAGTCCTTGGGAGAACCCGGAACCCAGTTGACGTTGCGAACCAAGCACTTTGCGGGTGCCGCTGAAGTGTCGGTTGGAAGCGGAATCCAGCGAATGGAAGAAATCGTGGACGGCCGAAGCAAAGCACGGTATCCCACCATGACGATTTATTTGGGCGAAGAAATTCGCAAAAATCGGGACGAATCCGACAAGTTTTCAAAGTCGTTAATCGACGTGCGAATCGGCGATGTCGTCAAGATCTCGGAAAACCTGACCGAAAACCGCGTGGTGTTCCAGCCGGACGAAGAAGCGTTAAGCGAACGGGGAATCGACAAGAAAGAACTGTTTGAAAAAATCGAAAAACAATTGAAAGCAAAGGGAACATCCAAGAAAAACGGGTTGGAATTCGCGTTCGGAAAAGAGCCTTTGTTAAAAGTGCGCCGAAGCGTGCTCAAAACCCTTGCGACCCGCAGCCAAGGCGTACGCGGAATCGACAAGACGATTCTGGTCCAAGAAAACGGCGAATTCGTCGTGAAAACCAGCGGAACCAATCTAAAGGCGATTTTGAAAATGCTCGAGATCGATCCGGTGCGCACGACCACCAACGACGTCAAGGAAATTTCAAAAGTGCTGGGAATCGAAGCGGGCCGCCAGGCGATCGTCAACGAGCTTTACAAGAATCTGAAAGACAACGGAATCGCCGTTGACATCCGTCACATCATGGTGCTTGCGGATCTCATGACGTTTGACGGCGAAATCCGCGGAATCGTCCGGACGGGAATCACCAAGATGAAAGAATCCCCGTTTGCGCGCGCGGCGTTTGAAGAAACCACCAAACATCTGTTGGACGCGGCGTTCAAGGGCGAAAAAGACTTTTTAACCGGTGTGGTTGAGAATATCATTGTGGGCCAACCCATCAAAGTGGGAACCGGCCGCGTCGAATTGATGATGAAACCCATCGACAAGAAAAAGGTGAAATGAAATGGACATGGTAGAGATTCAGCGCGAAATCCGAAGAAGTGTCGATACGGGAAAAGTAGCGTTTGGAGAAAAGGAAACCGAGAAGAACGTTTTAAAAGGAAACGGGGCGTTAATTATTGTAAGCGATAGTGCGACGGCTTCAACCAAGGAAAAAGCCAAGCATTGGTCCAAAATCTTCAGTATTCCGGTTTTTGAGTACCACGGAAAAGGACTCGAACTCGGTTCGGTTTGTGGAAAACCATTCTCGGTTGGAACCATGCTCGTGCTCGATTCCGGCAAAAGCCGCGTACTCGAAGTCATAGCTGTTCCCGCTTCAGCGAAAAAAACAAAGAAAACCAGAGAATAAGATGAAGTTTGGCGAACAGGAAATACAGCTGCTAAACGCTTTGCGCTCGATTTCGCGGGTGGAAGCAAAGGATTGCTTGGTTTTGGACAAAACCATAAGTTTTGTCGTGGAAGAAGGAAAAATCGGCCAGGCGATCGGAAAAGGCGGCCAAAACATCAAAAAACTCGAGGAAACATTCAAGAAAAGAATCGAAATCGTTGAGTTTAGGGAAAAACCGGAAAATTTTTTGGCCGGCGCGTTTTCGAACATCAAATTCAACGGTTTTGAGTTTTCGCAAAACGGAGAACAAAAAAAAGTTCTGGTCGCGAAAACGGATCAGGAAAACAAGAGGAAATTGCTTAACAGCACGGGAAAATTAAAACGCATGAAAGAGTTGCTTGAACGCAACTTCGATATTGCGGATGTAAAAATTTAAACGGTGAAAAAAATGGGATATGGAGAATTTGCAGCTCGCCAATTGGAACGCAAAAGAATGAAGTGGCGCAAAAAAAAGCGAGTGAACAAGGAAAGAATCTTTAAGACGCGCGAAAAGTTCGACATGCTCGAAGGCGCTCCGCAAGGAAAAGGAATCGTCATCGAAAAACGAACCGTCGAAGCAAAACAACCGAATTCCGGTTTGCGAAAATGCGTGCGCGTGCAGTTGATCAAAAACGGCCGCCAGTTGACGGCATTGGCTCCGCGCGACGGCGCCATCAAGTTTATCGACGAGCACGACGAAGTCATTGTCGAAGGAATCGGCGGCGCTCGACACGGTCCCAAAGGAGACTTGTGGGGAGTGAAATACCGCGTTACGCATGTCAACGGCCAGCCTTTGCAGATGCTGCGAAAAGGAAAAATCGAAAAGGCCAAACGATAAAGGAATGGATGATTTATGGAACAACAGGAAGCAGGATTCAAGCCCAAGATATTCGGAAAATATTCGACCGACGGGGTCAAAATCAACGATGTGAGCCTCGCGCCGTACATCAATTTGGAACCGCACAACACGCCGCATAGTTTCGGCCGTGCAGCAGCCGCGCGATTCGGAAAAGGAAAAGTCAACATCGTGGAACGATTGATCAACAAGGTCATGCGAAGCGGGCAAGGAAAACGCAAAATGTCCGGAAAATACATTCGCGGTCGCGGTGCCACGGGAAAAAAAATCAACGCCATGAAAATCATCGAAAAAGCATTTGAAATCATTGAAAGAGAAACCAAGCAAAACCCGGTTCAGATTCTGATCCAGGCCATCGAAAATTCGGCCATGCGCGAAGACACGACGCGGATCAAGAAAGGCGGAGTCGCGTATTCGGTTTCGGTGGATGTTTCACCGATGCGGCGCGTGGACGAAGCCGTCAAGAACCTGGGTTTGGCGGGATTCGCATCTTCTTTTAACAGCAAAGTTTCTGCCGAAGAAGGACTCGCAAAAGAAATCATCCTGGCTGCCAAAGGCGATAACGCTTCTTTTTCCATCCGTCGCCGCGACGAAGTCGAGCGCATCGCGATGGCTTCACGATAATGAAAACACGCAAGGGATGATGCGATGGGTCGACGAGAAGAAATGGTGGCTTTGGCCGAAAAGCTGATGCAAAGCAAGGACAACATCCGGAACATCGGAACCGTTGCCCACATCGATCACGGAAAAACCACGTTATCCGACTCGTTGATTGCCGCCGCGGGACTGATTTCCCACGAAGCCGCGGGAAACGCGCAAGTCATGGATTATGAAGACCAGGAACAAGAACGCGGAATCACGATTAATGCGGCGAATATTTCGCTCGTGTTCAATTTCGAAGGAACTCAGACATTGGTCAATCTGATCGATACGCCGGGTCACGTGGATTTTACGGGCGAAGTCATCCGGGCCATGCGTGCCGTTGACGGCGTGATCGTCGTGGTCGACGCAGTGGAAGGAATCATGCCACAGACCGAAACCGTGATTCGCCAGGCATTACGCGAATACGTGCAACCCGTTTTATTCATCAACAAGGTTGACCGATTAATCAAGGAACTGCAGGTCACTGAAGAAGACATGCAAAAACGATTCGCCAAAATCATTACCGCGGTCAACACGCTGATTGTCAAAAACGCGCCGGATCAGTTCAAGAAGGATTGGCAAGTCGACGCGGTCAAGGGAACCGTCGCCTTTGGAAGCGCCAAGCGAAAATGGGCGGTTTCGGTTCCGTACATGCAAAAATCCAACATCAAGTTCAAACAAGTGTATGATCATCTGAAAAACGACCAGGAAGGCGAATTGGCCAAGATTTCCCCGGTCCACGAAGTCACGTTGCAGATGGTTAAGAATTTCTTACCGTCGCCGAAAAAAGCCCAAGCATACCGTATCCGCCGCATCTGGGCGGGGGATCAGGAACTGCCGATTTACAAAAGCATGACGACGTGCGATGAAAAAGGCGATATCGCCATGATGATTACGGATGTTTCGGTCGACCAGCACGCGGGAGACATCGCGACTGGCCGTATTTATTCGGGAACCGTCGAGCCCGGCATGACCGTCAAACTCGTTGGAATGCAAAAAGATGCGCGAGTGCAAAAAGTCGGATTGTTTATGGGAAACGAGTTCATCAATGTTTCGCACGCGGGACCCGGAAACATCGCGGCGTTGGTCGGAATCAAGGATGTGTACGCCGGTGAAACCGTTTCCACGGCCGCCGATATGAAAGAATTCGAATCGTTTATGAGCTCGGTCGAACCGGTCATTACTGTCAGTGTCGAAGCCAAAAAAACGCAGGATTTACCGAAACTGATCACTGCGATCCGCCAGTTGACCAAAGAAGACCCAAACCTGCGCGCGTCGATCAACCAGGAGACCGGCGAACATTTGCTCTCCGGAATGGGTGAATTGCACCTTGATGTCAACCGCTACCGGATTGAAAACAATTACAAGGTTCCCGTGCAGATGGGAAACCCGATTGTCGTGTACAAAGAAACCATGACCAAAAAGTCGCCGACACTTGAAGGAAAGACTCCGAACCGGCATAACCGGTTCTTGATGCACGTCGAACCGTTATCCAAAGACTTTCTTGAAAAACTCATTGACACCAAGATCGATGGGAAAATCCGCGACAAGGACCGCGCGATCGTGGACAAACTGATCGAAATCGGTCTTGACCGCGACGAAGCCAAGAAAACCTGGGCAGTTCACAACAACAGCCTGCTCGTGGATGCGACCCGCGGAATTTCATCCTTGTTTGAAATCAAAGAACTGGTAATCCAGGGGTTTAACGACGCACTGGATGCCGGACCGCTGGCGAAAGAAAAAGTATTCGGACTCAAAGTCGTGCTTGAAGATGCGACCTTGCACGAAGACTCGATTCACCGCGGACCCGCGCAAATGCTGCCCGCGATGGTGCGAACCATTTACGCCGGCGTCTTGGCCGGAAACCCGGTGCTCTACGAACCAAAGCAATTATTGACGATCACGGTGCCGCAGGACCAAATGGGTTCTACCACCAAGGAATTGTCGGCCCGCCGGACCCAGATTCAGGAAATGCGCACCGAAGGCGACGCCACGGTCATTATTTCCAAGGCTCCGGTCAAGGAACTAATCGGGTTTGCCGCGGCGATCCGTGGCGCGACCCAGGGACGCGCGATTTGGACCGCCGAGTACGCGGGATACGAACAATTGCCCACAGAACTCCAAAAACCCACGATTACGGAGATCCGTAAACGCAAGGGAATGGACCCGGAAGTCAAAGCGTTCACGTTCTTTTTGGATTGAAAAAACCAGGAAAGAACCCTTGGAAACGGGTTCTTTTTCAATGGTTTTTTAAAGAGTTGTGTTCGAAGAATATTGTAGTTATGTTAAACGCGAGAATCGGCTTTTTTAGCACAGATTCGATGATTTGGAGGTAATTTGTCATGGCAACAAAGCCGCATATAAACCTGATCTTCATTGGTCACGTCGACCACGGTAAGTCCACTACAGTTGGACGACTATTGTACGATACTGGGTCGTTGTCGGAACAGGAATACAGAAAATTGAAAGAAGAAGCCGACAGCCGAGGAAAAGGTTCGTTTGCATTCGCATATGCCATGGACCGCCTTAAAGAAGAACGCGAACGCGGTGTTACCATCGACGTGGCGTACAAAAAGTTTCAGGGAAAGAAAAACGATTTTACGATTATCGATGCCCCGGGACACAAAGACTTTATCAAAAATATGATTACCGGAACCAGCCAGGCAGACGCCGCGGTGTTGGTTTGTGCCGCCAAGGAAGGAATCCAGCCGCAGACCAAAGAACACGCGTTCTTGGCTCAAGTGATGGGTTTGAAACAGTTGATCGTCGCGTTCAACAAAATGGACGAAGTCAACTATGATGAAAAGAAATTCAACGAAGTTAAAGACGAAATGACCAAGTTGCTCCAAAGCGTCGGATACAAAATGGATACCGTCAAGTTTATCCCGATTTCCGCGTTTTTGGGAGACAATGTCGCCAAGAAATCCGAAAAACTGGCATGGTTTAAAGGCCCGACGTTGGTTGAAGCATGCGACGAATTGGTCGCACCCGTGTTGCCGACCGACAAGCCGTTGCGCATGCCGTTGCAGGACGTTTACACGATCAAAGGAGTCGGAACTGTTCCGGTGGGACGAATCGAAACCGGAATCATGCGACCCAACGACAAGATTATCGTGATGCCGTCCGGAAAAACCGGCGAAGTAAAATCGATTGAAATGCACCACGAGTCTTTGACCGAAGCAAAACCGGGAGACAACGTGGGAATCAATGTTCGCGGACTGAACCGAGAAGATTTGGCCAAAGGCGACGTGATTGGACATGTGTCGGATCCGCCCATGGTAGCCAAGGATTTTACGGCGCAGATCGTGGTGTTGAATCACCCGACGGCAATCCCGATCGGATACACTCCGGTGTTCCACTTGCATACCGTGCAATTGTCCTGTACTTTGACGGAAATCCAAAAGAAATTGGATCCGAAAACCGGTCAGGTCAAGGAAGAGAACCCGAAGTTCCTCAAAACCGGCGACGTTGCAATCGTCAAGATTACGCCGTTAAAGCCTCTTGTTGTGGAAGAATTCAAGAAATTCCCGCAATTGGGTCGCTTTGCTATCCGTGATATGGGTCAAACCGTTGCGGCTGGCATTGTTTTGAGCGTCACGCCAAGAGAAGCCAAGAAGTAATTTTCTTCTCCTTCTCTTTTTTAATCTTTTTTCCAAACACTTAGTATAGAATTCATTGTGATATTTTATGGCTGAAAGAGCACGAATCAAACTTAGTTCGCCTTCCTACGATCAGGTTTCGGATATTGCCGCGAAAATTATCGACATCGCGGAAAAAGCCGGTACCAAGCATTCGGGAGCGATTCCGTTGCCAACCAAAAAACTGACGGTTCCGACCCGAAAAGCCCCGTGCGGTGGCGGAACGGAAACCTACGAAAAATGGCAAATGCGAATCCACAAACGCATTATTGATATTGCTCCGGATGTCCGGACATTGCATCGCGTGATGCGAATCGACATTCCCGAAAACGTCCGAATGGAAATCGATTTGAAATCGTAAAACTATTTTTTTCAATCTTTTTTTCAACAAGCATTTATCCGATTCTGATTTTTCCCATGGCGATCAGGGCCGCCAGTGCAAGGATGAGTAGGATCACCAGCAAAACCAAAAGAATCGGTAACAGCGATTTGGACAGTTTTGAAACCGTGCGCGGCACCGTGACGTACGCGGGCGGGTTTTGTTTTTCGCGATCCATTTTGATTTTTTGTTCGACTTCCCACAGACTTAATCCTCGCGGTTTGATTTTGGCAAGGTTTGACAACGACAAGCGGTCGGTTGCGTTTTCGGTTTTTGGTCGTTTGGCGCTGTACTTCGAAACAAGCGCAGTATCCGTCGCCGACAACAATGTTTCATCCGGCAAAACGTCCATGAAGCTTTGCGGCGGAAAAAAAACGGTTTTTACCGGCGAAAGCAGTTCTCCTTTCGGGTTTAGCGCGGAAACGAATCCGGTTCCGACCGCCAAAGTTTTGAGTTCGTCGGAAAGCGCGTAAAAATCGCTTTTGGGAAACGCGCCCGCAATGGCTTTGAGGTCTTTTACGTCGTCGGCGGCAAACACGCGCATCGCGAACTGGATTTTGGTTCCAAGCAACCCCAGTATTTTGTCGTCGATATCGTTTGGGTTTTGGGTGACGAACACGACTCCGATTCCTTTGGATCGGATTTGTCGCAAAATCGTGACCAGGAGTTGCACAAGCGAAGGATTCGCGTTTTCGAAGAGGTAATGCGCTTCGTCAATGAAAAAAACGGCTTTTGGTTTTTGAGTGTCACCGATGTCGTGCAGTTCATTGAATAATTTGTAGAGCACAAACGACATGACAATGGACAGCATGTCCGCGTGTTTTCGAACGTCGGACAAGTTGAGAACGTTAATGGTCGCGGGGCGCAAAAGATCCGCGGTTTCAAGAGCGGGTTCTCCGAACAACGAATCGATTCCTTCGTTTAGCAACACGCTTATTTTTCGAAGGATCACGTCGATGCTTTGGGGACTGATGCCGCTGGATTCGCGGGGGTTTTCCTTTAGGAATTCGGAGACTTCCAAAAGATCCGAAAAATCGTTGATGATGATTTGTTTTTCTTTGGCGAAAATAAAAATCATGGACAAGTGGCTTTCCTGCGTGGGGTTGAGTTGAAGCAGTTTGGATATCAGCACGGGCGAAACATCGGACAGGTTTAGTCGCAGGGGAATAAACCGGTTGGAGAGGCTCCAGTAGTTGGTAGAAAAGGTTTTGGGAGAAAAATCGATCTTGAGTTGTTCGCTTCGTTCCCTGACTTTTTCAGCGTCATTGGGCGCTGCAAAACCGGATACGTCGCCTTTGACGTCGCTTAGGAAAACGGATACTCCTTGGCTTGCCAGCACTTCGGCCATCAATTGCAATGCCCGGGATTTTCCGGTGCCGGTGCTTCCGGCAATCAATCCGTGTTTATTCAGCGACGAAAGCGGCAAGATTACGGAGACGTCGGTTTCAACGGATTGGAATTGGGGCCGACCGAGCGCGATGCCGGGAACTTTGGAGAAACCGTAGTTTTTGTTGAAAAAGTCCAAAAATTCCGTCATAATAGTTAGAGGAATACGGAACTAAAAAAACCTTTGGTTAGAAAAAAAAGTTTTTTTCGATCACTGGTTTTGGTATTTTTCCAGTTCGGGGTGGAGAACGGCGTATTCGACTCCGGCGGCCAGGAATAGTTTTTCGCTGTCGGCGCCGCCGTGGTATTTTTTTTCGCAGACGACGCGTTTGAGGCCCGCGGAAATCAACAGCATGGCACAGGTATAACACGGCGTCATTTTGCAATACACGGTCGCGCCGCTTAATGAAATCCCGAGTTTTGCGGCTTGCATGAGCGCGTTTTGTTCGGCGTGCAGGGTTCGAACGCAGTGCTGGTGGATTTCCCCATTTTCATACACGACTTTTTTCAACAGGTGACCGACTTCGTCACAGTGGGGTTGTCCCGGCGGTGACCCGACGTATCCGGTGGTTAGGATTTGTTTGTCGCGCACGATAACGCATCCGCTGCGTCCGCGGTCGCACGTGGCGCGTTTGGCGACTACCCGGCTCATTTCAATGAAATAATCGTCCCAGGCAGGGCGTTTGTAAACAAAGTGCAGTTTGTCGAGAAACCCGTCGATTTTTTGCCGTAATTCGTCTAGTCCGCCATTGTTTTCAATAACGATATCGGACATTTCCCGGACTTTTAGGAGTTGTTGTCCGGCGGAATCCTTGTTGTCGAGTTCTTTTTCTTGTTCGACTTGGAATTCATTGAATGTTTTCGGGGTTTTGCCCCAGCCGACAGAACCGATTTTGTCGCGTGCCAATAATCGTTCGAAGCGGATTTTGGGGTCGGCTTCCAAAAACACCAAGAAAAATTGGGGGTGTTTTTTGAGTTCCCGGACTTCTTCGGGGTTTCGGATCGACACAAACGAATAGTTTTTGGTCGGGTCCACGGAAGCAAGCAATCGTTTGGCCAGTATTCCCGGCCCGTAGGTTTTTCGCAGGTCGTTTCCCATTTTGATGATGGCATCGCGGTCTGAAATCGGAATGTTTCGGATGCGCATTTCTTTTCGGATTTCGTCCGAAAGCGAGCGTCGGACGAATCCTTTGTCTTCAAGGATTTCGGCGACGGTGTCTTTTCCAGAGCAATTTAAACCGGTAATTCCAATAAACATGTGTTTTCCCGCACTTGTTTACAAACTGGCGAAAACTCCTTAAAAATGCTTTCTCGCATTGAGTTTCAAGGGAATACCTCATGGCCACCCATAAAGAGCTTGATTTCATTGCGGGCGAAGCCGCTTTCGAGGCCACGGGATCGAATTTGTCGGATTTGTTTTTGCATTGCGCCGAAGCGTTGTTTCATCAAATGGCGGAAGTAAAACAATTACGCGGAACAAAAAAAATCGTGATCTCGATTTCGGGTGAAAACCCCGAACTACTGCTACATAAATTTCTTTCGGAGATCGTTTTCTTGAAAGATTTCCAGCGGGTTTTGTTCAAGAAAGCCGCGGTAAATGTTTGGAAACTCAAGGGAAAAATAGGGGTAAACGCGACCTTGTCGGGGCAATCCATCGAAGAAATAAACAGCGAGTTCGTTCGAAGCGACGTGAAAGCCGTGACGTTTCATAATTTAAAAATCATCACGGAAGAGAAACGATTAAAAGCAACGGTCGTGTTGGATATTTGAGGTGAAACGATGGGAATATTGCGAAGAATGGGAAAAAAATTGGGAATCGTTCGCGGATTGAAAACAGGACCGAATCCGAAAAAACCGGTTCCGTGGGAAGCGTTGTCGAAAACAGGCACGAAACCGAAGCCTTTGCGCACGGAATTGCTCCGGCAAGTACGCGCTCGCCAAACGGAATTAAGAAAAGCAGAGGAACAAGCGCGACAAAATAAAAAACGCGGTGGACCGGTCCAAAAGTAGCTGGTTTTAAACCATATTTTTTTAGGTTAATATATGAAAGAATCGCTTCGTCGAATCGATCGCGTTCGTTTTGAGCTTCCAGCCGCGGGTTCGATGAATGTTCCGGTTCGGTTGTTTGCCAACGACCGGATTTTGCCGACGATTGATGACCAAACCTTGCAGCAGGCCAAAAATGTCGCTTCGATGCCGGGAATCGTCGGAAACATGCTGCTGATGGCCGACTGTCATCTGGGATACGGAATGCCGGTCGGTGGCGTTGCGGGTTTTGACGTCAACGAAGGCGTGATTTCACCAAGCGCGGTGGGATACGATATCAACTGCCTTCCCGGAGAAACAAGAATCCTTACACGCTTTGGATATTCGTTACCAATAGCGGCGTTCAAAGAAAAGATTGAAACAGAACAACTAATTTGTTTTTGGGAAAATGAAAAAACCAAGACTCCGATCATCCGTTTTTTCGAACGTCCAGAAAAAGAAGTATTATACCAGATTACAACAGAATCGGGGAAACAAATCCGTGCAACAAAAGATCATCCAATACTGACGAAACAGGGGATGAAGGAATGTGAAAAGCTTGGATTAGAACTCGTTGCAACGTTCTCGTTTGAAGGCATTCCGTTTGAGCCACCATCGTCCCGAATAATTATTTCAGAAGAAGACTTCGCTAAGTCGTATCCATATCATGGGAAGGCACTCGAGTACGCATTGCGCTTTCTGAAAAAACAAAACCTCTTACCTTTAACCGAAGACAACCCTAAATTTCCATTGTTAGTAAAAATAGCGGGTTTTATTCAAGGCGACGGCTCTTTGCATTTTTTAAAAAAACATGGTGCAACGGTTGGGTTTTACGGAGAAAAAGAGGACTTAAAAGAAATTAAGAAAGATTTGAAAGAGATTGGGTTTTCATCGGTATTATATTCGAGGACTCGGGTACATAAGATAAAAACAATGTATGATACCTTTTCGTTTGTCAGAGAAGAAACCAGCCTGAATTGTCCTTCAAGGTCTTTTGCGGGATTATTGGCTGCACTTGGGTGCACGACGGGAAATAAGGCTAAAAAAATCTATGGCTTGCCAAGTTGGCTGCAAACGTGCCCGAAGTGGATGAAAAGGTTATATTTAGCGGCTCTTTTCGGGGCAGAACTGTCTTCTCCAGACACTGTTACAGATGCGCCGTACAATTTTTACGGTCCTGTTTTATCCATGAACAAAAGGATTGCCGCAATGGAAGGAGGAAGAATATTTTTGGAAGAGGTCAAACAGTTACTCAAGGAATTTGGAATTGAAAGTACTTTGATAAACGAGCGAGAAGAGCTAATTAATGAAAAGGGGGAAATTTCAATCCGATTAAGACTTCAGATTTCCTCTGTTCCAGAGAATTTGGAAAAGTTGTGGGAAAAAATAGGTTTTGAATATAACAAACAGAAACAATTTTTGGCAGCAGTCGCAACGTCGTATTTGCAGATAAAGCAAAAAATGCTTGCCGAAAGAACACAAAGTATTGCAACAGCTCGAATGTTGAAAAATGAGGGATTAACTCTACAGGAAATCACTCAGCGAATTGGTAACCCCTACATTAACGAACGATTTGTTGCGCGAAGCATTTGGGAAAATCGAAAAACAAACGTCCGAACCGCTACAAAGTTTGAGACTTTCGATGGTTTTCTCCAAGTTAGAACAGAGGGCTTGGATCAATCGGGGCAGGTGTGGGAAAAAATAATTAAAATTGAACAACTTCCGTTTGAAGGAAATGTGTATGATTTTACCGTTGAAAACGAAGCACATAACTTCGTAGCAAATAGCATCACAGTATCAAACTGCGGCATGCGTCTGATGACGACGAATTTGTCGATCAAGGACGTGCAACCGAAATTGAAAACCCTGGTTTCCGAGTTGTTCAAATCGGTTCCCGTGGGCGTTGGACGCAAAGGATTGTTGACGCTTTCCGAGAATGATTTTGACGAAGTGATGGTGCACGGGGCGAAATGGCTGGTGAAAAACGGTTTTGGCTGGAAAAAAGATTTGGATGCCATTGAAGAAAACGGCGCGATCAAAGGCGCGGATCCCGCCAAGGTTTCCCAAAAAGCGCGGCAACGCGGAACCGACCAGTTGGGAACGCTGGGAAGTGGCAATCATTATTTGGAAGTACAGGTGTCGCGTGCAAGGGATGTGGACGACCCCAAGATCGCGAAAAAATTCGGAATCTCTTCTCCGGACCAGGTCATGGTCATGATTCATTGCGGTTCGCGGGGATTTGGTCATCAGGTGTGTTCGGATTATGCCACGGAATTCGTGTCAACGATGAAAAAATTCGATATTTCGGTGGCCGACCGCGATTTGGCGTGTGTTCCGTTTCAAAGCGAACCCGGCCAGGATTATTTTGCGGGAATGAATTGCGCGGCAAACAACGCGTTTGCGAATCGGCAGTTAATCATGCACCGCGTGCGCGAAGTTTTTTCGAAAGTATTCGAGTCTTCCGCAGAGGATCTGGAAATGAATCTGGTGTATGACGTGTGCCATAATATCGCGAAAGTGGAGCCGTACAAATTCGACGGAAAAACGCGGAAAGTCGTGGTGCATCGCAAAGGCGCGACGCGTTGTTTTGGTCCGGGTCAACCGGGTCTTTCGGATCGTTTTCAAAAAACGGGTCAGCCCGTCATTGTCGGCGGTTCAATGGAAACGGGTTCGTACGTGTGCGTGGGAACCCAGCAGGCCATGGACGAATCGTTGGGTTCCACGATGCATGGTTCGGGGCGCACGATGTCGCGGCAAAAAGCCAAAGAATTGTATAGGGGAAACGAATTGTTGGCTTCGATGGAAAGCCGCGGAATCATCGTGAAAGCGGCGTCCATGCAGGGATTGGCCGAAGAAGCGGGGGCCGCGTACAAAAATATTTCCGATGTCGTGGATACCATGCACGAGGCCGGGATATCCAAAAAAGTCTGTCGGCTGGCGCCGATCGGAAACATCAAGGGTTGATCCAGATACGGAAAAAAACAAAACAAACCCGCAGCAGCGGCTTTTTACCCGTCAAAGTTCCGACACCGCCCAAACCGTTTTCGGCGAAAGGGTATGTACTTTCGCATCCCACCCTAACAGGCCGGGTGCTTTCGAATGTCCTGGAGCGGGCGTATTCGGAAAATACCTTAAATGCCATGCGCACCCGGTTGCGTAAAGACGGATGGCGATTGCCGAGGCTGCAAAAAGACCGGTCGAAAATGCGCAGGAAAAAAAGCGAATTGGAGGCGTTTGTCCGTGTTCATTATTCGCTTGGAAAAACCGAGACCGCTCGGCTTGCAAGTGAGCGATTTGGCCGGCGAATTCCCCCGCACACCATTGATTATGTCCAGCAGCAGTTGAAAGCGGAAATGGGACGGGTTCCGTATCGCAAAAGTACCCACACCGGCCATTTTTCAGAACTGGATTCCAAAACCCGTGAACCGGTCACGAAAAGCGATCAAATCCGAAAAAAAATGGTAAAAGATCCGAGGGTTTCGGATAAGGCGCTTACTGCGCAGTTTAAGGTTTCGCAAGTGCTCGTGAGCCGGATTCGACGCCAGTTGTTTGGGGCCACGCGCATTCAACCGAAACGGAAAAAGAAGTGAAAAAAATGGCTTCGAATAATAGGTCAAAACCGCGTGAACCCCGGCGCCGTCGAACCGAACCACGGGGAACCCTGACGCAGTTGATTCGCGCGCATCCGGAAATGGATCCGAATGAAATGGCCAAAAAACTGGGAAACCCCCGGTTGTCCGCATCAATTTCGGTTCTAAAAGCCCGGTTAAGGAAACGAAAAGAAATCCCGCGACGCGGAACGTTTGTTCGCATGGATCCTGCCACCGGCAATCCGGTTCAAAGAAAAGATCAATTGGCAAAATTTTTGCATTTTCATCCGAACGCCACCGGAAAAGAAATCGCGGCGGCGTTGGGTATCCGGGAAGATTACGCGTTGGTCTTAAGAGGCCGGTTGGCCAAAAAAGTCAGATGAGTTGGTTTCCGGCTTCGTCGAAAATATGAATCACGTTGACGGGACATGCGCGTGCGGCATCCAGGTTTTGCTGAAGGTCTTTTTCTTCGAATTCCGTGATTAATTGTGTTGCTTTTCCGTCGTTGTCCATTTTCCAGGTTTGCGGGGCACCGGCGATGCAGGCGGCGGCTCCGATGCATCCTTCTCGGTCGTATATGATTTTGTATTTTTTGGCCAAAAAAATCACCTTGTTACTCGAAAACAACCCAGGAAGACTATAAAGCTTTGGTTAAACCCGGCTTTGCACTTAAAGAGTGCAAAAATTCGGGTTTCGTACTCCCTAAAAGTGCAAAATAGTATTCTGCACATAAAAGATTCATCAACCAAAGTTATTTATTTAGACAGTGGATTGTATTTGCAGGTGAGGAAAATACCTGCAAAAAAACCTGTTGAGCGAAGAATGGGTGAACGTCGAAAAACCAATGCATATTTTGCATCGTTTGGACCCCATAAATTATACGCACGCCGCGAGGGCGAGTTGATAAAACAATTAACTACCAATACGCGTACTCCTGAAATTCGAAGAAATGTGACGCGCAATAGACGGATGGATCCTGAAGACCGGCGAAAAAATCAAGTTGGAAGCCTGTATAATGCACGGGGCGGCAAAATGATGGTGGTATCCGAAAAACAATTTGCGGCATTTGAAAAACCTAAACCCGAAAAGTTAGGGCTCCCAGCCATGGGGGCGCATACGGTTTATGATCGGCGAAAGGCCAAGCGCCGTGCAACTGACAAATGATTTGCCTATTGCCAGTTTTAGCGGAGTATAGCGGCGGTGATTTCTTTCGGCTGTCGCCAAATTAATTCTGAAGCCACACCCATTTTTCTTGCTGTGTGGATTAAACAGCAGATAGTATGCACGATCGTTTTTGCAAGAATCTCGTTTTGCATTGCCACAAAGTTCTTACTCCACACGTTGCTTTCGCGTGCCTTGCCAGTCGGTTGGATTTGGATGGAATGACCCAAAGAGGGGGTTGCAGGCGTTCTCCCATACGAAAGAACCCTTAATTAACCAATTAACGGGGTTTAGTAATATTTTTAAAGGTGTTCTGTTCCTAATTGTATAACTTAGTGATTGAATGATGAATCTGCGATATGCGCTTTTGGCAGTGGTTTTGGTCTTGGTCATCGGACCCGTTCTGGCCAGCGGTTATTATCCGCCCGCTTCGTGCGACCGCATTCATCTAAGCACGGTTCCGGTGTCCGTGAACTCGGAGTCCGCCAAAAACTTTTTTGTCGGAATCGAAAACACGTCCAATGTTCCTTTTTTCCTCGATGATTTTTCCGTCACGGAAACATCCAGCTTTCTTAATATCGATTCGGATTACGCGAATTATTGGATCCCCGCGCATGCCACGGCCCAGCACGTTTCAACCGCCACTGCGGCCGCCGTGTATTTGGACCAGACCATCACGGGTCGCGCGCGCGTTTCGGGTCGTTTCGCAAATGGGTTGAGCTGTTCGTATTTGCATATCGGCGAAAAAACCGTTCCGATTACCGTGAAAGCGCCGGTCAGCGACTTTGGAACCTGCAACCAGATCATTGTGGATGTTTTTCCGGTGAACGTTGCCGAGGATTCGCTTTCGTTTGAAACGTTTTTGATCCGAAACAATACCGGAAAACGCTTTTTCATTAATTCCGTCGAGATTTCGGACGAAGGCGATTTTGTTTTGGTTCAAAAGGATTATTTCGATCCGATTATTCCGTCATATCAAACCGGCGAACTGCGGGTAAAAATCAGCGCGGAAGAAGTTTCCGGAAACCGCAGTGGAAATGTTCGGATTCGGATTCGCGGGGAATTCGAAGGGGGTGCCGTGTGCAATCAGGTTCCGGACCGCGTGTTCTCGGTTACCGTTGAAAATTCGGCTCCGGATGTTACCTGCAACCAGCTTGGAATCACGGGGGAATCTTTTCGATTAAGTCAGAATGGTTCGCAATCACGCGTGTTTACGGTGACGAATAATTCGGAACTGGATTTTTCCGTGTATGACGTGAAAATCGAGGAAACCGATCCCGAGTTTGCCGTTCAATTGATTTCAAAGAGTTCCACGATCCCGGCGCATGGCACCGGAACAATTCAGTTGCGGGCCACCACGGGTACGCTGGACGCTTCCGGAATCGGGGGGTTTCGATTGCAATTGCGCGGCGAGTTTGAAAACCGCGAGATTTGCAGTTTTTCGGACGTAAGCAAAGAAATCGCGGTGGAACTGGTCAAGGACACGCCGACGCCGAATCCAGAGGTTTGCCGCTCGGTTTCGATCGAAGCCTTTCCATTGCTTTTGGAAAGCGGGTCTTCGAAAACGGATTTTTTCAAGGTGTTGAACGGTTCGAACCGGACGTTTTACATTGATTCCGTGAACATGTTTGACGACAGCACGGATTTTTCGCTTAGTGAAACCACGTTTGACTTGTTTGCGCCTTCGGGAGGCGGAATCGCCCGGGTGTGGTTTTCGGCACAGGCAAATCGTGTTTCGAGCGAGGGAGACCGAACCGGTTTTATCCAGGTGTCGGGTCATTTCGCCGACGGGGCTACGTGTTCGTTCACCGCGATCGGAACCGAAAGTTTTCCGGTGGTTATCACGCCGAAAGATTCGGACGAAACGTGTCCGGACTTCAAACTCGAAGTGCCGGATCGCGTGGTTGCGTCCGATGACGTGGCATGGGTGGATGTGCGTGTTTTCAATCCGACGGATCAGGACGCGTTCGTGTATTTGAGCGGAACCAATTTGTCGGTTTCGCCCAGCGTGATTTCCGCGCCGCCGAATGGCTGGTTTTCAACGACCGTGAAAGCGACGTTGCTTTCGGGTTCGGAAACAAATCTCGAGTTTCGCCCCAGCGTGTTCGATTGCACGGCGTTAAAGAAATTTACGCGTATTGTTTCCCGCGAGACTGGAGACGGGGACATTCGAATCGCGTCGTTGCCGTCCTCCGTGGTGTTTGTCAAAAAAACGACGGTCAAGGTTTTGGTCGAAAACAATTCGAATTTCAGCCGAACCGTGGACGTGAAAATGGGAAATATTCTGAATGGTTGGACGACCGAATCGCATTCGGTGTCGGTTCCACGAAACGAGTCGGTTCCGGTGTACATTGATATTTTTTCCAACAACGTGTTCGGAGAAGCGGACGCGGTCGTGGGTCTTTTTGAGGACGGCGACTTGGTGGATGAGCGGGATATTTTAATCAAAGCGGTTCCGAAGTTGAGCGCGTCCGATGTTCTTACGGTCACTATTTCCGTGGTGCCGGTGTCGCCGACAGAAACCCAGGTGCATGTGCAGGTGACCAATTTTTCGGATTCTCAAGTTTCCGGAGACGTGTGGATCGAACTTCCGGCCGGCTGGTCGGTTTCGAATAACCGCAGCGTGTTTACGTTAAACCCCAATGAATCAAATACCCGGATTTTTTCTGCCAAGCCCAGTGCTTCGGCAACGGACGGAAACGGTTCAGTAGTGGTGGCGTTGGATGACGGTCGATCCGATCGATTCGCTTTTACCATGAAGCGATTTGGAAGCCAACTGACCCCGTCGAACGGTTTTTTTGCGGGTTTGTTTTCGCTTGGACGCGGAGTGTTTTCCAGCGGGCTTTTGATTTTGTTGATCGTGCTGGCCGTGGTGTTGGTGTTCTTGTTTTTGGATAACCAGTATCGCGAAGCCCATCCGCCGCGGATTCGCCATCCGCCGTTTTCGGTGATTGATAAAAATGGCCAGTATCGCTCGAATGGACGGCACTCGTGGCGCGCGTAATTAAACAAACTGTTGGATAATTAAACAAAGTATTGAATAAAAAAAAAAGAGTGTTGAATATCTAAGAGAATTAGGGATAAAACCAAAGAGTGTTTGAAGTTCTTGGTGGGATGGCCAGCCAAAAGCGAAAACAGAACAGCACTCTTTAAATACCTTTTTCCGAAGGAATTGATATATTAACGAATCCGGGGTTTTCCTGGATTTTATCCGTCTTTTTGACGGCAAACTGCATTCAGTTCGAACCGGATTGGATGTAACTGCCAAAACACGAATTTTTGGCTGTTGGGCCCCCAAAGCCCGTTTTCAGTGGATTGATGAAGAATGGTAGATAAATCGCGT
Organism: Candidatus Iainarchaeum sp.; assembly: GCA_018304465.1. Taxonomy (GTDB): domain Archaea; phylum Iainarchaeota; class Iainarchaeia; order Iainarchaeales; family JAGVWC01; genus JAGVWC01. The sequence continues at coordinate 75,984 of JAGVWC010000012.1, forward strand.
CCTCGAACAGGAAGCCTGCAATACTATCCGCGTTCTCGCGCAGACAAGGAAACCCCAAGCTTCCGCGCGTTTTCGGCTCCCAAAGCGGGCAAGGCAAAAGCGGTTAATTTTTTTGGATATAAAGCCGGCATGGTGCAGATCGGGGGAAAAGACCTTCGAAAAAGCACGCCAAGTACCGGTCATGACATCATAATGGCGGGAACCGTTATCGAGTGTCCGCCGCTTCGCGTGATCGGAATTCGCGTCACCGGATGGAACGATGGTCGCACGGGAATCAACGTGTTAACCGAAATGTGGGCCGACAAAGCGGATCGACATCTTCAAAAAAAAATTTATAATTTTAAATCGCCGCAGTCAAAGAAGAAAAAAACCAAAACCGTGTACAAAACGATTTCGGATTTGGAAAAAATCAAAGACCAAATCGCCAACGTGCGCTTGCTGGTCGCGACGCAACCGAGTTTGACCGGATTTGGGAAGAAAAAACCCGACGTTTCCGAAGTCGCGATTTCAGGTGGAGTCGACGAACAACTGGCGTTTGCGAAAGAAAAACTCGGAAACGAATTGCATTTGAAAGAAGTATTTGAAAACAACACGCTGATGGATGTCAAAGCGGTTTCGACCGGAAAAGGAATGCAAGGCGTCATCAAACGACACAATGTCAAGATTCAGCGCCACAAAGCCAAGAAACAGCGCGCGGTCGGATCGATCGGTCCGTGGCATCCCCCGACTGTCATGTGGACGGTGGCGCGCGCGGGACAAATGGGATATAATTCGCGCACCGAATTCAACAAAAAGATCCTGGTTTTAGGCGAGAAAGGAAAAGCCATTTCGCCTTCAAGCGGTTTTGCGCATTATGGAAATGTTTCGAATGATTTTGTTTTGGTTGCCGGGTCGATTCCGGGTCCTTCCAAGCGTTGCATCGGATTGCGCTTGCCGACAAGACCCAGCCGCGAAAACCGCATTAAGCTTGAAGAAATTTCGTTTATTTCAACGGTTACGCACGGAAAAGCCGCGACCGAAGAAACTCCGAAAGCCGCCAAGGTTGAAGCGCAAAAAGTCGAAAAAAAAGAGCATAAAAGCGTTGAAGACGAATTAAAGCAAGCCGCCAAATAGAGGATTTAAGATGAAGTGCCACGTGTTGGGATTGGATGGAAAAGCGGGAAAAGCCCTGGAGTTACCCCCGATTTTTGAGTCGCAGGTCAACACCCAGTTGATCAAGCGCGCCGTTTTGTCAAGCCAGTCAAAAGCCAAGCAGCCCAAAGGAAAATATTTGAAAGCCGGATTGGATAATACCGCGGTGTACATCGGTTATCGCGGTTTGCCCGGCGGAGAAAAATCGATTAACACGGGTCACGCCCGATTGCCCCGCATGAAAAACCGCGGTTCATTGATGGCGGGAAAAGTCGCCGGTGTTTCGCAGGCCGTGGGCGGTCACGCCGCGCATCCGCCGAAAGTGGAGTCGCGTATCGCGGAAGAAATGAACAAGAAAGAACGCAAAAAAGCGCTTGCCAGCGCGATTGCGGCCACGGGAAACAAGAGTTTTGTTCAGATTCGCGGAGAAACCAGCGTTTCGGAAGTGCCGTTGGTGATTTCGAATGAATTTGAAAAACTCGCCAAAACCAAGGATGTTTCGAATGTGTTGAAGAGTTTGAAGCTGTGGGACGAAATCGAAAGCGCGAAAGAAAAGCGCACGGTTCGCGCCGGAAAGCAAAAAAGCCGCGGAAACAAGTACAAGCGGCGAAAAAGCATTTTGATTGTGGTCGGAAAAAAAGCCGCGGCGATCAAGGGTTGCCGAAACCTCGAAGGCGTTGACGTGGTCGAAGCCCGAAATTTGAGCGTTGAATTGCTGGCCCCGGGAACAAAACCGGGCCGGTTGACATTGTGGACGGAAGACGCTGTATCGCAAGTCGGAAAGATTTGGGGTAAAGAATAATGGCAAAGAAAAAAGCGGCCAAAGTCGCGAAGAAACCCGTTGCGGAAAAAAAACCGGTCGTGCAAAAGAAGTCCACCGGAAAGCACACGCAGGTCCAGGAACGAATCGCGTCAAAGGAAAAGAAAACCCCCCTGGTCGCGCAGGCTTCCGCAAGCGAACAAATCAGGGACTTGACGGAAATTATTTTTTATCCGTTGATTACGGAAAAAGCGGTCGGAATGATCGAAAAGGAAAACAAACTGGCGTTTGTCGTCAGTGATTCGGCGTCCAAGGACAAAATCAAAAAAGCGGTCCAGGACGTGTACGCGGTCAAGGTATCCGACGTAAATTTGATCCGCGACCGAAAAGGCCGGAAAAAAGCGTTCGTGCGGCTTGACAAGGCGTTCAAGGCAAGCGATGTCGCGATTAAACTCGGAGTCATTTAAAGGTGTTCAATTGGGTAAGTCATTACGAGCGCAGCGAAGAGGCAAAGGCTCCTTTACGTTTATTGCGACAAAAAAAGGAACCGCGGACGTGCGGTACTTGCGTTCTTCGGATACCGAACCGCTCGGTGTTTTGTCCGGACAAGTGCTGGAATTGGAAACCGACGCGGGTCGAAGCGCGGTTTTGGCGCGCGTGTTGTTTTCGAACGGAAAAGAATCGTATATGATCGCCGCCGAAGGATTGACGAAAGGACAATCGATTGAAATGGGCAAAAACGCGCAAGTGGGAATCGGAAACGTATTGCCTGTCGCGCAGATTCCGGAAGGATGCCCGATTTTTTGCGTTGAAAAAATGGCGGAAGACGGCGGATCCCTGGTTCGAGCGTCGGGTTTGTACGGGTTGATCATGTCCAAAACCGCCAAAAACGCGTTGGTTAAATTGTCTTCGGGAAAAACCATCGAGCTTCCACTGGAATGCCGCGCAACGATCGGTTGTGTGGCGGGCGGAGGACGACATGAAAAGCCAATGCTTAAAGCAGGAACCCATTTTCATTTAATGAAGGCGCGTAGACGCCATTATCCGGGATTGCGTGGAGTCGCCATGAACGCGGTCGATCACCCGTTCGGTGGAAGCCAGCATCACGCCGGAAAATCCAAGAGCACCAAGCGCAATGCGCCGCCGGGCCGAAAGGTCGGAGCGATTGCCTCAAGCCGCACGGGACGGAGGAAGAGATAAATGGCAAAGGAATTTTTGTACCGCAACAAGACAATGACGGAGCTTTCGGAAATGCCGCTGGATCAATTCGCGTTGCTGGTTCGAAGCCGAGCGCGTCGAACGTTACAGCACGGATTCGACAAGCAGTTGTTGAAACGCATCGAAAAAAACATTCAGACGCAAAAAGCGGGAAAAGAACCCAAAGCCATCCGAACGCATCTGCGCGATACCGTGATCATTCCCAAAATGGTGGGATTGCGTTTTGCCGTTTACAAGGGAAACTCGTTCGAACAAGTATTGGTCATACCGGAAATGCTGGGCCATTACCTGGGCGAAATGGTTTTGACGAGGAAACGCTTGCTGCACGGAAAAGCCGGAATCGGTGCCACCAAGTCGAGCACCGCGATTACCGCGCGATAATGAAGGTTAGCATATGAAACGAAATTACAATCTGGAAACGACCGTTGTGGAGAAAAAAATGGCGCGCGCATTGAGCGTTGGCGTTAACGCGTCGCTCAAATACGCGACCGAAATCTGCAACCAGGTCCGCGGAAAACCCGTGAAAAAAGTGGAAGCGTTTTTGGAACGCGTGCTTGAAAAAGAAGAACACTTGCCGTTGCCGCGCTACAACAAGAAAGTTGCGCACAGAAAAGGCGAAGCGAAAGAACACACCAAGTCGGGCCGGTATCCGGAAAAAACCGTGAAAGTATTTTTGAAGCTGGTACAAAGCGCGAAAGCGAATGCCGATTACAAGGGACTCGATGCCGAAAAACTCGTGGTCTTGCATGCGTTTGCAAGCCAGGCGTTTGGAAGACCGTCGTACCAGAACAAAGGACACATCAGCGGAAAACGACGAAAAACAAAGTCGTGCCACATCGAAATTGTGTTGTTAGAGGCAGCCTAAGGGGATATGCAAATGATTGAACGAGCATTCATCGAACAGGGAATCCGAAAAGTCGAACTCGACCGGTTCTTGCGCGGAAAATTGGAACGCGCGGGTTTCACGCGGTCCGAAATCGTCAAGACGCCGCTCGTGACGCGAATCGTCGTCAACGTGGTGTCACCGGGACTCGCGATCGGAAAAGGCGGGGAAAACATCCGAAGCCTTACCGAAGCGATCAAAACCAAGTACGGAATCGAAAATCCGCAGTTGGAAATCCGGGAAATTCCCAAGGTGAATCTCGACTCGCAAGCCGTCACCGACAAGATCGTGGCGGCCGTGGAACGAGGGTTCTCGTGGAGAAGCGTTTGCTTTCGAACCGTGCGCGACATCATGGGTAGCGGCGCCAAAGGAGTCGAAATTATTGTTAAAGGAGTCATTGCGGGAAAAGGACAGCGAAAACGCAAACAACGCCTGGCCGAAGGATACATGAAAAAAGTCGGGAACGAAGCGTTGCTCGTCGATTATGCCAAAGGAACCGCGATCACCAAGATCGGAGCGATCGGTTTCAAAGTACGGATCGTGCGACCCGACGTGCAGTTTTTGGACAAGATTGATTTGAGAAATTACATCGGGAAAAAAGCGGATGAAACCGTTGTCGCGGAATCGGTTCCAATGGAAGTGGAGCCGGTAACCGAGAAAGCCGAAGAAATCGTTGAGGAAAAAACCGAAAAGAAAGAAACCAAGAAACCCAAAGCGGAAAAACCCAAGGCAAAAAAAGAAAAGAAAGAAGAACCTGCAGAGAAAAAAGCCGAGGAATCCGCGGTGGAAGAAGAAAAGTGAAGGTTAAGGTATGAAAGTAAAAGAAGTTCGTGCATTGGGCGATCAAGACGCGGAAACGAAACTGGCGGAATTGAAGAAACAACTGGCCAAAGAACGCGGACTCGTCGCGTCCGGAACCCGACCCGAGAATCCTGGAAAAATAAAGGATATGCGCAAAACCATCGCGCGGATTCTGACGGTTAGCCACGAAAAAGCGCTTAAGCAAAAAACAAAAAAAATGATAGCACGCGGAGGCTGAAGGAAAAAAATGGATGAAATTTGTCAAACCTGTGGACTACCGAAATCACTTTGCGTCTGTGGCCAAATCGAAAAAGAGCAGCAGAAAATAAAGATTCGGATGATTACCCGAAAATTCGGAAAACAGGTGACGCACGTCAGCGGTTTCGACACCGAGGAACTGGCCAAAGAACTGGAAAAAGTGTTGAAAAAAAAACTCGCTTGCGGCGGAACATCCAAGAACAAAATCATCGAACTGCAAGGAAATCATGCACGAAAAGTCAAAGAAGTGCTGCTTGCGGAAGGATACAACGAGGCATTGATTGATGATCATTGAAATTACCGAGAAAAACCTTGCCGGCCATGAATGGATCGGTTTGGACGCGGTTGTGATCGCGTCCACGGATCCGGGCAGAGTCGGAAAAAAAGGTCGGATCGTCGGTGAAACCAAAAACACGGTTGTGTTGGAATCGGATTCCAGAGAAATCGTGTTGCCAAAAAAAGAAGTGAAATTGGAAATCGAATGGAAGGAGAAAAAGTACACGTTAGATTTGAAAGAATGGTGTTTTAGGCCGGAAGACCGCATTAAGGCTTTGGTCAAGAAAAAAAAATGAGGGAAGAAACATGTCGGTGAAAAACAAAAACAGTTTGCCCGTGCGCGGAAACGTGTTTGATGGAAGAGTCATCAGCGCGAAAGCCCCGAAAACCGTTACGGTTTTGCGCGACACAGTGCATTACGTTTCAAAGTATGAGCGATACAAAAAAAGCCGCTCAAAAGTAAAAGCGCACGTTCCCGACAATTTTGCCGTGAACGAAGGCGACGTGGTACGAATCGGGGAAACCCGAAAAATTTCGAAAACCAAGAATTTCGTCGTCATGCAGATCCTGCAGAAAGCCGCCGAAAAACGCTTGATTGAAGACATCAAAGAAGAGGAAAAACCCAAAAAGAAAGAGGATAAGAAATGAATGCCATTAACGCTTCGCCGGTGCGGGGATTGACGCAAAAGACGCGTTGTTTGTGTACGGATAATTCCGGCGCGAAAGAAGTGGAGATTATCAGCGTGTTTGGATTCAAATCACGCAAGAAAATGTATCCGAAAGCCGGAATCGCCGACCTCGTGAACGTGGTCGTCAAGAAAGGAAAACCGGAAATGCGTAAAAAAGTGGAACGCGCGGTCGTTGTCCGTGTTCGAAAAGAATACCGCCGACGCGACGGAATGCGCATCGCGTTCGAAGACAACGCGGTTGTATTGGTCGATGAAAAAGGATTGCCCAAAGCATCCGAAGTCAAAGGCGTGGTCGCCAAAGAAGTCGCCGAACGATATCCGAAAGTCGCGGGATTGGCCCAGGCCGTTTTGTAAGGAATGATTGAAGATGAATCCGAAAAGCAAAAAACCAAACAAGCAGCGGAAATACCAGGCCAACCTGGCGTTGCACCAGAAGCAAAAACGTTTGTCGGTGCATTTGTCCAAAGAGCTGCGCAAAGAGTATAAGACCCGCGCGGTGCCCTTAAAGAAAGGCGACTTGGTGAAAGTCGTTTCGGGAAACCAGTTCGGAAAAACCGGCAAAGTAACCGAAGTCAATTACGATTCGCAGCGCGTCGCAATTGAAAAGATCATGCGCAAAAAATCGGACGGAAAAGAAATCCCGATTTTGATTCACGCGAGCAATTTGATGATTATGGAATTGGAAACCAAAGACGACCGGCGATTCAAGAATGCTCCGGCGAAAAAAAAGAAAACCCACGAAGAAGCCCCGGAAAAAACCGCGGCACCAAAGAAAACCGTGGCCAAAGCGAAGGTGACTGCAAAATGAGTAGTAAAGGCGGACGCACGACGTCCAAACGATTGGCTTTGCCACGCGTTCGAACCGTGATTAAGAAAGCCCGGACATGGGCGATTCGACCAAGCCCCGGAAGCCACAGCCAGGAAACGGCTGTGCCGTTGGGTTCGGTTTTGCGCGATGTGTTAGGCGTTACGACCAATGCGTTGGAAACCCGACGCGTGCTTTCGACCGGAACCGTTTTCGTGAATTCGAAAAAGCGAAAAGAACGCAAGTTCGCCGTGGGATTGTTTGACGTGGTGTATCTGGAAACCGCGAAAAAATATTATCGAATGGTATTGAACGGCAGAGGCCGGCTGGTACCGCTTGAGATTACAAAAGACGACGGAAAGTTTTCGGTTGAAAAAGTCACGAAAAAAGTGCTTTCGAAAGGGCACTTGTTCCAATTGACCACCAATGCGGGTTCGACGTTCATGCAAAAAGACGGAAAAGTCCCCGTGGGCGCTTCATTGAAAGTGGATTTGGAACACCGGAAAATCGTGGATACGTTTGAGATGAAAGAAGGACATTTGGCGTACATTGTGGGCGGAACTCACCGCGGCAGTGTCGCGACCATTGAAAACATTTCCCCGTCAACCATGCAAAAAGAAAGCCTGGTTTCGCTGAAAGGGGACAGCGAGTTTCAGACGATTACGGAAAACGTGTTCGTGATCGGAAACAAGAAAGCCGCGATCGCGGTGGAAAAGGAATAATTGACAAGTGATAAATGATGGCAGAAGAAAACAAGATGCGCGAAATCCGTGTGGCCAAAGTAACGGTCAACATGGGTGTCGGACAGCCAGGTGAAGGACTAAAGAACGCCCAAACGATTCTCGAAATGATTACGGGAACGAAGTCGGTGCAAACCCAAGCCAAGGTCCGCTTGCCCACGTGGAATATCCGCCCGGGTCTTCCGATCGGAGCCAAGACCACGTTGCGAAAGCAAAAAGCGCAGGATTTCCTAAAACGCGCGTTTCTTGCCAAGAGCAACACGTTAAAAAAGAAAAATTTTGACAAAATGGGAAATTTCGGTTTTGGTATCCGCGAACACATTGATTTACAGGGAATCAAATACGATCCGAAGATGGGTATCCGCGGTTTCGACGTGTTGGTTTCGCTTGAGCGACCCGGTTACCGCGTTTCGAAACGAAAGTTGGGCAAAGGAACGATCGGCCGCACGCATGTGATTACAAGAGACGAAGGAATTGCGTTTGTTGAAAAGAAATTCGGAGTGAAAGTCAATGACTAACGGCGACAAAAAAGTGGACCGGCACAATCAGAAAAAAGTGCGCAGCCCAAAACTAAAGGAATTCCATTGCCGTATCTGCGGAGGCGGCAGGGGAATGATCAGGAAATACGGAATCAATCTTTGTCGAAGATGCTTCAAGGATTACGCAGAAAAATTGGGATTTAGGAAGTTTGATTAGGTGACGAAATGAGCGTAGACCAGATTGCAAATGCATTGACGAGTATCAAGAATAGCGAAAGCGCGGCGAGACATACGTGTACGATTAAACCGGGCTCGAAACTCTTGAAAGAAATCCTGCGCGTAATGCAGGAAAATGGCTTTGTCAAGAAAGTGGATTGGAAAGAAACCCGACAAGGCGAGGAAGCCATCGTGTCATTGGAAGGACGCATTAACGAATGCCGCGTCGTCAAGCCGCGATATGCGGTCAAGAAAGACGAGTTCGAGCGGTTCGAAAAGAAGTTTTTGCCCGCGCGCGACATCGGAATTCTGATCGTAAGCACTCCTAAGGGTGTGTTTTCGCACAAGAAAGCCAAGGAAAACGGCGTCGGCGGAAGACTGCTGGCGTACGTGTTTTAGGTGAAATGGTTATGGAAAAAAATATGCGACGAATCGAGTTGCCCCAAGGCATGGATGCCCAGATAGACGGCGCCAAAGTCACGGTGAAAGGAAACGGACGCGAAGTCTCGAAAACGTTTTCGGCCGAAGGCGTTTCGTTTTCAAAAGAAGGCAACGCCATCGTTCTTACGGCGGTTCATTTGTCAAACCGCGAAGTTGCCAGAATGAACGCGATCGTGTCGCATGTCGAAAACCTGATCAAGGGAACCAAAAAGGATTACGAGTACAAAATGGGAATTGTTTTTTCGCATTTTCCGATGACGGTTAACGTCAAGGAATCGGTCGTGGAAATCAACAATTTTCTCGGAGAAAAAAAATCCCGCCGCGCGAAAATCGTGAAAGGAACCAAAGTCATGGTGAAAGGAAAAGAAGTAGTCGTCACGGGATCCAATAAGGAACACGTGGGACAAACCGCGGCCAATATTGAAGGCGCCGCCCGCGTGATCGGACGCGACAAACGCGTGTTTCAAGACGGAATTTTTATCGTTTCAAAATCAAAGCATGAGTAAGTGAATGAATATGGTAACCAAAAAAACAGCAAAAGCAAACCCCAAAGCAGCGGCAAAACCGCAGGCCGCACCAAGTGCGCCAAAGACGGCGAAAAAAGCGGGACCCCGAAAAGGAAAAGCCAAGGACATAAAGATTAAGCGATTACAGAAAAAAATCAAAGTCAAATACCGCCCCATGTTTCGCGGCCGGTTCGGAAGCCGAAGCGTTCGACGCGTGTCGCTTGAAAAATGGCAGAAGTGGCGCAGAACCCGCGGAGTCGATACGCGAAGAAACCAGGAAGACGGTTTGGTGGTCGACTCGGGTTACCGGACTCCAAACGACATCCGGGGACTGCATCCAAGCGGTTATTCGGAAATGCGCGTGTTTTCGCCAAGCGAAGTTGTTGCAAAGCCCAACGTGGTGTTGCGTATCGGCCGAACGGTGGGAAAAGCCAAGCGAAAATTGATTTTGGCCAAGGCCCGCGAAATCGGAATTGAAGTGTTGAACTGAAGGGATAAAAAATGGAACTGCAAAAGATCAAACGATTGGCGGCAACGGTCCTAAAAACCGGCGAACGCAACGTGTGGATGAATCCGGATGAAACCAAGCGGATTTCCGAAGCCCTCACCAAGGAAGACGTCCGACAATTGATTACCGAAAAATTGATCAAGAAAACAAAGACCCAAGGTCATTCGCGCGGAAAAGCACGGATCTTAAAGGCCAAGAAAAAGAAAGGCCGAAAACGAGGATATGGAAAGCGACGCGGAACCAAAAAGACCCGCATGGACAAGAAAGCCCAGTGGATTTCGATGGTACGCGGACAACGCAGGTATCTGCGCGAGTTGCGCGAAAAGAAATCCATTTCGAAAGAAATGTATACGCGCATTTACACGCTGATCAAAGGCGGATATTTCAAGGGAAAACGACAGATTGAATTGTTTGTTAAGGAAAACAAGTGATATGAAATGACCCATAAATCAACCTACAAATTGTTGTTCAAACGCCGACGAAGCGGAAAAACAAATTACGCCAAGCGACTGGCGTTGCTAAAATCACACCAGCCGCGGCTCGTGGTCCGAAAAAGCAACAACTTGATGAAATTGCAGATCGTCCAGTATTCGGAAAAAGGAGACTTCACGGTTGTTTCGTCGAGTTCGCAGGAACTCGGGGGATTCAATTGGAAATCGAATCTGGGAAACGTTCCCTCCGCGTATTTGGCGGGTTTTTTGCTTGGAAAACGCGCGGTGGCCGCAGGAATCAAAACCGCGGTGCTTGACATCGGATTGCATACGCCGATGCACAAAGGACGCATTTTTTCGGCGGTCAAAGGCGTGCTGGACGCGGGTTTGACTGTTCCGGTGGGCGAAGACGCGTTGCCGGATGAAAAACGCGTAAGCGGAAAGCATATTGAAGCGTTTGCACAAAAATTGGATGGCGAAAAAGCCAAGAAACAGTTTTCAAAAGAAATGCAAAACGGGTTTGATCCGAAAAAAATCTCGGAATCGTTTACGCAGGTCAAAAGCGCGATTGAAAAAGACCCGGCAAAAAAAACCGTGAAAACCAAAAAGTAATGTTGAGTGATCGATGATGGTACGAAAGCAAAAAGCAGGAGAAAGAAAAGGAGACCGCAGAGGACGACGCGGAGGCGACGAATTTTCAGTCGAAGCCATGCGCGAAAAAGAAAACGAAAAACGATTAAACGACTGGGTTCCCAAAACCGAATTGGGTAAACGCGTTAAAAACGGCGAAATCGAATCGCTCGATTACATTTACGATCACGGATACAAGATTTTGGAACCCGAAATCGTGGATGCTTTGATGTCAAACGCCATGGACAAAATGGTGGAACTCAAAAAAACCGCGCGTGTCGTGCGAAGCGGACGACAGTTTTCCTACCGGGCCACGGTTTTGGTTGGAAACGGAAAAGGATTTATCGGAGTCGGAATCGCGTCCGATCGCGAACGCGTGCCGGCTTTGCAGAAAGCGAAACGAAAAGCGAAACTTTCTTTGGTTCGCGTTTACCGCGGTTGCGGAAGTTGGGAATGCAAATGCGGATTGCCCCATTCGTTGCCGTTTACCACGAAAGGAAAAATGGGTTCGGTTAAAGTGGAACTCATGTCGGCGCCCCGGGGACTCGGGCTTGTGGTCGGAGAACACATCAAAGACGTGCTCCGATTCGGTGGAATCTCGGACGCGTGGTCTAAGCCGCTGTGAACGCGCTGGAACGTGCAAGCAAAATGCAGCAATCGGAAGAGATCACCAGAAAGATCGGCCGAATGGACGCAAAAGAGAGGATGTAAATGTTGGCAGTTGTTCGAATCAAAGGCGAAGTGCACACGCCGTATGACGTGCGCGATACCATGAAAATGCTCCGGTTGGAACGCATCAATCACATGATCGTTCTTTCGGATTCGCCGGTCAATCACGGAATGCTCAAAAAAGTCGAGCACTTGATTACGTACGGTCCGGTCGACGCCCAGACGTTTTCGCGCGTGCTTGAAAAACGCGGAAAGCTTTCAGGAGACAAAAAACTCGATGCGGAATTCTTAAAAACCCACAAAGCGAAGAATCTAGATGAAGTCGCGGAATGGGTGCTTTCGCAAAAGAAATCATTAAAAGACCTTGGAGTCAAACCGGTGTTTCGTCTTCACCCCCCCAAAAAAGGATTCGGACGCACCGGTGTCAAAACCGGTTTTTCGATGGGCGGCGGATCCGGAGATCGAAAAGAAAAGATCAATGATTTGATCAAACGCATGAGCTAAAACAGGATTGAATAGCATGGTTGTTCGAAAAGGAAAAAAAAGCGTTAAAAAACTCGGGAACAGAACCCGCCACGGAAACAAAAAGAACTGGCGTGGAAAAGGAAGCCGGGGCGGAAAAGGCCACGCGGGAAGCCAAAAACAAAAGCGAAACTCGTATCAGCATTTGTTCGGCAAAAAAATCCGCATGGCGCGAAAATCCATCAAACCCATCGCGGTGAACCTGCGGGAACTTGACGCGTTGATTCCGATGTGGATTGAACAAAAACTGGTTGAAAAGAACAAAGACGGTCAGTTCGTGATTGACGGGAAAAAAGTCGGGATTCAAAAAGTGCTCGGCGGCGGAGACACCGAACTGGATGTTGTGTTTGTGAACATTAAGTTAACCAAGAAAGCAAGCGATAAGGTGGAAGGAACCGAGTTCGAGTCTTTAGGCGGAGAGGAAAGTCAATGAGTGCTTTTCTGAATGCGCTGGAGCCGTTTTACCGCTGGTTGCCAGAGGTAAAGACCCCGGAGCAGCAGCCCTCGTTGTCGAATCGGCTGAAATGGACATTCGGAGTATTGCTGATTTTTTTCGTCATGGGCGCCGTGTCCGTGATCGGATTGGATTTAAGCGCGTCTGCCGGCGGACAATTGTCCACGTTGCAGTTCATTTTGGCGTCCAATATCGGAACCTTGATTACGGTTGGAATCGGACCCATTGTGCTTGCGTCGATTATTTTGCAGTTGTTGGTCGGCGGAAAAATCATCAACGTGGATTTAAGCAATCCGAAAGACAAAGCGCGTTTTAGTTCCGCACAAAAATTATTGGCGTTGATATTGTGTTTTTTCGAATCGTTAGCGTATGTCATCGGCGGACTTGTCGCGCCGCAAGCGGGCTGGTTTATTCCCGTCGTGCTGCAGATTGCGCTTGGTTCGATTATTTTGATGTATTTGGATGAAGTCGTTTCCAAATATGGAATCGGAAGCGGAATCGGTTTGTTCATTGCGGCCGGAGTCGCAAGCCACATCGTGTGGAGAATTTTTAATCCGTTTAACACCATTGGTCAGTTCGATCCGTTAAACGGAAGCGGATTGTTGTTTTTGTTTTTCGCGAATCTTGGATCCGGAATCCTGGGCGCGGGAGTCGCGTATTTGCTTCCGATCTTAATCACGTTGATTATCTTTTTCGTGGTCGTGTTTGTCGAAGGAATGCATGTCAATATTCCGATTACCATGGGTCGCGCCGGAGTCGGCGGACGATTTCCCGTGAAATTATTGTATGTTTCGAATGTTCCGGTGATTTTGGCGGCTGCGTTTTTGGCGAATATTCAGTTGCTGTCGACCGCAGGGCAAAAGATTCCCTTGATTGGCAGCGTGTTCGCAGCGATTTCGAGTTTTTTAACGACGCCCAACGGGTTGCTGGTGACGATTATTCAGCAGTTGGTGCAAGGCGGCGGAGACATCGCGTTTTTGCTTCCGCAAATCGGGCATGCGGCGGTGTATTTGGTGTTTTTTACGATTATTTGCGTGGTATTTGGAAAACTATGGGTGGAATTGGCGGGCCAGGGAAGCGGCGCGGTTTCCGAGCAGTTACAGCGCGCGGGCATGTCGATTCCGGGTTTTCGACGGGATCCGAGGGTCATGCGACAGGTTTTGGATCGGTATATCCCGACTATTACCATTCTGGGGTCTGCGTTCGTAGGAATTTTAGCCGGTTTTGCGGATTTAACCAATGCCTTGGGGACCGGAACCGGGATTTTGCTGACCGTCGGTATTGTATACCGTTTATACGAGGATTTGGCCAAACAGCAGGTATTTGAATCAAACCCTATGCTGGCCAAGATGATCGGGGGATAACAAGAATTTTTTAAATGAATCGGCAGAAGAATATGTAATATACAAAAAACCCGTTTTGCCGATTTTTTTGCGTCTTTTGGTGCATAGAATGGTATTTGGGTTCCCGGTAAGCATTGAAATCTTCGCCTTTTCGGCTTTATTGGCCGTGGTGTCAAAGGTTTTGCAGTTTACCTTGATGGACCGAAAAGCCTTTTTGGCAAGCCAAAAGCAAATGAAAGAACAGCAAAAAAAAATGCAGGAATTGGCAAGTAAGGAGGATGCAGAATCGAAGAAAGAACTCGAATCATTGCAAACGCAAATGTTGGAAAATTTCAATAAGTCCATTCAGATGATGGGAAAAATGATGGTCGTAAGCCTCGTGGTTTTCGGACCCGCATTGTATTTTCTCCAAGCATGGTTCGGTGGAAGCCTGGTGCAGTTGCCGTTTCCGTTGCCGATTGTTCATCGGGATTTGTCGTTTGAGATTACGAGTACGATCAGTTGGTTCTGGACGTATATTTATTCTTCGCTCGTCTCGAGTTTGATCATCGGGGCGATTTTGAAAGCGTTGAAAATGGAATAAAGGATTGAAACAATGACCAGCCACGGAAGAAAAGGAAAACGCGCAAAGACGCGCAAAGGAATCGCGGGACACAAAACCAAAATGGTTTCAGCCAAGCACGGCAAACGCTTCTGCGCGATCAACGGAGAATTGCTGCATGGCGTTCCGCATGGACACACATTGGTGGAAGTTCGGAAACTGTCCAAGACCAAGCGTAGACCCAGCCGGATTTTCGGCGGGATTCTTTCCGGAAAAGCGACGAAACGCATCATCGAAGACGCGGCCGCGGTCCGGTTCGGAACCAAGCGCATCGAAGACGTGGAATTGCGATATAAAAAATTCGTGGAACAAGCGCTGCGAACAATGGAGTAAAAAAAGAAAAGGGATGAATTATGGCAGGAATTGAAGTAGGACGCATTTGCATCAAGACAACGGGTCGAAACGCGGGAAAACGCGTGGTCGTTGTCGATATTGAAAAAGACGGGTTTGTTACGATCGAAGGCGTGGAAGTCAAGCGCAAACGCTGTAATCCAAGCCATTTGTTTGTCACGCCGGAAAAGGCGGAATTGAAAAAAGGAGCCAAACGAGAAGAAATCGTTTCGGCGCTCAAGTGAGTTGAATAAAATATGACTGAGAAAAAAGAAATTCGATACATTGTCCGGATCATCAACAAGGATTTGACGGGAACCTCGCAGATTTACAAGGCGGTTCAGGAAATCAAGGGAATCGGACAACGCATGGGAAAAAACATCGCGGAAGCGTTTGAAAAAGAAACCGGCGTGTCTCGACACACGCGCATCGGCGAAATGACCGAGGATTTGGATCAAAAACTTGAAGACATAGTGTTGCATCCGGACAAGCACGGCTTGCCCAAATGGACTTTGAATCGCCAGCGCGATTTTGAAACGGGTGCCACGACGCACATGGTCATGAGCGAACTGGATTTTGCGATCCGAAAGGATTTGCAGCGGCTCAATCAGATCAAGTCGTATCGTGGTTTGCGCCATTCATGGGGATTGCCCGTGCGCGGACAAAAAACCAAGTCGACTCACCGCGGAAAAGGCGGAGTGGTCGGTGTCACCAAGAAAGACGCCAAGGGCGGAGCATCGGCTTCGGCGGCAAAACCAGCCGCACCAGCCAAGCCCGCGGCCAAGAAATGATTGAGAAAGGGATGTTAGATGGGCGATACAAAAAAACCAAAAAAGCAATATGCGCGTCCGCGAAAGCCGTGGGATCGCAACAGACTTGAAAGCGAAACAAAGCTTAAGGAAAATTTCGGCTTGAAAAACAAGCGGGAAATCCGAAGCGCGGAAGCGATCGTGCGCAAGAAACGCCAAAACGCGCGAATGCTCTTGGCGCTGACCATGGAAAAACGCGAAAAACAGCAAAAAGAATTGCTGCAAAGCCTTGAAAAAATCGGGTTGCTTCGCAATAGCGCCGGGGTCGACGACGTGTTGAGCTTGTCGGTCACCGAAATGATGGAGCGTCGATTGCAAACCCAAGTCGTTCGAAAAGGATTGGCCAACACCATGAAACAAGCGCGCCAGTTCATCACGCACGGACACATTGCCATTAACGGCCGGAAAGTTTCAAGCCCGGGTTACATCGTTCGAAAAAACGAGGAAGACCACATCGGGTTTTACGGAAAACCGATAACCAACGCGAATCCGGAAACCAAAGCCGAAACCAAGAAAAAATTCGAGGAAGCGCTGCCCAAAGGCGAAGAAGCTCCGGCAAACCCCGAAGCGGAACAAGCGCCGATTGAAGCGGAAGGTGCACAATAATGGATAAGATCGGAATCATTCACATTTTTGCTTCGCATAACAACACGCAAATGTTGTTGACGGATCAGACCGGCGCGGAAACCATCGCGAAATCAACCGGTGGAATGACGACCAAAGCCCAACACAAGGAAGGCTCGCCGTATACCGCCATGAAAATGGCCGAAGACATCGCGAACAAAGCCAAGGAACGCGGAATCCGCATCATCGACATTAAGGTACGCGGATTTGGCGGAATTCGATCCCGAACACCGGGACCCGGCGCCGAAGCGTCCATCCGAAGCTTGACGCGAAACGGAATGCGCATTCGAAACATTGAAAACGTTACACCGGTTCCGCATGATGGAACCCGAAAGAAAAAGAAATTCAGAGGAAAGAAGAAATAACGTAGTTGAAAAGCCTGGCGAAAAAAACCGTTTTGCGGTTTTCGCCGGTTTTTGAAAAAAGCAAAAGGAGAGCGAAAAAACGATGGACGTGAAAAAGATTTCAGATAATGGCAAGGAACTGAAACTCTTGATCAACGGAACCGATACCGCCATGATGAACGCGTTACGGCGAACGATCATGAACAGTGTGCCGGTGCTCGCCATCGACAAGGTGTGGTTTTATGACAACAACTCGGTTATGACCGACGAAATGCTTTCGCATCGACTCGGATTGCTTTCCGTAAAAGGCGTTGGAAAAGTAACGGAAGGAGAAAACGCCAAATTCGCATTGGAAAAAGAAGGACCCGGCATGGTGTATTCGGGAGAAATCATTTGTTCGACCGGAAACGCCGAGATCGTGGATAAAAAAATTCCCGTGGTTTTGCTTGGAAAAAATCAGCGCGTGAGAATGGAAATGGAGGCTGTGGTTGGAACCGGAAAAATGCACACCAAGTGGCAACCGGGAACCGTCACGTATTATCAGGTCCCAAAAGTCACGTTCGAAGGCGTCAAGGACCCGGAAGCGATCCAAAAAGCGTTTCCCGGAACCATTGAAGTCAAGGCCAAGAAATTATTTTTGGCGGATCCGTTGAATGCAAAGCAGGTCACGGAATTACGGGATCGTTTTCCGGAAGAAGTAAAGCTTGATTACGACGACAAATCATTCGTCATGATTATTGAAACGAACCGCGGAAAAGAAAACGCGGAAATCATCGAGGATAGTTTGGAGGCATTGCGCAACCGAAATAAAGAATTCAAAGAAGCGCTCAAAAGCCTTTAAAACAGTCGCAACCAGAAGGGTATTACCTGCAGGGGTTCCGGAGCGGTTAAACGGACAGGACTTAAGGTAATGCAATTCCAGGTTAGAAGCGATCCTGCGGCTTAGTGCCTTCGGCGGTTCGAATCCGCCCTCCTGCAAAAAAAATAATAAAAAATGGTGAAAAAAAATGAAACGAACAGGACCCACAAAACCAAGTACGAAAGAATTGATTCGACGACTGGAAAAAGAAAGCATTTCGCGAAAAGAAACCATTTGGAGAACCATTTCGCGGTTGCTTGAAGCACCGTCGCGCGGATCCATCGCGGTAAACGTGGGAAAACTGGGTTTGCTTTCAAAAAAGTTTCCGAAAAAAGTTTTGTTGGTTCCGGGAAAAATTCTTGGAACCGGAGCGCTTGACGCGCCGATAACGGTTTGCGGATACGAGTTTTCGGAGAGCGCCGTGAAAAAAATCGAAAAAGCGAAAGGAAAAGCCTTGACGATTCCGCAGTTGTTGGAGTCCAAAGAAAAAATCGCTCAAATCATGCTGGTTAAGTGAAGAAATATGAAAATTGTTGATTTCAAAAACGTGGTATTGGGCCGCGCGTCCACCCAAGTCGCAAAGACGCTTCTAAAAGGCGAAGACGTGATCATTGTCAACTGTGAAAAAGCGGTGGTGAAAGGAACCCGAAGCGGCGCACTCGAAAAATTCGAACGCCGGTACGCTTGGCGCACCAAGGGAAACCCGGTTAAACGCGGACCCAAGTATTCGCGCTTGCCGGACCGCATCGTGACGTGGACGATCATGCACATGCTGCCCGACGAAAAGCCCTCCGGCCGAAAAGCCTTGGAACGATTGAAGGTGTACATCGGAGTGCCCAAGAGCATGGAAGGAAAAACATTTGAAAGAATCCAGGGAGCCGAAAACATGGAGCCCAAGAAATTTTTGACGATTGAACAGATCAGCGCCAAAATGGGTTTGGAACTCAAAAGACCGAAGGTGACGAAGTGACCCAAGAAAAAACGAAGAAAAAATCGAAGGCCAAGGGGTTTACCGCCAAAGCCAAGAAAAAAACCGCGATTGCGCGCGCCGTAGCCCGAAAAGGAACCGGGGTCATTCGTATCAACAAGCGAAACCTCAATACCTTTGAGCCCGAATTGGTGCGCCATTTTATCAGCGAACCCATGGATATTTCAAAGCCCTTATCCGACGACGTCAACATCACGGTGTTCGTCGAGGGATCCGGTTTCATGAGCCAAGCCGTGGCGTGCCGAACCGCGATCGCCAAGGCATTGGTTGCTTACAAAAAAGACGAAAAACTTAAGAAAAAATTTCTGGCATACGACCGCGCTCTGCTGGTCGACGATGTGCGCCGAAAAGAATCCAAGAAACAATTAGGTGTCGGTGCGCGCCGCAAGAAGCAGAAGTCCAAGAGATAAAGGAGGCAATAACAGTGATTGTACCCGTTCGTTGTTTTAGTTGCAACAAGGTCATTGCGGACCAGTATGAAGAGTACGCCGCACGCATCGGAAAAGGAGAGAACCCTGAAAAAGTGCTCGACGACCTGGGACTCAGCCGCTATTGCTGCCGCCGCATGCTTTTGACGCACGTGGATCTGATGCCGGAATTGCTCAAATACGAAGCTTAAGACGAGTTGACAGATGATGACGGAAAAAACCCAACCTCAAAAGACTTCCCCGGAAGCAACGAACCCGTTTTTGACGACCGGAAGCCACATCGGCACCGTGTACAAGACCGGCGACATGAAACGATACATTTTCAAGCGCCGAAAAGACGGATTGCTCGTGCTTAACGTGGAAAACATCGAAGAACGATTGAAAATCGCGGCGGAGTTCATTGCCCAGTTTCCCGCCGACAGAGTCGTGATCGTGGCGCGCCGTTTGTACGGACAATTGCCCGCGCGAAAATTCGCGGAAATCATCGGTGCCAAAGCCTTGACCGGACGCTTTATTCCAGGAACGTTTTCCAATAAAGAACATAAAAAATTTATCGAACCCAAAGTCGTGTTGGTAACAGAACCAGAAGCGGATCTGCAAGCGATCAAAGAAGCAAGTATCGTTCGCGCGCCCGTCGTGGCGTTTGTCAGCACGAATAATTCGCTTCGAAACGTCGACTTGGCGATTCCGATGAACAACAAAGGCCGAAAAAGCCTCGCCTTGGCGTTTTATACCTTGACACGAGAATACCTGGTCAAGCACAAAGACATCAAAAACGTGGACGGTTTTTCGCTTTCGCCGGAAGACTTCGAATACAAATTAGCCACGCCAACCGGTGAAGAAGACCCCGTCAAACAAGCGATTATTGAAGGCCGTCAGTTGCGCCGAAAGCGTTTTGGTGGCCACGGACGCGGAAAAGACGATGGAGATCGTCCCCGAATGGGTCGAAAAGGGCCTTAAAACCCCTCAATTTCTAATTTTTTCACTCTATCTAGTAAATTTATATAATAGTTTTCACATACTATTGTTGTAGCGTAGCGTGAAAAAATGAAAGAAATCTCCGGAATTCTCGAACAATTTGGTTTGACCGAATACGAAGCCAAAACCTTGGCGACGTTGTTTAAGCTATCCGAAGCGGAAGCGCCCGACATCAGCCGAAACGCGCAAGTGCCCAAAACCCGTGTGTATGACGTGCTTGAAAAATTGATTGAAAAACGCTTGGTCATGGAAATCAGCGGCCGCCCTAAAAAATACAGAGTGGTGTCGCCGACCGAAACGTTTTCCCAATTGATTTCCGCCAAAAAAGACGAGTTAACCAAACTGGAAGAAGAAGCCACACAGCTTCAACTCGAATTGTCAAGCCAGTTTGAAAACCAAAGCGAAGGCGGGGAACGCGTCATGAAAGTCAAGGACAAAAACGATTTTTTGAAAATTTTAAGCCACGAAATCGGAAAAGCCCAAAAAGAAGTCGTGTGTTTTACCAAGATCGGAAAAAAGTTTCCTGCGTTAAGCGAAAGCCTAAAACTCGCGGCCAAGAACAACGCGACGGTAAAAGTGCTGCACGAACCAGACCAGGAAAAACACGTGTTGTCGGACCTGACCAAAAACGGAATCGAACTTAAGCAAGGCGACCACGGATTGAACGTGTTCGTGATTGACGGAAAAAAAGTGATTTTGTTTTTGTCGGACCCTGAAGTGGATCGCGACGAGTATCATTTTACGGTGTGGCCCCAAAACCACGCCATGGCCAACATGGTCAAACACTATTTTGATCACCATTGGGGCAAAGAATAAACCCTCTTTTTTTAATTCGTTCTTTTTCTAATAGTGAATACCATGTCCAAGTCCCAGGAAGAACAGGCGTTCAAGTACGCGATTAAAAACGCGGCGTTGCATGACGGCAAAGCCAACATGGGCGCGGTCGTCGGAAAATTGAAAGCGTTGTTTGCCGACGACGACATCAAGGAATTAAGTCTCATTGCCAAGACGGCAACCGACCGCGTGAACAAAATGAAAAAAGAAGAAATCCAAAAACAGTTTGAAGTGTTTGAAAAAGAAGGATACGAATTAAAACCCAAGGAAAAAGAAAAAGGATTGCCTTCACTTGAGTGGGCGGAAAAAGGCGAACCGGTTTCGATGTGCGTGTGCGAAGAAGGATCCATGGTGGAACGGGTTTTGTTCCAAAAGGTTCCCGTGGTCACGCGGTTTGCGCCGAATCCGAATGGACCGATGCATTTTGGGCATTGTCGTGCCGCGATTTTGTCGGCGGAGTACGCCAAAAAATACAATGGAAAATTTTTGCTTCGATTCGAGGATACGGATCCCAAAGTCAAGAAACCCATGGAAAACGCGCAAGAAACTTTTTTGCGCGACCTCGCATGGCTTGGGTATTCGCCTGACGGAGTGTCGTGGGCGTCGGACCGGTTTGACCCGTATTACGATTACATGAAGCAAGTGTTGGCGATGGGAAAAGCGTACGTGTGCACGTGCGACAACGAAGGTTTCAAGAAACTGAAAAACAAGGGCATCGCGTGTCCGCATCGCGAACGCGATCCGGTGATTCAGCGCTCGGAATTCGACAAGATGCTAAACCACGAATACAAGGAATGGCAGGCGGTTCTTCGGATCAAAACGGATTTGAATCACCCTGATTTAAGCGTGCGCGATTGGTGGGCGGCAAAAATCGTGGACAAAGTCGCGTACAGCCGGCTCAAAAATCGCGTGGTGTTTCCGAGTTTTAATTTTCAGAATTCGGTGGATGATCATGAAGAAGGCGTAACCTTGATTTTGCGGGGAGTTCAGCACACCCAAAACGCGGTCAAACAAAAATACTTGTATGGTTATCTGGGATGGAAGTTTCCGCACATCATCCATTTTGGCTTGGTGAAAATGAAAGGAATCCTGCTTTCGAAAACCAAGATCAATGATCTGATGAAAAACGATTCTTCGTTTTTGGGTTTTCTCGATCCGCGGCTTGGAACCGTGGAAGCGTTTCGAGAAAAAGGATTCGTTTCGCAGGCGTTGGTGGACGAAATGCTGGAGCTTGGAACAAGACCAAGCGACGCGTCGATTTCTTTGGCGCGTCTTGAAGACCGGAACAAGCAATTCATCGACAAGAAATCAAAACGGTTCATTTTGATCGAAGAACCCGTCGAAGTCGTTGTCAACAATGCCGAAAAAATCGAAGCACGGTTGGAAAATTATCCGGGGGATCCGTCGGCCGGAGTTCGAAAATACGGTTTGGGTTCCGGAAAACAGGTGTTTTGGATCGCCAAAGACGAAGCGGAAAACGCGATTCTGGGACGCGTTTTGAGATTAAAGCACGCGTATAACGTGCGCGTGGTGAAAAAAGACGGGAAGAAAATCGATTGCGAGTTTGTTTCGATCGAACACAAAACAGGAATTCCGATCGTGAACTGGTTGATTCCAAGCGAAGTGCAATCCGTCGAGATTCGAATGCTGGACGCGTCGCTCAAAAAAGGGTATTCGGAAAAAGAATTGGCCCGACAAAAAATCGGCGCGCATGTTCGGTTTGAGGATTTCGGTTTTTTGGTAATCGCAAAAAACGCACAAACCGGGACGAAATTGAATTATTCGCACCCCTAAACGCGGCGGCTGTTCGAGAAATTTTTATATACTCCAACGTTGTAATCAATCTTACATTCAATCAGCAGTACACACAGGAGGACTGTTTATGAATTATAAATTTTTGTTGACGCTTGTCCTGCTTGGCGTCGTGGCCGCTTCGGCAAGCGCCGCGCTCGTGCAGGTACAAGTCGTGACCGGATCCAAGACACCCGTTGCCGGGGCTTCGGTCACGGTCGGAACGGGTTCATCCGGCAAAACATTGACGACGGATGCCAAAGGATATACGGATTTCGTGCGATTGGCCGCCGGAACCACGAACGAAATCGCGGTCACCAAGACGGGTTTTAAGGAAAACAAGATTTTTCCCGCCGTGGCAGCCGCCGCGTCCGAATTCCAACCGGTTTTGTACGTGGTGAACGTGGCCGCCGTGGAAGCGAAAAAAACCGAAACCAAGGTAACGCAGGCAACCGCGGAAGAAGATTTGATCAGCCGGATCCTCAAGGGTTTCATTGCCCCGTTTGCGGTTTTTCCGGTCGGAAAAAACGTGCAACCCAACTGTGTTTTGCGCGTCAATAACGTCGAGCGCGATACGTTTTACGCGGGATCCAAGAACGCCTGCCGCGAATATCTGACGAACGGATGCAAAACCTACGCCCAGTATCTCAATCCTGGAATCAATTTGCTTGAAACCCGATGGAAAACGAACAGCGTTGTCGAAACCATTAACAGCGATGTTTGCCGCATCGAATAAGACCTACGTATACATAACCACGGGGGGCGTTGCCCCCTGCCCTTTCTTTTTTCCGTTTATTCGTGTTTTATGATTGTTTACCGCCCAAAGACCGGTTTTTTAAAGGTTTGGCCGGGTAATTTTAGTATAATTGGTCTGTTTGTAATTTTTTTTACCAATGACCATTCGAGAGGTAAAAGACAGGAGTGAACTTGATATGGCTCAGTACGTTAAGTTTAGCGTTCCGAAGGAAATCATGGACCGGCAATTGAACGCGATCGAAAAGGTCCGAAAAGGCGGAAAAATCAAAGTCGGCGTCAACGAAGTCACCAAAGCGGTTGAACGCGGACAAGCGAAATTCGTCTTTATTGCCGAAGACGTGTCTCCCGCGGAAATCGTTATGCACTTGCCCGTCGTGTGCAAGGAAAAAAAAATCCCGTTTTCGTTTGTTTCTTCGAAAAAAGAACTCGGCGAAAAATCGGGTTTGGAAGTCGGAACATCGGCGATCGCGATCATGGAAGAAGGAGACGCAAAAGCGGATCTGGAATCCCTGGCGCGACAAGTCGCGGAACTCAAGTGAGGATGAGAAAAAATGGCTGATGATCGAGGAACACCGGCGGAAGTCGTTGAAGTCGTGAAACGCACGGGCGTTCACGGCGAAGTGACGCAAGTGTTATGCAAGATTCTGACGGGGCCCGAACAAGGCCGCGTCAAGCGACGCAATGTCAAGGGAATCGTCCGAAAAGGCGACATCTTGATTTTGCTGAACACGGAAAGCGAGGCAAAGGACATTTCAACGCGATAACTTCCTTTGCTTTTTTTTCAATTTTTTGAGGTTGATACGATATGGTCAAATGCTCGTTTTGCGGAACCGACATCAATAAGGGAACCGGCAAGATGTTCGTCAAACGCGACGGAACAACGTTCTTTTTTTGTTCAAACAAATGCGAGGAAAACCTCCTAAAGCTCAAGCGACAGCCATCCAAAGCCAAGTGGACGGCGGCATGGGGCGCAAGCAAGGCGGCGGCTCAAAAAACCAAAGCCAAAAAAGACACGAAAACCGCTAAAAAAGAAGTGAAGAAAAAGAAGGAGTGAACGAGATGGCTCATGAGCGAACATTAGTGATCATCAAACCCGACGCGATTCAACGCGAACTCGCGGGAGAAATTCTCACCCGGTTCGAACGCAAAGGACTGAAAATGATCGGCTTGAAGCTCCAGTTACTCCCGGAAGAAACCATTCGCGATCATTACGCGCATTTGCGCGAAAAAGTTTTTTTCGAAGAACTCGTCGAGTTCATGACGAACACGCCATCCATCTTGATCGTGCTGGAAGGAAAAGAATGCGTTGAAGTCGTGCGCCGAATGGTCGGTACCACGAACGCGCGAAGCGCCGACATCGGCAGCATCCGAGGAGATTATGGAATGAGCGTGCAGTCGAATCTGGTGCACGCGTCCGAATCATTGGTTGCCGCGCAAACCGAAATTGACCGCTTTTTCAAACCCGGAGAAATACACGATTTCACCAAGATTTCGTTTCACTTGGTGTATTCGAGCGCCGAGCGGGATTAGAGGGGTTTTTGAGTGGATGTCTTCGTCCAAAAAATCGCACCGGATGCAATGCTTCCAAGTTACGCAAAACCCTTGGACGCCGGACTGGATTTGAGATCCAGCGAAGACGCCGTCATCAAACCGCTTGAACGAAAACTGATTTCGACCGGGATCGCAGTTGCGCTTCCGACCAATTTTGTCGGCCTGATCTGGGACCGGTCCGGAAACTCCGTTCGACACGGCGTGCACTGCATGGCCGGTGTCATTGACGCAGGGTACCGCGGCGAAATCAAGGTTTTGATGATTAATCTGGGGAACGCGGATTTTGAAGTGAAAAAAAACGACCGCATCGCCCAGTTATTGATTCAACCCGTACTCCAAGGAGACCTAAGAGTCGTTGACAAGCTCGATGAAACCCATCGCGGCGACACGGGATTTGGATCGAGCGGAAGGAATTGAATGATTCGAAAACCAATCATCACGGTGCTCGGTCACGTCGACCACGGAAAAACCACTTTTCTTGACAAGATCCGCGGAACCGCGATTGCGGCGCGCGAAGCCGGTGCGATCACCCAGCATATCGGCGCCACCGAAGTTCCGATCAGTGTGATCCGCGAATTGTCGGGCGAACTCATCGAAAAATACGGTTTCAAGATCGAATTGTCGGGATTGCTTTTCATTGACACGCCGGGTCACGCGGCGTTCACGAATCTTCGAAAACGCGGCGGAAGCATTGCCGATCTGGCGGTGTTGGTCGTGGATTTGACGCAGGGATTCCAGCCGCAGACCATCGAAGCCATCGAGATTTTGAAGTCGTTTAAGGTTCCGTTTATCGTTGCCGCGAACAAAGTCGACAAGATTCACGGGTGGGCGCCGCATTACGGAACATTCACGAATTCCATCAAGGCGCAAACCGAATCCGTGCAGACGGATTTGGACACCAAGGTATACGAAATCGTGGGAAAACTCTACGAATTGGGGTTTCAGTCCGAGCGGTTTGATCGCATTGCCGATTTTACGAAACAAATTCCGATTATTCCCGTGAGCGCGAAACTCGGGGACGGAATTCCGGAAACCTTGTTGTTTTTGGCGGGGTTGTCGCAGCGGTTTTTGGAAAAAAAACTGACGATTAACGAGGACGATCCCGGCGTCGGAACCGTGCTTGAAATCAAGGAAGAAAAAGGATTGGGAAAAACCATGGATGTCATCGTGTACGATGGCGTGCTTTCGGTCGGAGACGAAATCGTGGTGGGCGGAAAAAGCGGCGTGATCAAAGCGAAGGTTCGCGCGTTACTCGAACCAAAGCCGTTAAACGAAATTCGGGATCCGAAAGAAAAATTCAACAATGTCAAAAGCGTGCATGCGGCCGCCGGAGTCAAGGTCGCGGCACCGGGTTTGGATCAAGCCTTGGCGGGTTCTCCGATGCTGGTCGTAAAAACGGGTCTGGAAGAACAAAAAATCAAGGACGAATTAAAGGGATTAACGATTGAACAAGACGTCGTGGGACCGATTGTCCGGACCGACGCATTGGGAAGCCTGGAAGCCTTGCTGGTATTACTGTCCAACAAAGGCATCAAACCGCGAAAAGCCGATGTGGGCGAAGTGACCCGAAAAGACGTGATCGAATGTTCGTCCGTGGCTGAAAAAGACAAGCTAAAAGGCGTTATTTTTGCTTTTAATACCCATGTATTGCCCGAAGCCCAGGAAGAAGCCCAAAAGCGTACTGTTACCATTTTTAAGGAAAATGTCATATATAAGTTGTTAGAAGATTACGAGGTTTTCGAGAAAAACTTCAAGGAAGCCGAGAAAAAAGCCCGGCTTTCAAGCGTCGTGTTTCCAGCTCGTTTTCGGATCCTTCCCAATCACGTATTCCGAAACAGCAAGCCGTTGGTGGTCGGAGTCCGGGTTTTGGATGGACGACTCAAAAACGGCGTGCAGGTCATGACCAAGTCCGGGAAAAAACTCGGACATATATTGGCTTTGCAGGAAAATGGCAAGTCCATTGAAGAAGCACGAAAAGGCAACGAAGTGGCCGTGTCCATCGAAGATGGCGTCATGGGTCGAAACGTTGGCCAAGAAGAAGAATTGTTTGTCGCGTTGACTCCGAATCAATTCGCGTCCTTGTTCCAAATGCAGAACGAGTTGTCGATCGAAGAACAGGAGTTAGTGCAAGAGACAAGAAAAATTTTGGATGATAATCGGCAGGTGAAAGAAGAATGAATATCGTGGTATCAAACCCCAAGTCCTCGCAGGCGATTTCGAAAAAAATCGATGCGCTTCCCAAGGTTTTTTTGAATAAACGAATCGGGGAAACAGTGTCGCTTGACGAAATCGGTTTCGATGGATATGAAGGAAAAATAACCGGTGGAAGCGACAAAGAAGGTTTTCCGCTGCATCCGTCCGTGGTGGGCAGTATGCGACGAAAAATCCTTTCGTTGAAAGGAACCGGGTTTCAACAGAAAAACGACGGAGAAAAGCGACGCAAAAACGTGCGCGGCAACACGATCTCGGATCAGATTTCCCAAATCAACGTTTCCGTGACCAAAGAAGGCAAGACTTCGTTTGCGGAACTGTTTGCGGCAACCCCGAAACAGATCGAGCAAAAGAAATCCGCCAAGGAAGAAATGGTCGCAAAGTCGCTGGCTGCTGTTGGAGACGAAAAAACCGCGAAAATGGCTGCGGAAGTCGCCAAAGAAATCAAGAAAGGCAAGAAGTGATGAAATAGATGGCTGACAAAAAACCCACCAAAGCGCTCAAGGCCAGTTTGAAAACCGAGGCAACAAAACCGGTTTCACAAAAGCCGTCGGCGTCCACGGGCGCGGAAAAAAAAAGCAAAAGCGTTCAGCCCGAAGTCAATATCGGGTTGGTGGGTCACGTCGACCATGGAAAAACGTCATTGACCAAAGCCTTGACTGGAAAATGGACGGATACGTTTTCGGAGGAAATCAAACGCGGAATTTCGATTCGCCTCGGATACGCGGACGCGATTTTCTATCAGTATGAAGGAATGGAAGGATCCGAAGCCTTCGGAACCAAAGCGCTGGGACCGTCCGGCGAAACCGGAAAAGAATTGCGCCGCGTTTCGTTTGTGGATGTTCCGGGTCACGAAACCCTCATGACGACGATGCTGTCCGGCGCGTGTCTGATGAACGGCGCGATTTTGGTGATTGCAGCCAATGAAAAATGTCCGCAACCCAGCACCGCGGAACACTTGATGGCGCTCAAAGCGATCGGAATCAAGCACCTGGTGGTCGCGCAAAACAAATTGGATCTGGTGGACAAAACCCAAGCGATCAAGAATCATCAGGAAATCGAACAGTTTCTAAAAGACGCGGGATATGAAAACGTTCCGATTATTCCGGTGTCGGCGAATTTTAACGCCAATATCGATGTGTTGATCGAAGCCATCCAGGCAACGATTCCGTCGCCGAAACTCGACGCATCCAAACCCTTGCGGTTGTTTGTGGCGCGCTCGTTTGACGTGAACACGCCGGGAACATTGCCGGAAAAATTAAAAGGCGGCGTGGTCGGCGGCTCGATCATGCAAGGAAGCGTCAAAATCGGCGACATAATCGAAATGGTGCCAGGAATCGACGAGCGGCCCGTGCAAACCCAGGTGCAAAGCCTGCACACGTCGTTTGGACCCATTAGCGAAGGGTTTCCAGGGGGTTTAATCGCGTTTGGAACCCAATTGGATCCGAACATCAGCAAAAATGACCAGTTGAAAGGCCAAATCGTCGCAAAACCGGGTTCTTTGCCCAAACCGGTCTCCAAAATAAGTTTAAAACTGTATTTATTCAAAAGATTAGTGGAAACCGTTGATTCGTCGATTCGACCCAGTGAAACCCTCGTGTTGACGGTGGGAACGACCACCGTGATTGGAACCGTTACCAAAGTATCCAAAGATCACTTAGAAGCGATATTGAAAAGCCCGATCGTGGTGGAAAAAGACCAGACCGTGGCGTTAAGCAAAAGACAAAAAAGCGGTTGGAGACTCGTGGCCTATGGAACGGTCGTGTAAAGGAGTGGCGCTGGATACGAATGTGTTGTTGACGATTCTTGACACCAAACAAAACTGCGTGCAAGAAATACGCGACGTGTTCGGGAAAAAATTCGAGATCGTGTATCCCACGCAAGTCAAAAACGAATTACGCGTTTTGGGAAAAGAAAACAAGCAACTGGAAAAAAAAGCGAAAATCGCTTTCGAGATATTGAATTGGTTCGGAGTGTTGGAAAAAAAAATTGTTGCCAGGAATGCGGACGAAGCATTGGAAAAATTGGCGGCCCAGGAGTGGGCGATTGTCACCAATGACCGCGAATTGGCCAAAAAAATCCAGGAAAAATCCGGCAAGGTGTGGCGTTTGTCGCGCGGCCGGTTGTTGATTGATGTTTGAAAAAGATCAGGAGCGTTGGAAAAAATGTATAATGTGTACACGATTCGGGACGTGATTCGGGTTCCACCCAAAGACTTCGGGATGGATTTGAAAGAAGCGGTGTTAAAGATCGCGCAGCAGGAATACGAAGGAATCGTGGACGAAGAACTCGGCATTGTGGTCGCGGTTAAAGACGTGGTGTCGGTCGGGGACGGAAAAGTCATTCCGGGCGACGGCGCCGCGTATTATTTGTCCGAACTGGAAATGGTCGCGTTCAAGCCGGAACTTCAGGAAGTCGTGGCGGGAAAAGTCACGGAAATCACGGAGTTCGGAGCGTTTGTCAAGATCGGTCCGATCGAAGGACTCGTGCACGTTTCCCAGATCATGGACGATTATATCAATTACGACCAGAAAAACGGCTGGTTTGAAGGCCGGGATTCCGGAAAAAAACTCATCGTGGACGATTCGGTTTTGACGCGCATCATCACGTCGAGTTTGAAAAGCACGGTGCAGAATTCCAAGATCGGAATGACGATGCGCCAGATCGGACTCGGAAAAGAAGACTGGGTTGACATCGACGAAAAACAAAAAGACAAGAAAAAAGTCGTTCGGGACGCGAAAAGCAAGGAACCCAAATCGCAAAAGCCCGAGCGGCAAAGGAAATGATTGAGGCGAAAAAATAATGGCAACAGAAAAAGCATGCCGGCAATGCCGGCGGATTGTGGAAGAAGCGACCACGTGTCCGGATTGCGGTGGCGCGCAGTTCACGACGTTTTGGCGCGGATTCATTACAATTGCGGATCCGGAAAAATCCGAGATAGCCAAAAAAATGGGAATCACGCAAAAAGGCAAACACGCCTTGCGATTGAGCCAATAAAGGACAAAGGCAGGTATTTGGAATGAAATCAAACATCGTTCAGAAAACGCATAATCCCCTTCTACATCGCGACGAACTCGTGTTGTCGGTGCCGTCGGAAAAAACCCTGAGCCGAAAAGAGCTTCGGGAAAAAATCGCGGTTCAATTGAATGCGGACATCGAAAAAGTGTCGATTCAAAAGATTTTGCAGCCGTTTGGAGCAAAAGAAATGCAAGTGCACGTTCGGGTATACGACTCGAAAGAAACGCTTGAAAAAACGGAATTGCCCCAGATCGTGTTCCGTAATCGAGGAGAAAAACGAAAGCCTAAGAAAAAAGAGCCCAAAGTCAAAACGGCCAAGAAACAAAGGTGATTAAGAATGGCAGAAAAAGGAAAAGCAGTTGAAAAAGAAAAGAAAATCCAGAAGTCTTCTTTTTACGAAGTGGACAATGACAAGGTAAAACGCAAAAACCTGTTTTGCCCCAAATGCGGGGCCGGCGTATTCATGGCAGCCCACAAGGACCGGAATACCTGCGGAAAATGCGGTTTTACGCAATGGAAAAACAAGTAAAAACGGTTTTTCCAAACCCTATTTTTTTCGGATGCCCAAAAGCGGCGATACCCGGTTGGGTTGACCGGCGATTCGAAAAACCATCGGGAAAACTCAAGATTTAAAAAAAATTCTTTCAACAGAGTGTATATGCCACAAATGCTTTTTTTAGGCACGGGTTTTTCCAGCGGAGTACCAGAAGGAAACTGCGCATGCGAAGTATGCGAAAAAGCAAGGGACATGTCCAGTCCTTTTTTTCGAACGCGTTCCAGCGTGTTGATCGAACACGACGGAAAAAACATTCTGATCGACGCTGGCACGGATTTTCGGTTTCAAACGATCAAACACAACGTGCGAAAAATCGACGCGGTGCTGATCACGCATGCCCACGAGGATCACATCGGCGGGATTCCGGATTTACGCGGGTTTTCGTCGACATGGGGAAACGATCCGGCGCTTTCGATGTATTGTCGTCAACAAGAAATCAACGCGCTTAAGCGGCGCTTCGGATATATTTTTGACGAAAACGTCACGTCCACCAAACCAAAGTTTGGAGTGAAAACCATTGAACCGGGAAAACCGTTCGACGTGTTCGGATTGACGGTGACACCGATGTTGGTTTCGCATCCGCCCGAAGACGCGTTCGGTTTTCGCATCAACGACCTGGCGTACATTCCCGACGCGAAAACGATTCCTTCCGAATCCATGAAATTGCTGCAAGGAATCAAGACCTTGGTGATTCTTGGGAACAGCGACGAGTCGTATCCCAAACAAATGAGTATTTTCGAAGCCGCGGAAATCGCGAAAACCCTGAAGGCCGAACGCGTTTTTTTCACGCATATTGGTCACCGGGTCCAGCGAAACAAGGCGGATCAAACGCTTCCGCCGCACATGAAACTCGCGTTTGACGGCTTGAAAATCGATTTTTGAACCGAGGTATTTTTTTATTCGAAAGCCGCTGTATTTGATTTATGACAATTAGTATCGGTTTCGAATCGACGGCTCATACGTTTGGAGTCGCGATCGTAAACGAGAAATGCGAAGTTTTAGCCAACGAAAAACACACGCATACGACGGAAAGCGGCGGATTGATTCCGCGCGAATTGGCTGAGCATCACGAAAAATACGCGTTGCCCGTGTTGTTGGCGGCGCTTGAAAAAAGCAAAAAAAAATTGTCGGACATCGACGTGTACGCGTTTTCGCAGGGACCCGGCATCGGCCCCGCGTTAAAATTCGGCGCGTACGTCTGCAGAGCATTGGCGATCGAACAAAAAAAACCGTTGCTTGGCGTCAACCACGGCGTGGGGCACATCGAGATCGGAAAGGCTTTGACAGGGGCCAAGGATCCCCTGACAGTGTACGCGTCCGGTGGAAACACGCAAATCATCGGACTGGACCGCGGTCGATACCGCGTGTTCGGAGAAACATTGGATGTCGGAGTCGGGAATCTGTTGGATAGTTTCGGACGGTCGCTTTCAATCGGTTTTCCCGCGGGACCCAAAATCGATGAAAAATATTTTTTGGGAAAAAATTTGATTTCCCTCCCGTACTCCGTCAAGGGAATGGATCTGGTGTTTTCGGGTCTGTTGACAGCGGCCGAACAAAAAATCGGAAAAGTGGATGAAAACGATTTGTGTTTTTCCTTGATGCACACCGCTTTTGCGGAATTGACGGAAGTAACGGAGCGCGCTTTGGCGCACACGGGAAAAAAAGAAGTGTTGTTAACCGGCGGGGTGGCCGCCAGCCGCGCGCTGCAACAGATGATGAAAACCATGTGCGACGAACGCGGGGTTGATTTTTTCGTTCCGCCGGCGTGGGCGTGCGGCGACAGCGGGTTGTTGCCCGCGTGGCTGGGATTAGTCGAATACAACGCCGGAATCCGGATGGCATTGTCCGAAACCACGGTGAATCAGCGCCAGCGCGTCGACGAAATCGACGTGGTATGGTAAAAGAGCTTTGGTCGGAGTCCCGAATCATCCGCTTATTTTTATAATACCGTTGCGGGGAAGTATCCGTATGGCGCATCAAAGCGAAATGTTGATTGCTGGTATGGTCGGAATCATTATCGGCGTGGTGGCTTCCGCGGCGTTATTCGTGTATTTGGAGCCATCGCAGTCTTTTTTGGAAAACGATCAAAACCAGTCACCGGAGCAAACAGAGCAAAGAACGGCGTTGAATCCCTTACAAGAAGACAAATACGCGGCAAGCATCGGAATCGTGGCCGTGGCGGCGCAAACCAACGAAGGTATCACCAATGTCGCCAATGTCGAGATTCAGCCAGGAAAAGGACGCGTGCTGGTCGCTGTGAACCCGTTTGTCGAGCCGGATACGCAGGAAAGCGCGGAGATTGCGGCGGCCGTGGCGGAGCGGTATACCCAAAAGGATTTGTCGAACGTGGATTTGATTTATTCGATCGAGTCGGACGCGCAATTGGTGGGCGGACCGAGCGCGGGAGCCGCGTTAACCGTGGCCACAATCGCGGCGATCGAAAAAAAAACCGTGCGAACCGATGCCGCGATTACGGGAACGATTGAACCTGACGGATCGATCGGACCGATTGGCGGCGTGTTGGAAAAAACCGAAGCCGTGGCCAAAGCCGGAAAAAAATTGTTCTTGATTCCAAAAGGCCAGGGCACCTTGGTGTATTACGAACCCAAGGTTACGATTGAACAGCGCGGTCGGTTTCAGATTCAGCGCACGTCGTATGTTCCAAAGCAACTGGATTTGATCGGGTACGCCAAAGGCGAATTGGATTTGGAAGTACGCGAAGTGGAAACCGTATCGGAAGCGGCCGAGATTTTGATTTCGTGAATTATTTTTTGATCAATTCTTTTTTTGTTTTGAGCCATTTTTCATTTCTTTCAATTCGAAAGTCTTTGGTGTAACTGTACAAAAACAAGACGACTGCGGTAATGAGAATCGCGATGAACACGCGGGCTTCCATCGAAGCTGAAAACGGCGCAGGTAAGTCCACGGCGGGATTAAGGTAAATCAGAAAAGCCCCCACGAGCACCATGACGAGCACGAACTCGACCACAAGCAAAATCACCAGTCGGCGGTCTTTTTTGGCATCCGAAAACTTGGCTTTGGTGGTGGAGACGACTTCTTTTCCGGCGCGGAAAAAGCGTTCCTTAAGTTTCATGACAAAGAAAACGCCCAAGGTAGTATAAAAAGTGATTTACCTGCTTGCCGAATTTGGAAAATAGTTTTAAAGAAATATCATTCAGTTATAATGCGGGAGGTACTTTGATGAGGTCAAAAGCCTATTTAGTCACCAGTTTAATGCTGTTGGCCGTTTTTCTTGGATCAACGGTGGCGGCATGCGATTCGCCATCCTGTGGACCCCAATCCGGCGACGAGGATATTGTCCAACTAACCGTTGCCGTGAAGAACAAACTCGGAAACCCCGTGATCGGAGCGGATATTTATTTGTTTCCGGTTCGGGGACCTGCGGTCGGTTCCTTAACGTCCAATAACCAGGGAGAAGCCACGTTTTTCGTGACCACGGATTCGGCGTACCGGATTCAGGTCGACAAAGGGGGATACAAAAGCGGTTACATGTCGGTAACGGTTCCAACCACCGTGGAATCGGACCGCGTGTTCCAGCCGATTTATCTGGATCCGAATTCCGTTTCGTCGGGGCAATTGGGTTCACGCGCGGGCGGAAGCGTGTATGATTACACGTATATTTCGCTGCGGACGAGTTACACCCGAACGCCGACGCGGATATCGCCGGGTCGCACGCCTGTCTCAAGCAGTGGTCGCCGATACGTCGTATATTCCTTTACTCCAACGCGTTCGTCGGCTAACTCCGTTGTTCCGCGTCAACCCACGAGTACACGTCCAACAACGACGTTGTATTATACGCGGACCAATTGGTTCGGATCGAGTGCGCTGTACTATACGCGAACGCGATGATTCGTTCAAAAGGGGGCAACGCCCCTTCTTTTTTTATTTTTAAAAAATAGTTGTGGTTGAAAGCGAAAGCATCAAGGCGGCAAACACCCAAAGAATGCGCAGCACGAACGCGGTGTCAAACAGCAAAATCAATCCCAAAATCACGATTATCGGGACAAAAAAAACCGGAAACGTGAGCAGCCAAAAAAACCGCGTGGCCATGTCTCCTTTTTCGAGGACGCGTCGTTTGTAGAAATCCGTGAAAGCGTTAAAGGCGTTCAAGGCGTCTTGCTTGCTTGGAAACGAATACAACACGAGCGAAAACCCGAACCAGTATACCAGCAACGAAACCACGGATAACTGCGCCGCAAGCACGTGTCCGAATTGCAAAAGCGATATTCCGATGAGGTTTCCGAGCAAAAACGGGGCGATCGCAATGATCAGGCCTTGCCAGGCATTGGGTTTGGCATGCGACACGTACGCCTCGTCGGTGCCAAACCATTTGACGTGGTGAACCGCAACCCCTGTCAGATAACAGGCGATCACGTGGGAAAACTCGTGAAAGACGATTCCGGGAAAAAAAATAATCGGATCGGTGGGCAGGCTTTTGCTCATGCACAGATTCGAGAAGGAAGGTTTTTTAGGAATTTGGAAAACGATCTGAAAGCGGGCAGTATAAGGCACATGGAGGACTTCAACATAAAAAATATACTGAGAAATCGGTTTTTCTTTTTTTTTGACTATTGTTCGATTCTTTGGCGGAATTTGGCGTCGATTTGGCGGGCGCGTTGTTTCATGCGTTCAAAAATCCGATCGATGTCGTCTTCGAGCTCTTCAATGGTGCGGTACACGCTACTGGAACGCGCGACGTAGAACCGTCCGTGTTTTTCAATCAGACCCGATCGCACCAGATTGTTCAAGTGGTTGATGACGGCGCCGCGGCTCATATTGACCCGGTCCGCGATCGCGGTGCTTGAAAGCGCTTCGCCGCGTTCGCTGGCCATGACCAAAATGCGAAAAACCGCGGCGGCAGTTTTGTCTTTGTCGATTTCTTCGTAAAAACCCAAAGATTTGCAGATCCAATCGAGTTCATCCAAAAGCGAATCGGAATAAGGCGGTTCCACCTTACGGATGACCAGCCGAAAACTCATGCGGCGTTGGGGGGGTCCGAGTTCCATATATAGGAATGGGAGAGAAAAGATTTAAAAAAACATGTCTAAATTACTATGTAAAAGTCTAAACATTTTAGACAGTGATGTTATG
Source organism: Candidatus Iainarchaeum sp. (assembly GCA_018304465.1). Taxonomy (GTDB): domain Archaea; phylum Iainarchaeota; class Iainarchaeia; order Iainarchaeales; family JAGVWC01; genus JAGVWC01. The sequence continues at coordinate 111,534 of JAGVWC010000012.1, forward strand.
GTCAAACCACCTCACCAAGCCCCGGATTCGTCCGAAACGGGGGACCACGGGTCAAAAAAAACCCCGGTGCCCCCCGTTCAAACCACTGAACCCACGCCCACCGAGCCTTCAAATCACGCCAAAATCAAGGAATTAGAGGGAATGCTCTTGGAATGGACCCAAACCGCGCAACGCATCCAGGCGGAATTTGAAAATTACCAAAAACGCGTGCTCAAAGAAAAAGCCGCAATTAGAGAAACCGAAAAATCACGCGTTTTATTGGGGTTATTGCCGTTTTGGGAAAGCCTCCAAAACGCGTTAACCCACGCCCAAGCCCCGGAAAAAATGGGTTTGGAGGCGCTTTCCAGGCAATTTTCCAATTTTTTGGCATCGGAAGGCGTCAAACCCATGGAAACAGTGGGAAAACCGTTTGATCCGGCCGTGCACGAAGTCGTGCTATGGGAAAGCGTAAAAGGAGTTGGGGAGGGAGTAATAACGGCAGAGATTTCAAAAGGATTTTGGCTTAACGACCGCGTTTTGCGTCACGCCAAAGTCAAGATCAATCGGCTGGATGAACAGGAAGTGAAACCATGAAAAATCCCAATATGACTTTCGCCCCCCAACGAATCGCTTCGCCGCCGTTTAACGGCTTTGACGATCCGATCGATACCACGTTGCCCGAACCCGACTTGATACCGGATAATATCCCATGGGAGGATGGCGAATGAAAACAAAAGAACCCTCAATCCAGGAACTCTTGGCTTTCGATCCGCGTCTTGAACCAAAAACAAAGAAAAAAATGCAATCGAAACCCATCAAAGAAATCGGGATGCAACAACTGCAACACATCTTTCAGGCATCCTGAATTTTTTTATTCTTAAAAACGGAGGAAAATCGTTATGGCAAAAGAAAAAATAATTGGAATTGATTTGGGAACATCGAACAGCGCGGCCGCGGTTTTAGAAGCCGGTCGACCTGTTGTCATTCCAAGTGCCGAAGGAACCAGCCTGTACGGAAAAGCGTTTCCAAGCGTTGTCGCGTTCACCAAAGACGGCCATCGGCTTGTCGGAGAACCCGCGCGACGCCAAGCTGTCAGCAACCCGGATGGCACGATCATGGCGGCCAAGCGAAAAATGGGGACTGATTTCAAATACCGCGTGCACGGAAAAGAATTCACGCCACAGCAAATCTCTGCGTTTATTTTGCAAAAAATCAAAGCCGACGCGGAAAGTTTCACCGGCGAACCCGTTACCAAAGCCGTGATTACGGTGCCCGCGTATTTTGACGACAACCAGCGTCAGGCCACCAAAGACGCCGGACAAATCGCGGGACTCGACGTGGTTCGGATCATCAATGAACCGACCGCCGCGGCGTTAGCCTACGGATTGGACAAAACAAGCAAAGACCACAAAGTCCTGGTGTTTGATTTGGGCGGCGGAACCTTGGATGTCACCATCATGGAAATGGGCGACGGGGTCTTTGAAGTCAAGTCCACCAGCGGAAACACGCAACTCGGCGGAACCGATATGGACAAAAAAGTCATTGACTGGGTCGTGTCGGAATTCAAAAAAAGCGAAGGCGTGGACCTGTCCAAGGACGCGATGGCGATGCAGCGCGTGCGCGAAGCCGCGGAGCGCGCCAAAATCGAATTGTCCAATGTAATGGAAACCGAAATCAACCTGCCGTACGTCACAGCGACGCCGGAAGGCCCGAAACATTTGATCCTAAAGATCACGCGCACGAAACTCGAGCAATTGCTTTTGCCGATCGTGTCGCAGTGTGAAAAACCCGTGATGCAGGCGCTGGCCGACGCCAAGCTTTCGCCGCAAGACGTCGCCAAAGTCATTTTGGTCGGCGGACCCACGCGCATGCCGATGGTGCAGGAATTCGTCGAAAAAATCGTCGGAAAAAAAGCCGAGCGCGGCGTGGATCCGATGGAATGCGTCGCAATGGGCGCGGCGATTCAGGCTGGAGTGCTCGCGGGCGAAGTCAAGGACATTCTGTTGCTGGACGTGACGCCGCTTTCGCTTGGAATCGAAACCCTTGGCGGCGTGTTCACCAAATTGATCGAGCGAAACACCACGATTCCAACGAAAAAATCCCAGATTTTTTCAACGGCAAGCGAGAATCAGCCCGCCGTGGACGTACATGTTTTGCAGGGAGAACGACCGATGGCCGCGGATAACAAAACCCTTGGCAGATTCCAGCTTGTCGGAATTCCGCCCGCGCCGCGCGGAGTCCCGCAAATCGAAGTTTCGTTTGATTTGGACGCCAACGGAATCGTTCATGTCGCCGCAAAGGATCTTGGAACCGGAAAAGAACAATCCATCAAGATCGTCGCGAGCCAGAAATTGTCGGAAGACGAAATCAAGCGTATGCGCGAAGACGCGGAAGCGCACTCGGACGCGGACAAACGCCGACGCGAGGAAATCGAAACATTGAACCTTGCCGACAGCGCGGTGTACGAAGCCGAAAAAATACTTCCGGAGTTCGAAGGAAAAGTCGATCCGACCAAAATCGAGTCGATCAAGAACGCTCGGGAAGAACTGAAAAAAGCGCTCGATGAAAAAGAACGGGAACCCGCGAAAATAAAGTCGCGTCTGGATGGTTTGCAGAAAGCCATGCAGGAAGCGTCGGTTGAAATGTATCAGAAAGCGCAGGCCAACCGGCCGCAAAACGACGAGCCCCAGTCCAAGTCCGGGAAAAAGCCGGATGGCGACGTGGTGGACGCGGATTTCAAAGTCGATGAAGACGGGAAATAACGAAAGCGTTTCCGAACGCTTTTTTTCCAGCCTTTTTTAAAAGGCTGTTCCCGATTCTTTTCATAGGTTGGTTATGGTCGAAAAAAAAGATTATTACGAAGTGCTGGGCGTTGCAAAAAACGCGTCGCCAGACGACCTCAAAGCGGCGTACAAACGGTTAGCCAAGCAGCTTCATCCGGATGTTTCCGCCGACCCGAAAGCCAAGGAAAAATTCCAGGAAGTGTTGGAAGCCTACACCGTGCTTTCCGACGCGCAAAAACGCCAGAATTACGACCAGTTCGGACATTCCACGGAAGGATTTCAAGGATATCGCGGATTTGAAGGGTTCGAAGGCGGCGTGGATTTCGATTTTTCAGAGTTATTCGAAAACCTCGGCAATTTCGGATTCGGTTTTGACGATTTCGGATTCGGCGGCAATCGAAAAACCCGTCGACGCGAAAAAGGCGCGAACCTGCGCGTGGATTTGTCGGTTTCGTTTGACGAAGCCGCGGCGGGCTTCGAAAAAAAAATCGAGGTCGAGCGAATCGAAAACTGTTCGGCCTGCAAAGGAACCGGCGCCAAAGACGGCGTCACGGAAACGTGTTCGACGTGCAAAGGAAGCGGTCGCGTCACACGCTCGCAAAAAACCCCGTTCGGAATTTTTTCCACGCAAACCCTGTGCGGAAAATGCCAGGGAACCGGCCGCTTGGCCAAGGAAAATTGTTCCGCGTGCAAAGGAACGGGTCATCGCAGCGTGAAAAAAACGATTGAAGTCTCGATTCCCGCGGGAATCGAAACCGGAATGCATTTGCGTTTATCCGGACTTGGAAACGCGGGAGTAAACGGCGGCGAAGCCGGGGATTTGTTTGTCGTCGTGCTTGTGGAACAGCATCCGTTTTTCAAGCGCGATCACGGGGACTTGTATTGTGAGGTTCCGATTTCGTTTTCGAACGCGGCCTTGGGAATGGAGCTGGAAGTGGCGACGCTCAAAGGACACGCGACGGTATCCGTTCCGGCGGGAACGCAAACGGGAACGATTTTTCGGCTTAAAGGAAAAGGAATCAAGGATCTTCATTCGGGAAAAGTGGGTGACCAATTCGTCAAGGTGAACATTGTGACTCCGAAAAGTCTTTCGAAAGAGCAGAAACGATTGCTCGAAGAATTCCAAAAAACCGAAGGAGAACAAAAAGACAAGAAAGGGTTTTTTCGAAGTCTCGGATTGTAAACAGAACCCATAAGTTAATTATAAAAAACTTTGGGTTGTATACCATAGCATGGTTGAAGTACTGTATCTCGGACCAGTGTTGACCATTATCGTATTGGCCATCCTGGTGTACATCGCGATCAAAGGCGGAAAAAGCATTGTGAGCCTTGCAATAAACAGCGTCATCGGGCTCGTGATTTTGGTGGTCATCAATTTTTTACCGTTCATCCAGATCCCCATCAATATTTGGACGATTCTCATTACCGCATTGGGAGGAATTCCCGGCATTGCGCTGTTGATTTTGCTTAATTTGCTCGGAATCGTCATTTAGGAAAAACCATGGCTCGAAATGTGTATGTGGGACCCGCGGTTTCCGCGTTGCTCATCATCATTTTGATTCTGGTCTTGTTAAACAGCAGTCAGTCGCTTTCGTCCTTGATCGTCAACAGCTTGATCGGACTGGTCGTATTGGTGTTGTTGAATTTTTTGCCGTTTATCAAGATCAACATCAGCATCTGGACGGTGCTGATCGCGGGACTTGGCGGAATCCCGGGAATCATTATTCTGATTTTGTTGAGTTTGCTTGGCGTGGAACTGTAAAAAAAAGACAGCCGTCGGTGTTAGTCGTCTGGCATAGGTTCTCGACGAGTTTCACGGACTTTTTGAGTCACTTTTTTTTCAACGGCTGGTTTTCCGTTTTCTCCAGGAGTGATTTCGGTTGTTTCTTTGTCTTCTTTGGTGATGATTTTTTTCTCTTTTGACATAACGACGCTTCCCCCCATAGTTGCCTGGACATCGTGGGTGATGAATAACCACAACACGATCAGGATTCCGATGGCGATCAGGATGTCAGTTTCCGAAAAAGAAATCCCCGGCAAGAAAGTACCGGTGTCGTTTCCGATCAGGATGATCAGGAACGCTCCGATCAGAACCAATAGGATCAACAGACCGTATTTTTCCGATGCCATCGTTTAAATATAACTGAATTAAGTTTTTATAGGAAACGAAAGCCGTCTCGTGGGGTTTTTCGCGGTTTTCTTGCCGTCGGATATAAATACTTGTTTTTGGGTTGTGTTTGAGTATGCATCATCGCAAGGTTTTTCTGTTTGGTTTGCTTTTGGCAGGCATTCTCCTTTCGGGTTGTATTTCGCAGACCAGTTTTGATCAGGAATTCCCAAAGGTTCGCGCGATCATGGAACGAAACGGAGCTTTTTTTCCAAAGACCCTCGTGCCACCGAGTATTGATTTGATTAACCGCACCCAGTTCGAACTGGAAGCGTACAAATCGGCGCTGGTCAAACAGCCGGAAAGCCAGGACAAAAAAGCCGTGAACGCGTTTTTGACCGCGCATAATCATTTGCTTGAAATGCAAAAACAGTTTTTGGAAGGCGGAACCGAAACGTCTTTGACGGATTTTACCTTGATTTCGTGCGAAAAAGGAAGCAATTTAAGCAAGGCCATCACCCACTATGAGCTGGCCGCGGTTCAAGCCGATCTTGCGGAAAAGAATTTTGCGGCGTTCGAAAACGCGTTTTCCGTGTATGCGGGAAAAACCGAGATTGATTATACGGATTTGGAAAACGAACTAAAGACCAGTAAAGCCACGTTTTTGGAATTGAAATCCGCGAATCAAAAACTTTGTTCTTAGGGGCGATTGAAAGTTGACGGTGTTTTCCTCTGGCGCGGAAGCGGTGCTATCCAAAACCAACGTGTTTGGCCGTTCGGCTCTTGAGAAGCGGCGGGTTCCGAAAGGATATCGGCATCCCAATTTGGATTCATTGGTTCGTTTTAACCGGATGCGACGCGAATTGTCGTTGCTTTTTGCGGCCAAGCAAGCGGGCGTGTCGTGTCCATTCGTGCTGGATGTCAACGTGAACGATTGCGCGTTTTCAATGGCGTTCATTGCGGGCCCGACCGCAAAGCAGGCGCTTTCCAAAAAAAACCTTTGGGTTTGCGATCAGTTGGGTGAAATGGTGGCCAAGTTGCATTCCAAAGACATTATTCATGGCGACTTGACCACAAGCAACGTGTTGATTGCTGGAAAACAATTGGTTTTGATCGATTTTGGCATGGGTTTTTTCTCGAAAAAAAAAGAGGATCGCGCCGTGGATTTGTTGAACTTGAAAAAAATGTTTCACGCCACGCATTCGGATATTTCACAGGGATGGGATCGGATTGTGAAAAACTATGTGAAACGAAATCCTACCGGACACGAAGTGATTGAAACTATCACGGAAATCGAAAAACGGACCCGATATTCGTAATCTACATAACGAAATCTTGTTTTGGCGTTTTTTCTCTCCGTAAAGCCGAAGTAAGCCTTTTAAACAATTCGCCCCGGGTTTATGTAATCGTTTTTTTATATTCGCTTTTTTGGTCCGGTAGGCCAAAAAGGCACATTCAAGTAAATATCTCATTGGTGAAAAAATGGTCAAAAAGGCCCTTGTGGAAGAAGACGCGGTCGTTGAAACGGCGGAGACAGCCCCCAAAGTCGAGGAAGTTCCGAAAAAAACCGTGAAGAAAAAAAAGGAGTTTATGGTTTCGGACTTGAAACCGACCGAAATCGAGGAACTGGTCGCGGACTTGGGCAACCAGGGTATGAATGCGTCCCAGATCGGCGTCATTTTGCGCGATCAGCACAATGTCCCCAAGGTAAAATTGGCCACGGGAAAAACGATTTCTGATATTTTATCCAACCGCTCGCTTTCTCCGGAGATTCCCGAAGATTTGCTTGCGTTGATTCGACGCGTCGTGGCGTTGGACCGTCATCTGCAAGTGAACAAGAAAGATTTTTCAGCCAAGCGTGGTTTTCAATTGACTGTTTCAAAAATCCGCCGTTTGGTGGCGTATTATCACGAGAAAAAGAGACTGCCCGCGGACTGGCGCTATTCGATTGAAAAAGCGCGCCTGTTGGTGAAGTAGGTGTAATGATTTATGGCCCAGATGATTGAAGAGACCACGAAAAAGTCCGACGAAAAGAAACCGGAACGAAAAACCGGCGGGCAGAAAAAACGCGGAATTGACAAGTGGAAGAAAAAAGTGTGGTATTCGATTTTTACTCCGGACGAGTTTGAAAAACGCGAAATCGCGCAAACCGTCGCCGAAAAACCCGAAATGGTCATGGGCCGAACACTCACCGTGAGCGTGGCGGAAGTATCCAAACAGCCGCGTATGTCCCACGTCGCGTTGAAATTCAAAGTCAACAATGTACAGGCCCAAAAAGCGTTTACCGCAGTACAGGGTTTTTCGATTCAGGATTCGTACGTGAAACGAATCGTTCGACGCCGAAGCTCAAAAATCGAACTCGTACATGACGTCGTCACCAAGGATAATCTCAAAGCGCACGTCAAAGCCGTTACGATTTCAGGGTCCAAGGTCACGCAGACCCAAAAAACCGCGATTCGAAAAATCATGGAAGAAGAACTTGAAAAAGCGGCCAAGGCGCGCGAATTCCGCGTGTTGGTCCAAGAACTTATTTTTGGCAATGTCGCGTCCGCGATCGTAAAGCGCGCGAAAAAAGTTGCCTCGATCAAACGGACCGAAATTTCCAAATGCACGTTGCTGGAAGACCAGAAAAAGCAGTGATCGGGTTAAACGATGATCAATGAATGGGAAACGCTATTCGTTTTGCTCCTGCTCGCAATCGTTTTGTTTTGGTCGTACAAGAAAAAATTCCTCGATAATGAGGGAATGCTGGTCGCCGTTATCGTGGGCTTAAGCGTTTTTTTGCTTGGCGGCATGCAGGGTTTTTTGACTTTGGTTGTTTTTTTCGGCGTCGGAGAACTGGCGACGATGCTGTATGCGGGTCACAAGAACAAAACGAAACATTCCCGCCGCGGAACCAGCAATATTTTGGGTAACGCGCTGGCCGGAATCGTTGCGTTGGTCCTAAATAGTCCGATCGGTTTTTTTGCCGCGATTTCGGCATCTTTGGCGGACACGCTTTCATCCGAAGTCGGAGTGTTGTCCAAGGAAAAACCGTTTTTGATCACGACATTAAAACGAGTGGAGTACGGAACCGACGGCGGGGTTTCGTATCTAGGGTTTTCAGCAGCCATCATCGGTGCCGCGGTAATCGGAGGATTGTATTTTTTCTTTACCCACCATGTTCTCGCGGCGATACTCGTTTTTTTCTGCGGTTTGTTCGGAACTGCGGTGGACAGTTTGATGGGCGCCACGCTTCAGAAATGGGGCTACATCGACAACAATGAAGTGAACTTTTTTTCAAGCGGTTTTGCCGCGCTTCTCGCGTACATCGTCATCGCGTTAATGTGAAACGGAAACCGTCGGGGTTTTCGACCCGCCGTTTGCGATCAGGGATTGTTGGAATCCGCTGCCAAACGAATACCCTGCATTGGCAAACAAGTCAATCAAGGTTAATTGCGGGCGACGGATGTATTCGACCAGGGGGGTTCCTTGGATTCCTGCCAGTTCCGCGGCCTTGTCGATCGCGTCTTGGCGCGTTCCGAGTTCGTCAATGAGTCCCGCGTCTTTGGCTTGGGTTCCGGACATGATGCGACCGTCGGCGATTTCTTCGAACCGAACCGGGTCCAACTTATTTTTTCGGTAATCCAAAATGTCACGTTTGAAATGACTGAAAGCTTCGGATAAAAGCGATTGCAGTATTTGCCGTTGTTCTTCAGTGGGTTCGGAAAACGGGTTTCCGATGGCTTTGTTTTTTCCTTCGGTTAAAATGTTCATTTTGATGCCGAGTTTGTCGAGCAACCCGTTGATGTCGGGATACATGCTGATGACGCCGATGCTTGCCGTGATCGAGTCTTCGTCGGCGATGATATAATTGCTGGCGGCAGCCACGTAGTAACCGCCACTGGCACCGACTTCCCCGATGTATGACACCACGGGTTTGCTTGTTTTTCGGACCTGATATACCACTTGCTTGGTGGCCACGATGGTTCCGCCGGGGCTGTCAATGTCGAGCACGATGGCGCCAATGCGGTCGTCTTCATCGGCTTTTTTGATTTGTTCGGCCAGTTCTTCCGCGGAAAACCATTCGGATAAACCGGACGCGCCGGAGGCGATTTCGCCTTTGACCGGGATGACAGCGATCGTTTTTGAGAAAACGGACGCCTCGATTCCAAGCAAAAGCACGAATGAGAACAACAACAGCAATGCGAACAGGAGTAGGACTCCGATTCCGAGTACGGCCCAGGGATTCGTCAAAAAGGTGCGGGAAGATTCGGGCCAGAGTGGTTTTTGCGGTGTCATGGGAATCCGGTGAATTAACCAACCATTAAAAGATTTTCTTAAAGAGTAGTTTTAAAGAGAACGCATGGTTTTGGAAATTTGGGTTTCAACGGTTTTGTTTTTGCTTCCGATTTACGTGGCGAACGCGTCGGCCATGGTTTTTGGCGGCGGCACGCCGTTGGATTTGGACAGCAAGTGGACGGATCAGCGCCCGATTCTCGGAAAAGGAAAAACCTTCAAGGGAACGTTTTTTGGAATCTTTTTCGGAACCATGACCGGTTTGCTTTTGTGGGCGATGTTTCCGGATCAGACCGCGCAAATGTATCCGAATTTCGTTTTGCTTGGTTTCGTGCTTTCTGTCGGAGCGGTGCTTGGGGATTTGATCAAAAGTTTTTTGAAGCGCCGCATGGGAAAACAAAGCGGCGAAGAATGGTTTCTGGGGGATCAACTGGATTTTATGATCGGCGCGATTATCGTCGGTTGGGTGTTTTTTGCGCCGTCCCCGGTACAGATTGTCGCCATGCTTGTGATTTCGGTGATCGTTCACAAGATCGCGAACGTGATTGCCTTTAAAGCGCGCTTGAAAAGCGTTCCGTGGTAAGCATGGAGGAGCGATGGAAAAAAGCGGGCCGTTTTCTGGTGTTTTTTTTCGCGATTTTTTTCGGGTTGTCCGCTTTGATTTCGTGGATGGATCTAAGCGCGCTTGAAGGATATCTGGCGGCTTTTTCCGGAGGCGTATTGGGTCTTCCGGTCAGTGGAAACATCGTGTCCGTGAATGGGTATCCGTTCGCAATCACCAACGAGTGCACGGGGCTCGTGAGTGCCGCGGTGCTTTGCGCGGTGGTGTTTTCGCTTCGAAAACCGGATTTCAAAACCAAGACCGTTTTGTTTTTGATCGGAGCCCTGGTTCTTTTTTTGCTGAATATTCCGCGGGTCATGCTGGTGTTGTATTCTGCCCAGATCGCGGGGGCGGAAGCGGCGGAGGTCGTTCATGTCGCCACGTGGTTTTCGACTACGTTGTTGATTTTGGGATTGTGGATTTGGACCACGCGGCTTGTTGGGAAAATCAGGGATTTTTCGGAACTATTGTAAAAAAGATTGTTTTAGTTCTTTTTTCGCGAAAGCAGGTATTTGGCGATTTCTCCGTACGCGGGTCGCGTCAAGAGTACTCCGACCAGGACTCCGACCACGGTGGTGATCGCGAATCCCACGAGTTTTCCGAGTCCGACGACTCCAACAAGAATAATCGGTAGCATGGTGACCATTGACGTACTGGCCGCGGCGATTACGATGAAAAAAGCGCGTTTGACGCGTTCGGAATCGCTTGCGTGTTCTTCGTCGTCACTTTTCTTTAGGAGTTCGTCCGTAATCACGATTTGATCGTTGACGCCGGTTCCGATCGCGGCAATGATTCCGGCAACGTACGCCAAGTCGAGTTTCCAGCCGAGTGCCGCGGCAATTCCAAGCACCAAAAAGGCTTCAAACACCGCCGTGGCCATGATGGGCACGACCAGAATCATATGGCGGTATCGGATAAAAATAATCAAACCGATGATGAGTAAGGCTAGCACGCCCATCCAAACGGTATCGTTTAGGAATTCTTGTCCTAACAAGGGAGAGATGGTTTCGCGTGAAATGCTTTCGACCGGAATCGGCAAGGATCCGGATTCGAGTAACACCGTTAAGCTGTTGAGGTTGGCGAACGCTTCTTCTTCGTTTTGGCCGAATCCCCGGATCACGAGTTGTGAATAAATGGTGGCGTCTTTTGGATCTTCGACATAGGGTTCTAGGTTCGTGACGTCGGGAGAAAGCGAAATGACTTGCTTGGCGCCGGTGGCATTCCAGATAAACGGAGCATTGTTCGCCGCGGCGACTTCGCGTACTTGAAATCCAAGTCCGGCCAGCGTGGCTTTGGAGGCTTCGTCGATTTCTGCGGAAACAACCGCAACGGAACCGGCAGGCACCCGGTTCAAATCGTTAATGGCGTTTTGGTCTTGGGCGAGACTTGAACCGGTGAACTGGATCACGTCCAATCCCGCGTTTTGCATGAGATCCCCGATTTCGGTTTGGGCCGGAATATCCAAAGTGACATTTCCGGCGTATAACAAATCGCGGTCGCGCAAGTAATCGTCGGTGGATTCCACGATCACCGCGTTTTCTGGGCGATCGATGAAAAAGAAGGTTTTTTCACAGTCGTATTGGCGTCCTTGGCTTGCGTCCACGCCGATGATTTCGCATTTGTGGAACGTTTTTTCGGTGAAACGCTTGGCGGCTTCGGGTTTTAGCATAAACGGCAAGGTCCACTGGGCGCTTGAATCGTTTTGCCGGTTGACTCCGAATCCTTGCGCGGGATCTCGGGTAATCTGCACGAAATCGGAGCCCGTAAACAATACTTCGCCGTTTAAGGTGGCTTCGAATTTTCCTTGTTTTAACAAAAGCGATTCGAGTTTTTCAACGACGGCCGGATCGTTTTCCCCGATGTCGATGAGCAGTAAGTCGTTTCCGATGCTGGTCACGGTGGTGTCGCTTAATCCCGTCCAGTCCATTCGCTGTCCGATGATGGAGACGATCTGGTTCATTTGTTCGGGACCGCTCGTGGCTTTGGCGAGCTTGACCTGGAACGAAGTTCCGCCTTTGAAATCGATTCCGTATTGAAGACCGTTTAACGCGATGAAAAACGTGGCGATGAGCAGGCTCGCGATCAGGATCAGTACGCGCCAGTTGGTCCAAACCGAGTTCATGCCGCCACCTTTTTGCGTTTCTTTGTTTCGGAATACCAAAGAACCATCGGAGCGCTAAACAGCCAGGTGACAATAATGTCCCCCACCAGTCCGCCAAACAGGACTGCACCGATTTCGTAGACCACGGATATTCCCGTGAAAAAAGACAATCCCAACATGACCGAAACCGCGGCCAGCGCCGTTAGTGTCATGGTCATTCCGGTTCCAAACGAATCCATGGCATGATCCAAATCATCGCCGCGTTTCTTTTTGAGGATCCGGGTTGAAAGCAAGATTTCTCCGTCGATCGAATATCCGATGAGCATGAGCAGCGCCGGAATCGTGGCCAGTGATAACGGAATTTGCAGCAAGGCCATGAAAGCCAATCCGGCCAAAATGTCAAAGACGGCAGCGAATACGATTCCAAGCGTCGGAACAAGTTCACGGAAAAAAAAGTAGATCACGATCAGAATCCCAACGACTCCAAGAAACGTGACGTAAAGCGCGTTGTTCCAAAACACTTGGCCTAACGCGGCGCCGATTTGTCGTTTCTGGATCCGGGCGTTCGCGGGATCGATGTTCAAAAAAGAAAAGATGCTGTCCTGAAGGTTTTTGCTTAAGGTTTCGTCCGCGCGAATCAAGGTGTTCTGGGCTTCGGTAACGGCTGGTCCAGGTTCCATTCCGGACAGATCGGGAACCGATGAAAGGTATTTTGTCGTGTGCGAAACCGCGAGTTGCGCGTCGATTTTGGCTTGAACCGGATTGGCTGCGAGTTCCTGATTGGCGCGCAATAATGCGACGCGGGCTTCGCCTAACGCGGCCGAATCCGCGTATTGGACGCGTACGCCGAAACTGGTGGTCGTGATTTTCAAATCCAATAAATCGAATTGGTTTTCAAGATGGCTTTCAAGTCCGGGCCCGTCAACAGGAGACTCGGTTTGGATCATTAATAGGGTGCCGCCTTTGATGTCCAATCCTTGGGTTAAACCCGGTGAAACAAAAGCGAGGTAAACCAGAACAAACGTGAGAATAAACGGAATTACGAGCAATAGCTTGTAATTTCCGGCGTAAAGATTAAATCCCATATCAAAAACCAGAGGGTTGGTTAACTCAAGCAATTCTATAAGGAATTCTTTAAAAACCTGTTCAAAACCCAAGGGATAGGGCCTTTAATAATCGCCGTAGCCTTGATTAGATATGCGATTTAAAATTCCTTATATTCAGACCAACCAGGAAATGCTGAACCTGGCGTTTAAACATGGGCGGCAAGCGGAACCTCAGATGGCCAAAAGAGTGCGCAAAAAAGAACGCTGGTCCAAAGAAATCGAGCGGTCCAAACTGGAAAGCATCGCCGACGAATTGGACGAAAAACTCTCCAAAGTCGTCAAGTCGTTTCCGTCGTTTGACCAGATGCCGTTTTTTTATCAGGACTTGATGGACGCCACGATTAACCTGGATTTGACCAAACAACGCTTGGGAAACCTAAAGCGCACCGCCAAAGTCGTTCAGAAATTGCGGCGCGAGTATTTGGGAAAAATTTTTCGGTCGCGAACCGACCGCCAGATCAAGGACTTGTCGCGATCGTTTTACGGCCGCGTATCCAGCGTGATGAAAAAAATCGGTCCGGACTTGTTGGAACTTGAAAAAAACCGCAAAGAACTCGAGCGTTTGCCGGATTTGCGAATGGATTGTTTCACGGTGTTGCTTGCGGGTTTTCCAAACGTGGGAAAAACAACCGTGTTGTCGCGCTTGACGGGCTCGACTCCGAAAATCGCGGCGTATCCGTTCACCACGAAAGGATTGCGATTGGGTTTTTTTAACGAGAAATATTTCGATTTCCAAGTGATTGACACGCCTGGTTTATTGGATCGTTCCAAGCGAAATCCGATCGAGGAAAAAGCCGTGGCGGCGCTGCGTCGACTGGATTGCTTGGTGGTGTTCGTTGCGGATCCGTCGCTTGCCAGCGGTTTTTCGTTGGAACAGCAAGCGTCTCTTTTTTCGAATCTTAAAAAAGGGTTTTCGGACCGCAAATTTTTGGTGGTGTTAAACAAAGCGGATTTGTCTTCGCCCGAACAATTGGAGCAGGCGAAAACCGCGTTTCCGGACGCGATTATAAGTGATTCGCAAAAAGAAGAAGAACTCAAGAAAAAAATCGTGGATTTGCTGGTGAATTCGCGCAGAAACTAACGGAAAGAAGGTTTTTGGCCGGTTTTTGGCCCGTGACGTTTTTAATTCCTTTTGCGGTAAGTATTTTCATTCCAAAAGTGGATGTTAATTGACTTTTCCGCATTTTGGACTAATTGGATGGGATGCGTTTGAAGGCGGATGTAAAAAAGGATATCGCCGAGGTAAAAACGCTCATGGAAGGAATCGTCGGGGATTCCACGGTTCCGCGAAACATTCGTTCGGTGTTGTCGGACGCGATTCATAAAATTTCATCGCAAGCCGAATCGGACGAAATCGGAGTCGCCATCGGAACCGCGATTTACCTGATGGAAGACATTTCAAGCGACATTAACATGCCGTCGCACACGCGGACCGAAATCTGGACCATCATCAGCCAACTCGAATCCATCAAGGAAAAGCTCAAGTGACATTCTTTTGGTAAAAACCAAACAGAGTGCCAAACAATGACAGAAACGGTTATTCAAACCCAGGAAGAAAAGCGAAAAGCGCTGTTGGCTTACGGCAACGACCGCAACCTGATTATTGCTTCGCAGGCCCTCGAGTTGCTGGAAACGGTTTCGATTCCGGACGCCGTCAAGATTATGGAAGAGCTGTCCGAAAAAGGACTTTTTATCGTTAATCCGTCTGATATCGAATCCAAATTGCTGCGCACCAAGCTTTCTTCGACGACGGATACCGTCGTGGTCAACAAAACGCGTTTTTCACCCAAAGCCAGGGAATACCCGTCCAATTACCGCGAAATGAAACATTTGAATTATTCTTCGGATTCCTTGTGCGAAGGAACCTTGATGGATTTCGTGCACGTGTTCCAGCAAAAATTCGAAACCTTGTCCGGCGTGCTTCGGTTACGCCAGGGGTTTTCTCCAAAATCGATCGGTTTTGTTACCTCGAACGCCGCGACGCGCGAAGTTGAGTTCATCGGAATGGTGTTGGAAAAATGGGTGACCAAAAACGGTCATCTGGCGTTTCGGTTCGAAGACCTGGAAAACGATTGCATTGCCTTGGTGTTAAAAGGCGACGACCAGTTGCTTTCGATCGCCAACAAGATTTTGCCGGACGAAGTCTTGGGCGTGAAAGGAAAAAAAGGAAAAGGGGGGTTGGTCATCATCACGGAGCTGATGCAACCGGACCTGCCGCTGCGCAGCCCCAAATTGATTTCGGATCCGTTAAGCGTCGCGATTATTTCGGATTTGCACGTCGGAAGCAAGTTGTTTTTGGAAAAAGAACTGAACCGGTTTTTCGATTTTTTGAAAGGAAAAGACCTGGACGCGTCTGACGCCCAAGTCGCGGGCCGCATCAAATACCTCGTGATCGCGGGCGACACCGTGGACGGCATCGGAGTGTATCCGGGTCAAATCACCAAATTGTTGATCAAGGATCTGTACGCCCAATACGCGGCGCTCGAGGATATTTTACTGCAGATTCCCGAGTACATCGAAGTCTTTTTGATTCCGGGCCAGCACGACGCCGTGCGATGGGCGGATCCCCAGCCCCCGGTGTCCAAGCAATACATGCCGCGTTTGCATCAATTGAAGAATTTTCATTTTTTGCCGTCCCCAGGATGGGTGGAAATCGAAGGACTGAAAACCCTACTGTATCACGGCGCGTCTTTGCACGAAATGTACAATTTTAACCAGTCCTTGACCATGACCAAACCCGAACTCGCGATGATCGAAGTGCTTAAACGCCGGAGTTTTCTCATGAACTTCGGGGACAAGCAGCCGTACGCGCCAGAAAAAAAAGATTTTTTGGTGATTGCCGAAGAACCTGATTTGTATTTTGGCGGGGATATGCACCACATCGGATACGACACGTATCGCGGCTGTACCGTGGTCAATTCCGCGTGTTTTCAGGAGCGAACCGAATACGAAGTCAAATTAGGTCACGTGCCGACGCCGGGAATCGTTCCGATCGTGGAACTGGATACGCGTACGATTCGAACGCGAAATTTCATGGATGGCGAGGCGGTTTTGACATGACGGAAATCGAAAAACCGCACAAAGTGGAGATCATCGCCGAACCGCATGTCAAACACTATTACGAGTTGCTCATGGCCAAAGCCAACAAGCAAGTGGAATTGGCCAAAAAAGCGCGGCAAAAAGGATTCGACATCGTCGCGGACATTGAAACCCATCCGGCATTGGACTTGGCGGACCGGTGCGAAAGCATCATCGGACCTCCCGGAATCGCGAAGCGGTACCGCGAATTATTCGCCGAAAAAAAAGAGCGGGTATCCGTTATTTTTCAGTTGTTTGAGGAAATCATCAACCAGAAATGGATTTCGATTCCCGACGAACAAAAACGCCTCGATCAGGCGATCCGGACCGGATTGGTGCTGATCACCGAAGGCGTGGTGGTCGCGCCGCTGGATGGTGTTCCGAAGATTTTGATTTCGACCAATCCGGACGGAAGCCGGTTTGTCGATATTTATTTTGCGGGACCCATTCGGGCCGCGGGCGGAACCGCCACCGTGTTTCCCTTGATTTTGGGGGATTACGCGCGAAAATTAATGGGGCTTGGAACCTATATTCCCACCGAAGACGAAATTGAACGTTACGTGGAAGAAACTGGGATTTACGACGAAATCGTTTCGCGCCAATACAAATTAAAACCCGATGAAGTGCGCAAAATCATTTCGCATTGTCCGGTGTGCATTAACGGCGAACCCACGGAAGAACGCGAGGTATCCGTGCACCGCGACATGGCCCGCATTCCCACCAACCGGATTCGCGGCGGCGCGTGCCTCGTGATTTCGGAAGGAATCGCGTTAAAAGCCATGAAAATCCTATCGTTTGCAAAACAAGTGGGATTGGATTGGTCGTGGCTTGAAGAAATCATCAAAATCGAAAAAAAATCCGACACCGAAATCACCGTCAAGCCCAATTTCAAGTTTTTGGAGCGGCTTGCCGCGGGACGACCGATTTTTTGTTATCCGTCGCGCATGGGCGGGTTTCGGTTGCGGTACGGCCGGTCGCGAAACTCGGCGGCCATGGGAAAAGCAATTCATCCGGCGACCATGATCGCAACCGATGATTTTATCGCAGTTGGAACCCAGCTAAAAATCGAACGACCGGGAAAAGCCGCGGGAATTTTTCCGTGCGACTCGATCGAAGGACCGATCGTGCGGTTGTTTTCCGGTGAAGTCCGCCAGTTGCATTCGATTGAAGAGGCGAAACGTTTCAAACCCCAGATCGACCGCATCTTGTTTTTGGGAGACATGTTGGTCACGGTCGGGGATTTTCGAAAAAGCGGTCATCCGTTGCTTCCTGTCGGGTACTGCGAAGAATGGTGGGCGTTGTCCGTCAAAAAAGCGTTGTCGGAAGGAACAAAAACCAGTGTGGACATCGAAAAAATCCTGAAGGATCCGAGAACGGTTTCGCTTGTGGATGCGCTTGCGATTTCAAAAGATCTGGAGGTTCCCCTGCATTCGAGATTCTTGCCGTATTTTACCGCGTTGGAAAAACCCGGTTTGAAAGCCGTGATCGATTTGGCGGCAAGTTTGAAAAAAGAATCGATTGAAAACGAAATCGTGTGGAAAAGCGAAAACGTAGTGGCGGCCAAAGCGGCGCTTGAAAAAATCGGTTGTTCGCATCGGTTGGATTTGGAGAAAAAAACGATTATTTTTGACGAAGAAACCGGTTTGGCGTTGCGTTTGATGCTTGGAGTTGAACAACAAAAAACCCTTTCCGAAAAAGACTGGGAAGAAAAAAGCGTGCTGGAGATCGTTAACGCGCTTTCTCCGGTGGTCGTCAAGGACAAAGCGGGATCGTTTATCGGCGCCCGTATGGGTCGGCCCGAAGCCGCGAGACCGAGAAAAATGATCGGAAACCCGAGTATTTTGTTCCCCATCGGGTATGCCGGCGGACCCATGCGTTCGATCAACAAGGCGGCGATTGCCAATGAAAAAACAACCAGCGACAACACCATCGAAGTCGAAGTGATTTTGTTCAAGTGCGATGCGTGCCAGGAAATAAAAGAATACGCGTATTGTTTTGATTGTAACCGAAAAACAAGACCGATGTTTTCCTGCAAAGAATGCAACGTCCTGAATTTCACGTCCAAATGTTACAAGTGCAACCAGCCCACACAGCGGTTTAGCAAGCGAAAGTTGGATGTACAAAAAATGCTGCAAAGCGCGTCGAAAAATCTCGGAATCAAGATTCCGGATTTGGTGAAAGGCGTTCGGGGCATGTCCAACGAACATAAAACCATTGAACCGCTGGAAAAAGGATTGTTGCGCGGCAAGTACGACTTGCATGTCTTTCGCGACGCCACGATCCGATATGAAATGTTAAACGCGCCTTTGACGCATTTCAAGCCGTGCGAACTGGGAACCCCCGTGGCCAAATTACGCGAAATGGGGTATCTCAAAGACAAGGACGGAGCGCCGCTTGAGCATGACGACCAGATGCTGGAATTGTTTCCGCAAGACGTCGTGATTAACGACGAATCGGGAGATTTTTTCGTGAAAGTCACCCAGTTTATCGACGAACTGTTGCTTCGGTTTTATCGCGTGGAAGAAATGTATAAAATCAAAACCAAGGAAGAACTGGTCGGCGAACTCGTGCTTGGACTTGCACCGCACACGTCCGCCGCCGTAGTGGGGCGCATTGTAGGATATTCGAAAGCCAAAGTGGGCTTTGCGCACCCGTACTTTCATTTGGCCAAGCGGCGAAACATCGACGGGGACCAGGATTCGTTTTTGCTGCTCATGGACGCGTTGTTGAATTTTTCGAACGAATATTTGCCGACGCATCGCGGCGGCCGGATGGACGCGCCATTGGTGTTCACGGTCGCCTTGGCGCCGAATGAAATTGACGACGAAGCCTATGAAATGGAAACCGTGACCGAGTATCCGCTTGAATTATACGAAAAAACCCAAAAGCCCATTGTTCCGGAAAGCATTTCGATCGAACGCGTCAAAAACAGGTTGGGAAAAGTCCGGCAGTATTCGGATCTTTGGTATACGCATGAAACCAGCGTGTTTGACGCGGGACCGGTTCGCTCCAAGTATGTGACGATGCTTTCCATGGCGGACAAAATCAAAACCCAGGCAAAACTGCAGGCCAAAATCGAGGCATTGGATTTTAAGGATTCTTTGGAAATCGTGATGATGTCGCATTTCTTGCCGGATTTGATCGGAAACACGCGTTCGTTCGCGCGTCAGTCGGTTCGGTGCACCAAATGCAATTCGAAATACCGGCGTGTTCCGCTTCGCGGCAAATGCACCAAGTGCGTGGGAAACCTGATTTTGACGATCAACGAAGGCGGCGTCAAGAAATACCTTGAGATCGCCAAAGAAATGATTTCGACGTATGATTTGTCGGATTTTTTGAAACAGCGGATTCTACTTGTGGAAGAAGAAATCCATTCCGTGTTCAAGCCGGAAAAGACCAAGCAAAAAGCCTTGTTTGAGTTTGCTTGAAAAATTTTGGGGATCCCAGTCCAATCGCGAAGTGGGTTCCACGGATTTTCGGATCAGAAAAAACTTCGAACGGTTATTTCCACCAGTGGTAAACAAAATCGTTTAGGATAATCAGGAGAACGACCAATGTCAGGACAGCGTACTGGAACGATCGGTTGGTCCAGAAATTCTTTTTGATGTATTCAGTGACCGGATTGGTCCAGAGAAAAATCGCGATGGTTTTCGCGAGATCGATCAGGTATCCGATCCATTTGGCGGGTTCGCGCAAGTCAAAGAAAGTTTCTTTGGCGATTTCGGAAGCGGTTTTTCCCTTATAGGGCACTTGGTCTTCGGACAAAACGTTTCCTTCCACGGCGTCGATTTCGAAATCCATTTCGTTTTCTTCGAATACCGCGGATGCGATCCACACGGGAAGATACATCATTCGAACGCCGGAAATCACCACGTCGTCTTTTTGGAGTCCGAGTTTGGCGGCCATTTTGAGTTGGGCGAGTTTTTGGACTTCGTCTTCGCGAAAATGAGATCGTTCCACTTTGAATTGTTCTTGGGTCGGTTTGACCACCAGTTGGTCGGAATAATGGTCGTATAATTGGGGAACGTTGTCGTCTAAGTCACCGGAAATGGCATCGAGTGCCGCGGTTCCGCGTTCGCCTTCTTCGGTGGATTTTTCCCCGGTTTCGGGATCCGTGGGTTCGATAAAAGAATCAAAATGAAAAAACCAATAGGGCAAAAATACAAGGGACGGGGACTTGACCACGGGATCTTTCCAGCGGTTTTCCTCGATCAAGCCCGTGACTTGAACAATGATGTCTTCGGCCGAAATTAAGACCGGAAAACTGGGTTTTCCAAGACGCGACATAAGAGGAACGTGAATTACAGTGGGGAAAACAGGAATAAATAGGTTTCGTGGAGAAAAAAAGATTAAAGAAAGGGCCTAAAAAATTTAGGCGCCTCTTTTCTTGACGATTTTGATTTTTGAAGGGGTGACCAGGACTTTTTCCTGTGAAACGCGGGCAATGTCGCCGTTGATTCCTTCAATGCGGGCGCGCAACGCTCCGATGAGTTCTTTAAGTTTGACTTGGTTGCGTTTGTTCATGTCCGCGATGTTGAGCAAAACAAAGTTTCCTTGTTTGATTTCGTTCATGATGATTTCAACGTCTTGGTCTTTGGTGAGCATGTAGGGTTTTACCAAAGCGTCCGCGTCTTCATACATGGACTCTTCTTCGACATCGAGGTTGTTTAGAAACTCCTCAACATCCACTTCATCTTGCTTTTTGAATACTTTTTCCAAAAAAGCCATTATTACACCTCAAAAAAATAAACTATATCTTTTTGATCACAACTTGCTTTTAATACAATATGTTGGCTTTTAAAAAATCATCCGCTCGTGACAAGTCGCATTATACATAAGCCACCTTTGCGTTTTTTTCTCGCAACATCGCCCCCGCGGATGCGAAGACAAAAAAAAGGAGTCACTACATAATTAGTGACGTTGTTTCGACTACGGTTTCCAAAAAAAAGTAGCGGAATTGGTTTACTTCCGATAATCGATTGCATTATATTCATTTTTCGTTTGATATTAACGAATACCATGACCGACCTTGTTCCGAACCCGACCCCTGTTTCTTCGCAGAATATCTTTGAAAAACATTTTTCGAATACCAAAAGTTTGTTTGTCGACCGTGAAGCGATTTCTCCGCATTTTATTCCGGAACAACTTCCGTTTCGTGAAACTCAAATTCACGAAATTTCCGAAAGCCTTTCGGCAACGCTTTCCGGAAAAAAAGCGAGTAATATTTTTTTGTACGGAAAAACCGGTACCGGAAAAACCTCTGTGACGCGCCACGTTTTGACTCAATTACTGGAATTCGCCAAAGGAAAAAATCTTCCAGTGGCCGGATTATATATTAATTGCCGGAATCATTCCCGAAAATACCGGGTGTTGTCCAAAATCGTGGAAGACTTGTATCCCGAAGAGCGGTTCTTTGGTTTTTCATCCGGGTTCGTGTATGACAAACTCGTGGACTGGGTATCCAAAAACAAGGCCCAATTGGTCGTGGTGCTGGACGAAATTGACAAAACCAAGGACTTGGATGAACTTGTATATTCGCTGACGCGCGCCAACGACGAAGTCACCGGCGGGGGAATCACCTTGATCGGGATTTCAAACAACCTTTTCTTTCGCGAGCGGTTGGATCCGCGGACCAAATCGAGTTTGGTGGAAAAAGAAATGGTGTTTCCGCCGTATAACGCCGAAGAATTGCGCGCGATTTTAAATGACCGCGTCAAACGCGCGTTTGCCCCGGATTCGGTCGAGGATTCGGCCGTGAATTTGGCGGCCGCGTTTGCCGCCAACGAATCCGGAGACGCCCGGACCGCGGTAATGCTGTTGTTTCGCGCCGGAGAACTCGCGGAACAAAAAGGATTGGAAAAAGTAACGGATGACGAAGTCAAGCGCGCCAAGAAAAAAGTCGAGGAAGAAATCATTACCAGCATGGTGTCCACGTTGCCCAAACACCAGCAAATCCTTCTGTTTTCGCTTGCGGAGTTGTCCTTGAACAAAAAACCCCAAGCCAAGTTGACGGGCCAGCCGAGCGCGGAAAACGTGTTGTTTTCGGGAGAAATTTACGATGAATACTGTTCGATGGCCAAAAAATTAAAGGAACCGCCCGTGTCGAGCCGCTGGTACCGCGAATACATTTCCGAGCTAGAAATGTTCGGACTGGTGTCGACCACGGCGTCCGGACAAGGATTTCGGGGAAACTCGCGAATCGTCAAGCTTGGGTTTGAACCGAGAAAAATCAGGGACCAATTGGAAAAAGAATTACTAGGATAAAAAAAAATATGAAAAAGTTATTTGGAGGGATTTGATGGATTTGTTGATCATGAACACGCCGCTTCCGGACGAATACCGGATCGTCAAGGTGCTTGGCGTCGTCACGGGTTTGACGGCGCGCACGCGCGGAATCGGAGGAAAATTCATTGCGGGCATCGAAGGAATGGTCGGCGGGGAAGTCAGCGCGTTTACGTCGGAAATGGAAAAAGCGCGTTTTGAATCCATTGAACGATTAAAGCAAAAAGCGATCGCGCTTGGCGCCAATGCCATCGTGGGATTGGACCTCGAAACCACCGAAGTATACATGGGAACCGTGTTGGTGTCCGCCACGGGAACCGCGCTGGTGGTCGAGTCGCGAAAAGGGTGAATCCAATGGAAGCGTTGCTTGCGATTGGAATCGGCGTTGCGCTGCTGGTTTTGGCGATCGTGGTCGTGATCGCGATTCCGTTCGCCGTCATGTTTTTGGTGTTTGGCGGTTTTTTGGTTTCGGTCGTGCTTGCGGGATATTGGTATTTGAAAAACCGGGACAAAGAACAAAAACTTGTTGACGACATGAAAAAAAAGGATTCCGGCAATTACTAGTTTTCGCGCAGGTAACCCCAGCTGTGGAGTTTGTCGGTGTCTTCGAACCAGCGATCGCCGATGTCTTTTCGATAGTACATGTTCGGGATTCGGATGTTTTTGATGCGGTTGTACGCCATTTTTTGAGCGTCGCGCATGGTTTGACCGGTGCCGCATACCAATAAAACGATTCCCGAATCCCCGGTCACGACCCATTCGTTGTCAACTTTTTTGACGTCTTCGATGTGGATGCCGTTGAATTCCGGTTTTTTGAACGTGATGACCGCGTCTTTGGAGTACGCTTCGAATGTTTTCCGGTCCTGGTACGGAAACGGAGGCACAACAATGTATACGCCGAGTTGGAACCCGCTTTTGCATTTGAGTTTGTATGTCGTTCCGCGGGCCAGTTCGAACAAAAATTCCCCCATAGGAGAAATCATTCCTTCTTGCTGGATTGCGATCGTGGGGTAACCGAATCTGGCCGTGAACTCAAGCGGATAGATTCCGTTGCTGTTGACGATACAATTGATGTCGATGTAACCCACGAATTTTTCTTCCGCGAGTTTTGGTTCCATTTTTTTTAAGGTGTGATTGAAAATCTTATTGGGTTCCGACCAGAACATGGAAGTACCCATTTCGCCTGTGGCCACGCCAAGTTCTCCCGGAAACAATCGTTTGTGTTCGAAATTCACGTTGATCGGAGTGATGAATTCTTTTCCGTTAAAAAAACCGCCGACCGCGACTTCGACGCCTTTGATTCTTTTTTGCAGTTGAAACGACTTGATCTTGTTGGCGTACACTTTTTTGTAGGATTCAAGCACCTTGATCACGTCTTTTCCGTCTTCTTCTTCGCCGACAAACAATAATCCTTTTTGGTTTTGAGCGGTTCCGCTCGGCTTGATCACGTATTGTCCTGGGTTTTGCTGGACGTACACGATCGCTTCGTCAAACGAAGTGAAGTCGGCCTGTGGCATGATGGGAATGCCGGCGTTTTTCATTTCGTTTTGTCCGAACGCGCGGTTGTCTTCGAGCAAATCCGTGAACGGGGTTCCGCCAACGACTAGTTTTCCTTCGTCGCGGAGTTTTTTGGCTTTGGCGCCTTGGCCTTCGACGTCGTCGAAAACGATGATATCCGCCCAGCCGATTTCTTTTTTCCAGTCGTCGGTTTTGGGAACGAATCCATCGCCGACTTCCTTGAACTCGGAGCTATCAATGTACAATTTGACGTTGTGTCCTTCTTTCACGACTTGCCAGGCGATATCCGCGATATTCGAATCCACGGAAACGAACAGGAATTTTTTTTTGATAGGAGTTGTGGAAGGTGGTTCCATGTAATAAAAACGAAGTCGTGCTATTTAAAGTTTCCAGTTCAGGAAAAATAAAAAATATTAACGAAATAAATCTTTTTTTTGGCCTGTGGGTTTCGAGGCAACTGCGGGGAACCAGCTGAACACGCGTCGGAATCGAAACGGTCTTGCGTTTGCCCAGAAAAAATAGTCATTGCCCGAGTTG
Source organism: Candidatus Iainarchaeum sp. (assembly GCA_018304465.1). GTDB lineage: Archaea > Iainarchaeota > Iainarchaeia > Iainarchaeales > JAGVWC01 > JAGVWC01. The sequence continues at coordinate 135,904 of JAGVWC010000012.1, forward strand.
TTGCTTGACTTTTTGGGCGGTTTCTTGTCCGATGAGCACAGCCAGATCTTGAATGTCGATTTTTTTGAGATCTGTTACGCTTCGGACATTGTTGTGCCACAAGCGCCGGGCGCGCACGCGTCCGATTCCGCGTAATTGCGTGAGGATCAGCAGGTCTTCGCGTACTCCGTATTTGAGGCGCGCTTTGAGTTTGTTGATTGGTCCGACGTGGCGTTGTTCTCCGATCAAGGCGGCGAGTTCTGATAAACAAAACGATAACCAGTCGCAGCGCACGAGTTTCGCGTGAAGAATTCCGGGTTGAACATTGAAATCCTCGACGAGTTGGCGTTCGGGTTTTTCATTGATCCATTCTTCCAGCAACTCGGCCGTGAAGAATTTTTTGAGCAGGTTCGGGTCCGAATACATTTCGGCGGATAACTCAATGGGCAATTCGGGCTGGCTTTCTCCCAGACGCTCCCAAACCAGGGGTTCTACTTTTTTCGGAACGGAAATCAAGGGCGCAAGCTCAGCGGTTTGGGAGAACAAGAACAAATACGTAAACGGCGAAAACCCGTGTTTTCGCTTGAGTCCCGAAATCAAGTCGAACGCCGAAAGCGGGTCCAGATACAGTTCGGCCACGCGTCGGCCCAATGGAGTGGCACGGAACCGTTTTTCGTCTTTTTCGACAAAACCCATATCCGTGAGTTCGCCGAGCACGTCCACGAGTTGGGCGATCAAAGCGTCGAGTTTTTTGTATTGTTTGGCGTAAAACGTTTTCGAAAAAAATTCGTTTAGGGAATCCAGATCGGATACGTATTCTGTTGCGACCGCCGCCAGCAAGTGGCTTCGCAGCACGGGTTCGAAACCGAGTTTGGATTCGGTGGGTTCCAGTGGACCGCGCACGTAGGTTTCGATCAAGTCGTCGGTTTCAACGGAAGTATTGGCCAATAAAATGGCTTCGCCTTTGGAATCGAATTTGGGTCTTCCGGCGCGACCCGCCATTTGTTTGTATTCGGAAACGGAGATGCGTTCGCTTCCGAATCGTCCGTAACGATAGATGGTGGGAATAATCACGCGAAACGCGGGAACGTTAATGCCAGCAGCCAACGTCGGCGTCGCGCAAATGACTTTTACCAGGTTTTTTTTGAACGCGCTTTCGACGATTTTTCGCTGTTTTTCAAGCAGTCCCGCGTGGTGAAACGCGACGCCGCGTTCCACGAGTTTGGAGAGAATTTCACATTGTTCCGTGGGGGTTTCCAACGTGTGCAGGATCGCGTGGCTTGCTTTTTTCAGTCGTTGTTTGGCGGCGGGAGTAAGCGTTTCTTCGGTGAGCGACGCGATTTTTTTGGCGATGCCCTGGGCATTGGGACGCGTGTTCGCAAAAACGAGGCATTGCTTGTTTTTTTGGTGCAGGGTATCGTGAACCAATGCCTTGACGCCATCGCGCTCCGAATACGCAACGGGTTCCAGCTCGTTGGAAAACCGGATTTCGCCGTCGTAGTACACGCCTTCGCGAAGCGGAACCGGCCGATAGTCGCTTTGAACCAATCGGGCGGACAGCCATTCCGCGATCTGGTTCGCGTTTGGAATCGTGGCGGAAAGACACACGACGCGGATATGGGGGTTGGTAGCGAGAAATTTGGTGATTGCCATTTCGAGCGTTGGTCCGCGGTCGGTTCCGAGCATGTGCACTTCATCGACGATCAATATTCCCACGTCTTTGAGCCATTCGGCTTTGTGACGAAGCAGTGAATCGACTTTTTCGTAGGTGGAAAAAATCATGTCAAATCGTTGCAGATAGTGCGACGCGGAGTCGTAGTCTCCCGTGGACAACGCGAAACGGATTTTGTGTTTCGAGCCGTATTTTTTTTTGAAATCGTGAAAATGTTCGCTGGCAAGCGCACGAAGCGGCGCCATGTAGATCGCTTTTTGTTTTTTGTTCAGGATGAAATCAAGTCCGCATAGTTCCGCGATAATGGTTTTTCCCGAGGCCGTTGGCGAGGCAATGACGATGTTTTGATCGAATAATCCGGTGGAAAGCGCTTTTTCCTGCATTGGATTGAAACCGGAGAAACCGTTGGCGTCGCGAACGAAAGCGGGGATGTCCATATGAAATATTTCCTTCAACCAAATGGATTTATTGGAATCGCTTAAAAGAAAAAAGAAAAAGAATTAGTAGGGGTAGGTCGATGGCTTCACTGCGAAGCTTGTAGCTCCAATGGTGATCGGTTGGGCTACGATTGGCTGATCGACACGCAGCCTGCTCAACAAAGTCTTGCCTCGTTGAGCGATATTTCGCGCAGCGTTTAAGTCTGCGTTGAGTGAATGCAGGCATTTTTTACATCTAAAAAGAGCTCCTTTTCGATTACTCTTTTCAACATAACCGCAGATACTACACTCTTGGCTTGTATATTTTGACGGGACCAGCAATACATTTTTTCGCACCCCTTCAGATTTGTATCTCAGAAAATTCAGGAGTTGCCCAAAACTCCATCCTCCGAGAAGGGTATTGAACAGGGGGCCATTAGATTTCGCGGGTTTTATGTGAAGTTTCTCTAAGACAAATGTATCGGCCTCAGATTGAACAAGTCTTTTACTCAAACAATGATTGACGTCTGTCACAAACCGTTTTTCTCTTCCACTCAAACGCTTTAGGTGTCTTTTTGCGGAGCGAGTGCCTTTACTTTGAAGACATTTTTTCAGCCATTGGTAACGTGCTTTGACGTTACGGAGTTTTCGACTGTTAAAAAATTGACCAGTACTGGTGACTAAGGGATTAATTATCCCTCGATCAATACCGACTAAGTTTTTTGGAGGCAGTTTTGATGGCGACTCTTTTTTTGCATTCAAATGTAGAAAAAGATGACCTTGCTTAAAGGAAAGTGTTGCAAAGGTAATGACCCAATGAATATATTGATGGAAATAAAGAGGAACTCGAATAGGCACTTTCACCCGCCCATAAATGGTAGATAGTGAGATTACTCCTTTTTTGAATTGAGGAGTAAAAGTAAATGTCACATATCTTATCGATCCGGCTTTCTTCACGATGGGCAAGCACTTTAGTTTTTGGCGTTTTAACATAGCACATGCCTGATTTCTGGCTGCGCACACAAGGTTGGACTTAAGAGCAGGAAACATTTCGCGAACTTTTTTGTAGGTCAAATGATGAACTCTGGTCTTGTTGTATGTTTTTGCATTAAACGCTGTTTGCAGAACAAAATTACATGCTGAGTTGTAAGTGTATATTGTATCTACTAAACGTTTGTCATAACCAAGTCTGATTTTGATTGCCCTATGTAGCATACCGTGACTCCCTCAAAATGAAATAAGAAACGGATCTCGTCAATACGGGTAAATCAGTTTCGTGATGCTGTGAAAGTGGGGTTCCGGAGTTGGATCGCACGAGAGATAGCGCGCGAGGCGGTACACGTTGAATTTGAAATCGGGAGTTGTTTTCATTTTGAATCACCAATTACACCAACGATCGGGTCGTTTATAAACTGCCGGAGGCACCCGTCATTGCCGGTGATTCAACAAGCAAAAGGTTCTTTTTCCGCGGTTTATTCACGTGATTGTGGAAGCGCGGGGGGTTGATCCAAAAAAGCGGGTCTTTTGAAGAAGGAAAATTTTTAAACCTTGGATTCATCATAGTATAAATGAAAAAAGTCCTATTTTTGTGGGTGATTCTTGTTTGTTTGACCGGCGTTTTTGCAATGAATTCCTGCGGGGACTCGAATCACGTGTGTACGCTTGACACCAATATCAGTTCGAGCGCGACATGGATCGATGGAAATACCTATGTTTTGCTGTCAGACATCAATGTGACAGGATCCGGAACCGTGTTGACGATTTCGCCCGGGGCAGTCGTCAAGTACGGTCCGACGTCACTGAACGTGCTCAACGGAGGACGGATCGTAGCGACCGGCACAGCTGCAAAACGGATTTATTTCTTGTCATGCCGCGACCAGAACGTGTTTGCGGGAGTTTCAAACGCCGACACTTCAACGATTCCGGGCTGCTCAGGTCCACCCAACGGAGCGGATTACAAGCACGCCCTGTGGATCCAATCGGACGCGGAGATGACGTCAGGGGACGATCTCGCGTTTCTCACGATCGGTGATGCGAACCAAGCCATCCAACTGGACCTAAGCATCGGCGCCGTTCACGACAACAATTTTTTCAACATCAAACAGCAGAACCCGGCTTTTACGCACATCGGGATTTATACGACTGCCGGCAGTTCGGCCGCGTTCTATGACAACGTCTTTCAAAATTTTTCGACCGGATACGGTCTCTTTTTGGACGGGGGAGCGGCCGCAAGCAACATTTTCAATAACCGGTTCGACAACCTAAGCGGTGGTGTCGGCATATATTTACCCCAGAACTTCAGTGGAAATATTTACAACAACCTGTTCGAAAACCCCCTCACGATCTCGATCTTTAACAACGCTACGTTCACTGGAACGGTATACAACAACATGTTTGTCAATCTCGGCGCGGGAAACATCGCGATTTTTAACAATGCGACGTTCGAAGGCCTAACACGGCGAAACCTGTTCGCCAATGTTTCAACAGCATTTTCAGGGGTTTTTTCAGGCACGGTTTCACACAACGCTTTTTTCAATGTCGCGACCCACGGCGGATCCGCCGCCAATCATGCCGCCGACCAGAACTCGGCCACTGGATTTACAACCGACCCTTTCATTGCCGACAATACCGACCGCAACTTTTTGCTCAACACGGTTTCGACGGGCGGACAAAAACTCGCGGATGCCGGTGGAGTGGATTCGAACAGTATTGATCTCAACAATTTTTTCAATCTGCGAACGACTCAAAACGGGAACAAACTCGATACCAACAAGGTCGATATCGGATATCACTATGACCAGAATGCACCGTATGTGGTTGTTCGTTCACCCAGCGATTTTAATTCGTTGACCGGAACACAATCGATCGATTTTAACGTGGAGTCGGGTTTTGGAATCGCGTCGGGAATTACGGCGGCGTTGGCTTATTCGACTACGAGTTCAGGGAGCGGAACGAGTATTCTTTCTCAGGCGTTATCCGCTTTCGCGTGTTCTGCGTTGCCGGTGGCTTCGTGTTCGTATGCGTGGGACACTACTTCCGTTACCGATGGGAATTATTTTGTTCGGTTGGCGGGAACG
>JAGVWC010000001.1 GCA_018304465.1 Candidatus Iainarchaeum sp.
ACAATCCAAGGGACATACCGACGCATTTTCATCCACTTCACAAATATTGTTACCGCACGAAACACTCGTTGAACCGCCGCCAGCAGGTTCAAACAACACGTCCACGCTTTGCGCCGCCGTGTTAATATCCGCGTTATTCATTGCCTTGATGTAAACACGACGCGTATGCGGCAACTGCGTTGCCGACGAAACCGAAAACGAATACGTTTCAGTGGTTCCGTTATCCGAATACGTTGTACCGCCATCGCTTGAAATCCAATACTTCTTAATCCCGCTTTCAGACGAACCCAAAAACGACAACGTCGCCGACAAACCAGTTGTTTTCACACTCGTCACCGTCAAACTCAAACTCGGCAACGACTTATCAATCCGCACATAAACCCGATTCGTAGTCTCCGCATTCCCCACGGTATCCGTCGAATTAAAATCAATCCCCCAATTCCCATCACTCGACAGCAAGATATTGGCATCAAACGTTTGCCAACCACCCATCAAAACCACATCAGACGAATCCGAATCCAAACGAAATTGAGTTAAAGAACAACCCGACGGATCCACACACGTCAACACCACATTCGCATCCACATTCTGCCACGCATTATTATAATCCGCACTCGTCACCGGCGCAGTCGAATCATTAGAAACCACAAAATTCGCATCCGAAAAATCAATTGCAGTATCATTCGTGTCAGTTCCGGCAAGGCGAATAAAGTAGTTTCCGTCCAAAACTGTAGTCGTATTCCAAGAATAACTACATCGAAACACCGGACCCTGCGAACACGAATAACTACTCAATAACTGGGACACAATCGCGGTCCCGTTTCCACTTCCGATTCAACATTGAAATCGATAGTCTGGACCCCAGTAAGCGTATTAAAATCATTCGGAGAAAGCACTTGCACGTAGGGACCGTTTTGATCAAAGTGATAACCGATATCGATGGTTCCAGTATCCAACTTATTGTTCAACTGTGTTGTTTTCAAATTAAAAAAATTGTTGATGTCCACTCCATTCGAATCGACGCCGCCGGCATCAACCAGCATAGCACCACCGGTCGAAGTCGTGTTCAACAAAAAGTTTCTGTCGGTATTGTCTGCAATGAACGGGGTGGTGGTAAAACCGGTTGCGCTGTTTTGGTCATTAGGACCCGGTTTTCCTATTGTCCCAACACTATAATACGCATTATTTGATATTGCTCCTGTGATGGTTCCAGAAATGGCCGTGGATACATTCGAAAACAAGTTCCGTTGGATCCTAGTTGTGGATGGGTCATATGCAACAAATGCTGTTGACGTCTGGAGATTTGAAAAAGTATTATTTAGGATATTGCCGCCAAAGTCCTGCCAGTTGCTTTGGATACCAACTCCCGAGGCGGTAAAGTTGTAAAACAAGTTATTGTAAATGGTTGCATTAACAGCACCAAGCCATTTTGATATTCCAGTCGCCCCATTAAAGTTTGAAAATATATTTTGATAGATATTTCCCGTTGTTTCAAGGCCCAAATATATCCCGGTCGCTGTTGTTCCGGTGGTGTTAGAAAAGGAATCGAAACGATTAGAATAAATGGGTCCTGTGGACGACTGCTCCAAATAGATTGCATGGGCACTTTGGAAATTGGAAAAAGAATTTTGGTAGATGGCGCCAGCAAAGGTTTTGTCCAAAGTCACATAAATGCCCTTAGCATCAGTTTGAAACCATGAAAAAGCATTGCCATAAATGTTAACATCGGTTTCAATCCCCAAAAAAACACCAGAATAAGCCAGACCCAAGCTTTTGAAAAAGGAGAAATTGGAATCATGAATGCTTCCAATGTTTTGGTCCAAGCGGATGCCATACTTGGCATCAAAAATCTTCAAATAAGAGAAAGAATCTGCCTTGGTCATGCCTGCATTGCCAAGAACATAAATAGCGGTATTGTATTCACTCGGCGCCGGACCGCCAGAACAACCGGAAATCGTCGCAGTGTTCGCGTTCGTAGAACCCACGTAGGAATTTTGATCGCGACAACTCGTAAAAATAATATTTTTATCAACGGTTCCATTGGCCAAAACCCTTCCGCCATCCCGCGCAATCAGACTTCGCCCCACCCCATACTTGACCACAGTCCCAGGAGCAATATTCAAATCCGTTCCCGCTCCAGTAACGTTCACATCCGCCAAAATCACATACGTATTCCCATCAACCCAGTTTTGATCCACAGAAATATTCGAATCAAACGTGCACACGTTGTTGGTATCCCCACACGAATTCACAGCCCAAACCAACGGAAAAAAAAGAAACAGCACTCCGATCAAAAACCATTTCATGAAAAAAACAACACAAAAGACATTAATAAATTAGTACGAATCCAAAAATTCGGGTTCTTGGAAAAAAGGATTACTCCATGACCATTCACAGGATTCCAAACGCTTTAACGGATGTCTTCGTAATCGCGCCGCGCTTTCCCGAATAGATGGAAACCGATTCCGTTGAAAATATGAAACGTCACGTATTTCCACAACCCCCACGCTTTGATGCGACGCTGTGAAACAAACATTTTCACGTTCAAATCCAGAATCACTTTTCCGAATTTTCTGCACCGCTTGGCCAGATCAAGATCTTCGCACGTGATCAAATGCGTATCGAATCCGCCGACATCGTCAAAAATGATTTTCGGAATACCGATATTGGAACCGATCGGCGAATTCAAACGCAAGAAATGAAACACCGTCAAAAAAACCGGCATAAAAATATTCGGCAAGGATTTTTCAAGACCCGACGCGTCATTGGGATAAACCGGACCGTACACGAACGCGGCCGTGGGATACTTTCGAAACGCTTTCATGAAATTCGAAACCCAGTTCCGCGGCGCCGAAGAATCCGCGTCCGTAAACAACAAAAAATTTCCTTTCGCGGCTTTCGCGCCGGCTTGACGCTCAAACGCGATCGAGCGACGCTTTTCCAAAACAACCCGCACGCCCATTCGCTTCGCGATTTCGACGGTCTTGTCTTCACTGCAACCATCCGCCAAAATGATTTCATACGCACCCGAAAAATCCTGGTCCTGCAAATGCGACAAACAATTCTCGATTCGTTTTTCTTCGTTTAAAGAACACACGATGACGGAAACAACCGGAGGATCCGCGGAATTCTTTTTCAAAGAGACCATGTCAAACAGCTATCATACAAACACGAAAACCCATATAAAAAGGTTCACGTCGACGAAGCACCCGAGCGTCGCTTAAGGAAAAAAAACACCCGCAAACCCAAAATCAGCACGAAAAAAGAAACCGCCAAAAGCCCGATAAAACCCAACCAATCCATGCTTTCCGAGGGCGAGGGATTCGGATCCAGATCGTTTCCATTCGAACCGGTTCCGAAGGGCTTTGTTTTCGGAAACACGGTTAATCGCGCGGTTTTTCCGCCGGCTGACGCGCTCAACGAAACCACGTTTTTCTCGCCTCGCAACGACACGCTGCCATTCGCGTCGGTTTTAACGGTTTGAGAGCCGTACAACACCGTGGCGTTTTCCAACGGAGAACCATTCGCGTCCGCCACGGAAACCGAAAAAACCTCGTTAATGAAAATGTTTTCATCCAGCAACGATACCTGCAAATCACCCGACACCGTCACGGGATTGGCGGGGTTTCCGCTGGTTCGAATAAACTTCACGAGTTTGGCCGACGCAAACCCGTCTTTGGCCACTTCAATCACGGTTTTACCCGTTTTGGCGACAAACGAAACCAAACCGCCGGCATCCGTTAACTTGTTTTCATCCCCGTACTGCACGCGGACCCCCAAAAGCGCGTTTCCGGATTCATCCTTGACCGTCACGACAAAAGACTGGTTGGAAACCAAAAACGCGGGAGACGAAATCTTGAATTTTTTAAGCGAAATCAAAGAACAAAACGAATTGCACGACGAAGAATTTTTGCACTCGAATCCCGAGACGCAATCCGAATTCGAATCGCAGGCAACGGCGCGGCACGCGTTGTTACAGCACAGTTTTCCGCTGATACAATCCGAATTTCCGATGCATTGGTCTTCCACGGGCACGTCTTCACAAACCGCGCCGCACGAACCGCCGCTTGCGCATCGTTTTCCCGAAGGACAATCCGAATCCGCTTCGCACACGGGGGAAACACACGCGTTTTGACAACAAACCCCGATCGCGCAATCCAGGTTCGAAACACACGACGGAATCTGATCGCAACTCACCGGAGAAACCGATCCGTTACAACAAAAACCCGCCGAAATTCCGCTTTGGCCGCACGCGCATTTGGATGAAACCAGTCCGTTTGGACACGGCGAAAGCGCTTGGCACGCCGCGGAACACGCATTTGGATTCTGGCAGGATTGCGTCGCGGAACAATTCGCGTCCGCGGTACACGCGGGAGAAACACACGCGTTATTACAACACAATTGACCGGTTCCGCATTGGGAATTCGAAGAACAACCCGGACACTGCGTGGATTGCGGAACGCCGCCACAACAATAGCCGGAAGAAACCACGGTTTGACCGCACGCGCAACGAGAAGAAACCACGGCGTTTGCCGAACACACGCCGCACGAAAGATCGGTTCCGTCACAATCTTCATCCACTTGGTTTTGACACACTTCAAGCGACGGACCAATCGAATTCTGGCACGCACCCCACACGCCGTTCGATTGACAGGTTTGGGTTCCGGCTTGACACGCACCCGTATCGGTTCCGCATGCGCGTGTTTGACCCGGATCGCAAGACGCGGCTTCGAACACCAACACCGTTAAGCTATGCGCGGGAAACGAATACGAAAACGGGGAAGAAACCGGAGAAACCGTTTTCTCAACGGGCTTGACGGTATTCGGATCCGAATCATTCAACGACGACATGGATGGACCATTCAATTCGAATACGCGCGCGGGATAAACAGGTTCAAAACCCGCCAACTCAATCTGCGTCGCGATGTTTTCGGACGGGGTTTTGTTCACGACAAACAACGTCAAGCGATCGTTTGCTTCCGAAAGCGACGCGTACGCGCCCAATTTGGTTCCGCTAACCCCCGTTTGCGAATTGCTATACACCGGAGAACTCAGTTCCATGTTCAAATACTTGGAGCCGAACCATTTGTTGAACAATTCAATCGCGTAAAACGATGGACGCTTGTGCCAAACGCTTCCATACGTTCGGCAATACCACGGGCTGGTCAATTCGCACGCGGGAACGCCGGCCAAACCATAGCTTTTTCCCGAAAAAGCGAATTCATGCGCGCCAAAAATATTCGATTTTAGCAATTGACCGAAATACTCGGAAACCGCCAAGGCTTCACCCAAATCCCTGGCATACGGCTGGACTTCTTTGTAATCATTCGGACCGATCACGTTCCATTCCGTGATAAAAATCTTGATGTTTTGACGCGGAGAATGCTGTTGAATCAGGCTTTTGACGGTCGCGATATCGCTTTTCACCGAATTTTCCAGTGCCACGATGCTTTCCTGGTGTTCGGACGTTCCGAGTTTGTACAAGTGCACGCTGACAAAATCGATTTGGTTTCCTGCTTCCGACAACAACACTTTCGGCCAAAGACCGCCCAGATTTCCAAACGACACGCCGACTTCGATCGACGGATCCACGGCTTTCATTTTTTGGGCATACTCCAAAAAACCTTTGTGAACCCCGGTACCCGACACCGTGACCGTGGCGCCGTTTGGGGGGATGCTTCCATGCGATCCGTCCCCGAAATAAACCCGTCCCAATCGCGGGTTATGCGAGAAAAAATTTCCAACCCCGGCCGTTTTGATATCCGAAACCTTGGTCCATTCCACGTTGTTGACAAACACTTTCAAATCCGTGGATGGCGAACAATCCTCCGGCACCACAAACACCTGGTTTGGAACACCCGTGGAAGTCGAGACGCCGTATCGCAACGCGTTCGAAGCCGTGGCCTTGTTGCACGAAGTGGAATACCCGTACAAATATTCTTCCGGCGTCATGTGAAAATACAATTCGTTCCCGATTTCCCAATATTTGACGCCGTAATGATTCGTGACGTTCATGAGCCGAACGTTATCCGCGGCTTCTTCCGGAGAACCCGTCAAAAAATTAATGGTATAATAATCACTGGTTTGAAGCGTCGCCGCCCGAGACGCGAATTCTTCCGCGATGATGGGATAATCGATTCCCCAACAACTGCCGCGATCCGAACCGTCTTCAAAATGACCCCCGGGATTCATGTAGCGAATCGTCTTGAAACCCGCGTCCTTGATCAGTTGCCATTTGGATTCCACAACGGACGCCGGACGCGTCAAGGATTCGGAACAACTGCACAGCAACCCATCCGCACGAATATCCTGCTGGGCAACCGCCGGGTCCGGGGCCGCCAAAGACAAATCCTGCGAGCAAAAACCCAAATTCGTTCCGAACATATAAGGAGAAATCGAATGCGACACCAGGTTTGCGTTGATTTTTATTTTCGAGGAACCCTGCACGGAAAAAGACATGGGCGCGCTCCACGGACTGACACTTGACAAGTTATTCGCCCGGATTTTCCAATAGTACGTTCCATCCGAAAGCACGCGGTCAAACGATTTTTCACTCAAGTCGTATTGCGGCGTTTTTTTCGGAATCCGATACACGTTCGAAATCCGAAGCTCGTCCATTTTTCCTTCCATTTTCCGGTTGCCGCCCGAATCGCGGCCGATCGACAAAGAAACCGGAGAACCCGACGGAATCCCGGTTTTGTTTTCGGTCTGGATCAATCGCCCGTCCAAATACAAAAACCGGCCTTTGGACCCCCACGCATACGCCAAATGATGCCACACATTTGAAGACACGTCCGCGTCTTCCACGCGCGCGCCCCAATCCGAACCAATCGTGGCATAAATCATGTCATAGCCCCAATTGAACTGAATAAACATCGAGGTTGAAGCGGTTTTGTAAAACAACGGGTACGTCAAACTGTTTAACGTGGTTTCAAATCCCTGATCCAATGTAAACCAAAATTCAACGGTTCCTTCCGCCGGATTGATTTTGTTCGGGGCTTCGTTGACTTGCGATGCGGAAGACAAAATCAAGGCATTGCGGAATTTTCCGGGAGAAAACGACGCGCCCGAAACAGACCCGCCCAAAGACTGGGTTTCGGAAGCAGATTCAAAATGATCCAGCAACGCCGTGAATTCATCCGTTGCCGCGTTTTCAGCCGAATCATTCAATACAATGTTTCGAACCAAAGGACTCGAAAAATCAGGATTGTCATCGAGCATCAATTCGTAATACAACGTGCCTTGATCCGTGGTCGGATCCGTCCATTCAAAATGCACGTTGTTCGAAGAAACCATTTGACTGGACTGTGGAAAAACCACGGCAATGCGATTCTCCAAACCCGCAACGGAAAAGGAAAGCAATAGCACTAGAAAAACAGCAATTCTTCCCCCGTTCATGCCTAGAAAAAGAATTAAGAAATATAAAAAAGCATTGTTTGAAAAAAAAAGACGAAAAAAACAGAAAACGAATGCTTACAAAAACAAAGGCAAAAAAATCGCCAAAATTCGTGGAAGTATCCGTTTTACTGCTTGGCTCGTTTTCTCAAATACCGTTTCTGTCGGGACTTTCGGCGCATTTTCTTTTTTTTCCATTTCCAGCGCTGACGAGCCCGGGTTTTCTTGAAACGGCTCGAATCTTTTGCCTTAGAACTCAAAATTTCACCTAAAAAACGATGATTAGTTATGGAGATAATCCAGGAACGAATTTAAAAAGCCTGCCATTCCCGTTTTTTGAATGGAAAAAGAGATCGAACACAGCCTAAACGGAAAAACCGTTTTGGTCATCGGATTATCCAAAGACCCGCAAAAAGAATCCCACAAAGTCGCAAAATACCTGCAAGAAAACGGCTACAAAATCATCCCCGTTAATCCAACGGCGGAAAAAATCCTTGAAGAAACCGTTTTTCCATCGCTTGAACGCGTTCCCAACAGCGAAAAACAAAAAATCGATGTCATCAACGTGTTTCGTCCCTCCGAAGAAACCGAAGCCATCGTCGACCAAGCAATCCGCCGATTCGGAGAAGAAAAAACCAAACCCGTGATATGGCTACAATTAGGAATCAAAAATGATAACGCAAAACAAAAAGCGATGAAAGCCGGATTCGGATTCGTCGAAGACCGCTGCATCAAAATCGAACACAAAAAACGACGCGGAACGCTCAACTAAATTCCGGATCTTTTTTTTGTGAAACGTTACAGATCGGAACAATCCCGCTTGAAACCGCACGCGAGGCACATCAATTTGCAATGCGCTTTGGCATACGTATTTCCGCAGATTTCACAATGCTCATGGTCGAAACTGGGTTTCAACGTGGCCCTCGGTACACAGTATAACAGACCAATTTAATTAGTTATTTATAGGCTACGGTGACCATTCCGTCGTAAAAAAACTCGACTTTTGAGAAATATTTCTCCAACAAGAGCTTGTATTCCCCAAACACCGGAAAACCATACTGGTTCGGCATGACAAACGTCAGCCATTCCACAAAAACCCGGTTTAAGGGAGAACTGTTCACCAAATGAAACGAAACCAGTTTTCCGCGTTCATCAATATTTCGCGCCAGATTCTGAATGAATTTGTCCCGCTTGTTTTTTGGAATCCGATTCAAATACATTCCCGAAAAAACCGCGTCAAAATCCTGCGGAAGCTCAATTGTTTCCAGCAAATCCAAGGAAATAAAATCGATGTGCTTGTCCCCCAAATGCACCAGCTTGAGCCGATCTTTGGCTAAATCCAACAGGTCTTTTTCGGAATCCACCGCCACCAAATGCATGGACCCCGACGACGATTCGAAAATATCCATCATATCCAACCCGGTTCCGCACCCCAGATTCGCGATCTTTGGGTGATCCGGAAGACCCACCATTAATTTTTTTATGGCAAAATCCCGAAACGAAAAAAGCGGTCCGAACGCCAGCGAATCCATCATCCGCAAATAATCCAACGCGGATTTGTTCTGGGGCGCGTCACGACCAAACCGAAGCGCGTTTTCCGCCGAATGATACAACAAAAGCGTCCAGTCCTCGGCGCCTTGATACTGCGAATGAATAAAATGTTCTTCATCCAAAGAAAGCGAATGCGGTTTTTTTTCCGACAACGAATACAACCCGTCCGAAAAAACAATGATTCCTTGACTGACCAAAAACCCTAACATGGATTCAAGCATCTCCGTGTGCTTTAGTTCCAAGTCCTTTGAAATTTCATTAAAATGACGCGGACCCAACGAAAGCATCTGCACAATGCCTGTTTTTTTGCACAATTCGAAAGCGTAGTAACCATACGCTTTTTCAGCCAGCCCAAGCAACAAAACATCTTGACGCATTCTCGGATTGACCAGCATATTGGCCAAAAACCCGAATTGATTTGCCATACCCAAATAAAACGCAAAAGAAGTATATTAAAAGAACGGAAAAAAAGAAATCATTTCACGAAATGCCCATTAAACAAAGGCGTTTGAAAAGCACCCCACCCCCGAAGCCACAAGTAGGTTAGATAAAAATACGGAAATAAAAGCAAACTTCAAACGGAATTGAATCGCGAACTATGGCTGATTATCCGGCCCGCGTACGGTTTTTTGTTTTAGGGAATAGTAAAGCCTTAATAGTACCACCGAAAAAAACACGGTTACGGCAAGTCCGCCGACCCAAAAAAACCAGTCGATTCCCGCTTCCGGGAAATGACCCGGGCCGCCGGTGACATTCAGATCCGCAACCGGACTTTTCGGAAACACCGATAGCGACGCATGCTTGGGTCCGACCGAGGCATTAATCGAAACCACGTTTCGCTGGCCCTGGAGTTCCACGATCCCGGACGCGTCGGATTTCTGCGTCTGCGCTCCGTAGCGGACTGTCGCATCGGAAATCGGTTCCCCGTTCGTGTCGGAAACCATCACCGAAAACGGTTCGCCGATCAGAACGTTTTCATCCAAAAGCGACAACGCAATGTCGCCCCCAACCGTTGGAACCGTTCCGGGATTTCCACTAATCCGGACGAATTTCGCGATCTTGACCGTCTGAAAACCAGCCTTGGCGATCTCGATGATGGTTTTTCCCGTTTTTCCGGAAAACGACACCTTGCCCGCGAAATCGGTTTCCTTGTTCTCATCCGCGTATGCCACCCGGGCTTGGGACACGATGTTTCCCGCATCGTCTTTCACCCCAACCATAAACGCCTGACCATTCACCAGATACGCCGGGGATGAAATCTTGAAGTGTTTTAGCGGGATCAGAGAGCAAAAAGAATTGCATGCATCGGGATTCTTGCATTCATAACCGGCCGAGCAATCCGCATTCGAATCACAAATCGAAGTAATACACTGCGACGAACAACAAAGTTTTCCCGAATTACAATCCGCATTTGCGGAGCAGGAAGTCTGCGAACAAACCGACGCGGAAGGCACACCCTCACAACAAAAACCACTGGTGACCGCACTGGTTCCGCACAAGCATTTCGAAGAAACCGCACCAGACCCGCATACAGGAAACGAAACACACACCGAAGAACACGAATTCACATCCCGACAAAACTGAGTCGAAGAACAATCCGAATTCGAATCACACAACGGAACCAAACAAACCGAAGAACAACACAAACTCGACACATTACAATCCGAATTCACCAAACAAGACGCGCAAGACACAGCATTTGGAACAGTATTACAACACCAGCCGGACGAGATAGTCTGGGTTCCGCAAAGACACGCCGAAGAAACGGAACCATTTGGACAAACAGGAGTCTGCGAAATGCACTGGTGATTCACGCACTGAAAACCGGAATTGCATTCGGCCGAAGCGCAGCAATCCCCGGGAAAACAAGCGTTCGAACACCAACGACACGAGGTTTGACCCGTGCACACGGCTTCGCTGGACAAACCCGAACAGGCATTGTCAATCAGATAAATGTGGATCCCCTGTGGTTCGAATGAATCGGAAAAACCGTTCGATATCGCGGTCAAAGCGGTTTCATCCACTCTCTGGACTGCGGTTCCGGCGGAAAGCCCCGCTACGGAAAACAAAACAGATTCGCTTCGCATCTGATTATCCGCGTTCACCGCGAAAATAAAGGTTTTTCCATTGAAATCACGCACAGAAAAATCCATGCGACGATTTTGAGATTCCACCGCCAAAACACTTCGATTTGAGGGTTGCGAAAGAATCGCGTCCGCCAGATTTGTAATCTGACGATTGGTCCGCGTCAATTCCTGTTTCAACACAGTGGAAGTCGTGAAATAACCCGTCCAGGATCCGTTCCGAAAACTATGAGTGAAATAACCAATGCCCCGCGCGCCGTGAACGACTGCTGACCAAGCCTGATTCCGCACCGCTTGGGGAGACGGTTCCGGATTCGCGTCACCAAGCTGGATATCGGTTGCTTCGATGGCGGCAAAGTACGGTTTCTGGAAATCCGACAACAAACCCAGCTTTTCGGATCCGAGGCCGACTTTGTAACTGTTTTCTGGATGACCATCGTTTGCGGGATAAATCGCGGTCCAACTGATTAAATCAGTCGCACCAAAGTACTTACGGTATTTGTCGCCCTCCAATTTGGATGCCCAGAAGTCGTCGTCTTTCGGATTATAAGGCGAACAATGATTGACCAGCGTTGGACGAGATTGTGGGTCCTGGGATTTGACCGAATCGCTTGTGGATTTGAGAGCCTCGGGCAACGTGAGATTGTTCTGCGCGCATTCGGGTTCGTCTTTTAACAGCCATCCGACGACGGAATCCAAATTCACCAAGGCCGAACTGAAATGGGCAAAAACCCGAATATTGAGATCCAAAGCCAACGGATTCCAAACAGAAGGCTGCGAATTTTCCGGGGACCCCAATACGGAATTGATACCCACAGCGGAATAACCCCCCAACAAACTGGTATTCGGCGCCCAGATCGCGATCGGAAAAAACGGTTGATTCTGAAAACGAATCGGCGGGATAAAAGGAACCTTTACGGGTTCCTGTTCCACTGGATTACCCGCCACCAAAACCGAAATTGAGGTTTGCGCAGACCCGTTTCCCGAGCGGATTTGGGGTGTGACCTTACAAGACCAGGAATCACCTTTTTGTAAAAAACGCGATGGCAGTCTTGCACCCCCCCAATAACCCCCGGCAAAATGCCCCCGGATTTCCAACGGCGATAACGCACGCTTGTATAAGGCGACTTCGTCCACGAGGCCCTTGAATTGCGAACCCTTGTTAATTGAGAAAGCGCCGTTACCCGAAACAGCGGTCGAACCAAATCCAAGGTTGCGATTTTGGACTGCGACACCATCCTGATACACCCAAATCATGTTGTTGTCAAACACTCCGACTACGTGCACCCATTCGTCCTTGGGAGCCCAGCGCGTCCAGCCCGAATCCCAGTGGAAACCGCTTGCGCTGTCGAAATCGAGCGCAAAACCGTTCCATCCAAAATGCGGAACCGTGGAACTCCAGGTGGTCCCGCCCCGAAAAAGAAGGCGAATCGATCCTTTTTTGATCAAAAAAGGAATCCGGCTTTCAGGAATATCCGCAAGATTCTCATACGGCTTCACCCACGCCTCGATGGAAAACGGACCCGTGACATTCAACGAAGGATTATCCAAAACCTCCAAAAAGTCAGAATACGAATCGAACTCTGCGGCACCCCCGACTTTTCCGCTCGCAATAAACGATACGCCGGTTGACGACAAATCGTTTGCCTGCGCGTAATCCGCACCGATGTTTTGCGAATCGTCGAAAGGATAATAAGCAATCAAATCCGGATCCGGAATGACGGTGGACGCGAAAAACTGGCCGTTCTTTTGCCATTCAATCGTGACTCGGGAAAAATCACCCGCAGCCCCAGGAACAACTTCCACTTGACAGGACAACTCCGAATTGATGGTCAGAGAAGAAGGAACAATCACCGGCGCGGAAACCAAAGACTGGCCCCCCACAAGACACATAAAAAAAGCGACGAAACAACCAATCCAAAAGAGCCGAAAACAAAACCGCATCATAGAACTACTGTTTTCTATTATATAATTATTATCAAAAAGAAAAAAGACAAAAAAAACAATGCACTGCCTAACACGAGAAAGAGCTATTCAGAAATGGTTTTTAACCTTATTTATTGAATCCGCCTTTCAGTCTTTTTCGTTTCATTGATTCCGGTTCTTTAAGATAATTTTCAGGCGTGCTGATTTTCTCTTTCGATTCAATTTCAAGTTTTTTTCTGGCATCTCCTGCAATCTGTCCGCCCAACCGGGCAGCCTTTTTGTTTTGAACAAATCCTTGCGCCTCTTTGCTTTTGGCAATTTTGGTGGTGGAGACTTCTCCAAGCATGGTAAAAATGAGTTCCAAGTCGTTCATATGGTCACGCAGGTTTTGCCTGTCCAGCCTTTTGAATTTCTTGTATTCTTCAACAGTTTTTCCAAAAGTGGCTTGGCTTATCTCATTGGTCAAAATCGCGTATTCCTTGTCCTCCCTGACACCGCGTTTCTTCCATTCGCCCGTTAGTTCCTGTCGAACCGCAATTCCCCGAACTCTTTTCTCAATCCATTCCTCCGAATAACCCTTGGCCTTGAAAAGTTCCTTCATCCGTTCTTGTGACAACTCCGGATTTTCAATTTCCTGAACTCGCTCATAACCGACTTGGGCAAGCCAACGCTTGAAAGGCTCGGCTTTGGGGGAAGGAATAGATTGGATGATTCGGAACATATGCTTTGTGTTCGCACAATCCGTTTCTCTTCCTTTTCCATCCTCCGCAGGTAGTTTCAACGGTACGATTTTATCGTACAGTTCAAAACCCTCAGCTAAGAGTTTGATTTTCAAGTCGGACCAATACCGCTTTGGAATCGTGCTTGCTTCTAAAGCGGTGACAATATCAACAATGGAAAAATACCATTCGTTCGCATGCCATACGCGCCTTATTTTCTTGTCCTGAAAAACAACCAATGCCTGATTTTCCATCTAACCGCCTGACCAACGTTCTCCATCCCCGATATAGCAGATTTCAGTTTAAAAGGAGTTGGAGACCGCATTGCCGGTAATTAACACGGTTGTTGGACTACAAACGCTGTAAGTAATTGGGTCGATACTCACCCCAAGCGACAATAGGTCCATAGGCAAAACAGAATTTACTCCTGCTGGGATATCGGGCAAAAGTATAATGCCCAACTGATTCAAGTGGTTTTTCGTGCCAGCATTTACTGTATCCCACGCACAGCATTTATTGAATTATCTAAGTGCACACCACTTAGGACTGCAATTTAAACTTTTTGAATAATTTTTCTCGAATGCCTTCGAAAAGATTTCCAAAACATGCGAGAAAAACGCGAGTACGCAGATTGATTGAACGAAGATGGCAAAAACAGGAAAGGGAAGTCCAACCCAAAATCGCAGGATTGAGCTTATTTCGAAGGATACTCAAACCCGAAATGGGATCTTTGCTTCCGTATCATATTGTCCGCCAGTCGGAAGATTTTTCAATTTCAACTTTTCACCCCACGCCGAAGCGAATCCTGATTCGTTCGGATATTGCATCTGGAACTGGGATTGATTATTACGTATGGGAAGCCTTGCCGAGAAAAATTTTCGAAGTCGATCCGAATGCCCCTGCCAACACCCAAACAGAAATGAGGACATATATGAAACATATCAAAGGATTATACCTACAAGGAGACCCCGGACTACCCGGCTCGGCTGCGACCGCGAGCTACTTTCCGAATTCGGCACGACGGCTACTTTTCATTTTACACCCCTTGCGCTCATTGGATCATTATGCCTACATCGGCAGTATTGGCGCAAGGAAAGACAGGGAAGGAAAACAGCAGGTGAAAATGAAAATAGGCACCGATATAACAAACCCCATATTTCGGAACACGGATAGACTACCCCCAAAAATTCCTCCCGCGCTTAGAAAACGCATCGGCGCTGTGGCGGGCGCTTTACTCAAAAGCGGTTTAGTCCGTTTTGAGGTTTGCTTTGTAACTTATAAGGACCGACCGGATTACCCGGAGTATTACGATTTGCTGATACGCAAAATACACGCGTGAATTACAGTCTTCGAAAACTCAAAGAACCTTTTTGCAGGAACGAAAAGCCGCGAAAAATATTTTTCCCTCGGCTTTTCCATTGAAAAGACTGGTTTGCTCCTGCTGGGATTTGAACCCAGGTTACAAGGTTGAAAGCCTCGTGTCCTTGACCGGGCTGGACGACAGGAGCGAATAAAGGGTGAAAAAATCGTTTAAATAACCTCTTTGGGAAGCGTTTAAAAAGCATTCCATTCCACAATTTAGTACTCAAAATCGAATTTTGTGTTTTGTTATGGCTCGATTTCCAGAAGCCGACCAACGGCTTTTTACCAATGTTTTCGTGTGCATGAGATGCAACGGCAAAAACCGCGGAAGCCCAGGAAAAAAACCACTTTCCTGCCGACACTGCGGAAGCAAGCGCCTGCGACTCAAACACAAGACGAAGAAAGCATAAAAGCGTGAACGAATGCTGTCCGACTATTTGACCGCGATTCGACCACTTAACTGCATTCTGGCCGGTTTTGCCGTGCTCATCGGAGCCAGCATCTCCAATTTCGGATTCATTTTCAATTTCACCATACTCACCGCCATGGTTTCGGCATTCTTTATTTGCGGCGCGGGACAAGTCATCAATGATTATTTCGATTTCGAAATCGACAAACGCAAAGGAAAACACCAGCTTGAAAACAAAAACAAATACCTATTCTACGCCTTGATTCTTTTTGTCATCGGAAACACCTTGGCCTGGCTCGTCAATATCACCGCGTTCCAAATCGCCGGAATGATCACGATATTGCTTGTAGTGTATTCGGGTTTGCTGCACCGCTACAAAATACTTGGAAACATTCTTGTGGCGCTGGGAACCGCATTGCCCCTCGTATTCGGAGCAACGATTTTCGAACGCTACCAAACGGTTTTACTTTTGGCGGGAGCCGCTTTTTTTGCTAACTGGGCCCGCGAAATCGTCAAAGACGTTCAAGACGAAAAAGCGGATTTTGGAACCAAAATCACGTTACCCATGCTGGTGCGCGCCCACGTGCTCGACCTCATCGTGACCCTATTGGTTCTCTTGGCCATCATCACTTCGTTTTTACCCGTTTACTTCGAATTGTTCGGAAACTTCTGGTTTTTGATTCTCATCGGATTATCCAGTTTATTGTTCATCAAAGCTACGATTGACTTTCGAAGCCTGCGCATCGAAGAATCCCAAACCACCTTCAAAATCGCAATGGCCATCGCATTACTCGGGTTTTTTTCCGGCGTATTGTAAACGCGGGTTTTTTATTCAGAAAAAAAAGTGAATGGATATGCCGTCCAAACTACGCGTTCCCTTGATTGCCCGAAAAGCCGTGGCCGTGATCCGTTTTCGATCCGGACCATTCGACCAAAAATGGGGTCACCTGCGAAGCGAACACGTTCGACACGGCAAATTATTCCTCACGACTTTCCCCAAAACCGTGTTACCCGGAAAACGCCGAACGCAATACGAATGCGATCTCGAACACGCCAAATGGGAGTCGAGAATCGCCGTTTCGCTTTCGTTAAAACCGATTGGAACCGGAATTCAACCAGGAAAGCACTCAGGTGAAATACTCGGCCAGGCCAAAATCAGTTTTCAAAAAAAATCGATTACCATTGAAGCGATTCAAGGCACCAGCGGAAAACAAGACGTCTTGGACCGGTTTCGCGCGTTACACAAACAGCCCTGGGCCAATTTCCTTGTGCGACAAGTCGAACGACACGCGGTTCGCTGCGGAATCCATGAAATACGAATCGTTCTTCCCACGTCATTGCTATACTACCATCACCCGGTCATCACCACCAAAAACAAAAAAGAAATCCAAGCCCAAATGGACGTATTATACGAAAAAGTAGCGACCGCCGAAGGCTATGTGCTCGAAAAAGGCATTTACAAGAAAAAATTGCCTTAAACGACAATTTAAAATCGATTTACGCCGCATAGATCCTATATGCGCGAAGAACTCCTGGCCAAAACGGTTCAATTATTGCACTCATTGGGATTTACGGTTTCCAGTTTTTTGGAATTCAACAGTTGCATCGACATCGCCGCCAAAAAAAACGATTCCGCGTTCATCATCAAAGTACTCTCCAACATTGATTCGCTTCGACCCGAAACCGCGATGGAACTCCACAAAGCCGCGGCCATTTTCCACGCGACCCCCATTATTCTAGGCGAAAAAACCAAAACCGTGACCTTGGAAACCAACACGCGATACGAACGATTCGGAATCCCCGTTTTCTCCAAAGAAACATTCACCGATTTTTTATACGGAAAAAACCCCATGTTCCGATCATTCAAAGGAAAACAAACCGTTCAACTCGACGCACAACAATTGGTGTTGGAACGCCAAAAAAAACAATTAAGCCAACAAGAACTCGGCGAAAAAATCGGAGTCACAACGCAAACCATTCACCGATACGAAAACGGCCATCCCGCGGACGCCCAAGACGCCCAAAAAATCGAATCCTTGCTGTCCTGTCGGATTATTTCACCCCAAACCATCCAATCCGAATCCAACGTGGAAAAAATATTCGAAACCCATTTTTCGGAACCCGCACTCGAAAAACTATTCGAACTCGGAGTGCCGCTGGCACAATTCGAACACGCGCCCTTCAAAGCCGTTTCCACTCCGACCGAAAGCCTCCTGATTAACCTGGGAAAAGACCATCGCGACATTCACCGCAAAGCATTGATTCTCGAAAAAACCAAAACGGTTTTCAAAGCCCACTCCATCGTGATATCCAAAGAATACAAGCTTCACAACATCGGACAAACAACGATTATCGCCGAAGAAGAACTCGAATCCTACAGCAAAATCCAGGAACTATTAAAAGAAATCCAAAAACAAGAACAAAAAAACGAAAAAAAAACTACTTTTTGAAGTATTCGTATCCAATCGCGCCCAACGCTAATACAATCACGCCGATCGAAACCCAAAGTATGGGATCGGATTCGGAAACCGATTTTAGTTGCTGCGAAACATTCGTACACACACCCGTTTTACAAACGCTTCCGACATCGCACGGTTCACCTTCCGGCAATTGGCCGCCGTAACATTGATTGCGAATGCATCTTGCAATCGAACACGCAGTTGACACTCCACAATCGGAATCGCTTTCACAGTTGACACTCCACAATCGGAATCGCTTTCACACGCTTTGTTCTGCGGCGTCAACGGCACGGTCACAGGGGTTTGGTTTCCCGTGGGACTCGGAACCGTCACATTTGGAATTTGTCCGCCCAGTGGATCACAATCCGTCGGACACGTAAACTTTGATTCCCGCTGACCACAAACACCATCACCACAACCGATCGCACAATCAAACGGACAACTAAAATTATTTTCGGTATGCGTGCACGCACGATCACCGCACACATTCGGACAATCCAAGGAACATACCGACGCATTTTCATCCACTTCACAAATATTGTTACCGCAGGACTCGCTCGTTGAACCGCCGCCAGCAGGTTCAAACAACACATCCACGCTTTGCGCCGCCGTGTTC
>JAGVWC010000009.1 GCA_018304465.1 Candidatus Iainarchaeum sp.
GGATGTGAATTTTGCGATCTCGAACGATTCGACTGCGCCGGTGACGACGGTGGATTATAATAATGCGTGGCAGAATGTGGATGCGAATGTGGTGTTGACGTGTGTGGATCCGTCGGGTTGTTTGCTCACGCAGTTTCGTTTGGATTCGGATTCGTCTGATGTGGTTTTGATGGGTGGGTGGCAAACGTTTGATTCCAATATTTTGGTTTCGAGTGATGGGAATTGGGCGATTGATTTTAATTCGACGGATTTGGTTGGAAACCGTGAAACTACGAATCGGGTTTACGTTTTGATTGACAAGTCGCTTCCGACGCTTAGTTTGACGGTGACGAGTGTGAAAACAGTGGGTTTGTCGGCGACGTTGTCGTTTTTGGGTTCGTCGGAAAGCGGGATTAAGAAGTATTGGATTTCAAGTGATGGCGGTACAACGTATTCGGATAATGGAGAAAACGCGTCTTCGTGTCCTTTGGATTGTCCCAACGTTTGCGGGGATCGTGCGTGCACGCATGTCGAAAACAGTTTTAGTTGTCCGTTCGACTGTGCAGTCGGTTGTGGAAACGGAATTTGTGATGTGAGAGAATCAAAACAAACCTGTCCGAGGGACTGTGATCCACTGGGCGGACAAATTCCAAATGTGACGGTTCCGAGTCCCACGGGAAACCAAACCCCTGTGACCGTGCCGTTGACGCCGCAGAACAAGGCGTGTGAAAGCGATTCCGATTGTGGAGTGTCAACTGCGTGTTCGATTGCAAGATGCATTCGCAATCAATGTTACGGCGGCCAATTGCCGGAAGGTGAAACAATTAAAACCGGTTTCCGAATCCGATCCCATACTTTGGGTTTCGATCGGCGTGATCATATTGGCGTTAGGCGCCATCGGATACGAATACTTCAAAAAATAGTTTTCTTGGGTATTTAGACCGAGCGATGCCTAGTTATCTGTAATTTGCCGGGAAGGCAAAATCGAAAGAAAAGAAAAAAAGGGGAAAGATTCACCCAAACAGGGCGGACAATCCTTCCGCAGCGGCTTCTTCCGATTTTGCGGTGTCTTCCTCGGATTTTTCTTCCTTGGCTGCATTTCCACCGGCTTGTGCGACGGGCGCGGCTGCTACGGCAACCGGTGCAACGGACGCTGCTTTGATGGCTTCTTCGATGTTGACTTCTTTCAACGAAGCGACCAAGGCTTTTGCGCGTGCGGCATCGGGCGTAACGCCTGCGGCCTTCAAGACTTCTTCGACTGCTTTTTCGCTGATGTCTTTTTTGGCGGAATGCAACAACATTGCTGCGTAGACGTACTCCATTCTTTCACCTCATTTTTGGATTAATCTTAAGCGCTCTCTTTTGCCGGTTCTTTGACACGGGCTTTGAGGGCGTTGGCTTGACGCTGGATTTTGGCTAAGACGTCTCCGACGACTTCTTTTTCCAGCACATTTCCTTCAATGGCCACCGCTTTGGAATCGCGGACGGCTTTTTGGACGAACAGCGAAACGGTGTCTTTTGTGAAGTATTCGAGGTTCAAGGCCAAATTGAAGGCATGGAAATGCGCGATCTTGAAGTTTTCAAAGACCTGCACTTCGTCAATATCAAGGACCGATGGCTGGTAAACCATTTTGTTTTCCAGGACGGCAACTAAGTTCAGTCCGACTTCGATCGGTTTGATGTTGAGCTTGGACAAGGTCGCGGCTACCGGAGCGCTGATGGCGTCCCCTTTTTTGGCGACAATCGTGTCTTTTGAAACGTGAATGCTGGCACCCATCATTTTGACGGGCAGTCCCGCGGCTTTTAAGTCGCTTAGTGCGGGGCCTGGCGGCAAACCGGTGTCTCCGGCGGGGATCATGATGTCGACCGGCGCGATTTGTCCGGCGGAAGCCGTGGTTTTTCCCTTGTTTTTCTTCAAAAACCCGTATAATTCAAACGGGTTCATGTCGGTAAAGATAATCGCGGTCATGTTGGCGACTTGGTTTTTGATTGCCGCGTCTTTTTTGCTTGAGTGCTCAAATGCTTTTTTGATGACCTGGGTTTTGGAGACCTTGACCACGGCTTTTCCTTGGAGTTTTTTGCGGAGTTTTTGAAACAAGTCCGCGGGAAAATTTTGAATGTCCGCAAGCGCGATAATCGGGTATTTTTCAATGAGCGCGGTGATTTCTTTGGCTTGGGATTGCTTCCAGGGTAACGTGTGGTTGGTCATTTTATTGTTTCACCTCGTCGGTGATTTTCACGGGCGGGCCCATGGTTAATTTGATGATTAAGGATTTGATGTTTTGCTGTTTTCCGGGCAACGCATTCAAAAGGGTTTGATAAATCGCCCAGACATTGTCGGCCAAATCTTCGTTTTTGAATTCTTCGTTGCCGATCAAGGTGTGCACCATGGGCATGTTTTTTCCTTTTTTGTTGGAAATGCGAATGCTTCCTTTGACGGATTTCAACGCGTTTTCAATCGCTTCGACCGAAGGCGGAATCAATTTTGGCATTTTTCCTTTCGGAGCAAGCGAGGGACCCAATACGCGTCCGACCGTCAGCATTGCGGGACCTTCCGCAAGAATTACGTCGTATTCGTCGCCGATTTTTCCGGCTTCTTTTTTGTCAAGCTTTGAAATTTCGGATTCCAATACCACGCGATGCGCTTTGGTTTTGGCTTTCGCGGCAAAATCCGTGTC
The DNA here is from genome assembly GCA_018304465.1 of Candidatus Iainarchaeum sp. Lineage (GTDB taxonomy): Archaea > Iainarchaeota > Iainarchaeia > Iainarchaeales > JAGVWC01 > JAGVWC01. The sequence continues at coordinate 2,658 of JAGVWC010000009.1, forward strand.
TTTGGTAAAAACAATGACCTTGGTTTCGCTTTTTCCCGTGGAATGCGGCAAGGCGACGTTGACGTCGATTTTGTTTTCGTTTTTCGAAAAATCCAAGCCCTGGAAATTCACGTATAATTCGACGGATTGCTTGAATTTGCGCGTCTTTGAACCCGATCGCATTTGCGCTAAAGCGTTGACAATCTGTTGCTTATCCAACGAAATTACCTCCCAGATGAACTGGTAGAACGGCGAAAAAACAGACGAAAAACCCGTTTTTTTCGCAATATACCATTTTTCATTAAATAAAGTTTTTAAAGGAGTATCCTGGTTAATCCTCTCTACCGGACAAAATAATGGAAATGCACCAATACGACACGGTGCGGAGAGCGAAATAAAGAATGCCACAAAAAGAAATTTGGGGATTGCGGATCGAACCGGACCCGGTGATTCACAAACAAATGGTGGACCGGTCATTGGTGGCAGAAGAAGTGAAAGCAAGGACAAAAACAATTCCGCAGACAAAAACTATTTATTATAGGGCTACAGTTTCTCGATTCAAAAAAGGAGATAATAAAGAAGGAGTATTTTTTGTAACCAATCCCGCGTTGAGGCAGTTTCTGGAAAAAAACCCGTTGCCGGAAGAAACCGTTTTGGGGAATATTGATGTGAACATCGAGTCACAGTCAAAAAAAATCCTGATTGACTACTATTACCCCTACCTGTATGTGCATCACATCGGGCAAATCTTTGGCAAACAGTCCAATGCATTAGAAGAATTTGGACTGGCAAGCGCTATTGACTATCAACTGCTTTCTTATTGTGCAAAAAAATTTCCTGGTTTTTTGATAAAAACTGACAATCCCACGCAACACCGAAGACAGCAGCTCAGTCATCAAAAATTACCCGAAAACGATTGGGTTCCAGTAGAAACTGCATTTAGAAAAGTGCGGGATTACGTGGCAAACGGCATGCGTAAAATCCGTGGCAAAAAACCAGTCGGAAGAATCCGACAAACCATGCAAAGGAGCATTCGAAAAATCCGTTCCGCCGCAAAGTGAAGGTAAACGGAACAAGCAATAAAAAAAAATCTTGCATGGAGAAAAAAAACGTTTTTCCCGTCACGGGATGGTCAAACCGCTTGCCGGTCAAGAAAGCGTCGCAGGATTTGGTGATAATCGAGAATTTTCCGGTCATGGGATTTGACGAGTACCCGCAAATGGGTTCTGAAATAAAACGGGTATTAAAACCGTCACCGGAATCAAAAGTGATTTTTATCGCGGGTTTTCAAAACGCGATGCAGGAAGGAATCACGCGGAATTTTTGGGAACACGCGGGGTTCGTGGTGTCGAACCAGCAAAAAATCCCGTTACCCGGAATGGTCACCGTGTTTTGGACGCTTCGGTTTGGTCAAAATTGAAAAATAAAAAGAAACAGGAATTATTTTTTCGGAAAAAACGCGGGAAATTTTCCGGCTTCCACGTCTTTGAGGGTGTCTTTGGCGCGTTTGCCTTCGACGTAAACGCCCATGGAGTCGCAGGTTCCCATGACTTCTTTCATCGCTTTGGGAAGCAGGTACGAATTCATTTTGTCGATTTTCATTTCCGCGATTTTTTTGACTTGCTCCATTTTTAGGTCGCCTTTGTTTTCCGTTTTTGGGTTCGCGGCCGCGGTTTCTATCCCGAGTTCTTTTTTGATGATCGCGCTGGTGGGCGGTGAACCGACTTCGATTTCCACGTTTTTCTTGGAATCGACGATGATTTTAACGGGCACTTTCATGCCGGCGAAGCTTTTGGTTTGCGCGTTGATTTTTTCAACGACGGAAACGATGTTGACGCCAAGGGGTCCCAATGCGGGTCCAAGCGGTGCGGCGGGAGTTGCTTTTCCGGCATCAACCATTACTTTTATTTCGGCCATGTGAATTTCTCCTTTTCAAAAATTATTCTTTTAGTACGCGGATGTTTTCCGCTTTGAGCGTGAGCGGGATTTTGACGGCGGCTTCAAGCAGTTCGACCGTGACTTCTTCTTTGGTCGGGTTTACGCGAAGCACTCTTGCGCGTTCGCCTTTGAATGCGCCGGAGACGATTTCGACTTTGTCGCCTTCGTTAAAGCTTTTCATGAGTGATTTTGCTTCAAGGACGGTCGTGAGTTCGTCTAATTTGACTTCTCCGCCGACGATTCCTTTTCCTTTGACCTGCGAAATGTTCGAAATGGCGCGGCGAACCGTGAGTTCGTTGTCGGCTTCAATGAGCACGTATCCTTTCCAGGTTGGAACGACGGCTAAAGAATAGACGCCGAGTTGTTCGCGTTCGACTTTTCTCGCCAAAATATCCACGACAAGGGCTTCTTGTCCTACCGTGGTTCGAAGCATGTAAATCAATGGGTTCACCTACGTATCAATATTCTCTGATTAGGAATGCGTGTACTAAAAAAGAGAATATTATTTATTGGCTGAAAAAAACTTTAAAAAACCACTGTTAGGCCCGTTTTTCGGATTTTGGGGTTAAAACCGGTTCTTTTGGGGTTTATGCACCGATTTTAAGCAATGCAAAAACCATTAAGACAATGAACCCGATGACTCCGATCAATACGATGCCGACGCCGGTGACCTTCGCCATTTCGTTGTATTCGGTGGCCGTGGGTTTTTTGCTGACCGTGAGTATTCTTTTGGTGGACTCGATGAAATCTTGAATGGATTCGCCAATATTCATTTGTGATTCTCCTTTAACCTGAAAAGTCGATTCCTAAATCGACTTCGCTTTCGCCGCGGTTTGACAATAATTCTTTGTTTCCGTCCAAGTACGGGAATCGTCCGCCGGCGATTACGACCATGGCCTGGATTTTTTTCTTGTCCAATTTGTCGTCGATCATGGCTCCCCAGATAATGTGGGCGTTTGGATGAATTTTGGATGAAACGGTTTCAACGATCATTTCGGCTTCGCGTAACGTCATGTCGGTTCCGCCGACCACGTTGATGAGCGAGCGGCTGGCTTCGGAAATATCGATGTCAAGCAAAGGCGAGGTTAACGCGTTTTCGACGGCTTCCAACGCGCGCGCTTCGGAGGCTTGTTCGTTATGGCTTTCGCCTAGTCCGATCATGGCGGCTCCGCCTTTTTCAAGAATCGTTCGCAAGTCGGCAAAGTCCAGGTTGATCAATCCGGGTTTGGTAACCATTTCGGTGATTCCTTTGACAGCGTTCGTAAGCACTTCGTCCGCGACTTTAAACGCCGCGTTTAACGGCAAGTCCGGCGCGATTTCAAGTACTTTGTCGTTTGGGATCACGATGATGGTATCGGCCCATTTACGCATTTTTTCGAGTCCGTCCATCGCGTTTTCCATTCTTTTTTTTCCTTCGACGGTAAACGGGATTGTGACGACGGCAACGGTCAAAGCGTTGAGTTCTTCTTTGGCCATTTGCGCGATGTATGGCGCGGCTCCGGTTCCGGTTCCTCCGCCCATTCCGCACGTGATAAAAACCAGATCGCAGTTTTCCAGTTCGTCAAGCAATTCGATTTCGGATTCTTGCGCCGCGCGTTCTCCGACCGCCGGATTGGATCCGGATCCGAGTCCACGGGTGAGTTGTTGACCAATCAGCATTTTTTTGTCCGCAGTACAGGAAAGAAGGTCTTGGGCATCGGTGTTAACCGCAATGGTTTGCGCGCCGTGGATTCCGACTTCGCTCATGCGTTCAACCGTGTTGCATCCGCCGCCGCCAACGCCAACGACTTTGATCCGAGCCTGGCTTGCTTCCAGCAGTTTGACCAGTTCTTCGTCGTTTAACTGGGCTTTTTTCGGACCCGTTGCTGGCAGGGTTTTGGCGCGTTTAACGGCGTTAAGTACAACATCTCTCACAAAGACACCTCAAATGGTTTCAATAGTTTTATTAATTTCAAACTCTTTCTTATTTAAATTAGCAATTAATCCCAACATACTAGCATATACTGCGGCAAATTCAATTTAAAAAACTTGTCCGCAAAACCCCAAAGACCCCTAAAAAACCCAAGAAAAGGCCGTTTACATGAACCCAAAGACCGCCGGAATTATTCGCGATATTCGCGCCGTCCGAATTCAGGGCGCAAGCCAAGTGCGGCACGCCGCAGTGAATGCGTTGTTATCCACGAGCCGGCAATCGAAAGCCAAAACCATGACCGCGTTTCGCGAAGAAATCGAAAAAACCGCGTTTGAACTGGTGAAAAGCCGTCCGACAGAACCGGGGTTGCGAACCGTGGTTCGCGTGTTGCTCGACGGCGCTTTCGGGTTTTCGAATGTTTCCGAAGCAAAAGAACAGCTGGTCAAAAAATGCCGCGAGTACGAAAAAAAACGCGAGGAAAACCTCAAGGCGATCCGGGAAATCGGAGCGCGCTTGTTTCCGAAAAACAGCACGGTGTTGACGCATTGCCATTCGCATACCGTGGAAGCGATTTTGATCAAAGCCAAAAAAAACATTGATACGGTGTATTGCACCGAGACGCGGCCTTTGTTTCAGGGACGCATTACCGCGACGAATCTTTCGAAAGCGGGTTTGAACGTGGTTCAGATCGTGGACAGCGGCAGTTTTTCGGTGTTAAAAGAAAGCGATTTTTTCCTAACGGGCGCGGACGCGGTGCTGGCCAACGGAAACGTGGTCAACAAAGTGGGAACCGCATTGATTTCGCTTGCGGCAAAACGCTTCGGAACTCCCCACTATGTCGCGACTTCGACGTATTCGTTTGATCCGCTGAATTTTTTCGGCTGGCCCGAACCGATCGAAGAGCGAAGCACGTCCGAAGTGTGGCCGAAAAAACCGGCGCGAGTAAAAATCAAAAACCCGGCGTTCGACGTCACCGAAGCCGAATTGATCGCGGGAATCATTTGCGAAAAAGGCTTGCTGGCGCCTTCGGGATTTGCCGAAAAAATGATCGCGGAAATGGATTTGATCAATCATAAAAAAGAGTTTTTGGAAGGAATGAATCAAGCGGCTTTGCCGAAAAAAGCCGGAAAAAAATGAAACGGGTGTTTTGAATGGAAGAACCGAATGATGACATGAACAAGACCGCGACGGAATATTCGCAGAAAATGGGCGTCAAGATTTTTGATATTGAATCCAAAGCATTGATTTCGATTCTTCACGAAAAAGACGCGCGCGAACTGGGTGTTTTTCCGCTCGAGCGGATCGAATTGGTGTGTCCGCGAACGAAAAAACGCGTCGTGACCGTGATTGACACGACCAAGTCCATGGTGAAAATCGATCAGATCGGAATTTTCAAGGACGTGCAAAAAATCCTGGGATTAAAAGAAGACGACGAACTCATGGTTTCGCCGTCGCTTCAGCCGGAAAGCGTTCGCTTCATCAAGAAAAAATTGCGCGGGCTCGAATTGACTCCCGTTGAGATTACCGCGATCGTGAACGACATCGCGCAAAACCGCGTGAGCGAAATCGAAGCCAGCGCGTTCATGGCGGCAGTGTATATTCACGGAAACACTTTGCCCGAAATCGTGGCCATGACCAAAGCATTGGCGAATGGCGGGGAACGATTGCAATTGAGCAAAACCCCTGTGGTTGACAAGCATTCGATCGGAGGAATCAATGGCCGTGTCACCCTGGTGCTGGTGCCGATCATGGCTTCGGCGGGCGTGTACATCCCTAAAACCGCGTCGCGAAGCATTACGAGCGCTGCCGGAACCGCGGACGCCATGGAAGTACTTGCCGACGTGGAATTGTCGGTCGCACAAATCAAACAGATCACCGAAAAAATCGGTGGTGTTATTTGCTGGGGCGGCGGCGTGGAACTGGCTCCAGGCGACGACAAAATCATCAAAATCGAGCATCCGTTGTCGCTGGATCCGGAAGGACAAGTCATTGCGTCCGTGATGGCCAAGAAATTCGCGGTAGGCGCGAAATATTTGATCATTGATATTCCGGTAGGGCCCGACATGAAAGTGGATAACCGCGAAAAAGCCGAAGCCATGGCCAAACGATTCGTTGAAGTCGGAAAAAGACTCGGAATGAAAGTCGAAGTCGCGTTAACCGACGGAACGGAACCGTTGGGCCGCGCGTTTGGCCCGGCGCTCGAAGCCAAATATGCATTGGAAACACTTGAAGGAAAACGGTTTGACAACTTGGGGGAAAAAGCGTGCGAACTCGCGGGATTGTTGTTAGAGTTGTGCGGCAAGGCCCCGAAGAAAAAAGGAAAAATCATGGCCAAAAACATTTTGCAGAGCCGAAAAGCCCATAAAAAAATGCTTGAGATTCTGAAAGCCCAAAACGGAAAAGTGTTTTCGTCGGAAAAAGTTCCGATGGCAAAACTCAAAGCAACCGTGATCGCGCAAGGCGACGGCGTCATCGCGAACATGAACGTGAAGCGGTTGGTGGAAGTCGCACGCATCGCCGGAGCCCCGGGAGACGCCCAAGCCGGCGTCTTGCTGTTAGTTGAAAAAGGAAACACGGTTGTCAAAGGCCAGGGATTGATGGAAATTTATTCGAACAACAAGCAAAAACTGGATTTGGCCAAAAAATACGCGTTGGAGTCAAGCGGTTTGGAACCGCAGCAATTGATTCTGCAGGAAATCATGTAAAAAGATTCAGGATTTGCTTAAATGCAAGAACAGTTCCACGAATTCTTCGACTTCGAGCAAGTATACTTTTTGGTCTTTGAATTTCAGTCCTGAAATTTTTTTCTTCAGGGTTTCTTTGTCGATCCCCAGTTCTTTTTGGAGTAGCGGCACGCATAATTGAAGCGCGTTGGAAAGCGTTTTGTTTTTGTAGCGAAAAACATCCTTGATGAAACGGATGAATTTTTTTTCGTCGGATACGTCCCCGAATCTTTTTTTGGATTTGAGTTTTACGCACGCCGAAAAACCCTGGGGTTGCGGGAAAAACGCGTTGGATTCCACCATGAAAAGAATCTCGGGTTCGCAAAAATACTGGGTAATCACGGAAATCGTGGTGTAGTCTTCAAAACCGGGTTCGGCGAGTAATTTTTCGGCGAATTCTTTTTGGAACACCAAATAGGCTTCCGAAAAACCGATTTCAAGGATTTTGTAGATGACTTCGGACGAGATAGAGTATGGTGGAAGCGAAACGATTTTGCTGAATTCGCCGGGTTTGAATTGACTGTCCAAAAAATCTTCGTGGCGAAGCGCGAGGTTTTTGGGTGCGAGTTCGGTTCGAAGCAAATCGAATAATCGGTCGTCTTTTTCGATCGCGATCACACGGGTTTTTTCCTGTAGTTTTTTGGTCAAAAAACCGGTTCCGCAGCCGATTTCAAGAACGGTTTCGGTGGATTTGAGTTTGGCCGCCGAAACAAGTTTCTCGAGCAGTTCGTCGCTGATGCAAAAGTTTTGGGATAACCGTTTGTCGGGTTTGAAATGGTATTTGACCATTAATCCTTGGAGTTCGCCTAAAAGATTCATGGAGCTCGGAAAGAATAAGATTCGGAGGTTTAAAAAAGAAATGGAACAACCAAACAGGTTACATTTTTTGCAGCGCGGCAATGCGGCTCTCAATGGGCGGGTGCGTGGCGAACAAGCCTTTGAACCACATTTTTTGTCCTTTCAAAGGATTGGAAATGTACAAGTGTGCGGTGGCTTTGTTGGCGGCTTCGAGGGGTTCGGTGTCCTTGTCGAGTTTTCGAAGCGCACTAATCAATCCGTCGGGATACCGCGTGAGTTCGACCGAACTTGCGTCGGCGAGGTATTCGCGCTGGCGCGAAACCGCAAGTTGGATCAGCGTCGCGATCAGTGGGGAAAGAATCGCGAAGATGATTCCGACAACAAGCAAAACGATGTCCATTTTTCCGCGTTCGCGGTTACCACTGCCCCAAAAAAACGAGCGAAGCAAAAAATCGGATAACAGCGCAGTGATGCCAACCATGACCGTGACCAGCGTCATGAACCGGATGTCGTAATTCTTGATGTGGCTCATTTCGTGGGCGACGACGCCTTCGAGTTCGCTTCGGTTCATCGCGGACAATAGTCCGGTGGTCGCGCAGATGACGGCGTGCTTCGGATCGCGTCCCGTGGCAAACGCGTTTAGGGCGGTGTCATTGATCACGTAGAGTTTGGGCATCGGAATGCCGGCGGCGATCGCGAGTCCTTCGGACACGTTGTAAAAATGCGGAAATTCTTTTTGGGTTGCGGGTCGCGCACTGGATATTTTCAATACGATGGAATCGCTCCAGTAATAGGATCCGACGGAAAGGAGGATGACGATAAAAGCGGCGATTACGAGTCCGAAGATGCCCCACCCGGTGATTTCGGCAAAGAGCCAGGAAAGAATCAACAAGAAAATAACGAATCCGAAGACGATGAGGATGGATCGGAGTTTGTTCGATGAAATTTGTTCATACATTCCCATGGTAATCCCCGTAATTAATTAATGAAAATAAAAATAAAAAAGGCCCTTGCGGGCCGAATTGGGTTTAGAAAGAAACCTTGACGGCTTCCCTGCTTTTTTCTTCGATCTCGAAGTAGGGTTTTTCCTTGAATCCGAAGATGCCGGCAACGATGCTTCCTGGAAACTGTTGGATGGCCGTGTCGTACGTCAGAACCGAGTCGTTGTAGAACTGGCGGGAGAACGCGATTTTTCCTTCAATTCCGGATAGCTCTTCTTGGAGCATCATGAAATTTTGGCTGGATTGGAGTTGCGGATATGCTTCGGCAACGGCAAACAGCGATTTCAAGGCTCCGGTGAGCATGTTGTTGGCTTCGGCGGTTTCCTGGACGTTGTTGGCTTTCATGATGGCGGCACGCGCCTTGGTCACTTCTTCGAAAACGGTTTTTTCCTGTTTGGCGTAACCTTTGACGGTTTCAACCAAATTCGGCACCAAATCGTATCGTTTTTTGAGTTGGACGTCGATTTGAGCCCAGGCATTGTCCACGCGGTTTCGAAGCAAGACCAGGCCGTTAAACATTAAGATTGCGGCCAGGATGAGGACAACCACTACGATGAGAATGATCCATAGAATAATGTCAAGCATGGATTTTTTCCTCCGAGTTTATTACACAATTAGGAGTTTTTGGTATTAAAATAGGTTTTGTTTCGGAAAAAAAGGATTGATTATTCTTTGATGAGCAAAATAAGGCCAACGACGAAAAAAACCAGCCAAAAATACGGTTGCAACAAATCGATTGGCGCGGGTAGTTTTGGAATCAATGTTCCGATGGCGACTCCGAGCATGAGCATTCCGATTTCGCGTGGCATTTGAATCCAATTACACAACGCTGTTGTGCTTTAAATTCGTTTCGGGAGCGGTTTTGTCCCCAAAAACGTATTCTTGTATCCGATTCTTTCGCAGGGCAAGTTTATTGAACAAAATCCAGGAAGTGTTCGATGTTGAATCGTTTTTTTCCCGCGTTGTTGCATTTGTCTTTGATGCAACCGTTGGTGGCGGTCTTTGTGGGCGTTAAAAAAAACGCAAGAAAAAAATTATTGCCGCTCGCGGCCGGGTCCGCGTTCGAACGAGCGTTCAAAACGGGGTTTTTCTTTGGGTGGCGGGCGGCAGAACACGTAGTGTTTTTCGTCGTCGAATTCGAGTTCTTGCATGACGCGTTTGACGATCGCGCGGCTCGGGTTGGGTAACGCTGGCACGCGGTCGGATAATTCCTTGAATGATTCGAAGGGTTTTCGCTGCCGCTCGTCGAGCAATGTCTTGACGTGTTTGGGTCCAACGCCGGGCAATAATTCCAGTTGGTGCCGGCGAATCGTGATCGGAATCGAGTGGTTGTAAAAGTCAACGAATTTTTTTTCGTTTTCCATCACGATTTTTTCGACGTTTTGCCCCAGTTCTCCGGCGGCCGTCGGCGTGAGTTCCTTGTAGGGAATGCGGCGTTTGATGAGCGCGATTTCGTCGCGGACTTCGGGTCCGATGTAGACTTTGCTTCCGATTTTGAGTTCTTTTTTCGGAACGACTTCCAAAAGAGAAAAAAATTCGGTTCCCAACAGCTGCGCTAGTTGTTCAGTCTTAAAGCTAGAGGATTTGCCGCGTGGCAAGTAGTCGAGTACGATTGCGTATTCTTCGTTTGGCATTTTTCATTCCTTCTAGCGTGTTTTTGGGTGTTTTGCAATTGGAAAACCTTTATTCTACGTGTTGTTTGCATAAATCCAGGATTTGTGTTTTTTGCGCGTCGGTAAGCGGGTATTTTTTCTGGATCAATACTTCAAGTGTTTGGGTTTTGACGGGCAGGATATCGATGATTTTGACCGCCAATGTGTCGTCCATGCCTTCGATCCCCATCAGTTCTTTGTGGAGTTTGTCGGCTTTGGAGCGCGTGATGCGCGCGTATTGGTTCACGTACTTGATGGTCATGTCTTGTTCGTACGTGGGTTCGGCGTCTTTGTCTTTGAGCCGTTCTTTGATGATTTCCTTGACTTCTGCCAAAGGAATCGGTTTTTTTGAAACGATTTTTTCAACAAGCATTTAGGCCGCCTTCTTTGGTTCTTTTTTTTCTTTCAAGTGAGCCGAGTTAACCGTTAATTGGCGCGAAGCGTTTCCGAGGTTAACGGAAACCACCATGGCTTTTCCGCGTTTTCCGATGACTTTTCCGGTGAGTCCTTGGTATCGCTGGTGCGGCAAGGACGCGTGAACCGAAGAATCGATCGAAATGTGGACCGTGGTGCCGACGGGGATTTCGCGTAACTGGTCACGAACCGTAAGCCGGGGCGTATTGGCGCCGCGTTTAAACTTGTTTCGGGTTTTTTTTCGAATTCCCTTTGCTTTTTTGTTTGTCAAATATCATCACCTAAAGCTTTCGCTAACGAATTTGTTCGACAATAATAGTATACTGATGCAAAGTTTTAAAAGGCAGGAGGCGCGGTTAAACCGACTCCAGAACGAAAAGAACCGATTCGAAAACGCGTCGAACAATAACCTAAACGCGGTTAAGCGGTTGCAAAACAACAAAAAATTTTCCCGTTTTTTTGTTTAAAAGAAAAAAAACCGACATAAATGGATAATGGAAGGTTTTGGGCTATTTAAATACCTTTTTAAAGGTTTTTAAAGCATTTATAAACAGACCCAATGGTCAGGAGAGGTTTTCGTGAAGTATACCATTGTGAATATGGTGGCCAGTGCGACACTCAACGCTACATTGGATTTGTATGGATTGGCTGTTTCGGTTCCGGACATTGAGTATGAACCCGAACAGTTTCCAGGCGCCATTTTGAAATTGAAAGAACCAAAAGTATCCTTGCTGTTGTTCAAGAACGGAAAGCTCATTATTTCAGGAGCCTCAAGCGAAGAACAGATCGTGCAGGCGATCAAGAAAGCTTCCAAGATTATTCACGAGATTCAGCCGTCGGTTCGCGTTCCACGAAACGTGGATTATGAAGTCGTTAATCTCGTGGCCACCGCCAATTTGAACCGGTCATTGGATTTGTTCAAAACCGCGTTGGGTCTGGATAACGTTGAATACGAACCGGAACAGTTTCCGGGCGCGATTTTGCGCTTGGCGGATCCAAAGCTCACGTTGCTGTTGTTTAAAAACGGCAAAGTGATTTGTGCCGGAGCAAAACGCGAAGACTTGCTTCGAAAAGGATTAAAGAAAGCAAACGAACTCGTCAGCGAAGTCAACAAAAACGTCAAACCCGACGAATATGAGGAAGAAGACCTCAAGGAAGAAGAATCTGAGGAAAAACCGGCTAAAAAAGGCAAGAAGTAAGCCTTTTAAAGAGTTGGCTGGGAAAGATTGATTGTTAGCGGCCATACCCAAGGGGAAACACCCGATCCCTTTTCGAACTCGGAAGTTAAGACCTTGTGGGAATGGTTTCGTAGTGCGTTTCTACGTGCAACGGGCCGAACGCTGCTAACATTTTTTTGCTTTCAAGACATCCGTTTCTATTTTTGTTTGGGCAACGCGATTTCGACTCCGAGTTTTTTGCGGTAAGACCATTCGATGGGCCAGATAAGCCTGAAGGCCGTATAATCTGTTTATTAAAGAGTTTTGCTCTTTATCGTTATTCTGTTAGATGCAAATCGGAGGAATGAGCGTGGAAATGGTTCAATCGTTATCGGCGCGGGTCGGCGAAAAAGCCCCGGAGTTTTTCGGCAAGGCGTATGTGAAAGGAGAGTTCAAACAAATCAAAGCGTCGGATTATCGTGGAAAGTGGATTGTGTTGTTTTTTTGGCCTGAGGATTTTACGTTCGTGTGCCCGACGGAAATCAAAGCGTTCCGGGAAAAAAATATCGAGTTTGAGAAGAAAAACGCCCAAGTGATCGGTTGTTCCGTGGACTCGGTTCATTCGCACAAGGCCTGGGTGGAACGCGATCTTGGAGTGATTGATTTTCCCTTGATCGGAGACATGACCAAAGCGGTCGCAAGCATGTTTGGAATCGTGAACAAAGACGGGCTTGCGTTGCGCGCGACTTTTATTATTGATCCGGATGGCGTGCTTCAGTCGGCAACGGTCAACAACCTTTCGGTTGGACGCAATGTGGACGAAACATTACGGGTATTGGACGCGTTTCAGACCGGCGAACTGTGTCCCGTGAACTGGAACAAAGGACAAAAGACGTTGGGTAAAGACAAGTAGGTGAAAGCATGGAGTTTGAATCAAAAATTCTCAAAGCAGTGGATTATCGTGAAGAAAGTGTCTTGTCGGATCGGATCGTAACTTTGGAGACCCCGAAAGAGTTCGAATTCAAAGCGGGCCAGTTCGTGATGATCGGTCACGATGCCGTGAAAAACAAGAATAATCCAACCCAATTGAAATGGGGCAGCATGAGTATCGCGTCCTCGCCTCAGAAAAAAGGTTTTCTGGAGCTCGTACTTTCCATCGGTTCGCCGGACGGGATTACGTATTTTGTCGGGAACAAGCGCCAAGTGGGTGACACGATCAAGGTGCGCGGACCATTCGGGGTTTTTGGCGTGCGCGAAAATTTCGACGAAGCCGTTTTCATCGCGACCGGGACCGGCATCGCGCCATTGATGGCCATGATTTCGGGTTTGTTGGAATCCGGCGAAAAAAGAAAACTCAAGTTGTTTTTTGGTTTCAAGAACAACGCGAAATTCCTCTACGAAAAAGAGCTTTTCGAGTTCGCAAAAAAAAATCCGAATTTTTCGTTTGAAATCATTTGTTCGCGGGAACCCGCAAAGCTCAATCAAAAACAAGGGTATGTGCAGGATTTGTTGCGGCAGCAAAAATGGGATCCGAAACAAAACATTCATTTTTACATTTGCGGCACGCCTGCGGCGGTTACGGATATCGTGAATCTGTTGAAGGAAACCGGTTTTCCTTCCGATCACATTCATTTCGAGCAGTGGTAGGATTTTTTCATGACCGACACAGTACCCGCGGCGAATCCGTTTGCGTCTCGCCTGGACGAACAGAAAAAAAGAATTTCGGATAATCTTTCCATGGTCAAAAAAGTGATCGCGGTGGGAAGCGGAAAAGGCGGCGTTGGAAAAACGTTTGTCGCGATTAATCTTGCCTGGACCTTGGCGCGCAAAGGAAAAAAAGTCGGTTTGCTTGATGCCGATATTGATTGTCCGAACGTGTTCGTGGCGCTGGGGATTTCGGATCAATTGGAGGCGTCCGACGAAGGAAAAATTTTACCGGTTCCAATCGATGGAATCCAGGTGGTTTCCATGGCGGGTCTTTCGGAAGACCCGGAACAGCCTCGGATTTGGCGCGGACCCATGATCGGAAAAGCGGTTTCGGATTTTTTGTCCAAAGTCGAATGGAGTGAACTGGATGTCCTTATCATTGATTTGCCGCCTGGCACTTCGGATGCGGCGTTGACCTTGATGCAGTCGGTGGACTTGGCGGGATTTGTGATTGTTTCCACGAACGCGCCAAGCGCGGTGTTGGACGCGAAAAAAGCTTTTTTGATGGCCAAAGAAATGAACAAGCCCGTGACGGGTTTTGTCGAAAACATGCGCTCGGACATGTTTGGACGCGAAAAAGTAGAGGATTTGGCCGCCGAAGTCGGTGCTCCGTTTTTGGGTGCGATCGAACTGGAAAAAGCGGTTCAGCAGGCCTTGGAAGAAAATCGTCCCGTGACCGCGATTGATCCGAAACTCAGAATCGCTTTTGAATCGATCGCGGAAAAAGTGTGGTCGGAGCTAACAGTGGAAGACAAACGCGACGAAAATCCGCATGAAGAATAAAAAAATTCAAATGATATAAAGGGTTGTTTTTGGCCGCGGGCCTTCACCGTACCAATGGCTTAAAAAATGCTCTAATTTGTAGTATATGTAGATTCCACCGCGGTTGATCCCATGGATATTCAGGATTTCTTGAAAAAAATTGATTGGCGTCACGTCGCGATTTTGGGTTTTATTTTTTTGCTGGCGTTTGGAATTCGGGCGTATTTGTTCAAGTACGATTTGATGTTCGAATTCGACACGTATTGGCATACGCGAATGACGGCGGAAATTATTCAAAACGGTGTCCCGCCGACAGTTGATCCGTTGGCATACACCCATTTGCCGAATGGTTCCCCGATTCCGATGGTGACCATACTGTTCTGGTATGTCGGAGCCGCGTTTTATTCGGTCGCGGCCTTGCTGTTCACGGGTTCTTTGGCGTATAACAAAGAGTTTTTGATTCAGGTGGTCAAGTTTTTGCCCGCGTTTTACGGGGCGTTGACGTGTTTGGTATTGTATTTTATCGGTAAAGAAGCGTATGACCGCAAAACCGGTTATGTCATGGCGTTTTTCGGGGCGGTGTCCGCGTCTTTTATTTACCGGACCATGGCGGGGTTTTACGAAGCGGGTACGTTGGGACATGTCGTATTGGTGCTGGGAATATTGTTTTTGGTTCGCGCGGCCAAGCGTCTGGATGACACGCGTGGTTTTGCTTTGAACATAGCGGCGGCGGGCGTCGTGTTCGGAATTTTGAGTTATACCTATGGAATTTTCCAGATCGTTCCGCTTTTGCTGGGGTTCTTTTTGATTTTTTTCGGTTTGGAAGTCGCGGCCAAGAAAGGGTTTCGTTCAGCAGGCGTGTTTGTGGGCGGAGTCATCGGTGCATTCGTTATTTTTTATCTTGCGACGCTCGTGGGCCAGAACGCGGACTGGTTGAACGATGTGAATTATCTCGTGTCGCATTCCGTTGGGAAGGTTTTGGGCGGATCTTTTGGCAATCTGATTGTTCCGTTGATTATTCTCGTGCTTTTGATCGGTGTGGCGATCCTGTTGTTTTTTTCGATCCGGAAAAAAGGAAAAGAAAAAGCGACGGAAACCGACGAATCGTTTTCCCGCGTGCTGCAGATCGGAAAAGTCGTTTTGTTGGTTTTGATTCTGGTCGGAACCGTGATTTTGACCCAGTTACCGAAGACCCAAGGCGGAGTGGCTGCGTCAAGTGTCGGGGAAGAAAGCCCGGGGTATTTGTATTTTGCCCACAAGTTTAACGCGTTGATTATTCTTCCGATTTTGATGTTGATTTTGATTCCGTTGGTGGAATTCAAACGCAAATCCATTGATCCTGGCGCCATGATTTTATTCGCGTACGTATTGCTGAGTTTTTACATGGCGTGGGACCGGTTGCATTATAGTTTTAATTTCGGGGTTCCGATCGCGATCGCGGCGGGATACGTGTTTTATCATACGTTATTGTTTTTCAATCGTCGGGATAAGACCGAACGGCAGGTGATCGGCGTTGCCTTGCTGTTTTTGGTGTTGGTTGGAGTATCATCCGCGACGTTGTTTACCCAGCAAAACACGCCTAACATCGAGGAAAACACGGGTTGGAAAGAAGGATTGCTGTGGTTAAGCAAGAACACGCCGAAAGACGCCAAGATGTTTAATTGGTGGGATGAAGGACACTGGATTTCGTTCGTAGGAGAACGGAAAGTGATCACGGATAACCGTAACTTCGATCAAAAAGCCAATTCGGCCGTCGGAGTCTTTTCGACCACGAGTGATTTGAACGAAGCCCTTGGTTTGCTTAAAAAATACGATTCGGATTATTTGTTGCTCGGATCGGATTTGTTTGCCAAACGCAATTCCATGATTCTTTACGCGTATTACCTGGAAAATCCGGTTCCTCCGCAAGGAGACGCCCGGTTCGATAATGTTCAGAGTTTCACCGCTCCGTGTGGGACAACGACGGAAAGCGGGGTCGAATGGGTGAACTGTGCCGGAAACCGGATTCCGAAAAACACGTTTCAGACAATTCCAACCGCTTGGACGGACAAGCCCACTACGATTGAAGACCAGCGCAACCCGATTTTCCTGTATCGATCGGCGGATAGCGGGCGCTTGATCAAGTTGTCCGCGAAGGTGAATTCCACGGTGTTTGCCAAGGTTTGGTTGCATGCGCCTGAAATGGCGAATCTTTTCGAGGAAGTGTATCCAAACAATGTTTCTGGTGCGACCGAAAAAGAATTCAAAGTCTTTAAGATCAAAAAGGAAAATTTTTCCTGAATAATTCTGTGGCGAACCGAGTGAAAGACCAATGATCGAATGGATCGGAATTCTGAGTGTCGCGCGTTACTTGGTTATCGCTTTTTTCGCTTTTCTCATTACGTATCTTGCGACTCCGAAAATAATTGATCGCATGAAATCCCAGGGTTTTATTGCTCCGGACATGAACAAGCTTTCAAAACCCGGTGTTGCGGAGTTGGGCGGAACCGCGATTTTTTTTGGGTTTGCGGCTGCCACGATGCTTGCGATTTTTTGGCATTCATTCGTGTCTGAATTTCAGGTTGATTTGACATTACTTTTGGCCGGTTTTTCAACGATTGTTTTGATCGGTTTCATCGGAATTTTTGACGATATTATCGGGTGGAAAAAAGGAATTCGCCAGTATCAACACGCGTTGTTTCCGATTTTTGCGGCGTTGCCGTTGATGGCAGTCAAAGCAGGGGTAACTGTGATTTCGGTTCCGTTTATCGGGCCCGTTGATTTTGGAATCGCATACGCGTTGGTTTTGATCCCGCTGGGCGTAACGGGGGCTGCCAATGCAAGCAACATGTTAGCGGGTTTGAATGGCCTTGAAGCCGGTCTTGGAACGGTTTTGACGGCCACGATGTTGATATTAAGTGTTTTAACCAATCAAGTGGAAGCCGCAATTATTAGTGCCGCCATTCTAGGCGCATTGCTTGGATTTTTGCGTTTTAATTGGTTTCCGGCCAAAGTGTTTCCGGGAGACGCCACTACATTAATGGTCGGCGCAAGTGTTGCAACAGCTTCCATTCTTGGAAACATGGAGAAACTGGGTTTATTGTTGTTTGCTTTGTATTTTTTTGAATTGATATTAAAAGCACGAAAAAAATTCCAAGGAGAAAGTTTTGGTCAACCCCAAACAGATGGAACATTGTCGCCACCAAAAGAGACTATTTCACTTACGCATCTAATAATGAAACAAGGGCGTTTTTCGGAAAAAAAAGTGGTCTTGATTTTAATCGGTTTGCAAATCGTCGTGGCATTGGCAGTACTGATATATTATTATCTGAACTCGATTCATTTTTTCTCGCCTTGGCTAAGTGGAATTTGAGGATAAAATAATGGAACGAAAAAAAATTTGTTTGGCGTGTTCCGCGGGAGGGCATTTGCAGGAAATGCTGCAACTCGCGCCGTTTTATTCCAAATTCGACCATTTTTTTCTCACGTTTTCGCGAAAAGATTCGGATTCGCTTGCCAAGACCGAAAAAGTGGCGTTTGCCACGCGTCCCGCGCGAAACCCAATCTCGACCTTGGCGTGCATCAAGGAATCGTTTGAGATTTTTCACCGCGAAAAACCCGATGTCGTTATTGCCACCGGTGCGGACGTGTCGGTTCCGATGTGTTTTATCGCCAAATTATACGGAAAAAAAGTGGTGTTTATCGAAAGCTTTTGCCGCCCCCTAAAACCGGGCATCAGCGGTCGGCTCGTGTATCCCATCGCGGATTTGTTTATTTATCAGTGGAAAGCCTTGGCGAAGTATTATCCAAAAGGAAAATTCGGAGGCAGTATTTTCTGAAATGATGCAAATGACCGCCAAACAATCGATTTTTGTTTCAGTTGGAACGCATCCGCAACAGTTCAATCGCTTGCTTGAAAAAATCGACGATTTGATCGCCGACAAAACGCTTGCAGGCGACGTGTTCGCCCAAACCGGCGCCAGCACGTATCGACCAAAGCATTTTTCACATGTGGCATACATGGAATTAGCCGAATTCGAACAGCGAATCGCGAACGCGGATCTTGTCATCTCGCATGGCGGAGAAGGCAATATCGGACTTGCATTAAAACACCGGAAAAAATGTATCGCAATTCCGAGGTTGGCGCGGTTTGGCGAGCATACCAACGATCACCAGACGGAGTTAGTGAAAGCCGCGGCGGATGCGGATAAAATCGTGGCGGTGTGGGCTGAAAAAGACTTGGCCAAAGCGATTAAAAGCGTAAAATCATTTAAACCGGATTTTTCGACGGGAAACGAACGGATCATCGGGTTGCTTGAATCGTTTGTCAAAATGCTTAAATAATTTAAAATACATAAAACGTTTTGGGTGGTTGAATGGCAACTCGGTTGATCAAAAGATTACGACAAACATTGGCCATTCGACGCGATCTGTTAATGCCTGAAAAAACAAAGACTCAGAACTTGCGGTTTCATCAGAACCAAGTCGCTCGTGTGGCCTATTCGCTTGCGCGGGCGTTGGAGAAAAAGGGGGTTCCGCTTAAACCCCGAGAATTTTTGGTCAGCGGAATGCTTCATGATTCCCTCGTCCTAAAGGGAAAAGCGTTGGCATGGGAAAAAGCACAGGAACGAAAAGAATTAGCGGTTGTTTTAAAACAAGCCCGGGTGACGGCGCCTAAAAAAGTTGTGCTTGGAACAAACGCGTTTGACTTGTTTGCTGGAAAAAACCCGGAGGATCCTCGAAAACTTTCGTGGAAAACAAAGATATTACTGTTGGCCGACAATCATGTGGCAAATGATACGATTGTTCCGCTTTCAGACCGCCGCGATTATCATTTCGAGAAATTTCCAAGCGTCAAAGGGCGCACGGTCAAAGACGTCGATCAGGTATTCGATGCATTGGAAGGAATCGAACGAGAATTGATTCATCAGGGAATCGACGTTTATGGGCTGTTAAAGAAATTGGCTGCGCGGTATCCGTCTCGGACCAAGACCGCTGGTTTTGTCAAGCACTGATTTTGCAAATCCGTGTACCAAACGCCTTTTTAAAGTCCGAATCGGCTATTCTGTATAATATATTGGTGGCGAGTTTGAATGGATCGTGTTTCCTTTATCTTGCAGAATGCGAAGGGGAAAATTCTCGACGTCGGGTTTGTCGCGTGTAGTTTGCACGAGCGAATCAAGGAGAATTTTCCAAAAACACAAATTTTCGGTGTGGATATTGAAGAGGTTCCAAAAAATCCGAATTACAAGCAAGGGAGCGCGGAAAAAATTCCGTTCGAGTCCGAACAATTTGATACGATTGTTGCTGGAGAATTAATTGAACATTTGAAACATCCGAATCGATTTGTGAAAGAAACGCGTCGACTCCTCAAAAAAGGCGGGATCATGATTTTGACTACGCCGAATCGAAACAGTTGGATTAATCGGTTGACCAAAAATTATCATACCAAAATTCATTTGAGTTTGTTTTCGTATCCAGAATTAAAAGAATTGCTGGAAAAAAACGGGTTGAAAGTGGAGAAGTTTTTTTGTTTGCCGTTCACGGAGGAAAGCAGCCCGGGAACAGAAAAAAAGTGGTTTTATCCGATTCGAAAAGTAGTGCATTGGTTTTTACCCCGTTCTCTTCAAGAAGAAATGGTTATTTTGGCGCGAAAAGAATAAGGTGGAAAAGTGAAGGCAAGCGTTGTTATTCCCGTGTACAATGGAGCTAAAACAATTTCAAACACGCTCCATGCGCTGCTGGAGCAGGATTTTCCAAAAAGCGATTTTGAAGTTATTGTGGTTAATGATGGCTCCACGGATTCTACCGCCGCAGTGGTCACTCATTTTTCGTCGGTAAAACTTATTTCCCAACCTAATGCAGGCCCCGCCGTGGCTCGAAATACGGGTGTACAAGTGGCCTTAGGCGACATCGTCGTTTTTTTGGATGCGGATTGTGTTCCGAAAAAAAACTGGCTGTCCGAAATGCTAAAACCTTTTTCCGATCCGAAAATCGTGGGTGTCCAAGGGCGATATGAAAACCCAATCAAGAATTTGATGGCGGAATTTGTTCAACTCGAGATTGAAGAGCGGTATGAAGGCATGAAGCAGTTAGCCTCGATTGATTTTATTGGAAGTTATTCCGCCGCGTATCGGAGAGAAACATTTTTACGTGAAGGCGGGTTTGATGAAAAGTTTCGCGCGGCTTCAGGCGAAGATCCGGACTTGAGTTTTCGGTTGTTTGACAAAGGACACCGGATGGTGTTTTGTGAAAACGCGGTCGTTGCCCATTTTCATCCCACGAGTTTGTTAAAATATTGGAAAACCAAGTTTTTTCGGGCTTTTTGGAGGGTTCGCATGTATTCGAAGAATCCGACGAAAATGAAAGGAGATTCATATACGAACCCTTGGCTTAAGTTTCAAATCGCATTTATATTAGCCGCATTGGTGAGCGGATTAATTCTTCCCGTGGCGTTGTTAGCAGGGGGAGATGCCCGACTCGTTGCCACAGTAGCGTTGGTGCTCTTAGGATTAGCAATTGTCTGTTCCTGGCCAACAAGCTTTTTTATGCTTCGGAAAAATATCAAAGTGGGTTTGATATCTTTTGGGATTCTTCCGGTAAATGCTTTTTTGTTTGCAATAGGTATTATTGCGGGTTTGATCCAAAAACAGGGTGTTTGAAATGAAAATACTTCATATTACGAATCATTTTTGGCCTAGTACGGGAGGGATTGAAAAATTTGTATGGGATTTGTGCATGGAATCTCGTGGTTTAGGATTTGAGTGTGAAGTATTGTGTTTGAATCATCCGCATCATTCGTCGATTGTATTGCCTGCGCATGAAACCGTGGAAGGGATTCGAATTACGCGGGTTCCGTTTTGGAATTGGGTATATTACAAACCCGCATTGCTTCCGTTGCAAAAACTTCGGGAAGCCGATGTGTTGCACGTGCATGGCGTTGGGGCGTTACTTGATTTTATCATTGCGACCAAACCGTTGCATCGAAAACCAATTATTGTATCTACTCATGGCGGCATATTTCATACCAAGGCGATTGGATTAATCAAAAAAGCATATTTTAGTGGCTGGCAACGAATTGCATTGCGGGGAGTGGACAGGGTCGTTGCTTGCAGCAAAAACGATTTTGAGTTGTTTAAACCCGTAGCGAAACGGCTAATATTGATTGAAAACGGGGTTGAATTGAAGCGGTTTGAACAATGCACCAAAAAATCGCAAAAAAATATTTTTTTGTTTGTGGGTAGATTATCCAAGAATAAACGAATTGATCAATTGATCCAAACCGCCGGAATACTACATAATAACGGAGTGGATTTTGAGCTTCGCCTCGTTGGAGAGGATTGGGAAGGAATTCGATCAAAGCTGGAAGCGGAAGCCAAACACCTTGGAATTTCAAAACAAGTTGTTTTTGTCGGAAAGGCGTCGGAGAAAGAATTGGTGGAAGAATATTGTAACGCCAAGGTGTTTGTTTCGGCGTCTTCGTATGAAGGCTTTGGAATTTCTGCGATCGAAGCCATGGCTGCCGGGTGCGTGGTGATATTGAATTCGATTGATTCTTTCAAAGTATTTGTCGAGCCGGAAAAAAATGGGTATCTGGTTGATTACTCAAATCCCAAGGCGTGTGCACGGGTGTGGAAAGACGTAGTAACAAAGGACCAGACAATGATTTTTCAACAAGCGGCAAAAACTGCTGAACAATTTGCGTGGAAGAAAAAAATAGTCGAATGGAAATCGTTGTATGAGTGTTTTTCCAAAAAAAAGTGAGTTCGAATTGAATTTATTTTTGGAGCATCACTTTTGAAACCAGGGGTTTCTTCTTTTTTTGGTACGGCGAAAGATTTTTGGCCAAAATTCGCGGAATCACATGAGTCAGTGCAAAGACACCGAAATCTTTTAATGCTAAAAGGTATTGGAGTTTTCGTTTGCTTGAAAGCCATTTTTTACTCCAAGCATGCATGACAACAGGAGAAGCAAATTGAAGCGGGGAATTGAATTTGACATTGGCTTCGGTAACGACGTTTCGTAAATCCAAGTTGTGTTTGGCCATTCGAAAACGAGGGTCTTGTTCGGAATAAATCGCGTCCTTGAATAGGTCGTAATCTTTGGGTTCGAGTTTGAGGTTTAGTTCGTGGAAAATATCGGTTCCCGGAAACGGGGTCATGATCGCAAAACTGTATTCAGTAGCTTTGATGCGTTTGGCCAAATCGAGTGTTAGCTGGACATCTTCTTCTGTTTCATCAGGGAAGTTTGTCAGGAAATTGGCAAAGGTGCGCATATCGTATTTTCGGCAAATCGCGAAGGCATTTTCAATTTGTTCAATTGTAATGTTTTTTTGGACGCGCGCAAGGCATTTGGGGGAACCGGATTCGACTCCGAAATCGATTTGAATGCAGCCGGCGTCTTTCATAGTTTTGACAATTTCGTCGGTGATTTTGTCCACGCGTACTTCGCAGCCCCACACCAGATTGAGTTTCCGGTTTTTTAATTCGACGCAGAAATCTTTAACGCGTTGGCTGTTGATAACAAAGCTGTCGTCGTAAACGTAAATCGCATCAATGTGGTAGTTTTTCACGAGGTATTCGATTTCATCTACGACATTTTGGATGCTTCGAAAGCGAACAATTTTTTGGTTTCCGGTGGATTTCCAGAGATTTTTATTCACACAAAAACGGCATAAGGCAGGACATCCTCGGCTGGTAAAGATGTAAAAGCAAGAAAACAGTAGCCATCGAATCCCGTAAATGGATGGTTTGAGGTAATATTCCATGTCGACTTTATCATAAGCGGGGAAAGGATTGGTGTCCAGATCCTTAATGAGTTGACGGGGTTGGTTCACCACGATTTTCCCTTCGTGAAAATACGCGGTTCCGGTGATGTCGTCAATGTTTTGCTTATTTTTGAGTCGCGAAATCAGTTCAAATAATGTTTGTTCGCCTTCTCCGATGACTACCACGTCAAAGGGAGAATCCGAATAGAGAAACGTATCCGGGTACAAGGTGGGTTGAACGCCACCGACCACAATCGTGGCGTCTTTGAATTTTTTTTTGAACAGCGCAGCCAATTGTGTGACTTCGTTGACTTCGGTGCAAAATGCCGGGAGCCCGATAATTAATGGTTTTTTTCTTCGAAGCTCTTTAACGATTTCGGAAATAATTTTCTTTTCTTCTTGCTCGGTCACTGGAGTAAATGAATTCGTTTTAATGTCAATGATATCGGCCTGGATTCCTTTGGCTTCAAGATATGAGGCCAACATCATGAGCGCCAGCGGTGGACGACGGCTTTGGGCCCGATTGGGAGGAGAGATCAGACAAATATCGGCTCGAACAGAGGGCATTATCAGACACCACACCAGTTGAATAAACGTGTGTGTGAAAAAATCAGTGGCAATCGGTTTAAAAAACGCTCCTCTGTTTAACAGATGAGAACAGGTTATAACTCAGTGAAAGTCGAGGTCTCCAAAAACCCTAAGCGAGTAATTAGAGATTGTACCAATAATCCTTTTTTAAGCCAAAAGACACTATTTTTCATTGAATTCCTTTTCGAAATCAGGGGAACAGGGTTTTTGAATGAAGATTTTAGGATTGTATGACGGTCATAATGCGACGGCTGTTCTTTTGGAGGATGGAAAAATTCTGGCGGCTGTCGAAGAAGAGCGGCTTTCGCGAATTAAATTTCACGATGGACGGTATGATGGTCCTCCGCATGCTTGTATCAACGAAGTATTTCGTCTAACCAACACGCATCCAAGCGAAATTGATATGATCGCGATCCCGTTACTAGACCCGATTTCGCTTACGGCTCGCGTGTGGGGAAATATCGCAAAATCAAAAAATCTTCACTGGGCATTTTTCTTTGCGAATAATTTTGGAAACTGGGGACCGTTATATTATTTTTCACCATTTGATTATCAGAATCGGCGCAAAAAAAACATTCTTCAACTGCTTAAAGATCATGGATTGCAAGACAAACCGATTTTTTGGAGCGAACATCACATGGCGCACTGTGCATCGGCGTATTACACCTCGAATTTGTCGAGCGACGTGTTGGCAGTTTGTTTTGATGGAAAAGGAGATGGGTTATCGGGACAAGCGTGCCTTGGAAGCGAAGGACGGTTGAAAGTGTTGGATCAAACGATCGAGTATCATTCTATCGGTTTGCTGTATTCGGCGATTACCGAATATTTGGGTTTTCGGCCCTTGCGACACGAAGGAAAAATAACGGGTCTTGCTGCGTTTGCCGATTGGAATAACCCGGCCTACGATATTTTGAAACAATACGCGTCGTTTAATTCGGGCGCAGTCCGTTTGAATGCCATTGAGAAATTACCGGTCAAGCCATACCCGTGGCTTTCCACGCGCGATTTATTACCGAAAATTCGTCGGGATTTTGACGGAAAAAATATTCCGCGCGAACAGATTGCGTCCGCGGTTCAAAAAGTATGCGAAGACTTGATCGTGAAATATATTTCATATTGGATTAACAAAACCGGCGTCACAGACCTTGCCTTGTCAGGAGGGGTTTTTTCCAATGTAAAGATTAACCAGCGTATCATGGAGATCCCCAAAGTCAGCAGTATTTTTATTCATCCTGCGATGGGGGACGCGGGGCTTGCGGCCGGAGCTGCGTTTTTATGCCAAGCGTCTTCCGAAGGTCTTAAACCATTTGAATTAACCGATGTGTATTTCGGAATGGGGTATTCTAAAGCCGAGATTGAACACGAGATTTCAAAATATAAAGGAATCGAGTATTATGAACCGGCAAACATTGCCAAAGAAACAGGTCAGATGATTGCGGATGGAAAAGTAGTTGCTCGTTTTGATGGACGAATGGAATATGGTCCAAGGGCGCTCGGAAACCGCACAATCATGTATGACCCGCAGGATCCGCAAGTCAATAAGTGGCTAAATGATCGATTAAACCGAACAGAGTTCATGCCGTTTGCACCTGTTGCATTGGAAGAGCATGCCGAAGAGCTCTATTTCGGGTTGGAAAAAGCCCGATATCCGGCGCGATTCATGACGATTTCATTGGATACCACGCCGTTTGCCAAACAAAAAGCGGCGGCAGTCACCCATGTGGACGGAACCGCACGACCGCAGTTGATTAAGGAATCGTATAATCCGACGTATTATCGTATTCTGAAAGCGTTTTACTCCAATACCGGCATTCCATGTTGTGTGAACACAAGTTTTAATATGCATGAAGAACCGATTGTGGGGTCTCCTTATGATGCGGTGCGATCGTTTTTAATGGGTCGGCTCGATGTATTGTCCATTGGCGACTTTATGGTTACCATGAACAGTAACGAAAAAAGGGCGAAAAGAGTTTCCGAATGAATTCTTTTTCAATCCACACGTACTTTAAGCGAACTTTGTTGGTGTACGGGGACCGTTTGTTAACCGTAGCGATTGGTTTTTTGTCGGTTTGGTTGCTAGCGAATTTTTTGGGTCCTGCTGAGTATGGAGTGTATGCTTTTTTGCTTGATTTTTTGGCCACCGGCACTTTGTTGTTGGGAATCAACGCATTTGCTGAAAGTTTGATTGTTTTCATTGCCAAGGAACGAAATCTTTCCCTTGCGCACGTTTTATTGACCACGGGTCTTGTGCTGGGATTGTTTTTTTCGGGTGTAATTTTTTTCTTTCCCTCGTTTGTTCTTTCCCTGGTTAACCAAGGAAGCCCTGAGCTTATCAAAGCACTTTCATTGGTTGTTTTTTTTAACATCACGGAGTTTTTGTTGATTAATGCCTTGACAGGAAGTCAACACTTTGGAAAAATCCTCAAAATGAGTTTTTTGGAAAACACGTTTAATATCGTGTTCTTGGGAATTTTTTTGTTTCATTTTCAATTAGGGGTTATGGGAGCCGTGTATGCCAAAACAATTTCGTTACTTGTATCCAGCGTTGTTGGGTATTGGTTTTTTCGTCATGTGGGATTACTCAAAAAAAACATTGTTTGGAAACCAGTGCTTAAGTTCACAGGTTATTCGCTTTTGCTTGGTTTCATGAAGCGTTTTTCAGCACAAACGCTTCTTTTTTTTATGGGGTTATTGATTTCTCCGGTAAAACTCGGTTTTTATTATTTGATTCAAAAGATCAGTACCTATTTGATTGATATGCCCGTGAATGCGTTTAATACCGTGCTGTTGCCCACCGCAGCCGAGCAGAATCAGGATATAGAACAAGTGGAAAAATTCGTTTCCATGAGTACGAAGTTTTATGTGATTCTTTCGTTTGCATTTGCCGCTGCTTTTTTGGTTTTTGGACCTTTGTTTGTCACAATTTTTTTTCCTGAATTTTTACCCGCAATTGAACTCGTACCGTTGTTTGCCATTTACTTTGCATTAACGTTTGATATTCCATTGGGAACTTTTTACCGCGCGATTATGCGAAACGAGGTATTGGTTCAGGCGAACCTTATCGGATTAGTGATCATGGTGGTAGCGGGTTATTGGGCGATTCAATCCTTTGGTTTGGAGGGGGTTGTAGGATTAATGGTTATCACGCGCACCGTGCAACTAATTTATTTGTATTGGGATGTGAGGCGTCATCAATACAAAATTGAGTTTTGGCCGCGGTTACACGACATTATTTTTTTCTGGAATTCAGCCAAACGAGTGATTTGGAACAAAAAAAAATAATTCATTTCTTCTTTTGAACGAGTTTCAAAAAGATTTGTTCGGCTCGGGCATTAAACAAGTCACGCTCGAATCTCCGAATCGCTAGCTGTCGAAAAAAATCGCGTTTTTTCGAATCAAACGCGTGTCTTCGAGCGGTTTTTACTTGGGCTGCGAAATCCTCCCATGTGGTGGTGTAAAAAGGGAGATTGTTTTCGGAAAAAAGGGTGGCCAGGGCTCCCAAAGAAGGGCCTTTGGCTACGGGAGTCAAACCGCAGGCGGTATAATCATAGGTTTTGACGGGAATGCAGTAATCCAGTTGGTGTGGAACCGTAACAAATCCAAGGTCGGCGGCCGAAAAGTATCCGGAAAGGCCTTCGAAAGGAATTTTGCTGGCGTTCACAAACAAAACATGGGGGGATATTTTTTTTTCAGCGCAGATTTTTCGTAATTTTTCGACTTCGAGTTCTTGTTTTTGGGTAAACGGGATTAAAAATAAGAGAAAAAAATCCGGGTCGGCGAGTTGGAAAGAAACGGATTCAATGAGTTGATCCACGTCCCAATCGACAAAGGATCCGGAATAAATCGCAAGAACTGCTTTTTTTGGAATTTTGAGATTTTCTCGGATTTTTTCTCGAAGTGTGGGATCGAATTGAAAGAGTTGAACCGAAGTACCGTTTTCAATTAAGGCAATTTTTTCGGGAGAAACATTCGCATCCGACAATACATGCGATTGAATGACCGGGGTGACGACAAAGATTCGATCGGATAGGTGATACGAAACTTTTTCGATGAATTGATACAAAAGAAATTTGGGGTCGTAGGGTTTGTAGACTTTTAATTGTTGGGCCGCATAGGTCCAAGGGTCGCGTAAATCCAATACAAAGGGTTTTGCAGATAATTTAGCCGCAAGTAATGCCACAAAGGAATGCACCATGGGGGGCGAGGTTCCCAATATCAAATCGAATTTTTCACGTCGGATAATCGAAAACAGTTCAGAAATATGGGAATAGCGTCTGGTTTTTTCGTTGGATTCAATGCCGGGACGTTTTGGAGCGAGTACCGTAACGGTGTGGCCATGAGAAGTTAAGAATCGTTGGTAGGCATTCATTCGAAGGACACAGGCGCCGAGTTCGGGGTCTGCAAACGGGGCAACCAAACAAATGTGCATTCGCATTCTCCAAAAATCACAATCCGACCGATTGGTATTTTTTTTCACTATTGCCAAATACGGGATTGTTTTTGTCAAAGAGCCGCCAGGTATCAAAAAATATGCCGCGGGGGGTCATTAATGGAATCAAATCTTGCAAAGGAATTTGTTGGTAACGTTTGGTGCTGGTGCAAAAGCAAACCGCGGATGCGTTTTTGAATCCTTCCGAAAGCGCTGTGGGAGTAACACCGAGGGATTTTATTTTTTCGAAAGGAACCAAGAAATCGTGTCCATATAGGTTATGATACCCCATTGTTTGGAATGCTTGCACAAGTTCGATAGTGGGGGAGTCTCGTATATCATCGGTTTCAGGTTCTCCTTTGAATGCAAATCCAAGCAAAAATATTTTTTTGGATGGATCGTTGAGTTCACTTGCGATTCGTTTTGCAACATGTCGAGGAAGATTTTCGTTAATTTGTCGAGCGGTTTTAATTAATCCAAGTTCAATCCCGTTTTTTTTTCCAACGTCAATCAAGATGTGAGGATCTTTTCGAAGACAAAATCCACCAACGAATCCTCCACGGGGAACTTTTGAGGCACTAAATCCCGGAGACGGGATTGCTGAGCGAGAGTATTTGTAATTGGCCGCATGAATAATTTCATTCGCATCCAGGGACTGTTTTTCACAGATATGCGATATTTCATTGGCAAATGCAAATGTCGTGTCGCGCCAGGAATTGTTGAGTAGTTTGACCATTTCAGCGGATTCTAATGACGAGAGCACGACGGTTTCCGTGGTGATTTTTGAAAAAAGTTCGACGGCTTTTTGAGCGCTTTCTGAGTCATACCCGCCGATGATTTGGGGCAGTTCCTGGGATTCTTGCAGCGCTTTTCCTTCAATGGTGCGTTCAGGACAAAACGCCAAAAAAAACTTTTTTCCGGTTTTTTTCAAAATAGGATACACAATGTTTCGCGTGGTCCCAACCGAAACCGTGCTTCGAAGGACCACAAGGCAGTTGTTTTCGATTTTTTGGGCTACTTGCTGGGTTGCGGTTTTAATCTGGTCCAAAACGGGTAAATTGGTGGTTTTATCGATCGGAGTCCCCACGGTAATGACATACGCGTCCATAACTTGAGTGGGAACGGAGTTTGAAAAAGTTAAGGATCTGCCTTGATGTTTTTGAAGCGCTTCGGGAAGTCCAGCTTCAAAAAAGTGGGGTTTTCCGCTTTTTAATTGCTTTAATGTTTCGGGGTTGGTTTCCACCCCCACAATGCGAGGAATGTCTTTTTCGGCCATGACGACCGAGAGCGTTAGACCCACAAATCCCATTCCAATGACACAAACGGACTTCAATTCGATCACAGACAATAAATCTTGGTTTTAGCGATTTTAAATGGTTTTGGTATAACCCTTCACAAAGGGGTTGGCCGGGCTAAATAATTGTTCGAATTACAGGGGGTAATTGAATAACCTTGTTTTTCCAAAAACGAGGCAACGGATTGATAGTGAGATTCTTCATTGGATTCAAAAAAAATCGTGGGCCGGTGCTGGGATATGGTTTTTTGAGCGCCTTTTAGCACCGCGAGTTCCATTCCTTCGACATCAATTTTAATCAAAGAAATGGGGCTTGATAATCGCAAGTGGAAAAGGATGTCATCTAAGGGTCGTACGGGTACTTCTTTGGATTGGGATAATTGTATTTTTTTTTCGTGTTCCATTAATTCTTTGCTTGAAGGGTCCGCCGTAGCCAGCGGAGAAAAGGCGTGTTCAAAAAAAATTGTTTTTTTTTCTTCTTTGTCCGAAAGTCCCATTTTAATAATCAATAATTGGTCCGAAACAGGCGAGTCAGAAAACGCGGTCTCTACAAGGTCTGCAACTGTCGGATTGATTTCAAACGCAATAGCGGGTTGATGCGTGGTGTTGACGTAAAAAGCAGAAAAAAAAGCGAGATTGGATCCGATATCAAGAAAAGTTCCTTGGGGAAGTGAAAAAAAATCAAATTCCGTAAACCACGAAGGACTGAAATCAGTCGCATGATCATGAAGAAAACCTAAAAAAGTGCGATGATGATTGACTGGGATCCAAAAGTGGGATTGGTACAGCTTTTGTTTTCGAAGGGATCCATTGGCGAGCAAGGCTGGAAGTTGAAACATCAACAGGGCTTTGTCGGTAGCGGTGCGGGCATACGAAAGGTATTGAGAAATGGTCATAACAGTTTTATCACCAGAGCACCTAAAAAACCTTTTTTGAAAACCCGTTTTGACTCAAGTGGGTTTCAAGAAGCGTTTGGAGTTTTTCCTGAAAAGGTGTAAAGGAAAAAATTTTTTCGATTTCTAAAAACGAAGCCTGCGGGGGAGTCAGTGCATCGGTTACTGCTTTTTTGAAATTGGATAATTGAGGGTTTGTCACGACTTTACAGTAGGGGTGCGAAATTTCTTTTGCGATCCCAAACGGGGTGGTGACAACAGGCGTGTGAGTGGCTAATGACTCAATCGTAACAAACCCAAAACTTTCAAATCGGCTTGGAAACAAAACCACGTCAGCGGCCGCGTAGTATTCTCCCAGCACAGCAGGAGATACTGGTTCGCGAGCATCAATCCATTTGGAAGTAGCTTTAGGGAAAGTAATTGAAATAAAGTGCCAGTCGGTTTCTTTGGCCAGTGCTTCGACACGATCAAATCCTTTGTAGTATTCCGGTCGCCCCACAAACAATACGATTCGTTCGTCTTCTTTTACCCCGATTTTCTTTCGGGCTTTTCGTTTGTCACGAGGATGAAAAAAATTGGAATCGGCAGGCGGATGAATTACTTGCGAATCCAATCTATAATCAGTTTTCAATAATTCTCGGCAAAAATTTGAATTGGAAACCAGAAGGTCAGCGTTTGAAAAACTTTTCTTTTCAAACCACGCATAGGCGTATTCACATCGAAGACGATTAAATCCCCACGGCATCGCGTTTTTGGCCAGCGATTTCCAGGTTCCATGCACGAGTCCGATTTTTAAAAAAGGTGTTTTTTTGGGAAGTGCCCATCCGTAAAGACCGTTGTAGAAAACGACTTCAGGGTCAAGTTCGGCTAAACGCTCGTTCAGTTGATTAGCCACTATTTTGGCTTTGTAGGGTTCGGATAGAAAAGGCCATGAAATGGAATCCGAGAACGGAGTAAAATAAATGGTTTGAAGGCCATCCAAGGCATTCGATAGCAACTGAGAATAGCGTTCGACACCCGCCGGCACGGATTCAAAGGGTTGACCGGTGAGTAGCACCGCAGAAAAGCGCTTTTTTGAAGACATGGGGATATTCCTTTAGTTTGACCACAGCAAATCCAATAACTTCCACATAATTTAAGATGCTATAAAAGATCATTTCGTTTGAATAATAAAAGGCTTTTGGGTCAGCAAAAATCAGAATAAGAATAAAAGTATGATGGTTGTGTTTTTTATTGAAACTAAATAAGGAATACTTCCGAAAAATAAATTTTAATTTGCATTTCTTCATGAATTGTTTCCAAAGTGTTGACAATGGAATTCCATCATTTTAAACGAACGTTTCGAAAAATAAAAAAGACCCCGTCTTCAATCATCGGGATGTTTTCGCCGCGAAAAATTTCAATGGCCGTTTCATATATGTTTGAAATGAGCGAATACGAATTTGTTCATCGTTTGACCGGTTGTTCGGAAAAAAAATTTTTTCGTCTTTTGGAAGAACTGAATTCTCAGAAAAAATTTTTCAATGCATTGGATAAAAAGCATAAAAAATATCTCAAAGATTCGATTTGGGAGCGTTTTCAGCCGTGGTTTCGCATCCTGTACATATTGATTCGGATCCAAAAACCCGAAAAAATGGTGGAAACGGGAACTTTTTCAGGTTTGTCCACTTCAATTATTTTGCTTGCGATGAAAAAAAATCGCGGGGGACATTTGTACTCAATCGACCTTCCGATTCGGAATCCCAAAAAGGCCAAAAAAGACTGGATTTTAGAACCGCTTCCACCGGGAACTCATCCGGGATTTGCTATTCCGAATGTGTTGCGTAGTCGATGGGAATTAATCGAAGGAGACAGTGGAAAAAATTTGCCTAAGTTGCTGGAAAAACTGGGGGAAATCGAAATTTTTTTCCACGATTCGGATCATTCATATGACCATATGATGATGGAATTTGGAACGGCCTGGCCATACATTAAATCCCGCGGACTATTACTGGCGGACAATGTGGATTGGAACCAGTCATTTAAAGATTTTGGTAAAAAGGTCGGGCACAAACAAAATCAAAAATTTGGTTTTGGCGGAATTCTGAAACACTAATTTTTCATGATTACAATATCAACACCATGGCCATTGCATACTGGACGTCATGGGAAAGCGAACAAAAGATTGTTCTTTTTTTGAGTCCTGTTTTGTGAATTCGGATGGATGGAGACCCGTTTCGTAGAACAACTTCAATTTGGTTCCATGGAATTTGGGCTTGAACGCATTTTCGGACCGCTTCTTTGGCGCAGAATCGAGCGGCAAAATGTTGTCCGGGAACCGATTGGGCATTGCAATACCGGATCTCGGCCGCTGTAAAGACGCGCTGATAAAATCGTTTGTTTTTTGAAAATGGCCGCTGTTTGAATCGTCGCACTTGCTCAAAATCGATTCCGATTCCCTTCGGCTTTTTCATGCACAACACTTTGGACAAATTCTTTAAAACACTACGTTACAGCAATCTTTCATGCTCGAAAAGATCGAGAGTATTATCGCAAAGATTTTCGGAGCCAAAAATCCGCTTTCGAGATCCACTGTTCTTTCTTCGATTCCGTCTTGGGATTCATTGAATGCATTATTGTTGATCAGTGAGATTGAACAGGCGTTTGGGGTTACTTTTTCGGACCAAGAAATTTTATCGATTAAAACGATTGGCGATATTGAAGATTGCATTCGAAAAAAGAAAAGCTAAGAAACGATTTTTATTTTTCCCGGAATTGCTTGTTTAAACTCGTTTTTTCCAAGTGAAAAAAACCAGTGCGAGTCTCCTTTAGAAGTTGTTTTTTCGTTTGAAAACCCCGCGTTTAAAAACAAGTCTTTGGAAACTTGGTTTTTTTCGGTTCGAAGATAACGTCCCCTCACCATTGCGGCTTTTTGGCGTTTCGCGTTTTCGAGGACATATTGTAAAAGCGCGTACTCTACTTTGCGGCCTAGTACCCGGCAACTGAGCAAAAAGGAATCAATATTCCATTCGTTTGGATTCGTTTTGTCCAAAATCAGGACGCCGACAATTCCGTTGTCTCCAAAGCGGTCTTTGACACGGATTGCCAGTATGTTCCACTTGGAGTTTTTTTGCATGTTTTCAATTTCAGCCACCGTATATCGTTTGGTCGTGAGATTAAACTGGTTGGTTTTGTGCACGAGTTGGGTGATGCGATCCAGGTTTTCGGGTTTTGCCGAAAACACCGTGATTTCTTGTTTTAATCCTTTTAAATAAGCTTCGAGCGAACCGGCTTGTTCTTTGAATTCAGTTCTTTGGCGTTGTTTTTGGTACATTTCTTTTTTTTCCAGGTCTTCTTTGGTGATTGCGATTTTTTCAAAAAACGGTTGTTTGGATAAAAACAACCGGTATTCTTTGGGATCTTCGGGCATTTCTGGCACTGTGACCTGCGGCAGCATTGTGGCTACGAGGCCTCGTTCAATTGGGTTGTCATCGACAAACACCATGCTGTCGAGCCCGATGTTTAGTTCGTCGGCAATGGATTGGAGGTTTTGGGCTTTGTCCGTCCAGTTGATTCGAATCGAGGCAAAATCGCTTTTTTGGAGTACCATGTCAGAGTGTTTTTGAAACACTTCTTCGACGTCTTCCGGATTGTTTTTGCTATTGATCGCAAGCAAAATTCCGCGTTCGGTTAGTTGTTTTAGAAATTGTTGAAATTCAAAAAATTCTTTTCCGGCACTGGTTTTGCTGAGTTTAATATGTTCTAAACCATCTTCTCCGATAACGCCTCCCCAGAGCACATTGTCCAAATCCAAGACTACGCATTTTTTGGTTGTGCCCTTGAAGGCGCGCACGTATCGGTTTAATTGATTGGCAATAAACACCATGAAATCATAGGACCATCGGATGTCCCCGCGGTAATATAATCTTGGATCAAAGGCGCGTTCGCGTCCAAACACACTGGCCGCATACTCAGTATCCAATACAAATACGTTTTTTACGTTGGAAAACGTTTTGGCCAGTTGTTGATTGGTTTTTTGAATGAGTTCTACTTGTCCCGAACTTTTGTTATCCAAAATTCCAAGGGATAAGGGAAACGGAAGGCGAAAATTACTCACCAAAATTAAGGACCTGGTTTTTTGAACAAGCACTTCGACTAGTTGGCCTACGTCTTTAACGGCTTCTTGGCATTCTTTTTCTTTTTCCAAAACGGTTGTTTTCAAACTCCATTCAAAGCTTTTGGGAAGAATGGTTTGTCCATCCAGAGCCAAAAAAACGATTTCGGGGGAAAACGCGTATAGTTCGGAAGATGGATCCAAGATTTCTTTATGCACTTGGTTGTAAGGTCCAAAGTAAATCGTGGGGTTAAACCCTGCCAATCGACAAGCCAGGGAAAGCGGAATCTCCATGGGTCGAATCGTAAAATTGGACAATACTGCAATTTTGAGGGGTGGGAGAGAATTGGTTTCTTTTTGGAATTCGTGAAAAAGATCAGTGGTTTCAAGATACGTCAATGCATCGCGGTTCTTCAACAGGAGAAGATATTCCTCGAACAAGGTTTTGCGAAGGGTTTGGGTCATGGCATGATGCTCCCGCCGCTCACAACAATATTGGATCCGGTCAAATATTGGCTTTCATCACTTGCCAAAAAAACAATGGTTTGAGCAATTTCTTTTGGCGTAGCAATGCGTTTGAGCGGAATCTCTTGGGTTTTTTGGCGGAGGGTTTCTTCGGATAAATGAGCAATAGCATCGGTTTGGGTGATCCCAGGAGAAACCATGTTGACGCGGATTTGATAGGCGGCCAGTTCGCTCGCAAGTGATTTGGAGAGGCCCATTAAGGCGGATTTCGCCGAAACGTACGAACTCAACATGACCGGGGGTTTTCCAAGGGCATAAGTGGAAAGAATATTAATAATACTCCCTTTTTTTTGTTGGATCATAGAGGGCAGCACGCTTTGGATACAGTAAAAGGATCCACCCAAATGTACCGTAATATCTTTTTGGACATCGCTCCATTCAAGTGTTTGAAAACGTTTGGGAAGAATGGGACCGCTGGCATTATTCACGAGCACGTCAATGGATTTGAACCGATTCAAGGCTTGTTGAACCATAGAGTGTACTGCGTTGGGGTCCGTTACATCGGCTTGGATGGCAATGGCGTGGGAACCAAGTTCTTTGGCGAGTTTTAATGCATTGGCGGAATCCGAGTTATAATTAATGATGACTTTGGCGCCTTCAGATACACATAAACGACAAATTTCGCTTCCGATGCCGCCGCTTCCGCCGGTTACCAGCACTACTTTGTTTTTGAGTCGCTCCATGGATTCACCTCAATACCTTGACTTTGGCAACCCCGTCCACCAGAATTTCTTCTTTTGCATTTCGGGCTTGGGTTTGGATGGTTAAAATGCGCGTTGAATCGGATTTTGCAATGACGGTTCCTTGAATCGTGAGTCGAGAAGGAAGAAAGACGGGTTTTCGAAAAACGCTTTCCTGAGAAAGATACAGGCAATATTTTCCTGGAAGATGCATCCCAACCAATTGCGAAAAGAAAGCGTTGATAAGTGCTCCGTGACAAATAGGTTGCGAAAACTCGGTTTCTTTGGCATACGTTGGATCCATGTGAAGCGGGTTGTAATCCCCTGAAAGGCCTGCAAATTCTTTTACTGTTTGATGGTTAACCGTTACAGGAAAGGAAACATGGCTGCCGATTTGAATTTCGTCAAATACTTTTTCTTCGACCGAAGCCGCCTTCATAAGGTTGACACCACCCGTGCTGGATTTCCAAGTGCAACGGAATGAGGGGGAATACTCGAAGCCACAACGCTTCCTGCGCCGATGAGCGCGTATGGTCCAATGTGCACACCAGGTAAGATAATAGACCCGCTTCCGATGTATACATGGTCGTGAATTTGAATCGGGTCGCTGGTAATGGAGCGACCGGGAATAGCACAGGGTCGAAATGATGCGGATGGTTTGGCTGAGACTTTTGACATGGATTCGATTCCATGAGTTAAGAAGGTTACGTGGGGGGCAATATCCACATTGTTTCCGAGAATAATTTTTTCTTCAAGATCAAACATCGTGAGGTTTCCGATCACTACGTCATTTCCAATCTCTAGATTTTTGTAGGAATAGATTTGAAAAAAGCGTAATTCTCCCATCACAACGTTGGATCCGATTCGGCATCCAATTAATCGAAATAAAAAAGTTCGAATGGGGGGAAGCAAAATGATCCTCTGAATTCGGTCAAAAATGAGGAAAAAAAAGAGGACTATGCGACTTGGCTTTTGAGTCATGAACACCTAAACAACTATGTAAAGATATGGTATATATTTTTTTAGTTACGGTGTCCGGGTGGGGAAAAGATCCCTTTTAATGAAAATGAACGTAGGTATTGAGAAATAGTTGGGTAATATAGGACGAAAAACAACCCGCTCGTCGCCTGGTTGATAATCAAGACAATGGTTAAAGCCAGCAAGGAAATTTCAACAGGGATCGAAATCAAGGTATACAAATATACCAGACTCCCTTCCTTTAGTCCGATGCCACTGGGAGTAATGGGAATATACCCAATCAAAAGCGATGCGATACTTAGAATGACAAACGGAATAATGGGCGGAGAGAGCCCAAACCCCAAGAAGACAATGTAAAGCGTCATACTTGCGATAACAAGTCGAAGAATGCTTAGAACCAGATTCAAAAGAATTCTTTTTTTTTCGAATAGATACAATTGAATGGTTTTTCCGAATCCTTCCAACAGCGGTTTTTCAGTGGGAAAAAAACGCTGAATAACTTTTCGCACCAATACGCGTCCCGTAGGGGTGAGACTAAAAAAAGATAAAATCATTAATCCCGCGATTCCAAGCAAAAGCATAACGAGGGTATTTTCTAAGAAAAACGCTACGGATAACGCCACAAAAATCAAAACTGCCACCAGTGAAATCAGTTTGTCCAAAAATACCATCGCGCTGGTGCTTCCTAGGCGTGCGCCTTTTTTTTCCAAAAAAGTCGCTACAAATAGTTCACCTAAATGACCAGGCAGGAAAGCATTGATTGCAAAAAGGAGATTGGACAGCGTTACGGATTCTTTGAAAGAAATTTTCAATACGGGTTGTGCAAAAAAATATAGATTCAATCCCGAAACAAGGAAAGTGAACGCGATAGGAATAAGAGTCAATAAGAGAAAAACGAAATTAAAACGAGAAAACGCGGCAATAATTTTTTCAGGTCCGACGGTCAAATAAAGAATACTCAGAATCAGGAGTCCGATTCCAATTCCGATTCTTTTGTCCATACAGATCCATTAAACATTTGAAAGAAAAAGGGTTAGTTTTGTGAAAAAAAGTTTCGAACGACTTGAATGACATAGTCAATTTGTGCGCGTGTAATTCCCGCACCACTAGGCAATGACACTCCACTCGAGCTAATTTCTTCGGAAACAGGAAACGATTCGGAAGAGTGGTACGGTGGAAGTTGACTCAAGGGATAAAATACACGACGCGAATCAATTCCGTGTCTTTTTAGGACATTCATAAACGAATCACGATGAGGTACCTTGATCGTGGTCATCCACCATACGCTTTCTGAGTTTTTTGGGGATTGTTGAAATTCAATTGAAGAAATATCCGAAAGACCGTTCAGATAGGCTTTGTACACTTCTTTTTTTTGTTGAATAATTTTTTGGATTCCTTCCAATTGTCCCAATCCAAATCCGGCTTGTAAAGCGGTCATTCGATAGTTGAACGCAATTTCGGGATGCCAGTATTGTTGCTCGGGAATCATTCCGTGGTTTTTCAAAAAATTAACCCGGTCGATTAATTGAGAATTGTTCGATACGACCATTCCGCCTTCGCCCGTCGTAATGATTTTGTTTCCAAAAAAGCTGAATGCGCTCAAGTCTCCGAATCCGCCCACGGTTTTTCCTTCAAAGCGGGCGCCGTGTGCTTCCGCCGCATCTTCGATGAGAGGCAGCTGGTGGGTTTTGGCAATTTTGGTTAATGCCGACATGTCACACGGAGCACCATATAGATGAACACACACAATTGCTTTGGTTTTATCCGTTATTTTTTCTTCGATTTTTTTTGGGTCCAAGTTCCAGGTTTTTGGATCCACATCGACAAACACGGGTTTGGCCCCTAAATATGCCGCGGCATTGGCGGTTGCAATAAACGACAAATTCGGCATCAAAACTTCGTCGTCTTTTTGGATTCCGACCGCGTGGTACGCCAAATGCAAGGCGGCAGTTCCATTCGAAACCGAAGTTGCGTATCGGGTTCCCACAAATTGCGCGAATGCATCTTCAAAGCGTTTGACAAACGGGCCTTTGGAGGAAACCCATTTGGTTCGAATGGCTTCGGTTACGTATTTTTCTTCGTTACCGCAAAGGATGGTATCGGCAATGGGAATGAATTCGTGGACTTCTTTTTGTAAGGTCATTTTTTCCTCATTGGACGAGCGATTTTTGTTTGGCTGCTTCCCATGGCCATTTTTGATCATTCTCGTTGAAATAGTCCACGGTTTTTTGCAGTCCTTCTTCAAAGGATACTTTGGGTTCCCAGCCGGTTAGTTTATGGAGTTTGAAATAACTGGCTTGGAGTTGTTCAACATCGAGGGGTCGTAAGCGTCGTTGTTCAATGGAAATATCAATGGAATCATGACCCATGATGGCCGATATTTTTTCGGCGATTTCTTTGATGCTAAAATCGGTTCCATAGCCGCCGTTAAAGACTTGGCCCACGGCTTTGGGTTCTTTCATCAATGCGATCCCGGCTTTGGCGGCGTCAGTTACGTAAGTAAAGTCGCGGCGGGCATTGATATTTCCGAGTTTGAGCTTGTTCGATTTCGATAATTGTGAAATGAGTTCCGGGATAATGTAAGGATGGGTTTCGCGGGGTCCAAAGCAATTGAATTGGCGCAAAATAATAACGGGCAGTTCTTGTTCGTAATGTAAGGTGTAACAGAGTCGATCCGCAGCGGCTTTGGCCACTGCGTAGGTCGAATGCGGATTGATGGGATGGTGTTCGTCCATGGGAACTTGACGCGCGGTTCCATAGACTTCGCTCGTGGACCATTGAATGATGCGTTCAACCCCGGTTTTTTTGGCTGCCAGCATGACATTTAATGCACCGGTGGCGTTGATGTCAAAAAAATCAAAGGGTTTGTCGTAACAATCGGGAATATACGGCATGGCCGCGAGATTGAACACGTATTGGATATGATGATCCTTTAAAATCTGGGAAAACAGGGGACTTCGGATGTCTTCTTCAATGATCGTGATTTCGTTTTTGATTTCTTCAAGGTTTTCGTGTAATCCGCTCATGAAATTGTCCAGTATCGTGACATTGGCGTTTACAGCCCGTAACTCTCGAACGAGGGTAGAACCGATAAATCCGGCGCCCCCCGTGACCATAACGTTTTTTCCAGATAAACTCATAACAATCCCCAAGTATTACTTCTTACTACTTTATCCTACCTTTATGTTTTTATAAAGATTTTGGTGCGATCAAACCCCTTTTTCCGGTTTCGAATGCAAATTTAAATACTTTGACGGTTTTTTTGGATAGATGAAGGAAAAAATATCCATTTCACTTGATTCCGGCACGATTGCGTCCCTGGATCAAAGTATTGATAATAAATTGATTCGAAATCGAAGCCAAGCCGTCGAATTCGTTTTGGCCCAATATTTTGATTCCAAAGCCCCGCTCAAAGCCGTGTTGCTGGGCGGCAAACTGGAAGAATCCGCCAAACTGTTGAATTTGAACAAGATTCTGGATGAATTGGCCCAAGCCGGCGTCACGGAACTCATTGTCGCGGGCGGAAAAGCAACGGAGCGGATTTTTTCGGAAATCCAAAAACATCCGTTTTATTCGAAAAAATGCATGTACTTGCGTGAAGACGCTCCGCTTGGAACCGCGGGCGCGGTAAAACTGGCGGCCAATTATTTGCAGCACGCGTTTATCGTCACGTATTTGGACGTCGAATTTTCCATGGACTTGGCCAAGATGGTTGCGTTTCATAAAAAATCCCGCGGACCGGCCACCATGGCGGTCACGTATGTGGAAGGAAACAACCTGACGGATTACATTCGGATTTCAGGGGAAAACATCAGCGAATTCGAATACAAATCCGGTCGCACCACCAAATTGCAGAACGCGGCCGTGTATGTATTCGAGCCCTCGATTTTGGAAGAGTTGCCTTCAAAAGGCGGCTTGGAAAAAGAATTGTTTCCGCAATTGGCCAAAGAAGGAAAGCTTCGCGGATTCATGTTCGACACCAAATGGAAGCATCTTGAAAAATAACATCGATTATTTTTTCTTGTGGCCGCGCGCCAATTCCGCTAAAACGGCTTCAAGCGTGATGCGAAGAACCGGGGTCAAACGACCGCTGTTTTTTTGAATGAAATCCATAATTCCTTTTTTTGAGAATTTGATAATGGCAAAATAAGCCGCTTCGTCATCTTTTGGTTTGTTTCGAAGCTGATATTCGCCAGGTTTGGTTTCGATGAATGCCTCGCGGACAAAATCGTATGGGTCACTGGCCCGATATTCAATGGCGTAAACGAATTCCGCACTCGGATCCACTTTTTCCAGGCTTCGCGCAAAAGCGATTGGTTCGCCTTTTTTAATTGTGCGACGCGTGGTTTTCAATGTTCGAAGTCCGCGTCCAAGAAAGGAAAGATTCTTAGGCGAAAACCCGGTTTCTTCCGCGATTTCGTTCAAGGCGTGCCGCGCGGGAACGACGGGTTTTTTTCGGAATTTTTTCGAATCGCTTTCAACGGTTCCGCCGATGACGTGAAAAAAATGATCGTACAGACGCGTGTTTCCCCGATTCGGAATTACCAAAAACGTTTTTCCAATCGAAAGCAATCCAGACGCGCCAAGCAATTGGGAAAACGTTTTGGCATACCCGATTTTTCCGCGAGAGCGGTTTTCTTCTCGAAATAATTTTCGGACTTGGGTTTGCATCATTCCCCGAAGCACATCTCGTGCGCGCAAGTTGTCGCCGTATGTTCCCGGGGCAAGGGTTACTCGCAAGGTTCCTTTTTTGGTAACGTCCATGCGATCAATGGTGTGTTTGGTCGTTGGATGCCGATCCGCGTAAGACCACGGGGCTTTTCCGCCGTTTTCACGTGTTTTTCGGGCAAGTAAATCATTTGCTTGTGTAATGACTGCTTTTGCAGAGGGAGTTTTTTTTGTTTTTTGTTTATATGCGACTTTGGGCGAGTGAAAACCAATGCGGCCCACGGCGGATAGTTCACCGGGGTGTTCTGGCTTTTTTCGTTGTCGCACGATCAGGAGGTTTTGTTTGAGTTTTCGAACACGATAACCTGCAGCAGGCATAACAATAAGAGCATGCGCGGCATATTTATCTTTTTCTGTTTTTTCGTACCGAATCATTAAAATAGTGTTTTTGAAGTAGTTTTCATGTATGAAAGTCTTTGTCGTAGGTCCGATTTACCCTTTTCGCGGAGGAATTGCGCACTCGAACAGGATTCTTTGCGAAAACCTCCAGAAAAAGCATGACGTGACGGCGATTTCTTTTTCGCGCATGTATCCAAAAATCTTGTACCCTGGGAAAGAGCAAAAAGAAGTCACGGAAGACGCTTCGTTTGCGGTGAAAACGGAGTACTTTCTGGATTCCATGAATCCACTGACGTGGTTTAAGGTCGCGGACCGGATCAAAAAAGAACAGCCGGACTGGGTGGTGTTTCAATGGTGGCACACGTTTTTTGCTCCCCTGTACTGGACGATTGCGAAATTTGGGAAAAACCAAAAAACACGGTTTTCCGTGGTTTGTCAAAACGTGTTGCCGCACGAAGAAAGCAAAGTGCACGAGTCCTTGACGAAATTTTTTTTCGGAAAAGTGAATTATTTTATCACATTATCCAGTTCGGATCTGCAAATTTTGAAAAAATTGTTGCCGTCGGCGAACGCGAACTGGATTACGGAATCAACGTACGAAACCCAGTTTGGCCAAAAGTCATCCAAAGCGGAGGCCAGGAAAAAGCTGGGTGTGAAAGGAAACGCGATTTTGTTTTTCGGGTTCGTGAGGCCGTATAAGGGATTGGAATTTTTGTTGCGGGCGATGCCTGAGCTTTTGAAGAAAAAACACGATTTGACCTTGATGATTGTAGGCGAGTTTTGGAATGATAAAAAAGAATATTTTAATTTGATGGACGAATTAAAAATTAAGGATCATTTATTGATCGTTGACCGATATGTGGCCAACGATGAGGTTCCGACGTATTTTTCGGCCGCGGATGCCGTGGTATTACCTTATGTTTCTTCTACCGAATCAGGAATCATTCAATTGGCTTATGGACTAAACACGCCAGTGATCACAACGGCAGTCGGCGGAAATGTGGATCTGATTGAACATGAAAAAACCGGGCTGCTTTGCAGACCCAAAGACCCAGCCGATTTGGCCCAAACGGTTCTTTCGTTTTATCAAAAAGACCTTGAAGGCCCTATCAAAAAAGGAATGCGACAAAACGCTGACTTGTTTAGATGGACCTCGGAAAAAGAAAGCGTTTTTTTTAACCAAAAACAATCCAAAGGAAAGGAGTGAAACCGTGTCACAAGAGTTGGAGATTGTAAAAGGGTTTAAATCCAAGTTTCTAGACTTTGTTCCGCCCGAAAAAAAAGAGCGGATAGAAAAAGAATTCGGAAAAGTTGTGGCGGGCATTCCACCCACAGAACTAGAAAAAATTTCAAAGTATATTTTGTTGTATAAAAACAGGGTAACAGATTCTGAACAGATTTATTTTTCAAAAAAATCTGCTGATTTGTTGAAACCATTTTTTCTTTGAAAAACATGCAAAAGAGTGAAATTGAGTTTGAAAAAAATGAAAATTGCTTTGGTTTGTCCGCGAACGCCTCGAGAGAGTTTTGCCGGAATCGAAAACTTGGTGATTCAGGTTGGAAAAGGGTTAAATGCCCGTGGCGTCGACGTTTCCATTGTTACGACAGCGGAACATCCCAAACCATCCGTTTTTGAAGAAATTTCCGTCCAAGAGTTTCCGCGTTGGGCGCCCAGCGAAAATTATTTTCTTTCGCCGGAACTCGTAAAAGGTCTTGAAAAGGGAAAATGGGATATTATTCACTGTTTTGGATATAACAATCTTATTACGTTTATGGTGATGGCCAAAAAAAAGAAGGACCAGTGCTTGGTGGTGTCTCCGGCCAGTGCAGGTACCTCTTCTTTGTTTCGAAAAATGCTTTTATTTCCGTATCGACATTTGTTCAACTGGTACAGCAAAAACATTGATGCGGTCGTTTTTTTGTCGGAATTTGAAAAAAATCTCTTTTTGAAAGATCTTCGAGTAAACCCAACGAATACATGGATAATCCCAATTGGAGTGGACCAACGATTCATTGATTCGATTAAAGTCCAAAAAAAACATGAAATTGTTTCTGTTGGACGGCTTGTGAAAAACAAAGGGTTCGATCGATTATTACAGATTTTTGCGATTATTTCAAAAAAAGATCCAGGTCTTCGGCTTCGAATTATTGGAAAAGGAGTGGAACGAGTTACTTTGGAACACTTGGCTAAAGAACTTGGGATCCAAGACAAAGTGGATTTCATGGGCGAAATTCCGTTTTCGCGGCGAACAGAATTATTTACTTTTCTAAAACAAGCCAAAGCATTTGTTTTTCTGAGTAAGTATGAAAGCCAAGGAGTTGTTATTTCCGAAGCCATTGCATCTAAAACTCCGGCAATTATTTTTCCGAATTCGGCACAAAAAGAATTCATAGACCAGGGTTGGGCGGTTGGTGTTTCGGAAAATGATACAAACGAGAACATTGCAGAGAAAATTTTTGAAGTTGTTTCGAATCCCGATGAATTTGTTTCGAAAGAAAACCCTCCAAGTATCGAAGAGATTATTCAAAGGCATCAAGAGCTTTATGAAAAATTGAAGGAAAAAAAATAGTTGTCAATCGATTAATTTTGAATCCATCGATAAATCGTAAGTGAATGCGGTGAAGTGGATTCAAATACTTTTTCTAGGTGCGGGGAATTTGCTTTGACAAAGTCAATGACTTGTTTGCGTTCTCGATCAATGGCATCTTGTCGTTCGGGAGCACCTGAAACAGTAGAATAACGTAGCACCATCACGTAGACAGGCCCCGAAAATTTATTGATTTCGTTTTGCGCATTCAAAAAAGGCGTGTCAATTCGAATGTATTTTCGATCCCCAAAAAAAGCTTTGGAAAAATAAATGCAATCATCACTCGAACCAACGGTCAGGGATCCTTCGGGAATCGTTTGTTTAATCGTATCCAAAACTGTTTGTCGTCCAAGAAGGGATTGTTGATGAACAATCGTTCCAATGACACTGCCCGCAAATAACCCAATGGTTAAGACCGCAAGTATTGCCGGAACAGATACATGAATTTTTTTACCCAGCCATTTGAGGGTTTCTTCGACGTGGTGGGCATATGGAATCATCAATAACCCAGCAACGGGAATCAGATATCGCATTCGCCCCGTAATGGTTACTGGTGAAAAAAAATCGTAGGCATAGATATCCGTAGTGCGTGAAAACAGCCATAACACGACAAAAGTGGAAATCAATGCTTCCATCGCCAATGGTTTTTTTCGAAAAACAATTGGAAGCAAAACCATAAACGGATAGACAA
Organism: Candidatus Iainarchaeum sp.; assembly: GCA_018304465.1. Lineage (GTDB taxonomy): Archaea > Iainarchaeota > Iainarchaeia > Iainarchaeales > JAGVWC01 > JAGVWC01. The sequence goes on from JAGVWC010000009.1 coordinate 47,273, forward strand.
TTAATAAAATGGCGGTGAAAACCAAAAAGTTTGAAACAACGTGTGTATTTTCTTTGGCTAAGAAGTTTCCCGCCGAATACCCATACGGGGTTTGAAGTGGTCCTCCGTACATTAGCGTATTGAAACCCATTACGAGTAGTCCAACAAGGAAAAAGCCAGCGATCATGGAAAGCAGCTTTTTTCGATCGGATAAAAGAGCGACCAATCCAAAACCTGAAAACAATAAAGCGGCATCGTTTCTAACAAACACAGCCAGACCGAAAACAAGCCCGGATAAAAACCAGTCTTTTGCGTTATTTCTTAGATACAATAAGGTTCCACCTAATGCAAAGGTGAGAACCAATAATTCTGGGAATAGTGTGCGACTCGCCCATAAAAATGCAGGAAAGAAAAGATAAAGTACAACTAATCGTTCATCGATTTTGAGTTTTCGTAAAATTAGCAAAAACAAAATTCCGTTCAACAAATGAATAACAAGCCCGCTGAGCATCAGCCCCATGATTCCGAATGGAACAAAGGGAATCAAGACGACCGATTTTCCTAAAAAATAGGTGGAGAAATAATGTCCATTAACCATGGCCCCACCGCAAAAATCTACTGGATCAGAATCGAATAGTGATCCATTTAGCAGTAAATAGGCATTACGCGCGTATTCATGTTCGTCAATCGAAATCGGAAGCGGTGGAAAAAAAAAGGCAAACACCAAAGAGAAAAGCACAAATACGACTGGTACGAATATGCGCGGAGAACATAAGGACTCAAGAAAGTTGGTTTCCATGAAAAAACCTATCGTTTTGATTTGGAATTGTTCTTTTCTAGTTGCATCTTTTTTTGACGGTACAATAAATCTTCAGTAATTTTGCGGTTATTTTTGATCATTTCCGCCACTAATCCCAAGGCCATAATTTGAGAACCGAACAGCAAAAAGGCAACAGACACTAATGCCAATGGAAAATGAGGCGTCACTTGTCCGGACTGCAGGAAATGAGAAAGAATGAATAGTCCTCCCGCAAGTCCGACAAGAAAAATACTGCCTCCAATCGCTAAGAAGACGCGCAAAGGCTTGTAGTTTAAGTATCCCATAAGTAAAACCAGTGCCGATTGTTTGGCGTACCCAAAAAGGCTTGAAATCAAACGAGATTTTCCCGAACGCTTTCGAAAATCAATCGGGACTTCGACGACCTTGAAGCGATGATATGCTGCTTGAAGAATGGTTTCTTGAGTATAGGTGTAACGCGATAAAACCATGAGTCGTAACGCTGCTTCGCGCGAAAATGCCCGAAACCCCGTTTGACCATCGGTGATGGGTAAACCGGATACAATGGAAACCGCTTTGGTGGCCAGAATGTTCCCGACGCGATTTGCCCACGGCATGTATTCGATGTGGCCTGCAAACCGCGACCCTAATACCAGATCAGCATTGTGTTCAAGAATCGGATTGACCAAAAGCGGAATTTGGGTTTGATTATATTGATTATCTGCATCCGTATTCACGATGATATCCGCGTTAAGATCAAATAACGCGGATTCCAACCCGTCTCTAAAAGTTTGTGCCAATCCACGATTGTTCGAGTGGCGTAACAGGCGCGCACCGAAGGCTTTTGCAACCGCACTTGTTTTGTCGGCGGAACCGTCATCAATGACTAACACTTCGATTTCAGAAATACCCGGGATCGTTTTGGGGATTTCTTTAAGTACAAAAGGAAGCGAAGTTTCTTCATTAAAAGCGGGAATGATGATAACCAATTTCATACGGATCGCTATAATGGGATGGTTCTTTTGGGTTTTATTTGTTTTGGTATCCTTACAGGTTTACCCTAGTTTAAAAAGAGGCAAAAACCTCCTTGAGTAAATACGAAAGGTTGGTGGCTCTCCGGACGAAAAAAAGGAAACCCACAAAAGCGGGTAAGATGGACGCGAGTGTCAAATATAATAGTGAAAACGCGATGGCCTGATCGGCCGCTACGCTAAAAAAAGAAAATAAGACCAGAAAAAAAGTTTCCCGAGTCCCTAATCCTGAAATGGAAATAGGCAATGCTTCAATAAGCGTCGCAAACGGAATGGCAATTACAAAAAACCAAAACGGAACATTGATTCCGATTGCCAAAGCAATAAAACCAGCCGAGATAATGGCAAGTATCCAATTGAGACTTCCAAGAAGCATTGCAACAAATATTTTATTCTTTTTTTTTCGAAACACGTCCACATGGGAATAAAAAAAATCAAACGCGCTTTTGGCTTTGGGTTTGATGACTTTTGGAACTAGTAGTTCAAAAAAAGGACGAAAAGTGGCAGCGGTTCGGTGCTTGTTTTTGAGAAAGAAAAAAGCGGCAACGATGCTCCAGCACAAAAGGACAATGAAAAAAGAAGCGGTCGGATCAAACCCGAAAAGAAATAATCCTCCAACTATTGCAAGACTTCCTGTGGCCACCAATAACAGGATATCCAATACGCGGTCGGCAAAAATGGAAAAAATCGTATGTCGGTAATCATGTTTTCCCAAAAAGAAAGCACGACCAAAATCCCCTACCTTCGCCGGCGTTATCGCTCCGAGATAAAATCCGATGATAATAGCGCGGGCAAGATTCCAAAACCCAAATTTTTCTTCGAGTATCTCAAGAAGAATCTGCCATTTGATGGTTCGGATGACAATAGAGCAAACCAACAAGCCCAAAGAACCCATAATCCAGAAGTAATTGAGATTGGTTAAAACCACTGCGAGTTGTTTTAAATCCACGCGTAAAAGTACCGCAACAAACAGCACCAAACCGATTAAAGGAAGAAGTTGTTCAAACCAATTGATTTTCATGACGCATTCTCCGTTTTTTTGTATACTTCAAATCCATTGGATTCGAATACCTTGGGAAAAGGAAGGGAAGTTGGATAAAATCCCTTGGGAGCTACAATAAACTGGACATCCAAGTTTTGCAAGCAATCAATGCAATGGGTCTCGAGAATTCTTTTTTTCTCAAGACTTTTTTTGATTTCGAGTTCAAATAAAGGGTCTGTGGATCGCGATACCATCGAGATGAAAAAACCATTCAGTACATCAAAAGGAATTTTATCCGAAAAAACCGCTAAAAGCGACGAATTAGGGGTTAGAAAAAGCGTTTTGGCACGTTCGGGAAACTGTTCTTTGAATGAAAACGCAAAGGCCGCTTGTTCCCGGCTAATTTTGCTTCCTTCTCGCAACCGTGAAAGTTCATTAGAGTAAAAAAAGCTTCCAAGGATCAGCAGTAACAATAACATTGTAAGAGCCGGCTTAAACCACCGCCTCAGATCTAATCGATTCAAGAATAATCCCCCCAATACCACCGCGGCAAGGGATGCAAGTTCGGCCAACTTGCTAATAACAGGAATGCCCGTGAATAAGACCAATAGCAATGAGAGAACCACGACGGCAAGTAAGAACCATTCAATGACCTGTATTGGTTCTCTTTTTTTGAGGTAAAAAAAAATCGTGAATAACAGGATTACCAACGGAACCCACCCCAGTAACAAAACAGTGGATGAAATCGCTTCGAGCAAAGAATACTGTGTGATGGATGTTTCAATAGGAAGGATTTGTTCGTGATACACGACTTGGTTCCATCCCTGCTGGCCCATGGCCAAAAAAGTTCCAAATACAGGGATCGCTAAGAAAATCGCAAGCCCGATTTTTAACCAAGGGAGATTTGAAAACAGTTCTTTGCGAATAGATTGCCTAAAAAAGACGACCCCAAGTACTCCCAGGAATCCTAAAAAAAGGAGAGGAGAAAAGTGCAAGAGCAATGCCGTTGGAAAAAAAAGAAAAACCGCGTCACTTTTACTTAACCAGGCCCATACCACGGCCAGAAAAAAAACAGTTCCGAAGATACCGGGAAATAGACCCAACAAAAACGATTGAAAAACAATTTTAGATCCACAAAAAAGAAGTGCCGCCCAAAAACCGGTGTTTTCTGATTTGAAAAATTTTGAAACAACCAAAAAAACAAGAATGACTTCCAATGCTGCAAAAACCGCGCCTAAAAAATATAAGATGAACAAATCAGGTACCATTGAAAAGAAATCCACAAAGGGTTTGGCAAACAAGGTGAACCCAAAAAAATAATACGCCTTGACAGGAGAATACGGAGCATACGTGGTTGGAATTTTTTCTTGGGTAATTCGTTGGTGAACAAAGTGCATTCCGTCCGTTGACCCTAAGTAACCAGGACCCGCAAACACCGAAAACAACACCAAAATGAAAACCAACCCAGCGAATGCCCAAATGGGAATCGGAATGGATTGATTAAAGTCGGGTTCGATTTTCTTAAGTACAATGAATCCGAGAACGATTCCGATCAAAACCGTGAGAATTGAGTTGAGAAAGAATTGTCCGCTCCAATAAGAGAAAACGACCATGATCGCCGTAAACACCAGAAAAAAAAGGAATATACGGGCCGGTAAGCCATTCGTCATATCGATAAGTGTCTCTTCATCCTTTATAGTTTTTTTGGAACGAGACCGTACCACAGGATTTAAATTGGCCAAAAAACCATTTTAAATGTCAAAGAAAGGTTTTTTGATGCGAATCCTGATTTTAAATTGGCGAGATATTCGACACCCGGAAAAAGGAGGCGCGGAAATTCTTACGTTTGAAATTGCCAAGCGGTTGGTAACCAAAGGCCATTCCGTGACATGGTTTTCACCGCGATTTAAGAATTCAAAGCCGGAGGAAGAAATCGAAGGAGTCCAGTTTGTTCGAGCCGGTGGAAAATACACCGTTTATTTCGTTGCGGCTTGGAAATATTGGCACAACCAACTTGGTTCCTTTGACATCGTTATTGATGAGATGAACGGGATTCCTTTTTTTTCGCCATTATACATTCGGGAGAAAAAGATCTTGATGCTGCATCACGTGGTTGGAAAGATTTGGCATGTCGAATTTCCATTTCCATTCAGTTCATTTGGAGCGCTTTTTGAAAAAGCGGCATTGAAGTTGTACGCTCAAATCCCGGTAATCACCGAAGGAAAATCTACGTGCCGAGATTTAATCCGAATGGGCTTTCAAGACACTTCCACTATGACGGTTGGAACAGGAATTACTCGACCAAAGAAACCACTTCCAAAAAAAAATAATCAATTGGTGTTTGTGGGCCGAATGAAAAAAGCCAAGCAACCGGATCATGCCATTAGAGCCATTGGATTACTAAAAAATCGTTTTCCGGATCTTCAATTAAAGTTAATTGGAGGCGGAGACGAGAAGTATATTGAAGAGATGAAACAACAAGTCAAAGATCTCGGGCTTGAAAAACAAATTTCATTTTTAGGTCATTTGGGTTTTGAGGAACGAAACCGAATCGTTTCCGAATCCATGGCAATTTTGGTTCCCTCCATAAAAGAGGGATGGGGTTTGATTGTAACAGAAGCTAATTGTGTTGGGACAATTGCGATTGGATACAATGTGAATGGATTGTGCGATGCAATTTCGGATGGCGAAAACGGTTTTTTGACTGAAAATAATCCAACGGCATTGGCTGAAAAGATTCGTTTTTTTTTAAGTCTTTCCACTGAAAAGAAATTGAAATATTCCCAAAAAGCCCTTTTTCATAGCCGTCGATTCGAGTGGAATACGGGCGCTGACGAAGTGGAAGCACTTTTGAAAAAAACATTAAAAAACACACTCTCGTTTAAATGACTTTTGATGACGGTAAAGTAATGAAACAATCCAAAGGACTTGCGACCAAAGACCATTACACAATAGATGTAACCAATCAGTATAGTGGAAAGATCTTGGAGCGAGAGCGCATTTCTCTTGAATTAATGGCCAATGCACATCCCACTTCAAAAACGCGTTTGGTAGACGCCGGTTGTGCCAAAGGAAAATTGCTAATTGAAATTTGGAACCGTTTTGGTATCAAAGGTATTGGATTAGAGTATAGTAAAACATTTTTGGCCGAAGCACGTACTGCCGGAGTTGATGCTCGTTTTTGCGATTTGCACGCGGGGATTCCGCTTGAAGACGCAACAGTGGATATTTTGAATGCGTCCGAAGTCATTGAGCATTTATATGATCCGGATTTTTTTTTACGAGAAGCAAACAGGGTATTAGCCAAAGGCGGGTCACTCGTGATATCGACTCCGAATCTGTGTGCATGGTTTAATCGGATATTGCTTCTTTTTGGAATCCAGCCCTTGTTCTTGGAATCAAGTACTGAAGACCGGAGCATTGGCGCCGGACCGCTTCGAAAAATGAAAAAATCAACTCAAGTGGTTGGGCATGTGCGCATCTTGCATGTGACAGCCTTAAAGGATTTATTGGAAAGACATGGGTTCGAAGTAAAAGAGATTCATGGAACAGTTTTTGAAAACGAACTACCGGCACCTGCGAGTTGGATTGATCGATTAATGACGATTCGAACCGGCTTAAGCGCGTTGTTGGTTGTGCGAGCCGTTAAAAAAAGAGAGTTAGTGAAGCAAAAATGATTTCCATTATCATTCCCGCCTACAATGAAGAACTGCGCATCGAAGCAACGGTTATGGATTACCATGATTTCTTTTTTTCCAAATCAGACCCGTTCGAAATTATTGTAGTTTCAAATAATTGTTCAGATAAGACGCCTTTGATTGTTGCGGCGCTTTCCGAGAAATATCCAGAAATTCGATTGATAAACATCCCTGAAAAAATCGGAAAAGGGGGGGCCGTAAAAGAGGGGATTTTGAAAGCCAGGGGCGATTGGGTGGGGTTCACCGATGCTGACAACGCCACAAAACCAAAAGAGTTTTACAAAATTTTTTCCGCTGCCACAAAGAGCCAGTGTATTGCGATGGGTTCCAGAGCTGTTAAAGGAGCCAAAGTATTGCGTCAACCAACATACCGAAAATATTTAGGACGCGGATTTAATGCTATTGTACGATTTTTGTTTAAGTTACCGTTTCGCGATACCCAATGCGGAGCCAAAATTTTTCCGAAAGAAGCCGCTGCACAGGTTTTTAAAAACGTAAAATCCAACGGATGGGAGTTTGACGTTGAGCTGTTGTATGAAGCAAAGAAAGCAGGGTATAAAATTGTCGAAGTGGCAGTATTGTGGGTGGATTCTGGAGAAACAAAAATAAAACCAATGACTATTCCACACATGTTTTTTGGATTAATCAAAATGCGTTTGGAAAAAAATAAATCCGGGAAAAAAAATGACGACTAAAAAAGTGTTGATCACGGGGATTTCGGGCTTTTTAGGAGCCTGGAGTGCCAAAGTATTACTTGAAAACAAATTTGACGTTTACGGGTTGGTTCGAAAAAAAGGGGGACTATCCTCGCTTTCCTTGCTAGACCTTGATACCAAAATTCCGTTGATTGTGGCAAATCTTAGAAATCTGAAGGATTTAGAGGCGATTTTTCAAGAAAACGAGTTTGATTATTGTTTGCATTTTGCAGGGCTGACAAACCCAGCATATTGTAAAGACCATGTACATGAAACCTTTGAAGCCAATGTTGCGGGAGTTTGGAATTTATTAGAAGCGATTCAGAAAAAAAGCCCTCAAACGAAAACAGTTGTTTCTTCGAGTTATCTCACGGAGCAACACAATATGGAGTCTTCTCCGTATGCAGTATCTAAACTCTTGGGAGAATGGATCGCAAAAACTTATTCAAAACGATTTGGACTAACCGTTGTAAATGTGCGTAATTCCAATTGTTTTGGACCCGCGGATGTTCATCTGGAACGGATTATTCCGTCCACCATTCTTTTGGCCCTAAATCGGAAAAAAATTAGTGTTTTTAACGAAACCAATGCGCGAAATTTTGTATATGTTAAAGACGTGGCCAAGGGATACTTACATTTGTTGAATGCTATGAATAGAAACACTGCGGATTTGGATGGATTGATATTTGCTAATGATAAAAAAACACGGATATTGGATTTAACTCAACGCATTGTGAAATTAACCGAAACAAACGCGCCCATTGAGTTATTGGGAAAAAGTCACGAAGAAACACCAGAGGTTTCAATTACGCCAACCCAAGAGAAGATCGGTTGGAGTCCGTCGTATTCATTGAATGACGCATTAACCGAAACCGTTGAGTGGTATCGGGGCCATCGAAATCAACTTTCAATCAAAAAAGATTAGAATTTTCCACGAAGCTTATGCCGTGCTTAAACGGTCCCAATATCAAAGACCAAATAATTTTATCACTCTTCACGGAAAGCTGGTTTTGTGCTTGATTATTTAAAGCGTCGTCGGACAGCTTCTAGAGTTTCGATGCTTCCAATATCAAACCACTCATCAGTGGCAGAACCGTACACGAATCCATAGACCGACTTTTCTTTGAATAACCATTGGACGAATTCCCCTGGTTTGTCAGGGGACAGTCCAAGTGAAAGGTATTTTCGAAAAAGTTTGACTGTTTCTTTCGAATAAAAATAAATTCCGATGGATGCCAAAGTTGAGGTTGGTTTGACTGGTTTTTCAATAAACTGAGTTACTTTTCCATTAGAATCAAGATTTACGATTCCAAATAGTTTGGCTTGATCTGATGTTTTAACATCGTAACACGCAATCACATCGGATTTTTTTTTCGTGAAAAAATCCTGAAACGGTTTGATGGAAAACGAAAACAAATTGTCTCCTGAAACCCAAGCAATGTCTTCGTTTATGTTTTCTGTTTCAATGACGAACTGGGCATCTCCAATTGCGCCAAGCCGTGTTTCATTCGAAGTGGTTCCATCATCGAGCACCACGATTGGAATTGAAACCGTTTGTTGACGTTTTTTTGCCCATTCTCGAAATTGAGAAGCGAATTTGTGATTTGAAACGACCACGATTTTTGTGATGTTATTTAGTTCGATAATTTTGTCCACGACGTAATCCATCATTGGGCGTCCTCCAATTTCGAGAAGCGCTTTGGGTTTGTCAAGTGTTAGCGGGTAGAGTCGCGTGGCATATCCCGCCACAGGAATAAGTGCAATCACACGGGTTTCCTCCCAACACTGATGTATTCAAAACCAATTTTTTTCATTTGTTCAAGCGAGAACAGATTGCGTCCGTCAAACAAAATGGGTTTTTTGAGAATGGTTTTGGCTTGTTTCCAATCAAGTCCTCGAAATTGGGGCCATTCGGTCATAATTGCCACCGCATCGGCGCCTTTCATACAGTCGAATTCATTGACAGTAAACTCGACATTGGATAGCTTTTGATTGGCATTGTCCATCGCGACAGGATCGAACACTCGAATTTTAGCTCCTGCTTTTTGGAGTCCGGCAATGATATCAAGAGCAGGTGCACTGCGCAAGTCATCTGTATCTGGTTTGAAAGCTAATCCAAGTACTGCAATTGTTTTTCCTTCCAAGGACCCGAATTTTTTTTGTATTTTTTCCACGAAATTCGTGCGTTGCAACTCATTGATGGATTGGACTTCTTCGAGTAAGCCAAATGAGATTCCTTTGGCTGCCGCGATTCGAACAAACGCATCCACATCTTTTGGAAAACAGCTTCCACCATACCCGATTCCCGCCTTAAGGAAATGCGGTCCGATGCGTTTATCTAAACTCATTCCGTATACGACGTCATCGATATTGGCTCCAGTTTTTTCGCAAATATTAGCCAAAGCGTTCGCATACGAGATTTTGAGCGCCAAAAAAGAATTGGATGCATGTTTGATGAGTTCTGCACTGGAAATATCCGTAAAGATAATCGGAGCCTTTAAAGGATCATACAATCGTTTCATTTTCTCGCGTGAACTTTCGCTTTCTGTTCCAATAACAATGCGATCAGGTCGCATGAAGTCGGATACAGCTGTTCCTTCGCGAAGAAATTCAGGATTGCTTACAACATCAAACTTAACTTTGTGTCCGTTTTGGGTGTGAAGAATTTCGTAGAGGCGATTTCCGGTTTCAACGGGAACGGTGCTTTTTTCAACCACAATTTTGGGGTCTTTGGCGGCTTTGGCAATTTCGTAAGCCACGTTTTCCACGTAGGAAAGATCGGCTTCTCCGTTGGGTTTGGAAGGAGTGCCTACCGCAATAAAAATGATTTCGGATTCGTTTATGCTACGGGGGAGATCTATTGAGAAAAATAATCGGTTTTGTTCCGTGTTTCGTCGGACCAGATCTTCTAATCCTGGTTCGTAGATTGGAATGATTCCTTTGTGGAGTTTGTCGATTTTTTCGGTGTTGTTATCTACACAAATAACCTGGTGACCAATCTCTGCCAAGCAAGTTCCCGTTACCAATCCAACATAACCAGTTCCAACGACAGTGACTTTCATAATGTTCCCTCGTATTACCCGGAGTAATTGCTTAAAAAAGTAAATTGGTTCAATCGACGAAGCTCACTTGAGAAAAACGTTGTGGTTATACCAAGCAATGGTTTTTTCAAGGCCTTCATCAATCGAAAAACGCGGAGAAAAGCCGATTAATCGTTGCGCCTTGACAATGCGGGGTTCAAATTTTTCCACTTCACCGGGTCGAATCGAAGAAACCGTGATAGCGCACTCGGAGTGATTTTTTTGGCAAATTTTCTTGGCGACTTCCAAAAGCGAAACCGCTTGTGGAAACGCTAGATTGTAGGCTTCGTTCTTGGCGGTTTCAAAGTTTTTGATGCCGCCCATGATTCCTTCGATGGCATCGTCAATGTAGGTAAATGCCAAGGACTTTTCTTTGCCAAAAATCGTAATGGGTTCATTTTGACGAGATTTTCGCAATACAATCGGAATAAAGCGTTCGCTGGTATCAAATTTTCCATACACATTTGAAAAACGGAAAATTTCATAATCAATCCCAAAGCATTTTTGATAGGACACAACAAAGGATTCACCCGAAATTTTAGAAGCAGCATATGGAGACTCGGTGTTTTCAAGTGAAACATCGGATTCGTCATGAATCATTTGGGGAGTATTTCCATAAACCTCCCGGCTGGATGCAAAAATTAAACGCGAGATCTTGTTTTTTCGACAGAATTCAAGCGTATTCAAGGTGGAAAGCACGTTGTCAACCGCTAGCTGCGGGTTTTGAACCGAAGGAAAAACGTAGGCATTGGCCGCGAGGTGAACGCATAGGTCGGCTTTGGAAGAAATTTTTTCAAGTTGAGCGGATTTGGTTAAATCAACGATCACGGTTTTTTTGTCAATCGCTTTGCTCCATTGATTATGAACTTTATCAACACCAATAAAATCAATTTTTTCGGAAATGAGGCGTTCGCAGAGCGCGGTTCCAATCATTCCACTGGAACCCGTGACAATGATTTTTCGGATTTTACTCATGTCTCAAAACCTTCAAATTACAAAAAGATTCATTTTTTTAACCTGCGTTTAAAGCAATAATTTTCCAAACCGGATGCTTCCCACCAACCGAGAGGATTTCACCGCAATGACATATGCAATTCCCCCCAAAATAATTAAAATAGTGTGAAGGGGAGTCGAGTTTTTGAGAAACGTAATTCCTCGAGGACTGGATAGTTCAAATTTTCCCTTTTTTTGCCAAAGTCCCGTCGCAACAGCAAAATCAAACCACGGATCGATCCAAAAACCCCATTTAATGTTAAGAAATTCCTTGCAAACGGAAGAAGGGTGTTTTTTGTAAAGCAAAACATCATTCTGGTGGTAGACCAATCGTTGCCACACATGCTTTAGAAAATTAATCAGTCCGTTAGGTTTGACCATTTCGTGATCATGAAGATAACCGGCTTTCACGAGTTTGAATTTGTATCCAAGTTCCATGATTTTAAAACTCAAATCAGTGTCTTCACGATAATACCGGTATTCTTCGTCATAACCTCCAACTTGATCCAATAGTTCTTTTCGAAAACCCGTCGAAGTTCCTCCATAATAATCGTACGCGCTAACGACGCCGACTTCGGGAGAATCAAATCCCGCGACCATTTTTGAAAGCCAGTCTTTTTCGGCGATGCAATCATGATCCATATTGATGACCAATGGAAAACGAGCAAAGCGAATCCCCGCATTTCGGGATTTACACACGCCTTGGTTTTTTTGAAAATCAATAAAACGGATCTTTGTTTGGTTGGCAAATTCGAAGTGCATCATATTCCGAGTTTCATCCGTAGAACCGTCATTCACCACAATGATTTCGTAGTCGCCTGAAAAATCTTGATTAAGAAGATTGTAAAGCGTTTTGCGAAGGGTTTTGGCATTGTTTAATGTCGCAATGACAATCGAAGCACCAAAATCAGGATTTTTTTTGAGGCGGGGCATCCTAATGAATTATTCGCAAAACAGGGTTTTTTAATCCTCAGGTACAGGAAAATTAAGGACACCTACGAGAGGAGAAATGAAAAAATGAACGTACTGGTTACCGGCGGAACTGGGTTTATTGGAAACGCCTTGGTAAAAGAACTTCTATTGCGAAAAAACGAAGTCATCGTAGCTTCGATGCGTTCAAATTCCCCTCAAAACCAGCCGGTTAAAATAAGGACAAGTAATTTGAAAAACTTGGAGGATTGTGTCAAAGCCACCAAGGACATGGACGCAATTTTTCATTTGGCAACCGCAGGCGAAAAAGGAAAAACCCAGGAAGAAATCCAATCGGAAAACGAAACCATGATGAAAAATCTGTTGGAAAGTGCCAAAAAAAATCAGGTGAAATCATTTTTACTTGCAAGTACGTTGCTAGTGAATTCATTTCTTGAAAATCCAAAACAAGAAACGTCTCGTCGCGGATACATTCAAAGTAAACTGAATCAAGAAAAAATGCTCGTACAAACCGCAACGCAAGCAGGTTTTTCTTTTTGCATTGTTCGGATTGGAAATTGTTACGGTCCGGGTTTTTTGAGTTCAGGCCAGCCAAGTGTGATCGGTACGTTCATCACCAAGGCCATAGAAAACCAACCGATACCCGTGTTTGGAGAGGGAAATCAGAAGCGCTCGTTTATTCATGTGGACGATGTGGCCAAAGGAATGTGCGCCGTGTTTGAATCAAACAAGGCCAATGAACCATTGGACTTAACGTTTCCAGAAACGATTACCATTAACGATTTGGCCAAAAAAATCATTTCCTTAACCAACTCCAAAAGCGAGATTAGTCGGATTCCGCAAGATCATGTCGATGTATCTCGTCCCATTTTTGACATGGAAAAAACCCGGCTTAAAACCGGTTTTGTTCCTCAATTTTCGCTTGAAAAAGGGCTAAAAGACACGATTTCGTGGTACCAGAAAAACAAAGGCAAGTAATTGTACCAAACTGCATTTAAAAACCCGGCCAGGAAATATATCAGAATTACGTATGTCTACACGCACGATTTTGGTGACCGGTGGCGCGGGTTTTATCGGAAGCCATTTTGTCAAACACCATTTGAAAAACTACCCTTCCGACCAAGTGATTAATTTTGATAAACTGACGTATGCGGGTCGGCTTGAAAATCTCAAAGAAGTCGAAAAAAACCCGAATTATTCGTTTGTGAAAGGCGATATTTGCAATCCATCCGAAGTCGCCAAGGTGATGAAAAACGTGGATATGGTGGTTCATTTTGCCGCGGAATCCCACGTGGATCGAAGCATCCAAAGCTCGATCGAATTCCTTGAAACCAACGTGATCGGAACGTATCGATTGCTGGAAGAAAGTCGAAATCAAAACGTGTCCAAGTTTGTGCAAATTTCAACCGATGAAGTGTACGGACAAATCATGTCCGGCAGTTTTAAAGAAACCGACGTGTTGAATCCTCGAAATCCATATTCTGCCAGCAAAACAGGGGCGGATCGCTTGGCCTACAGTTTTTTTGAAACCCACAACGTCCCGGTCGTGATCACGCGTTCAAGCAACAATTACGGGCCCAATCAGTTCCCCGAAAAATTGATTCCGTTGTTTGTCACGAATTTGTTGGTCAAAAAAAAAGTGCCTGTGTACGGAACCGGAAAAAACATTCGGGATTGGTTGCATGTCGAAGACAATTGTCGCGGAATCGAAGCCGTGTTATCCAAAGGAAAAAACGGGGAAGTATACAACATCGGCGGCGAAAACGAATACACCAACATTGAAATCACGAAAATGATTCTAAACGAACTTGGAAAAGGCGAAGAAATGATCGAATACGTGGAAGACCGCAAAGGTCACGATTTCCGATATGCGCTGGATTGTTCCAAAATCAAAAAAGAACTGGATTGGAAACCCGTGATTTCGTTTGAAAAAGGAATCAAAGACACTATTCGTTGGTATCAAGACAACGAATGGTGGTGGAAACCGCTGGTGAAGTAAAAATGAAAATAAAAAAAGAAATGGAACTTTTTGAGCCAAACAAGGAAAAGAATTTTGACCTGGCCCAATTAGATGAAGAGGATCAAAAAAGTTGGAGGGATCAGGCGGTCAGAGCAGTTCAAAATTCTTTCTTAAATTACTATTTAGTTGTGGGATCGGCTTTAGTTCTATTACTTGGAATTTTATTGGACCCCCGAAAATTCCTAGAAACCTATTTGCCTCAACAAGTTCAAAACATTTGGGTTGCAATGATTTTTGTTTTGGTAGTTGGGATGTTATTAGCATATATACTTCACAGAACTAGAAATGAAGCCAACAAAAGAATTGAGAAAATATGGCAAGAATATTTAGATAATAAAAAAAAGGAGTCAAAAAAATGAAAGGTGTTATTCTTGCAGGCGGAATGGGGTCAAGACTAAAACCTCTTACGTCCGTGACCAACAAACATTTGTTGCCGATTTATGACAAGCCCATGATTTTTTATCCGATTCAAATTCTAAAGGACGCGGGCATCACGGAGATCATGGTTGTCACGGGAACGCATCACGCAGGAGCCATCTTTCAATTGTTGGGAAGCGGCCATGAATATGGTGTAAAGTTTACATACCGGGTTCAGGACCAAGCCGGCGGGATTCCGCAAGCGATTGGTTTGGCGGAAGGATTTGTCGGGGACGACAAGTTTGTGTCGGTGAACGGGGATAATATTTTGTTTGAAAACATCAAGCCGTTTGTGGACGAATTCGAAAAAGGAAAAGAAGAAGCCCGGATTTTGTTGTACAACGGTTCAAGAGAAGATGCCCAGAAATCCGGCGTTGCCGTGCTGGAAGGCGACAAGGTGTTAAAGATCGTGGAAAAACCCAAGGATCCACCCAGCAATTGGATTTCAATCGGTGTTTTGATGTTCACGCCAGGCGTGTTTGATATCATCAAGACGCTAAAGCCAAGTGCGCGGGGAGAACTCGAGATTTCGGATGTGCAAAACGAGTATATTCGACGCGGAACATTGAAAGCCAGTAAATTGCGCGACGAATGGCTGGATGCGGGAACGATTGATGAACTGGTGCGCGTGAACCAGATCATTGCCGAACACGAACAAAAGAAAAAAAGGGATTCTTATACATAACGTGGTGTGGGTTTGCAGCGATTCATCTCCGTCGTGATTCCGGTTCACACCCGGCGTTCGGAATTGGAAAAAAACCTGTTAGCTTTAGAGCGGCAAACGTATCCCAAAACAAGGTTTGAAGTCGTTTGCGTTGGGCAAAACGAAAACGCGCTTCCTGAGTCGTTTTGCAGACCCGAACGGTTTTCGAAGACGCGGAAGAATTTTTCTTTTTTTTCGATTCCGTCGCGCTGGCCGGATGCCAAAAGAAACGCGGGAATCAAAAAAAGCCGGGGGGAAATCGTCGCGTTTACGGATGACGATTGTCTCGTGGCCGAGGATTGGCTGGAAAAAATAAACCTGGCGTTCGAACAGAACCCAAAAATCGCGGGAGTCGAGGGAAAAACCGTCGGACAATCCGAATTGTTGTTTTCACACGCGACAAAAAACGAGTGCGGGGGGCTGTATCCGACGTGCAACATGGCTTTTCAAAAAAACGCGTTGCAACAAGTGAACGGGTTCGATGAACGATACCATTTTTTCCGCGAAGACATCGACTTGGCGTTTGCAGTTCAGAAAAACGCCGGACCGATTGTTTTTGACGATCACGTGGTCGTGGTGCATCCCGAGCGAAAAACGAGTGGGTTGTCCGTGTTAAACGAATTGAAGATGTTTCGCGGAGACGTGCTGTTGTTCAAAAAATATCCAGCCGAATACAAACGAACGTTTGGTTGGCTTGGAAAAGGCGCGTTGAAACAATCATTCGCGACGTTTTTTTTGTTGGTCATGTTTTCGGTTTTTTTGGAACTGGGTTTTCCGGTCGCGGCGTTGGGAATGGTGTTCGCGTGGATCGTGTTCAAGTTTTTCTTATTGATGCGAAAGAAAAAATTTTCGTTAATCGAGGGAGTTTTGTTTTTGATCGCAAGCGGGGCAAAGGATTTGCTCGCCCCGGTTTATTATTTCAAGTATTGGCTTGAAGTAAATGAAAAAGAAAAGGGATGACCGTGGGAAAATCGGTTGTTTTTGAACAGGATTTTTATCTTGCAAAACAGGGTTGAATGGAAAAGTATTTATCACTCAAAAACAAAGGGTTTACGAATGGAAAAAAAGTGGTGGAACGGCGTCGTTTTCGAGCAAGACATTTACCTGGCGAAGGAATCCGAGGCCCGTGCCCGGATGAAAATCGCCGAAAAAGCAAAGCAAATCGGTTTTTTGCGGTTTGGCGGCGAATTTTTGTTTATGAAATCAAATGATGTTCAAGATTTGGAAAAACAGGAAGAATTGGCCAGGGAAATTTTCAAGCAGCATGAGAACTTGTTTGACGAAACCTATTTTTCGATTCATTGCCCATGGATTCCAACGGATTCGACTTCGATTGAAACCAGCTTGGAAGCGCTGCAGACGCTTGAAAAATTATTGTCATTTGCCCCCGATTTGGTGTCGGTGATTAATCTTCATTTTGGAATCGTTCCGCTGGACCGAAAATCCGTTTTCGATTCGTTCGAGAAAAAAAAAGAGGTGTTGGAGACGCTGGGAGGAGTATTGAATGATTTGAACCATAACGACCAACGAATTTGCGTCGAAACGATTCTGATGCCATCGGATCTGCCGGATTCTTTTTTTTATTCGGGAATGCTTCCAAGCGATTTCAAATTTTTGACAAAAAACAAAAACGTCGGAGTCACGATTGATACGTGTCACGCCGGTATCAGCCAGGAGAATTGCCGGGAAATGCTTCAAAAAAACGCGTTATGCGAAGGATTGGAAAAAAAAGATTTGGACGAAGTCAACGCGCTTGCCAAAGACCCGATCGAAGCGTATCTGTCGCTTGGAAACAAGATTTGGCATGTTCATTATTCGGATTATAAAAATCGACCCGGACAAAAGCCTTTGCACGGGCCCCCGTTTCCGGATGGAGAACGAAACGAAAACGATTTGTGGAAAGATTTGGAACGGATCCGAAAAGCGACGGACAAAAAAAAGCTGGGTGCGACGCTTGAAATCGTTGAAACCGATTATTTGACGTGTTCCAATATGTGGCAAAGCCTGCAATGGATCGCGCGACAAGGGGGATCAAAATGAATTTGGGAATTCGAAAAGCATTCGTGTTGGCCGGCGGAAAAGGGGAACGTTTGCGACCATTGACCTTGGAAACCGCAAAACCGCTCGTCGAAGTCGCGGGAAAACCGATTCTTCAATGGAACCTTGAGCTGCTTCGGTCGTACGGCGTCGAAGAAGTTGTTCTTGGAATCGGTCATATGGGTCACCAGGTACAACATTTTTTCAAGGACGGAGAGGATTTGGGAATCGCGATCGCGTACAGCGTCGAAAAAGATTTTCTTGGGACCGCGGGCGCGCTCAAATTGGCCGAGCATTTTTTGGACGACGAGGAAACCTTCATCATGATGAATGGCGACGAAGTCAAAGACGTTTTTTTTGACAAAGTAAAGAGCGTGTACGAAAAAAACGACGCGCAGGGCTGTATTTCATTGACCCGCGTGAAAGACGTTTCCGAATTCGGGTCCGTGAAACTGGATGGCGAGCGAATCACGGCGTTTTTGGAAAAAAGCCAGTCGCCGCAAAACGAACAAGGACTCGTGAATTGCGGAGCGTATGTTCTTTCAAATCAGGTGTTTGATTTGATTCCAAAAGAACAAAAGGTTTCGATTGAAAAAGACGTGTTTCCGAAGCTTGCGGAACAAAAACGCTTGTTTGGAATCGAGTCAACGGGACAATGGTTTCCAACAGATGATTTACCGCGGCTTGAAAACGCCCGAAGTGGATGGAAAACAACTTTTAAATGAATCCCCCCATAAAACCGGTATCGCGATTACATGGAATTACGAGAACACATTCGAACCATTTCGGATTTTCCAAAACAAGGCGTTTTATTTAAGGATATCACGCCGCTTTTAGCGAACAAAAAGGCTTTTCGGCAATGCGTTGATGAAATCGTCGAGCATTATTTAACGAAAGGAATTCATTTTGACAAAGTTGTGAGTGCCGAATCCCGTGGATTTATTTTTGGTTCTGTGCTCGCGTATGAATTTCATGCAGGATTTGTTCCATTGCGAAAACCCGGAAAATTGCCATGTAGTTGCATCCGGGAGGAATTCAAAACCGAATATTCCACTGATGCATTTGAAATGCATGCGGATGCATTACGACCAGAGGAATCGGTATTAGTCGTTGATGATATAATTGCCAGTGGAGGAACACTGGAAGCCGCAGCGCGGTTGGTGGAACGAAGCGGCGCAAAAGTCGAAGGAATTTGTTGTGTAATTGAGTTGCCGTTTTTGGGCGGAAAAGAAAAAATAAAAAAATACGATTTTTTTTCGTTGTTTTCATTTGAGAAAGGCGAATGAAGATGATTGGAATTATTGGGGGAACCGGGTTGGAAGACTCGAAAATCCTAAAAAATACGGAAGAGAAAACAGTTTCCACGCCGTGGGGAGATCCTTCAAGTCCGATTACGCTCGGGGAAATTGCGGGAAAAAAAGTAGCGATTTTGTCTCGGCATGGACGAAAACACCAGTTTAATCCAACCAAAGTGAATTATCGCGCCAATATTTGGGCATTAAAAGAGCTGGGATGTCATCGGTTACTTGCGTCCACGGCGTGCGGTTCTTTGCAGGAAGAAATGCATCCGGGAGAACTCGTAATTGCGGATAATTTTATCGATTGGACACGTCATCGAACCGTTACTTTTTTTGAAAAAGACCAAGTGGCACATGTTCCCATGGCGGACCCGTTTTGTCCGACGTTGCGAAAGAATTTAGCCGACTCCGCAAAAGAGCTCAATCTTTCTTTTCATTCAAAAGGAACCATTGTAACCATTGAGGGCCCTCGTTTTTCAACGCGTGCCGAAAGCCATTTGTTTCGATCTATAAAAGCCGATGTGATTAACATGACCACGGTCCCGGAAGTGATTCTTGCGCGGGAAGCCGGCATGTGCTATGCGACTATTGCGTTGGTAACGGATTATGATTGCTGGAAAGAAACCGAAGAAAGCGTGGATATTGCAACTGTGCTTCGGGTAATGAAGCAAAATGCGGAGAACGCTAAAATGCTTTTTATCCAAACCATTTCAAAAATTGAGGACGATCGGTGCCATTGCCAGCAATTCATTGAAAAATCCTTACTCTAAAAATATACATAAGGAGAATTTTTCGAGGTTTGTTTTTCGTGAACGTAAAGGGTAATCTGATCACGGCATGGATGCATTTGCTGGTTTTTCACGAGTTAAACCGGCTGCGCGTGACGCATGAATGGCCGATCGAGAAAATTTTACCCGAAAAAACGGTGCTTCTCACCAAAAACGGTTCGGTGCGATCGGGAAGATTCGATTTTTTGGTTCAAACCAAGGACAAGTCCATCGGAATTGAAGTGTTGACGCGTCCAAGTCAGGGAAAACTCAAGCAAAAACTCGCTTACGCAAGCGAAGTGGACGAATTCGTGTTCGTGGTTCCAAAAGAAGCGCTGGAATTCTACAAGAAAAAAGATCACAAAATTCCAAGCAGAGTCCGGCCGAGTTTTTTCGGAAAAGAATTCAAAAGCCCGAACCTGAAAGCCTGGATCGTTGATCTGGCAGACGGACGCATTCTGAAAAAAAGCGTTTTTTCAAAAGTATTCAACACGAAGTGAGCCGCGACCGGTAATTTTGTTTTCCGAAACACAAGCCCTCTAAAACCCTTATCGTCAGGCATAAAAAGACTTTGATGAATTTTCCCTATTGGAGCGATTTTGATGTCAACCGTGGCAATTGTAGGAGCGGGACCAGCCGGATTGAAAACGGCGGCACACTTGGCCAAGGAAGGCATTGACGTCACGGTGTTGGAAGAACACGAAAAAGTCGGGGAACCCTGCAATTGTTCTGGACTCATCAGCGTGGAGGGCGCCAAAAAAGCCGATTTGCCGCTGGATGACTGTTTAATCGGAAAAATAACAGGAGCCAAACTTTTTGCTCCAAACAACGCGATGCTGGTGGTTCAGCGAAACACAGCGGTTGCAAAAGTCGTGGACCGCGCCAAACTGGATCAGTTACTGGCCAAAGAAGCCCAGAAATTCGGCGCGAATATCCGAAGCAAAAGCCGCCTGATCGATATCCGGAACGAAACCTTGTTTTTGGAGTCAAGCGGCCGCGGAGAAATTTTAAAAAGCAAGATCGTGGTGGGTGCCGATGGTCCGAGTTCGAAAGTGCGAAATCTCATGGGAATCGAAGCCGGAATGAACGATTTCATCCATTCGTACCAGGTGCGCGCCGAAGGCGTGTTCGATCCGAATTTTGTCGAATTGTATTTCGGCGGGTTTGCGGTTAATTTTTTCGCGTGGGTAGTACCCGAATCCAAAAGCGTGGCCAAAGTCGGGCTCGGATGCAAAACCGGTTTGAATCCGAAGAATCAATTCGAAGCGTTTTTGAAGGCAAAGCAGATGGAATTGTACGATCGATTCGAGGAAAAAAGTTTTTTGATTCCGTGTCGAAAACCCTTGAACAGTCTCGTGGCGCAAAACAAGCTGTTGGTGGGCGACGCGGCGTTCCAAACCAAGGCGACGACCGGGGGCGGGATCGTGACCAGTTCGCTTGCGGGAAAACTCGCGGCGGAAACGATTCGCGAGCATTTGTTTGAGAAAAAAAAACTCGAAAATTACAACAAAAAACTCGATTGGCTTAACAAGGAACTCAACATGCATTGGAAGATTCACAATTATTATACCAAATTAAACGACAACCAGGTCAATAAACTGTTTGAAAAAGCCAAGAAAGCAAAAGTCGAGGAATTGCTGTCGGATTACGGCAACATGGATTTTCCCACGCAGTTCATTCCGAAATTGGTTTCGAATCCGCGCGTGATCTTTTTCTTGCCGGACGTGCTGCAATTCTGGCGAAGCTGAAAAATAGGACGCCAGGAAGCCCGATTGGAACCCCGATCGAAATAATAATTTGTCGGGATTTGTTTGTACATGATTTCTTTTTCGGAAAAAGTATTCGCGGCCATGAAGCGGATTCCAAAGGGCAAAGTGTCGACCTATCGGGAAATAGCCAAATTCATCGGAAAACCCAACGCTTTTCGGGCCGTGGGGAACACGTGCAATAAGAACCCGAACGCGCCAAGAGTCCCCTGTCATCGCGTGGTAAAATCGGACGGTCGGGTCGGCGGATACGCGTTTGGAGAAAAAAAGAAAATTTTGTTGCTTCAAAACGAGGGGATCAAGGTTAAAAAAGGAAGAATTCTCAATTTTGAAGATTGTTTATTGAAAACATCAGAAGGAAGGTGAAAAATTGCCTCGACGAAACCAACGAAAAGATTCGAATCGCAGCCGAAAATTCATTCGCGTTCGAAAACCGCGTAGTGCCGGATCGCAAGTCGCGCAGGCGTTTAATGTTCCGATCGGAAGCAAGATTCGAAGAAAATACAATCCGCTGGCCCGAAGAAAAAAATTCGATGTCGTGCAATCCAGAACCGCGGGCCTAAAAGTCAGACTGAACCCCGGAATGACCCTACAATTGGCCCTTGAAAAGCTTAAGAAGCTGGGAAAAAAAGAATCAAAAGGAAAATTAGTGCCGAAATCAAAACGCAGAGGCGACCAATGACCAAAATGCCGCTGTATTTGCGAAAAAACACGTCCGACCAATCGGTCGTAAAAGTCGGTCCTGTGCGCATTGGCGGGCCGAAAATCGCGGTGATCGCGGGACCGTGTTCCGTGGAATCCGAAGCCCAGTTGTTGCTTTGCGCGGAATTCCTGAAAAAAAGCGGGATCAAAATCATGCGCGCCTCGGCGTTCAAACCGCGGACCAGCCCGTATTCGTTTCAGGGATTAGGCGAAGAAGGCCTCAAGTTGTTGTCCAAAGTCGGCCATCAAACGGGGCTTGCAGTTGAAACCGAGGTCATGGATGTACGCGATGTGGCGGTTGCGGCCAAGTACGTGGATGTATTGCGGGTAGGAGCGCGCAACATGCAAAATTACGATTTGCTGGAAGAAATGGGAAAACAGAAAAAACCGGTGATTTTGAAAAACGGTCTTGCAGCCACGATGGACGAATTCCTAAACGCTGCGGAGTACATTCTTAAAGAAGGAAACCCGAATGTTATCTTATGTTTGCGGGGAATTCGGACTTTTGAAACCAAAACCCGTTTTTCGTTTGATCCCGGTTTGATTCCGGCGCTCAAACACGAAACCCATTTACCGGTAATCGTAGACCCGTCGCATCCGGCGGGAAAACGTGAATTCGTTCCGGCAATCGCGCGCGCGGCGATCGCGGCCGGAGCGGATGGATTACTGATCGAAGTGCATCCGAATCCCGTGCTCGCGTTAAGCGACAACGACCAGCAGCTGGATTTTCCGGAATTCGAAAAACTGCTCGGCGAGTTAAAACGCGTGACGATTGCTGTCGGCAGGCAATAAAAAAACAAGCCTGGTTTGGAAACCGCCAACGAGAAGTTCGTCTTCAAAAAAGGATTAAAAAACCGCTTTGACAAGTTTTTTACATGACCATCCAACTTACCTACTTGCAAGGCGACTGAAAAGGTCTAGCGGAGCCGTTCGAAGCCAGTTGTATTATATCCGGCAACAGCTTCTCGCGGGAAGTCATTTATCCGGCCTATTGAAAAGAAAAAAAATCGACGGGTTCCGAAAAGCGGTTGACGACTCCAAAAACCAAATCGGAAGGTTAATATAGAGGAATTGACTTGACACACGTATGAAACACGGGTTGCGGTTATTGTTCGCGCTCGTTCTGATTTTGGGTCCCGTGCTCGGACAATCCCCAGATTCTTCAGTGCTCCCAGGTGAAAACGGCGAGTTTCCAGCTGATCAAGGACCGCCGGAAAACAGTTCGGGCGAACAA
This sequence comes from Candidatus Iainarchaeum sp., assembly GCA_018304465.1. Taxonomy (GTDB): domain Archaea; phylum Iainarchaeota; class Iainarchaeia; order Iainarchaeales; family JAGVWC01; genus JAGVWC01. The sequence goes on from JAGVWC010000009.1 coordinate 70,383, forward strand.
GGGCCAGGCCCGCCGGGCGCAACCGGTCCAGTGCCGCCGGGTTGTTCGACCAACGAAACCGCCGCAGGGGTTTTGGAGATTTCGTGTGAGTTTGACAAAAGCGCGTTTTCGGATTTTGATTTGAGCGCACAGGTTCAATCTTGCGCGGATTCGTTTGAAATGATTAATGGCTCGCCGGCGTGCATCGCGCGTGGAAAAACGAGTTTTAAGGAAGCATCGTGTCCGAGTGCCGGACAGATCAGCGCGTTGAAATCCAAGTGCGACGGCGAACTCAAGGAATTCGTCGACGAAGCGAATTGCAACGCCGTGGTGTGCCTGCACAGCCAGTTCAAGCAAGAGTTCGACCAAAAAATCGCGGAGACTTTTGGCGAAGAACCGGTCAAGGCCAAAGTGTTTTCGTGCCAAAAAGACGGCGGAACTCCGATCATTGTGGGGGAAAACGTGAAATGCCTGCGGCAAATCGACGATCCGGTGCTGGTGGAAAAAAACCTGGGATCGTTGACCGTGGACGACGTGGCGGGAGCGGCTGACAAACTCGGACAGCTTAAAACCAAGTTGGATACTTTATCGGAAAAGATGTCGACGGCCCAGGAAAAGTTCGAGCAAAACGGAAAAACCGAGCAAGTGGAAGTGTTCGAATTCGGAAAAGAAAAAATCGCGTTGGTTCAGGATCAGATCAGTCAGATTCAAGAAGCATTGTCCGACCCCGCGGAACTTAGCGTCTCGGACCGGCAAGAATTGTTAATGGATATTTCGACGATCAAAAAGACGATTTCCGAAGTGACGGTCACCGTGGCCAGCGGAAAAATCGCGTCTGAAAACGAATTGGCGGACGAGATGTTCGCGCGTCTCGACGCGTATTACGGAACCCCGTGGAAAAACAAAGCGGAGTTCCAAGAGTGGCGCGACCGCGAAAAACAAGCCTTTGACATCATCCAAAACTGTGAGCAGTATTCTGCGGCGTCGCCCAAGACTTTCGTTCCGCCAGATCCTGACGCGCGCGTAGTCAAAATCGAAGTCATGGGACTCGTGGGCACCAAATGCCGTTTCGTGTTGCATTCGGCGCGCGGGGACAAAGCCGAGTTTTTGCTTCCGGGCGAATCGTACCTGGGCTGGAACGGACCCGAAAAATTGTTGGGTTTGACCTGCAGCGGCGATTGCGAGTGGATGACTCAGTTACTTGAAATCGTCAAGAATGGAGGTCCGAGTTCCGATCCGCAGCAGGTTTGCATTCAAAAATGCGTGTACAAGAATTGTTCGGAAGGACATTTCGCGTGCCTGGAAAAAAACCGGGTCGCGTGCGAAGCGGAATGTGGAATTGAAAAAGAACCCTTGCCGATCGGGCCCAGTGGAGAGGTCGACAAGTACCCGTTGTGTGTTTCGATGTGCGCTGGAGGTCTGCGGTGCGGCGGTGACATTGTTAATGCCACGTGCAGCGAGTGCGAGGAAAAATGCATGACCCAGTACGGCCCCGGCGCGTGGTATGAACGCTGTCTCAACAATGAACAATTACAGGCCCAAAAAGCCAGATGCGGAAATGGAGAATACGCCGAACCCGTGGAAGAATTCATCAAGGACAAGACGTGTATTACGGGCGTGGTCTGCAAGCAATTCGAACCGCCTGCGGGCGACGATCCGGGAACCGGGCCTGACGTCGGCCCGACTGGTCAAGTCGTGTTGCCGGAACTGGAAAACGACTGGGTGTCGGGTTTTCTGGATTGGCTCAATGAGTGGTTTGGATGAAAACCGCTTTGATACTGATTGGTTTGATGGGAATTCTACTGCTGGTGGGTTGCACCCAGTATTCACCTCCAGCAACGGGAACTGGGGACGACTCGACGCCTCAAACACCGGAAGCGATGATCGGTCAAAACCAGGATTCGAATTCCGGTTCGCAAAGTTCCAGGACTCCTTTGACGCCATCGGCTGAACCGGGACTCGAGGCTCCGCCGTCACCTGCGGAACCCACGCCGGAAAACATAGCGAGCGAACTGGACGACTTGATGACCGACTTCGACGACGTCGAAACTGATTTGAAGTAAACTGGTTAACCATAGCTCCGTTTTGGTGGCGGGATAGTGAAGGCGCTCAACGATTTTTGGAACGCTCTCCGCGTACACGCGGCCAGATACACCTCCAACGAATGGAGTTTTACTACAATTTCATCAAGAATCGGGATGGTGGTATCGAACCACCAGCCGTTAGACTCGACTACGTTAGATGCCTGCCAAAAACCAGTATAAAACAATGATTCGCCCAACTGCTCGAACAAGCCAGTGCCCTATGGCGCCGGCTCACCAACCGAAAATGTCACCAGTTCCAAAAGCGATGAGAAACTATTAATAATATTAAATCCAAACTAATTCTGATGCGTTTAGTTGTATTGTTTTTTATCGTCGCGATGATGGTGCCAGCGTTTGGCCAAGTCAACGTGATGGTAAATGACACCCTCGAACCGAATCAAGCGGATGATTTGCGGATCGGATTCCACATCAGTTTTGGTCGAACGCGGTATTCAGCGGATTTTACGAATAACCTGCTGGGACCCACGAATTTTGAAGATGGCGGCAATTGGGGATTGTTTCAGTATACTGGAGAATGGGGGCTTTCGTCCAATCCGTCCGGAGTAACGCTTTCATTGGATTCTTCCGCCGGAAATTTCATGCATGGAAAATCAAGCCAGAAAATCGCGGTGACGTCGGGTTCCGCGGTTCCGCTGAGCATGGGACAATACCAATCGTATAAAGAATTTCAGGTCGGGCCCACGTACGAGTTTTCGTGTTATATGAAACAACAGGGATTAACGCAAAATCCGCGGCTTCGAATCAGGTATCAGTGTCCGGAAGGACTCGTGGACCGATTTGAGGAATTTCCCGTATCGGATTCGTGGCAAAAATACGCGTTTCGTTTTTCGTTTAACCAAAAATGCGCTCCGGCGGACCCCATTCAGGGAAGCGGAAGCAGCACCCGCGTCGATGTATTGAGCACCGGAACGCTTTGGGTGGACAGTTGCCAGTTGGTGGACCTAAACGATACCACGGACTGGGGGTTGTCGGCGCGGATGATTGAAGCCGTCAAAAAACTTCGCCCGGGAACGATTCGTTGGGGCGGACTCAGCGCAAACCCGATCGCGCCAAACAACATTATGGTGTCAAACCCTTTCGAAGCGACGTTGTATCAATCCGCGACCGGGGGATACGGCAGTCAGACCATGACTTTGAACCAGTTCATGAAACTGACCCAATTATCCGGAGCGGATCCGCAATGGGTGCTTTCCCAGCGGTTTTCGATGCAGGATCACACGAATTTTTTCGAGTATTTGTTCGGCCCCGAATCGTCGGTGTACGGAAGCAAACGCACGGCGGATGGATACGGACCTTGGACCGGAAAATTCAAAAACTGGTTTTTCGAACTGGGAAACGAATTGCTGTGCTGTCCGTCGGATTCGTGCACGCCGCTTGCCTCGGGAGCCCCGTTGTGCGCGAATGGTTCGAACCAACTGCTGACCGCGGGCCCGTACGCGGACTGGTCAACGGCACGCATCAACCATTTGAAAAACAATCCGCATTGGGATTTAAGCAAAATGAAAGTGGGTTTTGGAACCTGGTATTTTGGAAAAGAAGCGTACTCGCGTTTGACGTTAACTGAAGAAGCCGCGAACACCAACGGCGGAAAAGGGGATTTTTTGTTGACGGCCGAGTATTATCCGGATAACCCTTCTGCGTATTACACCACTCCAACCACCAATGCGAGCAAAAACCCGTTTTCTAATGCCACGGATTACTATAATGTGATCATGGGCGAGTCGGCGTACGGCGAAAAAATCCTGCAATATCACTTGGCGCTCTCGCAAGCCAGTTACACCAAACAATTACCCTATGGTTTTTATGAAGCGGGCGCAGCGGGAACCAAAACCGCGGGAACCCAGTTCAATCTGGAAACCTCGCAGGGGTTCGGAATATCCGCAGTGGATTTGGCGGTTAACATGCGCCGCATCGGCATGCTGATGATGGGCAGTTTCGCGTTAAACGGATTGGGTTGGAGCTGGGGATACATGGATAATTACCCCGTGCTCAAAAAACGGCCCAGCTATTATTTGTCGGAAATGTACGGGAGTTTTACCCGCGGAAAAATGCTGACCACGACGTTGTCCGGAAACATCATGACGTTTGATCCGTACGGTCCTGCCGCCGGCAGCGTGACCATTCCGGGAATGGAACGATATCCGCAAACGTATCCGCAAGACGTGCCCGAAATCGCGGTGTACCCATTCAAATACAATAACCGGTATTCGTTTTTGATCATTAACCGAAGCCAAACCAACACGATTCCGGTCAGCTTAAGCCTGCCGTACTCGCCGTCGAGTACGGCGCAGATTCATTTCGTGACGGCGGATTCGATCCAGGCCAACAATAACACAACGGAAACCGTGAAACTACAGCACCAAACCGTTTCGAATTTTTCGAATAATTACACGGTGCAAGCCAAACCGTTTTCGGCGTACGTCGTCGTTAATTACGCGGCGTCCACCACGGTTTGTTTGGATGAAGACCAAGACGGGTACGGAGCAAACGAATACGAAATCGCGCAATGTTCCGCTTCGACCACCAAAGTGGATTGTGATGACGTGAATCCCCGCATCAAACCCGATAACTCAAACGCGTTTTGCGACTGTAATCCTTCGGATGGATATTACATCGGCGGATTCGAAATCACGGACAGCATCGACAATGATTGCGACGGAACCGTGGATGACTTGAACGGACCGGTTCAGCCGCCGGTTTGTCTTGATTCCGATCATGACAATTACACGAGCGCCACCTGCGGCGGATCCGACTGCGACGATTCCAACGCGTCGATTCATCCGAACCAGACGGAAGTGTGCTCGGATTTGCGGGACAATGATTGCAACGGAAAATCGGATTGTAACGACGCGTCGTGCAGTCAGTTTCCCGCGTGTCTCCAGCTTACCTGTACGGACGCGGATAACGACGGTTACGGCAGCGCGAATCTTTCGCAATGCGCGAATTCCCAGTTGGATTGCGTGGACACGAATGCCTTGATTAATCCCGGAAGAACCGAAGTCTGTGGAAACGGAGTGGATGAAGACTGTAACGCCGCAAACGATTTGTGCCCCGCGGGGCCCGCATGCACGCTGAACGCGGATTGTAATTCGGGTTTTTTGTGTTGCAATAGCGCATGTCGGGTCAGCGCGTGTACTTCGGATGCCAATTGTAGCGCTGGAAAACGATGCGAAAACCCGGGTACTTGCGCCGCGACTTGCGTCACCGCGCCGCTTCCACCCGTGTGTACGGTGGACGCCAATTGTAGTGGTGGAAAATTGTGTTGTAGCGGCGCGTGCATCACTGCGGCCTGCAGTTCTACCACGCCTTGTCCAACCGGATTCGAATGCAAAGAAACTGGGTCCTGCGGAGCATATTGTTCGTTGATTCCGTTGAAAAAATTCAAGATTACGACCCCCGCGTTTTTGGTGAACGGCCAGTCCTTTACCGTGAATGTAAAAGACGAACTGGGAACCGTTTTGTCCGGAGTACGCGTACAGTACGGAGATGAGAACAAACAAACCGATGGAAATGGATCGGTTTCGTTTGTGGCTAAAACGGGTAAAACCGTTGTGGAAGTGGCCAAAGACGGGTATCAAACCGCAAAAATCGTAAAATTCATCAAATCCAGCGGAAGCGCGGGACCCAACAACCCGGTTTCAACGGTTGCGGGAGAAATCCAGTTATCCTTGGTGGATGAAAATATTTTCGTGAATGAAGAATTTGTCGTGATTGTTACGGACGATAATGGCTCGCCGCTTCCAAACGCCACGATTCGATACGGAAATCAAACAAAGCAAACGGATGAAGAAGGAACCGTTACCCTGACCGCACAAAAAAATGTGGTGGCGATTACCGCTTCGAGCGGAGCCAAACGCAGTTCGTTAACTATTTTTCCAAAAACAAACCCTGTGACCCCGGATGGCGGAGAAGAACCGCAACCGGAACCCGGTGCGATTGACTGGATTGCCGTTGTCGGCGGCATCGCGGTAGTCTTGTTTTTGATCGTGTTGGGTTTACGCGTGTATTACATGGTTCGAAGAAACCAGCCCGCTAATCCGTGAACCGTTGTGAAAGCGCGTGGAATTCGTGTTCCCACAGTTCTTTTGGAAACGTCACGGGTCCCAGCGGAAGAAAACCGGTAGTAAACAATCCTGTTTGGTCGAGCTGTTTTCCGAACACGAATTCGAAGTACCCGGGCAAATGCGCGTATTCGCGGATGACCATGCGAATGTGGTACGGTGACAGGAATTTTCCGTGATGTGACAATAATTCGAATTCGTGGCTTGCGAAAAAATCGAGAAAACCGTGAAGAGATTCTTTGGGCTGGGATAATTCGCGTTGGTTGGATACGCCGGGCTTGTGAAGGGATTCGCACACGATGTTTCCGGCGCCATCCGAAAAAACGCTTCCGACAAAACCGTTTCCCGGATTCGTGATCTGGGTCGTGACCAGATAAGAATAATCCAACAGAACCGACGGGTTGTTGGCGATCCATTTTTCGACTTCCGAAAACGATTTTACGCCAAACAAGTATCCTTTGGTTAATTGCGGCGTGCGTTCTCGGTCCGAGGGTTCAAAAATAAACAAGCATGGAGAAAACTGGTTGACGAATACGCGTATTTTTTCCTGCAACTGCAAAAGATCCGACGGGTTTTTAGGGGAAAAAGATTCCCATTTCACGGTTGAAAGACCCAACGCCAGAATTTTTTCATAAACGTCGGTCGTTGAAGCCGCGTTTTGAATCGATTTGTTTTGACCCGCTTTTTGCAACGCGTTTTCCCATTGATTCCACGTGGCCATATCGTTTTTTCGAAGACCAAAAAATTATTAATTCAGTTGACTGGTTCAACCTTTGGATCCGAAGGAAAAATTTTCGAAAAAATCCTTTTCAACCAAAAACCGTTTTTTTAACAGGGTTGATTCGATGTCGTTCCCTTTGTCAGTTTCTTTTCATGCGCGATTTTTTCAGCGCTTTTGTTCTAGAGCAGCCCATTTCTTTTAGCCAGCGCGCTTTGAGGCTCGCATGATCCTGGAAAAATCCAGAATGATAATTTGGATTGGGGCGAAAAATGTCGATTTCCTGCCAAAACAGGCTGGTGTCCAAAAGGGGGCGCAAGCTTGCCGCCGCGACCTGATAGCAACGCAGCCAGTAACGTTTGTCGGCAAATGGACGCTCGCCGTGTTTTTCCGTGCTGCCAACATTGATGAATACGCCACGCACGTTCCCTCGAACTTGGTTTCGAATATATTCGCGGAGCAGGTTCTTGGATTTTGAGTAGGATTGCCACCATGGAACGACAAAACGGTCACTGATTGATCCGAAGGCGCACAGCGTCAGGACGTTTTTTTTTCTCTTACCCCAAGATTTTGCTCGCTTCAGAAGTGGCTCTGTCAAGTTTTTGAATCCAGAAAAATTACTGGAAAAGACGTCGTCGTCAATGCCATCGCGATCCGCATCATATTTGGGCCGTCCGGTCTTTTCGAAAAAGAATGGTCCAATGGCATATACCAGTATGATTTCACGATAATGCCGAAGCGGAAGATCGGAAATGAACCGTTCGGAACTCTGGGAATCAAGAACGTTCACCGCATACAGGTTTTTTTTTGGATCCGCGGTGTTTTGGGAAATACCGACACATTGTGTGTTCGGAAGCGAACCTAGAAAACGCGAAAACGTTTCACCCATCTTGCCGCGTGCGCCGGCGACAATAACGAGTCGAAAGGATTCTTTTGCTTGCGCCATACTTAAATTCGGTTATCTTCCCTATTCTACTTCCCGTTCAAGCGGTTTTTAACCGTTTAGTTTAAATTGTTCGACAGGCCACTTGTTCTAATGCCCTTGGAATTTGTCTTGCCATTCGGAAAAAAAAGCGGCCTGAAAAACTTGATTTTCAGCATTCTGGCCAATGAACACCCCTTGCGTCTCATCAACCTGGTTACGCGTATCCGTCGACGGTACGGAAAAGAGGTTTCGTTCCAAGCCGTGCGCAAAGCGGTGCTTGGACTCGTAGAGGAAGGTATTTTGGTGCGCGAGGAAAACAGGTATTCAATTGACAAGGCATGGTTGCGCGGAATCAAACAGTCAGTTGACGCATTGTACGCGGACCTGAACGAGGAAAAAAGCACCGCAAAGCGGACGGAATCGATTCGAGGAGAAGTATCGATTTTTTCCTTCGATTCGCTTAACTCCATGGTGTTGTTTTGGCAAGATATAATTTCGAACTGGTTTTCATCCTTCAAAAAAGGTGATTACAACATGAATTGCTACCAGGCCGCACATGCATGGGAAAGCTTACTTCACTTGGAACGCGAAAAGACGGTAATGGGCCAGTTGCGCAAAAAGAGAATCAAAAGCGTGATTGTCTGTATGGGCAATACGCCATTAGACCACAACATCATGCGTTTTTACAAAAAAATCGGGGTCAAAATGGTCATTCGACCGTCATTTTCGCAGTTTGATCGTGGGCATTATTTGGCAACATACGGCGATCTCGTAGTGCAAACCCAGTACCCGGGCGAAATTATGCGCGCCCTTGAACGCTTTTTCAAGAAAAACAAGTCTCTTGAAGACCTTGACCTGAAAGCATTGTCGGACATCGCCAACCAAAAATGCGCCTTGAAACTCACGGTAATCAAAAACCTTGAAATGGCACGACAACTCAATCGTTCGATTATGGCCGTGCCTTAATTGAAAAAAAAAGCACGGTTGAAGGGATATGACTTTTACAGCATTAGCCCCGGAGAAAATACATCTGAAACTGTGCAAAAAAGAGTTTCCGAAACAAATTCTCCAGGCACTTGGAAATTGATCAGGGATAAAAATCGATTCGCGGATCAACAAACTTTTTCCAGTATTCCTTTTTTTCCGTCACATTTTGCGGAACGGTGTAAATATCCGAGCGGAGAGGCTTTCCCGCCACACTTTCTTTCATAGCGCGGGTCGGCTTCCAGTCCAAGCCAATTTTTTTCATCGCTTTTTGAAACAGATAACATCGGAGTTCAAGCATTTTTTGTTTCAGTTTTTCCTTGTCCAAACCTGCAAGTCGTTCCCACTGTGCGACCGAAAAATCAGACAACACCATTTCCAATTCTCGGATTTTTTCAAACGGAACTGGCTTTTTATCCAGCAACACCGCCCAATGAGTCAGCCCGTTAATTGGGTCGCCCTCATATGCGCTGTGTGCAGAGACGGTATCTATTTTGATTCGCACGTTTTCGTAGACACAAAAAATTTGTAGGTCTTTTCCCGGCAATGCGCTCGCTTGAGGCCAAAGTTCTGTTGCCTTTAAATTTAACACTTCTTTTATTGCCAACGAGTGGTTTTTCCCGAATACGTTCGTGGCATCATACGGACCGTTGACTTCGATCCCAAAATCAGTGTAAATGTCTGAGTACAACCCGTTAATGACGTGGTATCCGGCCATATACAACCGTCCTAATTGGCGTGCGATGTCGGGAGTGGCTTTCAAAAATGCGATTTCTTTAAGCATTTTTTGAATTTCGTCTTCCGAATAGACTGAATTGATTCCATCTACGCAAAATGGGTTGGAGTGGCGTTGTATATTGTTGATTTCATAAAAAAATTCAACCAATTCCAGTCTTTTTTTTTTGCTAATCTTCGCGAGTTTCAATTCCGTTGTGAGAAAGAAAAGTTGGGTGCTGAGCGCGCTTGGATTTGGAAACAATTTGGCCAATTCTTTCTTGCTCAGTCCGCTTTCGTCGCATTTTTTCTTCAAGTTTGCCAAGAAGTCAATCCATTCTTTTGCGTATAAGGAGTGCATGGCAATAAAATCAACTGGCTGAAGCGTAGTCGTATCCATCCCGACAAGTGCGTCCGAAAATCCGTCCACCAGTGGGTCTAACCAGGCATCATTTTTCAAGCGCAAACACTTCCCCGGTTTTTCCATCCATTTCAACCAGTTGTCCGTTTCGAAGGCGTACCGTCGCATCTCTTGTTCCAACCACACAAGGGATTCCCATCTCACGCGCAACAATAGCAGGATGGGACATCATAGCCCCGATATCGCAAATAATTCCGCCCGCTTTTGACATGAGCGGAACCATTGTTGGATCAGTAATTCGCGTGACGAGGATATCGCCGTTTTGAAAAGACGGCCAGTCGGTTTTTTCCAGGATGACCTTTACTTTCCCCCTTATTTTTCCAGAACTTACCCCAACACCCTGTAAAATTTTTTCCAAACAACCACCCCTTATTTTCGCACTTGAATCGTTCTACGCGTTCCGTCACTGTAGACGAGTTGAATAACGCTTTGTCCTCGTTGTAATGCCTTGCCTACCGGTACTTTTCTTCCGGTAAGCGCTTCAACGGCATAATCTACTTGGATTGGAATTCCCTTTTCCCCGCCGTGACTCACGAAATTCAAAAAATAAACCGGAGAACCTCTGGTTAATTCTTTTCCGTGTAATCGAAAAATATCTGCAACCTCGGTCACTTGGTGCATTTTTTCTCGCACACGCGCTTGGGATTCAAAACTTGGTACGGATTTACCGGCTCCGTATTGTTCCATTTTTCCGATAATATTTTGCTGGGCCTTTCTTGTTTTTGGATACTGTCGAAATCGTTTGTCCGTATTAACAAGGGCCAAACTTGGATTTTGAACGTGATGATGTCCTTGTACGTGAATGCCCTCATCTGAAAGTTTTGCGGAAATACCCAAAAAGTTGGCTTGGTCTGTTTCGACCGCGCGTTGTAATGGAGAAGCGATTCCGGTATAGAAAAGGCCGCGTGCTCTAATCTGACGCCAGATGCTTGGATTTCGCTTTAAAACTTCTATGAAACGCTCGCCATGACGTGTTGCATGTGCAAGACCGGGCAAGCTAAGAGGATATTGATTTTCGTTTGCCCAACGTCCCGGTTGCATGATGGCTCGGTCATGTCGCGTGACGGCAAAAATTCCAACCAAACGTTTGGAAGACGCAGTCCTCTTTATCGGCTTCAACGGTGCTCACCTTGACAATTTATTCAATAAACCTGCAAAGGCTTTTTTAAGGTGCTTTTCCCAACTTTGGTTGAAGCGCCAGTAAAATCGCTTTTGTTTGTTATTCCAGTGCCGCCATGCGCGCTTCGAGCTCTTTTTCTCGGCCCAGTTTTTCGGCCACGACCTTTGGATTGATTGAGATGCCGCAGGTCGGACAAACCCTGGTGATTTTTTTTGGGTTACGAATACCACAAAATCTGAAATATGCGGAAAAAATTGTTTCGGGGTTAGGGTTGAGAATGATGTGTGAGGAAGTCTCTCGGCGATACGACCTTGATTTTTTGCAATTCTTTTATCTTGAGCACGTTCTTGTCTCCGCTAATTAAAAAATCTGCATTAGCAGTTAGAGCGCAATGAAAAAACTTGTCATCGTCGGGGTCTTCTGGCACGACTTTCGGCAAATACTTGGGTTGCACAAAAGCTGATTTTTGCTCGAAAGCCGCAAGCGCAAAATCTCGAAATTCAACGGATGCGTACTTGGCGATTGCGTCGCGACCTAACACCCCCCTGATTTCACCCAAGATTTCTTCAGTCGCAAAGTTCTGGATTTTGTCAGAAAGCAACAACTTGAAAATATTGGCAGGCGGGCTTTCGCGCGACAACACAGCCGAAATAATGACGTTGGTGTCCAGTACCACATTAGGCTTTCTTTCGGGTTTTTCGGATAACGTCATTGATTTCTTCCTCGGTAAACTTGTTTTTGACGCCGGCACGCAAACGCTGGAATTCGGATACCAATTTCTGTGTATTCATTTTCTTTAAAACAATAGTGTTCTTGTCCAACGGAGAAACCGTAAAAATCGTCTCCGATTCGGATTCCGTGAATTCACGCGTTTTTTTCGGAATAACAAGCTGGCCCTTAGTGGACATACGAGTCGTTTCAACAATTGTTTCCATTCGTTTCACCCTGATACTATTAAAGGACAACCAATTTTTAAAACTTCTTAAAAGTAGGAAAATCTTAAAAGTAAGATTTTAGCCCCGGAGAAAATAACAGGGGAAGAGTAGGAGCCCAACCTCTTTTCGGCTTTTTGTCTTGCCTTTTTTTTTATGAGTTGTACGTAAGGGTTTTTAGAGACTTGTGCCAAAATAACTTTAATGGCATGGAAAGTTATCAATTCAAAGTATGCGTTTGACAACAAATTTGTGAAAGTCAGACAAGACGAATGCCTATTGCCGAACGGGTCTTCATCCGATTTTTTTACTGTAGAAATTCGAGATTGGGCACTGGTAGTTGCGTTTACGCCTTCAAAAGAAATCGTTTTGGTAAAACAATACCGGCACTCCGCCGGTCAAGAGCTGATTGAATTACCCGCAGGAGTAATGAAAAAAGATGAAAAACCGGAAGACGCAATAAAACGTGAATTTTTGGAAGAAACCGGCATGGGACTAAAACAGATAGAAGAACTGGGAGCCTGGTTCACCATGAGCGGAAAAAGCAATTGTAAAACTACCGCGTTTTTTGGGATTACGATGGAGCAAAAAGGAGCACAGCAATTGGACAAAGAAGAAAATATTCACATTCTTTTCAAAAAACCAAAAGAAGTTTTGCAAATGATTGCAACCGGAGAAATCAAAACAGCCCCTTATATCGCGGGAATCTTGGCCGCAAAAGAAAAACATCCCGAATATTTCAAGTGACCTTGAAGGTTTTGAAGATTGAAGGCGATCATTTTAGCGGGTGGCCAAGGAAAACGATTCGGAATTGCTCAAAAAATACTGCCAAAATCGTTGGTTCCGATTGGAGGAACGCCAATTCTGAAAGCGGTTATTGAGGATTTTGCGCAAAATCCAGAAGTAGACGAAGTTATCATTCTTGCAGGGGGAAACCGAAGAATTCGAAATTTTGCCAACTGGACTCGCTTCAAAAAACCCGTGGCCGTTCTAAACGTGGATAAAGGCGTTTTTGGAGACCTATTGAGTGTTCGAGACAAAATCGGAAATCAGCCTTTTATCATAGGAAATGCTGACAATCTGGTTCTTGCCAGACTCCCAACCAAGGAACAATTTGAAAAGTCCAATGCTTGGATGGTAACCGCAGTTACCCGAATCAAAAAACCAGGAGAATTTACGGGAATTGAATTTGAAGGCGAAACCGTTACCCGTGTCGATGAAAAAACAAGAACAAGTCAAACCGACTTCGGGGTTGTTGGCAAAAAAATGCTTTCGCCAGAAGTAATGGATTTTATTGCAACCCAATCATTTCCAAGAAACTCCGGCATTGGGGCATTAACCCAACGCCTTTTCGAAACCGGAAAAAAAATAGTCCCAATTATCGTTCCACGAGAAAATATTATCCACGTTACCAACTTTTCGGATTGGTGGAAACACAGCAAACGCTATGATTCCTTACGCGCCGCATGGATTGCCACCAAATCAAGAATTCCGAAAAGAAAGCCCAGACGACCATACAAACGGTGAATCATAGGCGGGCCACTATGATTTTGGCAACATCGTTAAAACGGGTTGCTGAATTCTCATTGTCAAACCACGCGGACAACAACAACTGGTTCCCAATCACCCGTGTTTGTTTGCCAAGCACAATAGCAGAAAACGAAGAACCAATAAAGGCGTTTGAATCCTTTTCCGACTTCAAGAGCTGAACAAGGCCCTTCAAACTTTTCCTGCTTGCTTCCTCAAAAATACGGTTTACCTGCCGCGGAGTGGCCTTTTTCTTCAAAACAAATCGTAGGTCCATCAAAGAAACGCCCGGATACGGGACCGTTCGATAATTCACAAAAAAATCCTTAAGAACCGGGAAGAGTTTAGGCCCTACGTACTCCAAAGTGCAGGGCTTTAGCAAAATTTCACCAAACGGTTTTGAGATTTTATTCAGAGGTGTATTGTGAATAACGCTTGCCGAAGCCGACAAAATTCCAAACTTGGAATGAACGATCTTGGCGACCGGAAGAAAACAATTGATGGTACAAGACCCATATGAGACAACATGGTGCTTTGAAGCAGCATATTCCTTTTCGTTAAACCCAACAATAAGCGTTTTATCTGCCGACATAGAAGTAGCTGAAATCAAAACTTTACGAATATTTTTCCGAAAATGCTGCATCGCTTGCTTTCGTTTCGTAAACTGACCAGAACACTCAAACACCAGTGAAACATCTTCAGACCACGGAATTAATCCTGGTTTTGATTCGGATAAAAGCCCAATTTTTTTGTTACTTATCGAGAGCGTGTTCTTTCCAATCAGCCTAACCGGAAATCCGATAGGCCCAACAACGGCATCTGCTTTTAGGTTTCGAACAATTTGTGAAGGAGACGAAAACGGTTCATTAATTTGCACAATTTCATAGTTGGTCTTGCCCGAATTTTTTTCATGTATCCAAAGTCGAAGCAAACGAAGCCCAAAACGACCAAGACCATTCAAACCAACTTTAATCAAACCAATCCCCAAGTTCAACAAAATTGATACGTTGATTCTATTAAAACGGTTATTTTCACCGACACTTGCCGAAGACGACATTTCGGACTTTTTCCCTGTTAGCCTCGGAGAGAAAAACAGAGAAAAAGTAGGAGTCCAACTCCTTTACGGGATTTTGTCTTGCCGTTTACTGACTGTGCGGAAGTCTTTTTATTACTTTTTGTGTTGAGCAATAATTCATTTTATTGCTTAATATAATAAGCAATATTTATAAACGGTTTGGCAGATAATTAAGTCATGATTTCAAAACAGGCCCTGAAAACGGTTATTTCAGACCAATGGAAGGAATTCGAATCCTTAAAGGATTCCGTTCCGCGAAGCGTTTTTTCCAAAGCCTCTTCGTATACCGGCGCTTCGGCATTTGTCGTCAAAGGCGTGAGGCGTTGCGGGAAGTCCACTTTGCTCAAACAGTTGTTAAAAGCGAAGTTTGATGGGAATTTTTTTTATTTCAATTTTGACGACGATCGGATAGCCGGTTTTATCACTGCCGATTTTCAAACTTTGATTGAAACCTTGATTGAGGCATATGGAGAGAAAAAGACCGTTCTTTTCGACGAGATTCAGAACATTGCCGGCTGGGAACTGTTCATCAACCGGATTTTGCGCCAAGGCTACAAGGTTTTCATCACCGGTTCCAATGCGAACCTGCTAAGCAAGGAGCTTGGAACCCATCTGACGGGCCGTCATGTGGACATTGAACTGTACCCATTTTCATTTTGCGAGTTCTTGAAAGCAAACAAAATCGAAGTCCCGAGAAAAGGGTTCTATTCTACCGAACAAAAAGCCCAATTATCCAAAAAATTCAAGGAATACATTTTGAAAGGAGGAATGCCAGAACCCGTCGTACTAAAAAACGAGGAAATGTTGACCCAAGTATTCAACGATATTGTGCAAAAAGATATTGTCACCCGATACAATCCGCGAAAACCGTCCGAACTCAAAATCGTATTAAAATTCCTGCTGGCCAATGTTTCAAATCCCATCACATATCGTTCCATCCAAAGCAACTTTAACATTAAATCCGCGAACACGATACAAAAATACACAGAATACGCGGAAGAAACATACCTAGTTTTCTCAGTCCAACGGTTTGAAAAAACACTTAAAAAGTTTGATAAAAACCCGAAAAAAATATATTGCGTCGACAACGGGTTGATCCTGAAGAATACTCCAACGATTTTGGAACGAAAAGGCGCCTTGTTGGAAAACATTGTTGCGGTTCAATTGAAACGCATTGGAAAAGAATTTTACTATTACAAAAACAAGTCCTCGCATAACGAAGCCGACTTCGTGGTACCCGATGAAAAAACCGCGATTCAGGTTTGTTACGAACTCACGGACACCAATAAAGAACGAGAACTAAAAGGATTAACCGACGCAATGAAGGAAACCAAAGCAAATACGGGGCATATTCTTACGCTGGAGCAGGAACAGGAAATAGAATACAATGACAAGAAGATCCCTGTCAAACCCGTCTGGCAATGGTTAATCGAAACTGAACCCGATAACACGTAAAAACTGTGATGAGAAGAAGGAAAATGAGCCATATATTTCAATTCAAGATTCAACTGGATGAAATTCAACCGCTTATTTGGCGGCGTTTTCTGGTCGGAGACGGGATAACTTTTCAACAGCTTCATGAAACCATCCAGACCGCCATGGAATGGGAGGATTCTCACATGTATGAATTCGTAATTGGCGAACATACGATTATATGCAGTGAAGAAGGGCATAATTTTGCCGAAGCGGACTTTCGAAAACTGTTCAAATCACCCGAATTTCTGAAAATGCTCGAAAAGCAGCAAATCGGAAAAGAAGGAACGATGCTCAATCTCAGAAAAGTTAACGCGCTAAAAGAAAAAATAGAAAAAAACAAGCCAAAGCAACTATTTGACCTGGAGACCCCGCTTCAGGCACTCGTAAACAAAGAGGGGCAAGAATTCAAGTACAGCGATGACTTCGGAGACAACTGGAACCACACAGTCACCTTGGAAAAAATAATTGAGCAAAAAGACGCAAAAGAATACCCGATCTGCCTTGAAGGTGCCCGCGCAACTCCGCCTGAAGACTGTGGAGGCGTCACAGGGTATTACGAACTCGTGAAGGCAATGGCAAACAAAAACAGCCCGCAACGGAAAGAATTGTTGGATTGGCTCGGATATGAATTCGATCCGGAAAAGTTTGGCCCGAACCAAATCAACAAGACGCTTTCCGACAAAACAACCCGCGAATTTTCGAATGAAGAATCAGCAAGAGTCCCTCTTTCTCCGCTCGTTCGGAAACTGACCCAACTTGACAACGAAGAAGGGTATAAACTCGGACAAAAAGAGGCAATGGATATGATGGCCCGCACAATCGATGAAATCGTTCAGGGCGGAGAAGCAATAACCCCTGAGCTTGGAATGCTATTGAATAGAGAAGAAACCTACAGCAGTTATTTTGCACTAAAAGCAATGCGAAAAATCGGTAGTCCGAAAGCGATACCGCCCCTGATTCAATTCCTGAAGACTTTTGAGAACGGAGATTATTACGAATCCTACGAAGAAGCGATGTTCGCGCTTAACGACATTGGCAAGCCATCCATAACACCACTAATAAACGAAATAAGATCAAGTTTCAAAAAAAAGGAATATTACACCTATCTCGTGGGGGGCCTTACGCAGATTAAAAGCGAAGAAGCCTACGCATTCATGCTGGAAATCGTAGAAGATTACTTGAAAAACGACAAAAAATACGGGGCCTGGTTTGACATTGTTCATTTCATTTTTGATCTCGACAAACAGGAAAAAAAGGAAGCCATTCCGCTTCTTCAGCGAATACTACTTGAAAAAGCGCTTGATCCGCGGCAAATTCGCGAAATAGCGGACACGATCAAAGAGATTGAAGATCCAAAAAAGTTTAAGGAAAGAATCGATCAAAAAATGGATGCCATCGACGGAGCTGAGAATATTCCGCTAAAAGAACTGTTAACGACCGAATGCGACGTTAAAGCGTTTCGGGAACTCGAAAAGGATTCAGAAAATTTTTACAAAACCTTCGATACGTTCTTTTTCATGATTGACGTGAGCGTTAAGCAATACCATAAAGTGAACCCCGATTTAACGGACGAAGACGTTCTTGAAGCATTGAAGCGCATAAAAGAGAATATTTGGAGAGACGAAAACGACACCGAAGTGGAAGCGGTTATAAAGAAGCAAATCAAACAGTATTTGTTATCCGCAAAACAAGAGGGGCAAATGGTAAGCACGATTGAACTGAAAACGCTGGTAGGAAAGATAATAAAACGAATCAAAAACCAATCGTTGGGGGAAGAAAGTTATTTGGAATCCATCGACTCACTTTTTGGCAAAAGCCCGGGCAACAGACCTGTTTAAAACCGTTTGCAAAAATCCAATCGCCCAAATTGGCTTGATTTAATCCAAATCCCAAAAATCGGTTCCGTTGTCTTGAAGTTGTTCAAGGCGCATCCAGATGACGACCGCTCTGCGCTTTTTTTCAGGGAGTTTGCAGATAGTAATCGCGCCCGCGTTCATGAGACGATAGAATTCGCTGACCGTGATCGGATTTTGACCGAATTGTTTGGCGAGTTCTTCGAATTTTTCCCTGCAATCAAAAAGAATTTCGTCATGGTTAAAACATTTCCGATCACAGTTGTTCCCTGCATAAGTATTGATTGCTCTGACGATGAGCAGAACCAGAGGTTTTTTCCGGAATTTTCCAATGGACGTCAAGACCCATTTTATTTCGGCATACGAAAAATCTTGCGGCAATGTTTTTTATTTCGGTCAAGCCTTTGTTCGGGTTTTCGTTGACCGCTTTTTTGATTAATTCGATTTTGGTAGGAGAAAGAAGTTCCTCAATCCGCGTTCGCTTTTGCCCCAATAAAATTCGAATGTGGTTTTCGATGGTAGAAAATGCGAGTTTTCGCTTGTAGGCAATTTCAGGCATTGAAAACCCCGCTTTATGCAATTCCAGAGTCATTTCAAGCGAATTTATCAATGCATTCTTTTCTTTCATTCATTAAGAAGTAGGAAGTTTTCAGTATAAATGATGATAGGATATCAGCCCACGATTTCATAGAACGCTCTGTCGGCTACGACTTTTTCCCTGTTAGCCCCAGAGAGGCCGAAGAACGGAAGTAATCAGCCTGTGAAATTTTTTTCTTCGCTTCATTTATATTACGACGTTGAAAAATATAAATGTGACGTTTTTGATTTGGGGCTTTCATGACCGATGTAATTTTTTTGTTCTTGTTATTTTTTTGGTAGCGAAGCAAATATTTCTTGTGTGAGTTCCTTGATTTCTTTTTTTGGTCTTCTGTTTCTGTGGGAATAGAGCGCTAGGAATAGAGCGTATGGCTTCCAGAATTGTTGTGTTTGTGTGAACTCGTTTGTGTTTCCGCCATTTCGCTTGTATTCGGATATGAATCTTGCTTGTTGTTGTGGAGTTAGTTTCAATTTGGTCATAGTTCGCCAAAGTTCAAAGTCGCGAAATGAAATGCCTGCATCTCCGATATCAATTGCGACGAGTTTGCCTTTGCGTGTTACGATGTTGTCGCGTGCCAAGTCGTTGTGTGACAAGACCAGCGGCAGGCGGGTGGCTGCATGGGTCAAAAAGAATGTGCGCAAGCGATTTGCCTGTGAAGCAGTTAGGAATCTTTCTTGTTCTAGTATTCGGGTTCTTTCTTTTATCCGGTTGAAAACGGTTTCTATTTTGGGAACCTGAATTTTAAGGGGAATGTGTGCAGAATGCATTTTGGCGACCATTCGAGCCATTTCTGCGATCTGGCCTCCGGTTAATCTTTTTCCTTCAAGGGTTTCTCCTGCAATATAATCTAACAGAACAAATGGTCCTTTTCTTAGCAACACTTTTTGTACGGGAACTCGGCGTTGTACCCAAGCATTTGATATTGCTTCTAATTCTTGGGCTCTGCGTGGATTTTTTTCCATGTGGTAGCGGTACTGTGGATCGGGCCTGTTGTCAATAAACACATGTCTTTCGTTAACTGAACCGCGAGTGACTTCCCGAAATTGTGGGGTAATCACAGGGCTTTTTTGAACCTGTTTTCTGCTGCTCCTTTTCATGGCAACATCAAGAACCAATCACTATTTGTATGTTTCGAATGCATTGAGATTTGTAAAATGTAACGCAGATTAAATTTTTGAGTCGGTTCCAAAAATCGCGTCTTCGGCTAAGGGTATTTTTTCCAGTATTTGAACTACATTAGACTCTCCACCGAAAGCGTGTAAACAGTTGTGACAGACGTATCTTCGTTGGGTGGTTCGAAAAACGATTTTTTGCCGTCTACGATGCGTAGAAAGACAAAAACAGCAGGGGGGAGAAACGATTCCGATGGCTTCGCGGTAGGCTTGGTTGGCGTCGTCGGAGATTAAGCCGGAGTAGATTTTGATCATTTGGCTGGATTCGTTTCCCCAGATTCGCTTGCAGGCAAGGGACTGGCTTTTCAGGTTTTTGAGTGCCCAGGTGGCAGCGGATCGGCGGAATTTGGTGAAATAGATTTTTTGGCCTTCGTATTGGGAGTATCGGAATCCTTTGGAGGATTTTTTTTGGGCCCAGTGGCCTAGGCCGACTTTGATAGCTAGTCGTTTGAGGGTGAGGTTGAGTAGTTGGTTGCTGATTGGTTTTGGGGGTCCATTGGTGGTACAAAAGAGAAAGTCATTGGGTTGTTGGCGGGGCTTTTTTCGTACCATTCACGGACGTAGTAGGCAAGGTCGGGGGTTAGCAAGACGTTTTCGCGGGGAAAGGTTTTGGATTCAAGGAATGAGGCGGCTACGGTTCCGTCGGAATTGAATTCGAGGTTTTTTCGGCGTAATCCTAGTAGTTCGCCGGAGCGGGGTCCGCAGCCAAAGCCAACGGCAAGAAGAGCTTTGTGTTGCGTGTTTCCAGCGTTCAATAGTTTGGAGAATGTTTCGTCGGTGATGAGGAATTCGTCGAGTTTTGCTTTTCGCTTGGGGTCGGAATAGGGATTTTGAACGGTGATGGCGTCTTTGCAATTGAGCAAAATGGTGGGATAGCGATCGGGATTGGTCCACTTGATCCAGATTTTGATGTTTTTGACCATTTCCCGCCAGGTATGCAAGGAATAAACTTTGTGTTTGTTTTCGTATCGCTCAATGAGTTTAACCAATTCGTTGGTTTCGCTTTCTTGAAACGGTTTCAAAGGCTTTTCGAATAAGGTGGAAAAGAAGTGTAATTGGCTGGCTAAGCGGCTTTTTCGGGCAATGCTTAATTGTTTCTTTTTGAATCGATAGTTTTCGAGAAAATCAAGAATCAGAGTCTTATTAGGATTAGGTAAACGATTGATTTTGACGAGTTCGGCAGCCATTCGCCGTTCTAAACAGTGCGGATCAAATATCTGGTCCATATAATTAATCCCTCTCCTTTCACATAGTTAAGAAACGAAGAGAAGACTAATTACTTTCAGTTATTAGCCCCAGAGAGATTCGAACTCTCGTCACGGGAGCGCTCCTACTTAGACATAATCAGAGTCCCGGATGCTTGGCCACTACACTATGGGGCTGTGGATGTGGAGGTTGATTAGTGACTTCTTGCTGAAGAATGTTTAAAAGCTTTCGTTGTTTTGTCGGGTGCCAAAAACCGACTTTTTTTTCAAATCGTGCAAGAGACGAACGTCGTTTGATCTGAAGCGAGTAAAGCATTTTGTATTTCGGATTTTTTAATCACGTGCCGCGGAAAGGACGAATGCCTTCGGCTTCCAATAAAGGGCAGATTTGATCGAGTATTTTGCAGCTTGTACTGGCATAACGAATCGATCGGGTGCTTGGAATGCAAGATCCGTCGGAATCAAACAACCCGCGAATGCAGGCTTTGTAAGATCAGTATTTTGGGTTTGGAAGATTCGATCTGGAATAATTATTCGGTCGGCTTTTTTTCCGCCGATAAAGCCGAAATACGTGCAAAAAAACCAATGGAACACAAATGAGCTGATAGATAGACAGACACATCCACGGCGAGGGTATTTTTTCGGTTTCAATGCAAAAGTGGAAACCAACAGATAGGAATACAACTCCGCATGATCCGAAGAATCGAAAAATACTTGTATGACCCGCTTACGAAATCCCTTCTGAAAACTCCCAGAAATCGATCCGTCGCCGAGCAATAATCCGACGATGTAACATAGTTCCGGCGACAGTTTTTTGGGAAACTTCATTTTGTGTCCCGAATAGTTCGCGCTGAGATAAAATTCTTTTTCGTCGAATCGTTGTCGGTATTCGAGTCGCTTTTCCGCCGGAAGAAATTCGATCATGCGATCGAGTTGTTTGAGCGGAATTGGTTTTCCTCTCCAAGGCCATTCGCAAACCTGTTTAAATTTCAGATTTAATTTTCGGGCAGTTTCGGTTACGCCACCAAGTTCGTGGCACATTCTTTTTATTTCTTCTCGGATTCCGTGAGCGAATATTTTTTCTTCGTTGTCTTGGCAAGCAGGTTCAAAAATCGATAATGTTTCGTTTTGCATTCACGGAATTCGGATTTGCTTTTTTTACGTCTTTAGAAGCGGTGCATCGCCAGTGAAATAGTAAGCATTGCCTCTTGCCATCAAGGATGGCAAAGTCTCTTGAAGGAACCGTACGAAATCGGCTATTTTCCGTATCTGCGATCTCGTTCGTTGAATTCGGTAACGGCTTGGTTGAGGTCGTTTTTCTGGATTTCGGGCCAGTATTTGTCCAAAAAATAGAGTTCGGAGTAGGCGGATTGGTAGGTTAAAAAACCGCTTAGGCGTTTGGTTCCGCTGGTGCGGACAATCAAATCGGGAAACGAAAAATCGGAGTACAGGAATCGTTTGAATGTTTCCGTGGTGACGTCCGATAATTTGAGTAATCCTTGTTGGTAATCCGTCGCGATTTTTTTGGCGGCGTCCACGATTTCGTTTTGTCCGGAGTAACCGATCGCGAGGTTGATGGTGCGGGTTTTGTTATCTTCGGTTTTTTTTTCCAAGTCCGTCATTTTTTCTTTGAGTTTTTTTGGCAACAGATCGGTTTGCCCGATGAAGCGTAACCGAAGGTTTTGGTCTTCGAAAATCGGATTGGCCGCGGCTTTGTCGAGTTCGCGGTCGAATATTTTGAGAAGCAAATGCAGTTCGGTTTTGTTTCGCGTCAGATTTTCCAACGAAAGCGTGTAAAAAGTCCCGGTTTTAATGGCGGGATAATCGGATAGCCAGTGCATGACGTCCCACGCTTTTTGGGTGCCCAAGCGATAGGAATCCACCAGGGAAATACCGTGTTGTTTGGCGAACCGGCGGTTTCCATCCGGAATAAACGCAATAGACGAGAGTTCCATAAATTTGTCTCCGATAAAAACGATTCATTGGTTTTGGTACAATCCTCGAATGGAGTGCCCAATAACCTGCCCTAAATACCTAATAACAACGCTTTTAAATTTCGAATGTTGTGGTCTATGAAGGGAACGGATTTGGTTTCACCAAAAGAAGCGGAGCGACAAAAACGCATTGACGCGATTTTGAACCGGATGCAACAGCAGATTCGGGAAGTAGAAGCCCTCAAAAAAGAACTTGAAACCGAACCCGGAAAAGAGCCTTCTCCAACAGAAGCCAAAAAATTGATTGAAGAAATCAAGGTTCCGGATTTGGAAGTATTGCCGGACAAAAAAGAAAAGCGGGTTGTGAATTCGTTTGTTATCGAACAAGACCCGCAATGAAACGATTTGTGAAAACGTGCGGTTCGCGTCCACTACTTGGCAACGGTTCAAGGGGTTGATGTTCGAGCAGGAAAAAAATTTCGATTATTGTCTCGTGTTTGAATTCGATGGTTCCCACCGCATCGAAGCGAGTATTCACATGCTGTTTGTTTTTTTTCCGATTGACGCGGTGTATTTGGATGAAAACAAAAAAGTGGTGGACATCAAACGAAATTTGAGACCCTTTTCCCTGAATTATACTCCCAAAGCGCCCAGCAAATATTTAATCGAGATTCCAACGCACCTTGCCAGCGCGATTGGGATCGGAGACCAGTTATTTTGGGAGCTGGATGTCAAAAAGCGGGATGTGCAGCCGTATTTCCCAGCGACTCGAACCGCCGCAGGACTTTGACCGATGGTATGAGTGTCCATCGGCATTAGTATCCTGGCATTGGGTGCGATCGGGTACGAATATTTCAAAAAATAGTCGTCAACATAACGGGGGCTCAAACACGTTTTTTTAAATCGTTTGCTAAAGAACTTGTTCATGGACTTAAGCGGTTATATGAAGCGAAGCCGGTCCTCCGGAATGCGTGTCAATGACCGTGCGCGGTTTTGTTTGAATTGCAGCAAGCAACTCGACAAGGAATCCGGGCACTTGTTTTTCCAGGGTTTTTGCAGTCAAAACTGTAAAGACGACTATTTGGAATCGATCCGTTCCGGAAAAGGATAAACCGTTTTTCTGAACCCAATCAACGCATTTTTATTCCTTAACTTCGTTTTCTTTGAAGCATGACTGCTTCACAAACGGATTATTCGTGTCTTTCGGCCGAAGACGCTTTAAAATCCCTTAAAACAACCGAAAAAGGGCTTTCAAGCGAATGGGCGGAAGTTCGGTTAAAAGAAGTGGGGCCCAACGAACTGGCCAAAAAAAAGAAAAATCTGGTTCTTGAAATTCTGGTCGAACAGTTTTCGGACGTCATGGTATTGATTTTGCTGGCAGCCGCGATTCTACTGTTTTTTGTGGTCAACGAAACCTTGGACGCTGTCGTGATTCTGGCGATTGTCCTGTTGAACGCGCTGGTGGGATTCATTCAGGAATACAAAGCGGAAAACGCCATTGAAGCCATCAAAAAGTTGTCGGCGTTTTCGGCGCGCGTGTTGCGAAACGGAAAAGTCGTGAACGTCAACGCTGCCGAATTGGTTCCGGGTGACATCATTTTTTTGGAAGCAGGCGACAAGATTCCGGCGGACGGGCGCATCCTGGAGAGTTTTTCGCTGTTGGTGGACGAATCATCTTTGACGGGAGAATCCACGGTTGTCGAAAAATCTTCGGAACCGCTTTTACGTCCAACTGATTTGGCGGACAAAAAAAACATGGTGTTTAAACAGACGATTGTCGCGAATGGAAAAGCCACGGTGGCGGTCACGAATACCGGAATGACCACCGAAATCGGAAGAATCGCAGGATTGCTTTCCGAAATCGAGTCCGAAGAAACCCCGCTGGTCAAGCGGTTGAAAAAAGCGTCGGTCCAAATCGGAATTTTTATTACGGTCGTTTCGGCGGGGTTGATTCTGATTGGTCTTTGGCAGGGAAAAGAAGCCATGGAACTGGCGCTGGTTGCGATCAGTTTGGCGGTCGCCGCGGTTCCGGAAGGATTGCCTGCCATCATTACGATTACGTTGACGATCGGCGCGACGGTCATGAGCAAAAAAAAAGCGATTGTGCGCAAAATCCAGGCGGTGGAAACGATCGGCAACTGTTCCGTGATTTGTTCGGACAAAACCGGGACTTTGACCAAAAACGAAATGACGGTCACGCGGGTTTTTTCTTCGTCAGGAGAATTCGTTGTTTCGGGAAGCGGTTTTGACGTCCAAGGCGCGTTTTTTTCGGGAACCAAAAAAGTGTCGGTGGAAAAAGAACCGGAATTGGATTGGCTTTTGAAAGCCGTGGTGTTGGCCAACGACGCCACGTTTTCGGCGACCGAACAACGCGGGGATTCGACGGAATTGGCGTTGCTGGTGGCCGCGTACAAAGCGGGATTAAAACAAGACGAATTATCGTCCCGGTTCGAGGTGTTTGAACAAAACCCGTTTAACACCGAGCGAAAAGCGATGAGCGTGCAGGCGCGGCAAGAAGGACGACACTTCGTGTTCGTGAAAGGAAGCGGAGAAACGATTTTGGAAAAAAGCGACCGGATTTTCGTGAACGGAAAAGAAATCGCTTTGTCGGAGGAATGGAAAAAGAAAATGCTGTTTCAAAACGCGGAAATGGCGTCCCTTGGATTACGCGTTTTGGGCGTGGGAATGATTGAAAGCAAATCGCCGGTTCCCAAAGAAAAAATGGAGGAAAACGTGGTGTTTTTGGGTTTAGTGGGAATGATCGACGCCGCACGACCCGAAGCAAAAGAATCCATTGCCAAGTGTCATCACGCGGGAATCGAAGTCAAGATGATTACGGGAGACCATCCTTTGACCGCGCTTGCGGTCGGAAAAGAACTGGGATTATGCCAGCGACCGGAAGACGTGATCACGGGAAGCGAATTGGATTGCCTTTCGGGAAAATTATTGGAAGACGCTATTTTGAATAAACGGATTTTTGCGCGCGTAAACCCCGAACACAAGATGGTGATTGTCCAGGTATTGCAAAAAAAAGGGTTTGTTGTGGGCATGACGGGCGACGGAATCAATGACGGACCCGCGTTAAAGCAAGCCGATGTCGGGTTTGCCATGGGCATCACCGGAACCGACGTGGCCAAGGAATCCGCCCAGATCGTTTTGGCCGACGACAATTTCGCGACGATTGTCACGGGAATCGAGGAAGGACGCCGGATTTATTCGAATATTCGCGGGTTCATGAAATATTTGTTCGCGGCAAACCTCGGCGAAATCCTCATTATTTCGTTGGCGATTCTGCTTGATTTTCGGTTTCTTCCCTTGGTGGCCATCCAGATTCTTTGGTTAAACCTTGCAACCGACGGGCTTCCGGCTTTGGCGTTGGGCGCCGAAAAAGGCGATCAGGACGTCATGGACAAAAAACCGCGTCGCCCCACCGAAGGATTGTTGCATGGATTGGAATCGTTTATTCTGGTGGCTGGAGTCATCAGCGCGATCATGGTGCTGGGCGTGTTTTCGTGGGGAATCAACGAAGGGTTGTCCTTGGAAAAAGCGCGTACCTTGGCGTTTAACATGCTGGTGTTGTTCGAACTCGTGCTGGTGTTTAATTGCCGGAGCGAAGAAAAAACAATGCTTGAAAAGCCTTTTTGGACGAATCGAAAACTGATGGTGGCCGTGGTGGCATCGGGTTTGCTGCAGGTAATGATCACCCAGATTGATTGGTTCCACCCGATTTTTGAGACAACGGATTTGGCGGTTGCGGAATGGATCGGACTTGGACTATTGTCTTTTTCGGCGATCGTGGTGCCCTATTTGGCCCGCGGATTAAACGGTTGGATATCCAAATTCAGACCGGAACGGAGCGGATAAGAATGCAGGAATTGGAGGGAACGGTTGTTTCCGGAGCGGAGCGCGCCCAAGAATTGATTTCAAAACCAGGGTATCGGGTGCAGCTTCGCAGAATGCTCGGCATTGATATTTTTCCGGGAACATTGAATCTGGAAGTCGACGAAGAGGAACGCGAATCGTTTTTGGCGCAGATTCGCGGGTTTGAAATCACGGGGTTTAGCGAAGAGGAAAACGAATTCGGAATGTTGTTTGTGTATCCCGTGTTTTTCGAAAACGGTCAAAAAGGCGGAGTCATTGTTCCGGAAAAAGCCGAACACGGTTCGGAAATCATCGAAATCGTTGCCGCGGATAATTTGCGAAAAAAATTCGGTTTAAGCGACGGAAGTTCGTTTCGGATTTTTGCGGGCGACTACGTGTATCCCGAAAAAACCTAGCGGTTCGTTGATCGCCGGTGAATCGCTTTTTTTTAAACGTCTTGGGTCTTTTCTTCGAAGATGACAAAAAAGGAAGCGCCAATGGATTCCAAAGGCGTTTTAGGCTGGCATTTTTGTCCGGTGCAAGACCCGGATATCGCCAAAGTAGTGGTTTCAAGCGACTTGTTTTCGATCGTTGAATTGCGGAATGAAAAACGCGTGTACGTGATCGCTTTTCCGACGCTTTCAAAAGACGAAGAACAATTGGTTTTGGAAGTGTTGGTTTCTTTTCAGACGCAATCGGATACGAGTCGTTTTGACGCCGAGGATTTTCGGGTTTTTTTCGATTCGTTCTGCGAAGAACGATTCCTAGACTTGGAGTCCGCGCAATCAGAGTACTTGTTTCGGTTGCTGTATTGTTTGGCATTTTTAGCCGGACCGCTCCAGTTTTTGTTGGAAAACAAAAACCTTGAAGAAATCGCGGTGTGCGGCGTTGAAAGGTCCACTCCGGTTCGGGTTTTTGACCGTGATTTCGGATGGCTCGAAACCAACCTGGTTATTTTTTCACCAGAGCTGTTTCGGAATCTGGTGAACCGGATTGTCCGAAAAACCGGGCGAAGGCTTTCGCTTAAAACCCCGCGCATCAACGCGGTGCTCGAAGACGGTTCGCGAATTCATGCGGCCATGGAACCGGTTTCTTTTTCGGGCCCGACCTTGACGATTCGAAAGTTTCGCGAACGCCCTTTTTCCCCGTTGGAATTGATCCGCTTTGGAACCCTCAGTTCGGAAATGGCCGCGTTTCTTTGGATGGCGTTTTTGACGGATTGTTCGGTTTTGTTGTGCGGAAACACGGGTAGTGGAAAAACAAGTTCGTTAAACGCGTTTTTTTGTTTTGTTCCGGAAAAAGAACGCGTGATTTCGGTGGAAGAAACCCCGGAATTGAAGTTGTCGCATCCGCATTGGATTCGTTTGACTACCAGCGAAGAAGCCGGTATTTCGATGCGGTCCCTTATTTTGGATTCGCTTCGCATGCGGCCGGACCGCATTGTAGTGGGAGAAATCCGGAGCAAAGGGGAAGTCAAGGCGTTTTTGGACACGTTGCTTGCGGGACAAGGAAAAGGATCCATGGCCACGTTTCACGCGCAATCCGGCAAGGAAGCGTTGGTTCGAATGAGATCGTACGGAGTGCTCGAAATGGATTTGGCGTCGATCGATTTGATCGTGGTGCAGCGGCGGTTTTCCCGGGTAGACCCGGCAACGCTGCGGCAAACGGAAGAACGCAGAATCGTCGAGATCAGCGAAGTGGATTGGAACGGAAGCGGCGTGGAATTACGCAAATTATTCGAATTCGATTTTGGGTTGCGGCAGTTCAAGCGGGTGAATCAAAGCATTCGGTTGGCGGCCAAGATGGTTCACACCTTTGGAGTAAATCCGTTGGGGTTAGAGCAGCTGTTGGCCAAACGCAGGTTAGATCTCGAAGAACGAGTGATTAAGGAAACCGATTGGGGGGTCAAAGAAAAATGGATTCGGGAATCCTAAGCCAACAGTGGGCGGAATTTGAAAAATCCCTTTCAAAACGGCTGGAGTTATCAGGAAAAAAAGAAACCGCGATTTTTTTCGTGAAAAAAAAGTTTGTGGAACGGTTGTGGGTGCTGGGGGCCGTTTGGATTTTGTACGCGGTTTTTTTTTTGGATCTCGTGGCAGGATTTGGGGTCGGAGCGATCGTTTTTTTGGGTTGGTTTTTTGCGGGAATCAACGCGCCTTTTTCGGATTTGACGCGAAAAACCGAACAGTTTGAAAAAGAGTTGCCGTTGGCGTTGATGGCGTTAAGCGTGGAACTCAATATTGGAATTCCGTTTGAACGCGGTTTGGCTGACATCGCGCGGTCCGGATATGGCCGGACAAGCGCCGAGTTCAAGACGGTTTTTGACGAAGTGGCCAAAAAAGGAAGCAGCGTGTCGGAGTCGCTGCAGCATTTGTCGGATCGGCTCGAGTCGCGGCAAGTCCGGCGCGTGGTCCTGGCCTTGATCAACGCGTATGAACAAGGGTCTCGCAAGGAAGCGGGATTGGCCGTGCGACGAATCGGGTTGGAACTGTTGTCGGAACAGCGGATAAAAGCGCGGGAATTCGGATCCAAGCTCGCGGTTTTTTCCCTGGTGTTCATCACGGTTTCGGCGATCG
Source organism: Candidatus Iainarchaeum sp. (assembly GCA_018304465.1). Classification (GTDB taxonomy): domain Archaea; phylum Iainarchaeota; class Iainarchaeia; order Iainarchaeales; family JAGVWC01; genus JAGVWC01. Next base: position 99,619 of record JAGVWC010000009.1, read on the forward strand.
CGCCGGCGTTGTTCCAGAGTTTCGTGATTGTCGGAGGGTTGTTTTTGGATTTTGATTTTTCGCCGCTACAGGTGTTGCTCGCGATCACGGTCGGGTTTCCGGCGCTGGATCTGGGCGTATTGGGATTGATTCGAAATCAAACACCGGTTTTTTTGCGGGATTGGAAATAAAGGAGGGAAGTGACGGTGGATAGCCGGATCGTGACGCGGAAATTGGAAACGCTTTTGGTCGCGTGCGAATCGCCTCAAACCGCGGGGGTTTTTTTGGACCGGTCTATTCGAGAAGGCGCCGCAGCCGCGGCGGCGGGAGTCGTCGCGCTGTGGGTCCTGCAAACCCCTATGTTCTACATAACTTGCGCGGGCGCGGGGCTTTTTTTCCTCCCCGCTTTTTTTCGGTTCTTGTTTCTTTTGGTTGAATCCGATCGGCGTCGAAAACAACGAGAAGAAATGGTGCCGGATTTGTTGTTGCAGGCCAGTGTGTTTCCGCCGGGCACTCCCATCATGAAATTGATTTCGTATTGTGCGCGCTCGGATTTTGGGTTTCTTGGAGCCGAGTTTTTCCGGGCGGTCACCGAAATCGAGCGCGGTGCTTCGGTGGAATCAGCGTTAGGCGCGGTTTCCAGGCGTTGCAAAAGCCCCAGCGTGGATCGCGCGGTTCATTTGATCGTGCTTGGGTATTCCACCGGATGCGACTTGTCGGAGACGTTTCGCCAGACCGCGGAAGACCTCTTGGAGACCCAAAGCATTCTTCGCGAGCGAAGTGCGTTGTTGTGGGTGGAAAAATACACGATCTTGGTTGCGGGCGGCGTTGTGGTGCCGGTCGTATTGGGTTTGCTTTCCGGGTTGTCCGCGGACCTGGATGTCTCGGCGTTTAGTACCCTTGAAATCGGAGCCAGTAGCGTGGATCGAAAAAGCCTTTCCGAAATGGCGGGAATTGGAACCTGGATTTATTTGATTGAATACGGGGTTTTGGCGAGTTTTTTTGTGGCCATTCAGGAAGGCCGCTGGAAACGAGGCGTGTTGTACGCCGCGGTCCTGGTTCCGTTGGGTTTGGCGGGTTTTTGGCTGGCCGCGGGATGGTAAGGATACAGCGGAAAAAAGGCGTGGTTTTATAAAGAATTAAATCGTTTTTTAGTTGGTGCATGAAAATGGAACATTCGTCGATTGAATTTGTGGAATGGAACAAGAAAAACCTCGCGGGATACACCTTGATAGAAGGGTTTCCGGGTCTTGGGCTTGTTGGAACGATTGCCGCCAAGTATGTGGTTGAAAAAGGCGGTTTTGAGGAATTAGGAGTCATTGAATCCGACGGGTTTTCCTCCATTATCCGGGTGCATGACGGCATGCCGGTGTTTCCTTCGCGTATTTACGTGAACGACAAACAAAAACTCGTCGTGTTGATTTCGGAACAAATTATTCCCAAACAATTAACCCCGAAATTGGCCAAGAAAACGGTGCAATGGATCAAATCCAAGGGAATCAAACGCGCCATTTCGCTTGCGGGCATCAATACCGGTGATCCAAAAGACCAGAATATTTATGGAATCGCGGACAACATTCAGTCCAAGCAAATGCTGGAAAAAAACGGGGTGCTCATGATCAAGGAAGGAATCACGACCGGTGTTACGGCGTTGATCCTGTTGGAGCTTCAAAAAGAAACTGCGATTGAAGCCATGTCGCTCATGGGACCGGTGTCGATTGGCGCGGATTACAAAGCCGCGGCGAAACTCCTTGAAAAACTCAATACCGTGCTTGGATTAAACATCGATGTCAAACCGTTGTTGGCGGAAGCCAAAAAAACCGAAAGAGAAATCTTGGATCATTTGCAGAAAGTCAAGGAAACCGGCGAAACCATTCAGGAACTCGAAGACAAGACCACGACAATGTATGCGTAAGGCGAAAAAATGGCAAACGCAAGAAGACCCAGTCGACGACGCGGTTCTCCGCAGCATTCCGCGGGAAGCATCGAGGATTATCCGACAGGAGAAGATCGAAGGGCCAAGCGCACACCGTGGGCCATGGAACCGGAACCCGGCGAATTGACGCCGGCGCAACGGCAGTCGTACGAGAAAATCATAAAGGACCGCACGGTTCTCCGGGAGCGAATCAACGATGAATTACGCGAACGCCAGGCCAAGGCGTTTCGTCTGGCCACATGGAGTTCGCCGCTTCGAACCTACGCGTATCCGGATAACCCGTTTTCCTGGAAAAAATTCAATATTTTCGGGGAAAAATTTGAACGCGTGTGGGGTCCGGCGCGGGCGACCGTTTTTTTGGTATCGCTTCCGTTTCGTTTGGCGTGGTTTCCGATTTCGTTGGGTTCAAGGTTTGCCGCGCGGGCGATTGCCAAGTATCAGATCACTTCCTCGCATGTAAAGGAACGGGCGATTGAAGTGGCCAACAGTGAAAAAGTCAGCATGCGAAGAGCAAAGGAAATGGTCAGAGCCAAAGACGCGAAAAGTCGGGAAGACCGAAAATCCACCGCGTTCCAGGCGGCCATGAAAGCCGATACCTGGACGGAGCAAGGAATCAAGTACGGCGACGCGGTCGAGCAACTGAAAAGGGACAAGTTGCGGAAAATCAAAACGTTGCGGAACAAAGCCCTTGGCCGAGACAAAAAAACGGCCTGATTTTTTTATTCGAATTCTTTGAATCGAATCGCGATGATGGTTCCGATGAGCGCGAGCACGAACAATAACAATACCACGGGGTTCGTGGGAAGCGACGGAAGATTGAATCCAAGTCCGTCGTTTCCGCCGACGTTCAGATTCAAAACGTTTCCGCTGGCTTGACTGGTCACGCGTCCGTCCGCACCGGCTTGGGTTGAGATCCCGTTTTTCTTGAAGGCTTCAAGCAACGGCAGTAATTGGGCGTTTTCGGTATACCACAGGCCTTTGTCCGGATCGTACCAGAACGCGCCGTTTTCGCCTTGGGCGCTGGTCAGGGTTTCGGGTCGGCCGTTATAAGATAAAATCGGTCGGCCATTCTCCGAGCTGAAATCAAGCGCGTGTTCTTTTCCGTCCGCGGTCGTGATTTTGACGCCGGTCGGGGTTTGTTCGATGGATTTGATGGGTTGGTCCACGAGGGTTTCTCCCGTGGCTTTGTCAATGACTTTGAAGTACGGTACACAGGCCCCATTTTCGAGTTTGCTGTACAAAACGAATCGTTTGCTGGGCGTGTCGAAGATTTTGTAGGGACCCATTTTGTCAAGACTGTCGTTGAACAAACCCGCTTTGTATTGCGAGGTTTCGTTGTTTGAGTTTCCGGTGACGTCGAGGTTTAGCGCGGGTTCTTCACAACCGGTTTCGGGATTCGGCGAACTGGTTTTGGTGGCTTTGAGGCCCGTTACGTCGTTTTGCGTCAGAATCGCTTTTTCGTTTCGCTTGAGCCAGACAATGAGTTCGTTGGTTTCGGGTTTGTAAACGATGACGCCGTTTCGGAATTGAATGCTTTGCAGGTGACCCACGTCAGGTGTTCCGCCGAGGGTCGGCGTCATGATGGCAAACGTGTTCGCGAGTATTTCTACTTTGGCCGAACCGCCTTCCGCGATTTTTCGGGGGTTTCCTTCGGCAACGATGCGTCGCGCGCCGGGTTCGGGGTGAATATTCGGATGCGTGTCCGTGACAATGGCTTCGGTTGGACCGAATACTTCGGTTAAGTGTTCGGAATTAAGCGGAACTCCGGTTTGGGCCAGAACGCCGCTTTTGATGCAGTCCAATACTTCGCGATTAAGCACGATCAAGTCGCCTTGGGCGTCCATCAGGAAAATGACTTCGTTGGAGTTCGCAGGCAAACCGATTTTGGTGAGCGTGTTCGGGTATTCATACGCGGGAATCTGCAGGTTTTCCGCGGGTAAACGGGCGATGTCGGGGTTCGTGATTACGTCTTTTCCGTTCACGCGGACTTTTCCGTCTTTGAAATTGTTTTCAATCGTGGTGTTGCCGTCCGAAATGAGTTCTTTTCCTTCGGTTCGGTATTTGGACACGTTGGTTTCCGCGTTGCCCTGGGTCCACAGATAAAACAAGTGCATTCCCGTGAATTGACCCGTGTTGCTTCCTTCGCTGACAATCACGGCTTCCACCAGGTCTTTGGTTTCCGCGTTTTGCACGAGCGATTCAATGCGGTCGCGCATGTCTTCTGTTGCTTCGCTGGCCCAGGTGCCGGAACCGTCGTTGGTGGGGGGTTGCGGTAGTCGACCATCAGGCGTGTTGTTTTGCGGATACGTCGTGTCGCGGCCTTGCAGGCTGTCGAGCACGCGGTCGGTTCCGTCTTTGAGGATGTTTGCGACTTTGTCGGTTCCGAGTTCGCCGTTTGCTTCCTTGCCTTTTTCCTTGTCGGGTGCCGGCGAAAAGAAATGAATGAAATATCCTTCCTGGGCATCCACGCAGTCCTGTAGTTGCGGCGCGATGAGTACTTGCTGTACGATGCTGCCCAAAAAACCGGCCCAGGTAAAGAGCATGTAACCGATGTTTTCCCCGAACGCAAGGGCTCCGCCAATCGATGCGTCACCGGGTAAAAGGCTTCCGATAATTGGAATGTTCGCGTTTAGGGCTTTGACTTTTTCTTCGCAGGTTTCTTTTTTGCGGATCGCTTCTTCGAGATTGATACCGCCTTCTTCGATGTCACCGGTTTGTCCTTTTAGGTTGGTGTGACGCGTGAAAGCGATCAGGGTTTGTCCGACGTCTTTTTGGTCGGCGGGCGTGTCTTCAAGAATGAATGTTTGCAACCGGTCTGGAGCCGTGAAATACGGCGCGAAGGTTTTGAGGTTTTTCGTGGACAAGGTGATGCCGCAGTTGGGACAATCCGAGGGACCGGAAACATACGTGACGAGGTTTCCGGTTTCGCTGCGCATTTCGTTGTTGGTCAAAGACTGGAACAAGTCGTTGGCGGGATTGTAGCTTTCGGAGAGTTTGTTTAGGACCATTTTCCAGGGAAGTTTGTTCAAAAACAAAACGAAGATGTCGCCTTGGTCGCTTCCTTCGTTGGCGAAGAATTCGACGAACGCGTCGTTGTAGATCTGGGTCGAGCCCAACGTGATTTCCAGTGTTTTCCACGTATCGGGCAGTTGATAAAGCGACAAGTCTTCGCTTCCGAATCCGCGTTTGAATCCCCAGAACGCGAACGGGTACGCGGTCCATTTGGCGCCGCCTTTGGGGGAAAGATACGCTTTGATGATCTGGTCTTCGTATGCCATGGATTGATCCAAAAGACTCGCGTAGTGTTTTCGAAATTGCCAGTTGTGTTCACGCGCCCATTGGAGCATGGTGTCCGAGTTTCGCGACCAGGCGCCCGTTCTCCAGGAAACACGGGGCCCTAACAGAATGTCGGACATTTCTTGGGCGGATATTTCGCGGACTTTTTCGTAGCCGCCGCCGAACAATTGCACGTCTCCCGCGGTTTTCTTTATGATATATTTGACGTTTTGCGGCTGGAAGGGAACCATGGTTCCGTCATCGAGTTTGGCGAAAGCGCCCGCGTGCAGTCCGTGACTGGCAGCGCCTTCAATGTCCGCCCGTCCGACTTGCGCAAGCATGTTTCCTTTCGGAGTAGGCGAATACAGCACGAGTTTGTCGCCGACGTGTTCAAGCGTGGTTTTGTAATCCTTCACGTCGCCGGCATCAAAATGGAAGTTACCGCTTTTGTTGAGTTTTTGGAAAATGATATCCGCGAAATCCGAGTCGACGGCGGGCTGTACGTATTCTCCGAGCGTGTCTTCGCGTTTGACCGCGTACTTGGCCCAGTTCAAGGATTTGTGGTTTAATACCCATTCCGGAATATCAAGTCCCGTGACGTCATCGATTTCGTGGTAAATCTGACCCATTTTTCCCGCGGCGCGGATTCGCGCCTGGAGAAACGCGGGGTCAGCGGCTTTGAGTCCTTTGGTGGCCGCGGCGAGTTCTTGCTGGGCCAATTTGGATTCAAGATCGTACGATTTCGCGATTTTTCGCATATAGGCAATGTAATCATAGACTTTTCCTTTTTGTTCTTTGGTCGTGTATTTGGGAATCAGTTCCTTTTCGATGACCGGGTTCCATCCGGCGTTGAATCCGCCGCCTTGGATGACGAATTTTTTTTCAGAGATGATATTGTCAAACGGCAAGGCTTCTTGCTGGATTCTGCGGTACTGGCGGTTGAGAATGTATCGCGAGTACAGTCCACCAGGTCGCGCGTACAGGCTTTTGATGCGTTGCGCCAACGCGGTTTCCCCGATTTTAAAGAATGGTTGGCGGCTTCCGACGTAACCGAAGGCTTTTTTGGCCTGGTTGATCAGAGTGGGTCCGAAGCTTCCGATGAGCATGTCGGTGGAAATGTAGGCGTTGAATAATTTGTCAAACATGGAATAGGTATTGATGTAACACGCGGCGTTCGTGCAGTTCGAGTTCATCGTGGCTTTGAAGGTTCCGGCGAGGATGCTGTTCGGAATCGGATTGCTTTCTTTTCGCTGGGCGATTTTGGCTTCGAGCACGTTGTTGTCTTTGGAGGCTTCGATGAGTTCGTTTCGCACGTACGCGGCTTCGCCGTCGCTTAATCCCGTGGGTTTGTAGTCTTCGTTGTCGGGTTTGGCAAAACTCCACAAATCGTTAAAAACGTTTTTGACGTTGGCGACCACACCGGCGCCGCTGTTTCGATAGGAAAGGCTTTGGCCCACGAGTCCGCAGCTGGTGTTGACGTCTTCGCATTTTCCGACGCGCAGCGTGTCGGTTAATTCGAGTCCGAACGCGAACGCGCCTTTGTTGAATTTGTTCAGACGGTGAACGATTTCCTCGGGATTGATTTTTTGTCCAGGAACGGTTTGTTTGATGGCGAGTTGTCCTTCCAAGTCCGGCAAAATCAAAGTATTTTGATCGATACTGTCCCGGTCCTTGTTCGGAGGCGTTCCAGAAGACATTTCTTTTCCGACGAATCCTTTACGCAAGGTTTCGTCCCAAAACCGGTTTCGCTCGCGCGGATCCAGCACGGTACTTGAGCAGGCGAATCCGTCGCGATTGGGGATTCCGTTTCCCGTCAAGTCGCGGGTATCGATGCGCTCCGTTGAATCGGGATCCGGGTTTACGGGAGAAGCGTTTGGATCGGTTTGGGCCCAGACCGAAATCGAAAACACGGTGTTTAGGAGCAAAATGATCAGGAACAAAGAATAAAGTTGTTTTTGCGCGCTCACGAAATCCACCGAATGACCGCCCAACCGACGGCTACGTAATGAAGTATTTATTAAATTTAATAGTTTCGGAGTAGAAAAAGCCATCGTTTAGGCGAAATAGATCAAATAAATCGTTCCGGCCACTACGTCGATTCCGATCGCGGGAAGCAAAAACAGTACCGCGACAATGCCGACGAAAACGCTTCCGAATACTCCGCCGGCAAACGAAACGATTTTGTTCGGAGTGCGTTTTTGAACGCTTTCGGAAATTGCCGTGCCGAGGAAAATAAACGGGAGCACCAAGGCGGACAACATGGCGGAAACGATTCCGACGCGGAGTACGGCCACGATAAACCGCAGTAATTCGTCGATAAACGACGGTCCGAGAGTTTCGGGAACCGCGCCTTGATTAAAATCCGCGCGTCCCAAAAAGAACGGAACGAAATACACAAGCATTATTAATACGAAAAATAATATATACGTCGAAAAGACGGTGGCTTTGAGCCAGGAATGATCCTTGCTAAACGAGGCATGAATTTTTTTTCCGATGAATGCAAGAATGAATACGGGGATTCCTAAAAGAATGGTTTGCCGAACAAGATCCACGAAAGAAAAAACAATATTTTCCAGCAAGCCTGCCATGAAAGGATGAAGGGAAAAGAACTATAAAAAGGTTGTGTTGAATGGATTGGATTGGTCTTGGAATTTATTCGTACGCGCTGATTGGCGCGATGCCGTCGGGCTACTTGACTTTAAAAATTCTTTTTGCCCGCGAGCTTGCCCAGCGTGACGTGATCAAGCGTCTGCAGTGGTCCGCGGTCACCGGAATCGGTTTTACTTTTACGTGCGGCGTGGTGGCGTACGGAGTGTCGTTTTTCTCGCCGTCCATTCCATTGGTTTCGGCGTTCGTGTACGCGACCTCGCTTGGGTTTTTGGGGCTAACAATCGCCGCGGCGATCGCGAACGGGGTTTCGCATCGATCGGAATTCGCGTCAAAAGTTTCGTCCTTGAATCCGATCACGCCCAGTCCGCTTCCGTCGACCAATCCCATGCCGGCTTCGTCGCCTTTAAGAAACGTTTCCGAACCGGAACCGATTCCGCTTCCATCCCGGGATGATTCGTTGTCGTTTGAATCCAACCGAAGCAGGCCGAAAAAAGAGTCTTCGATGCTGGATTCGTCCACTTCGATTCCGACCATGAAAAAAAGTCTTTTTTCCGAAAAAAAACCCGTGTTGCAATCACAGGAAAAATCCCTTGAAGACGAGTTTGCCAAGCTGACTCAAAAAGTGGAATTGGCGCTCACCGATACCGAAATTGCGCAAAAAAACCAGGCGGTTTCAAAACCCGTTGCTTCGGAACCCATCCGACCCCCGGTTCAAAAACAGGCGGCTTTCGGCGATTCATGGCAACCCGTAAAACCCAGTTTTGGTTCCACTGCAAAACCTTCGACGGACATGGATCGATCGCAAAAAGAATTGGATGAACAGGAAGCGGAATTGGAAAAATTAAAACAGGAACTTTCCCGCCGATTCAAATCCGAGGACGATAAAAAAGGAGAATCCGCATAGGAGTCAAGATGGCCAACCAAACGCCACGACGATTGCGGCGGTTCGATCGTCAACATCAAAAAGAAGGGCTTGCGGGGGCACCGACTGATTTTTCTTCGGAAAAAACCGTTTCCGACGAATCCGCCCGACCACCGGGAACACGCGAATCGGAATTACGGTATTGGGACACGCGGGATTCGAAACTGGACGAATTGAGCCAAAGTCTTTTTGAGCAGCTTGAAAAAGACGCAAGCGAAGAAGGAACTTCCGTGCATGCGCACGCTCATTCGTCGCACGGAACCGAAAACCAGTTTCCTGCCGCAACGCCGCCCAAGACCGCCGAGAACCCGCCTCAAAAAGAATCGTTTTTGGAAGCGCGGCGCAAACGGCGCGAACAAGAACCCGTTTCTTCGCCGCCGGTATTGCCCCAAAACACGCCTCCGTCCCAGGGTATTCCCCCCATGGAACCCGTTTCTAAAAACCCGAAAGCCAAAATCGAAGCGCCGGCGCAAGTAACGCCGCCGGTCAGCGGAATGGATGTGAAGGATTTGTTCGGAAACGAGTCCACGGGCCCCGAAAAAAACGCGGCTGTCGAAGACGAGTTGAAGAAACTGGAAAAAGAACTGGGTGCGTCCGAAAGCGGTTCGGAAACGCCTGCCGGGGATTTGGATTTACCCGATTTTTCGGATTTGTCACTTGAATCCGATTTGGAAAAAGCGAAAAAAGAATCCAAGAAAAAAAAACTGCCTTAAGGCGTCGCGTGTTTTTCGAATATCTTGTTGGTTTGCGCGCAAGCGCTCGCGGGAAAATCCGGCACGTCGGCTTCGCAGCAGCGAAGCGGTCCGAACACGTCGTTTGGGGATCCGGCTTGGTCCGGAAAGCTGGCGCTGGGCCACACGATCAGATCCGCCTGGACGTTGCGGTATTTCAGGTCGCTTCCGGCTTGCGAAACGAGTAATTGGGAGCGGCCGCTGGTTTTGGATTTGTTCGAGATCGCGAACAACAAATTGTCCACGTCCGAAATGCTTTGCGGCCGGCAGAAAAAAAACGTGTGCCCCTGGTTTTCCACGATGACGTATCTTGGATCGGAGGCGTATCGGGGATCGGGATCATGCGTCACCGTGTACGTGCTTTTGTAGAATAAAAAAAACGGAAAGCTGTCCAGCGTGCTCGAACCGGTGGATGCGAGTTGTTCGGGCGGAATGTAAAAGTAAAACAGGTAGTCGTAGGCGGGCGCAAGCGGGATCATGGCGTTTTGAATGTTGTCGCGAAGCGCGTATGCGGTGCGGGAAAACGATTCGTCGTCAAAATAATCTTCCTTGAGTCCGGCAAGCAAAAAATCGTTTTCTTTGGGGTTCGGATTGGTCATGTCGCGCGGAATCGTCGTGTAGAGAATGGTTTTGAGGGCGCTTGACGTGAATTCCTGGAGTTCTTTTTTTTGGACGTTTCGTTCGAGGTTTTCGCCGTAGAGAACCGAAAACGAGAACAAAAACGCGGACAGCGTCGTTGCGATTATGAGAAAGTACATGGCGTCCGTGATCGCGGCTTGTCCTCGCTGTGAAAGCGGAATCAGCGCCAAACCGTCACCACCAGCATTCCGGTTTTGACGTCGCCGTCAAGGTTGACGGCCACGGGATACATGACGTTTTCGGGTTGTTGCGCCGCGAGATTGGTGAAAAACAAGGACTGGTCCGAGTTTTCGCAGAGAAATGGTTGTCCCTCAAATTCGATCATTTCCGCGACGTCTTCCGGTTCGCTGTCTTCGAATAGTTTGATGCGTTTGTAGCCGGAAGAATAATCGCCCATGTTGTAAATCGCGGCGCGGAACTTGAAACTCGTGATGTTTAATGTTCTGCAGGCGGTTTCGAATTGGTCGTAATCATTGATGAGGCTGTCGCCTTTGAGGGTGGAACCGATTTTTAATTTGAGGAGTTTTTGATCGAATTTTTCCTGTCTTAAGTCGAATTGATTAAAGGTAAATCCCAGCGAAGCGAAAAAAACGAGTAACGCGAACGTGAGCGGGATCAAGGACGGCAAGTCGTCTCCGATGGACCCGAGGTACCCTTTTTTGTTCAGCAATTGTAAACGCCTCCGAGTCGCGTGCTTTTGATGCGGGCCACGGCGTAACCGTAATTGGTTTCGCATTGGTGGACGCGGGAACTACATGGAATCACGTACAAGTAGGTTTCGCCGTTATAGACTTCTTTGACGAGTTTGACCGCGTTTTCGGGCGGGGTCGGAGCCGCGACCGGGTTTAAGGTGACGAAAATGTTTCCAAGCGCGTCCGGCACGGGGATTTTTAACGCGGTGAGCGGATCTGTTGTTCCGGATCTGGCATCCCATTCGAATATCTGAATGTGCGCGTTCGTGACGATGCGTTGCGCGGATAGCACTTGGTTGTCTTTTTTGGTTCGGATTGAAAAAATCAGGGCGTTTGCGGGATCCGTTGAAAGGTCGGCCAGCACGTTTTCCTGGCTGTTGATCTGAAACAGGTAATACAATTTGTTGCCTCCTTCGCTTCTTCCAAGCGTGTTGATGTACGGCGGCAATGTCAAGGTGACTTCGTGGCAGATGCTTGACGAATTAATGACGCCAAAGGCGTCTTCGGTGATCTGGGACAAGACGGTGTCGGCTTGTTGTTTTTCAAGGGATTGCGCGAGATAAAAAGCGAAGTAACTTCCGATGGCAAACAAGGCCGTGACCAAAATGAGCATGTTGAGTTTGGATAAAATGTAGTCGAGCATGGTTATCGCTCCCGTACATACGCGCAGATATTGGGGAACGCGGAGTTGTTTCCGCTTTTGTTGACCAGCGTGTACGCGCCGCGCGGAATCGAATCCTTGAAATTGACGAGTTTGTATCCGTCGCGGTCCTGGCATGGAGACGACGTCAAAAATTGCGTGAGAACGGACGCGGATTCTAGGCAGATGAGTTCGCGCCAGTCCACGGCGTCGTATTCGAATAGAAGGCATTCGCGTTTGGTTCCGCCGCAGTAATAATTGCACAGGGGTTCCGAGTTCAATACGCGTAGTTTGATGGATTCTTTTTTCTGGTCAAAACAGCCAGGTGGAAAAAAATTGAGTTGGGTGTCGGTTCCTTTGACGACTTCCTGAACCTTGCTTTTGAGTTCGCTTCCGCTGCGCTTGATTTCGGCTTTGCATTGTTCTTCCATCAGAACGTTCATGGCCGTGAACGCGATCACGATGACGAATCCCATGATGATGACTGAAATGAGCACTTCAAATGGCGCGCTTTCTTGTCCGCGGTTTTTCATTGGATTCCCTCCCACGGGAAGTTTTTTTCATTGGTTTGCGGCTTTGGTGTCTTTGATGAGTTGTTGGCTTTGTTTGAACATGGGTTTGACCACGGCAATCAGCAGTAATGCGGCGATAATGAGCACGATAAGCATGTAGAGCGATCCCCATTCGCTTTGACAGCGTTTTTCGGACAGCAATCGTTTCAAACCGGTTTCCATGACTAATTAGAAGGCGTTTTGCCTATTTAATTATTACCAACGGCCTTTTGGAAAAAGACCGGCGAAAACGAAAGTATTCGCTTGGAAGCGGAAAAAAGAAAAAAGAAAGAAAAAAAGACTTTTAGCGTGCGATGCGAAGCGAAATAATGCATACTTCGGCGTCAGCGACCGCGCTGGAAAAGTCGCACATGTCCATTTGGAGTTTGTCGCGCATATTCAGGGTATCGAGCGTCGCGCCGAGTTCGGTTTCTCCGTAATCGCAGATCACGTCGATGCGGGCTTGCGCGGGAGAAGATCCTTTGTATCGCAGGGCTTTTCCGTCAGTAATGAATTCAAATCCGCGGTTATTCGTGGCAAAGTCGCCTAATGTAAGGCACAAGTCGTCGGCTTGGGGTCCGCCTTTGGCGGCTGCGGCGATTCCTTTGACGTTTAACGTGGTGTCAAAGTTGAATAGTGAGGTTCGACTGGATTTGATGTTGGACGGAGCGGTATAGGCGCCTTTGAGGGTTTCGGCGGCGGCCGTGGTCGGATCTTGTCCGACATTGAAAAACTTGGCCAAATCGAGTACTCCGAATAATACGCTTAGAATGGCAATGGCGACCACAGCGGCGATCAGTAGTTGGAAAACGCTGGAGCCTTGTCCTGTTTGGTTCAAAATCATGATTGGTTCACCGTCCGATTAATGCTGTATTAAGAATTCGGTTCCGATATATAAAACTGATGGGAAAGAAGGAAACCGTTCTAATTCGGTTTTAATCCGAATCCGATGCGGCAACACGTGTTACAACCGTTTAAGCATTGGGATGCGGGAGAACACAAGTAATACACGTTCAGTTGGGTGTTTTGTTTGATGAGGACGACGCCAGGTTGGATCGAACTGATGGATTCGGTTTCGCGGGATTCCAGTTCGATGCATTCGGGTTCGAGGCCGCGCCGGCGGGCCAGTCCAACGGAAGAAAATTGTTCTCCCGCGCGAAACAGCAATTCGGGTTCGGTAATGACTTCGTTGGTTGGGGTCTGGAACGCGCGGTCGAGAGTTTTTTCGAAGCGTTCTTTGCTTAACAGGAATTTTTCGTTTTCAAAGTATTGGATCAGACCGATGATGATCACCAAAATCGCGAGTCCCATGACGGCGGCGATCAAGATGTTGAAGGGTTCGAAGAATTGGCCTTTTGGATTCATGAGCCCAGCGCTCCCACAACAGAGTTCGAGATAAGCACGCTGACGATAAAACAAAGAATCGCGATCGGAAGGGATTGCGCAAGATTGATCTTGAACAACACGTCGTTGTCTTCCTCGATCTTGGTGTTGTAGTAAGTCATGATGATGACGAGTTCGATTACGTAAATGGCGACGATGAGAACGAATTGGACCGGCGTGACCATGGTTTGGAATACTTCCGGGTTTTGTCCCAGCAGCCCGGTTCCGACGTTGGATAAGTCGGGCAATCCCGGCACCGAAACAGAACTTGACGTCGTGACCGAAGAACTTCCTTGACTTGAAACGATTTGCGATAACGTAACCATGACGACTTTTTGTAGCGACGTCGTGATTCCCAATACGATCGGAGCGATGAAAATCACCATGGTGTGCATCATGGACGTGACTTCGCGAACCAGGGCGGACAGCATGCGCGTGACTTTTTCCTGGTTGGTGAGTTGCATGGAAAGCGACATCAGGGTGCGCGCGGATACATTGACGCCAAGATTCACGGAATCCACGAGGAGTTTCATCGAGCTTTTGATGATGGCTGATGGAATGTTGCGCAGCGCGCCGAAGGTTTTGTCGAACACGGCGGCCTCAAGCGGCATTCCAAGCAGTGAAATGTTTTCCACTATTTTTCCGTAAATGCGTTCTGCCACGATGGTTTTGGGCAAAAATTCACGGGTGTGCTGCAGGGCTTCTTCGACGGGTTTGTTTTCGCCCATGCGTGACGCGAGAATGTAAAGACTGTCGCGGAATTCGGTTTCCATTTGCATGGTTTCAAGCTGCACTTTTCGTTTTCCCTGGTTCGAAAAAAACAAGTAAAAATACGCGAGCAATCCAAACGTCAATAGTCCTCCGAAAACGAGTTTGTACGGCGTGATGTCGTGAGTTCCCTGGGCAAAGTAGCGTTGTCGCTCCAAGGCAATGCGGTCCCTGCGCTGGACGGGATCCGTGATTTCGGTAGATAATTCTTTGTCGAGCAATCCGTCGGGTTCGAAATAATTCGTGGGTTTGTTGTCTTCCAACAGCACTTTTTCGGAGTTCGGATCGGGTGGAATCAGGTACGTGGATTGTCCGAGTTCGTCTTTTCCGTAGGGGACTCCGAATTGGGATAATCCCAAGGTGATTCCGCCGCACACCAAAAGGATCACGAGCAATCCGAGTCGAAGATCGACCATCATGTTTCCGATTTGCGCCTTGTTTTTGGGCGGAAGACCCGGATGGTTGTCCGGAACAACGGGCGGTTCGTAGGTGGGGGGACGGGTCAAGACGACGTTTCGCGCGAAAATGAACGCGCCAAGCGGAATCAAGATATTGTAGACCAGGATCAGGATTTCGGGGCGCGCCAAGGGCGCGCCGGAAAAAACGCTTCCGATGGGAAGAATGATAATCAGGATCAACGGCAAAAGCACGCCGAGATAAAACAGCATGATGGAGGGCTGTGAGAGCTGGCGTGCGTAATTTTCCATTTTGTTCTTGATGGAATCAAGCATTTCCGTGACGGTCCGATCGAGTAACAGGTAGCGTTTGGATTCGGATTCTTCGAGCACGGACGCGCGGATCATCATGAGCGATCGTTTGAATTCGTCCGAGAATTTTCCCCAGCGGTACGCCATGGCGTCGAGTCCTTCGGAAAGCGTGTTGTAAAAACCCAGTTGGACTTCCCAGATCATTTTTCGCAGATCGTCCGCGATTTTTCCGCGGCCGTGTTCGGCGGCGAATTCGATCGCACGCTCGAGATTGGGAACGAGTTTCATGGACATCGTCATGTAACCCACGATTTCGGGTACGTACGTGAGCGCGCGGATTTGTTCTTCGCGTGCTTTTTCAAGCGGATAGCGTTGCACGTAATTGATCAAAAACAAGGCGATCAGCAACAAGGGCATGAAAATGTACACCAACGCCATTTCCATGCTTTTCGTAAAACCAATCACGAGCTGGAGCACCGAAATCGTGCCGCAGACCTGGATTCCTTCATCGTCGAATTTGGAGCAGTCGGGAATCAGCGGCACCGCAGCCAGGAGCAACCCGATCAATAGCGCGATTCCCACCCCGGCAAACATCGTGAACGAAACCGCGGATCCGAATTCGGATGCTTTCAGATCCCATCCCAAAAAATCGATGGCTTCACGGTGTTCTTCGGAGTACCGGGCTTTCATGTCCGGTCGGATGAATTGTGTGGTCCATTTGCAGAATTTGACAAAGGCGGGCACCGTGGATTTGACGAGTTTTGTTTCGCCTTTTTCGAAATCGCGGTCTTCGGTGCGGATGCTTTTGTAGATTTCTCCCGGCGACGCATTGGGTTCGTAAAACGGCCGTTTATTGGCGTCAGACGGCGGCATGGCTTACCCGTTCTTGGCTGGTTTTTTTCTTTTCAAGCAGGCGTTTTAAGAGTTTGTTTTGCACCCATTCTTTCCAGTCCACCAGCAACTGGTCGTAATCGACTTTTTTTCCGGCGGACAACTGGTCTTCGCGCAGAATCATGTATTTGTTGTTGGTTTGACAGTAGTTTTCGGCTTCGATGAGTTCGGGTATCTCGTACTTGTTTTTCAGGTCCACCAAAAATGCTTTGCTCGCGGCGTTGGTTTTGATCGCTTTCCAGATTTCCTCGATCGTCATTCCCGAAGTGGATTGAATGCGCTCGAACAGGTCCGAGTCCTTGAGATTGTCTTCGAGCAAATCAATGCGGTCGTCTTTGGCATGGTATCTCATGATATCCAGTAGTCCGCCTTCTTTGTCCGGGTCCGTGGTCCAGTGTTTTTTGACTTCCGTGACTTGGACGAGGCGACGATGGCGTTTTAAGGATCCGCGAAAACGAATCGGTCGGCAGACCACGACCAGATCGGTTGCTTTGAAAGACGTGGTGGGAACCGCAAGATCGTTGACGACGCGGTCCCAAACCGAGTACGCGGAATCGCCGTGAATGGTTCCAAGTACGATGTTTCCCGCGGCGCCAACCCGCATGGCTTCGTACAATACTTTGGCTTCGGTGGAACGCACTTCTCCGAGCACCAGTGCCGAGTCGCCTAATCGCAGCGCGGTTCGAAGGGATTCTTCGGGCCCGACTTCGGATTCGGTTTTTGAAACCGAGATCGGCGAGCGGGTTTTGAGCCGTTGAATATTGAAGCCCACGTTTTTCATGTATTCCGCAGGAATTTCGAGCGTGTTATGGGCGATAATGTTTTCACAAATAAAATTTTCGCATCCCGGGACCGAGAAATCGTACACGAATCGTTCGTTGGTTTCAAGCTTTTGAATTGCGGTTACTTCGTCCCACAAAATCTCGGATTCGACGAGTGTATTCAAACGATCAATCAAAACAGTCTGGGTTTTGGCGGTTGAAAGCATTTGCGATAGTTTTCGGCGCCCAATATTGTTTCCGCGGGTAATGTAATCACTATAACTGAACTTGTCGATGAGGCGGGCCAAGGTTTTTTTGATCGGGATTCCAAGCGGAATCGTATCGGTGGCGTCTTGAGTGGGGCGATGGGTACAAAGGAGTTCCAAACGCGTTGTTTTTTCAATCTGGAGAAAACCGATTTTTTCTTTGAAACGATCGAAGTTTTGCCGGCCCCCGATATATAAACGGTACGTTTTGTCCCTTTCCTTTTGGGGACCGACTCTTGCGGTAATTCCAAAATGCAACAATAGGGTCTGAAGCTGATCGATCATTTGCTTTGAGCAAAGACTGATTCCGAGTTCTTTTTGCGAAGCGTTGCCGTCTCCGCTGAAAAGTCCTTTGAGAAAATGACCTTTTTGGCGTTGGTCTAAATTAAACGCCCAATTTGGAATTTGCTTGGTATATGCATTCCCTTTCAGATGCAATATGTTTTTGAAAAACCAGACAAGGTTCGTGTTCGAGATGACGGTCGAGAACTGGTCGTGATGAATTCGCGGAACAAGCCCGAGTTTATCGCAGATGTCTTTAAGCAGTTTTTTGCTGGGGGCATCCCCGACCGAAACAATGATTGCGAAGCGAGAATCGTAGCATCCGTCCGCAAGCCATAATCCCGCTAGTTCGATCCAATCGTTGGACAATGGGATCGTTAGCGGAAGCGGGCGGGATTTTTGATCGATTTTGAATTTAAGATTGGTAGTGTCCAGCGAAACTTTGTTTCGAAGTTGTTCATAGATCTTGACGGGCAGTATTCCCTTGCGTTTCCATACGGAAGAAGAATTTTTTTTGTAACCGTTTTCTCTGGCGGCTTGCTTGACCAATTTCCAGTTTTGTGCAATCCACGGTTTGATTTCGCTTCCGAGGAGAAAGCCCTTTTTGGAAGCAACCAAAGTATCCAGCACGGGGAACGCGCAAATCAATGAAGGATCGTTCGGCAGAGTGCTTGGAACGGCGATTCGTTTTCCGACAGTTAGATCGGATGTCTTGATGGGAACAATTTGCGCGTTTTGGTCTAACGCGAAAAGAGAATGATCGCAAGTAACTTTGAGTGTTCGGCCGCTTTTTGTCCGAACCTCAAGAATGTCTTTGGTGACAGCATGCCGGGAAAATTGGGATACCCGTGCAAGAACAATTTTTCCGGATTTATCCATCGAATACACATGAATGTCTTCCGGATTGGAATCGAGCAGGTCGCGCCCATGAATATCGATTGACCCGAATTTTGAAATCTGTTCGTCGATGAGAGCTCCAACGGTTGTGAATTCAAATGATTCCTTTCGTTTCACTTGAATTTTTGAATCACCGGTGACGCTGTCTTCCTGTAGAATAATCCGCGTGTTCTGAAGAATTTCCAGCATCAGGGCCTGGAGCAGCGATGTTTTTCCCGCGCCGCGCGAACCCGTAACAAGCGTGGTGGCTTGCTGGTCGATGAAAAACGAGAGTAGTCCCGCCGAAAGCGGCGTCATGAAATGATTGTCAATGAACTGGGGCAGTGTCCAAGGCGTGACTTTGTGGAGTCGAAACGCGAACGCGATTCCGTCGGGAGAAAGCGGGGGCCCGATGACGGCGACACGGGCGTCGGAATCATCGAGATCGAAATCAAGCACGGGGTGGGCTTCGTCGAACGGACGGCCGCTCATGGCGCGGAGTTTGGAAACCATGGAATTGGCTTCGTCCGCGGTGTACACGATGTTGGTCTGGCATTGTCCGTAGTCGGAGTGCACCACGTAAATTGGTTTCATTCCGATGGGCGCGTCGACGTAAATATCGGTGAGGCGTTTGTCCTGCAATACCAGTTCGAGGATTCCGTATCCGACAGTATAACGCGCCACGACTTCGGCGAGTTCGCGGGCTTCGTCGTTTGAAAGCGGGATTTTCATGGATTGCGCGATGTCATGAATCGTGCTTTCGTAGATGCGCGTGAAGTATTTGCGGCTTTTGGCAACCATGGAAAGCGATGTTTTCCCGGGTTTGTAACTGGCAACGATTTCCTTGGTTTTCGAGAGAATGAAGTATTTTTCGGGGGGCAAAGAGTATTCCGGCGGGTTCACGAAATACAATGCTTCGGTTTTGTTCGGGTGTTTGAAGATCTGGACGTTGGCGAGGCCGATGTTGTATTCGTCCAAGAGTTCGAGTTCTTCGTCGTCGCCAAACAAGAGGCGGCTTCCGATAAAAGACGGTTTGATTTCGGCTTCGAACATCGAACGGTAGATTTCGCGGCTTTCGGGGACTTTTTGGAGTTTTTGCAAAAAGTCTTTGGCGCGTCCGATGAGTTCGGTGGATTCGAAGCGTTTCTTGATTTCGGTCAGTGTCGCGAGGTAAACCGCGTTGCATTCGCGAACCTTGTCTCCAAGACCGCTTAATTTTTCCTGTTCGGTTCGGATTTCATGCAGACACGTTAAGTATGCCATTACAGGGTCGTACGCGAGCAAATCGTGCGTGACGCGCACGATCGCGTCGTGGCGCGTGGCGAAGAATTTTTCGCATTCGAGGTCCGGCGTTCCGAGGTGCGCGTAGCTCCACATCGCGTCGTTTTCGAATTTCCGGATCAAGGAAGAGACTTCGGTGAGCATTTTGGTTTCGTGTTCGTCGTAGACGCGTTCGTATACTTCGGCGAATACGATCAGGTCCGCGTCAACTTCCTGGAGCACGGATAACACGTGGAACATGCACGCGCGGTCTTCGGCGAGGCTTGCGCCGTACACGCAGTTCCGGCAGTCGAAAACGAGGTGGCGTTTTCCGCCCATATCCTTGACGACATAATCGCCGACTTCAAATTGCCCGATTTTCATCGAATTCGGTCCCCTGTTGTTCTCTCTATATACAAGGACTTGTGATTAATAAGGTTTGTTGACCGGAGAGCCCGCACATTCCCGACCAGCGGGTTTTTATTTTGGCGATTCGTTTTCGTTGTGGGTTTTGAATGGAATTCGGACGGATTTTAAAATCCGGTTTGGTGGAGTGGTTAAAAGAACCGCGACTGGTTCGCTTGTTCGTGATTATTTTCGCGGTGTATTTTGTTTCGAGCCTGTTGACCACCGCTTTCATGGCCGCGTCTTTTGGATTGGATTTGTCCTGGCAAATGATCAAGTCCGAATGGGAAGTGATTCCAAATGACGAGAACTGGGCGGAAGATTTGACAGGCGATGCTTTTGTTAGCCGCGCGGTTTTGTTCGGATTGGCGGGATTGTTAATCGGAATCGCGGTATTGATCGTGGCCACGATGATTTCGGCGTTCGCGGTGCACGAATCCATGATTTGGAAACGGATCCGCACAGGGACGATTTCGATCGGAAAATCATTGAAGTTTGTCGTTTTCAATTTTTACGCGTGCATCGTGATTTTGCTGTTGTTGATGGACCCAATCTGGCTTGTGGTGCCGGTGATCAGCATGATCCTGATCGCGGTTGGACTTTTGTTCGGAGGCTTGGCCTTGGTTTTGTTGGTGCTGGGTTTTCTTGGGTTGCTGGCATACGCCGGAATCGTTATTTACCATATTTATCGTCTTTCGTTTGCGGACATCGCGTGGCTTTCCTCCGAGATGCCGATGCAGGACGCGTTGGAAGAATCCTGGCAGGCGACCAAAGGTCGTTTTTGGGAAATTTTCATCGGGGCTTTTGGTGCCAACATCGTGTCGGCGTTGCTTGCCGGAGTCGTGGTTTCGATTCTGGCGTTGGCGCCGATGATGATCGGGGACGCCTCGCAAAGTCCCGCGGTAATAGCGATTTGCATGGGCGTACTGAATTTGTTGCGCGCCGTAATGACTTCGTTTTTGTTCATGGCGTCGTTTGCCATTATCGCCGAGATTTACGTTCAGGTTCTTCGCGACCCCAAGAAGCATTAAAAAAACTCTCTTGGTTTTTCTATCATGCAAAAACAGAATCCGCATGATTACGAATCCGCCAAAAAAGCCGTGGTGAGCGCGGGAAAATTTTTTCTGTTCCTGCTGGTTTCTTTTTCGGTTCTGTTCGTTTTGTCGATTTTGATTCCCGTGGCGGATTTCGAGCGGCTGCTCGCCGCATTGGTCCAGAATGCGTTGTCGTTTTTTCGGATCGAAGCGTTCGCGGGGTTCGAGGAAGACGCGTTTGTTCAGGTGGTGTCGGGACCCAAAATCGTTTTCAATTTTTTGTGCACGGGCATCACCGAAACGATTATTTTGCTGAGCGCGATTTTTGCAACGTTTGAAATCGAATGGAAAAAAAGGCTCGTCGGAGCCGCGGCCGGAATCGTCGCGGTGTTCGCGTTCAATCTCGTCCGGATTTTCGTCACGGTGTGGTCGATCTTGACGCAGCCACTCGAAGTGGTGGTGTTGTCGCATGAAGTATTGTTCCGGATTTTTTTATTCGTGGTCATCGCGGGACTGTATTGGGCGTGGCTTCGATGGAGTCGAAAAAAATAATCAAAGCAAAGTTTATATTGTCGGAAATGGCACTATTAAGTTATGCGGTTTTGGTCTGGAATCGGTCTTGGCAGCGGGGTGTTGCTGGCTTTTTTTTTGGTGTTTCAAACCGTTGCGGCGGGAAACATTGATTTTGCGGCTAACGAATTGGCGAGTCTTTCGTGGGCGTGTAAAAGTCCCGGCATCAGTTGCGGTCCAGCGGGTTCGTATAATTGCAGCGGCGGAATAACGAATGATGTCACGTCGTGCAACGATACCGCGAACCAGATTTGCAAAGCGTATAACGACGGTACATGGTTTGCAACCGGCGCGTATTGGGGAACCGGCACCACGCGAACCATGTTTGGTCATCCGGGCCTGGATAATTGCTATCGAAGAACCTATCGTTTGACCCTGAGTGGTTGGGTTCCGAATGAGTGGGTGCCCTACCCCAAAAGCGATAATGGAACTTACATCGGAGTGGAAGTGGGTTGTTGGCCGCCGCTTGACTCGGTCCAGCCGTTTCTTCCCGCGATGACGTGCGGAAGCTGCTTGGTGAGTTTTAGCTGCGCGCAATGCAACAATGAATGCACGGCGGGCGCGACACGCTGCAGCGGTTCCTCGGCGCAAGTCTGCAGTGCGAATTCGAATGGTTGTTTGTCCTGGCAAAACGTCGCCAATTGCGGTGCCGCAAGTTGCGGAGCGGGGGGAACCAGGTATTGTAATGCCGCGGGCGATGTCGTGCAAGACCAGACGTGTTCGGGCGGATGTAACAACGGAAGTTGTGTCGGCGACTGGACCAACAGCCAACTTGTTTCCAACTGCAGTCCCGGAACCACCTACAGCGCATGGAGCGCGCCTTACTGCAAACCCGGAGATTTGACCAAAACGTACCATACCCGCGATGTCCTCACCAAGGGCTGCCGCGGGGCACCTGGAACCTGTTTTACGGACAACAGCGAAGAAGAAGCCGTTGCGAATAATTGTAGCGCGAGTCAAGTGTGTTATAGCGGCGCGTGTGTAGATGTGGTGTGTAATGCTTCCGTTGCCCCGACGCCGATTCTTCGAAACAATTCTTCCACGTATACCGGCGCCTACCAGGGATTCGTAGCCAAGCCAGGCACGGGTCCGGCCACGCTTAACTGCGGAAACAATTCTTACGCTTCGATCGGTTGCACGGATCCGGTTGGAACCAACGGAACCTGTACCGCGGATTGCGCGTATCCGACTGCGGGAACTTTCACGACGAGTTCGTTTTTGCTTTCTTCCAACGGATATTCGGCAACGTGTGCCGCCCAAAACGTGTGCGTCTATAATACCTGCGCGGATATGCCGGGTCGCTGTGGAAACGTTCCGCTTGGATGCGGACAATTCGACCCCGCCTGCAACAACTGCACCGCAGGAACCGAAGCATGCGTCAACACCGACTGCCGCGTCATCAGCTGCAACGTTTCATCGCAATCGCCGATCACTCCCCAAAGCACGTCCACGATTTCGATTGGATACACTGGATTTGCGTCAAAACCCGCAGGTTCAATTCCCTGCGGAACCATTCCGCAAAGCAGCGCGACGTTGAATTGCACCAATCCGAATGCGAATGGCGACGGAACCTGCACCGCGACCTGCGGACCGTTTTTCACGGTTGGCAACTATTCCACTCAGTCGTTTGGTCTTTCCAATGGCGAAAGCAATGCCGCGTGCGCTTCAAGCGTGGTGGAAGTCGGTGGAGTTTCGGGCACGGTTTCGATTTTTATCCGGACACTCAATGGAAAAGGCGAGGATGTTTCGCAGTTCGCAAAAAAAGATACGATCAACGTGGTGATTGACGTGGTTAACAATACTTCGAATCCGATTGGCGGACCCGGAAACGATTTGTCGGTTTCGTTTTTGACCAAAGAAGAGAATCTGAAAAAAAGAATCAACGTGGGGTTTTCGGCGGGCGCCAATTCCGCGATCAACATCGATTCGGGTTCGGAGGACGTTGATCTGAAACCGTTGGATTTGTCGGACGGTATTTTTTTGTTGCGGGTGGCGATTCCAACCGAAGGCGCGAATTTCAGCCGCGAATACGTCGCCGAAATTCCGTTTGAAACCCGTCGTTTCGAAGAATCGACCGGTGAAAAACTTTTTCTTCAAGCCACTCCGTTTTCGAGCCAAAAATATATTTCCGTGCTGGATATCCAGGCCAGCGCGGTTCCCGAAACCAACGTAATCGGAGCCGCGCTCGTGGGGTTGTTGGCATTGGCGTTTGTTTTTGGCAGTCGGCAAAAAAAGCGCGTTTTTTTGGTTTTAAGGCCAAAAGGGCAATAGAATTTATATAATAGAATCCCCTAATGGTGTGGGTTAACGGCCGGGATAATATGGCGATTCTGCAGACATTATCGGAATGGTATGCCAAGGCAGAAGACAAGTTTTTTTCGACCTTGGATTGGCTGGATTCCAAAGGAGTCCCAGTGTACGCGTACAGCAACGCGTTGGAATCCAGGGGAATTCCTTCTTTTCCCGTCACGGTTTGCCTGATTGTATTGCTGTTGTTTGGTTTGGCGTGGCTTTTGTTCTTGCCCGCGGCCAGCGGAACCACCTTGGATTTGGGTTTAACCGACCAGGGAGAAAACGCGTTGTCGGGCGTATCCGTCAAGGTTCTGGATGAAAGCGGCAAAAATATTTTCGAAGGAACCAAAAACAACGGGGATTCGATTGCGCTTTCGGGAGTCGTGGGAAAAGAATTGTCGGTGCTTGCGTCCAAAGACGGTTTTGATCCCGCATCCACGAAAATACGCGTGCGAAGCGAAAACGAAAGCGTTTCATTGATGCTGCAAAAACAATTCATTCCCGTGGTCGCCCAAGTGCGATTCGTGGATTCGATTACGGGGGTTCCGATTACGAACGCCGCGGTTTCTTTTTCCTGGCAGAATCTGAACCAGACCGCAACCACGGACGCCAACGGTTTTGTCACGTTAACGGGTTTTCCCGGAAACGAGGATATTTTGGTGGCGGTCACGTCGGATAATTACGAGTCCAAGCAAAGCACGATTCGGCTGTTGGACGGACAAAAACAAAGCATTCCCTTGGTTCCAAAGCAAAGCGCGCAATTCGGAAACGCGAAAATCATCGTTAAAGTATTTGAAAAACAAACGCAGTTGTCCCTCGATGACGCGCACGTCGTGCTGTTGAATCCACAATCGAACGCGAGTTATTCCGAAGGATCCACGCAAGACGGACAATTCATCGCGGATCTGCCCAAAGGCACCGTGTTCGTCGCGCGGGTTTCAAAAGGCGGGTATGTCAAATTCGTTTCCGCCCAGCAAACCGTTCGCGACGAGGAAATGCAATTGAACGTGGAGCTGGTCAAAGGCGGAACCAAAGTTCGGGTCACGGTCCAGTCCAAAGAAAGCAGTTTGCCGCTGGCGGGCACCTTGGTGTCATTGTACAAAACCGACGGTTCACGGGTCGAAGAACAATCCGCGCCGTTTAGCGGAACCGTGGATTTTTCGGGATTGCAACCGGATGAAAATTATTTCGTCGGCGGTTATTTGACGGGGTTCGTTCCGGCGCTCGAGTTTTTTTCGCCGTTTGAAACCAACGAATTGACGTTGGAATTGGAAACCGAAAGCACTTCGAACATGGCCAAATTCAACGTGTTCGTCACGGGTTCGGACGGTCTTGCGGGAAACAACGCGGGCGTATCTTTTTTCGAAGTGATCAACGGGTATACGATTCCCACGGGTTTGCCAACAGTAGTCACGGAGTACGACGGATACGTGTCCATCAAGGCGCCGGTTGGAAAAAACATTCTTGGCCGCGCGTCAAGAGGACTTGAAACCGGGGACGCGAACAAGATCGTCGCCTTGGGAGAAAACAATGTTGCGATTCGCATGAAACTCACGGACACCGCCAAGCGACTGCGCGTACTCGGGTTTGACGGAAACCCCGTAGTCCAGGCATTCTTGCACGTCGAATCCCCGTCCAAAGAAGTGTTGTTTGACGGAAACATCGGGGACGACGGCAGTATTTTGTTTGACGCCAAAAAAAGCGATTCCATTAACGTCACGGTTTCCTTGCCGGACGGAAACGTGTTTTCAAGCCAGGAAATAGTCAAAGGAAAAAGCGAAGTCATCGTGCGGTTAAAACCCAACAACACGGACGCGCTGGCTCCGCCCATCAAATTTTTGGGACTCGAACAATCGGATGGCACCGTGGTGCAAAGCCTCACGCCGGGAACCGAATATTGGGCGAAGTTCCAGATCGACTGGGTGGAAGGACAATACCGCGGCGGCGTGCATGTGCGCATCGGAAACGACAACGAACCGTTCGCCGAATCCGACGATGTCGGAATCATGGGTTTTGACGCCGGCGGGTTTTCGTCGTTCGCGTATTCGCGTTCGTATTCCCCGCTTCCGTCCCCCGGAAACGAATCCCTCGATCTTCGCAACAAAGGCGAAGCCGGCCAGTACAACAAATGGGCGGAGATTTATTTTGACAATCCGAAAGGAACCCAGATTATCCGCGTGAAAGTCAAAGCGAAAGAAACCATTTCCAAGCAAACCGTTTTTCTGCATTACCGCGCGTGGTCTTTGGTCGGAACCGCGTATCACCGGTCTCCGGAAGACCCGGAATTAAAGAACGAACAATTCTCGAATTCGAAAACCGCGTTGTACGCGCAGACGAACGCGGAAACCCTGTCCGTGTTTTCGACACAGCCCGACTGCCAGGGAAAAGCCTGCGCCACGTTCACGATCGTTTCAAGCGACGGGGAAACGGTTCAAAAATCCGATTTCACGTACGCGGCGCGTGGACGCGTCTACGCGATCGAAGCCACGATTCGAAGCCAGCAAGCCATGGGCGCGCTGATCAAAGCGACGACCCCCAAACAAAAACCAAAATTGTTTTTTACGGGAAGCGAAGTCGAGAGTTTCACGCAGTTCATTGACACGAATTCCACGCAAACCGCGATGGAAATCAACGATTTAAGCGTGCTTGAAAACGTCGAGCGAAAAGCCCGCATTTATTTCAAACCAGTCCAGGACGGCCCCGCGACGATTCACATGGAGTTTTTGGGCGAGGACGTCATCGTCAAAGAGGATTTCTTTTTCAATGTCGGCGAGGACAAAACCTTGTTCGTGGCGGTGGAACCCGGAATCGTTAATCTGGGTTCTTCATTCAAAGTCATCGTAACGGACGACAAGAACAAAGGAGTCGAAAACGCCACGGTGCACATCCGCGATAATCTTAACGCGATCGCGTCAAGCATTGTCGGCAGTTCGTCGTTTGGAATGGGTCGCGGCGGAGAATACGGTTTTGGAACCACGATGGGCGCGGGAGAATTCACCGCTGAGGTATCCGCGCCGGGTTACGAGCCGAAAACGGTTTCGTTTAGCATCAGCGCCAATGACGCGCTCAGATTGCCGGAAGAAATTATTTTGAAGATTCCGATGGGACAGCCCACCGCCAATATGGCCGTTGATTTGGAGAATATTTCCGCGGGAGTCATCCGCGATATTTCAACCGAAGTCCAGCAAAACGGTAGCTGGCCGTACGAGTTGTCCTTAAACGCGGGAACGGTTTCGAGTTTGCGCCAAGGACAAAAAGGAAAACTGGATGTCACGGGAACGTTTGCCGGGGACAGCAATCGCGTGGTGCAAGGCGAAGCCGACGTAATCGTGAAAGGATACGTCACGGGCAAATATCCGGCGATCGCGTCCACGCACGTGATTGTGTCGTATAACCAGCCGTTGGATCCGCATTGTCTGGTGTTCGAACCCAAGGAATTGACCGTGTATTTGGCCGCCAACGCGCCGTATCCCGGCGTGGATGGTCTCTTAAGCCCGAACAAGTTTTACTCGGATTACTCGAAATACAGCGCGTCGTACGCGCCGTATTATTCGAATACCCAGGACCAGTCGAATTACAATTCCCAGTTAAACCAAGGCCAATACGGCGCGTTGTATGACCAGTACAACACCAATGGCCAGATCAATTCGCAGATGGATCCGCGGTATTCACAGTACAACGATCCGGGATATACTCAAAACGGATCGCAGTTGTACGGCGGATCGTATTCCCAGCCCAGTAATTATTACGCGCCGTATTCGAACGTGTACGAGGATTACGATAACCAGCAAAAAGAACTGGAAATTCAGGTCAAAAACAATTGCGGCGTGGCACTGAACCTGACCGGCAAAGTTGTGGCCAAGCAAGGCGGAAACACGGACCCGTTTATTCAGGTAACGGCGCCGCCGCTGGTGTTGCAACCCAATGAATCCACGACCACGACGATTTCTGTTAGAAACCTGCGCGATCGTATCGTCAGCCGTCAGGAAACCCGAAACTTCGACATAACGTATGCTTCGAACGCGAACCTCGCGACGCTTCCCTTGCATGTCGTGCTGTGGGATTCGCGATACGCCTTGGCGATGCGCGACAACATCGTCATGTATTTGTCCCAAGGCGCCAAAGGCGAGCCCGTGATTTCGGCCGAACCGATTTTCGTTCGCAACGTGGGGCTTCAGGACATTGAAAACTTTAATATTTTCCTTTCCGGCGACACGTATCAAAATGGCGTGGACGTGCGGATCACACCCAGCGGAGACGTTCCGATCCTAGGACGAAACCAGGTGATTTTTCCCCCCAAGATGCTGGTCGCGGAACTGCGCGGCGGAACCGACAAAGGCCGCTTGATCCGCGCGCAAATCATCGCCACGGGAATGATTAACGGAAAAGAAATGGAACTTCGGCGCGCCAATGTGTGGATCAATGTCAGTGCGTACGAATGCCTGCGGATTTCGCCGGCGGAATCCCTTGATTTCGTCAGTCAGGAATCGCGCATCGGAACCATTGACAAGAAAATCAAGGTGCGAAACACCTGCGAAGAAGCCGTGCGCGTCGCCGACATCCAACCCAACAAATTGGGCGCCAACGAGGTTTCGATTGTTCCGATCGCAAGCGATATTCTCGCTCCTGACGCCGAAGCGGAGTTTTTGGTGCGCGTCGTCAAACGCCAGGATTACAAGAGCCAGAACCTGAATTTTTCGGTTGTTGGTCTCACCACGGTGTCGCGAAAATTCATCGGGTCCAATCGTCTTCATGCGCTCGTGGAACTCGGTCAAACCGCGGTGTCCACGGGGGTCTCGACCGAAGCCTACACGATCAACGTGTGCAAGGAAGACGGAACGATTTCCGCGGAAACCCGTCAAGTCAAATTCCCCAAAGTCGCGTCTACCGCCAATTGTGACAAGGCATATTGTGACGCGGAACTTGCTGCCGAATACTTGTTGAAAAAACTGGATACCAAAATCGCCCAGGCGCGCAGCGCGATCGGATACGGAAACGGTGAAGTCATGAATTTTTCGGATAACTGCATCGTGACCGCACAAAACCCCGTGTGTTCGTTCGGACAACTGGACCCAAAGATTCCGGAAACGTTTGACTTGTACCTGCAAAATGACCGCTTGTCCACGGACCTGTTGCAAAAAACGATTTCGGAAAAAGGAAGCGGAGAAATCAAGAATTATCAGGTGAATTATTGCGCCGGAAGCCGCTGTGACGCCCAGGCGATCGCCGCCACGGGCTACCCCAATTTGTTGATGGTAAGCGACAATATTCAGGGCTGCGGTCACTTTCGGGTTTCCATTGACGGCGCCGCGTTTGTGAACCAGAACCAGATTCGAACGGATGGATTCACGTTGGCCATTAACGTGTCGAATTACGCGGTGACCCCGGAGTGCGTGAACAAGATCCAAAACGTGCATAATTTCCTGCCGATCGACAAAACCCTGACCGCAAACAACGCGTACGGAACAATGATGGGAATGGCGGAAGCCGAAACCAAATTGCTGCCGCTTGCGGAATCGTTTGCCAAGGAGTTTTACGGAACAAGCGACGGACGTTTTTCGGAAAACAGCCAGGGAAACAAAGTACACATTGAAACCGGCGAAGTTCCCGGCGGAATTGTTAAAATCGGTTTGGACCCGCAGGGAACCGCAACCGATCCCAAAACGATTACCGCGACGATTAACCGCAGCATCGAAGGCGTGGATTTGACTCAAAACAACCAAAACGCGTTGTTCAAGGAAGCCGCGAACGCGTTTTCGGCTCTCAAAAGCCGCCAGATTCCGCTTGGAAAAGGATGTATTTCCCCCAACGAGGATTATTTCGTGTTGGGTTCCGCGGCCAAACTCGGGGACTTGACCGTTACCGGTCCTGACAAAATCGATGTGTTGCCGCAGTACGAAGCCTGCATTGATCTGATCGTGAATTCCGAAATCCGAGAACAAGTGCGCTTGGAAACGAACGCCGAAGAATTGCTGCAATCAAGCAATGCGTTTGCGGAAATACTGTTAAAGAAAAAAACCGATCAGTCCTTGATAAAACCCAGCGACGACATCGTATTGGATGAGAATCCTGCGAGCAAAAAATACACGCAAGCGTTCCAATTGTGCGTCAAAGGAAGCGAATACTTCCAGTTTTCGGAATCCGCGTCCAAGATCAAGGTTTTGGCGCAATCCACCTTGGATACCGTGCGCAGAAGCAAGGAAAAAGAAATCGGCTTTCAGGCCTGCGGAATTCATCCGTATGATTTGGTGAACAAGCTGAACACGCTGGAACCCGGAAAAGAATATTACGCGACCGTGGGCTGGAAAGGCGATCCCAATGCCGTGACCTTGTCCGCCGTGATCAACGGAATGGCCGAAAAGAAATTGTTATCCAAAGAAAACACGTTGACCGGTTCCGGCGTGGATGTCGCCAAGCAGGTTCCGGTTCAGGATGAAATCAAAAAACAAAACCTCGCGTCGATTCTCGGTTACTGGCCGGGCGGCGGCACCAAGGTGGCTAGCGCGTATCTTCCGACGTGTGTAGCCGTTTCCGCGGTCTGCAATGGTTTTAGAACCCTGGGACTCGGCGGATGGCTATGGGGCCCCATGTTTGACTGCGGATTACCCGCGTTGTGGGCGATTTCCCCGCAAATCGGTTTGGAAGGCGCGCGCAACATGATTGAAAACGCGTTTGGTTCCTGCTGGGTCCAAGCACCACGCCAACGGACCCGTTAAAAGCCCAGGCGCAAGAAGACATCGTGAATGGCGCCGTGGTTTCGGTCGGAGCAAAAACCTTATTGGGCGCCAGTTCCGAATTGTATTACGGAAATTATCGTTCGCCACTGCCGATTAACAGCGCGGCCCGCCAAATCTCCAATGACATCATTGACCAGGTCGTCACGGAAAAACTCGCCCCGATCGGAACCCCGATCAAGGATTCTTCCGGCGCCGTAATCGGAGCCGTCAAAGCCAGTGATCACGCGGAATTCCGAAACATCTTAAAAGACAAACTCGAACCCGCGATCAAGGACGCGTTGGAAGAAAAAGGCGTCAAGAACCGCGTTCCGATTCCGGGCGCCGACAAAGTGCGAATCGCGTTAAACGATGAAAAACTCATCAACGAAGCCACGAGCACGGCGATCACGAAAGCCTCCGCGGATCTGGAAAAACCGCTGTCCGATTGGACGGTGTCGCATTCGAGCGTCTTCCAGGATCCCGTCAAGCTCGCCAAGCAAAGAGAACTCGTTTCAAGCGTCGTGGATTTATTCGGACAGGATCTTCCGCAAACCGGAAACGTCGTGGACCGGACCACGCTTGAACAAGTGTGGAACCAGCGCATGCTCGACGACTTGAAGTCTTACGGTTTGAAAGAAACCGACTTGGTTGGAACCAAATCGGTACAGCGACTGGTCGAGGAAAAAGTCCGCGCCGGCGTGATCACGGAAGGAATGCCAGTCGGGAAAAAAGTCGCGATTCAGCCGGTGTACAAATTGTTGGATCCGAAGAAAACCTACGCGAGTGTCATCGGAGAAATTTATTCTAACGCGGAATTAGCCAAAAAACTGGATACGGGCTTTAAGGACCGTGCCGGAAAATTCGCCAAGGGATTGCTCGAAGGAAAAACCGGCGAAATCGGCGGGTTCACCCGATTCAGAAAATTCCTCGGTTCGATGGCGCGGGGTCTTGCGTGCGGTTTCATTTCGAACGCCGCGGGTCTTTGGATGTACAAACAAGGATTGGCGGAAAACCTGAATCTGCCCGATGATAAGATCTCGGTTAAGGGACCGGCGAAAGTCAGTCCGACCGGTGGGTTGGTCGTGGACGGAACCGGAAACATCAACACGGACGCGGAGCTCTTGCGCGGACACACCTACAAAATCGTGTCGAAAAAAACCGACGACAAAACGCGTTCGATTGAAATCACGAAAGTCGCGAATATTTCGGAGCTGTCAAAGGTCCCCAAAGACGCCTGGCTTAACACGGATTGCACCGGAAAATTCGGGCAAAAAGACTTAAGCGAAGTCCTCAACGCAAAGGCGCTTGTGGGCGTAAACCTCTCGTCCACGAGAGCGTCATAAAAAAGAGGCAATGGTTCAGGTCACTTGGGTGAACGCGATTGGAAAAATACTTACGATTCCTTTTTTTGTATTAATCATTAGCGGCTTTTTGTTTTTTCTGGTTTCGCAAACCAATCTGCTTTCAAACCAAAATCCAATAATTGACCAAAATGAGCAAGTCTGTGGAAACCGTGTTTGTGAATCCAACGAAAACAGTTTTACTTGTTTGTTGGATTGTTTTGCATGTAACGAAAACGGAACCTGTGAAACCGAGATTGAAGAAAACGATTACTCATGCGAAAAAGATTGTCCGATCAGGGTGTGCAATAATGACGGAAAATGCGATCCGAAAGAAAGCCCAACCGATTGTCCAATCGACTGCGAACCAAAAACCGGCCCGTGCATCAAAGACGGATTCTGCAACAAAATCATTGGCGAAACAGTGGAAATGTGCCCGGAAGATTGCACGGTCTTGCCCCCGGCATGCGGAGACGCAAAATGCAACGGTTCCGAAACCTGCTTTGGTTGCCAAACCGATTGCGGTTCCTGTCCCTTCAATCCAACATGCGGAAACAACATTCCTGAAGGAACCGAAGTGTGTGACGGAACCGCATTAAACGGTCAATCCTGTCAAACCAAAGGATTCGCAAGCGGAATTCTAACCTGCTTTTCCTCTTGCGATGATTTTAACACCGTCAACTGCGCGACACCGCTTCCACCTTGCGATGAAAACTGGAGCTGTGGACAATGGTCTACTTGCTCGAGCAGAGTACAAAACCGAACCTGTACTGACACCAACGGATGCAGCACCACCATTGAACAACCCGCCTTAACCCAAACCTGCAATAACGCGGTATGCGGAAACAACTTTCGCGAAGAAGCGGAAATCTGTGACGGAACCGATTTGAATGGGCAAACCTGTCAAAGTCAAGGATTCGCCAATGGCAACGTGGCTTGCGCAACCAACTGCCAGTCATTCAACATGACAAACTGCGTCGGCGCTTCAAACGTCGAATGCGGAAATGGACTCATTGAAACCAACGAAGCTTGCGACGATTCCGACACCTCGTCCGGAGACGGTTGCAGTTCGAGTTGTCAAGTCGAATCCGGATACTGGTGCACCCGTCAACCGAGTATTTGTCAAGCCGGCGCCTGGGCCGCGCCCATCGGAATTCCAACCCCCGGATTCGGAATCGAAGAAACCTACCGAATCTACGACGACCCAACCCACCGGAATCCGGGCGTACACTACA
Source organism: Candidatus Iainarchaeum sp. (assembly GCA_018304465.1). GTDB lineage: Archaea > Iainarchaeota > Iainarchaeia > Iainarchaeales > JAGVWC01 > JAGVWC01. The sequence continues at coordinate 132,381 of JAGVWC010000009.1, forward strand.
CTCAAAACGAAGAAGGGGGATACTACACGCATTACATCGATGCGACGCGTTTGACAGCAACGGATGTGGACAACCCGTTTGGATCCGTTTCAAAGCCCCGCAAAACTATTCCAAGAAACCTGTCGGCTGGAAGCGTCGTCGAGATCCATACCAGTACGCTTGCGAACTATCAAAGCAGGATCGTCGTGTCCGGTGAAGGAACGCCGCTGCAACCGATTTTTATTCGAGGACCCGATTCTTTGCACAAACCGGTTTTGAACAACACGGTGGAAGTCGGATTTATCGATCGAAACGGAAGGTACATCATCATTGAAAACCTGGACGCCCCTCACATTTCGATTCGGTCAAGAGGCGTAGACGATTACAAGGCCGATCACATCGCTGTTCGGCATTCCGAGATTCATCATGGCTCGGGAACAAGTGCAAATGCCTATTCTTCCGACATCGTGATTTTCAATAACCATATTCACGATGGGGGCGATTGGACTGCGGATTATGAAAGCAACGTGTCCGGTGTTTCGGCGGGTTCAAACACCCTGCGAGTCTGGATTTTGGATAATGACATTCATCATTTCGGAAGCGATTCCATGATCATCAGCGGTGCGGGGGTGTTGTACGAAAACGCCGCTCGTTTCATTTACATTGGACGGAACAATTTGCATCACAACGGCGAGAACGCGGTTGATGTCAAACGTGCGCGTGATGTCATCATTTCCCAGAACACGATCCATGATTTTCGCGAACCATACGCGGTCGGCGGAAGCGCGGCGAGCCGCCCGGGAATTGTTATTCACGATCGTCCGGAAAACGTTTGGATTTTGTTCAATCGTTTTTACAATATTGGAAACGCGGTGACCGCAGCAACCGAACGGGGAACGTTGGCCATGATTGGAAACGTGGTGCAAGAAGGGGGCGATAACCGACCCATTGTCCAGCTGAGCGCCGGCGATAGTGACCTGGGTTACAAGAGCAAGATCATTTTTGCGCACAATACGTTGTTCAATGTGGCCAACGGGCTGTCCTTAGGAGGAAACGACACGATTTCCGTTGGCGGAAACATCATTGACGGCATCAGTCAAAATTCTAGCAGCCAGCACATCCGATTCTCGGGGCCCGTGGACAGTCCGTGGAACCTGAATTACTCTTTGTTCGGCGGCCCCGGCACGAAAGCCAAGATCGGCTGGGGAACCTCGGTTTCTCGCGATGTTGTAACACTTGGACAGGATTATTCCGGACAATGCGCCGGCTGTCTGGAAACCAGCCCCCAATTCGTCAATGCTCCGTTTTCCAGTGTTTGGGTGGATACGTTTTTCAAAGCAACGTATTCGAATGCGGAAATGACCGAAATCAATCGCACCGGTGTCCCGGATTCCGCCCGCATCCGAACCACACTGCGAGTGCCAGGGCAGGATTTTTCCGCGGTGGGAATTCGAATCGGAGATCATGTGAAAATGAACAGCGGAACGGGCGTGGTTACCTCTTTACTTTCAACCGACAATCCCAACCTCAAGATTGGTGCAATCAATGGTGACACCCTTACGCTGAACCGAGACATTACCCTTTCGCCTTCCTCGGACGTATCGTTTTCGGTTTCGTATTATCCAACCACCCGAACCGACGTGTATCTTGCGGACGTATCCGGTTTTGCTGTGGGGGACAAGGTAGAATTTGGAAACGACAACGTCGCACGCACCGTCTCTGCCATCACAGCGGACAGCAAGGGATCAAAAATCGTTTTTTTCCCTCCCACTCCAGACCCCATTTATCCCTATCGTTTTTTATCCAACTGGAAGCAAAACACCCGTGTGGTGGAAGATTTCCGAGTGAAGTCCGCTTCGCTTGCCGAAAACGCAAGCATCGAAGGCAACTACTACGCGTTATTCGAGTCACTGTACGGGATTGACATCCGAAAAGATTTCGATGGAAAAATCCGTCCGCGGGGAAGCCAGTGGGACATCGGGGCATTCGAACGTTCGTAACTTTTTCGGTCTTTTTTTCGGCAAAAAGATTTGGCGACAATCAACCGCGGAAATTAAATACTTCTTTCTTGTTTTATCTTTCGAAAGCGTATGAATCAGCGGGCGTTCAATTTATTCACGGCGTTGGTTTCGTTTGTCCTCATCATGCTGGCCGTGCTCATGGTCAACACCATGACGCGAACCGAAGAACGCGCCATCGCGACGGTCGCGGATCTGCAACAGCAATCCGAAATGCAGACGATTGCGGACCTGCGCCGCGGAGACGCGTTTCAGTACGTGGTGTTTCGGATCCGGCATTTGATGGAAGAATATTTTTTCCGCACTGACGTGTATATTCCCGTGCAAAAAGGGAGAACCTGGGACCAGATGGTCTATGACGATTTCGCGTGCGCGCGCATGGGCGTGAATTGCGGAAGCGATCCGGGAGACGCGGATCGGGTACAGTTGGCGAACTGGATTTCGGACGCGATCACGGGAATGCTTTATGAAGGCGAGTCGCGCGGACCGTATCTGGTTTCGTTGGAAGGATACGGCGCGGAAGGATTGATCGCAAAACCCAATTTCGAACGGGCCTTGACCGAAGCATTGCGATACGAGGATGCGACCGGAACGGATCCGCATCCGGTGTTCGAGCTCGTGGACTGCGCGTATGACGAAACGGATCCGAATTGGCGTCGCGATTGTCCCGGCGGAACGTTTTACATCAATTTGCGTTTTGACAAAATCGACAACGCGACGTACGAAGCCTTGCCGCGCATCGTGGTGACGGATTACAACGTGACGGGCGCGGTACTCAAAACCAGCGTGTTGCCGCGTTCGAATCTGCGCGTGTTCGTTCCCTTGCGCGTATTCCAGACATTGGCGCGATCCAAGGAAATCGCGGACAAAACCTTGTTCACGCCGCACATGGAAACCACGTTGTCGAACATGCATATCGGCGTGTGCGATGTGAGCAGTTGTGCGATCGAACGCAGGTTGAGTTCTCCGCAGCCGTCGATTCCGATTCCGGCTGGAACTGGCTGCGCGGGAACCACGGATACCGCGACGTATCATTTTGCCAAACCCGGCGCGCAGCCGCTGCCGTTGCCCACGGTTCCGGCGTCGATCATCAATTTTGATCCGAACTCTCCTGCGGATATGGTGGAAAAACTCGCGGATTACGCGCGCCGATGGATTTGCGAAACCGCGCGGGTACCACTGGCCGCCGAACTTGTTTCGGATCCCGCGGAAAGAGATTTGAAATTGTTGACGAATCCCGCCGACAACTGTGTGTTCGTGAACACGACGCTTCGCCCAAACGCCGAGTCGCGTCCGATTATGATGCGCTGGGGCGGTGTGAAACAATTCCCCGCAAACCAGGCGTTTTGCACGATGTTTGGCACCGCAGGCAGTTCCGCGTACCAGACGTACGCGAGTTTGTCGTTTTTGGAACAAAACGAAAATTACAAAGTGCGGAAAAACTCGAGCGGAACCTACAACGTGCGGATTTATCCGTCGTGGCCGACCAAACCGAAACCGAACTTCGGAACGTGTTATGACGACTGCGATCCGGATGATTTGACGATCTGCGGAAGCGTTTCGTGCAATCCTTAAGCAAACCATTAAAAACGTTAAAACCCATGAAATTGCAGTTTTCCCGAGAATGGGCGGGAAAAAGATTAAAATACACCATTAATCTACTATAATGAGAAAGTGAGTCCATGGGCCTTGGGGATTCGGTTAAAAGTTTTTACCTGTCATTGGAAGACAAATACTATTCGGGCCTTGATTGGCTGGACTCCAAAGGAGTTCCCGTGTACGGCGTGGTCGACGCGATCGAGTCGGCCAATATTCCAAGTTTTCCGATTTTCGCTTTGCTCGTGCTCGTGATTTTAGCCGGAATTGGATTCGTATTGATCGGCGGTTTTTCGCCGGCGGAATCAAACGTTTCTTTGTCGATTGTCGATGAAGAAAGCAACCCCGTGGCCGCGGCAACGGTGGCAGCCAAGATTCGTGATTCCACTGCGGATCCCAACTCGTTGATTTCGAATGTTGAAGGCGTAGTTACGTTTAAGGTTCCGTTCGGAACCATCGTGGATGTTACCGTCACCAAGGATGGTTTTGCCGAAGCCAAAGAATCGGTTTCTCCGAATACCGCGGAATTTTCGAAGACCATCGTGTTGTCCGAATCCCAATCGACGGACACGCGCGTGATCCGGATCGTGAACGCCGCGGATAACTCGGTGTACACGGCTCCCATTTCTTTGCGTTTTTCGTGCATCGGAAATTCGTCGTTTTCAAAAGAAGTGACGTCGCAAAACGGTCAGGTGACGGTGGATGGAATTCCAAAGAACTGCGGGTTGCTCGTGGCCGCGGTAAGCACTTCCGGTTTGTCGGTTGGAAGCGGTCAGATTGATTTGGCGGCGCCGTCGCCGGTCATTACGGTTTCGGAAGAACAATTGATTACGGGAACCGTCAAAGTCGTGGTTGCCGGCGAAACCCAAAAAGCGCTTTCCAATATCAATGTGCGCTTGTTAAAACAAAACGGACAGTCCTTGGGTTCGCAGTCTACGGGAGAAACGGGGATTGTTTCGTTTGAAAAGGTTCCGATCGGAAAATATTTCGTGCGCGCAACGGATCTGGGTTCTCCCGCGCGTTTTGCCGAGTTTGATTCTTCCGTCAAAGGAACCATCAAAGACGTTTTGGAAAACCAGTCCACCGAATTCGCGGTGACGATGGAAGAAAAAGTCCTTGGAAAAATCAAGTTGTTGGTGCGCGATTCGGAGTCTTTGCAGCCGGTTTCGAATGTATCCGTCACGTTGTACAAGGACAAAACCGAATTGGATGTCAAAAGCACGGGTAGCGACGGCAAAGTCGAATTTTCCGTGGGAGACACGGCGCCGGTATACGGATTGAAACTGGATCATCAGAGTTATTTGATTGCAACAAAAGCGTCTGTGGGCGCGTCCGATTCCGTGCAAGAAGTGTTGCTTGAAAAACTCACGAGCGAAAACGGGAACAGCACTGAAGTATCCGTGGTCGATCAGACGAACCAACCGGTTGAAAACGTCAAGGTCGTGTTGAAGAAACTGGACGGAACGATCGCAAGCGAAGTACTCGTCACGGGTAGCACCGGAAAAGCGCGTTTTTCGCGTCTTGTTCCCGACACGTATTATGCGTTTGTTTCAAAAGAAGGAATCGGAGAAAACAATTCCGACAGTGTGGCGGTCACGGACCGGCAGTTATCCAAGATTTTGGTAGCGCTTGAAATCGGTTCGGGTGACTTTGAAGTCACGGTGCTCGACGCGGGGTTACAGCCGTTAAGCGGCGCGACCGTCAAAGCGATTGATCTTTATTCGCAAGCAGTGCTGGCCACGCAGTCTTCGCAGTCGGATGGAAAAGCGAAGTTTTCGATTCGAACCGACAAACGCGTGTTTTTTGAAGTGACCGCGCCTGGATTTGCGTCGTTTTACACGGTCTCGTTGTCGCCGCAAAACGGAGCCACGCGTTTTGTGGTCAGCCAACTGGTCGCCGACATCGCCAAATTGGAAGTCCGCTGGCTTGGGCTTGCGGTTGGGGAAGAACAAGTGGCGGAAGACAGTTCCACGCCGCCGTTAAAAGCGGGTGAAAAATACACCGCACGATTGTTGCTATTGATTCCAAAAGACACGCAACTGGACGAAGCCGGCGTGCATGTGCGCACCGGCAAAAGCGACGTTGAAGCCGTCAATGTGTTGGAAAGCGATTATTTGTTTATTTCAAGAATCAATTCCGCGGCGACAGGCATGATTCGTGGAACCACGTTTTCGCCTCCCACGGGTTATGCGGAGGATTCGACGCATTTGACCACCGGAGATTCGAAATGGGCGAACATGGTGTTTTCGCGTCCGAAAGGCGGCGCGTACCAAATCGAAGCCGAAATCGTGGTGCGCGACAATACGCCGCTTGGAACCACTTTGGAAATCAATTATCGCGGTTGGGGAAAAACCGGTTCGTACGTGCGGTTCCCGACGGATCGGGTGTTGGGCGAAAACGAATCCGCGCAGGGAAAACAAGCCTTGTACGCGGTGACGAACACCAAGCTTTACAGCGTGGGGCCTTCGAGTTTGTGCAGCGGAAGCTTTTGCACGGTCATTTCGATTCAGGATTTGTCCCAGGACCTGCAGACCGGTGTCTTTGATTCGTTTCCGGCAAAGCCTTTGACGGATTACAAATTGTTTTTTACCATTATCAACAATGGTTCCGCGGCGTTTGGAAACGCGCAAGTCGAGGTTTCGACCCAGACCGGCGGATTGGTGTTTGACGAGTACCAGATCACGGATTCGGCGGGTCAACGCGCCAGCGGAAACGCAAGCGGCGCGGGTTCGTTTAGTGTTCCGGTGAACGATTTCACGCAAAGCTCGACGATTTTCGGAAACGTGGTTTTTTCCACGGCCAGCGAAGGCATCACGCGGTTGTTGATCACGGTCAAGAGTTCATCGTCCGGCGTGTTCCAAAAAGCGATCGATCTTGAAGTCGAACCCTTGCGCGACATGAACATCGACGTGTTGCCCAAGAACATCGTTTCGTTCCTAAACAATGATTTGCTGGTGCGGGCAACCGACCGGAATTCCGAATCCGGCATTCCGAATGTTTCGATCGAAATTTTCCAAAACGACTTTCGGATCGCGTCCGGTGTCACGGACGGAAGCGGCGTGTTTCGAAAAACCTTGCAGGCGCCGTCGCCGGGAAGCGTTTTCGTGCTGAAAGCCAAAAAACCGGGGTACAAAACCGTGGAACAGCAATTGAAGGTGTCGCCTTCGATTTTGGACGTGGTTCCAAGTTCAATCGAGGAAACCCTGACGACCGTGGGATTGTTTAGCCTTCAAAAAGAATTGATTATCACGAATCGCACGGCGTTGGATTTGACGATTCGCGAAATTCGTTTCAACAACGATTTTAACCGCCTGGTGCGCGGACGCTTAAGCCAGAATTACGCGGGCCAAAAACTTTCCCAGGGCATCGATTCGAACGTGTTCGTGATCATTGAATTGACGGACGACGGAAAACGCTTGTTGCAACGCCAAGACGTGCATGGAACCTTGACGATTTACGTGTCGGATGCCGAGAACACGGCGACGTGGGCCAATGAAATTCCCGTGACGGTTCACATCGGGTTTGGCGGCGAAGTCCTCGAACCCAAATGTTTGATTATTTCTCCCGATAAAACCGAAGTGTTTTCGTTTGGAAACGCGGTGACCACGCAGGTATTGGTCGCGAACAAGTGCCGCGCGGACGCGAGTTTCGTTCCGTTGCAAAACCTTGAAGCCAAAGTCTCGTGGAAAGGAACCGGAAACGAAATCGGGTTGTTCGGTCTTGCGTCGACCGGCGAAACATCGGCAAGCGAAGAAAGCGCTTCTTTTGCGGGACTTTCCCCAAGCAACGGCGCATACTTGTCCGGAGTCGCGCGTTTTGATGCCGGCGCCACGCTGTCCAAGATTTATCGTACCACGTTGGAAGCCTTGAATCCGAATACTGAAAACGCGTTTGATTTGACGTTTGCGCCAAAACCCGGAATCGCGGGCGGTTCTGGCATTGCCGTGATCACGTTTCGAGCGCATCATCCCGCGAACAACGGCGAAGAACTCTTGTCGGGTTCGATCGAAGTACCAGTCAATGTCAATGATTTGTTGCGTTGCATCGAAATCGACCGCACCCAGCGTTTAACGGTGCAGTCCACGCCGCCGGGAATCGGCTACGGAATTTACGATCAATTCGGATACGGCGGTTCCACGAACCAAGGATTCGGCCGGTTCGATTACCAAGGCGCTCAGAATTATTACGGCGGTTACAACAACGGAACCTTGGGAACCGGTGTGTACGGCGGCTATGGCCCCGGAAACGTAACGGTTCCGCCGGTCGGAGGCGCCAGCAACGCAAACCCGACGTTGGTGGATTATCCCGAACGCGTGCAGGCATTCAATTATCCGTACGCGGGTTACTCCGAACCGTTTTACGATACCTTGTCCCCGTACCAGGGAACCTCGTTTGGAATGCCGTTCAATTACAGCAACGCGTGGAGAGGACAAACGAACTTTTTCACGGTGCGAAACAATTGTTCGATTCCGGTGCAAATCCAGTTGAGTCCGGATCCGGAATTGTTGGTGGACAACGCCAAGTTTTCGTTGTCGCCCGGAAACGATCAGCGCGTGGAGATCCAGAGTTCGAACTATTACGGCTCTTACCGGATTAATGTGGCCGGAAAAGCCGAAACCGGAACCGATTTGCCGAGAAAAATCGCGTCGTTAAACGTGGACGTGATGCCCGCGGATGATCCGAGCCGTTACCGCGATTGCATCAAGCTTTCCACGACGCGATTCATGTTCAATGATTTGGTGCAACGACCCGTGACCGCCAAAGTATTCAATTCGTGTTTTGGCCAAGGCGTGCGATTGGATTATGATTCCGTGACGTTTAGCAACCAAGCGTACGGAGAAATCCAGGCGCAATCCGAAGGCGTGAATGGTTTGATTCAAGGCGTGCAAGTCATTGATTTGAGCACGCGACGCATGAGCGGCAACCAGGCGCAGCAAGTGCTTGAATTCGAGATTTACAAGAATCTTTCGTATCGCACCCAACCGGGTTTTCCATATCAGCAAGCCCCGCAAGACGATTTGTACGGTTTGCGCATCATGGCAACCCAAGCCTATAATCGCGTGCAGTCACCGGGAAGCCTCGTGGTCCGGTACATGACGCCGGAAGGAATGACGCAACAAAAAGCGTTTCGCGTGACACTCGAAGACCAATGGAACCTCCTCAACATGCTTCCGATGTTTTCGCTTGGAAACCCCTATATTCATCCCCAGCAATGCCTGGTTGAAAAAGCATTGGATTTCGGCAGTTGTTTGACGGATTCAGATTTTGCGGGAAAAAACACGTATTCATATAGTGCGCGCCGCGTTTTGAATGTCGGCGGTTCCCAAGGCGGCACGGGAACAGGCTATGGCGGCGTCGGTTCGATGTATCCGTATTCGCCGTACGCAAACCCCGCCATGGTCGGAAACCCGTCGTATGGATACAATCCATATGGCACAAGCCCGATCGGTGGCTATTCGGGCGCTCAAGACCCGTATTTGGGGAACACGTTCCAGCCCAGCAACGCTCCCAATGCGCTGGTTCAACCGTATCCGTACTATAATCCGTCGCCAACGGTCTCCGGTTATCCGAATGGTCAATTCGGCGGACAAGCGAACATGTGCGGAAGCGTTGATTCTTTGATCTTAAGCGGAAAAGAACAGGGATCCGTCATAACCAAGGATGGTTTGCGCGTCACCGTGGCGGTTGCAACCGAAGGCGGCGTCGGAGGCGCGAACGCCGTGCGCGTCACCGTGGACAGGTCCAATGTCAAGGCGGGTCGCATTGAAGTCAATGAAACCCTACGCGCCCAGGTACGGCGACAAACCCCGCTTGGAACGTATGATATTTCTCTTCCGTTACGCGTATGCGTGGAATTTAAGCAAGGCGGAACTGGAACCGGTACGCCGACTCCTGGCGGTGGCGCGATTTTGGGTCCTGATGGAATCGTTCCGGGTTCAACGCCACCCGTGGCATGCGACGAGGCAAGCCAGCAAACCGGTCCGGGTGCGTTTGACAAGGCGCGTTTTTACATGCTAAAACTCGATTGGAAATACGATTCGATTGCGGCCGAACAATGCAATTATGTCAGCGGCCAGAAATCGGACAAACAAAACAACTTTTGCGACGGCGTACAGCATTTGGCGGCCTTGACCAAGAAAGTCAAAGCGATTCGCGAAACCGTGTCGGCGAACGAAGCCAAATTCAATTCTGAGGAAACCATGAAAAAAGTATACGGAATCACGGAGGACACAAAGCTTTCCGAGTACAAGATTTCCAGTCGATTGCCGCAATGGATGATCGAACACGTGATCATCAATCAGGACGTCGTGTTTAATGCCGGCAAGTTCCAATGGGTATCCGACAAAACCAAAACGAAACCCATGGCGTACATGGTCAGCAAGAAATCGGACGAGTTGCTGGTGAAAGGCGCGGTCAGTTCCGAGATGTTTACGCGCGTGAAAGCATTGAACGAAGTCACGAACAAGACGCCGAATCCCGAGACCTTTGGCGTGATTGTGTCCAAAATGAGCGAAGCCTTGACGGGTTTGGCCGCGCTTCCCGCGGATTCCGACAAAATCGTTTTGTTGTTTGAAAAAAAACCCGAATTGGATGGACTATTGCCAAAATTGGGAGCGGATTTGGTTTCGATCAAGGACACGCAGTTCTATGCCTTGACCCTAAACGAATACGGGTTGTTCCACCAGCAATTGGCCGCGGTTTTGGACCTGGATAAAAAACAATCCGCGGACATCCAGATCGGAGACACCACGGTGAACGTGACGAACGCGGCAATGCAATCGATGCTGGCCAACATCAAGGTGTTGTCCGCGGTGGAAGAAGGCGAAGGATCCGAATACACGTATTTCGCGTACAAGAACGGAAAATTGCGAAAAGAGCTCGAAGGATCCAAGATCGACCTTGAAAAGTTTTTCGAAACCTTCGTATTGGCGCAGACATTGCTGATCAAGGATAATTATTCCCAGCAATTAAAGGATAATTTCCAGTCCGCTTACCAAGGCGCGTTCGGATCCGAGAAAGACACGGATTATTTGAACGTGAAAAACTGGGAGTTTGAATCCCCGCAATTAAGCCAAAGCGGCGTGTACATGACCATGATCGAATACAACTGGGCGGACAGCCAAAAGCCCCTCAAGATCGGAATCACCAAGGATACGAGCGCGGTTCCCCAAGACGTGGCGGACGCCGTGGCCAACAATCCGTTGTTTTCCATGCCATTTGACGTTTTGACAGTTCCGGGAACGGATTTCGGAACGGGAACCAGCGAACAATTCTTGATCGCGGCGCAAACCCGCTCGAACGTGACGGGCCAAACCATGGTCGCAAGCCAAGTCAAGAAACTCGGGGACGCAAAACTGCACTCGGGCGTTTTGTTTGAATTAAACCAGAACAACCTCGTGTTCGCGCCTTCGGTAGCGTACGCGTTTTCACAGACCCAAGCCGGCGAAACCGGTTTGCTTTACGAAGTCAAGATGGGCGGCAATTCGGCTCCGGCGATTCGTTGGAGTTCAGGTGAAGGCGGATTGGGAACGCCGAAAAGCATTTGCGGCATCACGGGCGACAATCAGTATTATCTGGTGAAAGGACAATCGACCGCCGGAACATTGTTTTTGCCAGCGGAAGCGACTCCGGCCAGCGTGCGATTGATTTGTACGCAAAACACGGCTTCGCTTTCCGGAAAAAAATTCGAGTTCAAGAACGGCATCGTGGCCCCTAGCGCATTAACCGGTGTTTCGACGACCAAGGATTCGAAAGCCAATAACGCGATGGATTTGGGGTTGTCCAGCGCTTCCGCGGTTTCTTTGTACGACATGGTCCAGGGAATCCGGTCGGGTTACGTGTGCATTTCTTCTTCTGGCGGATCCATGACCATGCATTGGAACGCAAAGCAGATCAAGTAAGCCAACAGGCTTTTATAGTTCTTTTTGCCTTTATTTCCACACATACGCGTGTCCAAAAGGGTTTTTCATGGTTGAACGATCGGATTTGATGGTTTCTTTTTTGGTGGCATTCGCGTTCTGGATGGTGGCCCGCGTGGTTGCCGTTATCGGACATTGGGAATACTCCTTGTTTTCGATTTCCACTCCGACCATGATCGGATTGGTGTTGATGGGAATCGTTGCGGTTTTTTTCTCGTCGCTTTTGTTTGGCCGCACGGTGTTCTTGACGTTTTTTTTGCTTGGAGTCATGACCAGTCCTGTGATTGGTTATTCCTCGGTGTTTCTTAATATCGCAGTCGGCGTCGCCTTGTCATTGGCAGGAGTCGTGGGCGTGTTGCTGGGGCAAAAGATTTCCGCGGATTTGCAGGAAGACGACCCATTGAAATTCAAGGACAAAGGGTTGATTCTTTTGGTGGTTGCAAGCGTAGTGTTGTGTGTTGGCGTCGGATTTTTTTCCGAACACATTAATTCGTTTAATGAAAAATCCCTTTCCGTGGCACGCGATGTGCGAGACGGAAAAATCGATTGGGTCAGCGCGGTCGCGCGTTTGGCGGGAACGGATTATAACTCAGCCATGACCCCGGATCCGAATGGGGCGGCTTTTGATCCAAACCAACTTCCGGGGCGTTCCTGAGCCGAATTTTGAGCATATATTAATAAATACAAAAATCATAATTTCGTAGCGTTAGCGAGGGGACCGAATGGGTATTGTGGATGGGATTCGCGGAGTCTACTTCTCGCTGGAAGATCGATATTATTCTTTTCTGGATGCATTGGAGTCCAAAGGAATTCCGGTGTACAAAGTCGTGGATCCAATTGATTCCGTGGTTCCGTCGTTTCCGTTATTTGTATTGATTGTTCTTTTGTTGCTGGGGGGATTGCTCTGGTTTTTGGTGTTGCCAAATCTTTCGTTTGGAAACGCGCAGTTAAACGTCAAGGTGCTGGATTTTTCGGATAGTCCGATTTCCGGGGCCTCGGTCACCGTGATTCGAAACGGAACCCAGACCATTGGCGTATCCGACGCACTGGGAAAAACCGCGTTTGATTTTCCCAAAGGAAGCGAAATCGCCGTCTCGGTGTCGCGTGAAGGATTCGATAATTTTGAGGTGCCCGCTTTTGTTTTGTCCGAAAGCCGCGAAGTCACCGCGCGATTAAGCACGGCGGGAAGCGCTTCCGGCGAAGCCGTGATTCGAACGATTCGCCTGTTAAGCCAGTCCGGCCAGCCCTTGGTCGGCGAAGACATTACCGTTTCTTTTTCGTGTTCCAATTCCGCGGCAAATCCACCGGCAGAAGTCACGGTGACGACCGGAGAAGTCAAAGTCACGGAACCCGGTAATTGCGGCGGTTTGGTGGCCCAAATTAGGTCCCGAAATTTCAAGGAAGTCGCGTCTTTTCCCGTGTCGCAACTGGTCAACACCGCGTATTTGATTTCGAATTCGGCGGCGTTGGAAGAAGACCGCGGAACCATTGAAGTGTTGGTGACGGAAAACAATCAAGCCGTTTCCGATGGCTTGTCGATCGTATTGTATCCTTTTGAAAGCGATATTTCCGTGGACAGTGCGCCCGTGCAAAACGGAAAAGCCGTGTTTTCGAACGTGGCCTTCGGAAAGTACGTGGTGAAAAACCGCGGAACCAGTGATTTTGCTCCGACGTCGGCCACACTGACCTTGTCTTCCAAGCGTCAAACGGTTTCATTGGCATTGCAAAAAAACGTGGCCGGAAAAATTGTTGTCAAAGTGATTGATGCGGATACGCGAAAACCCGTTCCGAATTCGACGGTTTCCTTGCGCATCGGAAACGACGAAGTCGAGAAAAAAACCACGAGCGACGATGGAAATGGTTCGCTTGAGTTTTTCGTTCCGCGGGACACGACCTACAATGTGGGTGTGAGTCATCCGGATTATTGTTTCGAAACCAGATCGGACCTGGGAATCAACAAGAGTTATTCGATTGAATTGGAGCCGTTCACGGCGTCCTGCGGCGGAACCATTGTCGTAAAAGTCGTGGACCAGGAAGGCATTCCGGTACAAAACGCGTTGGTGTCATTGGCCAGCGAACAACAGTTTTTTCTTGGAGCGGGACAAGAAATATCGGATTTGAACGGCGTCGCCCGTTTTGCGGGAATCAAAGCGGGAACCTACACCGCGTTTGCGTTTAAGGGAACCAGTTCCGGCTGGAGCGATCCCAAGTTTTTCAACCGGAAAAAAGGCGAAACCGAACAAGTGGATTTGATTGCGACACTGCAGATTCCAAACGGAATCGTTCGAATCCAGGTCGTTGACAAGGAAAACCGCCCGGTTCCGTTCGCGACGATTACGTTTGTGGACGCGTTTGACAATCAGATCGTAGGCGGAGGCGCAAAGCCGGCGGATTCCAACGGCGTGCTTTCATGGGAAACGCGCGCGGACAAAACCGTGTACGCCATTGTCGAAAAAGAAGGGTTCGCGTCCGTTGCATCCCAATGGATCGAAGTAAAGCCGTCCACGATCCAGGAAGAACAGGTTCAGTTGTTGCCCCCCATCACGCAGTTCGAAGTCGAGCTTGTGGGATTGTTTTCGGGAAATCTTTCCACGCCTCCCGCGGGAAGCCCGACCGCGAGTCTTGCGGCCGGACAGGAATACGTCGCGCGTTTTAGAATCAAGATTCCGTCGGATCGGTCGTTTTCTTCCGATCACCCGTTTAACCAGGTCGGAATCCATGTGCGAACGGGAACCGAAGGCATCATGGAAAAAGATTTCATTTTCTTAAAAGAAACCAACGCGCCTTCGGCTTCCGTTGTGCGTTCCACGTCGTTTACCGGAAAATACGTTTCGGATCTTGCCGCGGTCACGAGTTCGGACGCCAAGTGGGCGAACATGACATGGACCCGACCGCGCGCCGACGTCATCATGGCACAAATCGTGGTCAAAGTCAAGGAAAACGCGGCGCTTGGAAAAAAGCTCGATATTTTCTATCGTGCCTGGGGGGGCCAAAACGGCGATGTCGTGCGTGATCCCGCGGACCAGACGGGCGGCGGACAAGAATTGTATTCGGACGCCAAAGACGCGAGTTTTACGGTCGGCGTCGGCACGTTGTGCGACGAACGGTTTTGTTTTGACGCAAGCATTTACGATCAGCGCGACGCGTTGCGCATGCCCGTGACGGATTCGTTCGCGGCGCGAAACCTAGAAAATTACACGTTAAGCTTCGCGATCGGAAACACGTCTAAAATGGATACGGATACGTACCGCAACGCGGAACTGCGGCTCGAAGCGATCGAGGAAAATTTGTTGTTTAAACAGTACACGATTTTTGACGCGGCGTCCGAGGGAAGCAAACCGATTACGGGCACCGCGAATGCCGCGGCGTTGCCGCGAATTACGATTGGAGATCTTTCACCCGGCCGGCGGATTTCCGGAGACATCGCGTTTATGCCCAAAATCCCGGGAACACACACGATTGATTTTAGGATCGTGGACACGGATTTGGGCCAGATCGTGTTTTCCAAACAATTGTCGATTATTTCGATTGCGGACAACGATTTTGTCATCGTGGTTTCGCCGGAAAAGCTTTCGCCGGGAATCGAAAACCCGGTGATCATTACCGTGACGGACAAAGTCACGGGTTTGCCGGTCAAAGACGCGTTTGTCCGGTTACGGGACAAATTCAAGAACATTTTGTCGACCAGCCAGACGAATTCGCTTGGAATTGTCGAAACACGGTTGCCCGCGCAGGCCCCGGGAGAAATCCTGGATATTGAAGTCGAACGCGTCGAATACAATACATTGATCAAGAAAGTCACGGTGGACGGAGAAATTCTCACGCTTTCCCCCGAACGACTGGGTTTTTCGGTTAATCCGAAGAGCAAACCAACGGACGCCAAAGAATTCAAGATTTCAAATGTCGCGCCGTTTGAGCTTGCGATCGAAAGCGTTTCGCTTTCGGGAAAATTTTCGGGTTTGCTTGATTTGGATTCCACCAATAACGCGTTGCATTCCTGGGCTGGCGCCAAAATCAAAGCCAATGATTTCGTTTCGATTTCGGTTCCCGTAAAAACATCCACACAGGCAACCGATCTGGAAGCCTTGACGGATTTAAGCGGTGTTTTGACGGTGCGGGTATCCAGCCAGGGTCATGCGTGGGATTTCGAGATTCCGGTTCAGATTACCGTTGGTCTTGGCGGCGAAGTGGATGATCCCGCGTGTTTGACGTTAAGCCAAACCGAATGGGTGTCAAGTTCCCAGGGAAAACCCATTGTCCTGGAATTTTCGATTCAAAACAATTGTTCGATCGCGGGAAAACCCGTGGACATTTCAAATGTCGAAACGCGCATCGCTTGGATCGGAAACCAAACCGGCGAGTTCGAATTATCCACGGATGTCAGCAATTCGATTTTGCGATCGGGTTATTTCTTGACGATTTTGCCCAAACTGGAAGCCGGAAAAAGCGTGGTCGCGCGATTGACGTTTACGCCTAATGCCCAGGTCATTGGATCCACGAAAGCAACAGTGGAATTCCAGGCCACGAACCCGACGGATTCGGCACCCCAGACTTTGTCCGCCCAGCTTTCCGCGGATTTGGATGTCGTGAATTTGTTGTCGTGTGTTTCGTACGACAAGGAATATATCGAAATGCAGGCGGAAGAAACATTTAATCCCAAGGTTTCGGCCGTGGGCTTTGGCGTGTCCCAAAGCATTAATCCGATCACGGGTCGGGTCACGGCGGGAGACGATAATTCCGATTGACGATTAAAACCGCGGATTGCGGCGGTGCCACGTCGTTTTCGCTTGAATCGGAACTCAAGTTGTCGCCAACCGAGTTTTCGCTTTCGGATAACGGCGCTCAGCAAATCGTGATTACGGCCGATGACCGCGTTCCGGGTCAGTACGGCGTCAAAGTGCTGGTCAAAGGCGCGGGAGCGGTCACGACCAAGCAAATCAAAACGATTCCGGTCGTATTGGCCCCCGCGCGCGATGAATGCGTGTTGTTGACCAAATTTGAATACAACGTGTTCCGAAACGAAGATGTTCCGGGATCCGGAATCGATACCGCGAAAGTCATTAATCAGTGTTATGACAAACCCGTGCAAGTCATGATTGATCGGCATTCGTTAGACGATGCCATGGCGGAAGGACAACGATGGGCGGCAATGGGGCTTGCCATGGGAATGATGGGCCAAATGAACCAGAATGGCGGGTTGTTTAGCGGTTTGTTTGGCGGGTCCAGCAATGATTCGAACGCATCTCCGGGGTCCGGCAGCAATTCGAACACGCCTCCGGCTTGGAAAGAGTTCAAGGACGCGGGAACCGTATTGGTCGCGAACGGAACCGGCGGATTTGTTTCGGCCAATGCCTATAAAGACAACGCGGGAAATGAGTTCGTGTTTGAAAACGGCATGTATTATCCAGTACGGCAACGATCCGACGGAAGATATGAAAAGGTTCCAAACGGAGCCCCCGTTGCCTCAAACGGATCCGTGGGTTCGACGGCCACCGGTCCGAACGCAAGCGTCATTGCGCAAAAAGAATCCGAAATCGCGCAGTTGAACAGTCAGATTTCATCCGAACAAGCGAGCGCGACGAGTCTGGGTTGCCCCAATGGAAAGCCCGAGTGCCAAACCAGTATCGATCGCATTCATAGTCTGAACGTTCGGATCAGTTCTTTGGAGTCCGAAATCAGTGGATTGCAAACCACACCGCTCACGGGACGGTTTTCATTGACGGGTTATCAGTTCTTGCCGTTTGCAGGCCAGGGTTTCTTCGGTTCCGGTTCAACGAATTCGGACGCGGAAAACGAATGTAGTTTTGTGGATTCGGATGGAACGCTTTCCAAGAGCCGGCAAGACGCGGACAGCGAAATTTCGTCTTTGCAAACGTTACCGATGTTCGCGAGTCTTTTGGGCGGCGGAAACATGGGCAATGCGTTTTCGCAGGCCATGATGATGTATGCCATGGGAACCGCGCAAGCCTACAATGCCCAAACCGATGTTTGCATCTGGACCGTGCAACGCGACGTTCAATTGGGTTCCGGTGGACTAGGCGGTGTACTGGATAATTTGGCGAGTTTTTTCACCGGAAACCAGGCCAAAGGCGTTTACAAATTATTGGATTCCACGGGAATTGACGACCGGGTGTTTTCCGGCGTCAGTGTGGAAGAATACCGAAAACCCATTGTGTCGCCGCGCAAAGACAATCAGGAATTAAGCACGGAAACGCGGTTCATCAAGGTTTCAAACGACGACGGTTTGGTCCAGGCAGACGCCTTGAATCCGTTGTTTGCCATGCTGGCGATTAACGGCGTTCGCCACGTGTATTTGCCTGAACAAATCTACGAAAGCCAAAAGCCCAGCGTGTTAAAGGAAGGCCCCAGTCAAAAGCTTTCATCGAAGTTTCATATTCAATTGAATTCGTATAAGCCCGAACCGGATTCCGTGATTTCTCCAGAGATCGGCAACTGCCAGATCGGACAAAAAATCGGTAGCACGGGTCCGAACGCGGTTCCACGCCTCAAATTCGCGTGGGGTTGGAACGAAATCAATTTCGATTCGTGCGATTCGGATAATCCGGAGTATATTTATTGTGACGCCACGCAGTTTTCGATCGCGTTATTGAAAAAAATGGAAGTGTTACGCGAATTCACGACCGTGAACGCCTTGACGTTCGAGTGTCCATCCGCAGTCAGCTCCGTGACCCCGACCGAACAGGCGTTGTCCAAAACGGGTCTTGACATCGGCGTGACCAAACTTGAAATCGTGCGAAACCAATTGGATGCAAACATGGTGGCCACGGTTGAAAATTCGAACAATGTATCGGGTTCCGCGGAATTGACCACGATTATTACGAATACCGCCAATGGAAAAGTCGAAAAAACCTGTATCGAAACGGTTTCGTTTCTATCGAAAACCACGTCCGGTTGTCTGGTGCAAAATCTGGCCCCGGGCGAATACCGCGTCAAAGCGCTGTTGGGCGCCGTGTCATGCACGGGCTGCCAAAACGCCGTGAGCTTTAACGATTCTTTGGAAGACACGTTTACCACGGGCTTTGAAGGACTTGCGTGCGCCGCCAACTGGACCAATACGAGTCATTTGGAAGAAATCATCGCGGCTACCGAAGGCGCGTCCAAATCATTGGTGTATCCGGCGGGCTTTGACAAGGAAAAAATCGTCAAACTTGCCAGTTTTAGGGCGCACTTGATGAAAGACGGGTATTCAACCGGTTTTCGAAAAGATTTCCATTCGTATGCTTTGACGCAATCCTTGTTCCAGACGCCTGAGTTTTATTCGCAACCCGATGGGTTAGGCGAATATTTCTCGGATCCCGCCAAAATGCAGTTTGAATACTTCGGCAGTCCGAATGGAACGCTTTCAGAACCCGGCATTTACCAAGTGGACCTCGACGTGAATTTTTCGGATCAGCACATGGCATGGTTCGAGAACTCGACCCCCGTCGCCACGATTTTGGTGACCATGGAAAAAACCGGGGACGCAAAGCCCGCGAGCCCGTTTTATTATTATCCATTGGACGGCGCATTGGGATTGCAAAACGGCCGCGTGGGATACGGAACCAACTTCGAGTTGGAAACCCCGGACAAACCCATCGTGATTGCGGCAACGGTTGACCGCGCGTTGTTGTCGCAATCGATTCCGGGAAGCATTCCGGCGGCAACCGTCAAAGCATATAAAATCACGGACTTTGCGACGTTGAATGTTTCAAACCGTGGATTGTTGTTTTCCATTGATTCGCAAACCGATGAATGGAAACTCGCGCCAAGCCTCGCGACCCCGGTGATCATGAAAGTATCCGCGACCAGTACCGCGGACGCGTTTGGATTTTATTCTTTGGAAGTGGATTCTCAACCGCAAACGAATCTTCCGTTCTTGTCGCGCTGGAGCGGAATCTCGCCGTCTTGCAAGGACTTTGCCGGAGACGGTTTGGATAAGTATTCGGAAACCCCGGATATTTCGGGGGTCAATGCCCATTGTTCGGCGTTGGGTCCCAACAGCGCGGTGTCATACGGATTCGAATGGTGTAACCGCAAGTTGCCGGGAACGGTTTCGTTGCAATCCGTGTTTTTTACGCCCACTGAAAGCAGCGCGGTATTGCGTTTGACGGGTCAAAACGAATCCGTTTCGTTTATCGGTTTACAGGGAAGCGGTCAAAACGTGGAATTGGCCGGAGTCCCCGGAATGGCATTCAATAGTCATTCGAACGCGATTTCTTCGGTTCAGGATGTATTAGACCTGGTAGCGGAAGGCCAAGTGTGTGTCACGGGATCGGAAAACGCGGTTCGAACCGAGTTTTTCTGGAACCCCAAAGTGGTGTTGGATGGCTTAGCGCAGGTACGCGACGCGACCACGCAGGCATGCATCCAATAAGGCTTCTTTTTGAAAGCGGTAAAGATTTATTAATTTGAAACACCCTAATGGTGCCTATGATCACGGGTTTTGACATTATGGCCGTTTTTGCGGACTTTAACCTGATCCTAAAACTATTTGTTTTGATCATGATTATTTCGTTTGTCAAAAGCCATTTGGGCGGAGGCCCTTTGGCGACCATGGTCATGGTGTTCATTGCTTTTTTCGTTATTTTCGACGCGTGGAAGATTTTTGGCGGAATTTATCTTTTGTACGCCATTATCACGTTAGGGTTTTCCGGGTTATTGATTGATTTTTTCTTTGTTACGCCGCCGTTGGCCAATCAGCGGGAAAATCCCGAATCGGATGCGGGAGAAGGCATCAACAGTCAGGATGTCAAGGAACGGATTAACCGTTTGCATATGGCCGGGGGTCGCGCAGGCCATCATGGCGGTCGCCCGCCGGGTCCGCCGCCCATGATGGGATAATGGGTTGAGAAAATGAATCAAAAAGGAAACCTTGTACTGTTTGGACTGCTGGGACTGGTACTCGTCGGCGTGGTGTCTTTCCTTATTATCATGTTTGTTCCGCAAGCCGCGATTCTGATGCGCATCGTCCTGGTTTTTGCGATTTTCATGACGGTGCGCGGCGCGATCGGAGACGGTACTCCAACGTTGTTGATTTCCGCGATTTTGATTTATTTTTTGGCATTCAAGTATTTTGAATTGGCGGCCGCGGGCTATGTGGTGTATTTCATGGTCGCGTATACGGGTACGACGTTGTTTAGTTTTGGATTGCGTTTTTTCTTCGGAAAGCATTGAGGGATGAAACATGGTGTCAAGCGTTTGGTTGGATTCGTTGTTTGGAAACCTGGAGATCGCCTTGATTTTGTTTTTTTTCGTATGGCTTTTTTCGTGGGCCAAAGGAAGTCTTGGAAGCGAAAAACTCGCGGTTTTTTTCGCGATCCTGATCATTTACTTGACGGTGTTCCAGTATCGGGAATTGATTTGGATTGCCGTGGCGTTGTTTTTGTTGTCGACGTTTGGAAAAGAGTTGTTTTCGAAATTGTCAAAGTGAAACACAGAGGGATTGTCGTTGGAAACCATGAATTTGTTGATCGCGGTGGTGCTCATGCTCCTCGGAGCCACGTACAGCGAGTTTTGGATCGTAATCGGAATCGCGGCCATCATGGTGTTAACAGAGCGGAATCTTTCGACGTTTGTCATGATGACGTTGGCGATTGTCTTAATTTACGGGTTTAAAGGCGTGCTATCCGACTACATTCCCCATATCCTGCTCGGAATGATTATTTTGGCGTTGGTGTTCAACAAGCCCGCGCAGCAACCCCAGGGAATGGATATGGGCGGATTGGAAGGATTATACGGTCCGCCGCCCATGGGGTAACGAGGCGGTTTTGTGGATATCGATATTTTCGGGATTGTCATCGCGTTTTGCCTGATTTTGTTGGGGGCCGTGTCCGAGCGCTGGTGGTTTGTTTTTCTTTCGGCGCTCGTGTTTTTCGCGTTGTTTCCGACCATTACCACGTTTTGGATCCTGGTAGGCGCCATTATCCTCAGTTACATTTGGGCGAATTCGTTTGACGAGTTGTCGTCCCAGGGATTTTTGCTGATCATTGTTTTGATCGGAAGCGCGGTCATCGCGATTTCGCTGGGTGAAGTGTTCATTGGATTGTTGTTGTCCTTGGCGTTGGTGTTCTTGTTTTTGTTAACGCCAAGCGTGAAATTAAGCAAGAAAGTGTCGCGAAAAGCGCGTGAAGAATTCGACGATATTCACGCGGGTTTGAAAAAAACCAAGGGACAGCATCCGGATTTGTTCGGAACCGTGGAAAATCTTTCCAAGGACACCGGAGCGATTGCGGGAGAAGCGTGGGTCACGAATCCGAATCAAAAACTGGTTTCAAACGATTTGGTGACCCGGATTTCTCAGGGATCGAAAAACCTGTTGGACGGATTGGGAAAACTGTTCAAATAGTTATTTTCGTTCTTGTAGTTCGGTAACGATTTGGCGGTTGGTGTCCAGCAATTTGTCCATGATGGTTTTGTAGGCGGCCATTTGGGTTTTCATGTCGTTGATTTCGTTTTCGAATCCGGCGATCCGGTTTTCGACGCGCGTGATGGAATCGCTTAATTGCAAGGCCGGCAATTCCGATATTTTGGCGAGTTTGGCGTCAAGGGATCGGAATTCTTCCAAAAGATTTTGAATCTGTTCGCTTTGTTCTTCGAGTACCACGTGCGTGGTCGCGTGCAAGGCTTCATCGTGGCTGGATTGGGGGGTTTGCGGCAATCCGGGTTCTTCGTCGTCTTCGGTTTCAAAATCGTCCGTTTCATCCGAAGAATTGGTTGAAACGGAGGGAGTAGACGCGGTTTGTCCGCCTTGGAGGTATTCGTTTACTTCGTCTTTGCTTAAACCGATGTCTTGTAACGTGGATTCGATGACGTGGTCGCTGATGCCAGACGATCGCATGCGCTGGATTGTTTCCATGACGACTTGTTTGTCCACCATCGGGATTCACCCAGAATTCGTTAATAATAGGTTTTTGGGGTTTAAATTGGTTTACCTTCCAAAAAACGTGTTTTGAAAGGTCGGTAGTTTTTTTAACTTGAAAAACCTTATTTTCTCAAAAAAGGTGCGATTTTGAAGACGCCGGGCGGTCCGTGGGAAACGGTGTTTGCGGCCCAACAACCCGATGTGGATATTCGGGTGGAATTCAATGAAGAATCCCTGTTGCTGGTCAGCGTAACCGAAAAAAAGGACGGGAAAAACACAGGAGTCGTGTTGGATTTATTTCGGGCGTTTGTTTCCGAGACCAATCCCCAGACCTTGATTGAAAAGCTTCCGTTTCCCTGCATCGAATTCGGATTGCATACGGATGGATCCACGACGTACTGGATCGTGCTCGTGGACAGCGGAACGGTTTTTTCCGAACCGGATGAAGGAAAAATTTCGCGCTTGTTTTCCGAACAGAAAAAAAAACTGGAATCGATCGAAGAACAATTAAAACCCAGCGTGTTGGCGTTGGACCACAAATTCGAGTGGCTTAGTCACGCGCCGATGGATGTGCGAAGCGCGTTTTTCGGATCGCTTTTGGTGCCTCCGATGATTGTTTCGCGAACAAAAACGGGTCCCGCGCAACAGGCCCCGGTTGCGGTTTCGGGAACGATCATGCGTTTTGGGGAAATGAAAGTCGGCAAGACAAAAGACGGCGCCTTGGTACGCGAACCATTGGTGTTGCTGAAAAAAACGATTATCGTTGGCGGGACTCCAAAAGACCGTTCACGCGTACTGCGCGTCTTGATCGAAAGCGTGTTGTTATCCGGATCGGCGGCTGTGATCGTTGACTCGCAGAATTCGTTTTCGGGTTTGCGCGAACCCAATCCGAATGCCGCGGAAGTCGCGGAAAGCGGTTTTGAATTGACTCCGATCGGTTTTCCAACCGAAGAATTCGAGGTTCCGAACAAGTTATGGGTGAATTTTTCGAACTTGGACATCGAATCGATGCTGGAATTGTATCGCGTCGGAAAAACTCCCGCGGCCAAAGTAATCAAAATGGTGTTTGATTTAGGCGTTGCCGCAAACTGGCGACAGCTGGTTGACACGATCAAGATTCAGTCCCCGGCCGCGGACGTGACGCGTTTTCATTTGAACAAGGCGATGCGTCTTGCCGCGCTAATCGATAACAGTTATCCGGGTTCTTTTAACGGTCCGAATAATATGTCGAATATCGCGCGTTCGCTTGAAACCGGTTTGGGCCGAGCGGCGATCGTTCATACGGACAAGATGGATAATCGATTGCGGTTGCTTGTTTTGCACGGGCTTGTGCGCGAATTACGGCATTTTTTCGAACAATCGCCGAATCGTCAACCCTTGTCGTGCATGCTTTTTTTGCCGCAGGCCTCCGAGTTTTTTCCGTTTCGCGAAACCGCGCGAATTTCAAGGGTAATCGAGGAAGACCTCAACGCGATGGTGAACTTCGGCGTAGGCGTCACCGTGGTCGCGGAAAAAGGAATGGATTTGCACGAAACGATTCCGCGACAGATGGATTCGGAGTTTTCGATTGTTTCGGGAAAAGACGTGGGGCTTCGGATCGAAAAAAGAAAACCGTATCGCGTGATCATCCGAAATCCGCTGAGCCGATTGTCCGAATAAGATTTATTTCCGTTTTTTCATTTTTTGTTCGAATAATTCGTCGAATTGTTTTAAGGTAATAAAATCCATGGGATTGATCGTGTCAATCACGTATTTCATTTCTTTGAGCGCTTCGATTTTGGCGTAATGTTCTTTGACGTCGGATAATTCGTTTTGGAGTTCGAGCATTTTTTGGGCTTGGGTTTCGACTTTTGCGGACAAATCTTTGAGCAGAACCGCGGTTTCGACGGAAACGCCGGAATTTTGTCCGCCGCCAATGCCGTTCGATTCGATTTCGCGGATGCGCTTGGATAAAACAATCAGGTTTCGGCCCAGGATTTTTTCATTGCGCACGAGGTACTGCATTTTTTGGCTTAAAATCAATACGCTGGAATTTAAGGCGCGGATGTCGGCTTGAAGTTGAGAAAAAACCGTGGCGGTTTGGGTTTGGGACGGCATTGAAGCGGGTCGACTGGTTTGGCCCGCAGACGCCGGTTGGCTGGGGGGCGCGGTTTGGACTCGTCGTTCGTGCACCATAGGCAAAAAAACCCTTCGTTGTGCAAGAATAAACGCAGTCCATACTTAAAAAGATTTGTTTGCATATTCGAATCGGACGGGGTTTAATGGCCAAAACGGATGGTTTTCTGGTCGATGTCGATTACGAGTCCAATTCGTTGGGGGACTCGGTCATATCAGGTTTTTTCCGCACACCCGACGGGCTTGAACAGTTTTTCTTTCCGGAGTTCAAACCGTATTTGTTTGCGGCCTCTTTGAATTCGAATGCGTTGGAAGCGATTCGGGAAAAAAAGTTTGGACCGGATGGTTTTTCGGTTTTAAAAATCGAGGAAACCAAAAAATCCGGAAAAACCCTGATGAAGCTTTTTTTTAAAAGTACCAAAGAACTTGTGATCGCCCGCGACGAATTACGCAACATGGGCATATCCATTTTTGAATTTGACATCCCGTTTGGAAAACGGTTTTTGGTGGATCATCCTATTGAACCCTATTGCGAATTCGACATCGAGTTCATCGAGGAAGCGGGAAAAAAAAACATGGTGAGTTTCAAACCCAAAAAAGAACAGCATGTGTTTGCCCCGAAAATGGCAGCCATCGATATCGAAACGTATTCTCCGGGCCGGTTTCCAACGCCGCAAAAAGACGCGATTCTCATGATTTGCACGGCGTTACGCGATAAGAGCATCGTGTATACTACACATCAAAAGGGAAGCGGACTGCCCGGCACGAAAGTGTTTGCAACAGAAAAAGAAATGCTTTCGGGGTTTTTTTCGGATTTGCGGGAAATGGATCTTGATGTGCTGATTACGTATAACGGGGATTCGTTTGACATGCCGTATTTGACGGAGCGCGCCAAATTGTTCGGACTCAAAGCGGATTTCGGGTTCGATGGTTCGGAGATTCAATTGAAGCGCAAAGGACTTGAAAACGCGGCGAAGCTCAAAGGCGTGCAGCACGTGGACGCGTATCAGACGATTTCGCTGTTGAGCCGATTTGGCGCCGTGAGTCTGGTGAAAAAAGACCTGGAGTCCGTGGTCGCCGAATTGTTCGGTTACGCCAAGAAAAAAGTCCCGCCGGCCAAGATCAACGAAATTTGGGATTCGGGAAACGGGTTCGAAGAACTGGTCATGTATAACCGCGAAGACGCGGAGTACACGCTGCGAATCATTTTGGAGTATTATCCGATGCTGCTTGAGTTGTCCAAAATTGTTCGGTTTTCCTTGTTTGACGTGTGCCGAAGCTCGGCGTCGCAGATCGTGGAAGGATTACTCTTGATCAAAAGTCAGGAAGAATCCGCGTTTGTTCCAAACAAGCCGGATGAAAGCGAAGTGCATCAGCGCTTGTTGCAGTCCGTGATCGGCGGATACGTCAAGGAACCCGTGCCGGGGCTGCATGAAAACATCGCAGTGCTGGACTTCCGGTCGCTGTATCCGAGCATCATCGTGAGTCATAATATTTCGCCGGATACCTACAAGGGAATCGCCCCCAAGGGAACGAAAGGAAAAAATATTTCTCCGGAAGGGGATTGGTTTGCGGAGGACCGCGAGGGTTTTTTTGTCAGCATCGTGTCGAGTCTGTTGACGTTGCGAAGCAAGTACAAAAAAGAATACCAAAAAATCGATAAAAAAGATCCGAAAGCCCGTTTGATGTTTGGCCGGCAATGGGCGTTGAAAATTATTTTGAATTCGTTTTACGGAACCATGGGATTCGCGTCGTTTCGCTGGTATTCGCGGGAATGCGCGCGAGCCGTCACCGCGTTTGCAAGACATTATATTCAAGATGTAAACGCCGAAGCCGAAAAAGACGGATTTCAGGCGCTTTACACGGATACAGATTCGGCGTTTCTGAAGATTCCCCGCGACAAGACTCATGAAAATGTCAGGGAATTCGTCAAAAAAGTCAACGCCAAACTGCCGGAGTCCATGGAACTTGAACTTGAGAATTTTTACCGTCGCGGAATTTTTGTGACGAAAAAAGACCCCAAAGGCGGCGCGGCCAAAAAGCGGTATGCATTGATCGATTACAACAACAATCTCAAGATCGTGGGTTTCGAATACGTACGGCGTGACTGGTCGACGATTGCCAAGCGCACGCAAAAAGACGTGATCGAGGCGCTGTTAAAGGAAGGAGATCCCCAAAAAAGCGTAGCGATCGTGCGCGAGGCGATTCGACGTTTAAAAGAAGGAAAAGTACCGAAAAAAGAACTGGTGGTCTTGACGCAGATCAAGCGAAAACTCAACAAGTATGATTCGATCGGTCCGCATGTGGCGGCGGCAACGAAAGCGGTGGCGCGCGGTCGGGAAATCGAGGTTGGAAGCGTGATCGGTTTTGTGATCACGAAAGGAAACGGAAAAAGCATCTCGGAGAAAGCGGAACTGGAAGAGTATGTCAAGGAAGGAAATTACGACGCGGATTATTACATCAGCCACCAGGTCGTTCCGGCGGTCATCCGAATTTTGAACGAACTGGGATATTCCGAACAGGATTTGCTTGAAGGCGGAAAACAAAGCAAGTTGTTTTAGGTGTATTGAAACAAAAAAAAAGAGCGTTCTTCTACATAACTTGTTTTCGATTTTGCCTTTTTTCCCCTCGCACCGTGTTTTTAATTATTTTTATGGAAAAGTAATGGTATGGATTATTCTGTTCGCAAGAATTACGAGTTGGCCGGCAAGATTCACAAAGCCGCGATGAAAAAAGCCGAAAAAAACGTGCAACCGGAAAAAAAGCTGCTTAATATCGCCGAAGAACTGGAACAGTTTTTGCTTGAACAGGTCGCTGAAACCAAAAAAGAAGGCGGGCTTGCGTTCCCCGTGAATTTGTCGGTGAATCACGAGGCCGCGCACGCGACGCCGGGGATTTCCGACGAAACCGTTTTGCTGCAAACGGATCTGCTTAAAGTCGACATCGGAGTGCACATCGATGGATTCATTGCGGATGGCGCGAAATCGTTTAATTTTTCGAATGACCATGCCAAGCAAATCGAAGCCAACGAAGCGGCGTTGGAAGCCGCGTTGTCGATGGTAAAACCCGGTGCGGAAATCAAAAAGGTCGGCGAAGTCGTGGAGCCGTTATTGGAAAAAGCGGGTTTCAAAGTCGTGTCCAACCTGACGGGTCACGGGGTTGCCGAGTACGTGCAGCACGCGCCGCCGTCGGTTCCAAACGTGCGGAATAATTCGTTCGGAAAATTCGAGGACGGCATGGCGATTGCGATCGAACCGTTTGCGACCACGGGACGCGGAACGATTGCGGACTCAAGTCAAATCGAGATTTTTTCAGTGGAAGAAGAACGAAGCGTGCGGGACCCGCATGCGCGAAAAATCCTTGAATTCGCGAAAGCGAATTTTGCGTCGTTGCCTTTTGCGGAGCGACAACTGGCCGAATTAAAGCTGTCGGAATTTAGCCGTAAAGTGGGTTTACGCGAACTGGTAAAAGCAGGGGTCTTGCATTCGTATCCCGTGCTGGTGGAACAAAAAGGCGCGTTTGTTTCCCAGGCCGAAAAAACCGTAATCATTGACGGAAACGAAGCGATTATCATCAATTAATCCGGTTTGTCAGCGGTTGTTTCCAGGACCCCGTAGTATAGCCTGGATAGTACTCAGGGTTCCGGACCCTGTAACCTGGGTTCGAATCCCAGCGGGGTCGATTTTCCATCAGGATCTTTTTGCCGCCGAACAGGTGGGTTGCGATTGTCGGATCTTTCAATGAATCATCGGATGTTTGATATTCTTTTGTTAAAAAAAATTCAGTCGTTTTGGATTTGGTCCAGCGTCACATACAGTACGGTGTTTTTGTTCTGGGAAAGCGCGAACTCGAGCCGAGTTCCGTTTTGGATGCAAAAAAGAAAATACGGCGAAAGTTCGGGCCCGTGCGGAGTCGGCGGCAGGTATTCCAACGCCGGAAACCGCAGGTATACTTCCGGTTGTCGGATTGAAAAATCCGGTGAAAGAAAAAGAATCAACCGCCCTCCGACGGACTGGTGAACGGATTGTCTTAGTTCGGCGGAAAGAAACATTTTTTCAAACGGGCTTTTTTCAAAGGTGGCGACCCAAGTTCCGAAATGATCGTTTTCGGATACTTTTTTGAATTGGGTTGCCAATTGGTCTTCGATTTTTTGTCGTTTTAATGGCGGAATGCTAAAACCCAAAATCAAATTGAAAAAACTGGTTTTGGTCAGCGACACGCCGCTTTCTTTGGTATAGTTCATCAAAAAGCCTTCGGTTTGGTATTCTAACGGATTTTTTTAATAAAAAGCTTTTCGGAGACCGGAAAAAGCACGGCCAATCTTTAAAAACCGATTTTTGCAGTAATTGTGTACTGATTCGACCGGTTGGATGCTTTGTGCTTTATCCGAAAGCACCGGTATTTCGGCACCTGCGGTCGAAAACGCGGGCCCATTGGGCCGACTGGCAGCCTTTTGAAAAAGGCTGACGAAAAGTAAATAATTCTTTTCCCAGGTTTTCTTGTAAAGAAAAGCTGGCCCCGTAGTATAGCCTGGATAGTATGAAAGCTTGCGGAGCTTTTGACCTGGGTTCAAATCCCAGCGGGGTCACTTATTCAAACCCAAAGAAAAACAATATTTACCTCCGATTCGAATGGAATGTGGAGGAGTTCCAATGGGTTTGTTTGACAAGTTGAATAAAACGATTAGTTCCGCGAATCAGATTTCTAACGCCGCGAACCGCACGATTGATACCACGGAAAGCTCCAAGCGCACCGTGGATCGCGTGGGAGAAAAAACCGCGCAAGTCGGAAAAACGCTGGCCCCAAAATGCAAGTTTTGCAACGCCGAATTGAAATCGGACGCGGAAAAAAACAAAGGCGTTTGGTCAATTGCGCGTTGTCCAGAATGTGACCGGTCAAGAAAA
The DNA here is from genome assembly GCA_018304465.1 of Candidatus Iainarchaeum sp. GTDB lineage: Archaea > Iainarchaeota > Iainarchaeia > Iainarchaeales > JAGVWC01 > JAGVWC01. The sequence goes on from JAGVWC010000009.1 coordinate 161,773, forward strand.
AATCGTTTCAGCCGGCTTTTTTTTGTTCAAGGAAACCGCCGAATAAAAAAGAACATTTAAATAGCACATATCTGCTTACTTGCGTACATGTTTTCCGCAAAAGGACTTGCGATTTTTTTCGTCTTGGTTTTGTCGATGTCGGTTTTTGCCGACGGAATGATCGTGAACCCGGATATGATGCCGGTGCGACAAGACCGGCAAGAAGCCTTTATTGTCCACGAAAACGGAATCCAATCCATGGTCCTGATGGTTAATCTGCAAGAAGCCATTAACACGACGGAGTCGCACGTGTGGATTTTTCCGGTTCCCGCAAAACCCGAGGATATTTCCATCGCGAATCTGAAAGGTTTTCCCGCGATGACGGGAAAAGACGTCAAAACTCAGTTGACCGACAATCTTTTTTTCCTTGAAGCCTACATGACGACAGCGGCGTTTCCGCCGTTTGTCATTTTCCCGCTGTTGATGATCGCGACCCCGATGAATTCGTACAGCAACGGAATGCCGATGGCCGACCTTAGAACGACCCAAGATTCGTACGGAGTCGATATTTACCAGCACATCGACAAGTACGGTTTGGCAACCGAAGTCATCAAAGCGGATGACGTAGTCCGCTTTGAAAGCTACTTAAATGCCCGAGGAACCAATCTGTCGGATGAAGCCGAAAGTTTTTTGACGGAGTATATGGGAAAAGATTACTCGTTTGTCGTCAGTTGGATCAGCGACCCGGAAGAAGCGCGTGAAGTGACCGGCAATAACGATTATTATTATCGTCAGACGAATCCGATCGGAGTGTTCGTCCGGTTTCCGTCCGAAAATGTTTTTTTTCCGTTAAAACCCACCGCGTATTACGGAACCGATTCGTTTCCGGTGATCGTCAACGTGAAAGGTTTTTTTAATCCCGAAATTTACCAAAACGTCAAGGAATCCACCACGATTTCGCATCATCAAGTGGATTTTTGGCGGCGAACGATTTCCGAGGAAGAATCCTTGCGGCAAGTGTTTGGAGAAAACATTCCTTCTTCCTTGCTTTTCACGCGAATCCAGATCAATTCGCAAGCCCAATATTTTACGGAGGACTTGTCGTTTACGCGGTCCGAAGCGTGGTCTCCGCATATCATGAATTTTTTCAATCAAACGTGGATTTTTTGGTTTGTGGTGCTGTTTGCTTTATCCGGATTGGTTTCGGCTTCGTTAACCAAGCGGGTTTTGAAATTGAACTGGACGCATTTGGATGTCGTCGAGCTTTCCGTCGCGAATTTCTTTTCGATCATCGGCGCGGGAATCGTCATGGCCGTGATTCCAAAAAACCGGTTTAACGTGGAAGAAAAATCCTCGTTCGAAAAACGCCTTTTGTCGCTTGCGGTGTTTGAAGGATTTTTTCTGGTCGCAACCGTCATCTTGTTTTTGGTGACGTTGCTGATGCTCGCGGTCAAATAAAATCAGATTTCTTTTTCCGGAATATGAACCGCGATTCCGGCTTTTTCCGCGAACGAAACCGCGTCTTGTTTGGTTCCGACGATGCTTCCAAAATGCATCGGGATCACGAGCCGCGGATTGATGGTACGCGCGGCTTTTACTGCTTCGTCCACCGTCATGACGTAGGTCCCGGAGATCGGCAGAAACGCCACGTGGATTTTCTTTATTTTTTTCATTTCCGGAATGAAATCGGTGTCTCCGGCAAAGTAATAGCGGATATCATCCATTTCGAATACGAATCCGAGTTTTTGATCTTCTTTGGGATGAAACGGAACGCCTTGTGAACGAAACTTGTTGGTGTTGTACGCCGGAATTCCCGTGATCTGGAGTCCTTCGACTTCGAGGGATTCGTCCGGATGCAGGACTTGAACGTTTCCGGTGAGCGCTTTGACGGCTTGAACGGAAGCAACAATTCGGGTCTCTTTTCCCGAAACTTTTTCGATGTCTTTGGGGCTGCAGTGATCGCGGTGTTCGTGGGAAATCAAAACAACGTCGGCTTTTTTTGAAAAAGAACCGATGTCATACGGGTCAATCACGATTTTTTTGGAGCCCGTGATAAAAAATCCGTCGTGTCCCAGCCAATCAATGGAATGCACCAAATCGTCAATATCCCTGGTTGGTTCGATCGTGCTGGTCATAGTAGGATAATGAAACGAAATGGTTTTATGGGTAACGAAAACCTGTTTTTGCAAAGAGTTTTTTGGCGTTTTTGAAAAAGAAAAAATGACTATCTTGCGACGTTACTTTTTCGGATCAAAAAAATGCAGGGAGGCGGATTCGAACCGCCGAACGCACTAAGCGGCCGGCTCGTTCCAATTTTTCGCAGAATATTTCACGAAAAACTGCCTGAAGCCGGGAGGTTTGACCGCTCCCCAATCCCTGCAAGGGAAAACAAGAGGTTTAAACGATCCTCTCGTTTGGGCAAATAATTCGCTACCAGAACATCTTTTAACCTTTTTATCTGGGATTTTGGGATCGAAAAGTCATTTTGGATATATTTGCCGTTCTTTAAGTGGGTTCCGTAATATTTGGCTTCAACTCCGTTTTTCTCCAGAAGAATGAGCAAGTCGTCTATGAGTCGCTTGCTTCTGAACGTGCATCCCATTCCACGGCCATGTTTTCCGATATCGCTGTCGATTAAGCCGGAAATAAATGGAATCTGCTCTCGCACAGGCAATTGTTTAATTGTGTCCGGGATGCATGCTTTTTCGCTTTTTTTTCCACTTGGAATTCCAATAATGTTTACAAAGAATCTGTAGAGCGCCTTGTTTGCCTTGCGCAGATCCCACGAAGGCCAATGGCTGTCCTTATATTGAAATGAAATTCGATTAATCTCAAACAATTTGAAAAAAATTGGCGATACTTTGTCCTGTAAAAACTCTTTTTGGCTACTTGTAAGAATTACAACAAAAGCATTGTTTCCATCCCGCCCATATTTTTTAACCGAAAAACAGCCGTCGCCCATAAGAATTCCAGTTAAATAAAGCAAGTCCGGAGAAAGCTCCTTTGGAATTCGAATAACCTCCTGAGTCGTGCTCGAAACATAGTCAATCTGCTCAGCTAGTTCAGTCAGTTCCTTTTCTTCAATGAAAAATTTCAGCTTTTCGATTGCAATCAAAGGGATTGAAGCCCTTCCGCAGAACCAGTCTTTGAAAACACATTGCTTAATCGGATATCCTATTTTTTCGGCCCATTTTTTTCGCCACGAGAATCCAGTTTTTTTAACCAGTCTTTGATCGATATTCCGAATCTTTTGAACAATCGGGATCGCTTTGGTATTTCGGATCGTCGGGTTTTTGCAGTACTTTGGCAATATTGTATATACCCTCAGACACCTGCGCAGAGTGGTGTCTTCCGCAGGAACATGTAAACGAAATATATCCAAAGTCATGCAAAAAATACAGTTCATCGCATAATAAGGGAAAGGAGGCCGCTCTGCCAGTGATTCACAGTCTGGCGGGCATAAAGGCTTTTATGCGTTTTCAGATGCGCAAGAGTTTGTTGATTGCGAGTTCCCATTTTTCAGGATCTGAAACTGAATAGAATTCCGGTTTTTGTTTGTTAGCCCGGCTGATTTGGAGTCCGTCTTTTTCCGCGGTGGCGCTCACGACTTTTGGCAGGTCGGTCGAAACGGTCCGTAGACTTCCGACATAGACCAGACGTTTATTCGTCAAATACAGGTCTCCGCCGTCTATTTTTCTCCATTCCAAGTGTGATTCGGATTGACCCATGTGGATTCTGACGCCTTTGGCAACGCGAAAGCTTCCGCCACCATAGTTTCGAATCGATCTTGGTTCAAAAAATGCGACAGGTTCTGAAAAATGAAGAACTTCGCCTTTTTGTAATTGTAATGAGTCCGTGTCTGTAAGGATAGGGAGGTTTCCCTTTTCGATGTTTGAAAGCGTGTTTTCGCGTACCGTTTTTCCCGTATCCCGAATCCACTCCAGATCTTGGGTGGTGAGAACGGAACCGTTGAAGCGCTGGTTTGAATCGCGCAAGTCGGTCGAGATTACAAACTGGTTTTCTCCTTTTGAAGTGAATAACGACAAGCAATTAGAACATTGGATATTGCGGGAACGCAGCAGGCCGAAAAGGCTCTGGTGTTCGATTATATTCAAACCGGCCTTTTTGCAAAACGGGCACGTTCCCAATTCAGTGACCAAATCATGCTCTGGACCGGCCAAAATTTCAACTGGCGGGGGGAGTTGATTTTGAGTTTTTTTTGGAGCGATTGGTTTTTGTTCGAATTCTTTTGGAACCAGGGGGACCAGTTTTTCTGGTAAGACATTTTTAATTGGTGCTGGCGTCGTGGGTTTTCTTGATTTATACCATCCGATTGCAAAACCAAGTACAACCAAGAGCCCGATGCCACCAGCAATCAGCATCAACAGAAAATAGAGGGCGCCTGGAACGACCCACCACCAGGAAATCTTTTCTTCCGCGCGGTTCTTGTAAAGCAGGTGTGAGGAGTATCCCAAGAGAGGCAAAAAAATCAGCAAAAGCAGGCCAAAAAAACCAACCAATATCGAGTTTTTATTGTAAGAATAAACAATTAGACCCACGACTACAAGAAAGAAATTTGCAACGAGCCAAAATTTGTATTTGCCGGCAGGGGACAGCGAATCAAGCTTTTGCATCAATCTCTCAAGTTGGTTCATTGACCCACCAAAAACCCGATTGTAAGTATGCTACAAGGTATTTTAATTGGGTTTCGACTCATGCAATCTATGCTTTTGCAAAAACGTTTTTCACAGGATAAAATCGGCCAGGACGACTGGGTTAAGCATGGGTCCGGTGATTGGCAGGTTTTGCTGAGTTGCTATTTTGGCCATCAATACACGCAAACGTTGAAAGAAACGCTTGGCATGCAAATGGGCAAAACAATCCTAATCACGAGAAACGGGTATACGTCGACCAATACAGAAAAAGAAGCGCTCTCCAAGTTCGGAAATCATTTGGTCGACTTGGTGAAAAAAGACCCAACAATCGTGGCAAGTTGGTGTTCAGAGCTTAAAAAACAGGCCGATATTGTTGAACGCGTAATCAAGGACTTGAGAAAAGATCCTTTTGGAGAAAGACAATTCAAGACCTACGTGGACTGCTTGTATCCGTATGTTACTCCGCATCAGGCGATCAAGCAAGTCGTGAATTATCTTCCGCTTCCCTTGCTTGAAAAATATATGCCACAATTCCAAGAAGCGCGGCAATACGCAGAAAAAGCATACGAAGAAGCACGAGTGTATGCGTATGAATTCGCGAACGGATTTGAAAAAGAAACAAAATATCCCGCCAAATGCCTTTTGTGTCTGACCGAAAAAGAAATCAAAAATTATTTCAAGACAGGAAAGCTTATTCCGAAAAAGAAACTGGAAGAACGACTGAAGGCCGGTGCGGTGCTATTCGAGGATGGAAAATACTTCGTGGTTTCAGGGTCCGAAACCGATGCAATCGAAGCGGCCATGCATTCGCACGAGAAAAAAGGCGAAATATCAGGCACCTCCGCATACCCTGGAAAAGTCACAGGAATTGTGAAAATCGTGTTCAAGCCCGAAGAAGGAGAAAAATTCAACGAAGGAGACATTTTGGTTTCTGGAAATACCCGCCCGTTTCTGTTGCCCGTGATGGCCAAATCCAAAGCGATTGTGACCGAAGCAGGTGGCCTGTTGAGCCATGCCGCAATCACGGCACGCGAATACAAAAAACCCACTATTGTGGGCGCGGTTGGAGTCACAACTGTTTTCAAAGATGGAGACTTGGTCGAAGTAGACGCGACAAAAGGAATCATCCGAAAAATATCTAAACGCTAGTGCCGAATGGTCTTGTTTTTCTTCAGGACAACGGTCTTTATGCTTCCGTCGCTGAACAAGAGTTGTGAAACGCTTTCGCCCCTGGCAATCAACCCGCCCATTTTTTCGCGTTCCATGCCAGTCAATGCGCGCGCTTCGGCATCAATATCACCTGCGATTCCAGGGACGCCGCCGTGACCAAAGTACCCTAAGAAGATGACCGGGTCTTTTGCGCCAAAGCGTTTGTTCCGGATATTCTCTAGAATAGTTTCCTTCATTTTCCGGACTGTGAGGGCTCTTTTAAGAAAATCTTTTCGGAGCTCCCAGCCTTTGACCGGTTCTCCTTTGGTCCAACGCGTAAACTCATCCACTACGGCAGAAACCTCTTGCTTAGTCTTTGGATAATAACTCAAATGCGCTGGCGCACGCAGGATATGAAGATCAGGCGTAGTATGAGCAAACTGGCCGACGAGCGGAATCTTTTTGTCCCGAAAACGCATCGACAACCCCTGTCGAACGAATTCGCCGGTTTCGATCGCGCGGACTAGTGGCGAATACACCCCATTGAATACAACGCCCCTGTTTTGAAGATCACGCGAAACTTGTTTTGACCGCATGAGCTCGTTCGCAATCCGCTCGCCTTGGGCCATCGATTTCGCTTCCCCAGGCAGATCAAGACCATACAAGTGCTCTTGTCGATGCTTCGCTGGATAGTGACCACCCTTCAACGGAACAATTCCGAATCGTGACGCTACATCCGTTCGAGGCGTATTACCGACGGATTCGTGGCGCATGACACTCATCACAGCGACTAATCGAGGAGACGTTTTCCGATGCAGTGCGGTCGGGTTCAAGCCGACACGGGATGAGTTAGGAGGTTGACGACGACCTGCAGGTATTCGGGTACGTGCTGACTTTGACTGCAACTTCATCAATTAAGCATCTTCTTTAAAGTATTTAAATATATTTTGACTGGTTTTTTGAAAACTGGTACGCACGTGTTCAAGGCATTTTTTCTCTTTGCAAGTGGTCAATTATCGCTATGAGTTCTCGATCTTTGGCTTTCTCGGCGGCTTCTTCGGCGAGAAACAAAAAACCAAGCGGGTCTGTCGAAGCAGTTCTTGCGTTTTTTATTGCCATTGCTATCCATCCAACGCTTACTTGCTTCCAGTCTGCTCTTGTTTTGGCTTTTCTTGCGAACGCAGTAATAAGTCGTTGTGCTTCTGCAAAGTCCTTGCGCAGTATTTTATTCCACAGATTTGGAATTAGGACTTCTTCTGTGCGAACGGGGACTTTTGGAACTCCGCTTGGCAAGCCCTTTTTTTTGACCAGTTGTTCAAGAAGACCATGAAAATCAGTTCCGCCTCCGATTCGAATCTTTGGCGCCCCTTTCGAATTACCTTTTCGACCAGAGACTGACTGTTGCCTCTCCGATGTACGGCTCTTTACTCTAGTCGGGGTTTTCGAAGCCATCCTTCGTTTATCTAACACGCGAGTTATACGCTTCGTTACCGCTGCCCGCGTTTTGGGATTCGCTGCTTGTCTGGCCAAGTCTATCAATAGATTTGCGTGGTGTTCACGACTAAACTCGCGGCCCATTCCGCTTTGAAGAAAGCGTGATAGTCGGTCTGCGACTCGTTGTACATCTTTTGGGTTTGAATATCGTGCTGTTTTCAGTCTTTTTCTGTACGGTATTTGAGGCAAGAAATCCCTTTCGGAAGTGTATGCTGTTTTGTCTATAAATAGGTTTCGTTCAGTATTCATGGCTGTTCAGGGTGTTGAATAGTTTTAAATGATGCTGGTCACGCTCCTTGCGTTGTAAGGTTGGTTGTGTTGGTGTGCGGCTAGTGCCAGCACCAGCATGCTGGTGCAGCACAACAAACAGTGTTGGGTGACTTTGGGTAGGCCGCGGACTGTGAGACTGTCGAGGTTGAACGAGAGTTTGCTTCGGCTGAAGCATCGTTCTACGCTTGTTCGTTCGTTGTACTTTTTTGGGAGTGCGTGTGTTCGGTTTCTGGAGGCGGTAATGGGTTTTGCTCCGTAGTGGATGATGCGGTTGTAAAAGTCGGTGGTGTAGTAGGCGGCGTCTCCGAGCATTGTGCGCAGTTTGGTTCGGATCACCAGTAGCGACTTGTCAAGGAGCGGGACTGCGTGTTTGGCGTCGTTGTCTTTTCCAGTCGAGACCAAGACGGCAACGGGTAGTTCGGTTTTGGTGTCGCAGAGTATGTGTTCTTTGTACCCGTAAAACACTTTCTTTTTGGTTTTATGCCCAAAACTCGCGTCTCGATCGGATTGCACGTGTCGGTTGGAGTACGCTTTGAGATGGGTGGAGTCGATGGCTAAAGTGTCGGCGGAGACGATGTTTTTGTGAACGAGTTCAGTCACGAGTGGGTGGAATATGTCTTCTGTTTTGTCACCGAGTCGTTTGCGGAAAACGCGAAACGTGGAGTGGTCGGGTACGCGCGGCAAGCCGCAGGCGCGCACCCAATAGGGCCGTTTGTGTAACTCGCGTTCAAGTTCCCGTTCTGACCGGATGCGTTCGATTCGTTGGAGTATTAAGGCTTTCAGCAAGCCAAGCGGAGGCAGTCGAAACTCCGAAACCTGCGTCAGCAGGTGCTCCAGCACCTGCACAGGTATTTTAACAGCCTCCAAAACCATAGATATTGGGAGCATGGTTTGGTCACCTCAATGAACAAACCACTCCCAACAATAAAAAACAAAACTCCCTATTCAACAGCCATTTCCGATAACCGTTAGGCTTAAATAATTTCAAGCCCTGTTGTTGGCATGCAAAAGAATAATGCCGGTCCGATGCTATTGGGGATTGGCGTTTTGGTTTGCGTTGTGATCGCGGGTTTTTTTCTCAATCAAACAGAGCTTAACGTGGATGATTTGTCGTCTTTTTCATTTGAGGTCACGATGGCCAAAATTCTTACCGTGAAGTTTGTTTTGTTCTTGGTGTTTCTTGGAATGGTCGGAGGAATCACGGGCGGAGCCATCGGAGTGTTGCCAAAGAATGCGATTCATGCGGGAACCCTTATCGGCGGTTTGGTCGGAGCGCTCATTGCGCACATCGCGTTTGATTTTTCGTTTTTTTTGATTCCCATCGTTGCGATGCTTTGGGGTCTTGCGGCGGGAATCGAAGCCGGTGTTTCCAAACGCGAAGAATACAAATCGTTTGTTCCGGCGCGAACGGCCATGTCGGTCGCAGGCACGATGGGAACGTTTATCGCCGTAGGTTTGTTGCTGTGGGGAATTGTCGCGCTTTCCCCGATTCAAAACCAGTTATCCGACCGGTTTATCGGTTCGGTGCTGAACATGGGCCTTGGAAACATGGGACCGGATTCGGAAGTGGATCAGCTAAAAACCGCGTTGGCTAAAAACTCGGCCCGGGTTTCGGTTCAGAGTCAAACGATGCTGTTGACTCAAATCATGTCGACGCCGGCGTTTAATGATTTGCGTTCGAACCAGGACCAGAAATCCCGCGTGTTCGTGGCCACCATGGAAGGGACATTGGATCAGGTATCGTCTTCGGAATATTTGCAACGCTTTGAGGAAGAATTCGTGAAAGATGCCCAGAAAATCGAAGTGGAGGTTCCGCAGGTAAAAAGCACGGTCGTGGACCTGTTTAATCAGAATCCTTTTTTCAAAGCCATGATGGATCATTTGGCTTTGGTGGTTTCCATCAGTTTGTTGATCTTGTTTTTGACTTTGAATTCCCTGATTATTCGTCCGGTGGGAGCGCTTTCCGGCTGGGTTTTCAACCAGGCGTTTGAATCCCTAAAAAATGCCCCAAAGTAAAAACCCAAAACAATTAAAAACAACAAATTCCTTTTCTTGACTGGTATGGCGTTCCCTTTTTCCGGTGCGGATTTTAGAATCGTTTTCCGCGATGTTGGAAACTTGTTGCAGGTGTTGGCGTTGGGGTTTTTGTTCCCGGCAGCCATCGGCGTTCTGTTGGAAGAACCCGCGTTCAATATCATTTCGTTCGTCTTGGCGGGGGTTGTTTGTTTTACCATCGGACGCGCCTTGTTTGAGTGGGTCAAATCAAGCGGCGAAACCACGTTGCGGCATGCATTGGTGATCTCCGCGGTGGTTTTCGGTTTGTACACTTTTTTGGCGGCCGTGCCGATCATGTGGGTTTTGCGGGTTTCGTTTTCAAACGCTTTTTTTGAAGCCATGTCCGCAGTGACCACCACGGGTTTGTCGGTATTGGGAAATCCCGAGATTCTTCCGCAAAGCGTGTTGTTTTGGAGAAGCTTTTTGGGTTGGATCGGAGGAATCGCCGTTGTTTTGATGGCAATGATTGGTATTTTTTCGACGTATTCGCGTGCCACCCGGTTGCTTAAGACAACGAACCGCGAGGAGCGGGTGAAATACAATTTTCGTCAGACGTTTGCCAGCATGTGGAAAACGTATCTTTCCTTGACCGCGCTTGGAATCATCCTGCTTTTGCTTTTCGGAATGGGTTTGTTTGACGCGGTGAATTATTCAATGAATGCGATTTCGACCACGGGTTTTGACTCGACCTTGGCGGGCGTCGCGGGGTTTGACAGCCGCTGGATCGAATCGACTTTGATTTTGCTCTCGTTGCTGGGTGCCACGAGTTTTTTCGTGCATTATGCGGTGCTGAACAAGAAAATGCTGGATGGGTACGGCGAGGATACCCAGTTCAAAGGAATGCTTTTGCTTGGGATCGCCGGGTCATTGTTGTTGTTTTCGGGTTTGAGTTCGGTTTCGTTTTCGTTTAAGCAAGCCGTGGAGTATTCGCTTTTTTCGGCCGGAAGCGCCGTGACCACCGCGGGTTTTTCGGTGGTGCGACCGATTGCTTCGCTTGGAGAGTTTTCAAAACTTGTGTTGATCGGGCTCATGCTGATCGGAGGAAGCGCGGTTTCGACGGCGGGTGGAATCAAGGTGAACCGGGTGTTGATTTCGCTTCGGTCGTTCTGGGATCGTTTGGTTTTGCGGATGCGCGGAACACGCAAAGAGGGTTCGGTTCATTTGGATCATCATTTGGTGTCGGAATCCGAAGTCGGCGAGGTCAACCAATTCATTATCTTATATATACTGGTGGCGTTGGCGGGCGCGATTCTCCTCGTTCTTGCCGGAAACACTTTTGACGATTCCTTGTTCGAAGCCGTTTCGGCCCAAGGAAACGTCGGTCTTTCAAGCGGAATCACCCATGCTGCAATGCCGTTGTTTTCCAAGATCGTTTTGGTGCTTTTGATGTGGATCGGCCGTCTTGAGATTATTCCTTTGTTTGCAGGGGTCGGCGTATTGGTATGGGCCGCGACAAACCGGAAGGAAAGAAAATGAAAAAAAAAGGTGGCCGATCAAAGTCCCGTTCCAATAGCCGGAAAAAAACGGTTTCGTCTTCTGGGCAAAAGCGAAAAAAATTTAGGCAAAAAGCCGTTGTCCGTGCGCTAATTTCTACCCCTGAAATTCAAAAGACCTTGGCGCTTCCATCCGGATTCGTTCCGTGGATCAAAAGACTGGAAAACGGTTTGAAAGAAGCCGAGCACAACAACCGGTTTGATTTTTTGCGCCCAATGCCCAAAATAAAGCTTCATTCGCAAGTGTTTCTTGGCGAAATCGTTTGGGCGACGCACGAAGAATCGATTCGCTTCGGGAATTTTCCGCCTGATCCCAAATTGGTGTATGAAGGGCGTTCGCTTTCGCGTTTGCCGGTTTCGTTTTCCATGCTTCAAACCCTAAAATCCGATGGATTGGTGTCGGATCAGGACATCAACCGGTTTTTGCTCGGGCCCGCATCAAAACAAACCGTTGGAGATTATTGCCGGATTCGTTCGGCGTGGTATCGCCACGCGTATGACGAGTTATCCAAAAAAGATTTTTTTGGGGATTTACCGATTGATGGACAGCGCGATTTGTTGATTGCCGCGTCGCGAAACGAACAAAGCCTTTTGGAAGTGTTGAGTCAAAACGAAAAATTACCCATCCAGCTGGATCGCTATGTGTCCAGCATTAAAAATTATTCGCAATGGTTTGATTAAGAGCGGATTTGAAATGACGAAACCGGTTTCACGCAGAGGGTTGTTCAAAAGAGCCGTCGCGGTCGGAGCGGGATTTTTTTTGGGAAAAAAAGCGTTGAATGCCAAGCAGCCCAAAAAAGAACAGCCGCGCCAACCAGTTCAAACCAAACGCCGCGAACAGCAAAAAACCGCTCGTCCAACAGCCGCGCGACCGGCCACGCGTCCGGTCAGAAGACCGTCGCGCATTTTGCCAAGACGCGAAATTGAGCGGTTAATCGACCAACACTCACAATTTGTTCCGGCGGGTTATCCGCGGGAGCTTTTGATTCGACAGATTTTTACCGAAACCAACCGCGGAGACGCCCATGCCTATGGAAGCGCGGGAGAAATCGGTTTGATGCAGATCAAGCCGTCTGTTCTGGCGGATTTGCAAAGAGCGAATATGCTTCCCCGGCGCGGAATTACAGCGGAGGATTTGTTTGATCCGGCCGTGAACATTCAAGTGGGCACATCGTATATCGGGTGGATTTGGAGATATGTTCGTCCGATGGGAAAGCGGGAGAATTTTACCCAAGCGACTCCCGATGAGCAGATTGATTTTGTGTTGGGTGCCTATAACCAGGGGATCGGAAGGATTGAACGGAAAGGCATCACGCCTTTGGCTGCCGAATATATTCGTCGCGTGCGGCAAACCACCCGATTACCGCCGTTAGAGGCTCCAACCAACCAATCGGCACCCGCTACGGGATCACGCCCTGCTCCCCAAACGAGGCCCGCCACGCGACCGGCGCCTTCAAGCGGCCGGTTGGTTCAACCCCGAATTGCGAGTAAAACAGGCGCAAACGCCCCTAGAAAAGGGTTTTTAAAACAAGAACGTGCTTAATTTTATTGATTTACGATGGCGCGGGATTTAGTTCATCTCAGTTGAAATGCTGCTTGAAAACGAGAGCGATCCGTCGGTTAAAAGTCTTGGTTTTAATCCTTTTTCCCCTGAAAAATACCTATCCGATTTTGAATGGCGGCCATGGTGTAATGGTAGCATCGAAGCCTGTGGAGCTTTGGGACCGGGTTCGATCCCCGGTGGCGGCCCTTTTGATTCAAACCCAAGAAATATTAATGGGAAAAAGAACAAGTGATTCACATGGCTTCGAAATTTCAAACGGTTCGCGGAATGCGGGATTTTTTGCCTGCGGATTGCCGGAAAAAAAAACAAGTGGAAGCGGTTTGCCGCGAAGTATTCGCGTCTTTTGGTTTTGAACCGCTTCAAACTCCGGTAGTGGAGCCGTTCGAATTGCTTTCGGCCAAAGGCAGCGCCGGAGAAGCCATCAAAGACGAAGTGTACTGGTTTAAGGACAAAGGAGACCGAGAAGTGGGTTTGCGGTTTGATTTGACGGTTCCGCTGGGTCGCGTGGTCGCGTCGAATCCCCAGTTGCCAAAGCCGTTCAAGCGGTATCAAATCGGAACGGTGTACCGTTATGATCGCCCGCAAGCCAAGCGGTACCGCGAGTTTACGCAGGCGGATGTCGATATTGTCGGAGTGTCGGATGTAACCGCGGAGTTTGAGATTATTGCGATCGCGGTTAAAATCATGCAGCGGTTGGAACTGGATTTTTTCATCAAATTGAATTCGCGTCCGGTGCTCGAGCGAATCGCATTGAAATGCAACGTGAAAAAAGAGCAGATTCCAGATTGTTTTCGTTTGATTGATAAGCAGGACAAGTCGGATTGGAAAACGATTGACGCGGAATTAAAACAAAAAGGAATCGACCCGAAGATCGCCAAGGTTTTGCAGGAAAATAATCTTGTTGAAATCGAAAAACTGGTGGGACGCGATCCGTCGTTCGAATCGTTGTTGGGTTTGATGGAATTGCTTTCCGAAAGTGGGTTGGATAAATTTGTCAAGCTTGATTTCGCCTTGGCGCGCGGACTGGATTATTATACCGGAACCGTGTTCGAGGTGTCATCCGAAAACACGACGGTTGCGGCGGGCGGGCGATACGACAAACTTGTGGAACAATACGGAGGACCCGCGACTCCGTGCGTTGGAATTTCGTTTGGCGTGGACCGGTTGTTTGATTTGGTGTCGCAGCGATGGGTGTTGCCAGCCGTTTCCCGAGTGCTGGTCGTGTGTCTTGATTCCAAGCAACAAGGCTATGCGTTCAAAGTGGCGGAATCGCTTCGAAAAGCGGGAGTCAACGTGGAATCGGATTTGCTTTTCCGAAACATCGGGAAAAACATTGAGTATGCCGTCAAAAAAGGCATTCCGATGTTGGCGATTGTGGGAGAAAACGAAGCCAAAGAACAAAAGGTGACTCTCAAAAATTTGGCGAAAAAAACCCAGTTTTTGGTTCCTTTATCCCAAGCGGGGTCGTTTTTGGCGAATTCCAATTAAAAGCTTTTCTTTGGCCAAATTGGTTGGTAAATGGTTCTTTTCGATTAAAGACTTTTGGGCCACAGTAGCACAACCTGGTGGTGTTCGGCATTGGTAATGCCGAGGTTGGGGGTTCAAATCCCCCCTGTGGCTTTCCATTCAGTAATTTTTTGAATGTTTTTGGGGTTTGAAAATCCGATCAATCGCTCCCACCGTGAAAAATTTTTCGCCCCATAAAGAAAGATTCTCCATGTTTCACAAGGGGTGTTCGTCAGATAGTGATTTTGCAATTGGCGCGTGATTGAAAAAGTAAATCCGTTCACTTTCAATACTTCGCCAACTTTGTAAATCAATTTTTTACTCTTACTGGTAATGTCCAAGCGGGGATACGGACGCGCTTTTTTGTTTCGATTAACAAATCGTAGGTACCCATCTGTATCGAAGAGACCTCGCAGGAAATCAAAAATATACGGACTTCCAAAAAGCATTCCCGAAATCTGAATATTGTCCTTTCGGCCAATCGGAAAACCGATTGATCGTTTAAACTCGCATAATCCTTTGGACGTGGCATAACACCCAAGACAACTATGACCATTCCGAATATGCAGGTTAAGGTTGTATATTTTTTTGTACAAAGGAACAAGTATATTATCGATATAGTCGCGTTCCTTTTTACTTGAAGCAATTTCGTAAATGTATTTTGTTCCCCAAATCGATTTTTTAATACTCAGATATCCATCGCCCGTATGAATTCCCATTTCTTCTGCCAACTCGTGTGTCATGAATTCGGGAACAGAAAGTCCTTTTTCAATATCTGTTCGAGAGAGATTCACGGTAATCGTTTGATTCTGTGAATTTAATATCGGAAACATGATGAGATAACCCGGTTCCTGCGATTAATCTTTGCAGGCACTCTTCATTGCCGGTGATTTGACAAGGATATGCTGGAGTATCTGTGTTTTTCGGGACACCAACCTTTTTATTGGAAAAACTCCTTCTATTAACCGATCTTCATGGTTGTGGGTTTGGGCGCGTTAACCGAAGTCGGAGTGATTTTGGGGTTTGGCCTGATTTTAAGCATTTTTTTCAAGCGCATGGGCCAGAGTCCCGTGCTTGGATTTATTTTGTCGGGTTTTTTGCTTGGGCCTTTTTTGTTGAATTATATCCAACCGGGAAGCGAATTGCTCTCTGCGTTTGCCGAATTGGGTTTGTTCGTTTTGTTGTTTTATCTTGGAATCGAATTGTCGTTTAAGGATTTTATCAAAGCGGGGGTTCCGACGTTGGGACTCGCGTTGGTGGATATGCTTTTTTCCGTGATCGGTGGCGTGATTCTGGCTTTAGTACTGGGGTTTTCGTTTTTGTTTTCCGTGATCGTCGGAATGATGTTGTTTTCAACCAGTTCCGCGATTGTCGGAAAGTTTTTGCTTGATCGGGGAATGATGAAAGAAAAAACCGCGCAATTGGCCATGGCGATTTTGATTTTGCAGGATTTTTTGGGTATTTTGCTGTTGGTTTTCATTTCGAGTCTGTCGAGTTCGGGTTCCGCGGTTTCTCTCGGTGTCACGGCGGTCGTGTTCGCGGCGGTCGCGTTTTACGCGGTGCATCGTTTATCCGGAGTCGCGGAAAAGATTTTTGAAAAATTCGATTTGTCCGCAACGGAAATGACTTTGTACGCGCTTGGGATCGGATTGATCGTCGCGACATTGGGCAGTTTTTTGGGTTTGTCATCCGCATTGGGCGCGTATTTTGCGGGGTTTGCGTTGTCCGAGTTCAAAGCCGGCGAGCACGTCAAAAAAGAATTGAATTTTTTGCGCGAATTTTTTCTCTTGTTTTTCTTTGTCGCGTTTGGAGCCACGTTGTTTTTCGACGCGGAACTAGGCGCCGTGGTTGTTCCCGAGTTTTCCCAGTTGATTTTCGTGACCGGGTTTACGGTAGGGCTTACCATTGTCGCGATGATTGCGCACGGGGCTTCTTTGACGATGTTTGGTCCTTTGTTTGGTTTGACGAATCGGGCGTCAAGCGAAGTCGCGATTTTGTTGGGGCCCTTGGGTGAGTTTGTCATCATCATTGCCCTTGCGGCAATTCCGTTGTTGAGTAAAAGCGAAGCGACGTTGCTCTCACCCATCGCGTTTTTGCTGATTTTGTTGACGTTGTTCTTGTTCCAACCGGTATACAGACGTTTGGATTGGCATGATCGTCTCACGACCCGAATTCCCGCGTTTGCGCCGCGACCTTTGGTGGAAGAACCTGTCAAACAGTATTCGGATGAAGGTCGAGATGCCTTGCATTCATTTGGAATCAATTTGTTGATTATTATTTTGCTGGCTTGGATTACGATCCAGTTGTATTCCGCGGTTCCTGAGTTAGGGATTCCGATTCCGTACGGCCGCTTGATTTCAACCGTGATTTTATTCGCTTTTTTCGCGGTGGTTCCTTTTTTTAGGGTGATTCGCGCCAGTCGCAAGTTGTTTCATTATTCGATGAACCGACAAGATCCAAAATCCCCGGAAAGGCCTCGAAACAATAGTTTTTTAAGCCGTTAATGGTGTTTCTTCGGTATGTGGGGCATTGCGTTTTTGCTTTTCCTGGTGTTAACGGTACTTGGTTTTTTGGTTCACCCCGCGATCGGAATCGTTTTGGTTATCGTTGACTTGGTGTTTATTCTCGTTTCGATTCGCGTGATTATGGAGTATCAGCGCGGAGTGGTTTTTACCTTCGGAAAGTTTACGGGTAATCTTTCGCCGGGTTTTAATCTGGTTGTGCCCGGAGTCCAGCGTATTGCCATGGTGGATTTGCGCGTTCGCGTGGACGATGTTCCGGAACAATCTCCAATCACCAAAGACAACGTGTCGCTAAAAGTCGATGCCGTGATTTATTACAAGATTCTTGAGGAAAAAGCTCAGGATGCCATTATTGAAGTCGAGGATTACCGGTACGCGGTAAGCCAGTTGGCGCAAACCACGATGCGAAACGTGATCGGAAACATGCTGTTGGATGAAGTGTTAAGCAAACGAGACGAAGTCGCGAACAAGATTCGTGAAGTCGTCGAAGTCGCGTCCGGAAAATGGGGCGTAGACGTGGAAGCCGTAAAGCTTCGATTGATCGAATTGCCGGAAGAAATGAAACGCGTCATGGCGCGTGCCGCGGAAGCCGAGCGAATCAAGCGCGCGGCGATTATCAAGGCGTCCGGTGAAGCCCAGGCGGCTCAGATTGTTTCCAAAGCCGCGGAAACGATTGCAAGCGTCGAAGGCGGATTGAATTTGCGTACGATTCAAGGATTACAACAGATTTCTTCGGATCCGTCCAATGAAGTCGTGTTCTTTGTTCCCATTGATACGATTAAGCCGCTCGAAGGATATCCCGAAGCCAAGGAGGGAAAAAAATGATTGTCGAAACCCTTCTTTGGATCATTGTCTTTATCATCGTTTTCTTTTTGTTTGGTTCGCTAAAAATCGTGAACCAGTACGAACGCGGAATAAAATTTACATTGGGTCGTTATGCGGGCATTATGGAACCGGGAATCAATTGGGTGGTTCCGATTTTCCAATCCTGGATCCGAGTGGACATGCGAACCATTGTTCGCGATGTTCCGCGTCAAGACATCATGACCCAGGACAACGTTTCCGCGATCATTAACGCGGTCGTGTATTACAAAGTCGTCAAAGCGGATTTAGCGGTTTTGAAGGTTCAGGATTATCATTTCGCGATTTCACAATTGGGTCAAACCTCCATGCGCGACGTGATCGGCGAAGTGAGTTTGGACGAATTATTGGCCAAACGCGAGTTAGTTGCCGGAAAAATCCGCGAGATTTTGGACAAAGCGTCCGATCCGTGGGGAATCAAGGTTGAAGCCGTGGAATTAAAAGAAATCATTTTGCCCGAAAGCCTGATCCGCGTGATTTCGCTGGAAGCCGAAGCCGAGCGCGACAAGCGCGCCATCGTGATCAAGGCGTCGGGAGAATTCGAGTCCGCCAAGAACCTCGCGCAAGCCGCCAAGGAATTGACGCGCGTCAAAGGCGGAATCCATTTGCGCACCCTGCAAACGATTAATTCGCTTTCAACCGAAAAAAGCAAAACCGTCGTGTACGCGATTCCAAGCGAATTGCTCAAGAGCATCGATATTCGCGTATTGGATTTTTTCAAGGAAATGAAGAAAAAATGATTTTTTCTTTTTCGAAAAACCCGGAAAAAGGGTTCGGTCAAGCGGTTGAAATCCTGATTTTTGTATTTTTGTCAAGTGCGGTTGATTACTCGTTAATTCTTTGGGTTTTTTTTATCGCTTGCTGGAAAATAATTGTGAGGTACGGTAGCATGGAAGTATTCTAAAATGCTCCATATCCCAGGAAGTTTTTCTGGGTCAATGGATTTTCCGTTCAGAGTGACTTTTCCATCTGGTTCGATTTTTAGCCCTGTTGGATGAAGTCTGGAATTAATAAAAGCAAGGTCGCCTTTTCGCTCCGTAATCCCTCGATACTGTGTATAGGTATCTCTTGAAACCGTTCTACTGTTGAGATCAGGGGTATTCAGTATGGGCTTAAGAGGTCTTTGCTGGTAAGAAGGAGCACGATCTGTTCTTTTTCGCTCTCTTTCAGAGGTAAAATGAATGCGCGTAACTTTAAGAACGCCTTCATCGTTTTGTAACATTAATCTCAATTGACCCCCTAAGTTTCTTGTTCTTAAAGCGGGGCTTCGTGGAATCACAGCGGTGGGGCGACTTCTGGGTTTTTTCGTTGGTTTTGGTCTCGGTATTTTATCACCAAAAGAATTTAGTGTTTTCCCCTTAAAAATCATTTCGCTTGGGGGTTCTGTCTAATCCTCGGTTGAAATCTTGATTTGTGGATTTTTGTCAAGTGTGGTTGATTTTCCTTAAATTAGGCAAATTGGCATTTCAATAGTACTGCCCGATAGTTTGCCAGATAAATACATCATCCCGCCGGAGGGAAAAGTAGTAGCACCTGATATTGGTCTATTTCCTATCTCGGTGGGAGTTATCCATGTGTGACCGTGTGGTTCAATGTGTGAGTAACCATAGTAAATGTCGAGTCGGTCATCAACTTTATATCCAGAGGCAAAAAGGGCATTATCAGGTATCCAACGGATGTGTTTCATGTTCAAATTTTTTGTTGCTTTGTTTAATTAAACTTATCCACCGATTTTGTCCTAATTCGATTTGGATTCTGGCTTTTTGTGCGAGTGTTTCTCGGTTTAGTGCTTGGTGGGGGCGCACGAAGTTGTAGAATGTCCGATAATCGTTTGAATGACGGAGCAGGCTTTTTTGGTCGGCTAATCCACGCATGACTTTGAGGCACCCGAGCTGGTTTCAAAATCAGTCGTTACGACTGAAACCAAAAAGGTGCTGAGGGACGTTCGAAAAATCAAGTCCAAATAATCAAATCAACCGGTCTTGACACGTACTCCATCAACCGATTACTTGACAGAACCGGAAAAAGAAATATTTAAATAGTAGAAAGCTGCACGTAGGATCATTGATGAATCACCGCGCCTTATTTGGAGTCTTGTTATTAATGGGGATAATCAGCCCCACGGTTTTCGGCACGTACATTACGCTTTCCGCGGTCGGCGGACCGTTCTCCACAGATTCAAATATTCTCATCATCGGAAAAGTGTTCGACAACAACGGGTACGCAAGAGGCTATGTCGATGTTAACTCGTATGTCGTCAGTGATTCGAATGTGGCCAGTGATTTGAATTATCATGGAAGTGTTTCGGGAACGTTTATTCGAACGCTTCTGCCGGGCGATTTGGCTGCGGGAGATTATAACATCGTTGCCGTGGATCTCAATCGCAATATCCGCACCAGCGTACGCATTTCCGTGCGAAGCGTCAAAGGCGGCGCTATTACGTTTAACACGCATAATCCCCCGTTCAACAAGAGCACCGGCGAAGATATCAATTTTACTTTGCTGGGAAAAGGCGCGGGAAATGCGGATACCAATGTCATGGTTCAGGTACGCTTGATTTCGGACGCCAACAATTCGCAGGCATCGCCGTACATCGACGTGAATGCCAATGGATTGGACCAAAATGTGATTGGCACTTCGGGTCTCTCCCAGGGACTATATTATATTGATGTGAATAATGGACTGGCCTTGTTCCCGGTTCCGGTGTTCCAATTCAAGGGATTTTTGGACATCAAGGACGACCAGAACAACGCGACGAACGTGTTCGGTCCCGGCAAAACCGTGTATGTCACGGCCAAAGCTGTGAATTTCGATGGGAACATCAACCAGACAATTACCGCGATCGACGTGACGGTACGAAACCCCAGTGGCGTGAGCACGACGGTCACCTGTACCGGAACCGCCCAAAAAACATGCCCGTATGCGATTCCCGCGGATGCAAATTCCGGCGAATACCTCGTGTCCGCAACGATCACGGTGGGAAGCGATCCGTTGCGTGTACGCAGGTCGTTTTTCGTTCAGGCATACCAGTTGAAATTTTTTCCGCAGACCTTTATCGGCGGCGATGCGGGCCGCGAAAAGATGCCCAGCGTTTTCCCAAGCGGTGCAACGGTGAATTTCGAGATGCGTATGGTCAACACCGCAACCGGGACCGAGTTGTCGGGATCCAACGACCTTAATTACCGATTTTGCCAGGACCAGAACGTGCAGACCTTCATTTCGCTGGCAGGCGCAACCGACCGTAACCGTACCACGGCCACGATGGTTTACGCTTCGGCGACGCCCAATTACTGCGTGGTAGCCATCACGGCGCCCCAAACACAGGGAACCTATCAGGTCACGGCCGAAGTCCAAAACGGGACCGAAACCATGCGCCGGACATCGGTTCTCGTCGTGCAGAATTACATGATTTTCTCGAGCCCCGTTTCACCAGACACCTTTGATCCTTCGTCCCCCACGGGCAAATTCACGTTCTACAAAGGCGAAAGCGTGGGTTTCAACCCGAGTTACGTGGACCTCAACGGAAGCCTTAATCCCAAGATTTCCGCGGTGCGCCAGATTCGCGTCCTGGAGGACGGCGGAGCAAAAACCTTCACGGCGGCCGGCGACATTACTTGGAATTCAGACAAGAACATTTTGACACTGAGCGCCGCCGCGGTCAACACCTTAAGCGGCGGGTTCAAGCAGGTCGAGATGCTTGTCGATGTGAACGCGGCGGATGCCAACGCCTCCAATATCACCGCCTTTGGCATGTTTAAACTCCAGTTGTTGAACCTGTCCGCAACGCTTTGGAGCGGATCCAGCGCGGACGCGAACAGCGCCAAAAGCGGCCAATTCGGACCGCCATCGGTCGGATTGGACGAAAACATTTTTATTCGAGTGTCCGCCACCACCGGTAGCAGCACGGGAATTTCCGGCGCGACCGTCCAACTGCGATCGATGCGCAATGTGGATACGTGGGAAGAAATGACCACCAGCGCAGTGTCTTCGCGCGTCACGGACGCCAACGGAAACGCGGTGCTGGATATCGGAACCCTGATCGGCCTTGGGAAAGGAAGCGGCGGATACATGGTCGAAGTAGCGGTCACCACTTCGGACGGCAATTCGGATACCACTGAAATGTTTTTCGACTCGCGGCGCTTTTCGGTTTTCCTTCAGCCGCTGGATCGGACCTCGGGCACCCAATGTCAATTCGCCCAGGGATTCCGAAAAGACGAGAACGCCTCTTTTATCATCCGCGCGTTCGACCCGCAAAGCGGTTTCGGAGCAGGCGACATCAATCTCATTGTTGCCGACAGCGGCGCGCTCAAACTGATGTATTTCGGGTCGCCCACCAAGCCCCAGTTCCCGCCGCTCGTGGACACCAACGTGTATTACGACGTGAATGCCGCATATCCCTGCATGGCCCAGGGCGGATCCGGCGGAGGGGAACCCGGCTCGCCGACCAACTTGATCATGATCACGCTACGAAAACCAAATGACACCAACTGGACCACTGGATTTTTTGACGTCTCGCTTCAAACCGATGCGAACGGGGGCCGATTCGATGGCAATCGCGAGACCGGCCGCGGATTCATGCGTATCCAATCCTTTAGTTTCACCGCCAACCCGAACGAAGTCGGCCAATACGGCGCGCCGACTGCCAAACCTGGCGCGGTTTTCGACGTCAATACCGTCATCTTTGGCACCACGGGGGATGTTAACATCACGGCCCAACTGGTGGACATGATGGGCGGCGGCAAGATGGATTTTGGCGAAGCCGCAGGCTCGGACCTTAATATCGGCCTACGAAACCCAGGGCTTAACGGAGACTGCAACGCGACGAGCTGTCCCTTGAAATATCTGCAAAAATCAAGCGATTCCAACTCGCAAGATGTCAACGTCATCAGAGTATTCATTCCATCCGGCACGAAACTGCAGGACTATCTCATCATGCTGACCGCGACCGACAGCGCCGGAAACACTGCCGAAGCAGAGGTATTCGTGAACATGAAGTTGTTCAAACTCGTGAACTTCGGCTGGTACAATTCCCTGTTCGGCACGCAGGGACAGGATAACCCGCAAGTGGATTGGAATGTAGCCGGCCAGACCTATGACCAAGTGTACTGGGCGCAGAACATGAACCAGCCGCCTGGAGCGCCTCCGCAGCTCGATTTCAATTTCCTCATTAATTACTCCGCACGCACACTAAAGGTAGACACCAATCGCGACCGCAACTTTGGGGACAATCCCACGCTGGCACCCGGAGCAGACATCAATAACATGTATCGGATCACGGATATTTCCCGGATCGGAAGCCAAAAACAGGGAATCAAATTCATCCGCACCAGTTCCTTTTCCACTACGGAGAGCAGCTTCGGTTACATCGGCGAGTATCCCGCCGATATCAATTTCATGGTTCCGCTCATGGTCAAGGACGTAAATGGCTCGGCCATTGACGCGAACGTGATTGTCTCAAACGTTGCCAGGTTTAGGTCCGGAAGCTTTTATCCGGAAAACCTTGCGATCCGCAGTTGTTCTTCTTTGTCCGAGCTTCAATCGTGCACGATCAGCAATGACTTCAATTCGTGGCGTCGGCAAACAGACGGAAACGGATTCGTATTGCTGCCCGTGCGGATCGCCAAGGCCGGAAGCCGGATCATGCTGGAGATCACGGTGTATACGAACACGGGAACCGCAGTGATTTCCACGCAGAAACTCCAACCGTTCGAAGGTCCCACCCTCGACGTCCTCAAGTACACTGTGACCACCAAAATCGCGGGTGCGACGTTTACTGTTAACTTTGACCAGAATTACCTGGACACCACCACGTATCCATGGCTGTCCGACCTTAATATCACCTATCCGTCCGACGTGAACGTGTTCATCGGACAGATCACCGGAACTGGAGGCAACAACGGTCCCGCCGGAAGCTTGGGAAGCGATCGCAACTGGTATTTCATCAGGACACTCGACGGAAACCTGATTATCGACGACGACCGCAATATCAGCCCGCCCGTGACGCCGTTTGACCCGGGCAATTACCTGGATGGGAACGCGGCGGAAGCCGGAGCCATCAGCGAGATGCTTTGTACGGATCTAAACACGAACTGCCAGGTCGTATATGATGACGGCATCGGGTCACCAAGCAGGTATCTCGACGCGAACGCAACGGATGCCAATATTTTTGATGGAAACGTGATTTTTTACTCCGTGTACTCGGACTCCTACGGATCCAACTCGCCAAAAGCGGATTCGAACGTCCAGATATACGTCTTGCCTTCGACGCTCGCCGGTGTTCCGGTAACCGACACCTATTCGATAACGAATATACGCCTCGAGAATTTCGGAAGCTGGTCCACGAGCGCGGTGAGCTGTACCAATTGCTCCAACCGCACGGGGCCCCTATTGCTTAACATCGGGAACCTTTCGACCGCGGGCGGATACAACGTGACATTCAACCTCGGCGTTGGCAGCGAAGAAGCCACTGAGAACCGGGTTTTCTTCAATCTGGGAGGCTCTTAAATGCGCTTTATCTGGCTGACGAGTCTCGCGTTTGTATTGCTGGTTGCCCCCGTGTTTGCGACTGGAAGTCTTTCGATTTCTCTTAATTCGCTCGACGCCATCAACGCGGGCGATTCCACGTCCTTGGTGGCCACGGTTTCGGCTTCCGGCGACTCGGTGTCAAACGTACAGGTCAGCATTTCGCTTCCATCCGGACTGACGACTTCCGATTCAACCACGCAGACCGCAGGAACACTTTCAGCCGGCCAAAGCACGACCAAATCATGGACGATAACAGGTAACTCCGCCGGAACCTATACGATCACCGTTACCACGACCGGCACCAGCGTGACCACGCAGACTGCCAATGCCACTCTGACCGTCAACAGCCCCGGGTTTGTCACGGTAAGCGCCCAACAGTCGCCAGCTTCCACACTGGCCGCCAGCGCGATCACGACGCTGCAACTGTTATACGCCAACACCGGCGGAAGCAGTACAACCGTCTCGACAACGATCACGCCTTCATCAGGCTTGACGGTTTCAAGCGGTTCCGCCACCCAATCCTTCGATCTTAACGCGGGACAATCCACCTCCATCAGCTGGACTTTTTCGATGACCGGCACCGGAACCCAGACCATTTCAGCGGCGATTTCGAGCACAGCCAACAATCCAGACGACTTGTCTTATTCCATCACTGGACCTGCGGCCGCCGTCCCTGACAACGGCGGAACAAACCCTTTACCCCCTGCCAATCCGACCACAGCACCGGGAGGAGAAACGAATTCGCCGGGTTCCAGCGGATCTTCCCCACCGTTAGAAGAAACCGGTCTTTGCACCACCGGAGAGACGCAGGTTTGCCGGACCGGAAAAGAAGGAATTTGCAGTATTGGAACCCAGACCTGCTCGAACGAAACTTGGAGTGCATGCGTCCAAAAAAACCAGCCGCGAACCGAAGACTGTTTCAATACCATTGACGACGATTGCGACGGTGCAGCCGATGCAAATGATTCCGACTGTGATACGACCCCTGGAAGAACAGATGATACGGGTCCGTCAGCGGATCTGATCACTCCACCTCCCTCGGAACCGGGCTTTCCGATTGAAGTGGCACTTGGCGGGTTGGCGCTTATCGTCTTGGTTGGCGCAGGGTACCTATATTACAAAAATCAAAAGCTCATCAAGCCGCCGCAAGGCAAGAACCGCATGGTTTTAAAGTCAAAACCCGAATAAACCGTGGAAAATCTATTTATAGAAGGGTGCTGTTGTACATACGGATTCATCCATGCACGAACAAACCATCGAAGAACTCGTCGCCAAGTATATTCCGGCGGATTCAGTGGTCGCCTTGGGCACGAGTCACTTGGCGGAAATTTTTTTGAAAAAACTGGCGTTTCGAACCCTTACGGAAAACGAGTCGTTTCAACTGGTTCCGACTTCGATGCGTTTGGCCGCGCTTGCCGCTGAACTGCATATCCCCATCACGTCCATTGACGAGCATGAAATTGATGTGGCGATTGATTTTGTGGATTTGATCGACCGCGATTACAATTTTTTGAAAAGCGATTCGCATTCCTTGATTCGCGACAAAATGATTTGTCAAAGCGCAACCGATTTTATCGCGATTTCGGAACGAAAAAACCTGGTGACAAAATTATCCGGAAAAGTCGGGTTTGAAATCGCTCAATTCGGCCACCGCCACACCTTGACGGAATTGTCCCGATTCGGAAAAACGGAAATGAAAAAAGAAGGAAAAAAAGACTTCAAAACCGAGTCCGGCAACCTGCTTGCGTTTTGCCAGGTGGACGCCATTTTTTCGTTGGATGATCTTGAATTCCAGTCCAAGCAGATCCCCGGCGTGATTGAAACCGGTTTGTTTATCGGGTATGCGGACCGGATGATTTTGTATAACCCGGGGCTTGAAGCATTAAGTCGGATTCGAGTCACGCAAAAGAGGTGATTCAAATGACGGCACGATCAAGTTTCTTTGCATCGACAATCAAGAGACAGAAACCGAAAGCGAAAAAAGAAGGAAAAAAAATTACCAACTACACCCAAAGAATGTGATGAACAAGAACCATTCAACCGGTTGACCTCGGATAAAAACAGAAATTCTTGTTGCTAACCCATAGTTTTTATCAATTAACCAAACGTATATTTTAATATAAGTTTGGTTGTTTTAGTAGTATATGCTGATCCCACTTGAAAACCGCCTCAAAAAACAAACGCACCGCGATATCGCTCGCTTGCAGGACGAGGCCATGGAAATCCTGTACCAGACGGATTCCAGTTTGGTATTTCACGGAGGCACCGCTATCTGGCGCTGCTTTGGAGGAAACCGGTTTTCCGAAGACCTGGATTTGTACGGAAAAAACATCTCAAAACTCGCCAAAACCCTGCCGGAGATTTTTTCGCAACACGGACTTGACACCACCAAAATGAAGGCGACCGACTCCACGTTGTTCGCCAAGATTTCGGACAAAAAAACCGAGATCCGCGTCGAAATCAGTTCACTGAGTCATGCAGAACCCGTGGCCGCCGCTTTTGAGAAAGTCGACGGGCAATTCATGGAAATCCTCACAGTATCCGCACGCGACTTGCTGGCCGAAAAAATCGGAGCGTACCAGAACCGCCGGCGAATCCGGGACCTTTATGACATTTTGCATTTAAGCGGCCAAATCACCGCAGACGATCAAATCAAGAAAGCAGCCGCGAAACTGCTGACGAACCCGCCCAAGCCCGTGGACGAACCCAACCTTAAGACGATCCTGTTTTCGGGCGCAGTCCCGACTTTTGCGCAAATGATCGAAGCGATCCAGAGGCGATTACGATGAAATACATGGCGGATGTTCGTCGCCGCTTTGGGAACCGTTCCGGCTTCACCTTATCGGATTTACGGGTTTTTCTCCAACAAAAAAAAATTCCGCCCGCATACCTGTACCAACTAGTGCACCACTTGACCGCGCGCGGCGAACTACACCGGATTTCCAAAAGCGTGTATTCGTTTTCGGAAGAATTAAACGTGGTCGGCGAAGCGTTTCACCCAAGTTATCATGGCTTACAAGACGCGTTGTCTTTGCACGGCTTGTGGGAACAAGAAACCGTCCCCGTGATTCTCACGCCGCGAAAAGTACGCACCGGCATCCGAACGTTTTTGGGACAGAACTATTTGGTGCGCCGGATTTCGCGAAAAATGTTTTTCGGATTTCGATCGATAAAATGCGGAAACCTGTGGCTGACCGTTTCCGACATTGAAAAAACCCTGATTGACCTCGCGTATTTCCGACAGCCGCTTGAGAAGGACGCTCTGGCCGAAATCAAGGCGAGATTGGATGGGACGAAATTGCGGAAGTATCTCAACCAATGCGATTCCAAAACCAGGCAACGAGTCGAAAAATGGCTCCAAACCGGAGCCAAAAACAAATCTGGATAGCCGAAAGCGAATAGACATGAATCCCGAAGTCAAACCGTACATGTTTTTCCCGGATAAAACCGGGCAAAACCCTTTTTTCCGACCCTTTTTCAATGATTTTGAGCAAGTCTTAAATAGCACCCTACGCTTTTTCTTGCATGAAACTTGTTGACCGCGGTCAAGGCGGAATTGAATATATTCTTGGCATCGCCGCCGCCTTAGTCATTGCCGTGACCGTGGTTTCCATGGTGGGCGTTTTACCCCAGGGTCCTTCCGAAACCATCAAACAAAACATTCTTTCTATACCCACCATCGACGATGTGCTGAACAAGAACCATTCAACCGGGCCCGACTCCGAAAAAAAAGAAGAATCACAAGGAAAAGGGCTTAGTTGAAAATCTCTATTTTTGGAATCAATTTTAGGTTGTGTACTATGAAGCGGGCGAATATTTCTGCCCGCGCGCCGCGGGCAGTGTGAGAAGC
>JAGVWC010000013.1 GCA_018304465.1 Candidatus Iainarchaeum sp.
AGTCGTATTCCAAGAATAACTACATCGAAACACCGGACCCTGCGAACACGAATAACTACTCAATAACTGGGACACAATCGCGGTCCCGTTTCCACTTCCAATCAATGAATAAGCCAAAGCCGCCGTAATCACACTAACAGAATCATAAGCCGATTCAACATTGAAATCAATGGTCTGGGTTCCAGTGAGCGTATTAAAATCGTTCGGAGAAAGCACTTGCACGTAGGGTGCATTTTGGTCGTAGGAGTATCCAATGTCATAAATGTTGCAGTCGAGTTTGTTATTGAGTTGGGTTGTTCGGGTTAGGCAAAATCCGGAAATGGCCTCGGTTCCAGCATCAACGAGTTTGGCGCCACCCGTTGGATTCGTATTAAGCAGGAAGTTTCGATCAGAATTGTCGGCGATAAACGGATCCGTAGTGAATCCGGTTTGGGCGTTGATGTCTTTGGCGTGAGAAGCAGGGGTCCTACCGGGAGTGGTTACGTTGTAATACGCGTTCGGGTAAAATGGACTCCCAGAAAATGAGCCGCTGTAAGCGGTGTCAACATTGGCAAATAGCTGGTGATACGCGCTGTCCGCAAAGCCACCCGAAGTGTTTTTCATCGCAATGGAATTGGAGTGAAAGGAAGCGAATGTAATGCCCAAACCGGTGAATATAAACAGTGTCCCAGCAGTGCTGTTGATTCCAATCGAGTTGTTGAAATCATGATACAGAGCGTAAGAAGAATCAACCATAGACCACGCCCCATCATGGAAGATTGCGGTTGAAGCGGCTTTAAAATCTGAGAATCGATTGTAGGTGAGGGAGCATTCACTGTCTCCCCCAAGCGAAATAGCGGTAGCGGCATTAAAATCCCAAAAACGATTGTTTAACACGCTTCCTCCCGCTCCGACACTTCGAATCCCAATTCCGTTGGGTAACACATGCCAAAAATTGTTGTCTTGTATATACCCTCCGTTTCCGGCCGGAAACAAAATGGCCGTTCCGTTGAAATCAAAAAAATGATTGAAAAAGATTTGACCTACGACCGTGGGGGACCCGTTAATCTGTATCCCGTTGGAAGGATTAACGATTCCCACAAAACGACTGTCATGAATTGTTCCAACAAACTGAGCCAAAATCAATATCCCATTGGCCCCACCAGGACCCTTAATATTTTGAAACGAATTATTGAACAAGTTGACATCACTTGAAAGGCTTACTAATATCCCGCTTTGCCCAATAACCATAAAATTCGAATCATGCACACTACCCAAATTTTGATCCAAACGAACCCCCGTATTTTCATCAAACACTTTGAGAAACGAAAACGAATCACTTTTCGTATGACCCGCGTTCGACCGAATCCAAACCGCAGTATTATAATCAGTCGAAAGAGGCATTCCCGAACAATTCGCCATTGTTGACGTATTCGCGTTCGTTGCCCCCGCATAGGAGTTCTGGTCTTTGCAAGAAGTGAAAATAATATTTTTGTCCACGGTTCCGTTCGCAACGATCCGGCCCCCGTCACGCGCAATCAGACTTCGCCCCACCCCATACTTGACCACAGTCCCAGGAGCAATATTCAAATCCGTTCCCGCTCCAGTAACATTCACGTCCGCCAAAATCACATACGTATTACCATCAACCCAGTTTTGATCCACAGAAATATTCGAATCAATCGTACACACGCGATTCGAATCACCACACGAATTCGCAGCTAAAACCAGCGGGGAAAAAAGAACAGCAAAAAAAACAATCCAATAACGCATGTAAAAGAAAGCATGCGGTGATTATTATAATTTCCTTTAGAACGAAAACCCGGATTTCAAGCGACTAAAATAAAAAAACAATCCCTGCTTTTTCCGTTATGTCCTTTGATTTTGCGGTTATTTTCGACATGGACGGCGTTCTGGTGGACTCCATGCAAGGCATCCATGAATCGTTCGACGAATTGCTGCAACAAGAAAAAATCATTTTTTCCGAAACCGAACACAAACGATTCTTCGGACAACCCCTGCGCGAAGTCGTATTGATCTGGAACCAGGAATACGGACTCAAATTAACCCCGAAAGAATTTTCACAACGCGCGTTTGAAATCGAATACCAAAAACTAATTCAGCGCGCCGAAGTCGACACCGGACTCATTTCATTCCTAAACGAACTAAAGCAAAACCAAGTGCCGCTTGCCATCGGAACCGCGTCCGAGAAAAAACGCGCGAACGCCATCATCGAGTTCCTCAAACTCAAACCGTTTTTCAAAACCATCGTTTCCGCAGACGACGTTCCAAACAGGGGTGGAAAAAAAGAAATTTTTCTGAAAGCCGCCAAACTACTCGAAATCGCGCCCCAAAAATGCGTGGTGATCGACGACGCGCCTTACGGCATCCAAGCCGCGACAAACGCGGGAATGAAAACCATTGGATTCGCGGCTACTCCGAACGCGAAGAAAGAATTGGAAGCAAGCGATGTGGTGATAACCGATTTTGGGCAGATTTCTCTTGAAAAAATCAAACAATTTATCAAAACTCCAAAAAGAAACCCATAAAAAGACCAAAAGAATAATTCGTGTGATGACCCAAAAAATTCTGGCTTTACTCGTGCTGTTCGCGGTAACCCTGTTCGGGTGCCTTGAGTACACCGAAATCACCCAGGAAAATTATTTGTTTGTCGGCGAATGGATCGCGCCTGGACAAACCCTAACGATTTATTCCCGCGGCGCCGCGGATTACGAAGGAACCGACGGCGCAGCCACGACCACGCTTTCAGGGGTACCCGTCACCATTACGAACGACAAACTCACGCTCGAATTCGTCGTCAAAAAAGAATTCTCGATTACCAAACGCCCCTACACGAATCCCGAAACCCAAGAACTCAAAATGGAACTTGACGGGGTTGTCTTTGTAAAACAAAACAACAAGTGAATCGCACACGGCAATCAACGAATTTTCGTAATATTAAAGAAAACTATTTTACGTTCGTGATGCATGGAAGTAGTTTTTACAAATCACGCACTTGAGCGAATGAAAAAATATGATTTTCCAAGCACACTTGTTCTTGAAAGTCTTGAAAATCCAGATCGAATCGAGCTTTCAAACAACAAGCGTAAAATTGCACAAAAAAGACTTAATGGTTATGTATTAAGAGTTATATACGAGGAAAACCGTAATCTATACACAATCATTACGGTATACCGAGCTAAGAGGGAACGATATGAAATATAATTACGATAAAGAAACCGACACATTAATGATCGTCCTTTCCGATAAAAAACCTGACTTTGCAGAACAAGAAGGCGATATTATAACTCACTATAACAAAGACCATAAACCGGTTGAAATTGAAATTCTCAATGCCAGCAACGCCACGATTGAAATACTCAAAGCGATGCTGCCCGCAAGACAAAACAGATAATATTCTATTTCTGCAATTGCCCGGTTACGGGTTGTTACAGTAAAACAAGTATAGGATAAAACAATTAATACAATAAAAATTAGGGTTAATTAAGCTGTCTCCGGTGGACCTTCTTACGAATAGCTAATTCAAAATCAGAAAAAAATTTTAAGTGTGTGTTGATTCGGCAACGGCAACAGACATAAACAGACTCGCGGGAGCATTTTTATTTTTAGTTATCTAGTGTCCCTCGCGTGCTTAGTACAGCTGAACTGAACACGTCGCCGAAGCTTCGTGCGTACATTCGCTGCCTATCAAACCGGTATTCTAGCCGGCACGCTTGTTCCTACGATCTTCACGTCGCAACGCAAAGACGTTCGGAAATGAGTGTCTAGTTTCGGGGGTCGCTTCAAGCTTAGATGCATTCAGCTTTTATCGACGTACCGCGTAGCTACCCAGCATTGCCCTGTCGGACAACTGGTCCACCAGAGGCGACGACCCACTGTTCCTCTCGTACTAGATGGATCTTTCCCTCAGACACTCCGCACTCCCGATAGATAGTAACCAAACTGGCTCGCACCGTTCTTAACCCAACTAACGATCGGCTTTAATGAGTTAACACCTCCACCCTTGGCTGCTTATGCACAGCCAGGATGCCAAGAGCCGACGGCGAGGTCGCAATCCGTGGGGTCGATGTGGACTCTCACCCACGACCACTCAGTTACCCCCAGGGTAAGTTCACTGTCAGACCAGGCCCCCATTAATGGGGACACTGATGTTCGCTAGACCCATGTTTCCATTCCACGATCCGTGCTTTTAGGATGATGGTCAAGCCTGCTTTTGCTCTTGCACTCTACGGAGAATTTCTGACTCTCCTGAGCAGACCTTTGGGCACCCCTGATATCTTTTCAGGGGTGTACCGCCCCAGTCTAACAGCCCATCTAATGGTGTCCCAACCCAAAAAGGGTCGGTAAGCAGTGTGAATTTTGTAGGCTGGTGTTACACTTTCGCATTCCCCACCCCCGCAAGAGTGGGTTCGACGCTCCCAGCTACGCTATGCAACAAAATTCACACCACAACATCAGAATGCTGTAAACCTCCGTGGGGTCTTCTCTTCCCATCGGGAGTCTGTGGCATATTCACCACATAGTGAGTTCACCGAGTTCAGGTTAAGGACAGTAGGAATCTCGTTACTTCCTTGGTGCAAGTCGCCAATAAAACGACAAGGTATTACGCTACCATAAGAGCCTCAGAGTTAGGCCCGCTCTTCACCAGGGCTTAGACCCGTTGAATTGGGTTTTGACCTACTGGCAGTGAGCAGAAGTCACTGACCATACTCATCCTTACGGACTTGCGGTCAGCTGTGTTTTTGATAAACAGTCGGACTCCTCGCGTGATTGAAACCAGCACTTTATTCAAGCGCTGGCACCCCTTATACCTAAGATACGGGGCTAATTTGCCGAGTTCCCATAACCTGATTGTCTCGATACGCCTAGGCCTGTTCAGCCAGAGCACCTTTCTCAGTTCTTGGTACGGTCACGCAACGTCCTTATCGCTTTTCTTTTCATGGGTTCCAGGCATTAGGAAAACCTTTCGGCTATTCGCGCCTTTAATCCACTTCTCACCTTAACGGTTCTCCATGGATTTATGACACTTAAATGCGCAGACGAGCGCACAATCCCTAGCCCAAAACGTCGAAAAGCGATCTATCGTTGCCGAAAACGTAGTTGCATGGTACACGAATATGAACGTGTTTCCCATTCCTGTTCCTCGCATTACGAGGACAGTTAGGACCGACTAACCCTTAGCTAATCGTTAGCGCTAAGGAACCCTTGCTCTTTCGGCGGAAGGAATTCTCATCCTTCTTTGTTGTTACTAGCCCTGGGATCCATATTTCAGACGGCTTCACAAGAACTCTCGCCCTTGCTTTGACGCCATCCGAACACCTCCATACTGCATCACGCAGCAAAACTGCGTGGCCATGGGTTTCGGCAGCTAGTTTTAGCCCAGTTAATTTTCAACGCCGTTTTTCTAGGTGGGTGAGCTGTTACGCATTCTTTAAAGGATGGCTGCTTCTAAGCCAACCTCCCCACTGTTTTAGAAAGACGACCATTTTTGGTTATTCACACTTAACTAGCATTTATGGGCCTTAACCCATGTCTGGGTTTTTCCCCTCTCGGACAATCAGCTTACCCGACTGCCCCGACTCTCGACTTCAACGCAATGCATAGCTTGGGAGTTTGACAAAAAAGCGAACCCTTTCGGGCCCGTACTTTTTAATCAGTATCTCTACACCATGCACATGCTCCATCGAAGCGGTCCTTAGAGACCGTTCAGGAGGAACCTGCTATCACCCGGCTCGAATAGCCTATTACCTCTTTTCCCAAATCATCCAAACAGTTAGACTAGAACTGGTTAAGGCCTCCGCCCTCCGGGAGGAAGGCTTCGCCTGGTTCAGGAAAAGTTCGCAACGGGTTTCAGGTCTGCCTGCTGTGACTATAAAGCCTTATTCAGACTTCCCGCCTCACTCTTACAAGATGCGCGGTTTCGCTTTCGCTACGACTCCGGAGTTCTAACTCCTTAGTCTTGCCACAACAAACAACTCCCCAGGCCGTGACTCAAGACGGACGACAGGACACTGATCAGGCCGCATCGTACAATAATCTTGCGATTACTTCCTTCTGCAGCCGTCTTCTCTTTCATGCCTCTGCCGAACTGTAACCGTTTAGTTTCAAGTGCTATTTCAACCCCTGTCAAGGGTACTTTTCAACTTTCCCTCACGGTACTAGTACGCTATCGGTCTTGGGTCAATGTTTAGGATTGCAGGTCAATGGCCCGCGTCTTCAGGCGCGAAATCCGACGCACCCTACTCTCGAAATCCGGAAATCAACCAACTATTCTTCGCTTACGAGACTATCACTCTCTATGGTACGCCTTTCCAGGCGACTTCTGCTCGAACTTATGGTTGTAACCGGCTCGCAAAACACCACATTTCCACTGAATTACTCCAGCGGATTCGGTTTGTTCTCTGCTGTTTTCGGTCGCCCCTACTAACAGCATCCCAATTGGTTTCTTTTCCTGCGGTTACTAAGATGATTCAATTCACCGCGTCCCCCGATCCTTTCGGATCAATTCAAGAATCCCAGGCTCAAAGACTGCATGCGTCTACCCTGGGCTTTTCGCAGCTTGCCACGCTCTTCATCGGGGCCCAAGCCAAGTTATCCACTAAACGGTATCACAGACACTGTGGTAACAACAAAATGCTTCTCACATGTTGGTTATGTCTGTTGCCTTTGACGAATCAACACACAATTAAATATTATTGTGCTCCTCTTGCATTCCAAAAAAACTTGGAATACGTTTTCGTATTGTGTAAACGTAATTTTCGGATCGCAACGAAATATGCAAATCCATTGCGAAAAATTTTTCGCCAACCTTTTTTTTAAAAAGGTTGTTGGACTCGACGGGGATCGAACCCGTGACCTCCTCGTTGCAAACGAGGCGCTCTACCAACTGAGCTACAAGCCCGTCGAAATTATTCGACGGCACCGAGGGACGACTTTCCGTCGGCCTGCCTCGGCACTTGTTTACTCATTTGAAGTGCCTCTTGCATTTTTTAAATGTAAGTGGATTGAAGAAATCTTTTCGGACCCAGAATGCAAATATTGTTGAATCATTTTGAAAACGGATAGAAGGGAGAACCGAAGTTCCCCCATCCTCGTCTTCCGCATGTTCTAGGAACATGCAATGAAAGGAGGTGATCCGTCCGCAGGTTCCCCTACGGACACCTTGTTACAACTTAGCCCGTCTCTCGGAACCCAGAATCGACCAACCCTCACCGAAGCGAAGGCAGGACTCATCAGGACTCCAATCGAATGGCTTGATGGGCGGTGTGTGCAAAGCTCAGGGACGTATTCACCGCGCGATTATGACACGCGATTACTAGGGATTCCATCTTCATGAGGCCGAGTTACAGACCTCAATCCGGACTACGATTGCGTTTAAGGGATTTCCGTACCCTTTCGGGCTAGGGTCTCATTGTCGCAACCATTGTATGCCGCGTGTTGCCCAGGAGATTCGGGCCATACAGATCTACCGTTGCCCACTCCTTCCTCAGTGTTACCACCGCAGTTCTCCTAGAGTGCCCCAGAGGAAATCCTCTGAGTAGCAACTAGAAGTGTGGGTCTCGCCCGTTGCCTGAGTTAACAGGACGCTTTATAGTACGAGCTGACGATGACCATACAACACCTCTCAGCGCGTCAGGAAAGCCCTTTGGACTGTCCATCATACTGCTGTCGCCCCTGGTGAATTATCTGGCGTTGTATCCAATTAAACCGCAGCATCCACCCCTTGTAGTGAGCTCCCGCCAATTCCATTAAGTTTCACTCTTGCGAGCGTACTTCCCAGGCGGCAGACTTAATGCCTTCGCTTCGGCACCCCGACACCACGTGGGTGGCAGGACACCTAGTCTGCATCGTTTACGGCTGGGACTAACCGGGTATCTAATCCGGGTCGCTCCCCCAGCTTTCGTCTCTCACCGTCAGATTCGTTCTGGTCAATCGCCTTCGCTACTGGTGGTCCTTTGAGGATCATAACATTTCACCGCTACCCCCAAAATTCCATTGACCTCTTCCGATCCCAAGCCGAGCAGTATCTTTGGCCAGTCCATACGTTAAGCGCATGGATTTCACCAAAGACTTACCCAACCGGCTACAGACGCTTTAGGCCCAATATTAGTGGATACCACTTGAGGAGTACGTATTACCGCGGCGGCTGGCACGTATCTTACCCCCCTCTTATTCGCCAAGCGATTTAGACTTGGCAAAAGCTAACAGTGTTAGCACTCGAAATTCCCCTATCACGCTTTCGCGCATTGTAAAGGTTCCGCGACTGCTGCACCCCGTAGGGCTAGGGCCCTTATCTCAGTGCCCTTCTCCGGGCTCCATCTCTCAATGCCCGTACAGATCGTAGGCTTGGTGGGCCTTTACCCCGCCAACTACCTAATCTGCCGCAGTCCCATCCTTTGGCGCAACGAGCTGCAATCCGCTCGCGCTTTCATTCATAACTCATTCCAGATGCCATGAACTATCCCCCATTAGTCCCAGTTTCCCGGGTTTAAGGGATCCAAAGGGCAGGTTGACTACGTGTTACTGAGCCGTACGCCAGAGACCGACACTCGATCTCTAAAACTTGCATGGCTAAGTCGAATTTCGATAGCAGTATCCGCCAGCAGGATCAGCTGGAATTCACCAACAAAAAAATTGGTGTTCTAATAATCCTTGCTCGACAGAAAAAAATTGGTTTGCCTAATGGAATTGTAATTTGCTTTGCTTCACATTTGGGTCCTTGAAGAAAATCTTCTTCAATCCACATCACACCCAAAACAACTCGGGTGCTCATGACCGGCCCAGCACGAATGCTGCCCGGAATGGAGTTGAATCCTAAACCACGCAAAAACGCGATTTAGACGAAGATTCTTCGCTAAAAGCGAGAATTTCTACCAATTAAATTGGTAAACGACAAATAGACAATTCAACCCTAACGGTGAAGAATTGCACATATATATACCAACAGGGAAAGTATAAAAAGCTATCGGCGATTGTACCAATGAAACGGGAACAAAAGGCCAGCCCAAGACTACGACGAAAACGGGCCGTAAAAATCGCCAAAAACCGAGGATTCGACGGCTATTACAAAACCATGCCGGTTAACGGTGGCGAAAAAAAATCATGCCAAGCGAAAAAAGCATTCTTAGCGGACGAAGAACGACGATTCAAAAAAATTGCGGATTTTTTTGACCGCCTTGCCACCGGTTCACCACGAAAAGAAAAGAACTCATGCAAAAGTTCGAAGAAAAAATGTAGGAATTAAGCGAACAGATCTGAGAAACCAACGAAAAAAACACGATCATTGTTCCATCGCGCCGATATCCCAATCGTTTCCTTTCGGACGCGTGGTTCCGGCGACATCATTTGTTATGTCGACATTGTACAAAGACGTGTACAAACCATACACAGAATCCAACGCCCCCGCATCCACCGCGGGACTGCCTTGCGCCAAACCAAAATCGCGCGCGATATTCGAATTGTTTTTCCAATTGCACATACTCGTCGGAGCGACGATTCCGGACGACACCTTTGTGGCATCCGTCAAGATGATTTTTTTTCCGATGGCGTCGCTTGAAACCGATTCAACGATTCGCTTGACCCCGTCGTTTCCGATCTCCACAATGTCTCCCATCGCGTATCCGGAAGAACTCAACACATACACTTCGGTCGCGGTGAACGGATAAAACGAAAGCAAAAACTCGATTCCGGACACCGAAGACGAATTCACCAGTCGATCCAGCACGAGCTTGTTTCCATTCACGGAAGCAACTGTCAAAAACCGGCAATCTCGGCCGGCTTCGCCGCAATCAAGACCCGCATCGTCAAAAGACTTGACCATTAATCGCGCCCCGGACACGACACCCGCGGCTTCGAAATCCGTTGTCGACGAAAACTGGGTTCGCTTCTGGTCATCCACCAAGACCTCGGAAACCGAACCGTTCGCCCCGACAATTTCGCGAAGCGGCACCGCTTGACACGAAACCGGCACGTTGACAAACAACGGGTTTTGATCCACATTGTCGTTCATACCGAACTTGGAGTCAAAAGAAGAGACCGAATACACGACGGAATCGCTGCCCCATTTCACCGTGGCAGAGGATCCCGGTTGGAAAAACAAATTATTTTCGGCTTTCGATTGGCTTGAAACCGCCGTGTATTCGACTCCAAGGTGATGCGAAGGTTCTGTCAGATTAGACACGATGTTATTTGTGAAAAAATGTTTTTGTGAAGAATTACCCGGGCTTGCGATTCCCGCGTCCACGGAAAACAAAGTGTTTCCGACGGCCGAAAACACCGGCACATCGCGGACCCAGATGCCGTTCCCCGGCTGCCAAATTTCGGATGGATCATATCCATTGGAATAATAGTGGTGAATATCATGAATTACGTTTCCGATCGCGAACGCGGATTTCGCCCCGTCAATCCGGATCCCGTTGGAACTGTCGAAAATCTCGTTGAAAAGCATCCAGACGCGTTCCGGACCATAATGCACGATAATCGCGGACCCATCGGAAGCGGACGCAGGAACGTATCCGTACATCTTGTTCTCCGAAATCACGACGTCACGCGACTCCTTGATGTCGATCGCGTTTTCGCGGTCGTCGTGAAAAACATTCCGGCCGATGTACACGTGATGCGGAACCGGTTCCGGGCAATGATGACAAAATTGCACTGCGTCACCGGCGTTGTTGAAAAACGCGTTGTCCACCACCCAAATATTTTTCGAACCGCTGTACACCGTAAAGCCATGCACGTCGGTTTCAACGTCGCTTAACACGTCGCCGTTGTCATGAATCGAATTCTTGTACACGACCATGTCGGACGCGTTTTCTTTCAGATTAATGACTTTTCCCGCTCCGGTTGCCGGACGATAATTCTTGAACTCGTTAAAACGAATCGACCAATGATCAAAGCCGTCGCCGTAAAACAAAATATTCGAGTTGTCAAACACCACGTTTTCAACGATCCCGAACTTGCCGTCAAAACGGACCTGCTTTCCGATAATGACCGGTTTTTTTGACGAATTTTCGCCGCGAAAAAAAACCGGTTTTTGCTTGGACCC
This sequence comes from Candidatus Iainarchaeum sp., assembly GCA_018304465.1. Lineage (GTDB taxonomy): Archaea > Iainarchaeota > Iainarchaeia > Iainarchaeales > JAGVWC01 > JAGVWC01. Next base: position 11,045 of record JAGVWC010000013.1, read on the forward strand.
ATTCAAAGTAAACAACCAGCGATCATCATACGAATACGGCCCGCCGCGGATCTCCACCACGTCACCGGCAGACAACGATGAAGGAATCGTACAACGCGGCTTTTGCGGTGAACCCCTGTTCGAAGAATCCGTGCACGCCGAAGACGAATTATCCACCAGATACGTGTACGGACCGTTTCCGGCGTCCGAATAACCCTCTTGCCCGGCGTACATCACATGCGATTCAAAAATTCCAAACGAAGGCAGGGGAATGCCGATCGGCGGTTTCCACTCGCCGGTTGGGTCAAGGTCATCCGGAACTTCCCGGCAAGAAGACGAATCAAAACCCGAACAATCGGGGTTACACGATACGGCTCCGACGCCAAGACCGAGCGTCGAACACGAAACCGATCCGATGTCGGTTCCGTCACAGATTTCACCGGTTTCCAATTTGTTGTTTCCGCATACCGGCGTTTCAACCGGTGGAGAAACGACGTTCCAATCAAACCGCACCCAATCCAGTTCATGCACAGACAAAAATCGAATCCGATACTTGAACGAATCCGCGGGAAGCAAACAATTCAAATCCAAAATGGCGACTCCGTTTTCAACCGAACACCACGAAGCGCCATTGTCGGTTGAAACTTCAACCGCACACTGATGATCCACTTCAGACCAACGCGGCGTAAGCGAAGAAAACGATTCTTGCGTTGAAATCGATTTTGATTCAAAGCTCATCACCAACGGCGGCGAACCCAACAACGATTTTATTTCCGCATCGGTGATCGCGCGGTCCCACACCGCGATTTCATCAATCAACCCGTCCCAGCTCGCGGCGTCGTTTCGGCCTCCGATTCCAAGTCGACTCGTGGAAGCGGATGTTTTTTGCCGAAAGTTGGCGGTCTGATTTCCTTTAACCCCATCTACAAAAATGACAACGTTATCCGACGCCTTCGAACCGTCGAAAACCCCGGTGACCAAATGCCATTTCGTGTCCGCTAACCCGTGGGAATACATCGCGGAGAAAGGTTTCCCGGTCGAAGAATAAATCGAGAAGGCAGCGCTTCCATCCGTGGTTCGCTGCAACGCAAACGTGTCTCCCGAACCCCAATTTTTTTGCGCCAAATACTGCAATTCTTTTGTCCCGTCGTTTTTCACCCACATCGAAATCGAAAAAGATCGGATTCCCTCCAAATCCGAAAAATCCCCCGCGTCCAAATAATCCCGCGAACCATCTAAACGACACGCTTTGGACAAAATTCCCGTCACAAAACAACGGGTCGACGCTTTTCGCGCCAACGAACGTTTTTCGGGCGACGCATCCGCAAGCGATCCGTTCAAATGCCACAATCCAATCAGCCCGTTTCCAAGAGAAGAAGACGAAGCGATTTCGACCGGTGAAAACGAAAATACCGGCCGTATTTTTCCATCCGCGACCGCGGTGTTCGTCATTTTTTCCAGAAAAACATCGGAATCAAATCCGTCCAGAAACGCGTTCTCCGTTTCCCCCAACAATGCTCCGGACGAAAGAGGGGAAAGCAACGCTGTAGTCGAAAAAGCCAACAAGACTACCACGAGCAAACCCGCCAATCCAATTCGGAGAAAAGCGGAGGCAGGAGTTTTTTGGTGAAGTTTTTTTTGTTTCGATGACATGGTTTCACTTTGGATGTACAGCTGTGTGGGTGAATCAACAATCCAACTGCCCGATACAGAGGTGCAACGGATCCAAGTTCCACAAGAACAAAGAGCGTCGATATCCGGAGTTGCAACCGATGAAGCGTCTTGCAATCGGTTAGGAATGTAATCCGTTTTTTCTTATATATTTCTTTCGTTAACTTTTTTTTCATCCGAGTTAATTGGAAAAAATCGGCGGCTCTTACGACGTTTTTTTTTCGAACAAGAGGAAAAAACGAATCGAAACAGGCGCGGAGTCGGGAAAAGAATTCGCTTGACAAAACAAAACCAGAAAAAAATTTTCAATCGGAATCACGAACAAAAAACGCTTCCAACCAACGATCCGAGTGTAAAAAAAACTGCGAATCAAAAGAGTACGAAAAGAAACCGAAGAATGAACCAATAACCGTGGATTCAAAGACCAAAGCGGTCCTCGAAAGCAACTCTTTTCCCGTCGCAAAGATACTCCCCAAAAACAAGAGAAGCGCCCCGCCCACCAGCCAAACCGCTTGATTCCACAAAAAAACCGCAAGTTACACTTTTGAGGGTTCCAAATTCGAAGAACGATAATCTGGTTATCCGAAAAAAAGTTTACTTTGGGGCTTTCGGATGTTTTTTTCCGGAAACGACCGCCAAATACACGCCCACATACTGGGACACGATGCTTTCTTCCGAAAGCGGCCGCGCCGTTTCAATCGCCTTACGCGAAAAATTCTTTTGCAGGGTTTTTGAAGAAAAAAGTTTTTCAACTTTGTCCGCGCCGGTTTTGGGATCCCCCGGCGGAAACAAAAAACCATTTTCGTTTTCTTTCACCGAATTCGGAATACCCAAAAAATCGACTCCGACACACGGCACTCCCGCGGCCATGGCTTCCAAAATCGTCAGGCCTTGCGTCTCGATCGTGGACGCCGTTACCATGCAATGACACTTGGCAACTTCCAACGCCAACTGCTCATCGCGAAGAACCCCCCTAAAACGCACATGCGATCCGACTTTCAATTCCAACGCGGTTTTTTTCAAAAACTCTTCCGCGGGACCGCTGCCGACAATCACGAGCTCCACGGACAACTTGCGATCCAGCAAAAGACGAAGCATTTCAAGCAAAACCTCAATGTTTTTTTCAAAACTCAAACGACCGAAAAAAACCAGCGAAAACAATTTGGACGACCGCTTCGAATCCGCAAAACGATTAAACAACGAAAACCGGATGGGATTCGACAACACCTTTGCGGGAATCCCGTTTTTTTCGAGTTCCACCGCCATTTCTTGGGTCGGCGTCGTCACCACGTCCGCGCGCCGATAAAACAATTCCGTGTACCGCCACGTCAAAAACTTGGCCAACCGCGTTTTGTTGAACACGGGAATAGGAAGATACATCAAAAATTCCGGAATCAACGTATGATACGTGGCGACCACTGGAATCCGATGACGCCGCGCCCAACGCGAACCCATCCAACCCAACGAAAACGGCGTGTGCACGTGCACGACATCGGGCTTGAAATCCAAAAACGCTTTTTTGGCCGACCACGACGTGGGCGAAGAAATCCGATACGCGTCATACGCGAAAAAACCAACGCTTCGAACCCACACAACATCCAAGCCAGCCGCCAAACGACGCGCTTCTTTCAGATTCACGGGCTTTGGAACAAAAAAACGAACCTGATGACCCTGCTTTTCAAGACTTTTTGCGGTCGACACAATGCTTGAAACGACCCCGTCCACGGAAGGAAAAAAAGTATCCGCAAAGATCGCAATCTTCATCTCAAATCAACAAAACTAAACCCAAAAACCCCTATTAAACATTCCGATTGACTCCTTTGATCACTTTTTGAAGTATTCGTATCCGATCGCGCCCAAGGCTAATACAATCACGCTAATTGAGACCCATAAAATCGGATCGGATTCCGAAACCGGTTCTAATTGCCGTGAAATCTTTGAACAAACACCTTGCTTGCACACGCTTCCAATGTCGCACGGTTCGCCTTCGCCCACCATAACATTGATTACGAATACAACGGGAAATCGAACACGACGTTGAAACCCCGCAATCCGAATCGCTTTCACACGCCTTGTTCTGCGGAATAAGCGGAACCGTGATGGGATTTTCGCTTCCATCCGGACGATTAATATTCACGTCAATAATTCCTCCACCCGTCGGATCACAATCCGTCGGACACGTTTGTTTCGATTCACGAGCATCACAGATTCCATTGCCACAACCAATCGCACAATCAAACGGACACGAAAAATTATTTTCGGTATGCGTACACGCACGATCACCGCAAACGTTAGGACAATCCAAGGGACATACCGACGCATTTTCATCCACTTCACAAATATTGTTACCGCACGAAACACTCGTTGAACCGCCGCCAGCAGGTTCAAACAAC
>JAGVWC010000010.1 GCA_018304465.1 Candidatus Iainarchaeum sp.
AGTAACAATATCCGTCTGGTCCGACAACAACTGACGGTTTAAAACAATCTTTTCGAATGCATGTTTTGAGGTCAGGTGGATTTGTCAGAGTTGTAGGGGGTATAGCTCTGACAACCTCATTAGTAGCTCGTGATAATGAGCTGTTTTCTTGTTTTTCTGGTTTTATAGCCAATTCGAGCCATTCTGTAAAGCTCATTAGCGAATTCTGGGGTAGATAGCATTTGGCAAGGTATGACTTGGCTTCCTCGAGGGGGGCGACACTTCCCATTTTCCGGTAACGAGCTTCGTAAAACGCGTCCGTTTGGCTTAAAAACCCATTTAAATCAAGAATAGGTCTTTTTAATGAGTTAGTAATGAGGTTCCCAAGAGGTCTCCAATAAATATTTGATGATCCAAGCCGTTCTTGGTTCAGAAAACCCGCGTCAGACAATGATTTCAAATAACCGTATGCGGTAATCGATGAAATTCCAACAATTTCAGCGGCCTTGTTTTTGTCCACGGCTGTGTCGCGCCCGAATGGGATCCTTTCCAAAAGTTCGAGCGCGGCTCGTGAAACCTGTGACGCTGTTAAACGAATAGCCACATCCCAAACCGCGACTGCCACAATAAAATCTTCAGGTTCCGCGAGAACGTGAATTCCACCAGCCGTCAAGCGACGCTTCTGGTTCATACGAGCCGCGGCCTTGATCAGCGAAAGGAAAAGCGGCAACAGGCGACGGTTCCCCAAAACCGGAAACGAAATATAGTCCGCGAATGGAACCAAAACAACGCACGGCGGCGCGTTGAAAATCTTTTCATTCACAGAACACAAAAACTCTTTTTCGTCATCCGAAAGTTGTTTTAGTCCAAGGCCGACGGTCTGAATCTGAAAATTAAAAACGGCTTGGTCTTGTTCACGTGATTCGTTCGGATTCAATAGCAACAAGCGGTTTTTCAATTGGTCATCGCTGACAGCGGAAACGGAATTAAACCACAACAAGGTTTTTCCTTTGAGTTCGAGCTTTAGCAAATCCCGTTTTGGTCCGAGCGTGAAGTGAACCGGTTTTCTGTTCGAACCACTATCAGTGAGCAAACGAAGCATCGCGGCCTTATCTTCATCGCGTGGATCGAGCACGAGTTCGGGCGTGTGGACGATCATTTGTGAAAAGTTTTTTTCGGAATCACTTTGCGCATAATAGAAAGCCTTCGGCGAAAAGCTCGCTAATCGGAGTGTGTTCTTATTTGGAAAAAAATCGAACACGGTTCCGGCGACATGGCTTTTTCCTCTCGAGCTCGCACCGACCGTGTAAAGCGACAGCGGATCGACCCCGTCTAATCCAAGTGAATGCCCGGAGAGAAAATGCGCTAACAAAATTTCTTGGTCGCCGACATGTATTTTTCCTGCGGCTTCAAGCAAAAATGGAATCGGATTATTTTTGACAAGAAATCTTTCGATTTTTTTTTCGGGCGAAACAAGATCCTCAATCTCTTGACTAGATAAACCTTTTTTGGTCAACAGTTCACCTGCAGTTTTTTTTGGTTGGCGATTTTTTCCGGACCGCCCAAACCGGCAACATGGATAGTGTGGATAAGCGAAAATTTTGACATGTGGATCGCTGGGATTTTGTCGATTATTTGTTGAACCGCCGCAGTTCCACCAAAAGAATCGACGCATCGAACACAAATGAAAAACGGTCGGTGGGCGGCTCCAAGAAAACGTAAACGCCGTTTTTCGGATAAAGAACAGAAATGACAAGCGGGTTTTACCAATGACTCCCGCACTTCATTTAAATTTTCAACGACTAAAATCATATAGCACAACTTCTTGGGTCCCCCGACCCGAAATTTTTAATCTTTCTTGCCCACCTCTGCAAGAACTGCTGAGATTAGTGGGAATTCTTTTATTCTTGTTTTTTCGTCCAGGCAAAGAATCGCTTTTGCCAAGACCCGGTACTGTTCCAAACTGCTCACCTGGTAGTACATAGGTTTTTAAAATATTTATACTATAACGGTGTTGGGGAGTAAAATGTACCAAAAAACACCGTTTCTGACATCAAAACAATTATATGCCGCGTTTGAAGCAGTATTGCTGGGTAGCAACACTGTTGAAGGACTAGCCACCGCGTTAAACAAACCGAAGAGAACCGCCTTGAACAGATTGAACCAATTAATGAAATTTGGGTTAATCACAAGTTCTCGTCTAAAATACACAGACCCCAATGCCGCAAATGGCCATATTCGTTGTTATTTGATCAGTCCTCAAAATCAAATTGTTTTTTGGCAAGAATACTTGAACTGGCTTAAAACAAAGGGGAAGATTATTCGAGTATCCCCCGACAAACTCGTTGATGGAATGAGGGAACTTCAAGCAAAGAAAGTACAGGCGTTTGCATCCTTGTTAGAATATGTATCTGACCACCCCAAAGAAAAGCACGAAACTTTTACATGGTCCAGTTTCAAAAAGATCGGTGGTATTGATTTGCCGACTACTTTTGAAGAACATTTTGTTCAATGGAGTTTGGCTTTCGGAAAATATATTGAAAACGCGTAAAATAGAAAAACCCGCGCTTGTTAAGGCGCGGTGTTATCACGGCTATGATTAAAAATTGTTTTTCATGGTCTTTTCACCTCCGCGTTAAGCAATAATTGCATTCCGCGCACGGTTTCTTCTAATTCAAGCATTCGCGCTTCGCTTCGAGTTTGTTCACTGATCAAAGCCGTTGGATCAAGGCTTAAATTACATTTCAAACAAAGCGAGGCGTTTGCCGGATAGCGCGAACCACATTTGAAACAAGTCTTTGGCGAATCCAATGCTTTGCCATTCTTTGGATTGGTTAATCCAACCGTTTCAGCATAGGCTTCGTTTGAATCATCAAACAACATAGCCGAATAAACCTTGGCCATGCTGGATGATTCGTTTCCATGGGTTCGCTTCAAAGCAACCGCCATATTTTTCATGTTCTTCAAACACCAAGTAACATGGCTTCGCCGAAACATAGTCCAAAAAACCGGTTCACCATCGTATTGGTTGTAATAAAACCGATTGTTGGTTTTGTGTTTCTTCCATTTTCCCAATCCCGCCTTAACAGCGATCCGGTGTAATGTGTCGCTCAATGCTTTTTCGGTCATGGGTCTGAAACCGTTTTTTTGCACCAAGAAAACAAAATCGTTAGGGTCTTTTTTGGGAGATTCTTCAAACCAAACCGCCAAAAATCCGGCAAGTGTTGGTTCTAACAAAATTCCACGCCTTGGCGTTGTTTTGGATTCAATGAAATCAATGGACGCGCTTTTGTTTTCAGGGTTGAACAGCACGTCACGTCTTCGCAATCCCAAAACTTCGCCAGCGCGTGGCCCCATGCCATAACCCACGGCTACCAATGCTTTTTCTTGGGTGTTCCCCGCGTTTAATAATTTCAAAAAGCGTTCTTCGGTTATCAAAAAGTTTTCGATTCGGAGTTTTCGTTTTTTGTTTGCTTCAGGGCCGTATGGGTTGCCTGTTTTCATTTCGTCTTTGAGTTCCAAAAGCATGTTAGGGTATTCTTTTGGATTACACCACTTAATCAGAATCCGAAGGTCTTTGATTCGTCCTTTCCATGTTTGAAGGTTTGGTTCTCGGCCTTCTTTGCGTTCTTTTTGTTCAAAGTGCTTGATGATTTGCCGGATTTTGTCGGTTCCCAAGGGTGTTAATGGTTGGTCACCCAGTGCTTCGGCGAATTGTCTTAATGCCCTGGCTAAAAAGTATTTTCGACAAAGCCCGGGGGCTTTTCGTTCATGGGTGTAGTTGGTTAGAAAGTCATTGATTGTTTCTTGGTTTGGTTTGGATAATTGGTTTATCTTGGTTGTTTCGCTTTCATATCTTCCTTGTATATAGTGTGGATCGAATTCCCCTGTCATAATACCCCTCTCTTTTTCGAAATTTAAAAGGAGTGAGGCGTGGACTACAACCAACAACCCAAGAGCATCTGCGGGGCTATTCTTTTTTTCAGACATATTTAATAACTCTCGTCTACTTATTTTGAAAAAAAGGACGGATTCGAATGCCTCGCCCGAGAAAACCAATTGCAAAACCGTTGCCAAAAATTGCAAAACCGCTGCCAACGATCGACCCCACCCATATATTCGTAACCACTTCTGTGGCCGCCCGAAAACTAAAAGACTATGGCGTCAAAATCACGGAAGGACAATTGGGAAAATGGATCGACAACGGATTATACACCGGCGCCCGAATAGTTCATCATCCGCGCAAAGCACGGATCATCGAAGAAAACGTAGTCGATCAGATGATCGCAAACGCAGCCGCCGGACAAAAACTGTACGCCGGCCTCAAGGCACCCAAAAAAGGCTTTGGGGCCCCGTCAGTTGATCAACGCAAAGAAATTTCCCGACGAATCGCCGCAAACAAAAGAAAAAGTGCAGCGGACTGGAGGCAATTCGGAGGCAACATCGAAAAGAATCTGGACACAATCGCTCCGCTGCGAAGAGAACTCTTTTTGCGCGACGACGTGGATTACCAAAAACTGCTTGTGCTTGACCGGAAAATCAAAGAAGGATTAAAGCTTCCGCCCAAAGAATTCAACCAAAAAATCGTTCTGGTCATTCGACGCGTGCTAGCGAAAAAAACCAAGCCGTAAACAACTCATTTTTTCACTTCCCTTCAAAAATAAAAAATTATAAAAGTGAATGAACCCAGGTATTCGAACAACATCTCAAATCAAAAAGGGCGTTAAAACCATTTGTATCCAATAACGGCCAACTCATCGGAGTCGCCAGCGGAAAAGAGCTCATTGGTCTTTGCATGTATGTTCCGGTTCGGACCGACTGGAATTTCATTTCGTTTATCTGGACACATCAGCGATCTCCGCACGCCAAAGAATTCAAAAAAAACTTTGGGTTGACCCCCGCCCAACAAATCTTTGAAGAATTCTCCAAAAATGGAATGCGGTTCTTTTCCCACAACGAAACCACTCCCGCCGGAAACCGGTTTTTGGACTGGTTTAGGCGCGGAAACTTCGTGCGAAAAACAGGCGAAAATATATTCGAATTCAATCCCGAAACGGAACATCCAAAAACAAATCCACGGTCCGCCATGCGACGAATCGTTCACCGGTAAACGGAAAAGCCGTCAGGGAAACAAATATATTGATCAAGTTCTTTTTGTATGAAATGCCCAAAACACCCAAAGTTCAATTGGCATACCAAAAATACCGGCGGTTCCCCGGCCGCAAAATTTCTTTTAAAAAATTTTCCAGAATTGTGAACGCAGCTCCAAACGAATCAGTTTCCCATCTGGCCCAGCGGATTTCGTCACATATCCCGACTGTTCGACGAATCCTGATTCTTTCCGGACGAACACAAGAACAAATATCGGACGCAGGACGAAACGCGCACCAGCTTGCCAATCGCATTGATACCTACATGGATCCCGCTACGATGCAATGGGTTGAGAACCAACTGAGTGCAAACCAGTTGACCATCACGAAAATTTCGTCCAGATCAGGAATATCCAAAAAGGCTTTACGAGGAATTAACAGCCGGAAAAAACTCCGACCCCATTCCCGAAGCAGTGGAAGCAGAATCCAGTGGAAAGAAAGACGAGAACCGGTGTGGGTTAGAATCAAAGGACTGCTCAAGGCAAGAACCGTGGACGGAGATCTTAAATACACCGAAAAAGAAGTCAAAGATTTGCTCAGGAAAACTGGCGTCAGAGCAGGCCACGATCTGATCGTCAAGATCGCCCAGCAAGTACGTTCCGAGGAAGAGCGAGCGTCAATGCAAGGACGGCAAATTCCCGCGACCGCCCGGCGTGAAACATTCCTGCGCAGAGCCCTTCGATCCACCTTCGAACCCACTCAAAGAATCATTCGGCGTGCGATCGACCGCGAGGCAGCGCACGGAAGAAAACCGTCTAAAGCAGGAATCCAACTTGCCCTCACCCGCTTCAGTTCCAACCAACCCGGACAAAAGCGCAGATTCTTGGAAGGAGAAACCAACAAAAGAAAGATCATTCAAAGATATGCAAGAAAACTCCGCCCCCAAAAATTCAACTGGGAAGCCATGGCGACGAAATGAAAATGCCTGTTTGGTTCATCCGCGAAACAATTTCGGAAGAATATCTTCGGCAGGGGTATCATCCAACCCGAATAACGGAGTTAACAGGACTACCCGAACCGGAATTATACCGACTGCGGGAAAACGTCAGACAGCAAACCAAACGAGGTAAAAAACCCGCCGCGGTTTAAACAAGAACGGTATCGCCAAGGATTAACGGTACAAACAAATCATTTTCATCTTTTTTGTTGTTTTTGAATTTCAGGGAAACAAACGCATTTTTAATAAAACCAGAAAAATGATGCCCAAGACTTCGATCAACGGCAGCCATCCCAAATGCTTGTTGTACGCGTCGACTTTGCTGATGACCCAGGCGCCGCGTTGCAAGACGCGATGCGATTTTTTCTTTCGAGCCATATTTTTTCAACACTTGGGAGTTGACCATACTTACGCGATTGAGAAATAAAAGCACTTCGGTTGCAAAACCGAACCAATTGATGCAAAAAAGTTGTCCTGGTTTGTGCGGATTCACGCATATAATTCCGCGTTTTCAAGGTGAATGAGCGCCATGCGAATCGCCTGCTGGGTATAATCTTTTCGGGTCACGCGATTACGCGTCAAAATTCCGATGATTCCTTCTTCTTTTCCCAAAGAATCGCTTTTCGTCAACCCCGCGTCTTTGACGGCTTTGGCCAATTCCATTTTTTGATGCAACACGCGGTCCATCACTTTAATGGGAACTTCGAACGCAGATGAACACCCGATATGAGCTTCTTTTCCGTCAAAAATCACGCACACGGTCACTTCCAAAAAACCCGTTTTGGTGTAAGGCACTGCCATCAAACCCGATTCGATTCCAAAACTCAAATCACAATCCGAAAAAGCGTTTTTGGCACGCGCAATCGCGCCTTTGAGGATTTCTTCCAAAGACAACGGCTGTTCCGATACATCGGATGACACCGGGCGAAGCTCAAAAGACGCGTCCGCCAACAAGGGGTATTCGGGAATCAAATCCGTGACCGCCAATAACTTCACGGGGTTTTTCGACGCAACAACGATTTTCATGCTATTACTCGGAAAGAAAAAGACTAAAAAACCGTTTGAACCAAAAAAACCCAAAGAATATATACTGTTGAAAAAGAATGATTAAACCATACGGAGCACCATGACCCGCATCAAAGGAATCCGATATACCCCAAACGACGTTTCCCGCGTCCAACGGCGGCGAAAACTACTTGTCGGAGCCACCGCAACAACGAAATGTATTACGGAAAAATCCATTGGAAAAAAGAAAACTTTCTCGGATATCCCGGAGCCGCGCGATCAACAGGTTTCGCAAACCCTTGACCCACGAAGGTTTTTCCGATTCGCGGTTCAAACCCAGATGCGGTCGCAGCAACAATTCTTTTCAATACTCCAAGGACAGCATAGCCGAAAAGAAACACGGCGGTTCGAATTAAAAAGGTTTTTGAAGGGTCACTCGAGAAACGTCAGGAAAAACATGACCAGAACTCCTAACGCCATGAGCAAGGTATGCGCAAAAATCGCGGAGGGCTTGGTTTCTTTTTTGGTTTCCGGAATCAAATCCGCCGCCGCGATGTAAAGCATTCCGCCGGCCGCGATCGGCAGCAAAAAAGTCTGAACCATCCCCATTTTTTCAAATAAAAAAAACGTGATAAGCGCTCCGAGCACGGCACTCAACGCCGTAACAAAATTGAACAACAAGGCTTTTTTTTTGGAAAACCCAGAATACAACAAAATTCCAAAATCCCCGATTTCCTGGGGAATCTCATGAAAAATAACCGCCAAGGTGGTCGCGACTCCCGCCGGAAACGAAACCAAATACGCCCCCGCGATAATCATTCCATCAAGCAAGTTATGAATGCCGTCCCCCAAGAGATTCATAAACCCCAACGAATGCTGGTGCATTTCTTCTCCCACCGGGGTTCCCGAATGATGGTGCCAGTGCATGGTTTTTTCGATCAACAGAAAAATGAAAAAACCCACGCAGAAAAAAATCCCAAACGACCGCAACGATTCAGTGGATCCTTCAATGGCTTCCGGAATCAAGTGCAAAAAAACATCGCCCAACAAGGTGCCCGCGGCAAAGCTCACGAAAAAAAGCAGATATTTCTGCAAAATCGGAGATCTCCAAAACAACAACACGATTCCGATGACCGAAACCAAACTGACCGTGAAAACGCTTCCCAAAATCCACAACAACGGATCCATACAACAACCGCCCACACACGATTTTTTTCGGCCATTCAAAGCCCGAAACTACTAATAACTATTTCTAAAATGTTATTATCAAATAACATTAAAAACGGGTTTGTTAATAAGTATGAAGGAAGAAGTTATGAAAATCGTTTCGGTTTCGTTTACGGAAAAAAACCTCGACGACATCCGCCAACTCAAACGCGACTTGGGCCTTGGGAATTCCTCGGAAACCCTGCGTGTCGCGCTCCAGTTCGCGCTGGAAAAACACACCGAAGAAAAAAAAATCCGCGGAAACCAAACCGCGGCCTTGGTGATCCGGCATTCGCACAAAACCGAACGCTTCGTTTCCGACACCAAACACGACTTCCAAACGCTGGTCAAAAGTCAGAACCATTACTGCCAAAACAGCGACGAATGCGTCGACATGTTTTTGCTGTCCGGACCCGCCGAACAAATCAAAAAAATGCGAAACCAACTGCTGTCAAGCAAAGAAATCGGAAAAGTCGCTTTTTTGCCGCTTTAATTTTCGTGCAGATGGTTTCTTGAAAGCTCGAACGAAAACACTTCGTGGGCCGGTTTTCTGGAACCGACAGGGGCTTTGTTCGAAACCGCCGAATATCCGATCCCGACCATCAAAGGAACGAAATCCCCGTGTTTTGCATTCAAGAGTCTTTTAGCGATTTCGTTGTCCGGCGTCAGGATGCAAGAGGCAAGACTCAGGTCAGTTGCCGCAAGCGACATGCACAACGCGGGCATTCCGGCCGAAAGAAAACTCTCGTAAAAACCGAGTTTTTTTTCCTTGATTCCTCGGAAAAATTCTTCGCTCCAATAACCTTCTTTCAAAACAACCGCGATGATCGCGTTTGGAAGCGACGCGAAATGACCGTACTTCGCACAACCCACCAGATCGGAAATACGCTGCCGATCACGCACGAGCACGAACTCCCACGGTTGCACATTCAAATAGCTCGGCGAATATTGCGCACACGAAAGGATTTCATCGAGCAGTTCGGACGGAACTTGCTCGGAGGAATACGCGTACTCCGAGCCGCGCAATTTGAGCAAGGACAAGAAAGATTTGGGTGAAAACGCATCCATGTCAGGGCCTATAAACAATCCCAACGTAAAAAATATAAATTATTCATACGGGGGTAAACCACACAAACTATTTAAACGTCGATTGACGAAAGTTAAACGTATTGCTTTAAATTATCCCTGTCTTTAATGTATACTAATGGCTCTGCAAGGGGGATTGCACAGCAATTAGCGAAAATCGGGGAAAAATTGATTTTCGTTCGCCAATTCCAGCATTGCAGAACCTGACTTTTCACAGCAATCATCAAAAGGGGAGGAAACGTAAATGAATATGTCACAAATCGGCGCATATGCCTTTATCGTGGGCATCATCATCGCCATCCTGGCCGGAATCGTTGCACTTGACGCCAACACCACGCAATGGATTCTCTGGTTGATGGTCGTGCTGGGTCTCATCATCGGATTGCTCAATGTAACCGAAAAAGAAACAACTTCGTTTTTGGTTGCCGCGATCGCTCTGATCATGACAGCAACCGCACTCTCCGTACTCGCAGTCCCAATCATTGACCGCGTCGTCGGAAACATCGCGGTGCTTGCCGGACCGGCTGCACTCATCGTTGCGCTACGCGCAATCTGGAACATGGCCAAAAGCGCATAAAAGCGCCAACTCAACCATCTTCCTTTTTTTCTATTTTTTTATTTTTTTCGGATCTTAGCATCCGCGCGCAACAATTTGGCGTTTTCCTTTAACGCCGATTTAAAATCCGACCGTAAAAAAACGCCCAAATAGCCCACCGCCAACAACGAGCCGAACAAATGCGCCCAATTCGCTACGGGAACCTTTTGTTCAAACGCCACGCTTTCCTTTCGCTGTTCGATGGTTTGCTCCACCCGGTTCAATTCCTCCACTTTCTTTTCGATTTCCGCGGAATCGTTTTGGTCCAGCGCTTCCACCAATTCCGATTGCGCCTGATTTTTCCACGAATCCAACGCCGATTCGAAAGACGAATGCAAAAACGGCAGAAGCGACGCCGCCAACACCACGATCACGACGGAGGCAAACAATGCGCCCAAGGCTTTTTTCGGATCCATTATCAACGCCGCGGTCACAAGCCCCACGGCGCCACCACTGGCCCCGATCCCAAAAAAATTCAACTGAAAAAAATTGTACAACACCACGGAAAAAATCCCGCAAATCAAAAACAATCCGATCACATGAATCTTCGAAACCCGTTTTTCCAGCACAAACCCCGCAAGCAAAATCAACACGACATTGGCAATCAAATGGCCAAACCCCGTGTGAATCAGCAAAAAGAAAAACGCGTTTTCCGGCCGGAAAAAAACATTAAAAGCAAAGCGATGCAACGACTCCACCGAAATAAACCCCATTCCGGCGGAAAAAAACCAAAACGAGGCAATCAAAACCACGCCCAGCGAAATCGAAGGCGAAAAAGCACTCAAAAACCAGGCAAAATGATTTTTCGAGGAATTCACAACCACGAAAAAAGGGCAAAAACATTATAAAAACTCTGATGTACAAACATATTCGATTTTAATGGTAAAATTCCGATTCTGTCCCGCGTGTGGCGCCATCGACATGCACGTGCAATCCGACGGAACCGACAAATGCGGAACCTGCAAGTACGTCGGAACCGCCATCGAAGGCGCTCCAGACAAACTCAACGAGTACAAAAAAAAGCTCAAGAACGGAACCGCCGGACCTCAAAGCCATAACCCCGAACCGGCTCCCGGTGTTGCACCCACGCCTTCAACGAACCCGCTCATCGGATCAACCACCGTTAACCAGACCAAAAAAAACGGATTAATCGAAAAACACAAGCCCAAAGCAACCGACGAGTTCGAAATCTGGTAATTTGAAGCTTTAAAAAACGATTGGATATTAATAACAACAAAAACGAAAAAGAATTCGCGAAAAAAGGAGAGATGTGTGTGGATGACTTGACGGTCACGAGCGATTTGTACCCGTTTCGTGTCAGCATGAAAAACAAAGAGCAATGGGAATTGATTTTAAACATCGAACACCGGGGCACCAAACCCATGAAACTATCGCTTGAAATTGATTTGCCGCGCCAAGTCACGTTTTCGAAAGTCGGACTCACCGACAAATACGAAAAACGCTACGACACCTTCAAACCCGGCGACACGATTCGGCTCAAAGAACCGATTTACCTGTCCAATCAAAGCCAAACCGGCAATTACTCAGGCTACGTCAAAATCGCGGAACACTTCGGCGATTACGGCTACGAAATGCAAACCAAAAAAAGAGAAGTCCTCTTTCGAATCGTTCCCTAAACCCCCTGAACCAGGGAACGCTTCATCCGAATTTTTTTTCCTTCCAAGGTTCGGTTCGCAAACAGCAAAACCATTTACAGACCAACCGCGTATTCAATACAGCTTGGGGAAAAAGGGGGTTGAACAATGACGATCCTTTCAAGCAACAAGGCGCGCAGATGACCCCGATGACATCATTCGCGCCAACGTTCATTCTTTCAAAAATATTGAAACCATCAAATACTTTTCCTGCCCGCCCTAAAAACGGAGTTTAAATAAAGTTCTTCATTTGGCTTGCATATGTCAAAACCAGATGATCACTACGAGCTAATTAGCCCAACCGCATGGGCTGTGGCCCACAGCATAACTTTCTCTGACATTCCCTTTGCTAAAGAAATCTTTGAAGCAATCGAAAAAAATGAAACTACAAACGGAAACACTTCCAAATTCACCGAGCTACGCCTTGGTGAAGTCGCTCCCACTTATGAAGCTAGATACAAACTGGTAAATCATCTGTTAGAACAGAGCAAAGAGATACAGATATTGGAAATTGCCTCAGGACTATGTCCACGCGGAATTTCAATGACAACAAAAACCAATATTCGCTACGTTGAGATGGATTTACCCGAAGTGATTGCACAAAAAATGGCGATCTTACAATCTGTTGCGGTTCAACTTCCAGCAAACTTGCATCTGGAACCTGGCAACGCACTTGAACCAAAAGACTTGCAATCCGCCTCGCGACACTTTGATACCGCTCAAGAGATTGCTGTGATCAACGAAGGATTATTGCGTTATTTGACCTTTGACGAAAAAGCAAAGGTCGCAAAAAACGTTCATTCACTTCTACAAAAATTCGGTGGTGTTTGGATCACGCCCGACATTACTCTCAAAAGCGGGTTAGCCAGAGAAAATAGGGCCGTTTGCATTGTCAAAAACACCAAACAAATGACTGGGATCGACATCCAGCAAAACGCGTTCGAAAATGTGGAACAAGCCAAAAAATTCTTTGAACAATTTGGCTTCACCATCGAGATTCATAGCTTCTTGGAAATCGAAAAAGAACTCGTTTCTCCTGCAAAACTCAACCTTTCCGCAGCCAAAGTCAAAGACCTCATCGGCCAATGGGTCGTTTTTGTGATGAAGATTACAAAATGAGAAACAGCCCAGCCAAAAGCCATGTTATTTCCGGTTCGTTTTTATTCCAGCGGATGAAACTGTCTTCCCAATACAGGAATACGTTATTTGATTTTCATACGATAAAAATATGGAATCGGACCGAATTCGCGTCGGAATTTGAATAGTTTTTTATAACGGTCTTCACATTATTTATTCATGTATTCGTCAAAAATGGTGCCCGTTTCGCTTCCAATTGTAGTTAGCAAGGAAGGCGAATGGTTTGTGGCTTCTTGTCCGCTCCTGGATATCGCTACGCAAGGGCAAACCGAAGAAGAAGTTAAGGAAAACATGCAGAATTTAATTCAGGACTATTTTGCGGATGAAGATACGAAAAAACCGTCTCTGGAAGAGATTTCTTCCGCGTCTGTTTCATTAATGAGCGTTTCGGTCAAACTAAAGGTGTAACCCATGACCGGCCTTCGGCCTCTTGACCAAAGCAGAGTCATCCGAATGCTCGAACAAAACGGATTCAAACAGGCACGATCTGGAAAACATATCACGTTCAAGAAAACAGACGCCGATGGAAACGTACTGACGACATGGGTTCCGCACCACAAAACTGTCACGGTTTTCGTTATCAAATACATCATCAAACAAACCGGAAAACAAAAACAAGAATTCTACTGATCACCCGATATCTTCCCACGATTCCTCTCCGCTGCGCGATTTACCGACGCGTTTCGGAAGATGGCTAGCTGTAGCATCTTTTTTTTGAGAATTTTCCAGACGCATTAAAGGAATAAAAGAGATTACTTTCTTTTATGGGTTAAAATAGCTTCCAAGTTATTCCATAGCTGTTTGAACTGGCTCGGAGAACAGCTTTTTTGCAATTGCAAACGAAAGGATTCCTTGCTGATGATTCCTGAACGGATTAACTGGGCTGCAAACCCAATCCTAAACTGTTCGCTTTGAACAATCTTCGGAACCTTGATCGCATTTTCAGGTATAAAAACTGGACCCGTGTATCCTCGATCTACCTGTTTCTTGGCATATCGATTCATTTGTCGTTTTACAGTTTCAACCGTTTTTCTGACCTGACGCCCAGTAACTCGTCTTGTTGGTATTACCTGTTTCTTTTTTGGTTTATTTTGTTTTCTCATAGCCAATCCAAAGGTCAGGCAAATATCTTTTTAAGCAATGCAATCAGCCAAACGCCTTATTTTCCCTGTTCGTTTTTATTCCATTTGATAAAGATGTCTTCCCACTACTTGAATACGCTGAACGACTTTTAGACGGATTTCAGAAGAAGTGTGGCTGAAATTAAGCGTCTTCTGCAGGCAAAAAATTTTCGATCCGCAAAACGCTTTCCTCTACTGCACGAATCGGGAGTTTATAACGATTCGCAATATCGGGTACCGATGGTTGCTGGCCTTTCTTGTGCAGCGCATTCAGAAACTGAAGAATACGAAAATCCACCATAGCTTTTTCCCGTGCAACCGGGTTTGTTCGCATGACAAATACTCTCATCGGTTCAGAGTGCGGTTTTTGGTGCGCCCAAGAAGTAATCCATATCCGCTTTCCGGTTTCCTCAAATGTTGCCCCGTACGCTTTTGCCAATTTTCGCATTCTGGAAAGATCTGCACGATGATCTTTGCGATAAACCAGGTTCATGTAATACGAGCGCATCAAAAATATCCCGCCTTTTTTATTCAGCAAAGACCTCGCCAAAACAAGCGGAAGTCTAGGCCAAAGTGGAATCGGTTCAAAAGAAAAGCTCCAATCGAAACGGTTTTCGGTTCTAGGCATTAATTCGGCGATACGCGCTCGAACCGACGTAAGAGTCTGGGCTTTATTTTCACGCACAAAGTGTACGGCGGTTGGACTTATATCCGTATAATGAACTTCTGCGAATTGGCCGATCGCTTTAGCCCAGTCGCCATAATCTCCCGCAAAAACCAAAACCTTTTCCCCCGGTTTGATGCCGATCTTTTGCCCTAATTGGGAATCCTCAGGGACCAAGTCTTGGGTCTTTAAACTGCGTGGTTGATTCCAAAATCCAAGATCCGACCAATATTTTTTACTCCACGCGCGGTGAACAGGGAATTTAAGGGACACTGATTTTCGATTTTTCATGATGAACAATAGCCGTTTGAACTTTAAAAACTGAATCCCCAAAAATCAGGCAAGAAGTTTATTTTTCCTGTTCGTTTTTATTCCAGCACATAAAGATATCTTCCCGGAATTTTTCTTGCCAAGACGGATTACACTTCGTTCCAAACCGTCACGAAATTGTCCACAAGATTATCCAGAAAGCTTCCCTGGTATTCGGACAACATTTGTGCGACTTTGTCCTTGTCCAGAATAAAAAAAGCGGTTTTGGCACCGGTTTTTTTCCGACCCAAAATCCCGATTTCCACCATTTTTTTCAAATACGTGGAAACCGTGGAAGGCGACAACGAAATCGCTTTTGAAATCACTTCATTGGTCGCAAAACGCTTTTGCAGCAAAAACAACACGATGTGACGCGGTTGCTCTTGACGCAACGTATTCATAAGTTCCTTGTTTTCCACGATTTTCGTGGTTTTCATCGCGTAATAACGGACGAATTTTCCTTCTTTGACGGTGTGCACGAAACTTTTTTTGGACAAGTAATCCAAATGATACTGCAGGCTTCCAACCGCGATTCCGCTTCGTCGCTGAAGCTCCCTAAAATGCAGTCCCGGGGATTCCTCGATGATCCGGTACAAGCGATTACGCGTCTCAAGTTCGAGCGTGTTATCCTCAAATCGTTTCCGAAGCATCAACATCAATCTTTTCGCATGATCGCCAAAAACAAGGCAATGAGCACGAACAAATCAAACACGTTTTGTGCCGCCGAAGAAAAAAAATCTCCCGGACTATACACGGCATCCACGAGTTTAATTCCGAATTTGGCGAAAATGATTCCAAACGCCAACGTCAAAAACAAAAAACGGTTCGAACGGTTTTTTTCAAACGCTTTGGCGGAAACAAACAACATTCCCGCAGCCAACAAAAAAACCACGCCGGTCGTCACCCATTTAAGAGACTCCGCCACGGACTCCAGCGGTCGAAGCGAATTCCACAGCGGATTCTGGGTGTTTTCAGCCCAAAAAACGGCTCCCCACAACACAATGAGCGCTGCCACGGAAAGCAGCAGAATCGTACTTGCCTTCAAAAAGAAACCCCCGAAATACTCATGCAATGGTGCAACAAAACAAAGAAAAAACAGTCAGTGAGGAGGGAAAAGGGCATCCCGCCCCTTTGCCGCAAAACACGAAGATGAGGTGTAACTATACCTATTTCCGCCGGGGGTTAATAAACCCATTTTGGTACAAATCAGGAAAAAAACAGGTTACACCAAAAAAAGCTATTTTTTCTTGATTTTTTTTTCGATAAAACCCTGCAATTCCCGCGGATTGGCTTTTCCCTTGGCTTGCCGCATCATCTGACCCAACAAAAAATTCAAGGATTTTTGGTTCCCCTGTTTTAACTCCGACACGGCTTGCGGATTTGCCAAGAGCACCGATTCCACGATTTTTTCAGTATCCACGGAACCCAAATCAATCAACAAACCGCTTTTTTCCAAAAACACTTTCGGAGCAACCCCCGACAACACGTATTCGATCGCCGCTTGTTTGGCGTTTTTTTCCGAAACCTTTCCGCTTTCCAAAAGTTCCAATAAATCCCCCAGTTCTTTTTCCGACAACGCCACGGAATCAATTTCAAGACGGTTAAAATTCAGAATCCCCAACAATTCCCGTGACAAAAAACGACTTCCAAGACCCGGCGACACCCGTTTCGAAACGCTTTCGAACAAATCCGACAATTTTTTGTTCGAACACAACACTTTCGCGTCATAATCCGACAAACCGAATTCACGGACAAAACGACGGGCTTTTTGGAACGGAAGCTCGGGAAGCGTTGAACGAATCGCATCCATCCATTTCGAATCAATCGTCGACGAAACCAAATCCGGTTCGAAAATATACCCGTAATCCGCCTCGGTTTCTTTTTCACGCTGCAACACCGTGCGACCTGATTTGTCGTCAAAACCCCGGGTTTGCTGGCGGATTTCCTCGCCTTGCGACAACAATTCGCGCTGGCGTTTTTCCTCGGCCAGCAACGCGCGCTCAACCGCTTGAAAACCCGAAACGTTTTTGATCTCTACTTTTGCATGACCCGAAATCGAAAGATTACAATCCGCTTTCAGCACGTCTTCGCCCGGCGAAAACACGTCCAAAAAACCCAAAATCGTCCACAATTTATTCAAAAATTCCCGCGCTTCCCGGGCGCTTGCCAAATCCGGCTCCGTCACGATCTCAATCAACGGGATTCCCGCGCGGTTATAATCCACCAACGTAAACCCTTTTTCGTGAATCAACGCCGCGGGATCTTCCTCCAAATGCAACCGGCGAATACGGATTTTTTTTCCCGAATCCAATTCCACAAACCCGTTTTCCGACAACGGAATTTCATACTGCGTAATCTGAAAATTTTTGGACATGTCAGGATAAAAATACGTTTTTCTCGAAAAGAAAAAAGACGGGTTTACCTTGCAGTTTAACGCCAACGCCACCTTGGCTGCCATCTCCACCGCGGTCTTGTTCAACACGGGTTTTGACCCCGGATGCCCCAAACACACCGGACACACCGCGGAATTCGGTTCTTTGCCCCGCGTCGGACACGCACAAAACAACTTGGATTTGGTGGACAACTGAACATGCGATTCAAGCCCGATCACTGTTGGAAGCGAATCGATTTTCATGGGTTCACCACCGACTCGATTCCTTTTCCGATTTCGGCAACGGATAATTCGTCAAAATGCTTTCCCGTTAACATCAAACCCACCGGTAATTTTTCAACTTCTTTAACCGGAATCGACAAATGCGGAAAACCACCCAGGTTCGCGGGCACCGTGCACAAATCCGCCGCGTAATTTTGCATCGGAGACAACTTTTTGATGTCGGAAAAACGAGGCGCCACAAACGGCATCGTCGGATGGCAAACCACGTCGCAATGCTTGAAAACTTCGAAATACTCTTTCATCAACGCCGAACGCGCTTTAAGGGCTTTCAAATAATAGGCATCGCGGTACCCGCTCATGCGCGAAAACGTTCCCAAAATCACGCGGCGCTTGGCCTCGGCTCCGAAAAACTCGGATCGAACACGCGAAAAAAAATCGTCAAAATGACCCTGCAACGGCAATGACTGGCCAAATCGCATGCCGCAATACTTCGCCAGATTCGTGCTGGTTTCCGCCATGGCAATCAAATAATACGCGGCGACTCCAAACCGCGCGTTTTTGGAAAGCGACACGGAAACCACCTTGGCCCCAGCGGATTTTGCGGCATCCAACGCGTTTTCGCACGATTTTGAGACCTTGGAATCAATTCCGTCGCCGAAAAATTCTTCGACGATTCCAATGGTTTTTCCTTTTAACACGGGTTTTGCGTTTGAAATCTCGGGCACCGGTTGGTTCACGCTGGTCGAATCCCGCGGATCAAACCCCATCAAAATCTCAAGCAATAACGACGCTTTCGAAACGGTTTTTCCCATAGAACCGATTTTATCCAAAGAATTCGCATAATCAATCAAACCAAAACGCGACACGCGGCCATACGTCGGAGTAAAACCCGCGACCCCGCAAAACGCCGCCGGACACGCGATGCTACCACCGGTTGATTCCGCCAAAGCGGTATGCGGAGCCGACGCAAACCGCGTAAAACCCGCGGCGCCACCGCTGCTTCCACCGCAACTACGGTTTGGATCCACCGGATTTTTGGGCATCGAAAGCCCTTTTCCGATGTTCACGGAAAACGTTCCGAAACCAAACTCGTCTTGACTGGTTTTGCCGACAATCAAACCGCCTTCCGCCAACACTTTTTCAATCACGGTCGCGTTAAACACGGGAACGTAATTCGACAAAATCGCGCTTCCCGCGGTGGACGGCAATCCTTCCACGCAAATATTGTCCTTGACCGAAATCCCGATGCCCGCCAAACGACCCTTCGAAAAAGCTTTGGGGTTGGGATTAATCGCGTTAAACAACCCGAATTTTTCCTTGGCGACCAAGGCTTCGTCCATGATTTTCATTCCATCGCCCTGGGTCCTTTGAAATACGGCGCTTGCTTGTGCACGGCGTTTTTTAACGCCGACGCATTATCCAGACTTTTTCCAATCACATCCGCGCGAAACACGTTTTCAAGCTTCACCGGCTGAAACGCGGGCGATTCCTTGGAAACATCCAGTTGATTGAGGGTTTCAAACGCCTTCAAAATGTTTTCCAATTGCAAAAGCAGTTCGTCTTTTTCCGTCTCGGTTAAAACCAACCGGGCGTTTTTCGCGACTTTTTCAAGCAAATCACGGTTAATTATCATTTGGGTCATCGATACACCATACAAGCGAAAACCAATAAAAAACCCAAACGTGACAATAAAACAGCGAATCATCCAAAAAAATGGTCAGCAATCCGACGGACACGCACCAGGCGTTTCGCCCCGCAACGAATCGCATAACCCGTCCTGGTTACACGCAAAACAATCGATCATGCAACTGACTTTGGTTTCGTTTTCTTCGCAAATCTTGTTGCCGCAAAAAAAACGCGGCAACCCGTTAGTATCGATGCCGTCCAGGGATTTTTTGTTGGGAATGGGGCCCGCATCGGAACCCGTCCAAAACAAGGTTCCCAAACCATACAACACGATGCCCACGATCGCGGCAATCACGGTCAGTTTTAAAACGCGTTCAAACGACGCAAGCTGGTTCGATTTTTTTTCGAAAACAATTTCATCCGAAGACGAATCCATGACCATTACGTAGATTCAACGAAAACAGACTATAAAAAAGTACCGAAACAGCTCTTTTAATCCGAAAAATCCGGCCCAGGGAAACGGATGACACCACAGAACCGGAGACATTCGGATTTTCGGACATGAATAGAAAACCATTTCATCCAATTTAATGGTTTTGCCCGGAACAAAAAAAACCGTTACTTATCCAAATCCAGCTTTAAGTGCAGTTCGCGGAGTTGCTTTTGGTCCACGATATCGGGCGCCTCGTCCATGAGCGAAATCGCGGCTTTGTTTTTTGGAAACGCGATCACGTCCCGGATGCTTTCCGAGTGCGTCAAAATCGTTGCCAATCGATCCACGCCCAACGCCAATCCGCCGTGCGGAGGCGCTCCGTAACGAAACGCGGACAAGAGAAAACCGAATCGACGCTCGGCTTCTGACGGAGAAATCTTCAGTATTCCGAACATTTTTTCCTGAAGCGCACGCTCGTGAATTCTGATGCTTCCACCGCCGACTTCGGAACCATTCAAGACACAATCATAGGCTTCCGCCAAAACCTTCATCGGATCCGAATCCATCAAAGAAAAGAACTCTTTTTTGGGTCGCGTAAACGGATGGTGGTTGGCCGCGGGACGATTCTCTTCCTTGTCCCACACATACAATGGAAAATCAATGACCCATAAAAAATTCAGTTTGTTGGGGTCCATCAAACCCAGTTTTTCACCGATTTTTAAGCGAACCGCACCCATTGCCGTGCACGCGGTTTCCCATTCGTCCGCCACGACCAAAATCAAGTCGTTGTCTTTTGCCGCGGTTTTCTTCAAAACTCCCTTGATTTGCTTTTCGGACAAAAACTTCGTGATGCTTGATTCAAACGACTTGTCCTTGACTTTGAAGGTAAACAATCCCTTGGCGCCATACACTTTCGCGGCATCCGTTAATTTTTCCAGATCGCCTTTCGAAAACTTTTCGGCTCCATCGGAAACAACCACGGCTTTGGCTTTTCCGTGATTTTTGAAAACGCTTTCCAATACCTGGAACTCCGAACCCGACAATTCGTCGGTGACATCCAACAATTTCAAATCAAACCGGGTATCCGGCTTGTCGGAACCAAACTGATCCATGGCGTTTGCAAACGTCATGCGAACAAACGGCGTGGAAACCTTTTTTCCGGTGGATTTTTCAACGGCAAACGCAAGGCTTCGTTCCGTCACGTCAATCACGTCGTTTTCATTGACAAAACTCATTTCCAAGTCGATTTGGGTGAACTCCGGCTGGCGATCCGAACGCAAATCCTCGTCCCGAAAACAACGCGCAACCTGCATATATTTTTCGAAACCCGCGACCATCAACAACTGCTTGAAAATCTGGGGAGATTGCGGCAACGCGTAGAATTTTCCGGGGTGAACCCGCGACGGAACCAAATAATCCCGGCTTCCTTCCGGCGTCGACTTGGCCATAATCGGAGTTTCGATTTCAAGAAAACCTTCCTTGTCGAAAAAATCGCGAAACGCCTTGATCATGTGATGCCGAAAAATAAGGTTGTTTTTCAATTGTTCACGGCGCAAATCCAAAAACCGATACTTCAAACGCTGTTCTTCGCTTGCCAGCACATGCGCGTCCAGTTCGATGGGCAACGGCTGCTCCGCCTTGTTCAAAATCTCAAGATCGATCGCTTCCACTTCGATTTTTCCCGACGCGATCTTTGGATTTTCCGTTCCTTTGGGGCGCAACGAAACGTTTCCCGTCAACGACACAACGAATTCTTTTCCCAGTTCTTCCGAGTCCTTATGGGCTTTTTGGCTGTTCTTGGGATTAAAAACGATCTGGCACAAACCGCTTCGGTCGCGCAAATCAATAAAAATCAAGGAACCGTGATCGCGTCGATTTGCGACCCAACCGTTTAACACCACGGTTTGACCCACCATTTTTTCGTTCAATTCTTGGCATGCATGCGTTCTTTTTTTCATGTGGACCCCTGCTGTTTTGCTTCCAAATCAAAAAACCGTTTTCCCAGCACGGTATAATCATTCTTGATGCGCTGGTTTTTTCCGGTTTCCATTTTAATTTTTTGTTCCAACGCCGCGATAAGGCTTTTGGATGGTTCGTTTTGACGTTTTTCCCTCTTCAATCGGGATGCAAGATCGTTTAATCTCGCATCGCTTTCGCATTTCAACAGATGCAACCCAACCAAGCGTTTATCCAACTTGGAAATTGAAAACGCCGGCACCCGTTGTTTTAAACGGGTTCTTCGACGCTGTTCGTTTTTGCGGTTCCAAGCCGAAGGATCCGGTTTTGGTTTTCGCATCCTACATATGCCTGAAAAAAGGGTTTTTAAAGCCGTATTTCGGGGATAAACGAAGTTTAGGCAAACGCGAATTCCGCCAAAGACTGCTGGGATTTGTCCCCCAATGCCCGCGCAGGAATCCGAAATTTTCGGGTAACCGCCTGGGCGAATTCCTTGGCATAGCCATGCATCGTCAAGACTTGTTTGGGGTTTGATTGCTGTACATAATCCAATAATTCGTTGTAATCGCAATGATCCGACAAACAAAACGACTTGTCGAATCCGTATCCGTATGGCCAACCCGTGGCCACCGCGGACACCACTTTTTTGCCTGTGGAAAACTCAAGCGCCGGCACCAATGTTTTGTCAAACAAACTCGGCGGAATAATCATGACATTTGAATCCTTCAAATTGTGATTTGCCAGCAGGTATTTTCCGAGCTTTAACCCGAATTTTTCATACACCTGGTTATTCTGAAAAACGCGTTCGTGCACGAGCGGAACCTGATTCGAATACTCATTAACGATTTTGGTTAATTCCTGGGATTTCCCCAACGCGTAACCGCACAACACCACAAACTTGTTGGCTTTCACGTTTTTTTCGATCCACTGCCCCATTTCCTGATACACGTCTTCACGCGGCGGAAACGCATACTGCGGCAAACCAAACGTCGTTTCCATGACCAGGGTATCACACGGAACCGGAACCGCGCCTTGGGTCAAAAGCGAATCTTCGAGTTTAAAATCCCCCGAAATCACGGTCGTGGACGCGTTTTCAAGCACGATTTGGCCCGACCCCAAAATATGCCCCGAATTCTCAAACCGAATATTACACTCGCCGATCGAATGCTGTTTTCCAAACTCAGTCGACTCGGTTTTCTTGACGTTTTTTCCCTGGACTTTTAACAACTCGTAGGTGGCCAAGGTCATCAAATACTGCTTGTGCCCCACTGACACGTGATCCGAATGCCCATGCGAAATAATCGCGACATCCGCCTTTTTTTTGCCGGAAGACGGATCCACCGCAATTTTGGAATTTCCTTCCGAAAACCAGATTCCTTTTTCAAAAAAAAGACGCATACATAAAAGAAGGAATAAGAAAAATAAAAGGCTTGGCATTCCAACCGCGATTACAGGCGTTTTTCAATCGCTTTTTTCAATGCCGCGGAAACCCGCTCGCCGGATACCCGGCCCCGCAATTGTTTCATGACGTCGCCCATCAACGGACCGATCGCACCGAATTTTTTCGAAGAAACCAACACCATGTTTCTCGAAACCACGTCGTCGCACACCGAAAGAATATCCTCATCGGATAATTCGTCTTTGCGATGCGATTCCACCAACGACAACACGCTTTGGGACGGATTGGACGCAAGCGCTTTTAGCAATTCTTTGGCGTTGTCTCGCAACACGCGGCCTTTTTTTTCCAATTCGAAAAACGCGACCAGTTTTCCGTTCGGAATCCGTTCCACATAAACGTTTTCGCGCTTTAATTCCACCCAGGTTTCAAGCAACACTGTCGCGCAAAACGTGGGATTCAAATCTTTCTCGATCAAAGACTCGAAAAAACACGCCCAATTATCGAGTTTCATTTTTTCGGCCAATTGCCGCGACAACCCTTTTTCAACATACAAACCCACACGAGCGTCCGGGGACAACGGAAGACGCGAACGCAGATTCGAAAGCTTTTCGGGTAACACGTCAATCGGCGCCAAATCGGTTTCCGGATACATCCGCGCGGCCCCCGGCAACGGACGCAAATACTCCGTGTTGCCGTCTTCCAATGCTTGACGCGTTTCGGGAGGAACCCCCGACAAACACTGTTGACACCGGTTCAAAGCCTCCGCCAACGCGGTTTGGGCCTTGGTTTTTTCGGATGACACCATCACGAATCCATCGTATTCCTGACACGACAAGGCGTGACGAACCTGCGAAACCTCGGAATCGCTTACGCCGTACCCCGGCAACTCGTCCGAATGCAAAATTCCTTTCAAACCGGTTTTGGTTTTCACGTAATTCGCGACTTCGGTTCCCACGCGGCGATTCGGCTGGATTTCCCGGCCAAAAAAACCCTTAAACTTCGGCACGCGCACGCCGAACACGGTTTTTCCAGCCAAAAACTTGCACTCCGTCTTGCCAAAAATACCCGTTACTTCGATGACCGGCTGACGAAAATCGTTTTCTTCGAAACGCTTTTTTTGCAATTCATCCCGCACTTCCAATAATTTTTCCTGGCGCTGCATTTCGCGACGCACGAACTCGTCGATCAACTCCAAATCCTGCATTCCCTTGATTTCAATGCGATTACCGCCTTCAATTGAAATATTCAGGTCTTGACGGATCGTTCCAAGGCCCCGCTTGGCGTTACACGTGCGACGAAACAAGGTTCCGATCGCCAACGCCGCCGCCTTGGCTTCTTCAGGCGTTTCAATATCCGGTTCCGTGGACAATTCGATCAACGGAATCCCCAATCGATCCAAGCGATACACGATATGGAAATCGGTTTTTTCCATCGGACGCGCGGCGTCTTCTTCCAACGCCATGGCCTGCAAACGGATTTTCTTGTTTCCGATATCGAGTTCGCCGCCCAAACAAATCAGCGCAGTTCTCTGAAAACCACTCGTGTTGCTTCCGTCAATCACGGTTTTTCGCATCACGAAAGCTTTGTCGACAAACGTGGAATTACAGAGTACTCCAACCGTCAGAATCGTATCCAGGGCTCTTTCATTCATCGGTTGCGGCGGCTCGTCATCGGTTTCCACGAGTGAAATTGAATCCTTGTAACACTCGTACCAGTACTCCAATCCTTTGCGATACTGTTCCAAGGCCGCGGCATCGAATTCACCTAACTCGCTTGCAACCGGCCGCAATCTGCGCTTGATCACGAAATCGGGTTTTTCCTCGCGCAGCTCCCCGGGAGTCCGGGAAAACAATTTTCCCGTATCGAGTTGCTGGTGCACTTCCAGACCGCACTTTAATTTTGGAACCGGTTTCATTTCATTCGCCATTATTTGAATTTCCAGTTGCGCGAATCGACGTCGAGATCCGAAATCTCGTGCGTCATGTCTTTGTCAACCAAGCGCTTAAGCAAAAAACCAAAACCGACAATGGTCCAGACGCCGAAAACCAACTGGAACACCACGTCACCTAAAACAAACGCGTAATACAACAACAGAACCGATCCTACCAGGTTCAATCCGTTGTATTCAACCGAATACCGCTTCATTTTTTTCATGGCATTCAAGCCCAACGCCGCCGCCAACAGCAAAAAGCCGGCAAGCGCAACGATTTGATTCAAACCCCATTCGAACATTTCATCAAACTCCTTTTTTTCACTCCATTTTTTCATACATGACTGTCAATCGGTGTAAACGCACTGATTTCTCCGACCAAATTGGTGGCGATCAGACGCTTGACTTCGTCTTTGTCCTTGAAATTACCCAAAAGCCAGGCCAGTTTCACAAAAGCTGTTTCCGGCAGCATGTCTTCGCAGCCAACAACCCCCATATTCGCAAGATCAACGGCCTTATCATACACATGCATATGCACCCGGCCAAAAAGACACTGACTCGCCATGGCCACCACACAGCCTTTTTGAAGAATTTTCTCAAGCATTTCCCGATTCTTCAAATTCGGTTTGGAAAGTTCATTCGGAGCAGCGATGGGTGCATGACCCAAGGCCATTCCTTCCAAAACCAACCCGTCGTATTTCAGATAAGGTTCCAGCTGGTCTGCAGAAAAATGCGTGTGAAGCTTCACCAACGCAACCCGGTCCGCAAAATCCGGACGAATTAAAGGAACGCGTTTTCCTTTTCGAAGATAATCGGTTTTCACAAACTGAATCTCCCCGGTTTTTGAATGGACCCGGGCAATAATCGAATCGTTTATCGGCTGAAATGCGTCTCTTCGAGACGAATGCATTTTCCGGGTTTTACAAGCAGGCAAAATCGCACACCAGTCATCATCCGAAGTTTCATGCATACAGATCGCAACCCCGGAAAAATCGGATTTTACGATAAAATTGGCCGCCGCCAACATATTGGTGTGTGCATCACTGGATCCACGGTCGCTTGAACGCTGAGCTCCGACAAAAATAATCGGAATCGGAGAATTCTGAATCGCAAAAGCCAATGCAGCGGAAGAATAATGCATGGTGTCGGTTCCATGCGCAATAATGATCCCCGCCAGGGACGGGTTTTTTTGAATTTCTTTCCCGATTTCTTTTGCAATTAAAGAATAATGCGGAAAACGCATGTCTTCAGACCACATTTTTGATAACAAACGCGATTCAAAATTCGCAATCGCTTCAAGCCCCGGAAAAAGAGGAACCAAATCTTCGGGATTAAACGACGCAAACACCGCACCTGTGCGGTAATCCACGCGGCTAGCAATCGTTCCGCCCGTATGCAAAATCAAAATCGTCGGAAGCCCCGGAATGTTCTGCAAAGAATTTGAAGGCGCTTTGGCCACGCGTTTTCCACTTGAAAGTTTTTCAACCGAATCAATCGACCCGGCATCAAGCCCGACATTATACCCGTTATCCATTTTCAGAACCAAAACCGATTCATCCGACGACGGAATAATCGTGCCTTTGAAAACCGCGCCCGACTTTGTCACGGACACATGATCGCCTTCGGCCACTTTATGCTTCTTCAACAACTGGGACGCGTTCAACAAAAATTCCCCGCAAAACGAACGAATAAATATACGAAAGAATTAATTTTAATGGGTTTGCATATTGGAAAAACCGTTTATTGCCGGAAAACGACTCGTTAACGCCGCTTTCAAACAACGCTTTGCGATCGGCGCGTTTAACACCGTGAACCTCGAAGTCAACCAAGCGATCATCGAAACCGCCAAAGAAGAAAACGCGCCGTGTTGGGTTCAAACCTCCGAAAAAACCATTTCGTACGCGAAAATTCCGAATTTGGTGTCCATGACCCGAATCATCGCAAACGAAAACAAAATTCCCGTCGTTCTCCACTTGGATCACGGGCACTCGGTTACCCAAGCCAAGGTCTGCATCGACGCGGGCTACTCAAGCGTGATGATCGACACTTCGCTTGAAGAATACGAAACAAACCTGAAATTAACCCGGCAAGTCGTCACGTATGCGCGATCAAGAGGCGTCTCCGTCGAAGCCGAACTCGGCGTGCTGTCGCGACAATCCGACATGTACACGGATCCCGATCAAGCCGTCGAATTCGTGGAAAAAACCGGAATCGATTACCTGGCGGTCGCGGTCGGCACCAAACACGGCGCTTTCAAACTCAAAGGACGCGAAAAAATCGATTTGAAACGATTGAAAACCATTCATGAAAAAGTACCGGTTCCCCTCGTATTGCACGGTGCTTCCAGCGTGAACCCAAAAACCGTTAAAACCGCGAACAAATACGGCGCCGCCTTAACCGGGCTCAAAGGAATCCCCGAAGAAACCATCCGCAAAGCCATCAAACTCGGAATCGCCAAAATCAACATCGACACCGACTTGCGGCTCGCGTTCACGACCGGACTACGCCAATTTCTCGCGGAAAACCCAAACGAATTCGGAACCCGCGAAGCATTATTGTTTGCCAAAGAAAAAGTCAAAGAAGAACTTCGGCACAAAATCAAATTGTTTGGAATGAAAAACAAAGCCCACAACCCATAGGAATCCCTTTGCCCACCCGACCACTTCCGCTTTCAATGATCAAACGGCTTCGACAAGCCGTTTTGCGCCAAGAAAAAAAAGACTCCGGCCAAATCCGCCTAAACCGATTACTTGGAAAACTGCCGATTGCGGATCATCGCCAGCCAAGGCTTCGCGTACCCACATATGAAACCGCGAGACCCGGCGGACGCATCCGCGGATTTAGAACCGAACGAAATTATCCCACGGAACCCGAAATCATCATCAAACGCGTTCATGGAACCGCCGGCGAAAACCAAAAAGCGTCTCAAATCGTTCGAACACTCCAAAAAATCGTGCAAGAGCACAACCGACGATTTCCTTTCACCCGGTACGAATTACGGTCACCCCATGCGTACCCGCTTGGAGAACGATTCGTGGCCATGGCAAAAACCACGGTCCCAAGCATCGGAGAAATCCTCGGAAGCCACAAAACCCAACGCGGAATAAACTTTTTCAGATACCTCAAAAGAACCCATGGAATTAGAAAACGCGACCTGCGAGAAGCGGTCGCGGAATTGTGTGACCATCTTCGCCCATTGTACGAACCATTTTACCCCCATGTTCTAAGCGACACTGCCGCCCGTCGAATTCAAAATTCCAACGTACTTAATTCCAACATACTTGTCGCGGGGGTGAAAAACAAAAAAATAATTTTTGTTCCGCTCATCGACTGGTTCTGAAAAAAATTCGTCAACTACCGAAAAAAAAATAGTTTTTCTCTTGTTGTGTAGCAAACTGAAAGAAGGCATTTAAATGTTTTTATTCTTCATGAATGAAAATAGAGAAAGAAAAACAAATCACTCCCGCTTTTTTGGCAACAACCAATATTCGAGGCATTGCCAGAGCCAACGGCGGAGAAAACAGGAGAGGAATAGACATGAACGTATGCGTCCTATTTTCAGGCGGAAAAGACAGTATGCTGGCAACCCAACTGGCGATTACCAGCGGGCACCAAATCAAATGCTTGGTATCGTTTAAGTGCGACACAAATTATTTGTTCGACACCATCAACCTAAAATTCGTGGAAATGGCGGCGCAAGCCATGCAAATCCCGCTGCAAGAATTCGAACTTGGAAGCGGAAAAGACGAAACCCTGCTTTGCCTGCACGAAAGCCTCATCAGCCTCAAAAAACAGTTCAAAATCCAGGGAATCGTCACCGGCGCGCAAACCCCGTCCGGAAAAAGCCAGCTCCTTGAACGACTCTGCGCCGAACTCCAGTTGACCTGCATTCACCCGTTGATCGGAATCAAACAACACAACGTGCTGTACGCGGCCCTCAAAAACAAATACAAAGTCATGATCGTCAAAACCGACGGGTATCAACAGCTCTTGGGACAAGTACTCGACGAAAAAACCATCGAAGAACACGATTCGAAAACCCTCGAACACGCGGTTGACTTCGGGAAAGGATCCATTATCCTGGATTCCCCCTTGTTCCGCAAAAAAATACACGTCGTGGAATCCGAATCCGTTCACGAAGGCACCATCATGAAACTACTGTTGACAGGAATGGTGCTCGAAAACAAGTGAAACGAAAAAATCAGTCACAGTGCCCGTTCACCGGAGTCGACAACACCCACGCCGACAAAAAATCGCCTTCCACAAACGACTGGTTCGGATCCGCGTTTTTCCACGCGAACAAACATTGCGCCGCAAGCACGCATTCTTCGCACGCGAATTTTTTTTTGCACAAATCGTTTTCCGAGTCAAAACTGGTTTGTGGCGGCGCATCCGTTATTGCGCGACAGTTGGATTGAACCACGCCAACAGATTTGAAATTAATCGTTTTCGAATCCGAACCCGCTTTTTCCCCGGTCACTTCAACCTGCGCTTCCATGTCCCCGATTTGATTCAAAATCACTTCAAACGAAACGGTTTGCGATTCTTGGGCTTCCAATTCCCCCACGGGAAGCTCCCGAAAAGACACCGGAACCAATTCCCCGTCTTTTCGAACGAACAAACGCAAAAACACGGTATTCGAAACGCCTCGCACGGAACCCGTGTTTTTGATTTTAACCAAAAACGGCACTTTCGAATCCACGGACAAATCCACGACCGGAGAAACAAAAAGCGATTCGATTGAAACCTGGGCGGGTTTGGAACCGACAAACAACGAGCACGCGAAAAAATTGAACAATTGTTCACAGCGCACGAAAAAAGGAATTTCCTGACGCGACTGGAACAACACGCGCGACGAATCCCACAACGCGCCTTTTTCGCACGCAACCGAACGATCGCAACAATACGACGGAGAAGTGCATTCGATCTGCAAATCCACGGCCAGATCCGAAAACGGCTTCGAAGCAAAACCCTCCCCCTGGTTCACCAAAAGCATTCCGACCGAAACCGTCTGATTGTTTTTCAATTTGGCGTTTTCGATCGCGTCCCGGATCGATTTTTCATTCTGACCCGGAGCCGAAAAAAACGGCGCCATGAACTGGTAAAAAAAAACCATCAAAGCCACTGCGGCAATCGCCATCACGAGCAACTGGAACGAATTCAACGCAACCGACCTTTCCGCGCGACGAAAAGATTATGAAACTCCATTTGCGCGAGTTTTTTGAGCAAAAAACCCACCGAAAAACTGAACGCCACCAAATACAGGAAGTTTTCCCACTGCCCCGTGAAAAAAAAAGCGAACAAATATTCGTTTCGCCAGCCATCAATCAAAATAATGGTGCCCGCAACCACGACCAACGTCGCCACTAACACCAACAATTTTTCGAACAAAACAACGAGGCTCATGGCAAATAAGAACGCAAAACCCATTAATATAGGTTACAGAAACTACGGGGATTTGGGTTTGGAATTAAACACCCGCGCCGAAATTTCGCGGTCCAATTCCGGCGAAGACACCTTGGGTTTTAGGATTCCTTTGGCCACCAACGCGTCGCGCATGGCCACGATTTCGATTTCGGCGTTGTTTCGAAACTCGGTTAATCGCTCGATTTTCCGCAAAAAATCCGCCAAATCAAACCGCTGCTGCAAGGCATCGAGCGGAATCTGGGACAAAATCGTTTCGGTGCGCGTCACCCGCTCGTTTAACAAACCGATTTTATGGTTGATCGCAAGCAAATTCGCCGCCGCCACATCCGGGTCCTGCAGCACGGTCATGGAAGCGGCATAATCCCCCGAAGAACGACGCGGCTTGGTCAAAATCAAAACCGCGTTTCCGACACCGAAAACCCCGACGATTCCAAGCAAAGACCACAAAACAACGTCCACGAAGACCACTCAAAAAAAACGGTTTCAAACACCTTAAAAAAAAACCGGTTGTCCATGGGCTTAAAAAGCCTGCAGGGGACAAAAATAGTATCGGGAGAAACCACATGACCAAAACCAACCAAACGAATACGATCAAGACGCGCATTGGCACCAAAACCGAACCGGGTTTTTGGGTTCAATCCATGCCCATCTACATCGGAGTAATGCTTTTGATCGTCGGACTGCTTGCGGGATTCGGACTACGCGCCGCTTTTTTCGAAGCCCCCGTGATCACGAACCCGGATCAAAACAACGACACGAACCAAACCAACTCCATCGAAGTCAAGGTATTCACCGACCAAACCTGCGCCATCTGCAACGAAACCACTTCGTTTGAATTATTGCTTCAAAAACGCGGCGTTGCCTATACCCGCACCAGCATTGACATTTCAAACCCCCAAAACCGCGCCACATTCGATTCCTTGGATGCCAACACCGTTCCCACGGTCAGCGTCAACGCGGCCGACTTGAAGAAAAAAGACGCCGCATTGGAAGCCACTCTTTCGCGCCAATTCAAAACCAAAAACGGCCAATTGATCATGGAAGAAATCGAATTGTACGCCGTCACCAAACCCGATTATCCGATCCCCGTGAAATTCGTGCAAAATCCTTCGCCTGCCGCGTGCGTGACCGCTCAAACCCCCTTGGTGTGGGAATTCGGAGACTTCCTGTGCCCCGAATGCTACGATACTTTGCCGCAAGTCGTTCAACTCGAAAGCGATTTTAACAACCAAATCCAATACGATTTCAAACACATGATTTATTTCGGACAAGACACCGATTCCGAACGGGTCGCGAACTCCGCAGAATGCGCCCGCGACCAAAACAAATTCACCCAATACAAAAAAACCATTTTCGAACAATTCTTCGGACTCAATTTTCCCAGTTGGGATCCGGCACGCCAACTGGTGGCCGCCACCCAAGCCCAGATTCCCGACCAAAACCAATTCAAAACCTGCATTGACTCGAACCAACACTTCGACAAAGTAAACCGCACCAACGGAACCGACATCACAATCGCGCGCCAATTCAAAGTCGCGATGGTTCCGGCGTTTTTGATCGACTGCCAATACCTCGTCTTGCGCCCCGCAAACATCGCGAACACGCTTTGCGGTTTGCACCCCGCGCTTGCCGCCTGTGACAACCAATGAAAACCAAAGACGCGATCCTGTTCCTCACTGGATTACTCATCGGCGCAACCCTCAGCGTTTTTTTCGCGCCCCAATTCACCGGTTTTACCACGGGCCCCGGAACAAACCCCGAAAACATATCGGTTTTTTTCTGTCCAACGGATCCTTGCGCCGAAGAACTCATTTTTCGCATCA
Source organism: Candidatus Iainarchaeum sp. (assembly GCA_018304465.1). Taxonomy (GTDB): domain Archaea; phylum Iainarchaeota; class Iainarchaeia; order Iainarchaeales; family JAGVWC01; genus JAGVWC01. Next base: position 32,053 of record JAGVWC010000010.1, read on the forward strand.
ATTCCGCGCAATCCTCGGTGGACATCGCGATTTATTCCTTCACCTTAGACGAAATCTCGGACGCGTTAATCGACGCCAAACAACGCGGCGTGAAAGTCCGCGTATTGTTTGACGAAGGCGAATCCAAAAGCCAGTATTCCGAAGACGAAAAACTCGCGGCCAACCAAATTTCCATCAAAAGATTCGAAAAAACCCGGGGCTTGATGCACAACAAATTCGCGATCATCGACCAACACACCGTGATCACGGGATCCTACAATTACAGCCAAAACGCGACCCAATACAACAACGAAAACCTCATCGCGATCAAAAACACCCGAATTGCCAGCCAATACCAAACGGCTTTCGAATTCCTCTGGAATCAGAGCTGAAAAAATGAACAACAAAATTTTTGAACAACTCAAAATCACTTCTTTGGAAGGAATTTATCCGATCGGCGAAGACTCGGAACTGCTTTCAAGCGCACTATTCATCCCCAAAAACGCGTCGTGCCTGGATCTTGGCTGTGGCACCGGCATCCAAGGAATCACCATGGCAAAGCAAGGCGCAAAAAAAATCACGTTCGGTGACATCAATCCAAACGCCCTAGAAAACGCCCGCATCAACGTTTTGCAAAACCACGTCAAAACCCGGGTTTCGTTCGTGCAAACCGACGTGTTCTCGAATGTATCCGAATCCTTTGACGTCATCGCATTTAATCCGCCGTATGTTCCAAGCGACGACATCCAATGGATCGAAACCGACGGCGGAAAAAAAGGACGGAAAATCCTCGATCGGTTCCTTGAAACCGTTTCCGATCATCTTTCTCCCGCGGGAGAGGTATTTTTTTTGCAAACCAGTTTGAACGGAACAAAAAAAACCGAGGAAATCCTTCGAAAAAAAGGTTTTCGATTTGAAATCATCTGCCGACAAAAACTGTTCTTTGAAGAACTCCTGGTTTTTCACGCCCAAAAAAACCCAAAACCGGCTGATATTCGAAAACAAAAAAAATAAATAGTTCTTCTTCCTTTGGCCCCATAGGTGACCAAAACATGCAAAACCAAAAAATTTTCCTCGTCTTGATGGCGTTGTTCATCGGCTTGGCCGGATGCACCCAGCCTCCCGCCCCGATGGATGACACCAATTTCCAAAACGAACCCGATCAAAACCAGGCCATCGTTGGAAACGATCGGGATTCCCACGGCTGTATTCCATCCGCCGGATACAGTTGGTGCGAAGCCAAACAAAAATGCCTGCGTTCATGGGAAGAACCCTGCGAAGAAAACAACGCCATGACCGAACAAACCGCCCGCGAAATCGCCCAAAACAGTTCCGCGTGCCAACAATACTTGTCAGCGGATGCCAACGCGACCTATAACGAAACCACTGCCACCTGGTGGTTTGACCTTGACATTATCCAAAAAGGTTGTTCGCCCGCTTGCGTGGTATTCGAATCGGACGAAAACGCGGAAATCAACTGGCGCTGCACGGGACTCGTTTCCCCGTAAAAAAAAACCGGTTGATTTTCTTTTTTTTTAAAATCCCACCTTCGAAAACGAATCTGAGGTATTTTAATCGTTTTTGGGGCTAATCCCCATATGCCGATTAATGCCGGATACGAGTTTGAGAACGCCAAACGAAAATACGAAGAAGCCCAAACCCCCGAAGCCAAACTCGCGGCTTTGCAAGAAATGTACACCACGGTACCAAAACACAAAGGCACCGAAAACATCCGCGCGGAATTATCCAAAAAAATCGCGTTAATGAAACGCGAAATCGAAAAACAAGCCGAACAAAAATCAAAACGCGGCGGGGGAGAAAGTCTCGCCGTCAAAAAAGAAGGCTGTGCCCAAATCGTTCTCATCGGGTTTCCCAACAGCGGAAAAAGCACCTGCCTCAAAAACCTCACCAACGCCGACGTCGAAGTATCCGCGTTTCCTTTCACGACCGTCAAACCCCAAATCGGAATGATGATGATCGAAGGCGCCAAAGTCCAGCTCGTCGAAGTACCCGCGCTCATCGAAGGAAGCAGTCAAGGCAAAGCCAACGGACCCCAATTGCTCTCCGTGATCCGCACCGCGGACGCGGTCGTCCTGGTTCTAGACGCGGACAACGCAAAAAACGAATTCGAAATCCTTCTAAAAGAACTCGAACAAGCCGGCATTCACTTAAACCGCCATCGCCCCAAAATCATCATCAAAACCGGGGACACCAAAGGAATTTCCATCGGCGGAAAACAATTCTTAAAAATTCCCCAGGACGAACTCGTCGAATTTCTGAAAAACCACGGCATGCACAATGCTTCCGTGATCATCGAAGAAGAAATCAACAACTTGGCCCAAGTATTCGAAGCCCAAGACGAACGCCTCGTGTACCAGAAAGCCTTCGCGATCCTGAATTTCAAGGGAAACACCCCCCGGCCCATCGACGGAATCCGGTTTCCCACATTCCCGGTGTCAAACGAAAAAGAATTCGGACAATTAAAACCCGAATTTTTCGGTTTGCTTGAAATGGTGCGCGTGTACACCAAACGCCCCGGACAAAAACCCGACACCGATTCGCCGCTTGTGCTCAAAAAAGGAAGCACGATCATGGATCTCGCCGGACACCTGCACAAAGACTTCGCCAAATACCTCAAACACGCCAAATTATTCGGAAAAAACGCCAAATTCGAAGGCCAACGCATCCAACAAGACTACGATTTGCACGACGGCGACATCGTCGAAATACAGTCGTAAAACGCGAATTCACAAGTTTTTTATAGCACTATTGTGATATACTAATGACATTAATGAAACAATATATTGGAATTCTGGCCATTTTGTTTTTTCTTTTGACAAGCATTGTTCCCGTGAGCGCCCAGGTTTCCTGCGGAAACCATTCCTGTGAACCCGGAGAAAACTCCTGCACCTGCACGCAAGACTGCGGAAGCTGCGAATCCTACTCCAACCAATTCTTTGACTACAAATGCGTCGAAACCATCTGTAAACAATTACCCAAAAGCGGCGTGTGTGGAAACAACGTGTGCGAAGAACAATTCAGCGAAGACTACGGAAACTGTCCCCAGGACTGCGAACCCAAAACACTCGAAATCGAAATCATTTCTCCCAAACCCAATGATTCTTTTGCCCGAAACGGAAAAGGAACCCTTGAAATCAAAATCACGGCCAACGGCCGCGACATTCCCGGTGCCCAAGTATCCGCCGTACAGCCTTTTCGCAACATTCAACTCGTCAACACCCTGTTCTCTAACGAATACAAAGGCGAATTTCAAATTCCAGCCGACATTGCCCCCAATTCCTACGACGTTGAAATATCCGCGTCGTTTCGAAAAGCCATCGGAAAAACCACGCTCCCGATTACCATTGAACCGCGTTTAAACACCACCTTTTCTGTGCAACCCAAAACCCTATTGGGCGACACGTTACTCATCAGCGGTACCATTCAAAACGGATCCGCTCCCGTATCCACCCCCATTACAATCAAAATCCTGGATACCGAACGAAAAAGCCTATTCAACCAAACCGTTTCATCGCAAGCGGATGGATCGTTTCAAATCCAATTCAAAACCAGTTTAAACGACCTCCCCGGCAACTGGCTGATCACGGGAAACGGAACCGACGATTACAACAACGCCATTTCAGTCGAAGGAACCACCACGATGGTCACCCCCCAATCCCAACGCCAACTCGCCATCACCACGTACCTGGACCAAAACGCGTCGGTTTCACGCGGAACCCAACTAACCATCATCGCGCAAGTCACGGACTCAAATATTCCGACCACCGACGCAAACCTCGTGCTCGTTTCCCCCAGCCAACAAACCATTCCATTCCAACTGGCTCCCGACGGGAACTACACCTTGTTCTACACGATTCCCAGCAACCTGCCGTTTGGAAAAAACACGTTTCACTTACAAGCCACAAAAATCGGAATCATTCCACTGGAAGGACAACTACCGCTTGAAATCACCATTATCCCCACCCTGTTTTCAATTCAACTCGTCAAACCCCAAACCACGTTTTTTTCGATCGGAGACAACGTCGAGTTCCGCGTATTCGCGCAATACGAATCCGGAGAACCGGTGCTTGATGCCAACACCTCGCTTTTGGTCAACCAACTTGAAATCCCCCTGCAAGCCCAAGGCGGCGGATACTACAGCGGAAACTATACCGCGCAAGAACAAGACGCCGGCGAACTACGCCTGAAAATCACGTCGACAGACGGATTCAACCAAACCGCAAGCGCGGACACCAAACTCAACATCTACGGATACGGAACCAATTACTATCTGACCCGCTACGGCGCCATTGGCCTTGGTGCCCTCGCCCTATTGATCGTGGGATACTTTGTCGCTGCCAGATTCGCAACCAAACGATTCGACCAAACCAAAGCCAAAAAACGCGCCGAACAAATCATCGAACTCGAAAAAGACCTGCAATCCAAATACTTTGAAAAAGGAAGCATCCAAAAATCAGATTACGAAAGCCAAATGCTTGATTACGAAGACGAATTGAAAAAAATAAAAGAACAACTTGGACGTGCACCCAAATGAAACAACCCCTCGTACTCGCTTTGTTCCTGCTGTTATTGATCGGAAGCGTTTTCGGAGCAACAATCCAGCTTGACAAAACCACCGTCCAAAAAGGCGAAACCGTTTTCATCAACGGAACCTGCGTAACCGCATTCGAACTCGAGATCCGACAAAACAACCGACACATTCAAACCGAACCCGTTCCGTGTTCGGCCGGTGGATTCCAAATCGAAAAAAAAATCCCGCTGTGGTTTCCAAGCGGAGAAACCCAAGTAGTGGCCCTTGAATCCGGAAGAGAAAACACGCAAACCATCCAAATCAACCCCAGCCGCGAAAGCGGATTCTTGTCTTTAACCACCCTAAGCCCCACAACGACCGCGATTGAACGCCAAAACACGATTTCCTTCAAAGTCCAAATCCAAGACGGAGTATCCCTGCTGACCAACGCTATGGTCCAAATCTGGGACCTAAACGGCAAGCAGGTGCCCCTCGTTCACACCCAAGAAGGAATCTACGAAGCCGCATTTGCGATTCCGTACAATGCCGCATTGGAAACCCATTCGTTTGTCATCACCGCGGTCACGGCGGATGAAAACGCCGGCGGCGAACGAACCCTTGTTATGGAAGTCACACCCGCCAACATCCAGATTCAGCTGACCCAACCCAACCTCAACAGCATTCCCTCCGCGACCGAAGTGGAATTCGTGGCCAATGCCACGTACGCGGACGGCTCAGCGCTCCACAACCCAAAACTCGAAGTGGTCCTTGCCGAAACACTTCCCATGGCCCAAACCAATCCCACGACGTTTTCAACGAAAACCGTTTTCACGTCGAACGCCGTTGGCAGCGGAACCTTTTTCATCTTCGCCCAAGACGACGCGAACAACACCAAAACCCAAACCTTCGAATACTCGGTGACCCCAACCTTGCAATTACAACTGATTCGCTACGCGCCCTACATTCTTGGCCTTGGCCTCTTTTTGGTCCTCGTATGGATCTTCATCATCCCCAAAATCCGCGGAAAAAAAAGTAAAGCGTCTTTAGAACAGCGAAAAAACCAAATCGAAAAAGAACTGACGGAACTGCAAACCCAATACTTCGAACAAAACGCGATTTCCAAAGAACAGTTCACCAAACGCTCCGCGGTACTCGAAAAAGAACTCGCAGAAACAGGCAAAAAATTAAAAACATAGAACCCCTAATTAAAGCGACCGGGGATGAAGACCATGGAAACGCAAAACAAGAAAAAAGCACTCGCCAAAACGCCCAACCAGCTGGACGCCGCCATCGAAATGCTTGAAAACATGAAGAAAAAAAGCGACACCAAAAACATCAACCCCGTTTCCCTGCCGCTACCCGGGACCAACCTTGAAACCACACCCGTAGGAATAGAAGGCGAAATCAAACCCGAAAAAACCAAAATCGAAAAAAAATTCGAAATTCTCCCCGTAAACGTTGACCGGTTCGACTTGCTGCTCCAAGACGGCGGAATCGAACGCGGACTCACCATTCTCATTTCCGGCGGTGCCGGAACAGGCAAAACCACGTTTTGCGTCCAATCCTTATACTACAACGCCTTGGCGGGACAACGCGGCGTATACATTTCTTTCGAAGAAGATCCCGAAAACATCAAACACCACATGAAAAAAAATTACGGATGGGACCTATATGAACTTGAAAAAAAAGGACTGCTTGCGTTCATCAAATTCGATCCCGTAAAAATCGCGCGACAAGTCGAAGAAGTCCTCGTTCAGGAATCCGGAATGCTGCGCATCAAAATTCAAAATCTCGTGCTCCCCATTCAACCCGACCGCATCGTCATCGACTCCATTTCCGCGCTCGCCATCGAATTCGAAAGCGACAAAAACTTCCGAAAATACCTCAAAGAACTCTTTCACATGCTCGAAAAATACAATTCCCTCAACTTCATCATCGGAGAAACCGAACAAAACCCGCAAACCTATTCGCGCAGCGGAGTCGAAGAATTCCTCGGCGACGGCGTCATCGTATTCTACAACCTCAAAATCGCGGGCGTTCGAAAAAACGCGCTTGAAATCCTCAAACTTCGAAGCGGAAAACACGTCAAAGAAATGATTCCATACGCGCTCGACGAAAAAGGAATCGAAATTTACTACAAACAAAAATACGACTAAACCCTTTGTCAGACCCTCTTAAACGCTTTTCTATAAACAAATACCATTGAGTCCCTTATGAGACCCCGCTCGATTTTCCAGCGCTTGACCGAAGGCGTCAAAATCGTTGCCGACACCATTATCCGGCTTTTTACGGACGCGGAACTCGCGACGGTAGCCGTCAAAAACCTTCGCAACCAAAAAATGCGCAGAAACCTCACATTACTCGGAATCGTCATCGGAATATCGTCGATCGTCGCGTTGCTCTTGCTTGGCACCGGACTTAACAACGCGATCACGAAACAATTCGAAAGCCTCGGACTCAACACGATTCAAATCCAAGCCGGCGAAGACTTTTCATCCGCCGTATTCTCCCGCATGCGCACCCATGACGCCGAACTCATCGAACGCATACCGCACGTGGAACACGTAATCGCGTTTTACGAAGGCTCCGGCGTCGCCAAAAACAAAAACAGCGAAGCCAGCGTATTCCTCATCGGCGTCGAACCCAAAGACTATCCCTACCTTGAAAAAATGGGGTACGTTTCGCTTGCCGAAGGACGCTACTTAAACGAAAACGACGCCACCGGACTCGTCGTATACCAGAATTTCGTAGACGACGCTTTTGACCAACCCATCGGATTACGACAAAACATCACGATCAACGGCAAAAAATTCAAAATCGTTGGAATATCCAAACCAACCGACGTCGCGTTTGGCGCAACCGGAATTACCAACATGGTGTACACAAGCGCCGAAGCCATGAAAACCCACTTCAACGAAAAAAATCCCACCGAACTCATAGTCAATGTTTCAAGCAAAGAAAAAGTACCCGAAACCGCGGCCAGAATCGAAAAAGAACTGGAACGCGACCACAAAGAAAAAGACTTTACGGTCAACACCATGGAAAATTTATTGGCGCAAGTGTTTTCCATCATCGGCGCGGTTCAATTCTTCGTGCTTGCGATCGCCGCGATATCGTTACTGGTTGGCGGCATCGGCATCATGAACACCATGTTCATGGCCGTCACCGAACGCACCAGCGAAATCGGAACCATGAAAGCCATGGGCGGAACCGACGCGCTTATCCGCAGCTTGTTTCTGGCCGAAGCCGGCATCATCGGATTCATCGGCGGCGTCCTGGGTATCCTCGTTGGATACCTGCTGGCAATGCTGGTCGGCGTCATCGCGGACCAATCCGGTTTTCCCCTGCCGATTTCATTCGAACCCGGCATCATCCTGTTCGCGTTGTTTTTCTCGTTGTTTGTCGGAATACTCTCAGGGCTTGCTCCCGCCGAAAAAGCCATTCGCTTGGACCCCGTTGAGGCGATTCGATATGAATAAAACCCACGGAGACGATGCGTTTCCATGATCGACCAAGAATCGATAAAAACCGCGGCCAAGACCCTGCAAAGCCAAGGATGGCGCACATCCCTCACGGTTCTTGCCATCGTGCTTGGCATCACCGCCATCATCACCCTGGTTTCGCTTGGAGAAGGACTCAACGCCAGCGTCACCAAACAATTCCAAAGCATGGGAACCGACACCCTGGTAGTGTTACCCGGCAAAGGATTCGTGGAAAGCGCGTTTGCCCAACTTCGCGACGACGACGATGAAACCATCGAAACCGTCCGCGGCGTCTCGTTTGCGGCCGAAATCTACATCGCCAGCCAGCAAATGGAATACAAAGGAGAACGCAAAACCCGCCTCGTGATCGGAATCGATCCCGCCCAAATGAGCCAAATGAACATCATCGGACTCGTAAGCCTCGAATCCGGACGCGTCTTATCCCCCCGCGACCAAACCGCTGTCATGGTCGGACCCCGCCTTGCCGAAAAAACATTCGAAAAAATCGTGTACGTCAACAACGAAATCAAAATGAACGACGCGCACTACCGGGTCGTCGCAAGACTCTCAAAAGCCACCAATTCTTTTTACGGAAACTTCATGGACAACGCCGTGATCCTCAATTCGGACCAACTCACCAAAATACAACCCGGCATCAAACCCAACCGCATATTCGTCAAACTCGATGAAGGCGTAAAACCCGACGACGTCAAAGAACGCATCGAAAACGAACTCGAACTACGCCACAACCAAACCGACTTTCAAGTCATGACCCCGTCGCAAGTCGGAGAAACCGCAGGCAGCGTCATCGGACTCATTCAAACCATTCTCGTTGGAATCGCCGCCATCTCGCTTGTAGTCGGAGGCGTCGGCGTCATGAACACGATGTACATGAGCGTCACCGAACGCACCAGCGAAGTCGGCGTCATGAAAGCCATCGGCGCCGGCAACGAACAAATCCGAGACATTTTTCTCACCGAAGCCGCGCTCATCGGAATCATCGGCGGCATCATCGGAACCATCCTCGGCGTCGGACTCGCGACCATCATCACGATTGCGGCCCAATACGGCGGATTCGATCTGGAAGCCGTCATCACCTGGCCAACCATTGCCGGCGCGGTGCTGTTTTCCATGGGACTATGTTTGGTATTCGGTTACCTACCCGCCAAACAAGCCGCGGACCTCGACCCGGTTGAAGCCATTCGAAGAAAAGGATGACACCGGAATCGGTGTCCCTGCAATAAAGTGAATAATCGTTCGAGCACTTTTTGTTCCATTAAACCTTTTCTGGTAATAATTTTCGGCTTCGGAATGTAAGTTGACTCCTTTGTCAGTCAAAGACACAGCATACCCCCCAGTTATTCATCCAAGATATCACGTGTCACAAAGGTACAATGCGGGAGGCAGGATTCGAACCTGCGAAGGCACTAAGCCAGCGGGTCGCTTCAAGACTAAAACATCCGCTTCAATCTTGCCTAAGCCCGCCCGAGTAGACCGCTATCGTACTCCCGCTTCGCTCAAAAAGTGCAGAAATTCGATCCGCCCTTTTGGGTAAATAAATAGCACACAGTAGGTCTTTAAATTTCTTCATTTCCGATTTTGGGGCTTGAGATTACGAAAAAAACTTAGTGCTTGAGGATCTCTAAAGTTTTAACATTTTTTTTCATGAGCTTTCGGACATTCGCCATGGCGCGACCCATATCCGAAAGAGGGACCGCTTTAAACTTGGATTGCACCAAGGCTATCTTTGGAATTTCAGATCCCGAAAAAAGGCGCGTTTCTTTTTTTGAACTCATCCTATAGTACTCTTCCCCGAACTATTTAAACATTTATTTATCGGATTCTGAATCCCCCTTGAGTTTTTTCAAAATAGTTTGAATAAATTCAAATAACCAAGGGTGGGCAAATTTCTCATCTTCCGCCCGGATAACAAGGAGCTTGATTTGAGGATAGATATCCACCGGACTTTCATAGTTGACGGCCGGATCGGCGCCGCTAAGCTCGAACAAAAGCCGGATCAACTTATACTCTCTGGAACCCTTGTTGTCTTTGAAGGTTTCCTCGATGGCGGCCAGCGGTCGCTCTCCATTCGAAATGAGTTGGGTTATTTTGTCCAAGGCTTCATTGGATTTTGCCTCGCTGTAAAACGGAGAAAAACCGTTGCCCATCAAAAAGATGCTAAAGGATAGAAAAGCGGTTCGTTTGTTTCCATCACTAAACGGATGCCGCTTGGTCAGATAAAAAATGAGATAGCAGGCCACATAAATAATCTTGGTTTGCACATCCGAAGGAATAATGCCTGCGCTTTCCGGAAATTCGTTAACGGTTTCAAACAAGAATTCAAAATTGCTCTTTAAAACAAAACCTTTGGCATCCAGCGGAAGCGACTCATGAATTTTCAAAGCCAGTTCCTTTTGAACAGACTTATATTCCAAAGGCATTCCAAGTGAATTAACCATTGTTCCTTTAAGACCATCGAAAAATCGCTTCCAAAAAAAATCGAGCCAAACCAAAGACAAACAGAAAATAGTTTTAAACTGGTTTTGGCGATAATACTTTTACAAACCGAAAACCGTTGGCATTCATGACCCAAGAATTCGTCGTCCACAAATCTGTCATTCACGGAAAAGGCGTGTTTGCTTTGCGCGATTTCAAACCCGGAGAAATCGTGATTCATTGGGACACCACGCGACAAATTTCCCGCGCTCAATTCGACCAGTTACCTGAAAACGAAAAAGCATTCATCGCAACATACAAGGGAAAACTCATTGTCCAGCAAGCCCCCGCAAAATTCGTGAACCACTCCTGTGACCCGAATACTCGCGTGAAAAACTTCTGCGACACCGCAATCAAGCCCATCAAAAAAGGAGACGAAATCACAACCGATTACCGCGACGACCCCGGATCCGAACTCGACATGTCCTGCAACTGTCAAACCCAAAATTGCACCGGGCGCATCAAAGGAAAAAAACAAACAGTCTAATTCATCAAGCCTTTTTTCTTGAGCAACAAATAGGGATACCCGCGCTTGTCGGCTTTTGACACATTCAACCCCAGCGACTCCGCGAACCGATGCACACGCAAACGAGTTTCGTCCACGCCTCCAAAATCCTTTAACGCTTCGATTTCAACGAAAAAACCCAAATCCTTGACGTCGTCAAGCGCGATTTCAAACTCGTGTTGAAAAACAAAAGCCTCGCGTTTTTTCTCGATCGAAACGATTTTTCGAAAACCCAAAGAAACAAACAAGCGCTCCAAACCATCGCGGTTGCCCACATCGGTTTCGAATTCTTCGCAATGCGAAAACACTTCCACATTCTCGGGAAAAAAATGCTTGTAATTCAAAATTACTTTGGGACCGCGTTTTCGAATGCTTAACCATTCGAACGGATAGGCAACCGCCAAAAAATCCCGATGCGGCGCATTGAAATAATCATCCAACTGGTTTGAAACATGACTGGCACCGCACGAACCCGATAAGCGTTCGGTTAACCGGTCAAACTCAGCTTTGTCCACCGGAATCTTGATTTCAACTTCCTGATTATGGGCCGCCATGCCGAAGTCAAGGAAAAAAACCGTTAAAAACGCCACGGGTGGCCAAAAAAATAAAAAATGAGAAAAAAATAGAAAAAAAACAGCGATTATTTATTCGTCAAATTCTTCTTCGCTGTCCGAATCGTCGTCATCGTCATCGTCCCAGTCGTCGTCACCGGAATCGCTGTCGTCACCCGAATCGTCGTCATCGTCGAACGCCATGAAATCTAAGGCTTTCATCGTTGTGCCCCTCCTTTAGAACTATAAAAAATTTTAACAACTATTTCTCCGTAGTATATATAAATCCGACGGCGGGAAGGGTTGTATAAGGGAAAAAACCGCCTTTAAAGCCGTTTTAAAGGTTTTTTGGCCTTCCATTACCTCGAAAAAGGGCCCATGGTCTAGCGGTTAGGACGCGACATTCACACTGTCGAGCTCGCCGGTTCGATCCCGGCTGGGCCCAATTTTTTTGGTCAAAAAAACCAACCACTATTTTTTTGATAGTATTCAATGTCCTTAAAAACAACTTTTCACGGAAAAACATATACCATGGCAGAACACGACCTCCTGCTGATTCGAAAAATCGAAAACCTGCAGCGCGAACTCATCAACACCAAACAAAAACTCGGAGAAGTCGAGCAACTCAAAAAACAATTCAGTCTCCTCCAAAACGCGTTTAAGGAAATCCAAGAAATGGCAGGACACAACCCCGAACTGGGACCCGTCATCCAGCGGCACCTTCAAGACAAACAAATCTACACCTGGTTTTACCACCTCAAAACCACGGCGCATCAAACCAACAACCTGTTAAACGACTTCAACCAAGACATGGTGGAAGCCACCGCGTTTTTGGAAACCCAACGCACCTGGCGCAATTATTCTTTTCCAAGCCACATCGACCTCATCACGTTTTTGGAAGAAACCGGATTCGTATTCGACATCAAAACCTTCAAGTTCCGCCCCAACTACATGGGCGTCATTGATTTTTCGCCGCTCGAAAAAGAAGAAATCATTCTCAAAGCAACCAACGATTCGTGGACCATCGAACCCTCGAACATCAAATACGTCATCAGCTACCTGATGGACAAACGCGCGCCCGTGAGCTTCAAACTTGAAAACGAATTCATGCGATTATTGGTGAAAAACAGCCAAACCGTCAAAATCGAAGGCCAAAACCTCATGATCCGCCGCCTGGATTTGATCGTCAAAACCAAAAACGGAACCGTCCAAAACGATTAAAAAAAACAAAAACACTCTTCTTTTCATGCCAAAACCCAAAGAAAACACCCGACGGTTGCGACCCATCGTCGTGCATCTGGGAAACATCGGCGAATACCGCAAAGGAGAACGACCCGCCGAAAAAACCCGTCGGTACGCGCGCAGGTTTCCCGGCATCCAATTCATCGGCATCGATTTGAATCGGTTCGAAGGACGCCAACGCCGAAACTGGCGCCAACTTCAGGACAACTACCGAAAACAACTCAAGCGATATTCCCCCGAAAGCATTTCCTTGATCAGTTCCGACATGAGTCTCGGCCACACCTTCGAATTCCTCCTCGGACCCAGGGCCACGCACCGCGAAATATTCCAAACGATCTACGAAAAACTAAAACCCGGCGGAAAATTCTTGATGACGGTCGGCGAAACCCAACTGGAAGGAAAACCCAATGTCGTCATGATGTACTTGCTTGCCTGCGAAATATTCGGGGAACGAAACGTCGAAATCAAAAAGGTTCCGCCCGGCAAAAGCTGGACGCACTGGATGAAAAGATGGGAAAAAGAAGACAAAACCCCGGTGTACGTGATCACGGCAATGAAAGAACGGAGGAAGAAAAAGTAGCCGCGGAAAAAAAGTTATGTAGATTTTAGCGACATAACAAATTCGTGTTTTTTTTAATCCGTAAACGCCGTCGCGGTCACGCCGCCATCCCAACTAAACCGCGGACGAATCTTAACCAACCACAACTTTTCCGTATTGTCATCCAAAATCAACGCATATCCTTTTCCGCGCGGCATTTCCTGGTACAACTTGTCAAAATCCGAATGCAAATACGTCGGACGAAGCTCCGACACCGCGGCAATATCCGATTGCGCCGTCATGCGATGACTGATAAACAAATCACACTGCGAAATCGCGTCCGGATGAATCTTGTTCGGCCGCTGGGTCGCAAGCAACAACGACAACCCCGGCTGTCTTCCGACACGCACCCATTCCAACAACACATCCAACGCGACATTTTGCTCGTCTTTGGGCATAAACATGTGGGCTTCGTCAATCAACATCCAAATCAACGGCATTTTCGATTCGCGACTGCCGCCTGCAATCAAATTCGCTTCTTCTTTTTTCCGATACAACATCCGTTCCTCGAACAGTTTTTTTCCGACCAACGCCACGATAATATCCCGCGGTCCTTCCATTCCAATCGCCTGGCGATACGCGGACACATCAATAATCGTCACGACCCCCGGCTTTGCCAATTCGCTTAATTTTGTTCCGTCTTTTTCGAGTAGTCCCCAGGTTTTTGCGGCTCCGAGCCTTCCGATCAACGCGGACTTTGTCAAGGCATCCGATTCCGGATCTTGTCGCACCATTTTAATCATGTCATCAATGCCGTAATAGGTTCCCAGTTTTTCCTTGATGTCTTCCACCAACCGCGTCAACAACACGCCTTCGGGATCCTTCCAGGTTAATTTGAACAACGCCAACCATTCTACGCCCTCCAATTCACTGACTTTTAACGTGAACGCGCCGTCCACCGGAATCCCGTTTTTCTGATAAAACTCGAGTTTTCCCGCGGGCACCATCACGCGCACCGGAGAAGAATCCGGTTCCAAATCCCACGATTTCAACTCCGCTTTTTCGCGCGAATTCGGAATCTTTAACGTCCAAAAAATCCCCACGGTATCGATCGTGATCACGGAGATGCGGCTTTTGATATCCGCCATTTGCCGCGCGAACTCTTCAATGATGACGGACATCGTGTAACTGTTATGAACAATAATGTCATTGGCCACGAAATTGTGGTGCTCCGGCACCGAAATATCGAATACTTCGCACGGACCCGATAATACCCGCACAGACTTTATTTCGTCCCAGAAAATATCCGAATCCGCTAACTTTTCGATGATTTTGTTATGGTCTAACCGCGCGATCTGCAATAGTTTTAGCCGGGTTGGAGCGTAATGAATCGATTCGCGCAAGCTCTTTGGGAACGTTAATCCCATTTCTCGTCCGATTTTTGCCCAGGATTCCGGGCGGTATTGGTTCCAGATTTCTTTTGGGATCGTATCCGTGTTCGCATTGCGCTTGATTGACTTTATCTGTTCCAACGCTTCTTTTTGGCGGGTTTCCTTCTGTCCGAAAAACCCGATTTTTTTCAGGAAAAATTCGACATTGTTTCCTCGCAATTCCAACTCAAAACTTGGAAAGACACGTCCTTCAAAAACAGTGTTCTTCTTTCGAAGCACTGAAAGGATCCCGAATCGATTCAACAGATGCTGAACCTGGCGGATTAATTGCTCCGAAACAGATGCGTACGCGATTCGCCAGGATTCGGTATTCGCATCGAAAAAGATTGTTCCGTCACAGCTGAACAGACGGTTTAGGAAAAGAGAAACTTTTTGTTCCGGCGACTTCAAGATCGAATCAGGAATAAATTTTGTATGCGAATTAACGTTGAATAGGCTCAATTCCTTCAGACGCTGTTTTAATCGATGCGGCTTTCGCGTCAGATCCATCTTGACAGGATAATCCCGGTTCTTTTTTGGTCTGAATCCCGCGACAACACGCAAACACGCGTTTGAAGCGACGGGTTCCACTCGAAGATTCGAGTCAAATTCCTTCAGAGCGTTTTCAAAATCACCCTGAATGGCTTCGTCGGTATTCGAAAACCACACGGCGTGCCGGGCCAAATGCCCTTCCGCGATCAAATACGCGAGGAGTTTCGTTTCCGCTTCAGAAACGAACTCGCTCCCAAAAAACGGCTGAATTCGCGGTGTTGCGATTCGAGAACCGATCGGAAGATCCTTGGCCGGAAACCAACCGCTAATCGTCAAAAGCGGATGCTCCGGAGTCAATTTGATCTTTTTTCCACTGTGCAATTCGATTTCAAGAAGTTCGTTAACAGTTCGGGAAAAAAATTCTGTTTTTTCCGATCCCACGATCTTGTAATCGGCATTCAATGAAGCCACTTTGTTTGATTCTTGTGCCAGTTCGCGGATCGGTTTTAGGGAACCGTCCGCCAATGGGATCAATGTATCTCCGTCCAGGCACTTTCCCCCACCGCGTTTTCCGCACACCAAAATCATATGCGGCTCGGCGATGTCAATCAAGACTTTTCGTCCCAGCACGGGTGTTTGTCCGCCGCTCATCACGACTTTTCCGATGTACGCGGTCGCGCGTTCCCCGTACTTGGCAATCTTGCTTTCGCTTCGACCCAGAATCTGTATGCCTTCGCCCAAATTCACGTTTTCCATTGCCATGGCATACTTTACACGAAGTCCGAATTTTTAAAACTGTCTCATTGCCAAAAGCAATGGAATAGGTTCAAACCATTCAATGAAAAACAGTCGTTCAAAAACGAAAAAAAAGTGTTATCGTTGACCAGGCAACGACGTGAGTCTTCGCCGCGAAACCGCGGTTGTTTTGGCGGGAACACTCGAAAAAGCGGTTCGTTCCTCCACGATTTTTTTCCGTGGCAACCGATTCGTTTCAAACGCTTCAATATGCTGGTCTTGTACGCGTCGACCCGTTACCGAGTTTCTTCGAAAACCCCTAAAATCCACAAATGTATCAGACAAACAAAACCACCTATACTATTTATGCGCCCATCTCATTTAATACCCGAGAAACCCGGTTTTTTTGAAAAAAAAGACTTTTTTACTGGAATCGATGGCGTTGGCTGGAAAGAATAGGGGAGGAGAGCCGCGGGGGAGCGGCCCTCCCAAAATCCTTTTGTTGGACAAAAGGAGGTGGGGTTAAGGGGGGTAATGAAATTAGCATCAATGGTTCGCGAGATACACGACCTTTTTTCCGGATTGGATTTTTTTCAGGTAACCTTCTTTGAACAACTTGTTCAAACGCTGACACGCCGCATTCAAGCCTTTGTATCCCAAAGACGCTTTGACGATTTCGGCGTCGACTTTGCCTTTTTGATCCACCAGGGTCAAAATCATTTGGTCTTGTTCGGGCAATACCTCAAACAAGTTTTTTTTGAGTTCCCTGGTTTCGGGAGAAGGGGCGGATGATTGCAGGAGGGGGTTAAGGGGGGAAAACCCTGCCTTTTGGGTTTTCCACTCAAACATCAACTGGTCATACTTTTCATTTAACTGCGAAAGCAATTTGTTCGTT
Organism: Candidatus Iainarchaeum sp.; assembly: GCA_018304465.1. Classification (GTDB taxonomy): domain Archaea; phylum Iainarchaeota; class Iainarchaeia; order Iainarchaeales; family JAGVWC01; genus JAGVWC01. The sequence goes on from JAGVWC010000010.1 coordinate 48,929, forward strand.
TCTTGACGCTCTTGCACGAGTTTAAACAACAAGGCCGAAACAACCGCCGGATTGTTCGAAACCTTTAGAATCTGATTCAAATCCACGGATAAAGAGTGGAACTCCGGAGAAACACTTTTTAAAACCGTTTCTACATCCGTTCTAAGCGCATCTGCTGATTGTTTCGAATCATGATTTTTCATGCTGTATCATGATAGTATCATGATATTTATAAATGAATGTGTCCAAACGGGCCTAAAAATAAAAAGGAAAAACTATTTTTGAAAAGACTCTTTGAACCCAGTTGATCTGCCAAAAAAAGCTTATATGGTAGAAAGACGTTCTTTTGCCATGAAATTATCCGAGACCGATTTGGCATGGCTCGTCGGCTTTATTGAAGGAGAAGGAAGTTTCGGAGTTTCAATTTGCATTTCAAAAACCGACCAAGGCATAAAACCCACTCTTCTTTTCAAACTCGCTTTAGCAGAACGCGACAAAGAAGTCATCTACAAGCTGAGAGAAATGCTTGGCATCGGATGGATTACGTTCAAACGAAAAGAACTCTGGCAAAAACACGGCATAAAAAACGCCTCCAATCAATATTCTTTCTTGGTGACCAGCGTCGATGAATGCCAAACACTCTGTAACCTGCTTGATGAAAGCCTATTCAAAACCGCCAAGAAAAATGATTTCCTTTTATGGAAAGAAGCAGTAAAAAACATTGGCAATTTTGAACACCTTAAAAAAGATGGATTGCTACGACTCGCAGAAATCCGAGACATGATAAACGGACCTGAAAAAACAACAAACTACAAAGCCAAAGCATTTTTCATGAATGCCATTGAAAAAAGACCCCAATTATTCACCATACAAGCCATTGAAAAAAGAACAGCAAAAGCAATTATTGTTCGGGAATCTATCAAACAAAAGAAATCCAAAATTTCCCAATACAAACCCAAATTTGAGATAGCCCCCGAGGACCACGTGTGCATTGATTGTAGAAAAAGCCTCGCAGATCGAAACGTCCGAGCCGAGCGATGCGAGACCTGCAGAAGAAAACACCTTAACAAACTTGGATACCAATGGCTCAAAAAACACCGGGCAGCGGTTCGATACATGGCCCAAGACGTGTTGGCGGGAAAAAAAACCGATCGCTGGCAAAAACAATAATCCGTTCTGATTCAAAGCCTTTTTTTGATAAAGAACCATCAGCGTTTTACGCTTTCGAAAAAACTTTTGGCGGAATCCGCCACGATTTGGGTGTACGGGGTTTCTTTTTTGATGTCCAGCATTTGGCGATGCTCTTTGTCCAATGTTTTGTCAATAGCGCCATTCGATAACACCGCGAAAAAACCATAGTCTTCACGGGACCGGGTTAACCGTCCAATGGCTTGAATGAAATTTTTGCGGGTCGTCAACACGAAAAACCAGGTGTTGGCATCGATTTTCCACTTGTGTTTTTTGGCGAGTTCATCGAATTTTTTGATTTCAAAATCATACACTTGCGGATACGGAATCCCGATCAAAAGCAAGATGCGACACCCATTGTCTTTGAGCATATTGCTTCCGCGGGCATATTTGGTGTACATCGTTGAAAACATGACTTTTTTTCCGCTTGATTGCTTGAATTTTTCCCATTGTTCGTCGCGGCTATGCGACGCGTCCAGTTTTTTTTCTTCGTCCAAAAAAATCGTAACCCCGTTTTTTTCCAACAAGGAAAACAACGGGTCTTTTACGGGATTAAAGGCTCCGTACGCGTTAAAAAAAACCACGATTTCGCGTTTGACTTCGGATAATTCCAAAATCAGGTCGCCGATCATCTGGGCCTTAAGACCAATGTCGGCAAATCGTTTTCGCGACGAAAAATCCAGGGCCGGGTGCTTTAGAATAATGCCTTGTTTTTGTCCGGTTAACCCCGCGTTTTTTGGAACCGTAAACCAATCGACTTTTTCGCCGAACTGGATTTCAAGCATTTCCTGAAACGGTAACGTCGCGGACATCACCACGATTTTTTCGAATCGACGCGCTAACGATTGAAAAAACTCGGTGAACACCAAGGGCCGGCGCACGAAAAAAACGTCGGTTTGATCGCCGCGTTTTCGTTTGGACACCGAATCCACGAACGTAATCGCGTTTTTTTGATCCACCGAAAACGCCAACCGAAAATGAAACGCCAGCACGTGGCGATACGGATCGTGTTTTTTGGCGGAATCCGAAATCAATTTGAAAAAATCGCTTTCATTTGCCTTAAACACCTGGTTAAACCGTTCAAACGCCAGTCGATACAACGGAACCCCAAAAAACGCTTTTTCGACTTCGATTCCCTTGGGAACATCCATCGGAAGTCCTTTGGAGGCATGATCCAGAAACGTTTTCAGACTCTCGGCATACAATTCCAGTTCATACGCCAGTTCGCGACGCTTGTTGATCTCCATTTTTTCAAAATCCCGCAAAAACAAATCCCGATTCGTCGGCCGCAAATCCGACAACACGTGGGTCAACTGGCTTTGCGACAAACTGATCTTGAATTGTTCGCGCAAACGTTCTTCAAACTTGTCAAACTCGTCAATCACCAGCAAAAACTCCGACGTGTCTTCTTCCAGATACTTCGGATTGATCAAATACTGATAATCGCACACCTGGATTTTGGCCGAAGAAAAGTTTTTTTTGAACAAATAATACGGACACAATTGTTTTTCCTTTAAGTTACCGATGATTTGCACCAAATCGTTTTCCCCAAGATCCAAGTGTGGATCCGACAATTTGGAATGCAATTCTTTGACCGCGGCTTCGCCGGACGGCTTTAATGTTTTCTGACCCGCTTTTTGTTCTCCGAACACGTTTTCGTAATGAACACAATCCCCGGATTCTTTCGCCCGATCGCACAAGGAATAAATGCTTTCTTGTCCGTCAATTTCGGACCCGGGTTCGTCCGACAAAAACACGCAGGGTTTATACGTCGGGTTTCCTTTTCCGATCAAAAAACCCAAATCCACGTTCGACGGATTCAATCCTTCTTGCTTTAAATGATCCTTCCAAAAATTCACGGTGTGATTCGTGGCCGCGGTCGCGATCAACACCCGCTTTTTTTTCTCCAACACGAAATTCTTGGCCAACCCCAACGCCAAAAACGTTTTTCCAAACCCCGTTGGCGCTTCCAACGCCACGATATCGGATTCTTCCAACGCGTCAAACACGTTTTTAGCAATCGCGTTTTGAACCCTGGACCGGGTTTCTTTTGCCGCCGAAATCTCGTATAGCGCCATACTCAAAACACCATACGAAAAGGGTTTTAACCACCCGTCTTCATCGCAATCCTCGTTAAACCGCCGCAAATAAAAGCGATGGGCTCCAACCCAAAGAAAAAGAAGCGGCTTTCCAACGATGGCAAAACGATACCCGCCCGATCGCGTCCGCATCTGGCCAAAGACGGCACCAAAACCGATTTTGAAAAACCCACTCTAAAAGACATGGTAAAAGTCTATGACCAATGGGTCGAAGCACCCGGTGCCATCACGATTCGCTGGCGAAAAAACGTCCGATCCTATTTATAAAAAAAAAACATCAAAACCCTTTAATTCTACCGCTTCGAAATACTTGACATGCCGTCACGCCGAAAACCCGTTACGCGTCTCACCCGCCCCACAGCCGTTTTGCGCCGGCCCTTGCGACCGGCCCACCCACGACCCTATCGAATCATTGAAAAAACCCCTAACATTGCGCGCGCCGAAATGGCCTGGTTTCGATCCAAAGGAAAACCCGGTTACTTGCGCGAAAGTGCATCCGCGCGCCGACTGGACCATGTGTATCCCGGACCCCCAAAACCCGGCGAACACGCGTTTGTTCACACCCACCCCTTCACGCGCGTCATGGGAACCGTTTCGACTCCGTCATTATCCGATCTAGCGACTTTTTTTGCCGAACACGTCTTTGATTCCGACGTACGGGTATGGGAAATCGCAACTGTGGACAAAAAAGGAAAAGAAATCGGCGTATTCGCTTTTCGCGCCCAAAAAAAACTATTGGATTCACAAACAGAATCTGACCGAATCCGATTCCTGATCGAACGCGTTTTCATCAATAACCTAGACAAACCCACCGTGGAAAAATACCGTATCGCCGAACGACTGCGGCAATACCTCGTAAAAAACAAATTTTTCGTCGAACACGCCGTAAGCCGGCGCGGATACGAATTCGCATACGATTCCAGTCGACACGTCGGATTTTTCAGGAAAAAACGAAAAAAACCAGGCGAAGAAATCACGAAAACGTCAAGCCAACGCCGTTGATTTCAACGCGTTCCACGCCTTGAACCCAAAAAACGCTGAAACCGCGACAAAAACCATTAAAGCGCCGTATACTTCGAATAAACCCGCGGTTTGCGCCAAATACACGACGACCGCGTCCACCAACGAATGCAACACAATCGCGAGAATTAACCAAATTTTGTTCGACTCCACGATGCTTCGAAACACCAACAACGAAAACGACAAATGCAATCCCATCGCAAGCAATCGTTCCAACAAACCCGGCAACGCATCGACCGGAGTCAAGTTTTTCACGGTTTCTTGCTGTTGCTTGATTTGATCCACTTGTTCTTGGGTTAACGTTCCGCCGGATTGTTGATTCAAATCCGCAATTCCCGCGTCATCCAAGGATTCCAAGGTCGAAAACCCAACCGCGGTCACAATCAAGATAACGCCAATCAACATGCATTCGACGCCGCCCCACCCCACTCCAAACAACAAACCGTTTTCACGCGAAAGCGACACTTTTTGATTCTGAAAAACATATTTGAACACGAGCCAGCGTCCGATTTCCTCGAACAACCCCGCAAGCAAACCCAAATACAAGGCGGAAAGCACCAATGGAATCGGGGGTTCAAACCAACCCGAAAACAAACCCGACAACGGAGTTTGGGTCAAAAAAACGAACGGCACGTGTAGGACTTGCACCAAAATGAAAAAACCAAGTCCAAGACCAAACACTTTCCACGAAAGATGATACTTTTTAACAATCCAAAACCCCAATGCCAATGGAATCAAGATCTCAAGCAAGGCGACGATTCCAAACGTCAACAAAACAACGGGGTCCATGCAACACCACTTTACCGACAAGTTTTAACGGGTGTGCTAAAAAAACATGCTAAAAAAGAACAACCCTGTTACGAGAAAGTAGGTCAGGCTTGTTTAATTTTTTTTACTTTCTTAACCCTAAACACAGATAACATCAATTTTCTTGCAATTGGTTGATAGATAAGTAAGAACAATCCACTTCCAGCAAAAATTGGCATGCTATAGTCAATCATGGTTTTTTGGACTTCATTCAATGTATGACCTTGCAAGAGAACCCAATAGACAAGCAAAATTTCCACCCCGCTAATAATCAGCACTAGAACACTAAGCACACTAAGGAACCATATAAACAGAGAGCAAAACAAGTCTTTTAGGGCAAGCGGTTTTTGAATAGGCGTTTTTGGTTTTATCATTTTTTACGCCTCCAATCTAAAGGTTGCCAACAATTTGGACAAATTGGCGCATCTTTTGCCACAGGGTAGTTACATCGGGGACAACGATTTTGGTTAAGCGCATCAATAATTAGCTTCCCTAAAAGTATCATCCCTGCCGCGTCGACAATATCTTTTATCCAGTCATCTTTTGCCATAAACCAATTTGGACTAGCTACGAATTTTTGTATCTTACTATTTGTTCTATCTAGTGAAAAACGAGGATGCTTGCAGTTGAAATTCCCCCGCGATTGAAAAAGCTCATTCGCAAACCATAAAAACCCCAAATGCATTCTATTTGCATAAAAGAAGACCCCTCATGACAAAAATTACTAATGGAACCAAAGAAGGTTTCGAACAAAAAATGTGGACCGCCGCCGACAAAATGCGAAACAACATGGACGCTGCCGAATACAAACATGTCGTCTTGGGCCTTATTTTCTTAAAATATATTTCTGATCGGTTTGAAGTCATACATAAAGAATTGTCCAAAGATCCTGAAGGCTTAGGGCCCGAAGAACGAGACGAATACATTTCCCGCAACGTATTTTGGGTTCCAAAAAAAGCACGTTGGGGCTATTTACAAGACCGCGCCAAACAACCCGAAATCGGACAATTCCTCGACGATGCCATGGAACTTGTCGAAAAAGAAAACCCCACGCTAAAAGGCGTATTACCCAAAGATTACGCTCGCCCTACACTCAACAAACGAAGACTTGGGGAACTCATCGACCTAATCGGAACCATCACACTGGGAGACGAAGAAAGCAACAAGAAAGACGTTTTAGGACAAGTATATGAGTATTTCTTGGGCCAATTCGCAGATGCAGAAGGAAAAAAAGGCGGCCAATTCTATACCCCGGCTAGCATTGTAAAACTCCTCGTTGAAATGATCGAACCCTACAAAGGCCGTGTATTCGATCCGTGCTGTGGAAGCGGAGGAATGTTCGTTCAAAGCGAAAAATTCATTTCCGAGCACCAAGGAAAAATTGACGAAGTATCCATTTACGGCCAAGAAAGCAACCCGACCACCTGGAAACTCTGCAAAATGAACTTGGCGATACGCGGAATCGACGGAAACATTTCGCTTGGAGATTCTTTTCACCAAGACCAACACAAAGACCTCAAAGCAGACTTTATTTTAGCCAATCCACCCTTCAATGTCTCCGACTGGAGCGGAGAAAGCCTACGCGACGATTCCCGCTGGAAATACGGAGTTCCACCAACCGGAAACGCCAATTTTGCATGGGTCCAACACTTTATTTCCCATTTGAGTCCCACCGGAATCGCCGGATTCGTTCTCGCCAACGGTTCCATGTCATCTAACCAATCCGGCGAAGGCGAAATTCGAAAAAAAATCGTTCAAGAAGACCTAGTGGATTGCATGGTGGCACTTCCAAGCCAATTATTCTTCAACACCATGATCCCTGCCTGCTTATGGTTTGTGGCACGCGACAAAAAAAACAATAAACACCGCGACCGCCGCGGACAAGTACTATTCATTGACGCTCGCAAAATGGGGACCATGATTGATCGCCGCCACCGCGAACTCACCACTGAAGACATCCAAAAAATTGCTTCAACTTATCACGCGTGGCGAAACAAAGATGGGAAACACCAAGACATCAAAGGATTCTGCAAGTCCATATCACTCAAAGAAATCGAAAAGCAAGGATTCATCCTAACCCCCGGACGATACGTTGGAACCGAAGAAATAGAAGACGACTGTGAACCCTTCGAAGAAAAAATGAAACGTCTCACGAACGAATTAAAAATGCAATTTGAAGAATCGAAACGTCTAGAAAAAGAAATTGAAAAAAATCTGAAGGGGATCGGTTTTGACTTTTAACATTTTCATAAGTTACTCAACAAAGGATATCGAAACGGCTAAAAGACAGCAGAATTATTTTTCTCAAATTCAAGGAACGCGAGTTTTTCTATCTGAGTCAAGCCTGATTTTGGGTCAACTAAGTGATGTATTCATTAACGAAATCAAAAAGTGTGATTTATTCATAGTCCTTTACAGTAAGAATTCTCAAAATTCGACTTATGTTCAACAAGAAATTGGTGTTGCGAAAGGAAACGGAAAACTTGTTATCCCCGTTCTGCTTGATGCTGAAGCAAAACCGGATGCAATGCTTCAAGGTATTAGTTATCTTTCAATTTACGATGAAGAAAAGCGCAACACACAAATGCCTCGGTTATATCAGTACATCACACAAGAAACACAAAAGAAAGCAACTGGAGAAACACTTCTCTTTCTTGGAGCGCTTTATACACTATACTCTTTGTCGAGACACAGGTGACTATAGTGCCCAAGTTTAAAGAAACGGAAAACGGAAAAATTCCCCCTGGCTGGGAAGTTACTATAATTAGTAATGCAATCGAAGTTAATCCCGAGAGAGCGCTAAAAAAAGGATCAAATGCAAAGTCAGTTGCAATGCAAGACTTAAAAGAGTTTAATAAAAAAATACAAAATTTTACAATTAAATCCTTCAGAGGAGGTTCAAAATTCAAAAACGAGGACACTCTGATGGCTAGGATTACGCCTTGTTTAGAAAATGGTAAAACAGCATTCGTTGATATTCTTGAAAAAGAGGAAATCGGGTTTGGATCTACAGAATTTATAGTTCTATCCGGAAAACCAGAAAAAACAACAAATGAATTCGTCTTCTACTTATCTATTTCCCCAAAATTAAGAAGCGAAGCTATTCAATCAATGTCCGGTACATCCGGAAGACAAAGAATTCAAACCGATTTATTCAGGTCTAAGGAAATTGCGATACCAAAAATTTTCGAACAAAAGGCAGTCGTAAAAATTCTTTCAGATTTAGATTCTAAAATCGAATTGAACAATCAGACGAATCGTACGCTCGAACAAATTGCTCAAACTTTGTTCAAACATTGGTTTGTTGATTTTGAATTTCCAAACGTAGAAGGAAAACCATACAAATCCAGCGGCGGAAAAATGATTGAATCTGGGCTTGGATTGGTTCCCGAAGGGTGGAAAGTTCGATCATTGGATCAAATTGCTGATTTTCTCAATGGCCTTGCGTTACAAAAATATCCCCCTGCAGGAGAAGATTTTCTTCCAGTAATAAAAATTCGAGAATTGCGACAGGGAGTTACAGTGGATAGTGACAAAGCAGATATTTCCATTCCAGATGAATATATTGTTGAAGATGGAGATGTACTTTTTTCTTGGTCTGGCAGTTTAGAAGTGGTTATCTGGTGTGGCGGGCCTGGAGCATTAAATCAGCACTTATTTAAGATTACATCAAAAGAATACCCTAAATGGTTTTTTTATCAATGGACCAAATATCATTTAACCGAGTTTCAGCTTATCGCAGAGGGAAAAGCAACAACAATGGGGCACATACAACGCCACCATTTAACCGAAGCAAAAATTTTGGTTCCACAACGGGCAATCTTAGAAAAAATTAATAAAATTATGGCCCCAAAATTCGAATTGCTTGTTAATAACAAAATTGAAATTCGAAACTTGACACAGATTCGTGATTCTTTGCTTCCAAAACTAATGTCTGGAAAAATCCGAGTGAGTTGATGTAATGTCGTTTATTGTAGAACAGGATATCGAAGAAGCCGCCTTGGACATTTTGAAGGAATTAGGGTACACGATCTATTATGGGCCATCTATTGCGGTGGATGGTGAAAATCCAAAAAGAACGGCTCGAGACGACGTAGTGTTGAAAGAGCATTTAATCACCGCAGTCCGAAAGATAAACCCACCCTCAATTCCTACTGTGGCAATTGAAGAAGCTGTCAAAAAAGTAATGAGAACCACGAGTGCAAAAACAATTGTGGATAATGAACGATTCCACGAGTTTTTAGTAAATGGCGTTGAAGTCGAAATCCGAGTCAAAGACCGAATAAAAGGAATCAGTGTAAAACTATTTGATTTTGAAAAACCTGAAAACAACGATTTTGTTGCGATTAATCAAGTTACAATCGTAGAAAATGGAAATAACCGACGACCAGACATTCTCCTGTTTGTAAACGGTTTGCCCCTGGGTTTACTCGAGTTGAAAAATCCTGCTGCACCCAATGCAACCATTTATTCGGCTTTTGAACAAGTCCAAACGTATTTAGCCGAAATTCCAAGTGTCTTTACGTATAATGAATTTGTTATTTTGGCGGATGGAACCACCGCCAAAATCGGGTCAATCACTTCGCCTTGGGAATGGTTTTTGCCCTGGAGAACCATCGACGGAAAAAGCCGCGCCCCAAAAACAATCCCTCAATTAGAAGTTGTATTGAAAGGAATGTGCAATCAAAAAGTCGTTTTAGACTTGGTCAAAAACTTTGTCGGATACCAAAAAACAAAAAAAGAAACCATCAAAGTCATCGGCGGTTATCACCAATATCATGCCGCCAACAAAGCCGTGGAACGAACCGTCAAAGCGATTGGAGGATCAAAAAAAGCCGGTGTCGTTTGGCATACGCAAGGAACGGGAAAATCCCTGACCATGGCTTTTTTTGTCGGAAAAATAACTCGCGATCCTCGAATGAGAAATCCTTCCATTGTTTTACTCACAGACCGAAACGATTTGGATGACCAATTGTTTAATACTTTTTCAGATTATCGCCAGATATTTCGCGAAACCCCCAAAAAAATCAACAACCAGCCCGAACTAAAGGAAAGCTTGAAGATTTCATCGGGCGGAATCTTTTTTACTACAATCCAAAAATTCTTAGACAAAAAAGAATCTTCTTTCGAGCTACTTTCAAAAAGAGACAATATTGTCGTTGTGGCCGATGAAGCCCATCGAACGCAATATGGATTAAAAGGAAAAATCAGTAAAGATCAAAAATTACGATTTGGTTTTGCAAAATACTTAAGAGACGCGTTGCCGAATGCTTCTTTTCTTGGTTTTACTGGGACTCCGATTGATTTTGCCGATAAAAGTACTCGTGCGATTTTTGGGGATTACATTGACATTTATGACATGCATTCGGCAATTGAAGATTGCCGCGTTGTTCGGATTTTTCACGAACCCAAACTGATTAAACTGGGAAAAAACGAGGATATTTTCAAAGAACTGGATCAAGACCTTGCGGATGTGACGGAATTTGAAGAACAAAACAACCGAGAATATCTAAAATCCAAGTGGAGCAAAGTAGAAGCATTGGTTGGAACAAAAACCAGGATTGAAACCATTGCCAATACAATCGTAAAGCATTATGAATTACGCCAAGCCACGCAAAACGGAAAAGCATTGGTTGTTTGTATGAGCCGTCGAATTTGTGTGGACTTGCATGATCAAATTAAGCGAATTCGACCCGAATGGTATCACACGGAAGATACTAAGGGACGGATAAAAATCATTATGACGGGTTCAGCTTCCGATGGAAAAGCTTGGCAAGAGCATATTCGCACCAAACAAAAAAGAAGAGAAATGGCAGAACTGTTTAAAGATTCTGATTCAGACTTCAAAATCGCTATTGTCAGAGATATGTGGTTAACCGGATTCGATGTTCCGGCATTAAATACCATGTATTTGGATAAACCCATTCGCCACCATAACCTTATGCAAGCCATTGCTCGCGTAAACCGCGTATACAAGGACAAACAAGGCGGAATCGTGGTAGATTTTGTTGGGATTGCAGAAGAATTGAAGAAAGCCATTACTATTTACACACAAAGTGGCGGAAACGGAAGCCCCGCATATGAAATCGAAGATGCAATCAAAGTAATGATGGAACGATACGAAGTTGTCAAATCAATCGTTGGCAAATTCGAATACGCAAAATTTTTTACCGGAACGCATCAAGAAAAAATGCGCGTAATTCCGGGACTGATGGAACAGGTTCTTGGACAAGCAAAAGGAAAAGAACGTTTCATGAAAAACACCATTGCTCTGACGAGGGCATTTTCGTTGGCTTCCGCGACTCCGGAAGCCCAACAAATCCGAAACGATGTGGCGTTATTCCAAGCAATTACAAGTGCTTTTACAAAAACCGATACCACTCAAGGCACGAGGTCCGATTTGATGGATACGGCCATCAAGCAACTGGTTTCCAAAGCAATCGAAGCCTACGGCGTAATCGATATTTATCGAGAACTCGGCGTGGAAAAACCAGAAATTTCAATTTTATCCGATAAGTTTCTAGATGAATTTCAAAAAATGGAATACAAAAACCTCGCATATGAAGCTTTGAAAAAATTGTTATATGAAGAAATTATCCTGCGATTTAAAACGAATAAAATAAAATCAAGAAAATTTTCGGAAATGCTCGAAGAAGCGATTCGAAAGTATACCAATCGAAGCATCGATTCCGCCCAAGTCGTCAAAGAACTCATCGAAATTGCTAAAGAAGTTCGAGAAGCCCAAAAACAAGGTGAAGAATTAGGTCTTTCAGAAGAAGAAGTCGCTTTTTACGATGCCTTGGCCAATAACGAAAGTGCGGTCGATTCATTAGGCGAAGAAATTCTGAAAAAAATTGCACGAGAATTAACCGATATGATTAAGCAAAATACCTCTATTGATTGGAAATTCAGACAGAGTGTACGCGCCAAACTACGGCTCATGGTAAAAAAACTATTGAAAAAATATGGTTATCCTCCGGATAAAACTCAAATCGCAACAGATCTCGTGTTAGAACAAGCCGAAATTCTTTCCGATAAATGGGTAGATTTGCAGTACGCTACCGTGTGAGAACATGAAATACTGGCTGGTAAATCGCTCATGGGAATCGTTTAAACGAACCCAAGAGTTTTGCGGTTTTATTTCTGAGACAGAAAGAGATAAAATCATTGTTGGAGACAAAATAGTATACTTTGGAAACGGGATTGTTTTAGGGGTTTTCGAAGCAATCGCGTTACCCAACTTCGAGTTTAAGGGTTGGCAAAAGAACTATCCTTTTCAAGTTAAGTTAAAATTGCTCTCCATCTCAAAACGAGGATTGCTCGCCAAACCACTGGAAAGCAAGATTTTGATGCAAAAAAGCCAAGGCCAATCCCAAAACCTGGTTGAACTCACCGAAAAAGAATTCCATCAAATAAAAGACGTGATAGATGCCAATGAAAAGGAGTTGATATTTAAATGACTGGGAAAGCATGGGTTGCTGGAATTCAAGAACCTGAAAAAATGGATTTGAATTGTCCGAAATGCGGCGCATTAAACGAAGTATTGTATTTTCCGGGCTTTACACAATCATATGCCGTTACGGGTTCGACAGGTAAAGGAAGTCGAAGAATCGATCGCAAACCTGAAAAAGTTGACGGCGCGTGTAAGGATTGTGGGTACAAATTCAAGTCAAAGGATTTGGAGTAGCTTCACTAACTGAATAATAGGGTTCATGGTCGATAGGTTCTAATCGCATAAACTTAAATCGGTCCAAGTGATAGGCTACGATTGCTCGTTTGGCTTGCTTGCAAAACGTTTCGTCGTTGGTAACAAAGCGATTAAGATCCGTTTGAAGCATGGCGGCAATACATTCGATAAAAATTTCCCGGTCCTCAGAATCGGAAAAAACAGCCGTTTTGAGTTTTTCCCATAACTCAAGTTGCTCCACAGTTAAGTCTGATAGCGAAACCCAATTAATTTTTCCGATGATTTCCGATAGTTTGGTTTCAAGGCTTGCTTTCGCCATCGGAATGCTGGTTTCAAAGTCAATTACGCCGATTCCGGTTTCATTTTTTCCAATCTCGGATAATATTAGTCGATGAAAGTTTTCAAACTGAGGCGATAGTTTATTCAGTTCTTCAATTGTCGGCAAACAAAAATGGATATTTGTAAAAGCAATAATTTCAGAAAGCGAGTCCAAATAATGCTGTAGGAATTTAGTTCGGGTTTCAATGAGAACACTGTCCAAAAGGAATAATTCTTCTTTTTGGTCACGATAGTAACGGAAAGAAGCTTGATGCAAGCGATCTTTGGGATTAATCAAGCCAATAATCAAATTGGTATCATACGCGTACATTTTTTTACCTAAAAGTTAGTCAAGGCAGCCCAGTAATCTTTGAACCGTTTCTTTTCTTCGTTAGAAACTGGGATCGGATTCGCCGCAATTGTTTTTAGCAATTGCTCTTCCGAAACAGTTTTGTTCAAAAAAGCGAATGTTTTGAGTAAAAGAACAATAAAAGAAATTTGAAAGCGTTCAATACGATTAGGGTTTTTGTTTTTTAGTTCTTGGATAATTACCTTGGTGAGAATGCTCAACTCAAGAATCGCTTGGTCAAAAACCAGAATTTTTTTGATCTGGGTTTTATCGTTCGTTAGACCGAGCGCATTATGATTAAACGTTCTGATTTCGGCTAGTTTTCCTTCAATTCGAACATACAATTGAAGCGTAAATGAAAGCTGCTGATTTTCGGGAATTGCCTCAATGTGCTTTCGTAACGAAGAAAACTTTTTACTTTCAAACAAGTTTCGAAACGTATCCAGAACATTCTGTTGGTTCCTCGGGGATAATTCTGTTTTTCCCAGTTCTTCCATCGTTTTGAGTAACGAAGGATCAGGAGTGCTAGCAATTTTTTCGAGTTCTTGAAACGCTTTGACAAGCGCTTCACGCTTTGGTTGATGTAAGTCGACCTGTAATTGAGTGCTTGAAACCGATTGAATAACATAGGTTAAGGGAGATAAGGCTAACTCAAAAGGGTTTGGCGTTACAGCATCGCTTTTTGATGGGTACATAACAATCCATTCTTTTTTATTGTTAAAAACATATCGATTTTTCGTATTGTTGCGGATAAAGGAAGTTTAGGATGATTTTGGCGGTTTTTGAAATTGCTTCGAAAAAATAAGTTAAATCTTTGGAAGGAAACCCCAAAGGTGCCAGATATACCGAACTTTTAGAGTTTAAGCCAATGGCTCTGGTCACTACATAGCAAACGCTTTCCGCTTGAATTTCTTTTGCTCGCGTAGGCAAAGAAGAATACGGTAAGGAATAATGTAATAACTCATGGGCGATCTCATGAATAAGTGTACAGGTTTTCATATCGATGGATTGATCTTCTCCAATAATGATTTTTCCACCGGCACTATAACCGTAAGCATTGTGTAAGCCCAATTTTTCGAATGACACTTTTATTTTTTGAAGTTCACAAAATTCAATTAACCGAAGGAATGTTGATTCATGAAATGAACTATTAATCACTGGAGACGCATCTAGCAAAGGAGCTCCACTGGTTTGAGAAATATCAAACACGGATACGGAATGAAAATATACCCGTGTTTCTTCCTCTTCATTTCCAGTAGTTTCAGATGAGGTTAATTTTTTCTTAAACGGAGCGAGAATTTTAATAGCTTTTTCTCCTGCGTTTACCTGGCGACCCAATGCGCACCAGGCCCGATACCCTGCCACGCGCGTTGCGGTTTCTTTTTGCGCTAAGATAAGCAACTGGTTGCGATAAGAGTAATTCCAAAAACGAGTCAACAGGTCCAAGTAGTTCTTGAATTTCTCAGATTGACGAACTGAATTCGTTTCTTGGGCCAAATCCTCCAAATACTGTTTTATTTTTGTATCGAGGATAGAATTTTCATACTGTTGCATTCGAAGGAATATCTGCTGAGCTAAGAAGAATGTTTGTAGGCGCCGCATTGCCACTGATATTGTCGAAAAAACGATCGATTTAAATATCGCCAAACGTTTCACCGGCAATCCCCCTCGCCACGGTTTATTAATCGTTTTCTGCACGCAATCAAACAAACAACGGAGGAATGATAATGGCAGATACGTACATCGACAAGAAAGGATACCGGCGATTTTCAGATAGCAGTAACCTTGTACATCAATGGGTTGCAGAACAAAAAGTGGGTGGGCCACTTCGACCTGGAAGCGTTGTACACCACAAAGATCGAGACAAACTCAACAACGATCCAGATAACCTTTGGGTGTTCAAGAGCCAGAAAAAACACTGGAAAACACATCAGAAAGACGGGCATTAAACTGAGTGAAGATACACTTGCCAAGATTTATCAATAATAACCATGCACACATTTGAACGGGACCAGCGATGACTACTCACAATAAAAAAGAACCAGAATCCGACAAACCCTTAGAAGCACTCTCATTAAAGCAAGTGCATGAACTTGGAAAAGAATGGGAACTCGCAGCTATACAAGACAAAAAAAATGCAAGCAATTTGGTATATCTACTCATCGGAATACTTGTTGGACTATTGGCAAATATATGGACAAATTTGTTGTTTTTTTATATTGAAAAGCACGTCCAGTCTAAAGATATTCTTTTACAGAATTCTACGATTTTTACGCTTGTATTAACAGGCGTTATTTTCTTCATAGCTTGGAGAATCTCATCAATGGTCGATGAACTTCAAAATAAAGCACAATACAAACAGTTTTATTCAAAACTATTCAAAAATGCAAAAAAGTAATTAAAGAGCTATCCGCATCCCCGTCTTTTGCTTGCAGGGGCGAACCATAACAGAGCATTAAACGATCGAAGCGGTTTGGACGTCTCCGGCGCGTTCGTAGTTCGCGAATATCACGCCCAACGGGGAAATGTTGGATTTCTTTAATTTGAACGCCGCGGGAATCGCGCCGCCGTCAAACAAGCGTTTTCCTTTTCCAAGCGTGATCGGAAAAATTTTGAGCCACAATTCGTCCACCAAATCGTTTTTCAACAAGGTTTGAATGAAATTCGCGCTGCCATGTACTTGCAGATCCGGACCGTTCGAAGATTTTAGTTTTTTAAGTTCGTCCAATAGGTTGCCTTTCAAAAACACCGTGTTTTTCCACACGGATTTCGAAAGCGACTTCGAGGCCACGAATTTTGTTTTTTCATTGATGCCCGGCCATTGATCCGCGTGATCCGGCCAATACGCCGCAAAAATATCAAACGTTTTGCGACCCAACAGCAAGTCAGAGGGACCCATTTGTTTTTCCATTTCTTTTCCCGAAAAATCGTCAAAATACAGTGTCACCCATCCGCCGAATTTGAATCCGCCGGACGAATCCTCTGTCGGACCCCCGGGCGCTTGCACGACACCGTCAAGCGTGACGAACTGCAACACAATGATTTTTCGCATTCGAATCAACCCCTTTTTCCCTTGGCGGCTTTTTCCAAGTCCATTACATTAATCCGTTTCATGTCCAGCAATGCTTTCATGGCGTTTTTCTTTTTTTCGGAATCCGCGGTTTTCATCCAGGCGTCAAAGTCTTTTGGAATCAATTGCCACGAAATCCCGAATTTGTCTTTTAACCATCCGCACATTTCCGCGTTGGGGTCCGCGGATAGCTTGGCATAGTAGTAATCGATTTCTTTTTGGTCTTTGCACGGAATCATCAGCGAAATCGCTTCATTGAACTTGAAATAGGGTCCGCCGTTTAACGCCAAGAATTCGTTTCCGTCCAATTCGAACGAAACCGTCATGACGCTTCCAACGGGTTTGTTCGAAGGCGTTTCTGTGACATATTTTTCGATTTGCGTTATTTTTGAATTCGGAAACACCGAAACATAGAATCGGCTGGCTTCTTCGGCTTGGCCGTCAAACCACAAACAAGGCGAAATTTTTCGAGACATGCTTTTTCCTCCCTTTACATGGACTCCGGTTGCATCAAACCCGCGCGGTTTCCTTCGGAACGTTTTCGGTCTGTTGCCGGCATTTCGAAATGAATCACGGGATTCATTGTCATGTACCAATACTCCATTTTTTTCTTTTTTTTACATTTGATAGATTTGAATCAGGTTTCCGCAAGTATCATCAAACACCGCTTGAATGGTCGGGCCCTGATGCGCGGGTTTTTGGTGAAATTTGACTCCGAGTCGGGTTAAACGCTCGAATTCTTTCTGCACATCCGCCACCCAAAACGCCGTAAAAGGAATACCGTCGCGTTTAAGCGATTCTTTCAAGGCTTTCATCGCGGGATACCGGCCATTGGGTTCCAGCACGAGTTCCACGCCGTCGGGATCTTCCGGTGACACTACCGTGATCCACCGTTCTTGGGCGCCTAAAGGAATATCCCGTTTCTTGACAAACCCCAAGACCTCGGTGTAAAACAACAAGGCTTGATCATAGTCTTCGATTGGAATACTAGTGAGCTTGATCCGCATGACAAACCGCCTCTAAGCGAAATTTACCATTCCACCAAAGCCTTGAATCCGCCGTACGCCATGCGTTTGGGATCAAAGGGCATCACCATGTTTTTCATTTTGGGATCGTTCATCACTGGGTCCGACATGACTTTCTTGTTCACGCTATCGCGGTGCTTGCGGGATTTATACACGATAAACGAAAACACGACGGTTTCGCCGGATTTTGTTTTGGCAAGTTTTGGAAAACGCGTCACGGTTCCTTTCGGCGCCAAATCATCCCCGATGGCTTCCGTGTATTGCAATGCACCGTATTTTTTCCAAAGCTTGGCGCCTAATTGAGCCATTTTTTTATACGATTGAACATTTTTCTTTGAAATCGGGATTACAAATCCGTCCACATACGTCAAAACAAAAACCCCCTTGGTTTAGTTCAAACTCCGAAAAGTTTATAACTTAATTGAATTATAAAAATTTGCATGATCAAACAAATATTCGTGAATCTTCCCGTGGAAAACCTCGAGCGATCCATCGCTTTTTTTTCCAAAATGGGTTTTTCATTCAATCCCCAGTTTACCGATGAAAACGCGACGTGCATGATCATCGGCGAAAACATGTTCGCCATGCTCTTGGTCAAACCGTTTTTCAAATCGTTTATCCAAAAAGAAATTTCAAACGCCAAAAAAACCAGCGAAGTGATTCTTGCGATTTCCCTCGAAAACCGATTCGAAGTCGACGAACTCATGGTCAAAGCGATTTCCGCCGGCGCCAAAGAACCGCGAAAACCCCAGGACCTGGGCTGGATGTATCAACGCGGTTTTGAAGACCCGGACGGACACCTCTGGGAAGTATTCTTCATGGATCCCGCCAAAGCGGGTTCGAATCCCTAAAATCCAAACCGCTTTCGCTTTTTTCTTTTTTTGGGGGTTAATAAACACTACGCACTACTAGTATGTATGGACAACCGATTAGACAACCGAGTTTATTACACCCGACCCAATAAAGAAAAAGCGGCCACCGAAGACGAAATCATACGATTCGAAAAATTCGTTCTTGCGGATATTCACCGTGGAAAACAATTCTTCATCATCGAAGAATTTCCAATCAAATTTTTCGGTTACGCCACCAAAATCCGGCTTCAAAAAGTCATGGAACCCGTAGAAACCCTTTCCGAAGAATCCAACGGCCGCTTATACAAAGTCGTTTCCACCAGCAGCATTTACGAATAATTTATTCGGGCGGAAACTATTTTTTTCTTCTTGGACCAGCGCTACATACCATGACATGCTTTGGCCTCGGGATTTTTCTCGGTTAGGTTTCGCCGTCCGCTCTACAACTGTTTTCATTCATTGATGTTCGGCAAAAAAAATGCCGCCCACCCGTTCCAACAAGCCCGATTCGTTTTTCATCCAAAAACCCCTCTTAATCGCCGTTAACCCCCCCCCAACATATAAGTCGGTTATAGTTTTATTATGAACGGTCGTCTTTACTATCCAGGAGGTGTTTTAATGAAACGGGAACCAATGGATTTCAGCCGGTTATCCGAAACCATTAAAGCAAAGGAACTGGTCGGTAAAAAAGTCATGTCGGACACCGGCAAAGAAATCGGAAAAGTCAACGCCGTTCACCTCGACAAAGAGTCCCTGGCCATGGCCGGCATCGAAGTCGACCGCGGACTCCTCGAAGTGGATTCCTTCATCGGAAAAGACTACATCTCTTCCATCGGAAACGAAGGAATCTTCCTTAACATCACGCCTGTCAGCGAATACAAAGGCGCCAAAGTCCTTGACGCCGACGGTCACAACGTCGGACACGTCAAAGAAGTGCAGCGGGTGGGCGCCACCAACCAGCTCGAATCCATCGTCATCGACCGCGGACTTGGAAAAGGCGACTTGGTCGTTGCCCGAAACGACATCCAGGTATTTGGCGACCGCATCATTTTAGGTCACCGCGTCAAATCCGTGGACTAAACGGAAAGGCCCCTCCTTTCCATTCTCTTTTTCCACGACCCAGTCAAACCAAACGAAAAACAGAGTTGGAAAAGAAAACGAAGAATCCCAAAAGATTAAAAAGAACAAAAAAGAACTCTCTTTTTGAAGAACATGAAATGGGATCGACTCTTCATTGCGATCGGACTATGCGAACTCGCCGGATTCATCGGCGCGATTTTCACGTTACCCGCCTTGATCGATTGGTACCCCCGCCTCCAAAAACCGTTTTTTAACCCGCCCAACTGGGTGTTCGCCCCCGTGTGGATTCTGTTGTACGCGTCCATGGGAATCGCGGTGTACTGGGCGTCCGAAAAAGGACTCACCCAAAAAGCCAAGGTCTTGTTTGGAATTCAATTGGGATTAAACGTTTTATGGACGATCTTGTTTTTCGGACTCAAAAACCCAGCCCTCGGATTTGTCGGAATCCTATTGCTTTGGATATCCATTATGGCCACCATGCTTGAATTTCGAAAAATCGAACCCAAAGCCGCCGCGATTCTGATACCCTATTTGTTGTGGACGACGTTTGCGGGAATCCTCAATTTTTACGTGATGATCCTAAATCCCTAAAAAAAACCTTTCTTTGGCCCCCGATTTTGTTTATAATGCTTTCGGGCTTAGCACATAGAAATGGAAACCCTCTTGGCCAACCCCGACTTGGTGCTTAAACTCGGTTTATCCGTCATCATCGGTGCCTTGATCGGACTTGAACGCGAACTCGACGCCATGCCCGCGGGGTTTCGAACCCACATGCTGGTGTGTCTTGGCGCCACGTTGTTTACGATTCTTTCGATTGCGTATCCCGGCGGAGACCCGACCCGCATCGCGTCCCAAATCGTCGTTGGAATCGGGTTTTTAGGTGCCGGCGCGATCTTTAAAGCCGAAGGATCCACGCGCGGACTCACCACCGCAGCGGACTTATGGGCGTTGGCGGCCATCGGAATGGCCATTGGATTCGGCGAATACGTTCTGGCCTTGGTGGCAACGATCGTGGTATTGCTCATGCTGATGCTCAAAAAAATGCCTTTTTTCAAGAATTTCGTGCAAAAACACCACTTGTTCCAAAAACGCATTGAAAAAGAAGCGCCACCCCAGTAAACGCATGTATCCAAAACCCCTAAAAGAACAATCCTCCTTTTTCTTACATGGCCAATTATTACCTGGACATCGAAACCACGGGACTGGATCCTCAAAAAGACAAAGTCATTACGATTCAATTCCAGGAACTCGACCGATCCAGCGGCGAACCCATCGGAAAACTCGTGATTCTAAAAGAATGGGAATCCAACGAAAAAAAAATCCTGGAACAATTCATCGACGAATGCCACCTCAAAGACCCGTACCCCTTCACGTTTGTTCCCATCGGAAACAATTTTAATTTCAAACACAATTTTTTGCTTGAAAAAACCAAACACTACGGCCTTCCCCCTATCGACATTTTGTCGCGTCCCTTCATTGACTTGCGCAGCTTTACCATTATCATGAACAAAGGCGAATTCAAAGGAAGCGGCCTTGACAAAATCACGGGAAAAAACCTGGACGGAAACAAAGTTCCGCACTGGTACTATCACCAGGAATTCGACACGATTGAAATATACATCAAAGACAAAACCCACGAATTCGTCAAACTCACCACCTGGTTGTACCGCGAAATGCCCAAGTTTTTGGAACGATTCCAAATCGAAAACCGGGTTCGCTAACCGGTTTATAATGCGTTTATCCCATTGAACGTATATGGCGCCAACCACAGAACATTTCTTAGCCGTATCCGACGGACACCAATTACACTTTCAAACCCGCGGAAAACCGAACGGAAAACCCGTGTTGTTTTTGCACGGCGGCCCCGGCGGCGGTTGCTCCAAAAAAGACCAGCGATTCTTCAATTACAAACACTTAAACGTCACGTTTTTGGATCAGCGCGGAAGCGGCAAAAGCACGCCGTACGCCAGCACCCACGCCAACACCACCCAGCATTTGGTCGAAGACATCGACGTGTTGCTTGACCACCAAGGCATTGACCAGGTTTTTTTGTTTGGCGGCAGCTGGGGAAGCACCCTGGCACTCTGTTACGCCATCGCGAATCCCGATCGCGTCGCCGGAATGCTCTTACGCGGAATATTCTTTGGCAACGCCCCCGAAATCAAATACATTTTTGACGGTCCCGCCAAACACTTGTTTCCCAACGCCCGCGCCCGATTGTATTCACTGGTGCCCAAAGACCAGCACCACCGGATCGCCGAATACTATTACGAACAAATCAATTCCCAAAACAAAGCCAAAGCCCTCGAATACGCGTTCGAATGGGAATTATACGAACAATCCTTGCTCAAACTCGAACCCAATGAAAAACACACGGAAAAAAAAATGAAAGTCTGGAATCCGCTGGCCATCGCACGCTTGGAAACCCATTACTTTGTCAACAATTGTTTTTTACCCAACAATTACATTCTCAACCACATTTTTTCCATCGAAGACATTCCGCTTTCCATCGTGCACGGCCGCTACGACATGATTTGTCCCCCCCAAAGCGCGGTGTCATTGCACGAAAAACACGGCAAAAGTAAACTGTTTTTGACCACCGCCGGCCACGCGAGTTCGGATCCGGCCACCGAAAAACGCCTCAAAGCCGAAATGGAATCCATGCGAAAAAAAATCAAATGGTAAACGAATTCATTCAAAAAAAAAGTTTTTAATTGTCTTCATGCCACAAGGGGCGTTGAAGAAAAGAAAAAAAATAGAAAAAGAAACCTGCGGGTTTTATCGCAGGTATTTGAGGGTGTTTTCAAACACGCCTTTGGTTGCGCCGGGATCGTAATTGAAATAAATTACTTTTCCGATGCCAAACCAGGTTTTTTCAACGACCGCGGGATACCAGGCCGGCGTCGTGACATTTTGAATGTACGCGACTTGGTTTCCGATCGGAGTCACATTGAAGGTTTCAAGGAACAACACCGCGTCCGGATCGGCGGGTGCGACTTCGATTCCTTCCATGATCTTGTGTTTGAAATCCTGTTGGAAAATCTTGGCGGTGACATGCACGGGTCGCGTACAGGTGGCCACGAAATCCTTTTCGTAATTGCATTCGACGGGCATGATGTCACCGAACGTGGCTTTCCAACCGATTACGTCGGACGCGCCATCGCGGTAAATACCCGAATCTTTGACGACGATCAGTTTTCCGCCGGTTTTGACCCAATCCTGAATCGCGTCACCTAAAACGCGCGGAACGGATTTATCGGCTTGTTTGGACTGGTCCAATAAAACGATTTTGTATTGCGCTAACTGGTCTTTGGGAGAAACCGATAACGAGCGCGCATCCCGAATCGTATAGCGCACCAAATCGCGGTCCTCGTCGAGAATCGCTTTCAATGTGGGCGAAGGCTCGCCGATGATCAACATGCGAACGGGTTCCGTTCCCAAACCGGGCAACGGCAAACTAAAAAAGCCAAATCGCGCTCCGGCATACACTGCGATAATGAGAATGATGATTAATGGAATCATGCTTTCGATATTGCTGGCCCGACTGCGAAAGCCCGTATCCGCGGGATAATCCTCGGCAGGTGCGGCACCGCCACCTTGTTCTGGATACATCTTTTATTCACCCACTCCAATTACTCTGTTAATATCGTGTGTTGTTTGGTTTAAATAATTTTGCTTTATTAAAGCACAGAATAAAGGTTTTCAGTATATATAAATGTTGCTTTCGCCGCTAAACGCCCTGGAAGCCGTTTATTTGATCATTCCAAAATACATCTGTTCGACAATCGTCCAGTATTTTTCAGGCAAATCCGGCGCCACGAACTGTTCCGGCGGCACCGCATAATAGACCACCCGGTCTCCCACGCCACCGGTTTGAATCATCGGAAACGAATTCCCCAAATTCCGGTTGTCTTGGGTAATCAAATTGCCTTCCCAATCAAGCGTTAACACCCGCGTCGACGGCACATCATCAATCGGGCGCACAATCGCATAATCCCCGCGCAACACCAATCCTTCGCGCAAACCATACACCAAGGGATGATCGCGCTCTTGATCCAACCGCAAAATTCCCTGCCAAGGCCGTGTCTGCGAACACGCTTTGACTTCACAAAACCGGGCCACGTATCCGACGGACAAAAACTGGTCAAACGCCACGATCCGATCATATTCTTTGCGACGCCACGGATTAATCGGAACCGGGTTCGTCGAATTCAAATCCGGATCCTCGCTTTCAAGCAACAACGCGTCTCCCGGCGCAATTTGGGTTCCTGCGTCGCCGGTCCACACCAATCGTCCGCCTGAATTCACGTACTCCATAAACATCTTGAGTTTGCCCGTACTCATGGTCCGCGACCGTTCCACAATCACCAAATCATACCGCTTGATATTCCCCAGATTCACCAAATCCAACCGCGACATCGCGGCTTGCACGCCGGCATGCTGCGGATCCCCCAAGGCTTGCCGCAACAAGTCCGGATCTCCCATGCCCTGGCCGCCGTCAATAATCAATACGCGCGGAGGCCCTCCGCGGGTAATCAACCAATACGCGTCACACCAACCCGGCACCGCGGCACAACGCAAAACCCCGGTCCACGTCAACAAATACAATAACCCCAACACCAAGCCCACGAGCACGACGAGATGAAAAAGATCCTTGGTTGTTTGGCGATAATCCATATTCAAAACACCGGGAAAAGCGTTCCAATACCTTTTTATGGTTTTCAATATAATAAACTTATTGGAAACAAAACCACTATTTGGAGAAAAAACATGGTTAAACTACAACAAAACCAAGGTGCCGGAGGACCCAGTTCCTCGCTTGGGATCATGCGATTTTTCGACGTGGAAACCGGCGGACCCAAATTGTCCCCGCAATTCGTCGTCGGACTCAGCGTCGCGTTCGTGATTCTCATTATGGTACTACGCATCACGATTTTTAAGAGTTGAATCCGTTTTTTGTTCCGCCGCCGCCCCGACGCTTAAATCGGCGGCCCATCGGTTCAAACGACGGATCAACATCCGCTTCTTCGATCGCCATTTTCGCGCGACTCGCTTCAAGAACCTTGCGAGAATACACCATCCGACTCGCGAACGGCTGAAGCAACACCGGTTTTTTCGGATCCATTTTTTTTCCGAGCGCGATGCGATCCATCTGTTCATGATTAATCACCCACGCCTGCAAATCCCCATGCCGGTTCACCATCAGTCCCGCCGCCACGAGATCCTTGATTGTCAAGGTCGCGCGCAAACGCGCGTCTCCGCGAACCTCTTTGGGAGAAAGTTTCGAATAATTCTTCTGAACGAATTCGCGAAGTTTGTCGGCAGGACACAAATACACGTGCGTAGGCGTGATGAACAAAAATTCCGTGGCGACATTGTTCATCAGCGCTCTGTTCAACACCTTGATATTCGAAAAAGTTCCCATGTTGGCGCCGTTAAGCGTTCCCTTGACTTCGACAAAATGCTGACCGTCACGGGAAACAAAATCGACCCCCATGTTGTTTTTGGGAGTTCGATGAAAATCCGCCAAAATCCGCGCGGCAAGTTCTTCATACTCCGCCCCATGCCGATGGGCCATCAACGCAAAAGACTCTTTTTTAAGCGACCGCTTTTTTCGCACGGGTTTTCCCTGATGCGCTTCATGCTGTTGTAGCGGCGGCTTTTGCTTTGAAAACGAAAGATTGTTCCGAATATCATGAGTCAGTTGTCTCATACCCGACGAAAACGGGACTTTTCCCTTGAACCTGCCTTTTTTTCGGGGACCAAACCCGCGTTCCGGCCCGCCGCCAGAAGAACTGCGTCCTTTGCCCATATAATGGTTATTTATCACTCAAGCGAATAAAAAAGCTTCGTTTGATCAGGAGTTTCAATTCGCCAGTACCAGGAACGATTTTGACGCGCGCGTCCGATTCCAATTGTTTTGAAAAACGCTTCACGAAACCCGCATCCGTGGAACCCAGTTCCAGAACCGCCAAGGCGTCTTGCTGGAGTTTGGCGGCTTTCCGGGCGTCCTGAACCAATCGACGCAATTCCATGTATTCCCATTCGTCTTCAAGGTTCGCGTCCGCGGACACGTCCAAAAACACGGTAAACCCGTCTCCTTGTTTTGAAGCAAAAATTCCTTTCGGAGGAAACTTTGATTCTGACGCTTTTTTCACGTTGGCCTGGCTTTCAAGCACCGGCAACACCCGACCAAACGTTTTTCCGGTTTTCGTCACGACCACGAGTTCACGCAATGGCCAGCGCAATTTTTTCTTTTGTTCTTCGCGCAAAGCAAGCGAAATCTGAACGACTTCCGACAATTTTCCAAACGCGGACTCAAGCTCCAAATCCTGATGCTTGGAGTCGAACACCGGAAGCAAATTCAAATGCACGCTTTTGAACATCTTTTCGCTTTTTCCGTGCAAATAAAAATGCTCGGACACATGCGGACACAACGGAGAAAGCAACCGGATCACGGAAAACAAAGCAAAACTCATGACCCGCGAAAGATCCGACGAATCGCCCACTTTTGCGCGATCGCGAATCAATTTGATGTAGGTACGCGACAAATCATTGATCACGAATGCTTCCAGCACATTGGCGACCCGGAAAAACTCGTACTTGTTATACGCCTCCGAACACGCTTTGATGACCGAATGCGTGCGGCTTAAAAGCCACCGGTCTTCCAGGCCAGACACTTTGGGCGCGGATTCATTGGACGCAAAATCCAAGTCCAAATACAACGCCGCGTAATTATAACTGTTCCAAAGAATCGAAAAAAACTTGTGAATCTCCGAAAACGCTTCCCAGTCAAACACGATGTCGTCTCCGCCGCTGACTTGCGACAAATAAAACCGCAAATAATCCCGCGAATATTTTTCAATGACTTCACCGGGAGACACGATGTTTCCCTGGGACTTGGACATTTTTTTCTTGGCCAAATCCAAGACCATGCCATGCACGGCCACGGCTTTGAAGGGTTTTTGGTCAAAACAAATCTGGGAACAAATCAATTCGCTGTTCCACCAGCCGCGAAACTGATCCGTGGCCTCGATATTCAAATCCGCCGGCCAGAACTTCTTGAACAAATCGGTTTTCGCCGGATACCCCAAGGCCGCCCAGCTTGAAACCCCCGAATCAAACCATACATCCAGCACATGGGAAACGCGTTTTTGGACACCACCGCATGTTTTGCATTTAATCGTAATCTGGTCGATCCACGGCTTGTGCAAATCCATGTCTTTGGGCAATTTCGTCAACGATTCCAATTCTTTTTTGCTTCCCACCACTGTTTTTTCATCGCATTTTTCACACACCCAAATCGGCAACGGCGTTCCCCAATACCGGCTGCGCGACACCGGCCAATCGCTTAATCCTTCCAACCACCCATTCATGCGCCCCTTCATTCTGGCCGGAACCCACTCCACGGACTGGTTTTCCTTAACCAAATCGCTTCGGAATTTTGAAATCCGAAAAAACCACTGGGGCACCGACATCTGCAACAACGGGGATTTATCGCGCCAGCACACGGGATAATCATGCGAATACGGATGCTCCAGCACCAACGCGTTCAAATCTTTCAAATCATCGATGATTTCGCGGTCCACCACCCGCGCTTTTTTTCCAGCGTATTTACCCGTTTCGGGTTTTAGATTCCCGTTTAATTCCACTGGCGAAATCGCGGGCAGACCCGCTTTGGTTCCCGCGTCAAAATCTTCTTTTCCGTGACCGGGCGCCGTATGCACCAAACCGGTTCCGTCTTCCACCGTCACATACCGATCCGATAAAATCACGCGATAAGCGTTCTCGAGTTTTCCCAGTTTCAGATGATTCGAAAGCGGGTTTTCGTACTTTGTTCCTTCCAGTTCTTTTCCCGGAAACGTTTTCAAAATCACATACCCCGCTTCCAAGGCGTCCATCAACGGCACTAACCGATCCTTGGCCACAATCCAAATCTCGGCGCCAACCTGGGCTTCAACGTATTCGTATTTCGGATGCACCATAACCCCTGTGTTTCCCGGCAATGTCCACGGTGTCGTGGTCCAAATCACCAAAAACCGATTGTCGCTTTCCTTGACCTTGAACTTGACATAAATCGACGAATCGGTTTGCTTAACGTATTCAATTTCATTGAACGCGACCGCGGTTTCACAATGCGGACACACGTGCACGGGATACAACCCCAAATACAACAAATTTTTTTCATGGGCTTTTTTGAAGGTCCACCACACGGCTTCAATATACTCGTTTTTGTACGTAATATACGGATTATCCCAATCCATCCACACGCCCAAGTCCTCAAACTGTTGGTTCATCACGGGAATAAACTGCGACGCGAAAAGACGGCATTCTTCAATGAATTTTTCAACCCCAAAAGACTCGATATCGGTTTTGGATTTGAACCCCAATTTTTGTTCCACTTTGAATTCAATCGGAACCCCATGGGTATCATACCCCGGGCGATCAAACACGTCAAACCCTTGCATGCGCTTGGACCGCATCGCGATGTCTTTCAGGGTTTTGTTTAACGCCGTGCCCATATGAATGTTTCCCGTTGCGTACGGAGGCCCATCCATGAAATAAAACTTTTTCTCGGATTTTTTGTACTGCGCCCGCGCTTCGGAGGACACGTTGTTTTTTTTCCAGTACGCCGCAACAGCTTCTTCGCTTTGATGCGAAAACGGTCCCAATTGTTTTTTTGGCATACTTATCAACACATAGAGTTGTTTTTTATTCAATTCTTGTACACATCATCGTGATGCCTGAAACGGTCAAAAAGAATATG
Source organism: Candidatus Iainarchaeum sp. (assembly GCA_018304465.1). Taxonomy (GTDB): domain Archaea; phylum Iainarchaeota; class Iainarchaeia; order Iainarchaeales; family JAGVWC01; genus JAGVWC01. The sequence goes on from JAGVWC010000010.1 coordinate 77,169, forward strand.
CTGCTCTTTTTTGAATACTCTGAATATCAAAACGAAATTCCGGTTCACATGAACCCGCTTATAATCTGAGAAATCATACCGAAGGTTCTTATAATGCTCGATCGTGTGCAAATCACACGAAACAATTTGCTTTATTTTTTTCTGCAATGCTTCCGCTGTGACTTTGTCCTTCTTCGCCAGCACCCCGATGGTTGCTTTCAATTCATCGGACAAGTCGTAGGAAAACGTCATTTAGCGGCCTTCAAAAAGTGCATCAAGTTCTTTTTCGGACATTTTGCGTAAGCCGTATTTCTTAACGTGTTGCTCCGTGGAATTAATAACTTCTCGGATCACTTCATCACGTACCTCGCGGTCTATAAATTCAGACCCATACATTTCCGCGAATTTGTCCAAGGCTTCTCCTTTGTCGGTCAACCCGTATTTTTCCTTAACAACACCCAAGACCCGACTGGTATACTCCTTGACCTTTAGATTCATGGTCACTTCCTTCTTCAATAATACCACCTAACATAAAATAAGTTAAAATAATTTATAAACGCACACGTGAATTCATCCGAAATGGACGGGGCGGGATTCGGACCCGCGACCTTTGGCTTATAAGACCAATGCTCTAGCCAGGCTGAGCTACCTGTCCCACGGCTTTTTTTGAAAAGGCCGGCGAAAAACAACCGAAGAAAAAAACACGGTTGTTTCAAGTGAAAAAAAAGACGTTGTTTGGAAATTTAATAACGAGGGATCACTCAACGAATCAGCATTACAGGAAAATTTCTGAATCCCTTCTGCGTATTTCTAAATCCCTTCTCATACCCAAAACACGCAATAAACGCTTTTAAAAGGCATCGATTGGCATCGTGGCCCAACCAAGAAAACGAATTCGCAAGGAAAAAAGGTTTTCCACAGACTTTAAATACAAAAAAGCCCCCTAGTGTTTTTCATGAAAAACCAGTGGAAAAGCCTCGCCGAAATTCCGGCGTCGGAATGGATCCAATTACAACGCCGGGTGGAAAAAGCGAACGGCAGAGTGGTGGTGCTCGTGCACCCGTTTTTTGGCGACGTCAAAAATTTAACGGGACCGGAAAAATACGAACGATACCGGCAAGCGGTTTCGGCGCTTTTACATCAATCCAAAGTACCGGTAGTGATTCTGGAAGAATACAAAAAAACCGGCAGACTCGCGTCGGAACTGAAAGCGCGAAACGAACACGTGCTGATACTGCCAACCAACACCAATGAACCTCATTTGGTCCTCAGCTTTGACAAAGACCAAGAACCGCTTCCGGATGAAGCGTACAAGGAACTATCCAAACACCTGCGTTTTGCGGGCGCAAAATTCGTTTCCATCGGAGGATGTATACGGATAAATGGCTGTTTCGATCCGATGTGATCCGGTTCCACGAACAAAAATGGCTTCCGAAAAACCGGCGGCCAGAAGGCCGCTATTGGAGTTCATGTGCCGGCGATGTTTACATCGGGCTGATTCAATCGGGAAAAATCGAAAAAGTCCGCCTGATTCCCAAAGCCGTGTACCCGTACAAACCCAGGTATACGATTCGACCCAAACCCAAGCCGATCAAACGATTCATTCGAAAACAAACCCGACGCATCCGAAAATATTTTTGCGGATCGGAAAAAAATAGAAAAAAAAGAAGAGGATACCTAGTACCCTTCTTCATCTTCGCGATCATTGCGCGAACCGCGGTTTTGACCGCCGCGACCGCCCGGCATCGGGCGCTGTTTGAATTCTTTTTGGCTCATCGCGTTTTCTTCATTGACGTTATCGACTTCTTCGTCCGCCGGATCCAGGGTTCCGTTTCGGCCGAGATTCAACCGCAACGATTTTTGGAACAACGACGTGAACGCGTTTCCGATTTTATAGGATTTTCCGACTTCGACTTTTTCGATGCCCTCATCCCAGAGCGTCAAGAGAATCGTTCCCGAATCGTCTCCGATCAACGCTTCCGTGACGCGATGCGTGGAATTATCGTTTTTGCTCGATACTTCGCGCACCTCGTTTTTGGACAAGGCTTTCACGATCACATCGACTTTGCGCAAATACGGTTTCAAATCACCGATTTTTAGGAGCGGAACCTGCGCTTCGCTCACATTGGTTTCCTCGTTCACGACGACTTCTTCGTCGGTTTCCTCAATCGAACCGTTTCGACCCAGATTCAACCGAAGCGACTTTTGGAACAAGGACGTGAAGGCGTTTTGGATGCGATACGCTTTTCCCGAAGCAATCCGGTCAATGCCGTCGTCCCACAACGTGAGCAACACGGTTCCGGAATCGTCCCCAACCAGGGCCTCCGTCACGCGATGACGGGACCCGTCTTGCTTGGACGCGACTTCCCGCACTTCGTTTAACGAAAGCACCTTGACCAAAAGGTCGACGTTTTTTGCGAATGGACGCAGATCAGCTATTTTCATGTGAATTTCCTCCGAAGTGAATTGTTAATCATACTGGCTAACCGATCCATTTGAATCAATTAAGTCAGGAATATGTGCACAAAAGTTTATTTAAAAAGGATGTGAAAAAAACAAAAAAAGGAAAAAAAGTGTGGGAGAATTACTTTCCCACTTCTTTTCGAAGATCGTTAGCCAATTGAACAATGTCCTTGCGAAACGCAAGCACAAAGACCAAACCAGCCAAAATCGCCAAACCGAACACCATTGCCGAAAACCCGACAATGAACGCATCGGTCAAAATCTTGGTATTGATTCCCACGGTCTGCAGCGAAATAACCGCCGAGACGTAGATGATCATTACTTCGATTACCACTGCGATGGTCTTCTTGTACTGATATTCCGTTGATTCCACAACGTTTCGCACATAGCGCGCCAACAGCAATCCGCCGACCAGAATAATCATCGCCGCAATCAGCGAGTTGATGAAACTGATCAGGAATTCGGTGAAGCTACGCAATACGCGCATCTGGATCAAATCCAGCGACTGCGCCAAAAAGATCACGATCACATACCACTTGGCAAAGCTTCCGAAAATCGACGACAATTCGCGGTTGCCGAGCGCGTCATGCAATTTTTTTTCGCGCAACCAGTCATCGGCTTTCGTGCTCTGAATGACACCCGTAACGAATTTCTTGACGTATTTTCCGATGAACACACCGACCGTCAACAAAACCGCGGCACCAATCAGGCCCGGAATGACCCGGATCACATCGGAGACAATATTGGTTGTGGCTGAAACCAAATTCGCTCCCACCTGGCGCAAATACTCCTGTAAAAAGTCCACAGCCATGAATTAAATCACCTGTACACATAATTATTTCCCAGTTTATAAACGTTTATGTAGCCGCGACCCAAAACAGGTGAATCCGAAAAAGAGTGTTGGAAAAACAGCGATGATTTCCGATCGCCCAGTACAAATTAAAAAATTCATTGCTTCAGCACTTGAGGACTTGGATCTGATTGGGCGGAGGATTCCAACACCTCACCGAACAATTTAGAATATGTTTTTGGATACGCCAGCGCCATACTTGCGCAGATAAAATAAAAAACAGGAAAAAGAGTAAGAAAAAAACTAAGGATTGTTCCTGCAATTACATTAAACCACATCGCAACTGCGATGACCCAACCGAGCGCCGACGCGATCGGAATGATAAAAATTGAAAATAAAACGGCTTGCTGCAACGTCCAAAATGGAAAACGCCAAAACCGAATTTTAAATGAACCACCCGGATGCGATCGATCCAGCGCAAGCAAAGTAAAACAATAAAGGAATACACAACCAAGGCCGATGCCAACGATGGCCCCCCAAAAATACATGACGCCGATAATCCCAGAAATTTTTTCTGTTTGCGTTATCGCAAAAAAAAGTGCTCCGGCGATAACGGCTAAAAGTAGACCTAAAAGATGGATCCAAAAAACTCTTTCTTGTATATCCATGGTTTCGAAACCAAAATGGAGAGTTGTCCAATAGGCTTTTACGCCTACTGGACGGTTGGGTTCTCCTTACATGTCCATTCCATCCATTCCGCCCATTCCGCCGCCCATTCCACCGGGTGGCATTTTGGATTTGCTGGAACCGGCGATGATGTCGTCGATACGCAGAATCATTTCCGCGACTTCGGACGCACTCGTGATCGCTTGAATCTTGATGGCTAATGGTTCGAGCACTTTTTTGGCCGCCATGTCCGCGACTTTCGAATCGAACACGTCGACTCCGAACGCTTTTCCGTCTTTTGCCGCGTGCTTTGAACGCAACGCGACCAAGGTGTCGATCGGATCCATTCCCGCGGATTCGGCAAGGGTTCGCGGAATCACTTCGAGGGCTTCGGCAAAGGCTTCGATCGCGAGTTGTTCGCGTCCGCCAATGGTTTTTGCGAATTCGCGTAGTTTCATCGCGACTTCCATTTCCGCGGCGCCTCCGCCGACCACGACTTTTCCGACGCGAATCGAACTTGAGACGGCTCCGATCGCATCGTGCACCGCGCGTTCGGCTTCATCCACGACGTGTTCCGATCCGCCGCGCACCAACAACGAAACCGATTTCGGGTTCTTGCATTCGTATACGAAAACCATGTTGTCGCCCGCGATTTTGCGTTCTTCAACGATTCCCGCGTACCCCAAATCATTCGGCGTCAAATCCTTGATACGCGAAACGATTTTGGCGCCGGTGGCTTTAACCATGGCATCCATGTCGGATTTTTTCACGCGGCGAACCGCGGCGATTCCTTCTTTGGCTAAAAAATGCTGGGCCAAATCGTCGATTCCTTTCTGGCAAAACACGACGGTGGCACCGGATTTCTTGATTTGCTCCACCATGTTGCGCAGAAATCCTTCTTCCTGATCCAAAAACGCCTGTAATTGGTCCGGAGAATTGATTTCGATTTTGGCGTCGTTTTCAGGCTCCTTGATTTCCATGGCGGCGTCCACCAACGCGATTTTCGCTTTTTCAACGCGTTTTGGCATTCCCGAGTGAACGATTTCCTTGTCAACGACCACGCCTTTGACGAGTTCCGAATCCGTCAATGACGCACCGACTTTTTTTTCGACCTTGATCTGGTCCAAATCAATCACGGTTTTTCCGTCTTTTTCTTCCGCGACTTGCTTGACCGCGGTGACGACCAAATTCCCAAGTTCGCTGGCACCTTCCGCGCTTTTTCCAGTCATGGCCACCATCGCGATGTCTTTGAGCATGGCCGTGTCTTTGACCGAAATTTCGTTTCCGGTAATATCGTATTCTTCTTTGGCTTTCTTGGCCGCCATGCGATAACCCTTGATGATGACGGACGAATGAATCTCGTCATCCAATAATTTTTCGGCTTTTTCAAGCAATGTTCCGGCCAGAACGGTTGCGGTCGTGGTTCCGTCGCCGACTTCGTTGTCCTGGGTCTTTGCGACTTCCACCATCATTTTTCCCGCGGGATGTTCAATCGACATTTCCTGCAAAATCGTGGCGCCGTCGTTTGAAATCGTCACGTCGCCGAGTTCGTCGACAATCATTTTGTCCATTCCTTTCGGACCCAAGGTGGAGCGCACCGCGTTCGCGACGGCTTTGGCCACCAGAATGTTAATGCGCTGCGCATCCCGACCCCGGGTTCTTTTCGCGCCTTCGCCCAAAAAAATGACTTGTTGGTTGTTTGGATCGACTCCATTTGCCATAGATGAATTCCTCCTAAAGAAAACAAAACGCGTTCAAAACCGCCCAAAACAGACGGAAAACGCCCTATGCATTATTGATGGATATAAATGTTAAAAAACCTTGGTGTACGGCTTTTTCACGGAAAACAAAAATTCAATCGCTTGGGGCGGCAATCCGCAGGACAGGGCTAAAAAAAACGCCGGAATGACTTTAAACAGAATGGACGATAAACCCAGGAAGGCAACGAGATATGAGAGGATCAAAAGTTCCAACGCCCCGAGAAAGAAGAAAAAAATCAAAACCATCCGCGTTTTTCCGGGGACAACGCGTGAAGATCCCGCGAGAAAGCAAGACCATTCCCGCCACGGTATTGAGAACCAAACGACGCGGAAAAGTGGTCATCGTTGGCCGCAAAGAACGAATCGAACCCAAACGCGTCGTAAAAACCACATTGCTCGGACTTCAACGCAAAGCCGAAGCCCTGCAAGCCCGCAGTCGCAAAGGAACGCTCTCCATCGAAGAATGGAATGAACTCCACAGTTTGTGGCAGACGCTCGCGAACACGCAATACCGCCGCCTAAAACCAATCATCCACACCAAGATTGAACGCGTCAACGCAAAACAAGTCGTGATTCCGACTTCACAACAACCCGTTCGACAACACGTCTCCGACATTACGCGCCGACAAAACCGGGAAAAAGCACACATCACAAAAGCGGTGATCGAGCTAAAGCAAAGACGAAAATTCCGACGAAACAGCAAACGAATCCTTCGCGAGTTGGCACGAAAAGGAATCAACCCCGCCCGCCTAAAACAAAATTCAACACGAAAAAGGAAAAAAAAAGCCAAACAAAAAAAGAATGTCTCCGATTTCTTCTGATGCCAAACTCGTTTGCCAAGCGCACACCAGATATTTTTGAACTCGCAAAAAAAGGGTTTCCCGAAAGCCCGAAACAATAACAAAACTTCTACTTCGACCAGGTCATGGTCAACAGCATCTTGAACCGCGTTTTCGCATTCACGGCGTGCGGTTTTTTCGCGGGCAACAAAATCCATTCGCCCGCGTTCACCAAAAAAACTTCTTTTGCAATCGAAACTTTAGCGGTTCCATCCAGCACCCAAAGCAACGCGTCAAACGGTTCGGATAACCCTTGATTCTGATCAAACGCGGCATGATCCCCGATTAATCCGTTTTGCAAAAAAAATTGATTCGTGTCTTTTTCGCCAAAAAACGATTCCGGCATGCCTTGGGGGGAAAATGCGTTCCCAACACGTCTTTGGACAACCCATAACGACCATACTCCGGCACAGGACCCACATTTGGCTACGAGCACCCGGCTAAAAACACGGCACCGAGCAGCAAAACCGCGGCTAATGAACGATTCAGGCATATACAAACACAGGTTCAATTTTTATTCTGTTGGGCTTTTTCTCTTGTTGGTGAACCCCCATATGAGCAAATCCAAAAAAACTTCCTCTCCACAAAAACACGAACACGAATCGCAACACCCGGATTACAAGGAATGCCCTGATTGCGAAGACTGTCAAGGCTGCGACTGCGAATGCCACCAAGCCGAATCCGATGACTGCCAAGATGACTGCTGCTGCGACACAGGCCCCGGAAAACTCTCGCCAGAAATGACCAACGCCATGCTCGAAAACACGGCAAGCCAAGTCTGGATAAAACTGTTCATGGACGAATGCGAAAAAGAATGGAAACGCGTGTCCGGAAAACAAATCTCCAAAAAAGCAAAAGAAGCCGTTGCCAAAGCCAAAAAAGATTGGGACGAACGCCTCAAACCGTAATTCCAATCACGTAAAAGCGCCGAACGCTTTTACGAAAACTTCTTTTTTGACCAGAGCTTTTTCCCGAAACAAAAAAAACCTTTTAAAAGCCGATTCAACCTTCATTCTAGAAAAAACTACCAAGAGGGATTCAACCAATGGAAACAACCAGCAAAACCAACAATTCTTGGCTCGTTCCCCTGGGTGTCATCGCCATCGCATTCGTATTGGTCGCCGGCGTCACGATGTGGCTGCCCAAAACCAATGCACCAGACACAACAAACTTTAATGGTGCCGTGGCCGTGATTCCAGGCGCGTACGCCAAAGGCATCAACACGACTTCCACCGGAAACGCCGCAAACTTTCCAAGCGACGGCATCCGACTCGCCGCCGACGACGCGGAAAACTCCAAACGACTCATTTCCGTCACCGGAAAAGTCATCAAAAACGTTTCACCCGACCAAGCGATTCTCGTGCTGGCCGTCGAAACCACAAATAAAAGCGCAAGCCAAAGCCAATCCGAAAACGCGCAAAAAACAACCGATGTCATCAACGCGTTAAAAACCGCCGGAGTACCGGAAAAAGACATCAAAACCGTTGGATACACGCTCAACGAACAATGGGAATGGAATCGAACAACCGAAAAATCCGAATCCACGGGATACGTCACGACCAACCGCATTCAGATCACCTTGCACGACTTGACTACCACCGGAAAAGTCATTGACGCGGCCGCACAAGCCGGCGCCAACCGCATTGATTCGGTTTCGTTCTCGCTTTCGCAAGCCAAAGAAGACCAACTCCGCGTCGAAGCGCTTTTTGAAGCCGCGCAAAACGCAAAAACCCGCGCGCAAAGCATCGCGACCGGACTTGGAATAAACCTTGGAACCGTTCACTCGGCCAGCGAAAACGCGGATTACTCGATTCCGTACTACTACAAAAACGAAACCATGGCCCGAGAACACCGATCATTTCGGGAGACGTGGAATACACGGCAACCGTCAGTGTACAATTCGAAATCCAGTAAACCCAAACAAGCGGCTTTGAAAAACCAAAGCCGTTTCTTTTTTATTTTTTTTTAAGCGCTTGGAACACCGAAATACGCGCCAACCAAAAAACCCGCAAACGCGGCCAGCAATCCAACCACCAGAATTTCCAAACCGCTTTTCCACATGTCTTGCGCCGTCAGTTTTCCCTTGACCGCACCCATAATAAACAACGCCAATCCCGCCAAACCAAGGCTTAGCATCATCGCTTGGGCAATCGAAATCGACGGAACCAAAAAAAACGGGACCAACGGAACGAACGATCCCACAATCGCCGACAACCCCACGATAAAACCCTGCTTGACCGGATCATGCGCTTCCTGTGACAAATGCAATTCATCCACCATCATGGTATCCGCCCACACGTTTTTGTCCGACGTGATTTTTTCGACGACATCGTCCAGCAGTTTTCCCGAAAAACCCTTTTTTTCGTAAATCGATCGGATCTCCTGTTTTTCGATTTCGGGAATCACTTCAATCTCGTGCAATTCTTGCTGTCGCTGACGATCGAAAAAATCCGCGGAAGATTTCGAAGACGTGTACGCCACCGCGGCCATGGAAATGCTTTCGGCAAACGTCGCGGCCAACCCGGCCAAAATTGTGATCGGCGCGCTTTGAGTCCCCATCGCCACTCCGAGCACGATGCCCGACACATTCACGACGCCGTCTTGACAACCCAAAATAAACTCGCGTAACCAGGACCCCGCTTCGATGTCATGGTTTTCTTTATGCCATTTTTCGGCTTCCGCCGCCGTCATTTTGATTTTTGTTGCCTGAGATTCCAACGCCATACTTTTCAAACAACCGAATGATTTAAAATCCCAATAACAATACTAAGAATACCAGCGAGGGAATACGACATGGTGGAACGAATTCCGTTAGGAATCAAAAACTTCGATCGATTGGTGGAAGGCGGATTGCCCAAAGGAAGCGCCACCCTGATCGCCGGAACCCCCGGAACCGGAAAAAGCATTTTTTGCTTACAGGCACTTTACTATAACGCCATGAAAGGACGCACCTGTTTATACGTTTCTTTCGAACAAAGCGCCGAAGAAATCAAGGAACAAATGCGCCAATTCGGATGGGAATTCGAAAAATCCCAACCGCATTTCAAACTGCTGGCCACCGATTACAACGACCCCACGTTTTTCACGCAACTGATGACCGAAGTCAAAGTCCGAAAATTCGACATGATCGCGATCGATTCCCTTGCCTCCGTCATCATTGACCCGTTCGAAGTATTCGGTTCCCCCGACTTTGGAATGGCCAAACTCCTCAAAGCGGGAAACATTCTTCCGATGGACATGTCCACCTTGGGCCGCTTGAAAGTCAAAAAAATCATTGAACTCGTCAAAGCCAGCGGCGCCACCACGTTGCTTGTCGGCGAAGTCGTCAAAGACCAAACCGGACGCAGTATGTCACGCGACCAGGTATCCGACTTTTTATCCGACGCCGTCATACTGCTCCAGCACAACCCCACGGCAGGCGCCACCAACCGGACACTCACGCTCGAAAAAATGCGCTTAACCAGCATCGACGACTTGATTCATCCGATGCAAATCACGCAAAACGGAATCGAAATCAAGGGATAACACCACCGAAATTAAAACCCCTTTGTCCGGACAAACTCCTTATGCCGCTTGCTTTAAGACTGGAAACGTACCTCGCGAAAAAAAAACTCACGGCAGTGGAAAAAATCAGCCGCGGATTTAGTGCCGAAATCTATCTGGTCCAAACCCAAACTGGAAAAAAACGCGCCCTTAAAATCGAACGCGACGACTCGCCGCGACGCGACTTCATTTACAAAGAAAGCGAATACCTCAAAATGGCCAACCACGTTCAGGTAGGTCCAAAATTAATCGACGCGGATTATGAAAACCGCGTGGTCCTCATGACATTCGTGGACGGAATTCCTTTTGGCAAGTGGGCCTTGGAAAAAACCACCACCAAAACCAAACTCAACCGGTGCATCCAATCGCTTTTGAAACAAGCCGACCAATTGGACCGGATCGGACTCGACCACGGACAACTCGCGGGAAAAGGAAAAAACATTCTGGTGACCAAAACAGGACAACCCGTCATCATTGATTTTGAAAAAGCCTCACCGGTCCGAAAACCGCATAACCGCGGACAAATTGAAAGCTTTTTATTCAAAAATCCCCATTCTTTCTTGGTCAAAACCGTGAAAGAAAAAACAGGCCGTGAATGAAAATGCCCCAGCGCTTACGAAAAATCGCCGCCAAAGTAAAAAAAATCGTTTCCACCGCGGTCAAAACACAACGCTTAAAATCCAGGCTTAACCGCGAAATTCGCGCCCTGCAATCAAACCGCAGGACCCATGAAAAAAGAGTCCTTGGCGACATGAACCAGCGCGTCCAACTTATTCACAAAATAAAAAACACAGAACCCGGTTTAAAACAGGAAAAATTACGCCGCCGTTTACGAGAAGTATTAACTCAATCGAACCCCGAACACGAAATCGAAAAAATAAACGAGCACTTGGCCAAAACCGAATCGCAACGCCGAAGACTCAAAAGCGTTTTGCGCGAAAAAAGATTCGGAGGACATCCAAGACGCGATATTCGAGTGCTCAAAGACCGGTTTCGCACGCGACCCCGGCTTGTTGGCGAACAACTGCGACTCGCGCGGCGCAGGGAAGAATTAAAAGCATGGGAAAAACTTTACCAAGCCCTGCGGGAAGGCGACATCCAAACGGTTCAAATGCAAAAAACCCAAGAAACGCAAACACGGCAGTCCGAAGAAAAAAAAGGCCGAAGACTCCTCAGTCAATTGGCCGCAAAGATGCAAGCCGACATGGCCAGCAAACAGGTGGACGCCCAAACCCAACGAATAATCATTTCAAGGCGCCTCGCCGAATTACGCGTTGCAATTCAAAGAAAAAAAAGAAAAAAGTGACCGTTTTTATTTTCTGAATTTCCGGTCGACTTCGTTGATCAAAACATCACACGCGGCTTTCACGGCTTCCAGCTGCAGGATGATCCGCTTTCGCTCGTTTTCAATGTCAAGAACGTTTTCGTAGGTTTCGATCGCTTCGCGAAACATTCCACCGTCGACATATGAATACGGATGCTCGTTCATTTTGGACGTGGTCCGTTCAATCATTTTTCCAAGCCAAATATTCATTTCGTCTTTGACTTGTCCTTTGATTTGTTTTCCCGAATCCAGGTACTTTCGCATCTGGTTGACCACGGTTGCGCGGGGAAACGGAAGTTTGTCCTCGGGTAATTCCTCGGGAGACGCTTCCACCGATTCGACGGTTTGGCCTACTTCTTCGCTTTCAGCGGCGTTTTCGGCCGTTTGAACCGCGACTCCATTTGATTTTGCTTCTTTTGCCAACATATCACCTTCAAGAAAAACGCATACAAGTAGCATTTTTATATACAAAACAAGTGTTACATTCACAATTTAAAGGTGTCGGAGCCCCAAAAAGGCCCTTCCTTTATAAAGAAAAAGGAATTGGAGAAATTATCTCCAATCCTGCGGAATCGCATATACCGGCAAAAACGTCTTATTCACGTTCGAATCCGGCCAAAACGATTCAATCCGCACATCATCATTTACCGGAAACCAAATGGTTTTGGTTTCATTCGCGTCCAAATACACGTCTCCGATCAACGGATGCCTAAAAATCAATCCGCCTTCGGCCACGTTAAACGTCCGCACTTTGAGGGTCAACACCAAAATGCTTCCTTTCGGAACCTGCACTTGCAACGGATAAAACTCCGAATCATCCGCTTGCACGGTTCGCGCCGTGGTTCTGGATCCCGATGGCGGACGCGCCCACCTTTTTTCCGTCAACACGAACGAAACAAATTCGTTTCCATCCACCGTCACCTGTTGAGACGCGGATTCGAACACAGAATCGTTTTGGTCGCCCACCAAAACATTCACGTCCAAAAACGCAAAATCCGAAAACAAACCAAACCCGTTTTGATCCGTTACCAGTTGAGCAATTTCTTGGGAATCATTGGCATCCAACAGGCGAACCAAAGCACCAGTAACCGGAGATTGGTTTTCGTCCACGACCCGCACCGAAACAAAACCCGTTAACGAAACGTTTTGATCCTGATTTTGATCCACCGGCACGTTAACATCCGGATTTCCCGGCGAATTCGAATCCGAATTCAAATCATCAGGGTTCTGCGGATTCTGCGACTGGGTACACCCAAGCAACAGCAATACAATCGCCGCCAAAGCAAGCCATTTCAAATTCATTTTCTATTCCTCCGTTATGCAGACAAAAATTTCTTTCGGCAAATCCTTTTTTAACCAAACGAAATTGAAAACAATTGGCCTCAGTTCGCCCATCTCTCCTCACCCCTTGCGGTCAGAGTCATCGTCAGTTCGTCATCGGCCATCAGAATAACTGGATAAAAGGTTTTTAACTGGGCGAGAAGCGGTGTTAGCGCTGGAATCGTGCCGCCCAAAAACAAGCAATTTCAATCATTTTTACCGCCCAAAGCCACCCCTGTTTCAAAATAAACCTATATTATTGATTTAATGGCTAATTTAATGGCCTTTGTTGATTTTAATTTGCCGCCCAAATGCATACAAATAAATACTATTTCGCGCATATTCTTCGTATGAGTTATCTGGAAATAAAAAGACGCAATAATGAACGGTACGCGTATTTTGTCAAGAAATGGTCGCTTCAAGGAAAACGCTTTGTGTTGCGACGGTATATCGGGAAAGCGACCAGCATGGTTTCCAAAGAGAGTTTTCTATCTAAAAACATGGGCTCATTGGTCGATGAAGAACTCAATTTACGAAAACCGATTTGGGAAAAAGCAATTTCCATATCGCATGATCCAAGGCAAATCGAGAAAGTCGAAAAAAAAGCGGTCCTGTTAAACGACCTTGTTGACGCTCAAAACGCTCAGCAACTTGTACGGGCGGAATTCGCCAAGGAATTCATTTATAATTCGAATAACATCGAGGGATCGCGTATACCAAAAGAAAAACTGGTTGAATTGTTCGAAAAAGGAACAACGTCCTACAAAAACCAAAATGAAGTGACCGAAGTAACGAATTCAATTCGGACTTTCGAGTACTTGGAAAACGATTTTGCATTCACGCTCAAAAACATCAAGCGTCTTTATTCGATTCTTACGAAAGGACTGTATCTGGAAAATCAAAACCCGTACCCGCGCGGATTCAAAAAAATCGAAATCGTGGTCGGTGAATCCAGAACCACTGCGCCTGAAGACGTTGAAGAGGAACTCAAAACCCTATTGGCCTGGAACAAAGCAAACGCCAAAACAATGTATCCCCCGCAACGCGCATTCGAATTCCACGCACGCTATGAGCACATCCATCCATTCCAAGACGCCAACGGCCGAACCGGAAGACTTCTCCTGAACAAAATCCTGCTGCAAAACAACTATCCGCCGATCATTGTCTATAAAGACAACAAGACGGCCTATTTCAATTCCATCAAGGAAACACAAGAAGGAAACAAAAGCAAATACTATCAATTCATGCTCGAACAAACCGAGAAGACCTACGACCAAATGATCGGCATCCTGAAAAAATACTAAAAAGAGATTATCAGAAGTAGATAGCGGTAATAGTCAGTTCGTCATCGGCCAACAAAGACGTGCAGGCAGGATTGTTTAAACAGAATTAAATTCCTAATTTCCCCTATCGAATATTGTCTCGTTAAATCGACTCTTGTTCGACACCAGCATTCATTCGCCATTTGTATAAGGCTAATCCAAGTAGGTATGGCACTCCAAGAGCCCCATAATACAATCCGGCCACTTGCCATAACCCGTAATAGAACTCCAATGTACGCGCAATGGCAATTCCTTGCGTGAGAATTACACTGATTCCAAATACAACGGAAAAAACAATTCCGACCCACTTGAAAACTTCCGATAGTTTTTCAGCAGACGGCGGCCTCCCTTTGCTTTTTACCCCCGCATGAAAAAAGCCGATGGTGATTAATGGCGCGGGAACAAGCAGCACAGCAGAATTCATCCACACCTGAAAAGGAGGAAGAATCAAGAAAAATAATTCCGCAACAATAAGCACCACAAGTTCTTGTTTCATGTTTGGGTCACCCTATGCTATCTTGGTCCCCGTGTCGAGGGCTGTTTTGACGATTCCGAGCTGGGTTTTTCGTTGCTCGATTTCTTTTGGAGTGTAGCAAAAAGGCTCGATGTCTTGGCCGATGGGTTCGGTGGATAATTGCAGTATTTGGTCGATTCGGTTTCGAAAGGTTATTCCTTCGAATTGATTAGAGATAATCAGGATATCCCAGTCGCTGTCGTTGCGTTCTTCTCCTCTGGCTCTCGAACCGAATAGAATGATTTGTGCCGGAAGAAACCGTTGTTTGATTCGAGCCACCAGTTTTTGGACTGGTTCGCTTATTCTAATTTTTTTTCCAACCATGTAATCAACTCTTTGGCGTCCATCAAAATTTCTTTGGTGATTTTTTCGTCGTAAGTTTTGGCGGGCAAATCGCCAGCCGCATCAGGATAGCGGCTGATGATGAAATCACGGGATAGTTTGCGCGCTTTGGAAAGAAGGTTTTCGGGGACTCCGATGAGTTCTCCGAGTTCGCGCAAGTTATGAAGGTTTGGCGGGCTTTGGTTTTTTTGGAACATGAAAACGGCTTTCATGGCTTTTTCGACAGCTTGCTGGCAGAGAAAAGCGCAGACATAATAGTATTTGGTTTTGTAGTTGGATTCCGCAGCCTGCAGGTCGATTTGGGCTTGTTCCATCCATATTTCGATTTCCCGACGCATACAAGAGTTCTCGTTTAAAGTTGTTTTAAACCTTTGGAAAAAGATATGACACTGACTACTTCACGGTCATTGTGAGTTGAACATCAACACCCGTTATTGGTGTTACTCACTTTCATGGGCAAAACTTGCCAATAACAAAACAATCATGCGGCGAAGTGGTTAAAATTCGGTCGCTAAACCGAGAGTGGCGGTTCATTCCCTGTGTTTGAACACTAGCCCGTAGTGGTGCGGGGGTAAATCGTATTTTTTGTGGAGTGTTAGCCCTGCTTTTTTTGCCCATTGTATTATTTGTTCTGGTTTTGGTCGGATTTGCATTGGTGGGCCTCTTGGCGTGGTGGGGTCGTAATTCCAGTGTATTACTGCAACAGTTCCGTTTGGGTTCAGTATTCTGCTGGCTTCGACTAGCAAGCCAACGGGGTTTTCGCCGTGCAGGATGTTGAATAGTAAGACATGCTGGACTGAATTGTCTTTGAGGCCAGTGCCGTTTCTTGAAACATCTCTTTTGAGCGTTTTAATGTTTTTCAGGTTTTTTTGTCTTGCTTGCGCTTTTAGGCGTTCAATCATTTCTGGGTCTATCTCGATTGCGAACACCGTTTCCTTAGTTCTTCTTGCTGCTGGAATGGTGAAGGTTCCATAGCCACTTCCGACATCGACTATGTGGCCTTCTTTTACCCCCAAAGTTTCAAGTATTTTTCGGGGTTTGAAGAATTTTTTCCAATGGTGTTCTTGCGGCATTCCGCTTTCTCTATACTTTGGGATTATGATCACCCGACTGTGAGTATTTTGTCTGAGTCTTCAACCAGATTAAGCAAATCTTTCATTGTTGAAATCGGGCAGACATTGCTTCCTTCCTTGTGCCTTGACTGGAGGCAGGTGCCGCAGGCCAATATTTTGCCCTTGTTCTGGATGAATGCGGTAATTTGTTCTTTCACACCATATTTTTCGTTTTCGGTATCTTCGGCTTCAACGCCCTCGTTTATGAGAAAAACCGTTACGCCATGATTTGCTTTGAGGGCAGTCACTCCGAACCTGAACGCGTTCCAGGCTTTTTCAGGTTCTTTAGTGCTTAAAACAATGCCAACTTTCATTTTTTCCCATCCTTTCTTTTGAATAGCAAATAAATGTTGAGCGCAATTGACGCCACCAGCAGCAACCAAAAAACAAGGTTATCCAAATAAAACGGGTTTTGCCAATAGCCTCCCAGCCCTGTTGCCCATTGCATCATCCAAGGCCCCATCATTCCCGGCCCCGTTGAGCCTATGCTTGAGCCATTGAAGCAGTGCAAATAGCTCTTGCCCATAGAAATATGCACGGCTTGCAAGGATTCAGACCCCTCGCCACCAAGCATAGCATCCATTGTTTCATGCGCCGCACCTGGATGCATTTGCTCCATTAAAGAATCTCCCAATTCTTCAAACTGAAGGTCGCTTACCTTGCCGCAATTGATTTGACTGGCATTTGATATTCCTTGCGTGGACATTATTTCCGAGAAAACGGTTTCAACGCTTGGAATGCTTTCCGCGGCAAAAACGCCTAAAGAAAACAACAACAAAAACAACAAATTGGCAGCAGCCAACTTTTTCATTTTACCACCCCGCGAACCATTTTCTGCCTGCTTTGAATCTGTTCAAGCAAAACCTCGCGAATCAGGTTGCACGCCTTCACCATTTTGGGAAAAGCGATTTTGTAATAAACCGCAGTGCCGTCTTTCCTGCTTGCAATAACCTCTTTCAGTCTCAGGATGGCGAGATGCTGCGAAAGATTCGCCTGCCTCAGGCCAGTTTGTTTGGCAAGCTCGGAAACAGATTTCTCGCCCTCGCCAAGCAAATAAAGGATTTTCAAGCGTTTTTTATCCGCCAGCGTCTTGCACAACTCTGCATGCATGCCAAATAAATCGTCATTCATATATTCAAATATACGAATACAACAATATTTAAAACATAATGTGTGCGGATCAGTTCGCCCAACTGCTCCGAAAGACGAAGAATTATTTACATTTCTTAAGTTCTTGAGAATGCGCTTTTGGGCAGTTAAGGAAAATTTACTGGTGTACGATATCCTGCCGTGACAAAGACAAGTTCTATTTGTGCCTCACCGTATTGGTTAAACACAATTGGCCCGGCAACTCCATTTATTTTCAGTTCCTGAACAGTGCCCTTTGTTATCTGCTTTTTGACAAGTGCATCCAAAACTAACATAAGATCATAGCCATAATGCGCAACAAAATCCGGCTCCGAGCCGTATTGGCTTTTGAAAGCAGCCCTAAATTGCTCCGCTTTTCCAGATTCAACTAATGCAGATGGAACCAACGAATAAACTTCTCCAAGCAGCCCCTTGGCGTTTTCCTGGACAAAGTTGCTTTGAATATCTTCTGTGGAAACCACCGGAATATTTTCCATTCCCAATTCTGACCTTTGCTTTAAAAAATTCAAAGCATGCGGAGGATAACCCAGAAAAAAGATTGCGTCCGGGTTTGTGGCTTTTATTTTGCTAAGTGTTGTTCTAAAATCAGTTTGTGATAACTGGTAATTTTCTTGAATAAGAATCTCTCCCCTGAATTCATCTTTAAACTTTTTTTGCATTGCCTGACCAAACTCATCCTGAATTATCAGAAGCGCAACTTTTTGATATTGTTTTTTATCCAAAAAATTAACAATTTTGGAAATCTGGTCACTTGGAAGCGGATACATCAGGAAGGCATATTCGCTCTTTCGCGTGTATTCAGATGGATCCAAGGAAGTCAAAGCTGCAAATACCGGAATGCTGTGCTGTTCCGCAATCGGAAGAATCGGGGAAACATGAAGCGCCTGGATTGTCAATATGACACCGGCTTGATTTGAGTCAATAAGATTGTTCAATGCAGTAACAGCTTCTTTTGGGTCTGTTTTTGTGTCTTCAATATGCAAAGCCAAATCTGAATTGTTTAAATCTTTCTGGGCAAGTTCCATTCCTCGAAAAAAATCCTGCCCAAGCGAAGCAGCGGGTCCAGTCTGTGGAATCAAGACAGCAATATTTAATTTTTCCTGCGAATCAGGTTCATTATTTTGGACACATCCGCTAAAAGCAACTATTGCCACAGTCAATACAAGCAGTAGAAAACCTGTTTTCATGCATTTACAATATTATTTTTTAAATTTAAAAATCCCTCGGTGCGCCCAGCTTTCGTCATCGCCGTCACGTCCGGCGCGTACGGGCACTAGCGCACTACGTTCGATAGGGCTGCTTGCTGCGCCTTTAGACCGACTCAGAGTCATCCTCAGTTCATCATCGGCCAGTAGTCTATAGGTAATACAAAAGGAATTTAAAGAAACAAACAGAAAATGGGTTCATGCTATTTCGGCGGGTACTCTTTTGGGAACGCCAGATGGGCGAATTCTTTCTCGTGTTTCGATGGATGCAAGCAGAGAGTCCAGTGCTTGTTGTCCTTGGGCCGTTTTTCCTTTGAAGAACTTGTGATATGCGTGTCTGGCAAAAAAGTAGGTGTCCCAAAACTCTTTGTTTCGTAAAAAAGACTGAACTATTTCTCTGTCGGGATATGCCCGCAAAAAGTAGTATGGGTTTTGGGTGAATCGAATGAATTTTCCCAAATCCATTTCCGCAATTCCCAATTTTATTGTAAGGTCGTCAATCATGATTATTCTTCCGTTGGGAGTTCGAACGATATTTTGGGGGGCAAAATCGTCATGAATATAACGAATGTTAAACTGTCGGGGGAATGCAGCTGAAAATCTTCCCCTTATCGCTCTGCCTTGCTTGGCTGAAAGTATCTTTTTTTGTTCGAGGAAAGAAATATATGCGTTAAATTCTTTTCGGAGGCTCCGGCGCATAAGAAGGTTTTGAAATATTTTTTTCTGTGGTGAAACCCCGTGGAGGGAATGAAGGGCTTTGCTGATTTTTCGGGTATCCGCAATTGTTTCTGATTCTCGAAGGTCGTTTCCGGGCGTGAATTCGGAAAAAACAACGTTCTTGTACCTCCCAATGACCGGTCTCACTGCCGCCCCCTGTGATTGCATCTGGTCGTGCAATCGTACCCGTTGGCGAGGGCTTGCTTCTCGTCCGTAGCGATTTTGAAGCAAACGTGCACTAATCCTTCTGCCATCTGGAAATTGCAGGACAAAAACGTGCCCTTTTGGAGAAAGCGGTTCAACAGAAACGGGCCGTTCTCCAAGGCTAATTTGTGCGATGTCCGAAAAGAAAGTGAGAGGACTCGTTATATCGCTTTTTTTGAATGCACGCTTCAGTGCATATTGAAGTCGTTTTCCCGCTTTCATGCTCACAACTAGACATACTTTTATGAATAAAATCTTTTCTTTGCGGAAACGGCGGTCCAATCGGCATATTATCTAGACGTGTTCTGGTTAATCGTCAGTTCATCATCGGCCGTTCAATGTTGTATGCAAAGGAATTTTAACAACTATTTTTCATTCAAGCAGCCTAAAGAATTCGTCTTTGTTCATACGCAAGTCTTCTTTAATGATTTTGGTCAGCAAATGGGGGCCGATGGGTTCGTTTCCATGCACAGGAACTGACGTCTTGCGTCCATCCGGATGCTCGAACCGATAATGGCTTCCACGTGAACGCGTTTCGACAAAACCAAGTTTTTTGAGTGCACGAAACAAATCGCGTGGCGACAAGGTTTGGGTCAAAAATTACACCCGAACGATCTGGATTCCCACAAAATCAGTTTTAACATCGACAGGCGCGTCTTCAAGGCACAACAAGATGACTTCCTTGACGCGTTCAATAAGCGCATCCATGGTTTTGGCTTGGGTATGGCAACCCTGTAATTCAGGAACATCGGCTACGAGCCAACCCGCTTCATCCTGCTCGATAATGACTTTAAATTCCCTCGACATCATTTCACATTAAAAATAACCCCAAAACAATATAAAAACGGCTCTTTTTCGGCAAACAACGACTATGAATATTTGCCCAGATTAAAAGAAAAAAGTATTACAGAGAATCACCGGTGTTCTCGGACTATTTCGACCACTGAATTAGTCAAACAAAGAAAACCCAATGATTCTTTTATGAATAATAGGAATCTCCATTGCATATGCCGGCATTTAACTTGCCGGTCGCTTTAAATCTTGTCAGGAGCATTTTGGAGCGATTTCGCACACTTTTCTTTCCAGTATACGCGTTCTTCCAGAATCCACTGTTTTTCTTTTTCCAGTTCCGCCAAATCAATCTTCAAAAGCTTCAACCCTTCTTGCATAACAGCACTCTGCATCAACAATATCTACAAACGAAGTTTAACCTTTGTGTGATTACAAAAGAAATGGAGCGGATGAGCAAACGAATCTAACACCCCATCGTTTACCCAATTATGGTAAAAAAGAAAATAAGATTATTTTTTTCGTAGATGAAAAAATTTACAGATCAGTTGGTTACCGACCCCCATACCTAAGAACGCCCCCTTGAGCACTTCAAATCCCAGTTCTTCTAGCCTCTTTTTTTGTTGGTTAAGAAGATCGAAATCCGATCCTCGCAGACCGTACAAGTTACCCACTTCTTGATTGACCAACAATTCGCCTCCCGACAGGAGAATTCGATGCGCTTCTTTGACAGAAGATTCAAAATCACTGTGTGTCAATCCAAAGTACGAGTAAATCAAATCGAAATGATTGGCTGGAAAACGGGTTTTTTCCGCATGAGCGACGCGAAAGGCGACCGTCCGGTATTTTTTCCAAGAATCCAATCGCTTCAAACTCAATCCATGCGCCTTAATATTCGGAAAATCTGCGGCCAGTTGGGAAATCGCTTCTCCGTCCAAACAACCGAGATCCAAGACGCGAATTTGGCGTGTTCCCGCGCACATTTGAAGGTTTTGAACTATTGAGGAAAACTTTGCTCGAAAATCCGATTCGATAGCCCGAAGCGGGGTTCTTCTGACACTCCACAAATCAGACGGCGAACCACCATAACGAAGCGATTGCCAATCTTTCTTCCGGTCTTGGCGAAGTCGTTTCCCCAATCGTCGCCGCTTTAAAGCGTCTTCAGGACTACGTGGCTTTCGGAAATTCATGCAGAAAAAAGAAGACAAGAGAAATTATAAAACCAGAAGAGTACTGGATGAGCACAGAACCGAATTTTATGTTATCAAGAGTAGTTCTCGATAATAGTCAGTTCGTCATCGGCCACAACCAAAGTTATCGGAAAAAAAAATTACTGCGATCCGGCCGGAAAATCAATCCGCAATTCCTGGGCGATGTTTTGAAATCCCATTCCCTTGTACCAAGCATGCGCGCGGGTTTCGGGATGCTTACTCGTGCAAATCAGTTTGTAACACCCGTGTTCGGCCGCGCCTTCGATGACCCTTTTTACGATGGCGGTTCCATACCCTTTTCCGCGAAAGTCGTCATGGACAAACACGTCTTCCATGAAACCCCACGGTTCGGAATGCAAATCGTTTTTGAGCACGTACAGATACGCGCGCGCGATTTCGATTCCATCCGAAGCGATCACGTACTTGATTCCTTTGGCCGGAGCCGCATAGTCGGTGATTTCAACGGACACATTTTCCAGGGTATATAATTTAGTTATAATATTTATATTTGTTTTCATTTCCACTTTAAACGCTGGCGAAAACGCGAAAACGAACCCGATTCGATCTCTTCGCGGATACGTGTCATCAAGTGCTGGATGAAAAAAAGATTGTGAAACGACAAGTACTTCATGCCGTTTTCCTCCCCCGTCCGAAACAAATGATGCACATACGCGCGCGAATGCGATTCGCACACAAAACACGCGCACTCGGAATCAATCGGCGACAAATCAAACCGATGCGACCTGTTCGCCAAATTAATCCGGCCTTTACGGGTAAACGCCAAGCCATGCCGGCCGGTTTGCGTCGGAAACGCGGAATCAAAACAATCCACTCCCAGCGAAACCGCCATGACCAATTGCTCCGGCGTGCCAACTCCCATCAAATACCGCATTTTTTCCGGATCCATCTCTTTCGTGTCGATCGGAACCATTTTTTCCACCCAATGACTCGGCTCGCCGATCGCAAGCCCCCCCAAGGCCAAACCGTCAAACGGAAGCGAATTCATCAATTCCGCGGATTTCTTTCTGAGTTTCGCGTTTGTTCCGCCTTGCGCGATTCCAAACAACAACTGCCGCTTGTTTTCATGCGCATCCAAACACCGTTTTCCCCATTCAAACGTCCGGTGCATGGATTCGGTCAACCGCGCGATCGATGAACCCGGAAGCGGCATGTCATCCAAACACATCGCCACATCGCTTTTCAACCGGTTCTGAATCACCATGGCTTTTTCCGGCGTTAACACATCCAATGCCTGATCAAACGGATTTCGAAACGTCACGCCGCGATCATCGATCTTTTGAAAAAACTCGGGGCGAATCACCTGAAAACCCCCGGAATCCGTGAAAATTCCGCGATCCCAGCCCACGAACTTGTGCAATCCCCCCGCTTTTTTCACCACGTCTAAACCCGGGCGCAAAGAAAACACGTAACTATTCGAAATAAACGCTTCGATTCCAATGGATCGCAATTCTTCCATCGAAACCAGTTTCACGGAACCCTTGGTCGCCACCGGCATGAAAAAAGGCGTTTTGATTTTGCCATGCGCCGTGGTTAACGTTCCCACGCGGGCGTCTTTGTCCGACACGCCCAGCGAAAACGCGTTCATTTAAGCGACCCCAAAAACCGCTTTAAACTACTCAACCACACCCGGCCATAATGATCCGGCAACAAATACCGCTGGCCAACCAACTGCCCGACTTTTTTCTCGGAAATTCCCAACGCCAAACCCACGGCTTTTCGGCTCAACACCGCAGACGCGGCTTTCGGAACCGCGGACGCGACATTTTCCCGCGCTTGTGCGATCGAAACCCGCGGATTCAAATCCGAAAAAAAAACCAATTTTCGAACTGGGGCCTTCAGCGTGCCTTTTCGCAGAAAACTAACAAACTCGTTTGCAACGGAAGACGGAACCAATAACCGGTGGTTTGTTCCCCTTTTTTCCGAATATGAACCCAAAACGGTTCTTGGAAGACGCGGGTTCTGCATTTTTTTCCGGATAAACGCTTCGATATGCGCGGCACGCACGCGAAAATTGATTTTTTGAGCCGCTTGCAGGATCTGTGGAAGCGAGCGAAAACCCGCAGGCGTTTTTCGCGGCCCCTTCAATTCGAAAGCCTCCAATAAATTCGCCGGTTCTCCGCGCCTTTGTTCTTCAAATCAAAAATCTCGATTCCGCCCACTTCCTTGGTGAAGGCGACATGGGTTCCGCCATCCGCTTGAACATCCACGTCGCCGATCGAAACGATCCGAAGCACCGGCAGATTCTTCGGCAACACGTCTTTTAAGCGAAACAATTCCGGACGCTTGACTGCATCCTCGAATTTTTCAAACGAAGTCGAAACCGCCAGATTCCGCGCGATCAAATCGTTTGTTTTTTGCTCAAAATCCTTTAATCGCTCGCGCCCCACGTCTTGCGACGAAAAATCCATCCGACACTGATCCAAATCCAGCTGATTCCCCGTAATCAACGCACCGGTTTCGGAAAACAACACATGGGCCAGCAAATGCGCCGAGGTATGCGAACGCATCAAGCGATGACGACGATCCCAATCAATCGTTCCTTTCACGTAATCGCCGATCCTTAAACCCGGTTTATCGACCACGTGAACGATTTCCGCGCCGTTGCGCCGACACCCCGACACAAAAAACGACTCGTTTTCTCGCGTTAAAACGCCCGTATCCGACGGTTGTCCACCGCCTTGCGGATAAAACACGGTTTGATCCAACACCACGGATTTTTCATCGATCAAACCCGTCACCATCGCGTCGCATTGACGCAAATAATGGTCTTTTAGAAACAATTCCACTGTCAAACCAGATTCCTCACTTCAAAAAACAAAGCAGAGTTTTTTTAAAAAACCCCTCGTATTAGCGATTTTAAGCCATTTTTAAGGGTTTTTTGGATTTGCCTTTATAAAGTTTATTGCGTTTTATAGTAAATGCTTCAATAACCGGCTTATAACGCCGAAACGAGGCAGAGGAAAAAAGGAGGAAGTTCGATGGCAGATTTGGTAGTCAAATCAAAAGTCGCAGAAGTAATCCGAGGAAACGGAATGAACATGGCAGGAGACACGGTTGCTGCGCTCGACGGCGTTGTCGCGGACCTGTTGGCCAAAGCCGTTCAACGCGCCAAAGACAATGGACGCAAAACCGTTCGCCCAAGCGACTTGTAAAACAAAGCGATTCAAGACAAAGAAAGCCAACAGGCTTTCTTTTCCTATTTCTTTTTCTTTAATCGATCAACCGTCACCGGCCGCAGGCATTCGAAAAACCATATTAACCCGTTATCTCTTTTTGATTACATGAAAAGAATCCTCCGGGTAAAAGCGGATCTGCACACTCCAAAAACCGTGAGCTATAACCTACACTCAAAACGAGGCTATGAACCACAAGGAACCAAAGCGTTTGTTCCGTTGGGCACCCGTTTAACCAAAGGCCTGAGTCGCCCAGAAAAAGCCCATCAACTACGCGAACTTGCCGCCAATTCAGACTATTTCATCAAACCCGTTAGCAAACGAAATCAAGAAATTCGGAAGTTTTTGACGCAACACGGAGTCCGGGTCGAAAAAATCATTGAAGACCTCAAAAACGGAACCAGCCTTTTTGAAAAAGAAGGCGCCGAACTGGGTTCCGCCGAAGGAATCCGGTTCTTTAAACGAAACCCAGTCCAATACACCCAAAAAATCATCGACTTGGTCGCGCGGCTCATCGTACTCGAAGTCTCCCACACGCATTTGCACGTGGGCAACATTGCCATCACGGAAAAAGGAGACGTCATTTTATTGGACTTAAGCCGCGCAACCCTTGCCGGCACCGGAAAACACCGGAAATCCCTTCGAAAAATCGTTGAAAAAATTCACCAGGAAAAAACCACGTTTATCCAAAGCTTCGTGCTATACGCTTTTCGAACACAACACGACCGTAATCCAACCGAATCCGAGTACATTGAAAAGGCCCGACAAATCGAAGACCAAATCCAAGAACGAATGTTCGGGCTTGCCAAAGAATGGAAACTCGCCTAATTCGCACGAGGAGGAAAAAAGGAGGAAGTTCGATGGCAGAAATGCCTTCGATTCTATTTCTTTTCACTGCAGATTGTTCGTGTGCCCGCGTTGGCATTTTTATTTTTTTTGTCTGAAAATTATTGAATGACTGGTTCGTTAGTCCGACTTTGAAGTAAGCATAATCAGCCCCACAAAAATCAATACCAGGCCCAGATATAGTGCGACTATCGCGCTCTTGTCCGTAAATAGTATTGTTTCAAGGCCGATACCAATCGTAGTTAATGCGCTTCCAATTATCCGATTAGTGATTCCTTGTTTCATTAAAATACACCCCGATGTATACATTGATTTTACCTTTATAAGCTTATATTCAGAACCAAAAAAGTCATTCTAAAATGCTTGTCAATTTTTGCGTAAAATATGCTGCCTCAATTGGGCACAAAGGAGTATCTTGTGTGAAGGGTTGGTTGGTCATTAATTTGCAGTCCCCCAAGAGGTAATTTCTAGCATTCACGCCATCGTTTGCGTAAAAATCAGGCGATCCGAACGAATGCATCATTTCATGCAGCAACACAGGCCATAATCGAAATGGTCTTGGTTCGTTGTATTCGGTATATTCTGCGTTAATCACTTGCCCCAAATTTATTTGGGATACAATTACCCCATCTCCCAAATAGACTCCCGCAGCGACAACGTTTCTCATAATATTTTTTGTTGTAAGTGATTCGTCTTCCTGACTTATACCATCGGTGGATACTGCAATTACTGTATGAGTATAATTGTAATCAGCAATATCGCAAAAATCGAGTATGGTCGATTTGAATGCGGCTGTATCTGAATCGCCAAGCGCGGGGAGAAAGGTTCTTATTTCAGGGGGGGATTTGCTGCATCGAACAGCTGTCGTATCGATTTCTATTGGTTTGTTTAAATCCTTGCCTAAAGATAAAATTTTTGTTTTTAACTTACCAATCTGTTCATTTAACCCCGTCTGAATATGTTCATTCAATGAAGTATTATCGCTCATGTAGACGCCCACGGCTAACAAATTGATGTGTTCAGAGGCACTATTTGGATCGTCATTAAAACAGGTGTTTGCTACACACTGCTTGCCTATGCAATCTTCATCGCTTGTACAACCATTGCGACCTAAAGGGACAAACACATTGGGATTGCATATAAACATCTGATCGAAATTCTCTAAACCACCAGATTCGGTGATATATGGCCTGTTCGCTATATAGGTTCCACACGAAAAAGTTGGTCGTAGTGAATCAACTATCGAAAATGATTGTGAATAATACGGATAAGAAACACCAATCCCGATATTTGAATCAATAATTATTTGCACTAATGAGTTCAAAGTAGCTTTTTCCGTGGGTAACTGAATATCAACAGCTTTTTTTTCACTGTTTTTTACAAAAATATCTTTTGTGATCAACAAGTATTCCCCATTGTAGGAATGTTGCCCATATTCAATCATTGATACCGGATAAAAATAGAATTTCATAGTCAAACCTAAATCTATTCCAAAGTTGTTCACGAGGTTAAATGTTTTTTTCGAGTCGGAGCCTTTGGAGTACCACGTTTGGGGATCTATTTCCTCCACATACACGCTATTGCTTTTAGAATAAATTTTTTGTTGGGCAACGTTGTCCACGCAGTTTAAATAATCCGCATTATAACATAAACCACCACATACAAGTTTGCAAGATATTGGACTAGAAAAATCGCTTTTTGTAAAAATGTGTAAATCTTCGTCATAGGTATACGTTTTTGGAACTGCACACGAAGTGTCAAAGCATACCTCGTTATCCAAACATTGATGCAGAGTTTTTGGCGGATAACCCCGGGTGGTTGCATCGCTACACACGAATGCTTTTTTTAATCCAGAACACTGGTCTTGACAAGGATTTTGCAAACTAGAATCGTTTTGGTCGGAGTCGACGGACGTTTGGTCATCTATCGCGTCTGGTGCGGTAGAACTACAAGCACTTATATCGAAATATTTACAATTAGAAGCGCAGCCTAATGTTCCGCCAGAAAAGTTAAAATCAAGGCAATTCCTGCCAGCCAAAAAATTTCCGTCACACACTTCACTCCCATCCAGTTCACTATTTCCACAAAGTGACTCTGGCACAGGAGAAAATCCTACTCGGGTACATCCGACTAGAAAGAGAAGTATTACAATTAGAGCAAAGAAAACAACTTTTTGCATTACCTTACTGCGCAGACTATCAATAAAAAGCTGTTGTCTTTTCCGCAATGAGGAGGTCAACTTCTTATTTTACTTGTTCGTTTTTATCCCAACGCATAAAAATGCGCTCCCAAAAAAATTAATTACTTTTGCCACAAGACAAATTATTTCAAAAAGACAATTCACAAAACAAGCCTAGCCAAGGAATAGTAATTGATCTCGTTTTCCGAATCCACGACCGCTTGCAAACAAACCGTGTGCAGATTCTGACTTAAACGCACCATGCGCGACAACTGCGGCATCGACAGTTTTTCGTTTTGGGTTTTCACGTCCACGACAAACTGCGAATGCGCTTCTCCGGGCTTTTTTCCCCGCGGATACACGCGAAAATCAAAACCGAACTTGAAACCCGTCTTGATCACGAAACCTTTTTCGCGAAAATCACAATACACCACGAATTTCTTGTAAAAATGCGGTTCGAGTTTTTCAGCCAACAAAAGCAACTGCCGCGCCGACACCGCTTTGCCGGCTTTTTCGATCTTTAATCGCTCGCGTTCCAGCAAAAACAAGGCCTCGTTCAAATCCAATACGAGTTCACGGCCTTTGCGTTCCCCGAATCCTTTTTGAAACAACCGATCCAACTCAGACTGGGAACGAACCAACACCTTGTTACCCGTCAATTCGATCAAGGCAAGCTTTTTCGAACGCGTTTTCTTTGCGGCCATCCTATATAGCAACTTCAATTGAACCTTAAAAACCCATGCGTTTTAAAAAACCTCGATTCCTTGAATAGTCCTATCATGAAACCCGAAGAAAACGCGATTGACGCGTGGAGCAACCAAGCCATCACCGATTACGACCACGTCTTCAAAGAATTCGGATTAAAACCGTTTCCAAAAACAATGGCAACCGAACTAAACCATTATTTGTTTGAACGCGGCATCATTATCGCGCACCGCGACTTTGACAAGATATTCGAACGCATCCAGAAAAAAAAGCCGTTCATCAACATTACGGGCATCGCGTCCAGCGGACCCTATCACCTCGGGCACAAAGTCGACATCGATTTGTTCGCTTTTTTGAAAAAAAAAGGAGCCAAAAACTATTTTGCGGTCTGTGACATCGACGGATACGTTTCGCGAAGCGACGCCAAAGTGCCTTCGATGAAAGCCGCCAAGGAATTCGCGGTTCAAAACACGGCGGACGCGCTGGCCCTGGGACTCGACCCCGAAGACATTTACGTGCAATCCAAAAAACCCAGCCGGTACTACGAGTTTTCGTTTGAAATCAGCAAAAAAATCACGACCTCGACTTTCGAAGCCATTTACGGACACTTGGACATGGGAAAAATATCCGCGAACTTATTGCAATACGCCGATATTTTGCACGGACAACTCCCCGAATTCGAAGGAAAAATGCCTTCGGTCACCGGAATCGGCTTGGACCAAGACCCCCATGCCCGCGCGACCCGCGACTTTGTCGAACGCCTGCCCTATGAAATGGAAAAACCCTCGTTTTTGTATTTTAAACACCAATCCGGACTCAAGGAAGGAAGCAAAATGAGCGCGTCCGAACCCGACACCGCGATTTTCCTAAACGATCCCCCCAAAGAAATCGAGCGAAAAATCCAGCGCGCGTTTACGGGCGGAAGACCCACATTGGAAGAACACCGAAAACTCGGCGGCGTCCTTGAAATCGACAAAGTATTCGAAATGCTCTGGTTCCATTATCCGAACACCAAAGAACTCTTGGCCATCGCCGACGAATTCAAAAGCGGAAAAATGCTTTCGCGCGAAATGAAACAAATCGCGATCGACTATTTCGTGCCGATGCTTTTAGAACACCAGAAAAAAGCGAAAGAAAACCTCGCCAAAGCCAAAAAAATCGTGTACGGATAATTATTTTTTCGTTTCGTGCGGAACAATGAGTTCTTCCACTTCGATTTGAGTGGACAACCGCACCTGTTGCACCAGATTCTTGTAATATTCGTTTTGCTGACGCACCAAAAAAATATGGCTACAGCGGTTTAATTCCGCCAACTGAACGATTTTCTGGGGAACCCCGCCCCATTCCAAAACGGATTCGACTTGTTTTCCCTGAACCGACAAAAACGTGGAAATCTGCTGCATCAACTGGTTCGCGACCCGGATTTCGTTCGTGGTAAACCCGAACGGCCCCACAGATTCTTTCTGGTCAATCACGGACAATAACACCACACGATCGGCGTCACGACTGGCCTGAACCAAAAAATCAGGCGTATTCTCAAACTTGGACAAAATCGGAATCAACACAGAACGCAAATTCGGTTTGGCCATATGCAGCATCCTTTCAATCAATCAGTTTATACAACCCTTTCTTCTTTTCAAACACGAAACCATCGTCTTTTAGAAACTCGCACAGCGTTCTCGCGAAAAAAACACCGGTCTTTACACCCGCCGCCAACTCTTCCACGGTCGCGGTGGGATGATCGCGGAAAAAATCCATCGCCAACGGATTAAAATCGCGGTACAAACGGGTTTCGATCACGTAAAACGACCCGTCAAAACTCTTGATGCCCCGCACTTCCCCCGCCTTGATGCGCACATACAATTGCGAACTCGCATCCTTTGCTTCTTTTTCGTTCCGAATAATCACGAAACCGTTTTTGGTCATGGACAAATCATCCGCTGACTTCGGATCCGACAAATCTTTTTTCGTTGTAACCTGCGATTCTTTTTTTTCCGGCAACGATCCGGGAGAAACGCGATAAATCTCGTTTTTGTACTTTTCATTCAAACGAAACGGTTCCACGACGCCTTCCTTTAACAATTCCCGAAACCGCTTCAATTCTTCGGCGGATAACTGCCGCTCAAAAGATCCCACAATGCGCTTGGGAAGAAGCGTCTTGTCGGAAAGCATCCCCAAAAGCTTTTCATCCAGCGGATTTCCAAAAGAAGACGGTTGCAGCGACAACGAAACGGAAGAATCCAATGGCACCGCCTCAAAACCAGGCGCGTTTTTTTCTTTTGCGGCGTCCGAAAACAACACGATAAACCCTTTTTGAGTTGAAACCACTTCAAACGACAAGTAATCGGAAAAACCCAATTTTTCCTGATCCTCCAACGAGAAGACCAACACGAACTCTTTTCCACGGCGTTCCAGACGAGCCATCAACACTACTAGTAATAGCCACAAAAAGGATTTATAAAGCCGGTTTTTCTTCGCAAACAAATAAAACCACGAAACATCCATGTTTTTCATGCCCCCCAGGTACATGACCCAAAAGTTTCGAAACCACGCGCGTGAAATCATCGAACAAAGCCGGCGCACCGGCGAAAACGCGTTCCAACAACTCTTCGGAAACGAACACGCCTCCAAAACCCCACATGGAATGTACAAGCAACTAAAATTACCTCAACACCAAATCGAATTGCTCGAACAAGACCGATTACGACACACCGAATACCCGGACAAAACACGGGAATGGCTCACCTGGATCGCCCGCAAGCGACTCGAACAAAGAAACGCCGCTTTGAAAAAACAACAACGAACCAAAAAAACAAAAACCCAAAAACAGGGCAAAACCCTGCCACCCAACACCAGGGCCCCGCGTCGAACCCCTTCGTCCAAAACACCGATTCCAACCGCGCGCATTTCGACTCCCAAAGAACACGCCTTGGACGGTCTTCAAACCGCGCTTGCGGCGTATAACAAGAATCCCACGCCGGAAAATTTTCGCGCCTTAAACAGTCACCTCACCCACATGCGATCCCACGACCAAGCAGTCGCGGCCACATACGAAGAACTTATGGATGAAATTTATCGGCGCGCACATCCGGCGCCCGAAAAGAAAACGGTTTCAAAACCCGTGCAACCCACCCCCAGCCCACGACCTTTCACACCCGTGGCCGCCCAACAAACTCAACCGGCCCTGTCACCGGTGCGAACACCCGAGGACACCCTGCGCGAAAAATGCAGCGGGGCCATCAGCGCTTTTTTGAAAAACCCGAATCTTGACGCTTACGCCGCGATTCAACAAGCCATTGCCACCTTGGCCGCCACCAACCCCACCCAAGCCCAGGCATACCAGACCTACATTGGAAAAGAAATGTGGCGCCGCGGATGGCTCGAAAGAGATTATAAAAGATAAAAAAAATAGAAAAAAAAAGAATCGTGGGTTTTACGCCACGACTTCGATGTTCAAACGCTTTTTGAGTTCGCGGTAACGATTTCGGATCGTGACTTCGGTCACTCCCGCGACGTTTGCGACTTCTTTTTGCGTTCGGCGCTCTCCTTTCAAAAGGCTTGCGATGTACACGGCGGCTGCCGCAACACCGGTCGGACCGCGGCCTGAAATCAAACCGTTTCCGATGGCCTTTTCAAGGATCTTTCGGCCTTCTTCCTGCACTTCTCCCGACAAGTTCAATTCCGACGCGAAACGCGGAATGTAATAAATCGGGTTGGTCAACGGAACTTCGAGTTTTAACTCGCGCACCAAAAACCGGTAGGTTCGGCCGATTTCTTTTTTCGTCAAACCGCTTGCTTCCGCCATTTCGTTTAACGTACGCGGAACGTTATACGTCCGGCACACAGTGTACAAAACAGCCGCAACAACGGCTTCGATGAGTCGACCGCGAATCAAACCTTTCTTGACGGTTTTACGGTACAAGAGCGCGGCCGCTTCGATCAAAGACTCCGGAATATTCAAGTACGACGCCACACGACGCAACTCCGTCAATGCAATGGAGAGGTTTCGCTGCATGCTCGAACTGATCGACGCGCGTTTATGCCACTTGATCAAGCGATACATCTGCGCCCGGCTTTTGGTCGAAAGCTTGTTTCCGCGAAGATCGGTTCCGCGACGGTCAATCATCGTGACAAGCCCTTTGTTAAGCTTGACGTATTTCATCGGCGAACCACTGCGCGCGACTTCGTCGAATTGATTCGAATTGAAACTGCGCCACTCTTTTCCGAAATCCACCATGTCGTCGTTGATCACCAGACCGCAGCTTTGGCAAATCATTTCTCCGCGTTCCTGGTCTCGGACGATCTTGGTGCTTCCGCAATCTGGACACTTTTCTTCTGTCATAAATTACTTCCCCCTATCGCCCAAATTTTACCAAACCCAACGGCGACGGCTGTGAAACGACGTCACCGTAAAAAAAGGGCATTCTATATAAATAGGTGCCTCTGAACTATTTAAACCTATCGGAAACCGGATAACCGAGGAATAGACCTAAAACGCCCCAGTTCACTTCTTTTCGGAAGCGGGCTTTTTGGGTTTGGGGGTTTCCTTTTTGGCTTCTTTTTTTGCAGCTTTGGATGCTTTGGGTTCCGAAAACGCCTTTTCTTCCGAAGCGGCCAATAAAACGGCATTCACGCCACCGGAATGGCCCGGTCGCGAGGTAATCCTGACCATGCGAGTTGCGTTCCCCAGTTCGACTTCGACAATGGCGCCACGGGTTAAAATGTTTCGGCGGGCGTATTGACGGTTCGCGTCATTTTGCCGAACCGTTATAAGGGATCCGACCACGTTTTTCTTGGTTTGGGAATCGGTCACCGTGACTTTGTTGGCCAATAAATGCTTGATTTTGGTGTTTCCACCGAGCGAAGAAAGGGTTTTTTTGCGGTCTTGGGGAGCGATTTTGGTTTCGGAAAAAACGCCGCCTTTTTCGGATTCTTTCTTATCGCGTGCGTTCACGCTGTTGTTTAGTCCGCCGCTGGGCTTGCGAAGAGACGGTTTATCCCAATTAACCATTCCATTTCCTCCAAAAACGCTTTTTAATCCATTATTCTGTCAATTAATATGATGAAAATCCAAAAACTGGAAAACGGGTTTCTCGGCATTGAAACCGGAACCACTACTATTAAAGAACCTGACAGCGTTCTTAAAAAGCTTTCTTTGATTAAAGGCGCTTCAGACGCCTGGATTCAGGGGTTTTCGACCCGCCGGGTACTAAACGAGATCCATATCGGATTTGCCGCATATCAAACCAACGTGGCCATTTGGCGGAAACGCTGTTTTTCTCCGGTTCCGGCATTGGATTTTTTGATTCGCTTGTCTGGACAAAAACAAGTCACCCACGCGATACGGGATTTTGGAATCAAAGAAGGCGCGCGACAACCCACGGGAATCGTGGCGTTTGCACTGGACAAAACCGATTGCCGACGCATGATCAACGAAGGGATTGTCGCCTTGGATTTGAAACCGGAAAAAAGACACGTTCCTTCGAAAGAACAATTGGAAGAAATCCGGCAATACTTCTACATAACTCGTTTTGCCTCGGAACGTTTTCCCCCCTCCGCAAAAACCCGTTTCACCGAATCCACGATCCTCGAAAAAATCGCTTTGCTGGAACTGGAGCACTAACCCCATGACACGGTCCATTTTCAAAAAAATCATCGCTTTGCGCACACCGCTTCGCGGAATGGTTCCAAAAATCCGAATCCAATACCTCGTCCCGGCCAAAACCGCGTTTGGAAGACGAATTCGTCGCCTGGACCGATCACAGCCATCGCATAGCCGCGAACTGGCCACCCGAAAAATCGTGTTGCCGATGGCCAAAACCATTTTGGGTTCGTACATGGCGGGATTATTGTTGGTCGGAAGCGCGCAAACCAGCATCCGCGCGGCGCAACACAATCCGATTCTTCGCTTGTCCAAAAAAGAAGAAAGCGACGTCGACTTGGTCGTTGTGTCCCCTCACCGATGCGACTCCTTCGAATTCTTGAATCGATTCCACCGGTTTTCAAAAGCGGTTCACGAAACGTTTTTGCAACACGGAATTCCGTTCGAACCCCACGTCATGTACCGGTTGCTTCGACACCCGCCGCGCTCAATTGAAGCGGTCCGGCAGCTCGAGCTCGTGCCGCCCGACGGACCGCGGTTGAAAAACCGCCTCAAAAGCCCGTTTCAAATTATTTACGGAAAAGAACTTCAGCTTGCCGTAAACGAATTTTTTTCGACCGAAGAACAAGACGAGGTTCGATTGCAGATGATCCAGCGAAAAATGAAAAAACTTCCGTTCAAAGTCAAACGACGCGCCAAGCGCAAGGCCCTAAACGAAGCCGTCCGAAAAATCCAGAACCGAAGACGCGTCCAACGCGCAAACGGCGAACAATAAATCACGATTCGTCTTCAACCTATTCTTCGGCCGCATCGTCCGGCGTGTCGGATTCGGTTTTTTCTTCCGCAGGGCTTTCCACGGAAACGGTTTTTTCCGCGCCTGTTTCCTCCGAAAACTTCGCGTTTATGAGTTTGACGATTTTTTTCGCTTTTTTTTCACCCATGTTGTCGACGGCCTGCAATTCTTTTTCGGACGCGTTCACGATGGACTTGATGGATTTGAAATGACCAAGCAAAGATTTGGCCATGGTGGGACCCACCATTGGAAACGATTCCACGACGAACTGCTGGAGTTCGGGCGTGGTAAGGCCTTTGCGGCCGGTGCGGATGCGGAGGTCTTTTTCTTTGCCGTGCTGCTCGCGCTTCGCGGTTATGTATACGATTTCAGCGGTTTCTTTCGCGCTTCGCGACAACAAAATCGGCACGCGATAATTGACCGCGATCGAAGACAACGCCCCCATGATCGCGTTCTTGTGAATGTTTCGAAGCGAATACAAATCGTCAATGTTTCCTTCCAGAATCAAAAACGAACTTCGGTACGATTCGAGCATTGACACCAACTGGCCAAACAACCGCCCGTCAATCATGCTTTCCAAAAAATCTTCCACGGTTTTGCGCTCGATGCACACTTCGTCCGACACGACATAATCCCCGACTTCCAATTGTTTTGCCGTGATCAATGCGCCCAGTTCCACGAGTTCGCGAATCACGGAGCTTGCTTGTTCGCGATGATCCACAAACACCAACACCTTGTCCGAGGCGCCACTTGCGAATTTGTGCAACGTGGTTTGCTTTTCGCCTTGCGGAAGAATCGAATCCTTTGTTTTTTTCATGGACTTTAACGTGGCCAGCATTTGTTTTTCCTTGGCTTGGCTTGACCAGTAATACGCTTCGTCCCGCACGCATTTTCCGTCCTGGATTCTTCCCGTGCGGCCGCGACGCTGAATCATCCGAATTTCGCTTGGAACGGGTTCGTAAAACACCACCAAATCCACGCTGGGGATATCCAACCCTTCTTCCGCGACACTGGACCCAACAAGCACGTTAAATCCCCCGTTCCGAAACTGGTCAATGGCCGCGATCTGTTCTTTTTGCGTCATCCCTTTTTCGTTTTCGCGCGCGGCTTGACCCACGAACCGCATGGGTTTCAATCCGTTCGAACGCGATTCGATCAGGCGAACCAATCCGCGCACGGAATCGCGGTAATGATTGAACACGATGATTTTCGAATCCGGTTTTTCCGCCAACTGGTTTTCCAGCACCTCGATCAGACGGGTTTGTTTGGGATGCTCAATGTTTTCCGCCAAGAGTTTTTCCACCAACGACTGCGATTTTTGAATGCGCTCATCGTTTAACAGACTCTTTAACGCTTTCGACGCGCCGCTGTGCGTGGCTTCGATCCGCATTTTTTCAAAATACTCGTGCACCGCCGCCACGCCTTGGGTTTCGAGCAAGGTTTCCGCGTGACCGACTTTAAGCAACGCCGCGAGTTTTGAAATCGCGGAAAACAACGCGGGGTTCCGACCCGGGTTTTTCGACAAATCGTTTCGAATCTGGGACTGCAAACCCAACAACTCGGTTCGACGCAAGACATTGGGCGCCATGTTTCTGGCCAACCCCAGTTTTTTCAAAAACAACAACTGGTCTTTTTGAAATTCCCGCAACAAGCCCTTGATCGTCAAAAACGATTCCGGCAAATCCACCATGATCCAATCCATGTGAATCTGATTCGAATGGGCGACTACGTCGGCATCGCCGCGCGTCTTGATCTCCACGTTTTTGATGAAAAGATTCCGGCATACGTCCTGTATTTTTTCGGAGTTTCCGCCCGGAGACGCGGTTAACCCCAAAATAATGCCGTGTTCGTTTTGCTTGACGAATTGTTTGGCCAAAAAAACGTAACTGTATTCGCCGACCGCGCGATGACACTCGTCAAACACCACCAAGGAAAAATTTTTGAGCGAACAGTGGCCATTGATCACGTCGTTTTCAATGACTTGCGGCGTCGCGGAAACAATCACGGACAAATCAATGATTTTTTTTCGTTTTTCCGGCGGAGTCGAGCCCGTCAACAACCCGATTTGGTCCGACGGCAAGTCCATGACGCGCAAAAACGTTTCCTGATGCTGAACCGCCAATGGTTTGGTGGGCGAAACAATCAAAATTTTTTGCAAGGGCTTTGATTTTAACAGTTCATTGGCAACCAGGGCCGCGACAATGGTTTTTCCTAACGCGGTCGGTGCGACCACGAGCGAGTTTCCTTTTTCCAACACTTGCGCGGCCAGCACCTGCTGGTACAACCGCGGTTCAATGGCGCCTGCTTTCAAAAACGTGGCCTGGGTCATTCTACAAAGAGGATTCAAAAAATGCTTATTAAATGGAACTTGGGAATCTTGCCGGTAAAAAAGGGTTTTACAGCCTTTTCAGACCAAAAGCAACGATTCTTAAGCGTTTTGATCCAAAATAAGTAACAAAGGGGGAATTTTTTCGTGGGAGAACTACCTATCGCCGCGGTTGACCGTATCATCCGCAAAGCAGGGGCCGATCGGGTCAGCGAAGACGCCGCCGCCGCACTGGCCGAAATTCTCGAAGAACGCGGAATCGAAATCGGAAAACAAGCCGTGCAACTCGCCAATCACGCCAATCGCAAAACCATTACGGACGCCGATATTCGCCTTGCGGTCAAGGGAATGCATTAATTCCGAACAAAACCAAGTTTGATGCTATCGCGTACTCAGGCTTTGCCACAGAATCTCGTCCTTGTTTTTGACGACAATCCCGTCTTCCGTGATTTCCAACGGATGCACTTTTTTGGAATGATTGGTTCCACGCATTTTTCGCACGAAAATTCCGCGGTTAGGCGGAACGAAATACAACGCGATGATTCCATCCGCCACGTATTGTTCCACGTTAAACGAACCGAATTCGTTTTTATCGCCGCTGGTTTCCGCGGTCAACAAGGTGGTGCAACCGAGTTTTTTGACTTCGGACAAAAACTGGAAAATCGTGTTCCGCAAAGTTCCGCGGTCGTCGATCCACATGCCCATGGCCGTTACCGAATCGATCACGAGGCGCTTGGCACCGATTTCCTTGACCATGTTTCCGATTAACGTCAGTTGTTCTTCGACTTGCATGGAAACATCGGCTTTGGTATCGAATTGCACGCGTTCAATGCGCACCAGATTCTTGTCTTGCAGCGCTTTGAAATTCCATTTGAAATTCTGCATGTCCCAGACAATGTTTTGAATGTCGGTCTGCGCGGTAATGAAAATACCCGGTTCGCGCAACTGCGCGGCGCCGTTGTAAATGAACTGCTGGGCCAGAATCGTTTTTCCACACCCCGGTCCGCCCGCCAACACGACGCTGGCATTACGCGGAATTCCACCGTCCAAAATTTCGTCTAATCCCGGAATCCCGGTTTTAACCCGATCAATCACCATTTCATCACCCGTTTCCTGTTAACAATAATCGTTCGAAATATAAAAACCTTTTTAATGGCGAAAAAAACCGTTTTTCGAAAACACGAAGTAAACATTTTTATATTCGAAACCCCTTATTTTGGTCAATTCAAAGAGAGGGACTTGGAATGAATAAGAAAGGAATGGACATGGCAATCCAGATTTTTGTCGTTTTATTCGTACTCTTGGCGGTCGCCATGCTGGTACTACGACTGGTTTCGGAACAAACCCAGTCCCAAATCAAAGTCATCAACGAAGAAGCCAAAAAAGCCGAAATGTCCAAGATCAAAGCCGAATGCGACCAAGCCTGCGTCAATTGTGACAGCCCCCAGGCCCAAGTGGGGTTTTGTCTAAAACTCATTCAATCCAGTTTATTCGAAGCCAAAGGCGCCATGGATTTTGACGGCGACGGCTTTGCCAACGCGTACGTGGAAGAACAAGTCGGACAATACACCGGCGGACTCTACGGATTATGCGAAGACCAGATTTACTGCTCGCAAATTTCGCCCTGTAAATGCGGAAACCGCACCTTGGACATGCGCAATTGCTTTAACGTGATCTGCGACTATTGGGAAAAACAAGGCGCGGACATTCCGATGCTGATGCAAAAATTCTTTCCGGCCCCCACCTGTGATATGAGCGACGAGGAACTCCAACGCCACTGGATCGTGAATTACCAGCAACTTATGTCCTGCGGAAGCGCGTAATGATTCCTTGATTTTATGGAACAAGCCATTTGGTTTTATGTGGGCATCATCGGAGCCATTGTCGGACTCGGATTACTGGCCTCGGTCGTTTTGATCAACGAAAACGCGTCCAAACACCAAGTCGCCCAGAACAGCATCCGGTTGCTCGAACAAAAATGCAATTTCGTCTGCAGTTCCGATTTAGATACCTTGCAATCGGTCGATGTCGAATTGTCCAGCGGAATGGTCATGTACAGCAATCAAACCGCGCTTTGCATCGCGCTTCAGGACAAGCAATACTGCCGCCCGTGCAACTGCAAAATAACCGATTCCAACAACGCGAATTTTCGATTCGATTTGAACACGAGCGAAGCCGTCGAATTGTTTTCCACCCACACCTTCAACTGCAGCTTTGAAAAAAACATAGGCGGGGTTTTGCTTGCGTGCGCGGGGTAGCTCGGTCATCCCGGTGTTCGTCTGGATCACGATCCTCATTGTCACGATCGCGGCAAGCTACTGGTACTTATCCAAATTTTCAAGCGAAAAAAACGATTTCGAAAAAATCCAAAACGATTTGACGATTTTACGCAAAATGGTGGACGACGGATGCCAATCCGTTTACTATCAAGTCAGCTTTAACCCCGTGACGGAAACCGGCGACTTGAACATCACCAAAAACGCGATCTGCATGAATCTTCGTACATTATCGCGCTGTCAAACCCCCGTGTGCGTACACCCGCTCACCGATGCGAATATCAACCTTTCCGACATTCGACAAATCACCGTGATCAAAAATGACACCAACACGATTACCATCACCGCAAAATAAGGGAATCTTCGAAATTCTCTCCACATTTTTCCTAGTCATCACCATTCTCGTCGTGGTCATCGGACTGTTGTTCGTGAACGCGTTTGTCATCGGAAACGAAAACGAAGTATACCGAAAACTCGAAGTCCTCGACATCGCCAACGACGTCAAAAAAAGCGTCGCGGAATGCTTCGGCCCCATCACCCCCGCGAAAATGACGGACACCGCCTTAGGGGAACGCTGCTTGAACGCGATCAAAGCCGATGGCAAAAACCGCCTAAAAGGAATCAAAATCGAGGAACTAGAATTTCTTTCCTGCACCGCCCGAACCGCGGAATTCGGATCCGCGACCAACTGCGCGCCGGACGGCGACCGATACGTTTTTTTGGTGCGCGTGGAAGAAGGCGCGATGTCGTGCGCCGCACGACTCGAATTGTGTCTTCATAAAACCGGGGGGGTTCGTTCTTGACGATGATATCCGACGTGATGTCCACCTTGGTGCTCGTGATATTGTTTTTGCTTGCCAGCGGCATCATTTTAAGCCAGAACACGACGTTTCTGCAAAACAACGCCCAGAATTCGTTTTCCGAATACCAATCCGAAAAATTATCCGCGGATTTTGAATCGATTCTTGGAATCGACGAACCCGTTTCCCAAAAAAGCCTGGCGACGCTTTTGGGCGACGCCGTGTATTACCGAAAAATCAGTTTCAGTTATCACAACCCGACGATCATCCCGAACGCCGACATCAATTCCTACTACAACGCGGACTCGAACCAGCTCAATATCCGGTCCGCGCTCGAAACCGTCATGGACAAGCTGTACGGAAAAAACAATTATTACCTTGAAATTTCCCCGAAACTGTTGGATCTGAGATTGTTTTTCGTGATCGACGGAAGCCCCAGTTTAAACAACGAAGCGGTGCAACTCGTGGATTACGCCACGGGAATTCCGCGCATCGTCCGCCAATTCAAAGATTTGAACTACGGAGTGCACCCCAAAGTATTCATCATGGCCGGAGAACTGATGCAATCCAATCCATGCCAGACATTCGAAGACAACAACATCAGCTGCGAATACGTGTACAAAGAACAGCTTTACAAAGGCGTCGCGACCCCCGGTTGGCTCGCGAAAAAAGTTGCCAACGGAAATTTTCTTTCCCAAGGAGACCAGTTCGCGGACCTCAATTTCGTTCATCCGATCGCGGCTAGCAACTGGACCGTGTCCAACGACGAGTTCTTATCGGACGATCCGAACGCGACCACGAATCCCAACACGTTGTTTTACTGCACCTGGAAATACCTCGATTCGGTTCCCGGTCACATGGATTTCAATTTTTCGTTCGCGCAAACCAACAGCACGAATAATTCGTACAAATCCGCAGTGTGGTTTTGGGTCAACGACCATCGATTCTCCAACGTGACCAAAGACCTCAATGTCGAGCGAAAACTCGTGTCGGGCTGGAACAAATTTTGCGTGGGATATTACACCGGCCGATCCGATTTGGGCGGAACACTCACCCCGTTTGTGCCGCGCGTCGATTACTCGGTTTCCGAAGAACGCCGCCAATCCAGCGTGTTTCCATTAAACGACTTGTACGCGTTTTTGGCGGGACCCACGTCTCCGGACGCGAATCCAAGCCAAGCCATCGCACCGGATTTTAACGGATCGTTTTACGAAGACTGGGCATCCGGAAGCGCTTTTGCCGCCGCGAACGCCGCGCCCCAAAACCAGGCCACCATGACCATGATCATTCCCATCAGCGACGAATTATCCACGGGAAGCGAATCCGAAGAATGCCAAAACATCACGGATTTCGTCGAAAAAGGATTCTGCGAAGCCTGCAACAAGAATTATGCGTCCAGCGCCAACTACGGTTGTCCCGTGAACCGTTCCCAAAAAACCGTGGACTTCGCGGTTTCCGTGATTCAACCCACGGGTTACTACGTGTTCCCGATTCTTGCCGACACCTGTGATATTCCCGCCTGGAAACCCGATGGACGCAACTGGTTTTGCAAGAAAAAAGGATTCAATCCGTACGGCGGACAATGCGGAACCGATCCGTTGTGCGGCGAATGCTACGGACCCGATCCCCTGCAATGCCCGGGCCTTACCTTGAATTCCAGTTCGGTCGGATGCGACAAACTCGAATGCCGTGACGCCATCAAAACCCAAATGACGCAGTTAGCCACGGAAACCGGCGGCGAAATGATCGAACTCTCAAACCTAAACGAATTATCCGGAAAAATCGACACCAATATCCGCGGCTTGCTCGACAAATTCACGATCAAAATCGGGGTCCAGCGCCCCGATTCCGAACGATACAGTTATCACCGATTAATCCCCTTAAGCAACCGCTTATTCGCATCCGTCACGTTTTGGGTATACAACGA
The DNA here is from genome assembly GCA_018304465.1 of Candidatus Iainarchaeum sp. Taxonomy (GTDB): domain Archaea; phylum Iainarchaeota; class Iainarchaeia; order Iainarchaeales; family JAGVWC01; genus JAGVWC01. The sequence goes on from JAGVWC010000010.1 coordinate 119,066, forward strand.
GCGCGAATAAACCCCTGACCAAAAGTATTTTAATCGGAAAGAACAGAAAGTAGCCATGAGGGAAAAGAAACCTTTTTTTTCCAGGGGAAACATGGTTCCGGTCGTCATGATCGGCGTGTTGGTACTGGCATCCATCTCGTTTTACATGGTTTCGTTTCCCCAAGTGCGCCCGCCGGTGTTACCCATTGACACCAGCCAAAACGAAACCCAAATCGCCCTTGAAAAAGCCGTGGATTTGGGACTCATCAACTGGATGGAAAACGGGTTTGCTCCCCGCGAATCCCGCTGGTACAACAACGGCAGCTTTCCACCCGATTTAAACGAAGCCAAAGCCGGTGCCAGATCCTTTATCTCCACTGAAATCAACCTGATTTTACAAGAACTTGAATCCCAACGCGGATACAAATACATCGGAACCCCCGTGCTTGAATTCGATTTTGATTCGGCCGTCACCACCACTGACTTGAACAAACGCGGCGTTCGCTTGACCGTATCCGGATTACGCATCATCAACGAATTAAAAGACGCGCAAGGCAACCTCAGCAAAAGCGAAAACGACGTGCACATCGTGATTTCACGCGATTACCCCGTCTGGGAAATGTACACGCAGTCATTGGAATGGAGCAAACTCGACTCCGGAAGCTTCAGCGCGAATCTCCAAGGCGAATTCGACAAAAAACCGTTTCAATCCCGCGCATGCAGCTGTAATACCGTGAGCATTCCCATCGCCGAAAAAATAAAGGAAAAATTAACCATCGACTGGGTTGACATCGACGCCAACGTCATCAAACCCGCGGTCCGCGAACTCCAACAAAAAATCGGACCCAATTTCGACTGCAATTACACCGTTGAAGACAACAAAATTGAAAACATTCCCACCGTGGTCTCGAATTCCACTGCCACCTGCGATTGCCCCGGCGGCGAAACCGGCACCTGGATTGCCAACGGACAAAACTTCAATATTTTAGCGGCCTGGGACACCCCCGACATCGGTGCCAACGACATCCAATACGGACTCTACAACCATGTTTTTATTCCCCGTGCGAGCACGGATCCCACCAAAGGATTCTCCGTGGTTCAAAACCTGATCTTTGAAGCCGACGCGAATCCCATAACGCCGCCTGCCGGCAACGGAATCGCGATTGTTCAAGGAATGACCCGAAAAGTCGCGGGATTACTCGTGGTTTACTGCGAAGACCCCTCGATTCAGATTCCCGGCGAAGACACGTTTCGACCCTTGTCCGCCAAATTCCGCATGCGATTCGCGGTTCAAAAAGGCGTGAAACCGCCAGACTTTTGCACCGATCTGGCCAACCAAGATATCTGCGGTGGCGGCGACGACAGCGGTGGCGGCGGAACCTTATGCGTCCCCTATACCCAATGCGGTTCCGACCCGAACTGTAATCGCTGCGAATGCCTGCGCGTCAACGGAACCGACGTTACCGTGATTCCCGAAGGCACGGTGCGCGGCGGCGGAAGCGACTTGGTCGCATCTTGCCGCGCCTTAGGCGGCGACTTCCAATGTCCGATTAATGTCCAGCGCAAATTCGTGTGCGATTACACCCACGACCAGCCGTGCTTTACCAAAAAATGCGATATTGTCGCGGGACAAGTCGTGGATGTCTGCATTCCGATTCCAGACAAACGCTGCGACCCATTCTGCAATTCGTGTCAAGACAACGGAAGCGGAAGCTTCGTGTGTCAGCCCGACGATCGACTCGCCGGAATGACCTGCAAACCCGACAGCGACGCTTCCAAATCCAAGAACTGCTTTACCTGTCAACCCGGCGGCGTTTGCTCTGCGCGCGCGAATCTCGGAAACATCGTGTGTTCCAGCAATTCCGGTTGCCAAACATTCTGCAACGACACGCCGGAACAAGAAGGAAGATGCAACGTTCCAAACCAAACCCAAGTCGGAATCGTTTGCCCCAGTTACGCGACCGGCGGCTACGATAACGAATGCCGTACCTGCGGAATCCAAAACGGAGTATTGATCTGTAAATCCGCAAACGACACCTGTGCCTTGGGATGCTGTTCCACGTCGGACGCCAAATGGGGCCGATGCATTGCATCCGGCGGCGCGTGTTGTCCGGCACTCAAAGAACTCACGGTGTGTCCCACCCCCACATAAACAAACGAACATGGTCGCCCATTTTTTTCGTTTTTTTCCGAATCATTTTTCTTCGTTGAAAACACAAAACTTTTTTTCCGCAAACCTTTATATAGTACCGATTCGTTACTCATAAATGGTTGAAGACTCATTGGTTCAAAACGTCCGTGAGCTACTCGTGGCCAGCGGATCCGAAAAAGCCGCGATTTTGCACCTGATGGACATGGGATTTAGCGCGCCGGAAGCCGACGACTTGATCAACAAAGCCAAACAAGGCATGGCCAACTACGAAGACTGGAAAAAAATCATGACGATTGCCCAAAACGCGGAAGCCTCCGCCAAAGGAAACAACGACGAATTCATTGAAAAATCCGGCGAAAAAAAACGCGAAGTTCAAGGCCAGATATCCGAACTACGCACCATGATGTCCTCGCTTAACAGTGAACTTGACACCCAAAAACCAAAAACCGAAACCAAAAAAACAAAACAACCATAAGACTCATTCTTTTTTCCGCACCACCGCGATCACCCGAACAATCAGCAGCACCACCACAATCCCGCCGACCAATGGCACGACTCCCATCGAAAACAAGTCATCCGCAGGAGTGTTCGGATCCCGTGTCGAATTTTGATCCGGATTCGTTCCGCCGGATTTGGGAAACACGGAGACCGATGATTTGGCGTTTCCTTTGGATGCCGACAACAACACCACGTTTTTTTGACCGGTCAAAAGCGCAATCCCCGCGGCGTCCGTTGCCACAGTTTCGTTTCCGTACACGATCTTGACGTCGGTCACCGGCAACCCGTTCGAATCCGAAACCATCACCGAAAACGGTTTTCCAACGAACACATTTCCGTCATCCAAGGAAATCTGCAATGCCCCCGAAAGCGTGATCGAAGAAGCAGGCGTCGAACCCGTTGTGCGAACGAACTTGCGTAATTTGATCGATTGAAAACCGGGTTTGGATATTTCAACAAAAACCGCTTTGACATCCGCGACAAACGAAACGATTCCGTCCGGATTCGTGTCCTTATTGACATCAAAATACGTGACCCGAGCATCCGACAAGGGTTTTCCGGAAATATCCAGAACCGAAACCTCGAATGTTTTTCCGTGAACCAAAAACGAGGGAAGAACCGCTTTTAGCGACAAGAGGGGAATCTTGGAGCAATACGCGGAACACTCGCCTTGATCCATGCATTCGAAACCCGCGCCACACGACGCATCCGAAGCGCACAAAGGCTGTTTGCAGGCAAAAGAACAGCACAACGAACCCGCAGAACAATCCGAAGCCGCGGAACACGCCGTCGAATTCGGGGTCCCGCATTGAGCTGAACACGAATTCGGGTTGAAACAGGTTTGTCCCGACGAACAATCCGAATTGGTTTTGCAAGCCGGGGCCTTACACGCGTTTTGACAGCAAAAAAAACCCGAAGAACAATTTCCATCGCCCGTACACGCCGAAGCGGGTGGACACGAAACCGCCGACGCGACTCCGTTGCAACAAAAACCGCTTGAAACCGTCGCGGAACCGCATTGACAGGGCGACGAAACCGGACCCGAAGGACAAGCTGAATTGTTTTGACAAACCGCCGAACACGAATTGGGGTTTCCACACGAAAGACCCGTCGGACAATCGGGATTTCCCGTGCAAACAGCCCGAAGTGCAAATACGCCGCTACAGCAAATGCCGCTTGTGCGTTCGTTTCCGCCGCACAAACATTTTCCGTTAATAGGGCCATCGGGACACAATGCCGTCATGTTTCGATACGCCGTCCACATTTCCCCGAAAAAAGCCGAACCATGATATCCCTGATCCTTGTTTGATCCGTGATACGTTGGAAAACGCCCGATGCCATCCGCCGCGTTGGTATCCAAAATACAGCTGCCCGCCGGATTCGGTCCGAATGTTTTTCCGTAATTGTCCCGGCTGTACACGCAAAACCCGCCCGCGCACGCACTGGCTTCGGTTGCCGGAGTACACGATTGACCCGGATTCGTTCCCCCCGAACACGTGCCTTTGTCCGGAGGCGCGCATACATCCGGCTGGCTCCAGCCGCCGACACTCACCCAACGATCGACAAAATCAAGAAACTCTTCGTCGTTCCAAGCCTGACGAAGCAAAGGAATGGATCGAACCGCAAGCGCGGTTCCTTTCCAATTCTGGGAATTAGCGGAAAACAAGTAACCGCCGCCCGGATGCCTTCCGCCATCCACGTATCCATACGGATCCCGACAGGTACGGCTGCCGGTATCCTCAATGACATTGTTCCAGTACTGGGTTTCCGAACACCCCGGTTGTCCGTACAACGGACGATTGGCCACCGGGCTGAAAAACACGCTTCCGTTTTCCGAAAACACGTCTTCTCCCGCGGTCGCCGAAAGCAACCGCATCGCGTTGTTATCCAACAACACGCCGGCAAACGCGATCGCTAATTTGCGGCCGTCGCTATGGCCTCCGTTCGGCGGCCATTTTCCGTTGTTTTGCGCCACGTGAAACAAATCGATTCCGTTTTGTAAAAAATTGATGGTTGCCTGTCGCTTGGCGGAAACCGGATCATTTAACATCAATCGTAACACCGTTACCGCGCTTTGCGTGGCAATATCCGAACCATAATCCGGCATGTTGTCGGCGGGATGCATGACACGACCCATCCAATTGGTTTTGTGATCCAATTGAACGCGGTTATACCAGCCTTCAAGGGTTGAAAGCGACGGGGGATTTGCGGTCGGCGCCAAGGAAGGCAAGCGATCAAACCGAATGTCATTGACCGAATACAATGGTTTTTGGGAACCGAAATACGGCGGACGAAACAAACTCTGGCCTTGATCCACGGGAACCGCATCCAGCACGGTTAACACTACCGCGGTTTTCAGGCACGGTCTACAATCCGCATCGTTTAAGGGTTCACTCGAAACGCTTTTGACGATTGATTTTCCGCCGGTAACCGTTAACGGCAACGATGGAACCAGACTTGGTTTGAATGCTCCGATGCGCGCGTCAAATCCCTGATCGTCGATGCTCGACGGATTGATTTCGAACCCGTGATGACTGCCATCAAAACCCGGTGACACTAAAACCAACGAAACGGGTCCACGCACCCAAAAATCGCCGTTGGCAAATTGTCCGACCCGATATCCCTTGTCGAAATTAAACGTCACGCCATGCTGGGAAACACTCGATTGACACGCGGGACAATTGCCTCCGCAATCGATTCCGGTTTCGGGCGCGTCCAGCAAATTATTCGAACACACGCCTGCCGCCAAGTCAATCGAATACAAATGCACCGCCAGCTGGGAAAAATCATCCGAAAAAGAACCGTTCGAAAACGCAATGGATCGGTTTTCATCGATCACGCCAATCGTGCCGGTTGAAATAGGCAAACCAGAAAACGAAAACGTGACTCGTCCGGTTTTTCTAGTAGCGGGATTGTAATTCTTATCGCCTTCCACCGCGAAAACGTACAATACATTTCCTTTTTGCCGGATCATGACCTGCATGTTCAAATCATTCGTGACCGCGGTTGAAACCGAGACCCCCGCGACTTCGGGTGATAGAATCGCTTCCGATAACTGCGTGATTTGACGGTTCGTGCGAACCATTTCGTCTTTGATGCTTTGCGTCAGGTTAATGTATCGAAACGGATTGAAAGAAATCGTAAAGTATCCGAGGCCTTTGGCGCCATGAACGATGGATAACCATGCTTCCGCCCGCATTTCATAATCCAAGGGCCCCCGGGTTGCAGGAATCGTCCAGGAAAGGCCTTGATCCGAGGCTTCGATAATGGGCCAGACGGGTTTTGAGCGGCCCACATACTCGTCATACATGACCCGCGTCATGTCCCCCAATTCGTAAATGCGATGATACGCGTTGTTCCAGCCGGTAACCGGGTAATGATCATATGAAATAATCGAACCGTTTTCCGTATAGCGGTTAAACCATGCGAAATTGCCATCCATCCATTTTCCGCAACTCGCCCGATAATACGAGTAAAAACTCGCGGTCATCAGGTTCACCGAAAACGCGTTGGGATACTGGGCTTTGTATTGGGCTTCTCGACTAGCGATCGCAGCCGCGGTTTCTTTGGGGGCCGTGGTTCCGCATTCTTGTTCATGCACCAGCAAATACACCAAAAACGCCGGATGATTCACGGTTTGCTCCGACAAATACTGATAGCCCGGAATCATGAACAAACCGTATTCCTGACCCTTGTTCAGCCAGTTAACCACGTCCCCATCGCTGCCATCATACCCCATAATGGTGTTGACGCCTAACACCGCATGATCATCCACATAGTTTCCCGGTTCATCCCAAGCAAAAATCGGAAAAAACGGTTTTCCATCCACAATCAATTCGTTGTTCGGACCCATCGAAACGGTTTTGGCCGAAACCGCCGACAAAACCAACACAAAAACGGCGATCCAAATCAAAAAATTCAAACAGCGGATTTTGGATACCCCCGATTCATCCAGCGCAAAAACAAAATCAACCCCAACAACCCGACCGCCAAACTTCCGGCAACAAACACCCAGTCAATTCCGTCCGCGGGTGAAACAATCGGATCGGAACCGGAATTGGTTTCTCCGCCCGAGGTCTTCGGAAAAACCGTCAATAAGGGGAGAATACGGTTCATTTCATCCAATAGGACGCCGGAATTATTAATAATTTCGAATTATCCGGTCACGAATACTTTTTGGGTTTTTTCGCTGAAAAACACGTACAAGGATTTACCCGGGTTCGAAAGATCCGTCAAAGCCGGATCCAGATTTTCGGGGTTGATATCTTGAATCGGGTTTCCTTCAATCGGACCATGCAAAATATAGCATAACCGGTCGCCTTCGTATTTTCCCAGGTTATTCTGATAACACAAATCCGCGAGATTCGCGACTTCGGACGGCGAAATACTCGAGATATCCACGAAAAAATCCATGTCTTTTTCGCACGCGAGCGAAAACTGTTTCAACTGGACATTTCCCTGGTTAATGATGCCCGACGAAAAATTAATGACCAACAACGCCACGGCGATTCCCACAAACAACGTGATTACGATAGCAATCGGCATTTCCATAAACTAAAACCCTCGAAATACTATCACAGTTGGAATATTAAAAGGTTTACGGCTCGACCACGATTTGTTTTCCCTCGCAATGCAGGCCCACGACCGCCGGAATTTGGATTCCAACGTCCAGTTTGATGTTGCAATCCGTGCAATAATTGTACTTGGCGAACAAATTCATCAAAAAATCCTTGTTCAAATCGCCTTTTGGTTCTGTAATGTAATACGAACCGCAATTCGCGTCCAGGTTGCCGAACTGGCAGGTTTCCCAGCAATGCTCGAGTTCGCCCGCAAACCGCGTCAAGGTCACCCGGTTCAATTGGCTTGGATCCGGCGCGCGGTTTGGAAAAATCAGACTCGATATCGTATCGTAAATCTCACCGGGTTTTAAGCCGCCCAAAAACATGAGCATGAGGCTCCCGACCACGATCGCGGACATCAAAAAAATAACCAGTTCAATCGCCTGCATACCATCAACCCTTCATTTGAGTTTCTCGAAAACAAACAAAATCACAAACGTGACAAACGCAAGCCCGATCATGACTTCGACTGCCAGCCAAAGCGCCCGGTTCAACTGGCCGCCCCCAGAATCTGAACGAACACGAATTCACGGAACACGAAATAACCGATCAACAACAAGGACGAATAAATGATGAACGCCATCACGGTGTTGGTCAACACGCTTTCGGCGATCTTGAACTTGTCGGTTCCATGTTTGACGTTCGAAAGAAACAACGACAAAATCAACACCATTTCCAAAAAATAAATTCCGACCACGAATTCAAGAATCGTCGGCGGAATGATTTTGTCCACCTTGATCAAACCCAGTTCAAAATGACCTCCGAACAATTCGAAAATCGCGGCCAATTTGTCCTCGATAAACGTCAAACTCATGACGATCGCCATAGTCATGATCACGGAAGCGCTGGCCAACAATGGAATCAAAATCGTGATGGTTCCCTGAACCAAGGACCCCGTATCCGCAAGCAACGTCTGGATATAATCGTCCAGTTTGTAAATGCTGATGGTTTGTTCGCGAATCAGTTTCGCGGATTTCGCGGCGCTGGCCTGGTCAATGTCCGAAAAACTGACGATTTTGTCAAACACGCTCGTGACGCGTTTGGACGGACAAATCGTGGGCAATACGTTTTTGACGATTTCCATCATGGTATCCTTGGTGCGGTACAAGCGTTCGCGCATTTCCGAAAACATTCCCGTGACCGGATGATTCTGCAATCCGTGTTTTTTGTAATCGTCAATCACGTCGTCCATGATGCTTTCGACCGACCGGTTCAAGGAAAGATACGTCGCGAACACCTGCAGTAAGTGCGGCAAATCCGCTTCGATATCGTGAATCCGCTGCCAGAGTTTCTTGTGCGTGTTTACGTACATCCAAGAAATGATTCCGACTCCGATCGTGATTCCAAGCGTACTGGTCCAGATCTTGACGACGTTTTCAAACGAATACTCCTTGTTGATCACGAGGACTTGGGACAACGACAAAAAATGAAGAATCGTGGGAATCAAAAAAATTCCGACGATCACCACCGGAATCGCGTAAAAACTCGTGGGAATCCGGCGGTAATCCGGGCTTCGGTCCAATTGAATCGCGCTGATCTGCACGCGGTTGGCCGCAAACTGCATCGCCATCATGAGCAGAATCGTCGGAAAAAAGATGTTGAAAATGAAAATAAGCATGGGCAACGTGATGAAATCCGGCATGAAAATCGAAATCATCGGGGTTAACATGAGCATCATGATCGGAAAAATGACGCCGGCGCCGATCATGGTTTGCGTCTGGCTGGAGAGTTCTTCGGCGAACCGTTTTCCGCTTTGATGATACGCCACGATAATGGTTTCAATGACTTCCAGAATTATTTTTTCGCGTTCTTCCTTGGCGGAAAGCGTCGCGGTCTGAAGCAAACTCAAGCCTTTCACGAAATCGGGATTCACTTTTAACCAAATCGGAATGAAATCCTCGAATCCTTCTCCGATCGTCTTGTATTTTTTTCTTTGAATCCGCTCCAGCATTATTTCGAACTGGTCGTGCAACACGCCATGCAGATTCATGTTGGTTTGCTGGATCGCGTAATCGATCGACGTATCCAGCGAAATATAATTCGCGATTTCGAGGATTCCGACCAGCATTTCTTCCTTGTAATCGATGATGCGCTGGGCATAATACACGCTGGTAATGTACACGAATGCGGCCGCCATGATGACGACATCATAAAACAAAATCACCCAACCGATCAGCGGAATGCTGGAGAGCAAAAACAGCATCAAGAAACCGAATAAACCGAATACCCCGCCAAAAATCAGGATTCCGGAAATGATGTCGCTGGAATTATACGGGCACGCGATCAATTCCATTTTTTCGTCAATGGATTTTAATCTCGGGAAAAAATTATTCTGGCGGCCGAGTTTGTAAATGGCGTCAAACAACATGTCAATCCCGCCATCAGCTCACTTTTAACGCTTGCAGGTACTTTACGTACGCTTGCTTGAACTTTTCCTCGTTTTCCTTGTTTTCCAACGGATTCAATTCGTTGAACAACTGGGCAAACCCTATATTGCAGTGAACAATCGATTCGGATTCCAAAAAATTGCGTTCTTTTCCCAGTTCTTCGATGAGTTTTTTCTTGGACCACGCGCGTAGCTTCAAATCATCCATGACGTTGTCATAATCACGATACCCTTTTGTGACTTCCAGAATATGCTTGATCAAAATGCTTTTTCCGCCCAGCAATTCCTTGGTGGGCTCCAATTGATCCGTTTTGGGGTTATACACCAATAAATCCTGGAAAACCGGTTCGGTTTCCCATTCCTTCAACACTTCCGTGACCTGCGTCACGCGCCGGACACGCTTTAACGTCGAAGGCGTCTTAATCTGCTTGACGATAATAATCAAATCCGTTGCTTTGAACGACCCGCGCGGAACATCCAAATCGTTCACGACACGATCATACACCCCATATGGATTATCCGCGTGCACGGTTCCGGCAACGACATTGGACATCGCTCCGACCCGCATGGCTTCGTACAACACGGTTGCTTCTTTGGATCGGATTTCTCCGACAATCAACACCGAGTCACCCAACCGCAAACTGGTCCGCAATCCTTTATCGTACGGAATTTCCATGCTTTCGGCCACCAACGCGGATTTTACTTTAAGCGAAACCAAATCGTAGCCCAGGCTTTGATAGGCTTCGATCGGCAATTCCTGCGTGTCTTCGATTGTAATGATCCGGTATTTGGGCAAAATCTCAAGCAACAGCGAACCCAGCAACGCGGTTTTTCCGCTTCCGCGCGGACCGGCAATCAAAAACGTGCGGCCATGCGTGATCGCAAGATCCATCAAACCCGCAAACCAATCGTTTAACGCGAGATTATCCATAAACAACGGCAACGTCCACGGTTTTTCGCGATGAACACGAATCGAATAACCGGTTCCAAAAATCGAAAACGGTTCGCGAATCGCGGCGACACGGGCTTTTCGTTTCTCGACCTGGATTTCTCCGTCGAGCTGCGGCTGGCTTTTATTCAATGGCCGGCCGGTTTTGATTTTTAACGCGGTTGAAAGATAATTCAAAAAATCCTGAGTCGGATAAATGTTCGTAGTGCATTCGTCGAATTCCTCGTGAATGATCCGCATCGGCGTCTGGAATTCTGGCGGATTGATGTTGATTTCCTGGATCGCGGGATCCGCAAGCAAATAATCCAAAATACCGAATTTCTTGATCCAGGTGTCGAGCATCTTGTTGGACAAGTCTTTTCCCTCGTACTTGTTGAACAATTCGAACAAATCCTCGAATTTCTGGTTCAAATCCGGAATCTCGATCTTGTACGTGGGTTGCACGGAATCCTTGGGTTTTAGGATCCGCACGGTCGCGTCCTTGATTTCGTATTTTTTCGCGAGTTTTCCAAATGCCGGCGCCAACACCACGTCGACGAAAAACGGAATGATCACGAATTCGTTGGTTTTACGGTAATGAATCTTGGTAAAGGTTTTGTTCTGGAACACGATCACATCGGTTTCGTCGGACAACGGAAACAACGGCGGAGAACTCGGACACTTGAATTTGCATTTCGGATGAGTAGAATCGCTAAAACCGTCACATCCGATACAATGAATGGTTTTGACTTCCATTCCAACACCAATGCCTCAATCTCACGATCTGCCGATCAAGCGATTGAAAAAATTCTTGATCTTGTCGCCGACGCCTTCTTTTTTCTTGGGCAACTCGGCATTCGGACCGTAGGGAGAAACAACTTGGGGTTGGTTAGGCACCGACATCCGCTCGAAACCCCTTCCCTTGGCGGCCTCATCTTCCTTGACTGTTCCGCGTAACTGCTGGACTTGGCTTTGGAACATCAACGACGCGTTCGAATGCGAAATTTCTTCCAGCGTCTTGATGCGGGTCTCGAGATTCTTCATGATATCCACCATGTTCAAGAACACGTCCCGGGTTTTGTTGTTGTTGAAGGTTTCGAACATGGTTTCAATATTTTTCATCCGCTCGTTCATCAAGAGCATTTGCTTTAGGGACCCTTTTTCATCCAACTCTTTTTTCATGACATCCTGGTCTTTTCGGATGTCTTTAAGCACGGTGCCGTAAATCTTGGTTTTCGAAACCTGAATCTTGAATTCGCGCTCTATGTTGTCGAGGCGCTCCATCGTGTCCTCGGCTTCGCTCATCGGCAAGCCGACCGACACCACTTTTTCCAATCGATCCAGTTTTCCGCTGATCAAATTCAGTTGACCCTGCACATACCGGTCACGTTCCAGCATTTTTTCCGGTAATTTTTGTGGATTCCAAAGTTCGGAAATTTCCATTCCCACACCCCATCATAAATGTATAAATGACACGCCGCCAATATATAAACTTTCCTGGATGGCGTTCGCTCCGAGCAAGAGGAAAAGAAAATCATTTTTTGAAAAAACCGGCTTTGCGGGCGTTTTCAACTTCGGTCATGATCGCGTCCAACACCTGCACCGGCGAAAGCCGCGTGGTGTCCAAGACCACGTGAAACGGCGACAAATCGCCAAACTCAAAACCGTATAATTTCCGATAAATTTCCCGGGTATTCGACTCTTTTTTTTGAACCGCCAACCGCACTTCTTTAACGGGTTTTTGATCCCGCTCCGCGATTCTTCCAAGACGCGTCGCGTCTTCCACGCCGAGCCACACCTTAAAGCCTTTTTTCGACAAATACGGCATGGTCCACGAATCCATCACCACATCGCCGTCGTCAATAATCGAAAGCAACAATTGATCCAGTTTCCGATCCAAACCGCCTTGGGCCAAACGCGCCTGGTTGAATGTATCCGATTCTTTCGATTCCCAAAACCCTGTCTGCATTTTCGTTTTGTACACGTCGATATCCGAAGCATTTTTTTGCTTTAACTGGCGCAACACATCCGACGTGTGCACCACCCGCAACGAAAGTTTTTCCGAAAGCAGGTCCACCAACGTCGATTTTCCGCTGCCTGCAAGCCCACACACCAAAATCACGATTTTTTCGGACATACCAATACCACGAACAAAAAAAAATAAAAACGTTTCAATTCGAAAAAAAAGGAATATTCGCCGATTCAGGGAACGTATTCGTACGCGCCGACGTCGGAAACGCTTCCGCGAGTGGAACCGGATTGATCGACCGGAAGAAGCGGGGACGCGATCCGGTCCCGCAGGACGGATGTGCCAATCGGCCGGCCGAACGAATCGATTCCCGGATCTCCGATGAAATTCGGGATACCCGGAGTGATCGTCGGTCCCCCGCCGCTGGGAACGTTGTCCGTGAACGCATACGCGTTATTGGCCCATTTGTTGAAATCGAGGTGACCCAAATCGATCAAGGGCCCAAGGAACAGATTTCCCATTCCGCTGGTGCGGCCCATCGGAAGGTTCCGGATCCAGATCAGGTCCGAATCGAAGGTATTGTTCCACCAAACGAGCTGGCTTGTCGGAATCGCCCAACTGAACAGATTGCCGTAGTTGTTTGGATTCATGTAGGATTTCCGAAAATAATTGTTCACGAACGCGGCGCCGGTGGACTGCGGGCAGGTCTCGAAGCCGTCGGTCCACATCACCTGGTACCGCGCGTTGGTGATCCGGTTGTTATAAACGATCACGTTGTCGCCGATGCTGCAGGGCGAACCGGATCCCGGACCCCACCACTGGAGTCCGTCCGAATGATCCTCGGTCCAAAGCGTCGCGTTGATCGGCCCGTCGGACTGGTTCCACACCCGTCCACGGCCGTTCGAGCAGTCGTTGGGAAGAATCCGAATCGCGTCTTCGGATATTTTCCCGCCGACCTTGCAATTGTCCATGGACCAGGAACTTCCGGTGTAGACCCGATCGCGCGATGCCCAGTTGTAGTCGCGAAAAGCGCCTGTTTTCTCGATCACGAAATTGTGGTCGCTGGGATGACCATAAGCGGTATACGTGGCGTTGGTCAGGTCCGCTATGTTGGGATTCAAGTCATCGGCTTGCGAATTGATGATCAACGCGGTCTGCCGGAACGCGTCCGCTCCGATGCGATCGATTTTCACGTTGCGGGCCAATTTCGCCCCTGAAACCGCGTAGTCGACCGCAAAGAAAGTCGAGTTGGTGTAATACGCCGGATTAACCACCAGATAACCCGCTTGAACGAACCGCCCCGGCCCCACGAGGTTGGAATCATCCACCCACACCTGCGCATTGGGAACATGCGCCACATAAACCGCAAAGTCGTTCGTTCCGGTGCTCTTCAAGGTGAGTCCGGTGACTTTAAGCAACCGCACCTCGGGCGTCCCCCCGTTTCCGTGCGAAAGAATCGTGGTGTCTTTCGCTCCGCTGACAGCCGTCGTGACCGTCACCCACTCGTTTGTCACCGGGATTTCCCCCGCGATTCCGCCCTTGGACATCGAGTGAATCCCTGGATTTAACCGCACGATTCCGCTGTCGGCATTGTTCCCGTTTCCTGCGGCCAGCCTCCACTTCCGGATCGAATCGATGGCTCTGCCGATGGTCTTGAACGGTTTCGCGGAATCGTTGACAGCGCCGGTCGAGTCGTTTCCGGCCAGATCCACCCAGGCCTGCGCCTGCGGCAGGGTTCCCTTCGGGTTCACGACAAAAATCAAGGCATCCAATCCGAGGTTTCCTCCCCCGGTGCTTTGATCCCGGATACCGCCGTCTTTTCCTACCACTTTCGCTTCCACGGAAATGACCCCGTCGGATGAAAATTCAGAAACGGAGAGCGAAACCCAATATTCCCACACGCCAGTCTGCGGATTCAGCGTCATGGAGGTTGCGGTCTTGGTTCCGCCGGAATACCCCTGGCCGGAAACGGCGAATTCGACTTTTTGTATCCCGGGTATTGAGAACGCGACCACGCCCAGATTCAACGTTTCGCCCGGATTGATCCGCTGAAAAGGCACCACGTCCCAGCGCGCGATCGGGACCAAGGCGGCCTGCATGCTACAGTTAGAAATATTGAAATCCTGGCAATTCGAACCGCAGGACAGAAGACCCGATACGAATCCTTCGGTTTGGCACGTTCGGGAATCAAGATCCCATCCGTCGCACTTTTCGCCCCCTTCCTTTACATTATCACCGCAGACCGGCATGGACAACGATGCGCACAAAGAAGCGTTGAAATCCGAACAATTCGACAAACAAGAAAGCGACCCGGATTGGAATCCTCTCGATGCGCAGGTTTGATTGTTCAGATCGGAGCCGTCACATTTCTCATTTCCTTCACGAATGTTGTTTCCGCAAACCGGCGACGGATTCGAAACGCAACCGGACACGTTGAAATCGGCACAGCTTGAAACGCACGACAACGATCCTGACAAAAAGCCCTTGCTTTGGCAGGATTGCCCCGCAAGATCGCTTCCGTCGCAGGCTTCGGTCCCCTCCTTGCGGTTGTTTCCGCACACTGGATTCGGCGGGCAAGCGCCACAATCGCTTGGACAAGCGGAACAAGACTCGTTTCTGCTGCAGTTACGATCCCCGCAAAACGGGCGGGTCACGTTGCAATCGTCGGAACAAGACGCGATGGTTTCGCCGATTCGAGCATTGCAAAAACCATCCTTGATGCACGGTCCGGACTCGATTTTGCAATCCATCGGACAATTCGAAGCGTTTTCTTTCGGATCACATTTACCGTTGTTGTTACACATGGGCACGGGGCAGTCCTTTCGACAGGAATTGTAATTCTCCCCGATTTCTGCCTCGCATTCTCCGTTCTCGTTGCAGGCAAAACAATCCAGCAGGCAAGTGAAATAGTTCTCGCCGGTTTCGCATACCGTGTTCCCGCAGATCGGTTCGTCGGGATCAATAAAAGGCTCGCCGGAAAAAAACCAACCGGATCCCGCATAGATCAGTAAACCTAAAATCAAAATCCCGATCAGAATCGCTACGCCCGTCGAGAAACCAAGATTTCTGAGCATACCCAGATTAAGAAATCGGAATTAAAAAGGCTTTCTTCGACAGAAAGACATTCATGCCACGCGCACGAGTTTGCCGGTTTTTTTGGCCTGGTGAAAACCCCACATGGTTACCGCATACCCGATTCCAAACCAAACCACCGACAACACCAACAACGCGACCCAATCCACGGAACCCATTCCCACCGTGGACTTCAAGAGATTAAACGCATGCGTGCTTGGAAGCAACAACGCAACCGCTTGCACGGGACCCGGCAGCACCGACACGGGATAATACGCGCCTGAAATCAACACGAACACGTCCGCCATCGAAAACGAAAGCGGAAACGCCTCCGACTGAAACAAAAACAACAATCCCAACGTGATCATACCCAGCGACAAACCGAAAACAAACAAAGCCAACGCCGCGATCAGGAAAATTCCAATATCCGGAACCACGAACCCGTACAAAAAAAACGTGAGGACATAATACATCAAAAACACGATCACGAATTTGAGAAACCCCGAAACCGCGGCGCCTGCCACCATTTCAATCGGACGAATCGGCGTAATGAACAAATGCGTCAACGAATTCGACCAGAATTCTTCCTGATAATTATTCGCGACTTCGAATTGGGCATGATACACGGCCCGCCAACCCATGACCCCCAAAACGACCAAGGTAACGAGACGCGGATCGTTTCCCACAAACGAAACGAACAACGTCAAGGAAAACAACAAAATCAACGGCCACACCGTCACGTCAAACCAACGAAACGGATTCTTGAACAACAGTTTTCCGCCTTTGTACAACTGGCTGTACGCCCGCAACAAACCGCTATTCATCTTCTTCCTCTTCAAGATTTTTTTTCGTGAGTTTCAAAAACGTGTCTTCCAAAGACGCATGCGGTTTTCCGGCCATTTTTTTCAATTCCGAAACCGAACCCAGTGCCACGATTTTTCCGTCCGAAATCAATGCGATGCGATCGCATAACTGCTCGGCTTCCGCCATGTAATGTGTCGTCAGCAACACGGTAATGCCCTGGGATTTAAGCGAACTGACCAATTCGCGAATTCGAATCGCGGTTTCAACATCCAAACCCACCGTGGGCTCGTCCATCAGCAAGAGCTTGGGCTTGGACAACAAGGCTTTCGCGATGTAAAACCGCTGGCGATAACCGCTCGAAAGCGTGTACGCCATTTGTTTTCTTTTTTCGACAAGATTCGTGACCAACAACGCTTCTTCGATCGCTTTTTCCCGGTCCTTGATCGGATACAAAAAACTGTAATAACGCAACAAGTCTTCGACCGTCAACCCATGCAGCAAACCCGCAAACCCCGTCACCAAATTCATTTGCGGAATCACTTCGCTTCGCTGGGTTTGCACGTTTTTTCCAAACACCTCAACCGAGCCCGAATCCAATTCCAGCAAACCGCATAACGCCGAAATCAACGTGGTTTTTCCCGCGCCGTTTGGACCCAGCAAACCGAAAATTTCTCCCGATCGAATATCCAAGGAAACGTTTTCTAACGCGCGAATGACCCGGCCATGGTCCGAAAAAGACTTGTTTGCGTTTGAAACCAAAACCGCGTTCATGAAAACAAAAAAGCCTCGAACAATTTAAAATAAGAACAAAAAAAAGGGATTTTATTTGATGTGCTTTTGTCCCCACGTATCCAACGCGGCCTGTAACTGCGGATGAAACCGCGCGTAATCCGAAAGCGAAACTTTTTCCATTGCCGCCGAAACCGCTTGTCTTGCCGCCAACGCGCCGTCATGACTGCCGTTCGGATGACCATGGATTCCGCCGCCAATCTGAATGCAAATCTCAGACCCCAACAGGTTCATGACTTCCGGAACGTTTCCGGGGTGCAGTCCGCCGCTTGAAACCGGGATCACGTCTTTCATTTTTCCCCAGTCCTGACCCAGCAACCGCAAAGACGAATTGGCTTTCACGATTTGTTTTTGCATGGCGTTTGAAATCGCGAGCACTTCGGGTTTTGTTCCCGCCAGTTTTCCGATTCCCGTTCCCACATGAATGTTATCGGCACCGATCAAACGAGCGCTTTTGGCAATCACGTACATGGAAACCCCGTGCCGCGGATTCCGCGTAAACGCCGAATGAAACGCGCGATGACAATACAACGCAAGCCCCAAATCATCGCATTCTTTCCGCAATCCTTGAACCGCGCTCCAGCCCGCCGTTAACAAATCCACCATCACATACGGATTGCCATACTCGGCCACCACGTGGGCGCGCTGGTACAATTCTTTTCCCGGCGCCGTCACGTTCAGCAAACACGCCTTGGCTTCGCCGGTCATTTTTTCGGCTTTTTCGGCTTCTTTCATACACCATTTCACGCGATCCGAAAACCGGTTAAACGGCTGGCTTGTGAGGTTTTCGTCGTCCTTTAACAAATCCACGCCGCCGCTCCACACGTCAAACCCGATTTTGGCGTGTTCTTTGGATGTCATTCCGATTTTTGGTTTTGGAACGCACGCAAGCAACGGCCGCTTTTTAATTTTCATTCGTTTTCGAACGCCTTTCATTCCAAACTGCGGACCCGGAAAACTATTCAAGATTTTTGCCGGCCATTTCACGTCTTCCACACGAATGTTTTCAACCGCTTTCATGCCCATAATGTTTCCGGCAATGGCCGAATAAATCTGGGAGATGTTTCCCGCTTCGAAATTATCCAACGGATACGCGACTTGAATAAAATTGCCTTGGATATCAAACACGGTGGCCGCGATTTTCTGCACTTGCTTTAAACCAAGCCCTTTTACTTCGGTCCAGGTTCCCACGCTGGATTCTGCCGCAACCGCGCCTGCCGCACGTTTGATAGATTCGCCTTTCATCGGTTCGATGTAAAACAAACAAACCAATTCGTCTTTGCCGGGTTTGTGGGACAAATTCACGAAATTTTCATAGACTTCTTTGAACGCCATGCAAAAATAACACCCGCCAAAAATAAAAACGCTTCGGAAAACAAAACGCAGACCAAAAATCGCGCAGTATCCGAAAAAAATCACGCGATAGAAACGAACGGAACGCTTTGGCGTCGAACCGCGATAAACGCCTCGACGTTACGCAAAAACTTCACGCCAAAATACAGCACCAGCCACACTCCGAAAATATTATGGATATTCATCAGCGAAGAAATGCCAAACGCGAGAAAAACTGACGGAACAAACCACATTCCGTGACGCATAGCCCGCTCAGTCACGCGAGTGGATGTTCGGACGGAAGAAACCAATTGTAAAAATGCGAGCCCAATTGCCAGCCAATCCCTTAAAATCGCCCAAAAAAAAGGAATGTAAATCAGCGAAATCAGCAAAGCCACTACAGTGCTTAATGCGGGAGATTTTATCGACTGCAAAAAACCGCCGACAAATCCCAGGGCATGCACGAATAAAAACTCGTTTAGTAAAATCAAAAACATCAGCAATTCCAGGGAACTCGGAAGAAGATTATTCGCAAAAACCGAAATCACTCCAAGCAACACCAAAAACAAACTGTACGCATGCCCCCACAACAAAAGCGGAACCGGCGTCTTTTGAATATCCGGATACTCGGCAACAGGAATCTTTGACAACCACAAACCCGCCAGGACAAAAGGCAACAGAAAAAGCCACATGAAAACCGGAAACCCCTCACCCCCATAAAAGCCCGAGGACTCCAAACCAATATTGCTTTGCCCCAAGACCGTCGCAAAGACTGAACAAAAACAAACAAAAAACACGATTTCCCGAAAACGCACAAGCATCCAACACATGATTCTTTTTATGCATAAAAACGTTTGGATTTCAAAAAACCCCAAAACGGGTAATTTGGGTATTTTTAAAAGCCTTTAGGGGGCAAATAGTTCATGAAACCTTTTTCTTTTACTTTGGGGGAATTGATTTGAAACTGCTTTTAGTCCGAAATGCCGAAACCTTGTGGAACAAGGAAAAACGCCTGCACGGGTACCAAGACAGCCCGATGACGGAAACCGGCCAACAACAAATGAAAACGCTTGCAAGCATCCTGGAAAACGAATCCATCGACGTGGTGTATTCAAGCGATCTCGGACGCGCGATTGACACCGCCAAACAAATCGTTTCCCATCACCAGGAGCTTGAAATCCAAAAACGCAGGGAACTACGCGAACGAAGCCACGGAATCGCCGAAGGAAAAACCCAACACGACGTATTCGAAGAATACCCCAAGCTCCAGCAAGAACGCCTCAAAAACAAATACACGTACAAGAACCCCAAAGGCGAAAGCTATATCGACGCCGAACAACGCTTGCGACCCTTTATCGAAGAACTCAAACAAAAACACTTTTCTCACACCGTGCTGCTCGTTAGCCACGCCGGAATCAACCGCATCATCATCGGCGTACTATCCGGTTTAACCCCGGATGAAACCATGGCCATCGACCAGCCGCACGACGTTGTATACGTCATCGACAACGCGGATACCGCGCCGGAAATTTCACGAATGAACCAAACCGGGATCGAAAAAGGAATTCTTCGACGCGAACACCTCAAGAAACCGTCTTTTGAAGAAGAAGAATCCGAAAACGTGGAACTCGAAGACGACTGGGTCTAAACCCTAAAACAACGGGCCCATTCCCGCGTTCACCCATTCTTCGAAAAAAAGCTCGACCACCAAAAAAATAACGTACAACAACACCAGTCCCGCGCCTTCTTTTTTTCCGATTTGCGTCCGACTGGAAAACAACAACGCCACGAGCAAGAGCATCAGCACCATCCACGTGCCGGTCACGATTCCAAGCACCGGTTGCACCAGACGAATCGGAGAAACAATCGCGATCAAACCGATCGTCAACAAACAATCCGCGACCACGTTGCCGAACACGTCCCCAAAACCAAGTTCTGCGTGCTCGGAACGCGCCGATTCCAACGCAAGCGAAAGTTCCGGAAGACACGTGCCGATCGCGACGATTGTTCCGACGAAAAAAACCGGCAACGCCAAGGCCACGCTCAAACCGTTCGCGGTTTCCGAAATCACCCCGCCCATCAACAGAATAATCAACAACAAAAAAAGAACCGCCAACACGTCGCTCCAAACCTCGGAACTGATCTTTTTTTCGCCATGAAGTTTCGAACCCGTTGAATGCAACACGAACCACACGTACAACAAAAACGCGCCCACCAAAATCACGCCGTCAAAACGCGAAATCTCACCGTCAAGCAACAGCAACACGGGCAACAGAACCGCCAAAAACATCATGCGAATCAAACCCGCGGTTTCCTTGTGCAACCGCAAACTCGCCGAAGACAACGCCACCAAACCCAGCACCAAACTCAAATCCGCGACGTTTGAACCAAAAACGATTCCAAGGCCCAATTGAGAACTCTGACTCAAAGCGGACTCCAACCCGATCACAAGCTCGGGAATAATGGACACGCCGCCGACCACCAAAAAACTGATGGAAAACTCGGACAAACCGAAATGCCGCGACAAATTCACAAGCCGGCGAATCATGCGCCGCGCGGTTTCGGACAACACCAAAAACGCGAGAAAAATCACGCCAAGTTCAACAAAAACCATGGTTTCACCGAAAAAAAAATCAATTTTGTTTTGAAAGACCCAAAAAACGCTGTTCAAGCCCAAACGAAGGCTTTTCGCCGGCAAGCACCCGGCGGATTTCCTGCAAACAATAATTGCTCGCCATAACTTGCGGCAAAATCACGCGATCCGCGCCCGCGTCATACAACTCGATCGCTTCCGACAATTTGTGGGCGCGCGCAAAAATCGTCAAACCCGAATTTCTTTTTCTTGCGAACATCACCATGTTCAACGCGGTGCGATGATCCGGAATCGTGACCACCAAAATCGCGGCTTTTTCGAACCCCACTTTGTCCAGCACAGTGACGTTGTTGCGGGAAGAATAAATCGACGGGATTTTCCGGCGAATCATTTTTTGCACGATGTCAGGATCCTGTTCGATCACCAGTACTTTTTGGGTTTGAGCCACGGCGTCCACGATTTGCTCCCCAAAAACGCCCGCGCCCGCGACGATCACGTGATCAAACAACAATTCGTCGTGCGGCACCTGCTGATACTCTTTGACGTTCCGCTCGAAAAAACCCATATGCGGTTTTAAGCCCTTGAAGTGCTTGACCAAGGCATCGTGCAATCGACGGTTTAAACGAATCATGTACGGCGTCGCGATCATGGAAAGCAAAATCACCCACACCGCGGCATCAAACGTGGCCTGAGACAACTGCCCCAATTCCAAGCCTTGGCTTGCGATGATAAACGAAAACTCGGACGCCTGAAACAACGTCAAACCAATCGTCAAACCCGTCTGCAAACCGAATCCCTGAAAAAGCGAAATTCCGATAAAAATCAAGGGATTCAACAAAAACACAACCAAGAGCAACACGAAAAAAAGCGGGGTGAAGACGAGCGCTTTCATTTGCAGTCCCAAAGCGACGAAAAAAACCGTTCCGAATAAATCCCGGATATAATGCACGCTGTTTTGCGCTTCCAGGTTAAACGGAATCCTTCCCAATGCCAATCCACCGATAAACGCGCCGACCGCGAGCGGAAACGAAAGATGATTCGACAAAAAAATGAATACGAAACAACTCGAAATCGTGGTCAGAAAAAAAATCTCCTGACTCTTGGCGGCTTCGGTCGTTACCCGCGGAAACACCCATTTGGCGAGCACAAAACCTGTGGCCACAAGCAAAGCAAAACCGGACAACAATTGGAAAAAAACCGCCGGAGAAAAAATCGTCGAAGGATTCGCAAGCAACGGCAGCAAAATCACCGCAAGCAAGTCCTGGACCAACGCGTAACCAATAATCATTTTTCCTTCCAACGAATTCAATTGCTTTGAATCCGTCAAAATCTTGATCGCGATCACGGAACTCGAAAACGCGACAATCAAACCCAAATACACGGATTCCAAAAAAGTCAATCCAAGCAACGGCAAACCGATTCCGACAATCCCAGCCGTAATCAACACTTGCGCGACCCCGCCTAAAATAATCGGTTTTTTGAACCGCGTCAGTTTTGAAAAATCGATTTCCATTCCAATGGCAAACAACAAAAACGCGATCCCTAACTCCGACAAAACCGAAATAACCGAATAATCACTGATCAGTTTCAAAGCCAGCGGACCAATAGCCAGACCCGCCAAAATGTATCCAGCCAGCAAAGGCTGTTTAAGCTCGCGGGCGATAAAACCGAACAAGGTGCCGGCAACCAACACGAGTCCCAAATCGTATAACAAGGTCAATTCCTGGACCATGATAAAGAAACAAAACCGGAATTATTAAAGATTTGGATTACGACCCGGTT
Source organism: Candidatus Iainarchaeum sp. (assembly GCA_018304465.1). Classification (GTDB taxonomy): domain Archaea; phylum Iainarchaeota; class Iainarchaeia; order Iainarchaeales; family JAGVWC01; genus JAGVWC01. The sequence goes on from JAGVWC010000010.1 coordinate 141,969, forward strand.
TTTTTCCACGTGGTTCCCTGGGACGTGTCCATTAATTCGATTCCCGCGTTTAACAATTGTTTTCGGATATCGTCGGCTTCCGACCATTTTTTTTGCTTTCGCATTTCCTCGCGTTTGCGAATCAAATCCAAAAGCTTCGGATCCAAGGCGTCCGCTTGTTTTTTTTCGAAGGAAAACACACCTAATACGTTGTCGATGCGATGAAAACCGTCAAGAATCAGTTTGGCATCGCTTTCGCTTAACCCGTTTTCTTCCAAAAGCAAATTCGTTTTCCGCACCAGTTCGTTCAATCCGACCAATGCTTTCGGCACGTTCAAATCGTCATCCAAACCCATTTCGAATCTTTCAAGGGCATCCGAAATCATCTTCGGCACGTTCGGGTTTGATTTTTTGGAACCCGTAACCGAAAGAAGCCGCCGGATGGATTCGTTGATTTTTCCCAGTCGATCCTGGGTTTTTCTGACTTCTTCGAACGAAAAATTCGCGGTTTTCCGGTAATGATTCGAAATCAACACGAACCGAATTGCCATCGGATCAAACGATTTGAGATCTTCGAGCGTGAAAAAATTTCCCTTGCTTTTGGACATTTTTTCGCCGTTCACGAGCAAATGCTTGGCGTGCAACCAATACTTGACAAACGGCCGGCCGGTCGCCGCTTCCGATTGCGCGATTTCGTTTTCATGATGCGGAAACATGTTGTCGATTCCACCGGTATGAATGTCAAACGACTCGCCCAGGAACTTCATCGACATCGCGGAGCACTCGATATGCCAACCGGGACGCCCTTTTCCAAGCGGCGTTTCCCAAAAAACGTTTCCGTCGGATTCGTCATACGCTTTCCACAACGCGAAATCATGGGCTTCCTGTTTTTCATACTCGTCTTGCTTGACACGCGCGCCTTCCTTCAATTTTTTGATCTTGAATTTCGAGAGTTTACCATACCCCGGAAACTCGGAAATCTTGAAATAAATGCTTTTGTCCGCGGCCCGATAGGCGAGACCTTCGTCGAGCAGTTTTTGCACGAGGCTGACCATTTCGGGAACATGCTCTGTTGCGGAAGGATAAAAATTCGCCGGCACCACATTCAAGGTTTTTAAATTATGAAAAAAAACCGCTTTGTAACGCGCGGTAAAATCGTTTAACGGAATTCCTTCGACGCGACTGCCCCGAATCGTCTTGTCATCCACATCCGTCAAGTTCATGACATGCGTGACTTTAAACCCCTTCAAACGCAAATACCGGACCAGGATATCTTCCCATACGAACGTGCGAAAATTCCCGATGTGCGGCGCATTGTACACCGTCGGACCGCACGTATAAATCCCGACTTTTTTGTTTTCAATCGGAGAAAACGTTTCCAGTTTTCGGGTAAGCGTATTGAAAAACGTAAGCATACCCAAAACCCAACACCGACAAAATAAAAAAGGGAAGCGGCAAAGCCGCCGTCAAAACACTCAGATTCCTTCGGGAATAATCGGCGGCCGCTCGTCGGTTAACAAGGAATAATAGGCGTAAAACCGCAGGTTATAGACCATCGCCAAGGTCATCAGTCGCGAAAAAAGCGAAAACCGTTTTCCAAGCACCAACACGGAAAAAAACGTGACAATCCACGAAATTCCGGCAAGCACTTGCAATACCCAGGTTACAATGAGCAACGGAATCCAATACACCAATCGCACCAACAATTCCAGGCGCGACGCTTTTTCGATTGACTCGACTTTTAACGAAACCGAATGCAAAACAGATTCCCCCTGATGCGCAAAGAAGGCATAAAAAGGCATAAAAAAAGAATAAACGGATTATTTATCCTTGGTTCCCCACCAAAACCGTTTGTCGTGCTTTTTTTCCGCGACTTCTTTTTCAATATCTTCTTTGGTTTGCCGTTCGCGCACCCCGTAAATATGGCTCATGCGTTCGGCGTCTTTGACGCTTTGGCAATCTTCACACAACCCGCTTTTCAAATTGCGTTTTTCACCGCATTTTTTACAAAAATCATAGACCATGAACAAACACCTATACATTCTGGTCCAAGGCGAAATAAAAAGATATGGGTGAAAAAAAGCTTCAGCGCAGTTTTGGCACGTCTTTGGGCTTTGAAGGCGAATTGGAAGAAGACGATTTTGGCGCCAAAACCTCAAGCAAACCGTTCTTAAACGAAATTTTCGCTTTTTGAGCATTCACGGGGTGCGGCAAAGGCACCTGGCGAAAAAACTGCTGGCTTGAAAACTCCGAATACACGACTTCATGGTCCGATTTCGTTTTTGCGGTTCTAACGTTTCCCCGAATCGAAACCGACTGATCCGAAAGCGACACCTTCAAATCCTTCTTGTCGATTCCAGGCAATTCCGCATGAATACGAATCGCCAACGGTTCCTCCGAAATCGAAATCGCCGGAACCCGAAAATCCATTTTTTTCAAATCCGTCGGCAAAGGCAGCGAAAACACGTCGCTTCCCGAAAGCCAGTTCCACGGCTTTTTTTTTCCGAACGGGTCCAGTTCAATCAAATCGCGCAAAACTTTTTCACCAACTCAGAAAGACACAATGACCGCGGAAAGATTCAGCCAAATCAACAACGCGGCCGCCCACACGACCAGCTTGGTCAACAAACGGCTTTTTGGAAGCATGTCGGACACCAAAAAAAACAAAATCAACAATGCAAGACCCGCAAGCAAAATTCCAAACGCAAACAAACCAAGCCCCCACGCCGGTGAAAAAGACGAGTTCGCCAACGCAACGGCCAATTGTTTTCCCGCTTCCTCAGCAGACACCACGCCAGTCGCCATGGTTTTAACGGCGTCCAATACTTGCGAACCCAAACTCAAAACAAACACGATTCCAATCAAGGTCACGATCAAAGCCAACACCCAGATCAACGAAGCCGCCGAAAGAATACCCGAAAAACGCCCCGCGACTTCTTTTCCGCGCACCAAATACGCCAGAATATAAATCACGATTCCAAGCACAATCCAGTTCGCCACGCCTTTAAAGAGGTTCACGACCACCAGCAAAAAATTGATTGGAAACCCAAGCAAAAGCATGACCAAAAACGCGATCAAGGTCGGCAACAACACCAAAAAAAATCCAAGTCCCACATCGGGTTTGTCCAAACCGGACTGAACCGCTTTTAAGGGATGCAAAACATTCAGTTCCATACAGATACCAAGTAGGCTCATCCCATATATAAAGATATTTCGAATCCGAAAAAACGGTTATCGCGTTGGTTTTCGACGATTCAACAACCCGTCCCATCGCAAGGATTCAAGTTCCATTACGAGCTGGAAAAATTTTCCTGGATTTGACGACGCCTCCAAAAACAACGGACGCATTTCATGCAACTCGTTGCGAGCCCCGTCTTTTGAAGCCGTTTCCAGCCGGCCCACCAGCCGGTCCACTTCGGTTTTGAAACCGTTTCCATTAAGTGCGGCCGACAACAACCGCGTCTTGGCCTCCAACAACGGCTCTTTTTCGAGTATTTCTTTGGGCGGACGCTCGGCCCCCAAATACCATCCGTTATGCATCACCAAGCGCAAAAGCGGGGCACCGAACCGATCTTCAAAAAACGCCAGCTGGTTCCGCGACAAAAAAAAACCGCGTTCCCGCGAAACCCGAAACCCGGATTTTCCATACGACGACTTGTGAAAAACCGGCTTTGGAAACGGATCATTGGGCCCGGTTTTTTTTCCGAACGAAAACGAGGAAACGGGTTTTCGAACAGGCTTTTTCATTACAACAAGAAACAATTCTGAATATATTAAACTTGCGGTGCCCGACCCCCATTCTTAAAGTACCCTTTTGTTGTTGTATTGTCATGACGACAAAGAAAAAAATCCGGGTGCTTGGTTTTGGCACTTTTGATTTGCTTCACGCCGGTCACTTGTCTTATTTGACCCAAGCCAAAAAACTCGGAGACGAATTATTCGTCATCGTGGCCCGCGACTCGAACGTCAAACAATTCAAAGGATTTTTTCCCGTTCACAACGAAAAAACGCGGCTCGCCTTGGTGCAAAACCTTAAAATGGTGGACCACGCGACACTTGGCGACAAAAAAGATTTTTTTTCCAAAATCAAAAAACTCGCACCCGCCGTCATCGCGCAAGGATACGATCAATGGCCCGGCAAAAAAGAACTTGAAAAAATGCTGGTCGAACACGCCATCCCCGCCAAAGTCGTGCGCATGAAACCATTCCGAAAAGAACACCACAAAACAACGATCATCAAAGAACGAATCAAACGGGAATATTGACATGCCAAAAAAAATAACCGCACGCAAGCGAAAACCGATTACCCTTATGGATCTCGGTAGCGGACCGACCGCGGATACGGGATGGGATCTCGCAGCCAACCGGACAAACAGGCCCGTTTCGAAACACGGGCGATTTGTTTCGGTGGATCTTGAACGGATGTTGCCCGTGAACTCCCGAGGACAATTGTTTACCCAGCCGCATCATTCGTTCCATCAAACCGATGTATGGGACCATTTTCGGAAAACCCGCTCAAATAGCGTAAAAGTAATCCAAGACTCATACCTACTTGTTTTTTTTTTAGTCGAAAAAACCTTGTCCGATTCCAAAATGCCGCGAACAGAACACGTTAGTGTGGATTCAGAAAGATACCTAAAACAAGTCCATCGGATTCTGGTTCCAAACGGGCGTTTTACGATTTATCTCAACCCGATGTATGTCCCGACGGTTCGCAAAGCCCTTGAAAAAACCGGATTTCAGGTGCTGAGCGAAAAAACCCTCACAGAAGAAGAAATCATGAAAGGAAAATCCGAAACCGCCAAACGGAGACTGATCGAGGTTTCGCCACACCAGGATAGAATCGATGCCGAATTCGCCGCGAGGGAAAAATACGAAATTTTTTTCAATGCACTTGGACACCCAGGAATAATTGACGCAGAAAAAATTCGGAGAACCGTCCGAATCAACGCGAAAAAACCGGCACGATAAGGAAATTTTTCAAATTATTTTCGAGAAAGATGCTTTTTCTTTTGGAATTTTTTCAGAAACGATTTTTCATTCATGTAACCGCGGCAGTTCAAAGCACCGCACGAACATTTTTCCAATTTATCCGAAATCAATTCATAATCCGCCGTAATTTCCTCGCTGGAAGAAATAGTTCGAACCGCGACGTAAAAAATTTTCCCGCCCCGAACCGACACTCGAACATTGTTGTCACAGGAATGATTCACAAATTTCGATTCGTTTCCATGGATTCCATCCAGATCATGATAGCGATCCAAATAGAAAATATAGGTGTCCAAGCCCGATTTTTCCCTGGCCTTGGCTTCTCGCTTATCGATTTTTTCACCCACGTACTCCATGATCACCGTTCCTTTTTTGATTTTTCGAAGCGCAAACATTCCTTTTCCCGCAATCGGAGAATCGCGCACTTCAAACAATGGTTTTGTCGTCACAGGTACCGATACAAGCAATGGAATTGGGTTTAAAAATGAATCAACAAATATGAAAAAAAGGAAAATGCAGGGAGGCGGAATCGAACCGCCGAACGCACTAAGCGAAAGGATCTTGAGTCCTTCGGGTTTGACCGCTCCCCAATCCCTGCAGAGGAAATACAATCCGAATGTAACAATGAATTCATTCAGGGCAAGGCATAAAAACCTTGTTTTAGCCATTGCTCGAACTTCGCCAAGTGCTTTGGACTTCGGGGTTCAAGGATAGCGAAAAACGCTTTGGTATTCTTTTTTCCATATAATTCCACTTTATATGAAGGGACTGGATTTCTTTTCCTTGGCTTTCCAATAGTTAATCTAAAACAAAATCCGATCCGTTGAAGCCCTGCCTTAAGACCAAGCGCTAATTCAGGAGAAACAGTTGTAAAGAAAACTCTTGGCCGATGCCGGTGCGTTTTTTTCCATAATACGGAAGACTTGTTATACGATTTTTGAAAATTGATACACCCATCCGTATCGAATAATCCACGTGCAAACGGAATAAACAGCTCAGAATTTGATAAAACAAAATCAGGTACTTTTGCTATACGGGCTTTTTTTCCTATTGGTGCCCCAGCAGCGATAAATTTTTCAATGATCTTTCTTTGACCAATCATCACCCCATACGTCCCCCAGTAAAGAAAATCTCTGGGAAAAACGTCAAAGTCAAGCGATTTTTTGAACAATTCTTTGATGCGACCCAGGTAATATTCTTTTTCATCTTTTGGATTCCCTGTAATCCACATGGTAATCCCCGTATTCCCACGGCTCATCCACCCATCACCAGTGAAAGCACCATACAGTTCCGCAAACTCGGGCGTGGTGTTCATGCTACAAAAAAAAGAAAAACCTGCAAAGAATGTTTGCACGCACGTCATTGCCGGTGAATCGAAGCTGATTTCCCTAAAGTCGTTACATGCGCAAAATCCAAAAAAGTTGCTACATTACACGCCGTTTTCTTCCACTTGCGTGGATTTCTGGTTTTTGTACATTGAAATGATTTCTTTGACCGTGGTCGCGTCTTTTGGGGCTTTGTCAATTCGCAGTCTGATCAAACGCGGAAACCGCAACGCGAATCCTTCGTCGTCTTTTTGCACGACTCCCGCAGTGTGAACCGGGCTCTTGGTGATTTCGTCCGCGCGCACTTCGGCCACGAGCTTTGGTTCCACCCAAAAATCAGGTTCGAGATTCGATTCCACGTTTTTTGGACGCGTTTTTACTTTCAGTTTCGAAAGCGTCGATTCCAAATCCGAAAGCATTTGTTCGGTCATGCCGGTACCGATTTTCGCGAGTGTTTCAAACCGATCCTTGTCCGGATTATACACGGCCGAAAGCAATCCGCCCAACCCGAACTGGGTTCGCTTACCTTGACCCACGAAATAACCCACGATCACGACATCCACAGTATCCGACAACTCGCCTTTGTAGGAACGCTTGAGTTTGATCCACGCGAATTTTCTCGCGCCGGCGATGTACGGCGCGTTCAAATCCTTGGCGATGATTCCTTCAAGTCCCTGCGAAACACTTTCGTCAAAAAACTTTTCCAAATCCTCGACTTTTTCGGTGATAATGCTTTTGGTAAGCGAAATCCGCTCGCCGGACGCGATGATTTTGGACAATTCCGCGCGACGCTCGACAAACGGCAAAGGCATCAGGTTTTTTCCCTCCAAAAACATCAAGTCAAAACAAAACAAACGCAGCGGATACTCCGTGCTTTTTTCCGAGACGCCGTATTTTCGCTTGCGCTGAATCGTCACCTGGAACGGAAAAAACTCGCCGGTCTTGACATTGAACGCGATGGCTTCGGCTTCGAAAATCGCGGCTTTGGCGATGATCTGGCTCTTGATCGCGTCCACGACTTCCGGAAACATAGCCGTCACGTTTTCGCTGTTTCGCGAAAAAATCGTGACTTTGTCCCCGCTTTTATGGCACTGCAACCGAAAACCATCGTACTTGGCTTCCACCGCGCACTTGCCCAGTTTTTCAATGATTTCAGCAGCGGAAGGCAACCGTTCCGCAGCCGTGGGACGAATCGGAATCCCCGGAACGATCTCGATTGCCGCAAGCCCCGCAAGACCGTTTTCCTTGAGTTTTTCACTTATTTTTCCAAGATCCGGATACACGTTGTATTTTTCCTCGATCATTTCGCGGATCCGCATGCGAAAACGCCGGTCGCGTTCTTCGATCCATTCTTCGGGTTTTTTGTCCTTGTTTACTTTCAGTTCGGATTCGATTTCCTTGGCTTGACGCGAAAAATCCTTCGGAAAATCCGCGACAAACACCAACGCCATGGCATCCATGATCGTCGGATCGCCAAGCCCCAAGCGCAATTCTTCCAGGGGAATCCGAACAATGAATTTCGCTTCAAGCGGAGACGCCGAATTCAACAGTTCCGCGAGCAACTTGATTTTCGATTCCTGGCTTCCGGTTCCTTCGGCACGCGCGATTTTTAGCATGTTGTCGAACACTTTTTTCAACCCCAGTTCCTGCGAAAAAAAAGCCTGTTGTTTTCTTTTTTTCAAGACTTCCTGGCCAACAAGTCCAAGGTCGCCTAATTTTTTGTAGACCGCGTTGATTTCGGAAACGGGAAAACCGCTTACCTTGGCGATCGATTGCTCGACAAACCGCTCGCCCATTCCGATCTTGATTCCCGAAAAATCAGGACCCAATTTGCCCTGCAGCAAATACACGAGTTCCGCGACTTCGCTTGCATCGGCAGAGGAAAACGCGTCGGACACCAGTTTCATGATTTCCAACCGACCGGATTTTTGTTCGATCGATTCGAAAACCTTGGCCACCGAAAGAAACTTCATATTCACCAGAATGGAAAAAAGTGGTTAAAATGCCTTTTGCCTACACCAAGCGCTTTTTTAGGCGAAAAACACGGTTTTTTTCCGTTATTTGGTAAAAAATCGTATTGTGAACCTTTAATCGATTCGTCTTTTCTCGGTCCAATCCAAGCAGACATTTTAACAGCAAACGCATCGTATTGGCGTGCGTGACCACCACAATGGTTTCCAGACGACTCTTTTTTAGCTTTCGTACAAACGGCCGCACGCGTTTTTCGATTTCCCAATAATTCTCTCCGTGCAACGGCCGGACTTTGTAATGGTCTTTTCGCCAGTTTCCCACCACGCCCGGAAAACGCGTTTCGATTTCATCCCGGGGTTTTTTTTCCCACCAGCCAAAATTCTGCTCGACCAACGCGGGATCAAAAACGATTTTTTTCGAATCAAAATCCAGTTTCTTGCAAAGAATCAGCGCCGTCTCGCGTGCCCGAAACGCGGGACTTGCAAACACCCCGTCCACGCGACTGTTTTCTTTCCGAATGACTTTTCCGATCGCCGCGGAATCGCGTTTTCCTTTCAAGGTCAACACCGCATGAGCCCGACCCGAAAAACGCTCCGCGCGGTTTAAATCCGACTGCCCATGGCGCAAAATCCAAATCGTTTTAGACAAAACCCATCACTCAATCAACAAAATATCCGAAAGCGAAGACGCGTGTCGGTTCTCGTTTTTGCGCACCACGCGATCAGAACCCATTCCGATTCCAAGGCCCGATACCCGAAACAAAATCGCTTCGGACGCGCGCGCGGAAACAACCGCGGTTTCTTCCAGTTTCCAACCTTTTTTTTTCAACCATTTTTTAAACCAACTCAGCAAACTTTCGTTGTCCAAACAGGAGTCCACGGCAATGTAATCATCCAAAAGCAACCGATTTGCCAACGATTCCAAACGCGAAGATCCGCCGCCGCCAAGCAAAACCGTGTTAAACCTCCGCTGGCGAAGCTTTTCAAGGACTTCGGGCACGTTTTTTTTCGGTTCGTCGTTTTCCAACAAAACGCTTTCCGAAAACACGACGTTTTTGAACCGATCGGCCGTCAAACCCGATTTTTTCAACATGGTTTCAAGCACTTGCTCGGACGTCTTAGCCAATTCTTCCATGCTTCGCTCCTTGTGCACAAGCTCGCCCACATCCACTTCCGCGACCCGTTTTCCGTGTCGAATCGCGTCAAGCAAAATCGCGACGTCGATTCCCCACTTGGTTTCAATCCGCAAAGCGGAAAGAAAACTTTTGCGGCAACAAAACTGGCCGCTTAACGGCTGGTCAATCTGCGTTCCGGGAAACAAAAGATTCATCATCGGACGCGCGGCCAAAACCGTCAAACGCCCGCGTTTACGCGAAAAACTCGCCTTGACCAAATCCGCCTGCTTGTGCAACACCGGCATCGCCAACGCATTGATTTTTTCCGTCGGAAAATTCGACAAATCCGCGTCCAAAAACAACAGCACGTCATTGGACGCGTTCTCGATTCCAGACTTGATCGCGCGTCCTTTTCCAAAATTTTTCGAATGCGTTACAACCCGAACCCGCTCGATTCCCGCGACTTGGGCCGCGGTTCCATCCGTACTACCGTCATCCACGACAATCACCTCGTTGACAAACCGAGACGCAAGACTCGACAACACCACCCGCTTGATGGTTTTTGCCTCGTTTAACGCCGGAATCACCACCGTGACTTTTTCATGAATGAGCCAGTCGGATGACTTGAACACCGCGCGATTAATGCCTTCCAGCACCGACAACAAAGAATCCAAAAAACGATTCATAAAAAACCCCGCGAATGTAAGAAAGAAGCCAAAAACCATTAAAAAGACTCTCAAGCAAACAATCCCTAACAGCCTTTTGATTAATCGATCAAAAGCCTGGGGAAAAAACCGCTTTTTGGGATTTTCGCCAGCCTTTTTCAAAAAGGCTGTGGGGCTGTAGTCTAGCCTGGTAGGACTCGTGCTTTGGGACAGCTTTTTTGCTGCGGCAAAAAACCTGGGAAAAACTGCAAACCAGCACGAAACCTGAGTTCAAATCTCAGCAGCCCCAAAACAATATCCGGTTTTAAAACACTCGTACAAGCAAGTAATTGCACGGGGCCGTAGTGTAGCTTGGTATCACTTGAGGCTGGGGGTCTCAAAACCCGAGTTCGAATCTCGGCGGTCCCAAACATTTTTTTTCCGAAAAAAAGTCGCGAAAGATTTTTGTTTTCGCCCTTCTTTTTTAAAAAAACCGTTCGCAAACCTTTTTATCCACCAACCCCCCACAAAAATGCGGATCGACAAAAAAAGGATTTTTTATGGCCAAAATAAAACGAACACGCCCCCCAAAAAGGCAGACAAGAAAAAGCACCGGACCCAAAATGCCGACTCGCAGGTCAACGGAACACGAAATCCGAAGGATGCTTCGTCGAGCCGCGCCCCGCGGGACCAGGGCAGCCGAGATGAAAAGCAGACGATTGGCTGAAAACCAAGCCATCGAACAAGGCCTTCACCAATTCTCAGCCGATCCGGTGATCGTTGCCATCCAAGAAAAAATCCAAAACCCCGACGTATTCACCTTTGCATTTGGCGCACCTGAACTCAATCATATCGCGCTTGGACAACTAGACGAAAAAGAATACCGATACTTGGCTCAACAACACGGCGTCCGATTGAAAAAAGGACAATCCACCCCGTACCTGGACGGGCTAAAAGCCCAAACGCCTCACCAACCCGCCGCGACAAACGTGCCGGCACCCAAAGAAACCGCTTCGCGACGCCCCGCGCGTTTCGCTCGAAAACCAAAACTCGAACAAAAACCCATATTCACGGTTTTTAAAGAAACGCGAACCCAAATAAAACAGAGAAAAACATGAAACCCAACGACAAAAAAAACAAGACATCCGAGTCCAAAAACGTTCGCGAAGACAAAGTCATTTTTAATCTTGACAAAGAAACACAGTTTTCCGACTGGTTCACCGAAATCATCAAAACCGCGGAACTCGCCGACTTGCGCTACAACATCAAAGGCTTTTTGGTTTTCCAACCGTGGTCGGTTCTTGCCATGGAAGCCATGTATGATTATTTCGAACGCGACCTGCAAAAACGCGGACACAAACCCTACTGGTACCCCGCGTTGATTCCGAAATCCAATTTAACCCGCGAATCCGAACACGTCAAAGGATTCGTACCCGAAGTGTTCTGGGTCACGGAACATGGAAACAACGAAAAACTCGAAGAACCCTACGCGTTACGCCCCACGAGCGAAACCGCGTTTTACCCGATGTTTAGCATCTGGGTCCGTTCCTACAAAGACCTCCCGTTTTTGACTTACCAGCGCGCACAGGTCTGGCGATACGAAACCAAAGCCACGCGCCCGTTTTTACGCAGCCGAGAATTCTACTGGATCGAAACCCACTGCGGATTCAAAAACGCCTCCGACGCGTACCAACACGTACTCGGCGACATGCAGACCACCGAACGCGTCATGCACCAGATATTCGGAATCCCGTTCATTTTTTTCCAGAGACCCCAATGGGACAAATTCGCCGGCGCCGACAACACGTTTGCCGCGGACACGATCATGCCGGATGGAAAAATCATCCAGCAACCCTCAACCCACATGCTCGGAACCCATTTTGCCAAGGCATTCAACGAAAAATTCAACGACGAAAGCGGACAAGAACAACTGGTATACAACACCTGTTACGGACCCGCCATCAGCCGCATGTTCGCTTCCGTGATTTCGTTTCACGGAGACAACAAAGGCCTGCGCTTCCCTTTCGAAATCGCCCCGGTGCAAGTCATTATCACGCCGATCGCGGCACACAAAAATCCTTCCGTTAACGCGAAAGCCCTGCAGCTGCGAAACCAATTATTCGACACGGGTTTACGCGTCGAAGTGGATTCGTCCGACAAAATGCCGGGAGAAAAATTCTATTACTGGGAAATGAAAGGAGTCCCGATCCGAATCGAAATCGGACCCAAAGAACTCGACAAAAACGTCGTCATGCTGTACCGGCGCGACACCGAAACCAAAACCGAAATCAAGGAAAAAGACTTGCTTAACGCCATCCAAAAAAACGCTTTCGAACTATCCGCAAATTTGCGAAAACAAGCGGATCAAAAATTCGAAAACGTGATCCGGGACGCCAAAGACCGCAAAGAACTCGAAAAAATCGTGAACGACAGGGGATTTTGCCGATGCAACTTCTGTTCCATCAATTTGGACGGCGCCCGATGCGCGGAAACCGTCGAAAAAGAAATCGGAGCGACCGTACGCGGAAAACGCATCGACAAAGACGAAAAACCCTTCGGCACCCGCGAATGCGTCATCTGCAAACAAGCCGCCGGCGTCGTAGTGTACATTGGAAAGCAATATTAAACCTTTTTCAGTCTTTTTTTGCATGGAAGAATTTTCCCGAACCTTTTCCGCAAGCGCTTACGTGGTCCACGACCAAAAAGTACTCTTGGTGCGCAACAAAAAACTCGATCTGTGGCTTGCGCCCGGCGGGCACCTGTTGCCAAACGAACTGCCACACATCGGGGCAAAACGCGAAGTCAAAGAAGAAACCGGATTAGACATCCGGATTTTTCCAAGCGATGACGAAACTGACATTGACGGCGCAAGCGTCTTACCCAATCCACATCACGTCATCGTGTACAAAATGTGGCCCGGACACGAAGTCATCAACATGACGTATTTCGCCAAGCCCGTTTCCGCGATTCTAAAACCAAACGAACGCGAAATCGCCGAGGCTAAATGGGCGGATATTACGGAACTCGAAAAAATGAATCTTCCAAAAAACACGAAAAAATTCGCGATCGAAGCAATCAAAACCGTTGATGAAAAACCATGAAATCCCTCAAAGCAGTCATATTCGATCTGGACGGAACCCTCGTCGACACCATTCCGTTTCACTCGCAATCGTTTTTTGAACTGTTTTCCGACTTAAATCACCCGGTTCCCATGCGGCGAATCAGGCCCTTAATCCGCCATCCAACCGAAAAAATATTCGAAAAACTTCACGCGCGAAAACGACTCGGAATGGACATCGAAAAACTCCTGGAACTACGCCGGAAAAAATACTACGAACTCATCAGAGGAAAAAAAATCGTGTTTTCGGACGCGTATCCCGCGTTATTGGAACTGCACCGCTACAAAAAAGGAATCGCGACCAACTCCAGCCGCCAAACGCTTGAAGCCTCCACCAACCAGAGACTCCTGCGGTTTTTCAAATCCACGATCACGTTTTCCGATGTCTTGCGCGCCAAGCCCAATCCCGAAATGCTCAACAAAATCAGCCGGAAACTCCGCGTAAAACCATCCGAATGCGCGTTTATCGGAGACTCGGTCATGGATATTCGAAGCGCCAAAAATGCCGGCATGACATCCATCGGGCTTTATCGAAAAACAGGCGCGTCCACCCTGGCCGACCTACAAAAAGAAAAACCCGATTACTTGATCCGAAAACTCACTACGCTTCCCAAAATATTTCGCGAATTAGATCACGCCAACAAAAGGCTTTGACGAAAAAACCAACCGCCAGTATTCCACTTCTTTTCCCTGAATCGTTTCCGACCAAATCGAATCAAACGAAAAACCGAATTCGGAATACAGTTTTTTGGCGGCAGCATTGTCATGCGCGACAATGAGAACAACCGATTCCACGCCGCGTTTCTTTAGTTCCGAAAGCGAAAATTCAAGCAACGTCCGCGCGAGTCCTTGTCGACGAAACCCCTGGGCCACCACAAGACCGTTCATCCGCACCGTCCACGATTCGATCCATTCGAACTCGATGAAACCCGAAAACACGCCGTCAGAAACCGTTTTGTACAACAAAAAATCGGGGTTGGATAGTTTTGACTCAAACGGAAACTTGTCCACGTCAAGATACGAAAACTCTTTTTTCACAAGTTCGTTGAGCACCGGAAGATCATTGGTGGAAACCGGGGCGATCCGCGGTTCCATGCTAAACAGACCTCAAAAAATCCGTGATCTCGATCCCGCTAACCGCGCAACCCGCGAATTTAACGCTCCATAACGCGGCTTCAAGACCCTGCTTTGATTGCGACAGTTCGCCTTCGAACAATTTTTCCGAAAACGCCAACGCCAACAAGTCGCAGCTACGCACCACGGTAGGCCGCCCCAACAGATCCGAGAGTTTTTTTAATCGGCTGCTATCGGTTTGCACCTGACGGTCCATCCGCCGCGCGATCAAGGACTGCAAGCGATACGGATCCTCAAGCATCATCCGGCACGTACGCTCGTCAATCGCCAACGCGTCCGCATTAAGCGACTTGAATACCGCTAGGGCTTCCAGTTCTCCCGCCTGAAGCAACTGCAATGGCTTTTCATTGACAAAAAAAGAATTATTCGACAATTCCGCAAACTCCGCGTACAACGATCGAAGCGCGTCGCTTTGCGGAATCACTTCGATCCACCGGTCCATCACGGCTTGCTTTAACCGGACCGCGTTCAGTTCGAAGCGCCGGATCGATTCCGGATGATGCACCGCTTCCTCGAACACGGACTGCGGAATCACGAACCGCAAGCCATGCTGGTGATGCAAACGCTGCAAAATTTTCAAAAAACACTTTTCGGTAATCGAAATCAAAACGCTCGAATCAAACACGATCGTCGTCATGGTTTTTTCTCCGCAAGCAATTCTTTCAACCGATCCACACGCTCGGAAATGTTTTTGAGCACGGGCGTTTCCTCGTGCATTTTCGTAAAACCAATATAATTGAACAACGCTTGCTTGTCGCAACAAGTCAAACCGCACGCCTGGCTCAAACTCAGCCCCAGCGCGTACGCGGAACTCGCCTGTTTTACCCGCGCTTTCTCAATGAGGTTTTGCCAGTAATTTCCGAACTCAAAATCGACCTTGGCCACGGTCGAAACGACGCTGGAAAGTTTTTTCTCAAGCAAACCGAATTCATCGGAGCGGGCCAACGAAACCGCTTCGTTTATTTCGCGCAAAATCGAATCCGCAACGCGCGGCCAGTTTTTCGAACGCTGAAAATGCGCCTTGCTCAACAGCTTTCCAAGCGAATACGAAATCACGGCGATTTCGGCTTTTTTAGAATCGTTTTCAAACGCCGCCTGGGCAATCGCGTCGTTTGCGGCTTCGCGTAGCCCCAATTCGCTTTTGGCCAAAAAAGCCTTGGAAACACGCTCAAGCAGCAACACCATCGATTCGGTCATATCAACACCAACGCGTTTGCAATATTAAAACCCGACGATTAAAATAAAACCGCGGATTTAAATACTTTGATTTTTTACTATATATTATGAAAAGATTCTCCTTGCTTTTCACGGTTTTAAGCCTGTTTGCCCTGCTATTCACCCCTGTGTTCGCGGCGTTTTCTTCCTCGGACGCGGTGTTGTTTGTCACCGAAGAAAACCATTTCCTTGAAAAAACCGAAGACGTCGAACAACCCACCGTTGCCATCACGCACGGCAACATCAAATACTGGGTGCTGCCCGTGATCCGCGGAACCGACGTCGTCACGTTCATTCCGATTCACATCAACGAAAAAACCGTTTCGCAAAACCAAGCCGTCAACGAACAATTGTTTTCCACCGCGAATTTTCTGCGATCCTACCTCACCTACAAAAACAGTCTGGCAAGTCAGAACAAAAAATGGTTTTTGGGAAGCGACAACCAATTGATCATTGAAAATCTTTCCACAAGCCTCAAAGACTCCGTGTACCGGCTCAACATCGTCAAATCCGAATTTCCCGAGGGAAGCGCCGACATTGCCAAAATGCAAACGAACCTGAATTCGATGGCAAGTTCCGCAGCCACCTTGTCCCAATCGATTTTCGAATTCCTGCAAACCGAAAGCGAATTCGTTTCCGCACCCGACACGGGAAAAACCGCGGCCATCAAAGACCAGCAAGCCGCCACCACGGAATTATTGCTTTTACTTGAAACCCAGGCGCGCGAATACAAAAGCCAAGTCAGCGCCCTCAAATTGAAAATCTCAAACTCGAATCTTCCGGCGGACAAAAAAAACAATTTCACCAAACTCGTCGACCCACCCGAAGAACTTTACACCATCGGAAGCACCTCGATCGGAAACTGGGTGATTTTAAGCAACGAAGCGTTGGCGCAAGTCCAATCCATTTACACGAGTTCCAAATCCAAAACGTTTCTCGAAGACGCAAGCAACGCGTTTACGGTTCGAAACAACCAGAACGCGACGTACGCGGTATTGTTCGGATTAGACAACGAACTCAAAACCAAAACTCCGTATCCGACCCTTGAAACCGCCATCAAAGACATCGCGTCCGAACAAAAAAAATCCACGTGGACCAACCAGGACCAGTTGCAGGAAGCCTACACGAACTGGCAAAACGCAAGCGAAGCCTACGACAACAAACAATACGATCTGGCGAAAACCCTCGGACAAAAATCCAAAAAAGCCGTTTTACGCGTGATTGCGGACGGAACCGTCGAAATCGAACCCGATCCGATCAATTGGGATCTCCTCATGAACGCGCTCATCGCAGGATTCATTCTGATTATTCTGTTGTATTTTGTCAAAAACCGGAACAAAATCATCGGTGCCATCGCCCAACCCGCCCCCGAAGAAGGAGTCGACTTAAATGCCTGGAAACGCAACATGTAAACTGCTGGTTCTTTTTTTCGTCTTGCTCGCAACCAACGCGTTTGCGGATCTTGCGGTTAGCATCCAGCCCGCCGACGGAAACACCTTGTTTTATCCAAACGAAGTCCGAGAATACCAGGTGCTGGTCATCAACACCGGAAACCAAGCCGAGATCGGAACCCGGTTCGAACTCAACACGTCCGAATCCCTGGTTCTCCTGGAAGAAAACAAGGAAACCGACAAAATCCAGTTCACGTTACCCGAAATCAAAAGCCGCGACCAAGTCACGGTTCCCATCCGGGTCAAGGCCCGCGACTTGCCTTCGGACCGCGCCATCATCAGCGTCAATTACGGACAAACCCAGTTCACGGGACTCTCCGCGGTACAACATGTCGTCCGACAACCCGGATTCCAAACCCACACATCCATCCAATCCACCACGATCGCGTTAAACGAAAACAACAAAATCGAAGTCACGGCCCGAAACGACTCCAACAACCCCGTTGCCAACATTGTAATCCGGCCCGCGTTGGAACCCGCGCTACAACCCCTCTCCCCGCACGTGTACACCCTGGACCAACTGGATGAAAACGAAGCCATCCCCCCCCAAACATTCGAATTCGTTCCCAAAGGAAACGTCCTTGGAAAATTCAACGCTGGTGTCATCATTGAATTCGACGACGAACAAGGCCACCACGTCATCGACCGCCGATACATCGTAAGCGTCGAAGACCGCTCGATTTCCCTCTTGCTTGCCCTCCTGCTCATCGGAGCGTTGGCGTACATTTTTTTCGCCAGCAAAGAAAAAGCAAAACCCGCGTCCGAACCAAGAAAAACCGAAAAAAAATAACACGATCGGTAAAACCCGTGTAAAACGGCGCTCATACCTAATAAATCGATTTTTAATATGTTTGAATAAACAAGTCATATTCTTAGGACCCTATCAACATCCATTCCACCCACCGTTTTTTCGAGTGAAAACCAATGGACAACGTCATCGAAGCAGTCAAAGTATCAAAAATATACGACATGGGCGAAATCAAAGTGACGGCGCTCAATGACGTCAGCCTCATGATCAAACGCGGCGAATTCGTCTCAATCACGGGTCCCTCCGGAAGCGGAAAAACCACCTTGCTCGACATCCTCAGCGCATTGTCCCGCCCAAGCAAAGGCGAAGTCCTCATTAACGGAGACCCGATTTCGCAAATGACCGATTCCGAACTCGCCTTGGTCCGCGGCAAAACCATCGGATTCGTTTTTCAAAGCTTTAACCTGATTCCCCGACTCACCGCCCTAGAAAACGTCATGTTACCGCTATGGTTTCAGGGAATCGCGCCGAAAGAACGGATCGAACGCGGTGAAAAAATCCTTTCCGAAGTCGGACTGGAAGAACGCATGCACCACAAACCCAACGAGCTCTCCGGAGGACAACGCCAACGCGTCGCCATTGCCCGCGCGCTTGCAGTCGACCCCGACATCATCGTCGCCGACGAACCCACAGGAAACCTCGATTCGAATTCCGGCGCGCTCATATTGTCTTTAATCGACGAACTGCATCAGAAACGCGGAAAAACAATTCTTATGGTCACGCACGAACGCTACGTCGCCGAACGCGCCGAACGCATCATTCATATTAAAGACGGAAAAATCGAACAAAGCGAAGCCGTCAAGAAAAAAACCCAAGAAATTCGGAGGAACTACAAATGAACCAAAAACCCATCGCCATACTTGCGATCCTGCTGCTTTTAACCGTCAATGCCGCGGCAGGCGCAGTCCAGATCAGCACCGTTACCTACACTCCTGCACCCGCGGCACCCGGACAACTCATCACGGTATGGGTCACCCTCAAAAATAATTCCCAAAACATCGCGCAACAAGTCACGGTCGAACCCCAGCCAGCCTACCCGTTTACGTTAAGCGCGACCGGAAACAACATGCTTTCATTTGACGCCATCGCTCCGTTCCAAACCGTTACCGGCAAACTCGAAATCGAAATCGACAAACAAGCCTTGAACGGAACATACCCGCTTGAAATCCGAGCTGCGGAAACCGGCGGAATGGGAGGCGTTTCCTCCGTATTACAAATCCGAGTTATTTCATACAAACCCCAGATTGAACTGATCACCGCGGACTTGCCCAGCGTGGAAGCCGGACAAACCGTCAACACCATGATCACCATCAAAAACATCGGCAGCTCCGGCGCCATCAACGTATTGGTCGGAACATTCGACAACGCCGCAAGCACCACCACCAGCACGTTTCCGATCAAAAACATCGGACCCACCTTGATCTACGTGGACGCGCTGGGACCCAACGAAACCAAACAAATCCCGATGATGTTTGGCGTTGACCCTACGGCCGAACAAAAAACCCATTTGGTTCCCATTACCATCAAATACCAGGACGAAAACCGCTCCGACTTTTCGGTCACCCGATACCTCGGAATGCGCGTGCAATCGGACGCCGAACTCGACGCATACCTCACGTACGAAGACACCGCCAAACCGACTCCCGGCGCAACGACCGAAATCACCGTCAATCTCTTTAACCGCGGAGCCGCCACGGCCCGAAACATCGTGGTGCAAGTGGAAGACAGCCCTTCCATCGACATTTTGTCCGAATCCAAAGTCTTCATCGGAACACTCGACCCGGACGACTTCGATTCCTTCAAACTCAACGCGCATATCAAAAACGATTTGGCACCGGGAAAAACCTATCCGATTCGACTGCGGTTTGAATTCAAAAACCAGGACAACCAAACCCAAGTCATCCAAAAAGACCTCAACCTAAACGTATTCGACGCCAATCTCGCCAACGGCGGCACCCAAACCGGATTCCCATGGGATCTTGTGGTGATCGTCATCGTACTGGCCGTGATCGGATATTTCGGATACAAACGGTTCTTTGGAAAAAAAACCGGCAAATAAAATAAAAACGGAAAATCCATTATGGATCTCGAAATCCTAAGCGTCGCCATCAATAACCTGCGGCACCAAGGCCTGCGAAGCTACCTGACACTCCTTGGCGTAATCATCGGAATCGCCTCGATTTTCGCCTTGGTGTCGATCGGCGACGGACTCAACGCGTCCGTTACCGAACAATTCGAAAAACTCGGAAGCAACACGATTTTCATCGCTCCAGGCGGCACGTTTTCAAGCGGCAGCGGAAGCCCCACCGCCACGGTGACGTTCAAAGACAGCGACATTGCACGCCTTGAAAGTTATCCCGAAGTCAAAAACGTCATTCCTTTTTTTGCCACAAGCACGGTCGGAAAACACGGAAGCGACCAAACCACCATCAGCATTTTTTCGTACGATCCCGACAAATCCGAATCCCTTGAAGAAACCGGAACCATCGAAGTCCAGGAAGGACGCTTGTTCAACAACCAAGACGTGTTCGCCGCCATGGTCGGAGAACAATTCGCCGAAAAAGCGTTTTCGCGCGAAATCGGACTCAAAAACATCATTGAAATCAACGGAAAAAAATACAAAATCGTCGGAATCCTAAAACCCTCCAGCCAAAACATCGGCGGCGGAGGCCCCGAAACCAACAACACCGTGTGGATACCTGAAAAAGGCGCCCGACAAACATTTCCGAATTACGCGTCCAACTTCATGTTCGCCCAAACCTTCAACAAAGACCAAGTCGCGTCCGCCAAAGACAAAATCCAGCGCTACTTTGACCGCGTTTACGGAAAAGACCAAACCACCGTGCAAACCAGCGAACAATTACTGGACCAAATCAAACAATTCCTCGCGATCATCTCCGGCACCCTCATCGTGATCGCGCTCATCTCCCTGATTGTGGGCGGCATCGGCATCATGAACGCCATGGTCATGACGGTCCTGGAACGCACCAAAGAAATCGGCACCATGAAAGCGCTTGGCGCCACCAACACCCGCATCATGACCTTATTCTTGCTGGAAGCAGGCCTCATCGGACTCGTCGGCGGATTACTCGGAAGCCTGCTTGGATTTCTCATCGGCCAAGGCATGTCCATTGCGGGTCAAGCCGCCGGCATCAATCTCCAAGCCGTGGCCACCCCGGAATTATTCCTGTTCGTGCTCGCGTTTTCAATTATTATCGGAATGATTTCCGGTGCCTACCCCGCCTGGCGCGCCTCCAAAATGGATCCCGTCGTCGCGTTGCGATACGAATAACTTTTTAAAACCCGAAGAACCAATGCATACACTCATGGCTTCCACACCGCTTCGAAAAATAAAATTCGGCGATCTTCCGCTTTCCGTTCAACACCAGATTACTCCGATTCTGCAGCACCGCAAAGACACCCGAATCACCACCGCTGCTTTTGCGTTCATCAACACTGCCGCGCTTGGCCGCGCGTTTCTTCCCAGCACGCCCAAACCCGACGTGGTAGCGCACGTACTCGCCGAAGCCGTCGTATTAGGCGCAAGCCTCAAAGCCTTGCACCATCACAACGAACCCTTCGAACTCGAAAAAAAAGGAGTTTTTCACGCGCTTCGAACCACGGACGATCCGAACATCAAAACCCTACTGACCCAATTTCCATTCGTGATCGTTGCCCGAAACGGCGACTTGATCGGAAAACGATTCAATCCCCGCATCGGATTCGTTCCCATCGGCCGGCGACGCATTCCAACCCGAGAACGCCCCGCCAAAACCCTTCGCCGAAAACTAAGAAAATAAATAGAACAAAGACCCACAGGTTTCAATCATGAAAAAACCGAACAAGCTCTACTTCGAGGACCTGCCGCAGGACATCCGACAATCCATCCGAGAAATCGTTTCCCACCGGAACCGAATCCGACACTTTACAGACGATTTTTTAGTTATCAGCGGAGTGGCCGGCGGCTTGCTGTACCTCAGCACCCGTTCGTTTCAAAACGGACATCCCACAACAGGAATCATTACCGGTATTGCCGCGTCAATTCCGGCTAAAATAGTCGGAACCGCCCTTGCGGACCATGAACAGGAACATTACCGCGAAGCATTATCGCTCCAGCACCGATTAACTAATTCCACAGACCCGAACGTCCAAGCCTTGTGTCAGCGCTTCCCTTATATCATCGTGACCAATAGCTTTGATCTGGTCGGAAAACGATTCGCTCCACGCATCGGATTCATCCCCATTGGAAGACGCCGGATTCCGACTCGAAAACCAGTGCCAAAACCGAGGCTGCCCTTTCCACGAACAAGACGAAGAATCCGAAAACGGATCCAGAAACGATTCCATTGATAAAAAAAAAACAGTAAAAAAAAGTGCGGGCCCTCAGAGTTGAGTTATTTCGTCATCTTCCTTTCGGAATCCAAAGGTGTTAACGTCCGCATTCGGCCCGCATACAAATTCCCCCCAAACAGGTTTTTAACTGCATGCAAAGCCGCATTTTGAATATTCATACAATGCCAAGGAAAAGCGAAAAGGAACATCAGTTTTCTTTTTTTTCGCTTGGAATCGCGACCGAAACCGACACCGGCACCTTGGGTGGTTTTCGGATTCCGAGCGTAATTTCGGTTTCTTTGGGATTTATTTTTTTCTTCCGGGCTTTTTTTCTGCGCTTGGGCTTTTTCTTCAACTGGTCTTTTGGAACGAATTCCAACAAGGTTCCATCCGGAATATCCAAACCGATTTTGGCCACGATCTCGACGCTTCCACGGCTACCGGACGACAAGCGCTGGGCTTTCTGCAAGCCTTCCTGAATCGCCTTGATCGAAATCAATTCTCCGTTATAGACCGCCACCATGCCTTTTTGCAAGACCCCGGACAAAACCTTGCCGTTTACCACAAACAAAGGCAAGAGCTTAAACGACGTTGAAACCAAAAAACGGTTTTTTTGACCCGCCAGTGGAACCAACTGTTTTTTTTTCCGTTTTTGATCCGACGAAACCGCGGTATTCAAATCCGATTCTTCAATCGCTTCTTCCAAAGGGGTTTTTTCGCCTTTTAACACCAAGGATTGCCTGATCTTTTCCTCGACTTCTTCCGGTGTATACCGATACTTAGGCCGTTTTAAAAAATCCAATAACCCCATCGAAGACCCATACAAAAAACAGTTCCGATCTATATAAACCAAACGGATCGAAGCGGAAAACGCCTTCCAAAACCCAAAAAAACCCAAAAAAACCGTTAAACC
This sequence comes from Candidatus Iainarchaeum sp., assembly GCA_018304465.1. Classification (GTDB taxonomy): domain Archaea; phylum Iainarchaeota; class Iainarchaeia; order Iainarchaeales; family JAGVWC01; genus JAGVWC01. Next base: position 164,962 of record JAGVWC010000010.1, read on the forward strand.
CCGTTTTTTTGAGAATCAAAGATCGAAATCGCAAAAAAAAGAGGTTCCGAGAACGACTCATTTTCGGGCAAAAACGCATTTTTTTCTCAAAAAACAGGGTTCACACGCCGGCGTGACCCGGCAAAATTCTTTGGCATGACGAACAATCAACGCGTGAAAATCCGAAAAAATTTCGGAGTCCGTCGGAACACCTTTCATCAAAAAGGATTGACACGCATCATAATCCATTGTTTTTCCGAACACCCGCTGCACCAACCGCCGCGAATACGCATCCACCACGAGCACGGAATGCCCCCCCGCGTACAACAGCATGGAATCCGCGGTTTCAGGACCGATGCCATGCAACGAAAGCAATTCTTTTCGAACGATTAACAACGGTCGCGACAACAAGCGTTCCACGGACCCGTGGTTTTTTTTGACGTGACCACAAAACCGTTTCAAGCGATCCGCTTTCTGATTGAAAAAACCCGCGGAACGAATCAAACCCCCTAATTTTTTCGAATTCATTGCCGACAACGCATCCAGATCCAACACCCGGCGACGCTTGAGATTGGCCAAAGCTTTTTCGGCATTCGACCACGCGGCATTCTGGGTCAACATCGCCCCGACACAGATTTCAAGGCGCTGCGCCTCGGTCAACTCCAGCCGTTTCTTGTACGATGCCGGACCCAAGGGTTCATCCGAAACCGGCCACCAGCCTTGAGCACTAAACCGATGTTGCAGCAAACCAAACAAGGCAAACGAATCCAAAGACATGCAAAAAAAAGAGTCGAAAAAAATAAATGACAATCTATTCGAGCCGGATGCCGGTTTCCGTGATTTCAAACGGGTGCGCGAACAAATCGATTTTGGTCAAACGCATCTTCAAAATCGCAAGCGTTCTGCGAACCGCGGTTCCGACACTGCCGATTCGAAGCAACAAAATACCGTCGCACAAAAACTCGCTGATGGTATCCCGCGTCAACCCGCCTTGATTTCCCGGGCTTTCCACGCGCTCGCTGGTCAAGAGAATCGTGGAATTCGATTGGCCCAAGGCCTTGAAAATGCTTTTCAAACGCAAACGGTTCATGTTCAACGGATCCATCGCAAATACCTTGGACTCTTCCTTAAACGAAAGATTCGACGGCGACACGGGATTAGAAGTAATCGAATCCAAGGAATCCAAACACACCACATCGTACTGTGAATTCTTCAGTTCCAAAAGCAAAAAATTCACGAGATTCGGATCATCCGCATCCAGGGACAAAAGCTTTAGGTTCTTGGCTTTTTTGGGATCCCAGCCAAACTGAATCATCTGGCTTTCGATCCGCGAACTATTCTGCTCCAGATTCAAATACAAGCATTTTTTTCCTTCCATCGCGTTAAAATACAGAATCTGGGAACACAAAATCGATTTTCCCACTCCCGGCGTACCCGCAACCAAAATCACGTGGCCTTTGGGAAAACCGCCTTGAATCAATTTGTCCATTCCAGGAACAAACGTTTTGACACGCTCAAAAGCATCCGGCACAAAAGCAACCCGTACCATACCTAACGCAAAACGCATATATAAACAATGAGGTTGTTTGTTTCACCGGCAATGCACTCACTGCGGCGATGGATTAAACAGCTTCTTTTTCCCCAACTATTCCAGGGATACGGATGGAGGAAAAAGAAAACATCATCACGCTGGTTTTGATGTCGATTCAAAAACTGGTTTTTCGCGACAAATTGGCAAGCACGTTCGTATTCACTGGCGTCATCCTGTTGCTAGGCGCGTTTTTTCTGGCGCGATCCGAAATCGGACAAAACATCGGCGCCACGTACATGATGATCACCGGATTGATGCTTGCATTGCTCGGCTTATACAGCCAACACCCAACCAAGAAAAACAAACGATAAAAAAAAGAGATGAATCGACTTAGGAACACGAAACCACAATGTCGCTAAATCGCGATCCGTCGGGACACCCCTGCGGAAGATCGCAATACTCGATATTGACGGTGCCCCACGGCTTGTCGGAGTCCCGGCAAATTCGAACCGCGGGATTTTCCTGCGTCGAATACACGTATCCGAAGAAGCCGCCCAACACCAAACCGATCAGCAGCACCAAAACCAACAAAAAACGCACATCCATCATGTTGAAAAAAAGCATCTTTAGGCTTTTAATCGTATCGATGGAAAACAGCCACAAAAAACCATTTAAAATTGTTCGAATCCGAATATGAGCCATGAACAATGCGGAATTAAACAAAAAAATGGTCCGCCACAGCCGAACCCTTACGTACATTCTGGCCGCCTTTTTGCTGGTCGCGTTGTTTTTGAAGAATTCTGTTTCAAAAACCACGGATTATTCAAACCTTGCCAGTGAACTTGGAATCCTGTCGTTTATCTTCATCAGCCTGGCTTTAAGCGTCACCCCCATCCGAACCTTGTTTCCCGCGTTTGTGTTTAACGGCACGATTTTTTTTGCCCGACGCGCGATTGGAGTCTCAAGCTTTGCTTTTGCAGCCCTGCATTTTTCCCTGCAATTCGTTTTTTTCTTCGGAAGCAGTCTTGACGCCTTGTTTTTGTTTAACCAAAACGCGTCGAACGCGATTTTTTTCGGAATCGTTTCGGCCTTGATTTTGTTTTTCATGACGATTACGTCCACGGACTGGGCGGTTGCAAAACTCGGCAAAAACTGGTTTTTGCTTCACCGATTCGTTTACCTTGCGTACCCCCTGATCATTCTCCACGCGGTTCTCATCGGATCCGATTTCACACGGCTTTCATTTCTCTCAGGAGTGTTCCTGTTGGCGGCCGCGCTTACCATTATTTTGGAAGCCGCGCGACTGAACAAAACTCTTCGGCAAAAAACCATTTCCATCAACCCAAAACCCGAACCGGAAAAACCCCCAAAACGAAACCCATAATAATCCGAAATACGTGATCGATAGAATGACCAAAGCGAATTTTCAAATCGAGCGCGAACCCATCTGGGCTGGATGGTGCCCTATTCACAGCGGCGTTCCACCCGCGTTTGACGCCGGCGGATACGTGTGCACCAAATGCCGAAAAACGGTTTGCGCCGCCTGCATTTACACTACGAACATCGGCATCATCTGCCAAAACTGCGTTCGCACTTCCAAACACGCCGTCACCGAAGCCACGTCGCTTTATCCCCAACAAAAAATTTCCGACAAAGACCGCGTCGGAATCGCGCGAATCGAAATCCTGTTGTTTTTGGCCTTGACTGTGGTCGCGGCGGCTATTTCGGTGCTGAGCGTTTTTAACGAACCCAATCATTTTTTCGTAATACCCATTCTGTACGGCGCCATTGTGACACTCGTGATCGCGTACGCCGCGATGTTCATCAAAAATTACCTGGATAAAACCAGGGCCAAGGAAATTTCGCTTACGTCGGACGAAAAAAAAGAACTCGAACGCTTGTCCAATCCGAAAAAGAAATGATTTTCCGAAACTGACCGGCAAATCACCCCCGTTTTACCGGCAACACACCGCTTCCAAACCTTAAAAGCAACTCGCCGCGTTATCCCTATCCGGGGAAAACAATGGACGAAAAAGAACTGATTATTTATTCGAATCCAACGAACGCGAACGCCGCGCACTTCGCATTGATCAAAGCCATCGAAGACGCGCACCACGGATGCGTGTTGTTTGTCGACTGCATTAACGGGTTTGATCCGTACCAAGTGCTTAAACTCTGCGCAAACCCGCCGCAAGCGCGCCAGATTCTTCACAACGTGCTCGTGTCACGCCCGTTCACGTTTCATCAGTTCAAACGATTGCTTGACACCGAACTCGCATCCACGTTCGACCGGCACCAGGGACGCGCCGTCATTATTTTGGGTTACACCAATTTGTTTTTGGATTCCGATGTCGCGGAAGAAGAACGCCTCGCGGTGCTTGGCACCGCCACCAAAAAACTCCACAGCCTCGTGATCGAACACCCGTTGCCCGTCCAAGTCATGCTCTCCGAAAACGCGTATTCCGAACTCGTACGGGGGTGGCTGGATGGGGCGGACCGTACCGTCGTTTCGACAAGTCGTGGGAAACGAATATAGCACACTGGAAAAATACTGTAAAGCGCTGCGAAAACAAGACGGAGAACTACTTCGCGAATTGATTCTATCCGCACGCATGCACACGCACGCCGCCGGATACGCGGGCTTTCTGGATCCCATGCAAGCAATACTTCTCGGAATGCTGCTTGAACAAGAGAAAAAAATAAAAGAAATCGAAAAACGGAAATGATTCAAGTGAACATCGTTATTCACCGGAAACAAACCCGCTTAGATGGAAGCGCACACGATTTTTTGTTTACGACCGTATATGTCGATGTTTCGGAAAGAAATCCGCGCCTGGTGGACTTTAGCGTGTCCCAATTCCTTTTTCTTGACCAAAAACACGCGGTGATCCGCTTCGATTGTGCACACGGGTATCTGAATGTCCATCGTTTTTTTGAATCAAAAACGAATCGCACGGATTACCAGGACCAAGTTCCAAGCGCCGAACTGTATGAGCAATGCAAAAAAGATATTCATTCAAATTGGACGGAATACCGGGAAAAATACCTAAAAAAATGGAAAACAAAACACCACTTTATATAACATTAGGAGTTATATTATGTGCGGGCTTGAAATGAAAAAAAAACTGACCATCAAAATCGGCGGCGACATGGACGCGGACGACCGCGAACTATTAACCAATATCAAGAAAGCCCGCCGACCCTCGCACACCCTTTACCTGGACTCGATCGAGCAACTGCACGCGCTTTTATCCCCCAAAAAAATCCATATTCTCAAAAGCCTGCTCGAAAACGATGACAATCCAACGGTTTCAGAACTCGCCAAAAAAACAAACCGAAAACAAGAAGCCATCAGCCGCGACATCCACGACCTTTGCGACCGCAACCTGGTTCGCCTGGAAAAAAAAGGGCAGCGCGTGCATGCAAAAACAAATTACGACAAAATCGTGATCGAAATCCCGCTTGCCCGCTAAACCGATTTAAAAACTCTTGTTGGGAATATCACGGTATGCCAAAAGTCCTTATTACAGGGGCCAGCAGTTATGTCGGAGCCCGCTTGTATGCCGATCTTCGGAAAAAATTCGACGTCACCGGAACGTACCATTCGACCCCGCTGTTTCCAGAGCTTGTCAAACTGGATGTCACCAATTCCGGCGAAGTCCAGGAAACGGTTTTCAGGCTAAAACCGGATTTTGTCGTGCATGTTGCCGCGAATCCTTCCGCAAAATGGTGCGAAGAAAACCCGACACTTGCCAAAAAACTCAACGAAGACGGAACCCAGAACGTGGTCGATGCGGCAAATCGAATCCACGCGAAAGTCATTTACATGTCTTCGGTTGCCGCCAAAAAGCCGTCCAGCCTATATGGAAAAACAAAAGGCGAAGGCGAAAAAATCGCTGTCCAAACCAAAGCAGGATACGTTATTCTGCGCCCATCGCTTATCATCGGATTCAGCCCGAACACGGTAAACGACCGCGCATACAACCGCTTGCTCAAAAACATCATGGAAAAAACCCCCGCAGTTTACGACACGTCGTGGAAATTCCGGCCCACTTGGATCGGACACATTTCCGAGATCATCGAAAAAGTGATCGACCGCAACATCACCGGTGAAACGATTCCCATTCTGGTTCCGACATTAAAATCTCGGTTCGACATCGCAAAAGACCTTCTTACGGCGTTTGGCATTCAGGCAGCCCCAAAAGACCTTAACGACACAACTCCAGCCGACTCCGAAGATCTGGACAAGCTCCGCCAATTGGATCTTCCCCAGTATACGTACCCAGAGATCCTTGAAAAGATAATCCGCGAAACAAAAGACTATCTCCAAAGTATCCGATCGTAACGAATACATTTCACCGGCAATCCACCCTCTTTTCGTTAAAGAACCCCCGCTAACCTTTTCGTACGGAATCCCATGCACGGCACTTTAATCGATGTTTTTTCGGACAAAAACGAACTCGTCCTCTGGATCCGGTACGGAACCCAGAATCTGTTCCTGAGGGACGCCTACAAACCCGTTTTTTTCATCCAAAGCCGCGAACACGACTTGATTTCGATCGCCGACACCATTTCAACCGAATTTCCAGGCGACGACTATGTCATCCGGCTCGTGAAAAAACGGGATTTTGACACGAACCGATTGCAAGACGCCTTGCAAGTGCAAGTCAAAGATTTTCGAAAACGAAGCAAACTCGTTCGGTTTTTGAACACCGAATACCAATTCGAATCCAATCTGTTTCATGCCGACCTATCCGTGGAACAACTATACTTGTTCGAAAAAAACCTCCGGCCATTGCAAGACGTGGAATTCGGCGTGCAAGGCAAACGAATATGGTTTTTGCAGCCCTTAAAATTCCAGGCATTCACCGACGAGTTTCCCGCTTTTACCCACGTAACCGTGGAAGCGATTCCGAAAGGCGACGTACGGCAAACCAACGAAATCGCGCTTGAAGCGATGCGTTTAGACGAACAATTTTTCCGCGGAAGCGAAGACGAAATTCTTTTGCAATTCAAGAATGCGTACGAAAAAAAAGATCCTGACATCGTGCTGTCTGTTTCCGGAAACAAATGGATGCTCGAATATGTCAAACAACGCTTTCTTTTTCACCGGATTCCGTTCGAATGGGGCCGGTTTTCCGACAAAGCCGGCGGAAAACCCAGTTCGTATTTTTCCTACGGACAAATCATTCGCCGGGACCTCAGCCATTTTTTGTGCGGACGACTGCACATCGACACCAGCGGTTTTCATTTCAAGGAATGCGGACTCGACGGCGTGCTCGAAATGGCGTACACCACGGCGATGCCCGTGCAAAAAGCCGGCTTCAAAAGCTCCGGTTCGTGCATTTCGAATTTGCAGTTGTTTTACGCCTACCAGCAAGGATACCTGATTCCCGACCGGAAAAACCAGGTGGAAAAATTCGACTCGGGCTGGCACTTGTTTGAAGTCGACAAAGGCGGCATGGTATTCGAACCCAGAATCGGATTGCACGAAAACGTCGTCGAGCTCGATTTTTCCAGTTTGTATCCCTCGATCATGGTCGAACACAATATTTCACCCGAAACCGTGTTATGCCATTGCTGCGACAACGACGTGGTGCCCGAATGTCATTACAACATCTGCGAAAAACGCCGCGGACTGATTCCGATCGTACTCAAACCCGTGCTGGAAAGACGATTGTACTTCAAGCGCATGAAAAGCATGACGAAAGGAAAAGAACGCGAAACCTACAAACAAAAAGCCAACGCCCTCAAATGGCTGCTCGTAACATCGTTTGGCTATACGGGATACAAAAACGCGCGTTTTGGACGCATCGAATGCCACGAAGCCATTTGCGCGTATTCGCGCGAAAAACTCCTTTCCGCCGCCCGAATATGCGAAGACGCCGGTTTTGAAGTACTGCACGCCATCGTGGATTCCGTCTACATAACCAAGCCCGGATTTTCGCTTGACGACCTCTCCGCACTGATCAACACCATCACCGAAAAAACCCGGGTCGAAATCGTTCTTGAAGGAATATTCAATTGGATCGTGTTCGTTCCGTCTCGACGCGATCACCGCATCGCCACCCCCACCCGTTTTTACGGAGTATACCAAAACGGGGAAGCCAAGCTCCGCGGACTCGAAATCCGGCGACGCGATTCCCCCACCGCCATTAAAAAAATGCAATCCGAACAAATCGCGATTCTTTCCAAAGCGACCGACAAAACCTTGTTTGAAAAACAAATTCCCAAAGTCAAGCGCAAAATGAAAGAATGGATCCAAAAACTCCACAACGGCTTGATCCCCTTCGAAGAACTCGTGATCACCAAACGCGTGTCAAAACCGCTTTCGAAATACCGCGGCACCAACGCCCAAAAAACCGTGTTGACGCAACTGGCCCGCCGCGGAATCGAAATACACCCCGGGGAAAAAATACGTTTTCTTTATACCAAAACCGATTCGTCACAACCCGAAAAACGCGTCACGGCGTATTCAAACCAAACGCCGCCGGTTACGGTCGATCACAAAAAATACGAAGAATTATTCGTCAACGCGACGTGGGAATTACTGCATTTTAACGGAACCAAAAAAGAAGAATTATTCGAAACGCTTTTTGACCAACAACAGACAAAACTCAACGCGTTTTCAGAAACGAAACCCGCGAAAATGAGCCGACATGGATAACGGTCGGTTTCCACAAAGCCCCAACAATTCGCTCATTTTTTTCACCCATCACCGGTTACCAACAATAGGAAATGAACCCCCTACTATTTGTTTTGGAATGCGTTTTTGGAGGGGAAAAAAAACCAAAAACAAGCACCGAAAACATTTAAAAAACAATTATAAGTTAATTATAGTTCTGGTGAAGTGCTTGAAAAACGACTCTTCGCGCATCGAACTATATTTTTTCATCACATTGGTCGCCATGCTCATCGTCGCCTTTTCCGCGCAATCCAAAACCCAAAACGGCTCCTTTAAAGAAAATATCGAATCCAATTCACTCCATGAACCACTGGTGGGAAATTCCGAAACACCAAACCAGCCGCAACAACCAATTGTGGATTGCGAACCAAAAAGCGACGCGACTCGCGAAACAATTCCAAACACCGTTATTTGTCTACAACGCAAATCGAATCCGTGAAAATTACCGGCGTCTCTGCGAAGCGTTTGACGCCACTGGGGCGCCGTATTCCATTCATTACGCCATGAAAGCGAACCCGCATCCCGCGATTCTTGCGCTTCTTCGAAAACTCGGCGCAAGAATCGACGCGGTTTCCCCAAACGAAGTGCGACTGGCCAAACAAACCGGGTTTTCACCCGAAAAAATTTTTTTCACCGGAACCAGCGTCAGCAACGACGACTTGACCGAATTAATCGCATCCGGCGTCCTGATCAATATCGATTCGTTTTCTCAGATGCGTCGCCTGACCGAAAAAAAATTCGACGGAAACGCGTCGATTCGATGGAACCCCGGAACTGGCGCGGGAATCCACGACCACACCATCACCGGAGGAAAATTCATCAAATTCGGAATCCCCGAAAAATTCATCCTCAAAGCGTTTCAAACCGCGCGAACAAACGGCCTTTGTGTCGTGGGCCTTCATCAGCACATCGGCTCCGGTTGGCTTGGAAACGACGTTCAAAAATTCCTTAAAACCGTCGAAAAAACGATTTCGGTCGGGAAAAAAGCCGAAAAAATCCTTTCAAAACCCCTTGAATTTATCGACTTTGGCGGCGGCCCCGGCATCCGGTACCAAGAAAAACAAACCGATTTCCCCATTGAAAAATACGCGCAAGGCATCGCAAACGCCATGAAAAAAAACAGCTTGAATTGCCCCGTCGTGATCGAACCCGGACGATTCATCGTTGGCGACGCCGGAATTCTGCTGACCGAAGTCAACACAGTGGAAACCAAAAACATTCCCGTGATCGGAGTCAACGCGGGATTCAACGCATTGATTCGTCCGGCGTTTTACGGCGCGTACCACGAAATCGTCAACGCGAACCGCCTGCACACCCCCGTTAAAGTGGCCAGTATGGTGGCAGGAAACCTCTGTGAAAGCGGAGACGTCTTTAACACCGACAAGTATTCTCTTCGAAAACTCCCCAAAACCCGCGAAGGCGACATCTTAGCCATCTTAAACGCCGGCGCCTACGGGCGGGCCATGGCCTCCAATTACAACCTGCGCGAACGCCCCGCAGAAATCCTGATCGACGAAAAAAAAACCCGCGTGATCACGCGCAAAGAAACATTCCGACAACTCATTCAAAACCAAAAACCCTAAAAGCGAACTTTTTTATTACGAAACCGCGTGTAATGGATATGCAACGATTTTTGGCGCTCATATTATTTGGAACGCTGTTATTTGGCTGCGTTTCCAACTCGTCGCTTTCCGCCCCCGACCAGTCTCCGCCCACGCTACGCGCGATTTTACGCAACACGCTAAATGTCACGGATTATTCCATGCTACCCGAACACGCCGTAAACGAGACTGTGCAAATCAACGAAATTGAAATCAAACCGTTGCGCATTGAAACGTTTTTTTCAGAGGAATCCCAGATCACAACCGCAGTCGAAAACAAACCCGAAACAGAATCCAGTGAAATGCGACTCGTGCTGGTCGTCCTCAAACTCACCAATCATTCGAACACGGTTTATTCCTTTGACCCCGCATCATGGGTGGTCACACCCAACGCATTTTCGTTTGAATCCAATGAAGCACCCGAAAACCGGTTTTTGGAATCAAAAGGACCGATACGCCCAAACGAAACCAAAAAATTCGTTTTTTTCATCCGACAACCCACCGCGGGTCCGGCGAACATCGTTTTTTCATTGAACCCCACGGCTTCGAACCCTTCCCCCGAACCGACAATTGTCAAATACGGCTTTTGGCTTCCGACCGAATACACGTTTCTTTCGGTTGAAAAACTATTCGAAGAAAGCTGCAAAAAAAACGCGGAAAACACCCGCGGATGCCAGGTATTCAAAAACACGTTTGGAAACGAATGCGCGGACGGACAAATCCGACGCGCCTGCTGAATTTTCGCCACCTCAAGCTTTTTTAATCCCCGTTTCCTTTTATTAGCACATGCCCAAATTGCGCGTCGGAATATTTTCGTTTACCGGAGACGAAGGCTGCGTCATTACTTTTTTGGAAATACTAAACACCAAGTTTTTCGAATGGATCGAAAAAGTAGATTTCGTCAATGTCCGCGTCCTCCAAAAAAAAGTCTCGATGGAAAACATTGACGTTGCGTTCGTGGAAGGCGCGATTTCAACCGAAAAAGAAGTCGCCAAACTCAAGGAAATCCGCCAAAACAGCAAAAAAGTCGTGGCGATCGGAAGTTGCGCCATCAGCGGAGCCCCCAGCAACCACCGCAACCTATTTGACGAAAAAACCCGGCTTGAAATCCTTCCGATTCTCGAGCGATTTCATCACCGCGAAAAAGTCGTTCCGCTTTCAAACCTCATCCTTGTCGACGACCAGGTTCCGGGGTGTCCGATCATCGAGGAAAAATTCATCGAAGTCATGGAAAAATACGTCAAAGAAATGGGAGGAAACTAAATGTCCCACACGCACGATTTAGACATCACGATTGACCAAATATCCAAAATCGAAGGACACGCCGAAATCTCGGTTACGGTCCGAAACGGCGAAGTCACCGACGTCAAACTCAAAATCAACGAAAACAAACGATTTTACACGCAAGCCGTCCGCGGAAAACCCTTCGTTTCCGTTCCCCAACTCGTCAGCCGCATTTGCGGCACGTGTTCGGTTGCCCACCTCAACGGTTCCATCATGGCGCTCGAAAACGGACTTGGACTTTCGCCTTCTCCGCAAGACCAACTGCTTCGCGAACTCTCCATGCACGGCCTCATGGTCCGCGATCACGCCATGCACCTGTATTTTTTCTGCCTGCCAGATGAAATGAACGCCGATTCCGTCATGGAACTCGCCAAAACCAATCACGACCTCGTGCACGAAGCGTTTCACGTCAAAGGCGCCGGAAACGCGCTTTCCCGCCTGGTGCTTGGACGCGCGGTCCACGGATTATTCGCCCAAGTCGGCTACTACTCCCAAACTCCAAGCAAAGAACAGATTAACGAAGTGATCAAAGAACTCAAAGAAAACCGAGACGCCGCCTTGCGATTATGCGAAATATTTTATAATTCCAAATTCGAATTCGAACGCACCACCAATTTCGTTTCCTTGGTCGGAGAACGCTTTGATTACCTCACAGGAGAAATCCATTCGAGTTTGGGACTCTGCATTTCGCCTCAAATGTACCGAAAACACCTTGATCACGTCGTCAAGCCGTATTCCCAAGCGTCCGCGTACGCACTGGAAGGAAAAGACTACATGACCGGCGCGTTACCGCGACTCAACATGATCAAAGACAAACTGCATCCCGACACCCAAAAATCCTGCCACGAATACCTTAAGGTATTCCCCTCCAAAAACATTTTCCACAACAACCTGGCGCAAGCCATCGAAATCGTTCATGGCATCGACCGATCCGTCGAAATACTCGAAACCAACGAATTCAAAGCCGATACCAAACCCGCATTGATACCCAAAAAATCCGACGGCATCGGATTGTTGGAAGCCCCCCGCGGAAACCTGTATTACTTGTTGTCCACCGACGAACAAGGACACGTCACGTTTGCCGACATCATCACCCCCAGTTCCCAAAACCAAATCAACATGGAAAACGACTTGCGCAAACTCATCAGAGGAAACCTCGACAAAAGCCGCGAAGAAATCGAATTCGAAATGGAAAAACTCATCCGCGCATACGATCCCTGTTTTTCCTGCGCGAGCCACTTTCTGAAAGTCAAATGGAACGGACAAAAACCGGCGAAATAAATGTCCAATCCGGGGACGTTAAGCCCGTTCCATCGCTTCAATCACCGGAACGATTTCGGAAAACGCTTTTTTGGCGGGGTATGTCATCGGGATCCCGATGATGTTAACGGTTTTCAACAACCCCATCGCTTTCAATAGTTTCAAACTCTGACCCAAATCAAAATCGTGCATGGAAAACCGTTTCGTGTTCTCGAACGAATCGATATCCGTCAACACCGATACTTTTTCAATTCCTTCCACAGCGTCCAGAATCGTCAAATCCGAGCCTTCTTTTTCGAGGTCTTCGACCGCGTCAAACTCGACAAACGCGATTGTTGGAAACCGTTTTCGAAGAAGCGGCAAAATTTTCAAAGCAATTGAATCTTCCGCGACCAACGGGTTTCCAAACACCAAAATCCGCACTGTTCCCACTGAAAGGGATTACGCGGCATCGGTTTAAAAAACAAACGAGCTTTTTTCTATCGAATGGCCGGACCCAATCCCCGACTAGGCACCCTCCTTGTTTTGATTACCGCGTTATCCAGCGGAATCGCGATTTTTCTCAACAAATACTCGATCGCAAGCTTTGACAACGCCTTCGTGTTCACGTTCCTCAAAAACGCATTGGTCGCCGCCGTACTGCTGGGATTTATTTTTCTTTTCCATAAACGAAAAACCCTCGAATCAATGCGGCTCAAAGAATGGGGCGCGTTGATTTTAATCGGGTTGATCGGAGGCGCCGCCGCGTTCGCGATTTATTTTTACGCGCTCAAAACCGCCAATGGTCTTGCCGCGGGACTTTTGCACAAAACCCTTTTCGTTTGGGCAGGCGCACTCGCCGTGATCGCGCTCAAGGAAAAAATCGACAAACGATTCCTCGTTGCCGCCGGACTCATCGTTACTGGCAACCTGTTGCTTTTTAGCGGAAACCTGTCATTTGGATTATCCGAAGGATTGATACTCGTCGCGGTATTGCTTTGGGCCGTTGAAAACATGCTGGCCAAACGACTCCTCAATCAAAATCAACACCTGGACGGTTTAACAGTGGGCTTTGGACGCATGTTTTTCGGAGCCTTGTTTTTGTTTGGATTACTGGTTTTTACCGGTGACGTTTCCGGAATCGGTTCGCTTTCCTTTGACCACTGGCAATGGATCGCCCTCACCGGCCTTTTTTTGGTGGTCTACGTGGCCACGTATTACGTGGGACTCGAACACATTCCATTGCATCAAGCCGCCGCGTTATTGGCGTTCGGACAACCCGTGACCGCAGTACTCACGTTTTTTTTCGTGGGAAAAACGCCGCTCCTGCCTGAAGCCGTCGGATTATTGCTTTTAGTGCTGGGCACGCTTTTTATCGCATTGGCTTCTTTTTGGAACCAATCCCACTCCCAACCGGTGCTGGCCGGGTGAGCCGTTGCAGGGAATCGAATTACTGGTTCGCCATTCGTTTGCCCCTAACCGGTTGCATTATTGCGGAGACGACGATTATTCAAGCCGCATCCAGCAGTTTATCCAAAGCCGCGATCCCACGCTTGGACAAACCCTCAAAAAAGAGTACACGACGTTTCGAGCCGCTTTCGGATACGTTAAAACCATTGCCGAATCGGTTCAAAAAAACCCGTTTGATTTCGAAGTCGCGGAAGCCTACTGGATCGGAAACGCGTTACTGGACCACGTTTCCTCCGACATCCTTTCGAAATTGTTCTTAACCCGTTTTTCAGCGGGAGAATACCTGGGAAGCGAACTTGCCGCGGAAATGGCCGCCCAACTTCCAGCCAAAATCTATCCGCATCATTCGTTTCACGTGCTATACCTGCATTTTTTGAGCGGCAAAGTCCCCGTCACACTGCCCAACATCAACCATTGCCTGATTTTGCCCGCAAAAGTGCTGGATGTATCCCCCGGAAAACTGACGGTGGAAAAAAAGCCATTTGAAATTCATAACGGCGATTTTCGGATTGGAAAACCCGTTCACCAGGAAATAGACCGGTTTTTTTCCGATCCCATACAAACCGGGGATTGGGTTTCGGTCCACTGGAACACGTATTGCATGACGCTTACCCCCCTTCAAAAAGAAAACTTGGAAAAATACACCGCGGCCAATTTGGCTTTGCTTAACGCCGCTTCGATTTTTTCTTAATTCGCCCCGACAAAATCGTCGCCATTTCTTTTGCCGCTTTTTCTTCCAATCGCTCGACCACGCTGTTCTGCCACACCAGGACAAAATCGCCTTTCTTGGCTGCCACCGTGTTCAGTACTTTTCGACGCACCCGGCCGATTCGAACCACGGCAAAAACGTCGTCCAGTTCCTCGATTTTTCCCGGAATCCCAAGGCACATGCACACACAACAACCACGATAGAGAATAAAAAATCGGCGCACCAAAGCGAAAAAAAGCGCATAGGTTTAAAATGAGTTTTTATAATTCAATTATAGATTACGTTTTTTTCACCGAAGGAACCCAATATGCAGACCAAAAACACGAACCACAAAGTCGTTCACTTGCGTCTCGAACCGTTTTTTTTTCAATTCACCAGTATCCCGGGGGAAATCACCAAACAAACGACCGTTGGCCAAAAAGCCGAACGAAACAAAACAAACACAAAGGAGGAGGAAAAAACGAATGAATCAAACTCATTTACCCACTAAAATCAATGTTCGGATCGCCATCCTGTTCATGGTGTTCATCACCATTGCCGGAGCCACCCACGCCGCCGGCACCTCGATGCAGATCACCACGTTCAACGAAGGAACTGAAGAAAACGGCTGGATCCAAATACAGGGACCGGCAGACGGCATTTCGGTCGACACACACCCAGCCCACGTCGACGACGGAAGCGGGATCAAACTGGCTTCAAGCAACGAAACCCCCACCCGCGCCGTCAAAACGCTTTCAACACCGCTTGATTTAAGCAATTATCAGTCGCTTTATCTGGAATTCTACGCGGACAAAAACGAAAATCAGGTTCAAAAAGTCGGAGTCCAATTCGTCGACACCATCCACGGACACGCTTTTTTCCACTGCGTTTACCTCACAAGCCCCGTTAATCCAGGAAACACGCGGATGAAGCAAACCGTCATGAAAGAAGACTGTTCAAGCATCGTTCAAAACGGAGAAAGCCCCAACTGGAACAGCATCACCCAAATCCGTGTTCTTGCCACCGCGCGGCAAGGACAAAGCGTCCACGTGACATTCGATCGCTTGTCGGCTTACAAAAATCTCTTGACCCGCGGAAAAATCCTGCTGTCCTTTGACGACGGATACAAAAGCCATAACACCGCAGCACTACCCATCCTGAACAAAAACAACCTGAAAGGAACCTCATACGTCATCATGCACGGATCCTCGTCGATTGGAACCGGAAAAAACTACATGACGACAGAACAAGTCCAGGAACTGTACGACGCGGGATGGGACATCGGAAGCCACGCGTCGCCGTCGCTTACCCGACTGGATCCGGATGCAGCCGCGGAACTGGTCAAAGAAACCGTCGAACGCATTGACGCCAATGGTTGGACCCGCGCCTCAGAGCACTTTGCGTATCCGCGCGGAGAATACTCGCAAGACCTGATCGACCGGTTAAAACCCTATATCTCCACAGGCAGAACCGTTGAAGACGATCCAAACCCGGCGTCGTTCCCAAACCCTTACGCGATCAACGCGTGGTCCATCGACTCCACCGACAGCGTGGACTCGCTCAAGCAATGGGTTGACCGCTGCGCCGCGAACAAAGACGCCTGTATCCTGACGTTTCACAACCTCGTGGACACACCGGGAAACATCAAGGAATACAACAAAGCGGATTTCGAAAAATTCGCGGAATACGTGGCGTTGCTGGACCAGGAAAACACGGCGGATATCGTAACGATCTCGCAATTATACCAAACCCACCACGCATTAACCACGGTGGACCCGACCGTCCAGTATGAAGGAAGCAAATGGGGAAAAGTCATGCGAAACAACGGCCGGCCCATGCGCGTCGAAAGCCGCGTATACCGGTTCAACCAAAACCGTATCATCCTCGCGAACTATGAAGCCGCCACGTTCAACGGAAACGTAACGTTATACCATTCCCGGTTCGACTGCGGAACGCTTCGGGAACTGCGATACACGAGCCAAACCGGAAAATACCAGAAAACCTACGGAGTAGGCGAGTTTTCGTGTAACGCGGAACAAGGCAAACTCGTATTTCAAGTGAACGGAATTGAACCCGGCGAAAACAATCTGGTTTACCTGGTCCGGTAACGGAAAAAAAACCCTTTCGGGGGAACTATTTCTTTTTTTAACGAAAGTCAAATCCGAGCATACCTATAAATTCGGATTTTCTCTTTTTTTTATCCGTTATGATCGAATGGAAAGACGAAATCCAAAACGCGAATTGGATCAAACAGTTTTCCGGCCACTGGAGCATCCTGTCCTGCCATTATTTCACGGAAGCCTACGCCCTTGCTAACCTTCACCGCTTTGGCGTGAATATTCCGCGGTTTTTGTGCATGGTAAAACAAGGAAACGCCACGGGTTACATTGACAAAAACGATCTGGACTACTTTGGCCAGGCGCTTAGTCATCGCATCGAACACAACCCGCATGAATCCGAAGAATGGAGCAAAGAACTCCGGCAACACACCGACCAACTCAATTCTTTTTTTTCTCAATTCGAGACAAAAAAAATAACTCCCGCCGACTACTTTGAATTGTGGACCCGCGCCTACCCGTTCATAGCGTTAAATTCCGCCATCAAACGAACCCAAGACTACCTGCCGCAGCCCCTAAGCGAAAAAATACTGCCGTTTTTTTCCGAGACCCGAAAATATTCCCAAACGATTTACACCAACATCGAGTTTTTTCTGGAAAAATGGGCGCAGCAAGAAAGCAAACCCTCGCATTACCCGGCAGAATTGCTTTTATGCATGTCCAAATTCGAAGCCGAAGAATACCTGCATCACCACGCCTTGCCCCAGCTACCGCTTTTAAAAGAACGCGCCAAAGCCTGCGCCGTACTGTACACCAAACACGAACACACCGCCATCGAGTATCCCGAATTATGGGAAGTCGAAAAAAAACTGGCACCGCCGCATTTGGAAGAATCTTTTTCGGGCCAAATCGCCCAACCCGGAAAAGTCACGGGAAACGCAAAAATAAGCCTGGATCCCCACGCCAAAAACGATTTTTCAACCGGCGACATTCTCGTGACGCAAATGACCCGTCCCGAATACATGCCTTTCATCCGAAAAGCAAGCGCCATTGTCACGGACGGGAACACGCGACCAGCACACTCAAAACAGGCGACCGGATCGAAGTGGACGCCGATGCCGGGATCATCCGACGACTGTCTGTTGACCGAACCAAAAAAAACTAGATGCTCGTGCGGTCAAACAAGGTTCCCGCGATTCCGAACATGATGACCAATCCCACCAAAAGCACCGCGAAATTCAACGCCAAGGAATTAACCCCGACCCCGATAATCAATCCCCTTAATGCGTCCACGGCATAACTCACCGGATTAAACAAACTGAGGGTTTGAAGCCAACCCGGCATTTTATCCAGCGGAAACAAGGCATTGGAAAGAAAAAACAGGGGAAAAATAACCAGGTTCACGATCAACTGGAACGTCTCGACTTCCGTAATCACGGACGCCAAACCGATTCCGATCGAAACAATCAACGCCGAAAAAACAATCATGACCAGCAACGCAAGAAAAATCTCGAACAAACCCGGAGACGCAAGCCCCAACAGCACCCCGATGATCAGAATCACGAACCCCTGCAACACCGAAGTCGTGGCGCCGCCCAACGCCCGGCCGATCACGATCGAAAAACGGCTGGTTGGAGCCACCAACAGTTCTTTCAGGTATCCCAATTCGCGATCCCAAATAATCGAAACCCCTGAAAAAACCGAATTGAACAAAATCGTCATTCCGATGATTCCGGGAAGAATAAAAGACTGGTAATCAAACTCAGGAACCAACCCTCCGATTCCCGCGCCAAGCGCAAACAAGAAAAACAAGGGCATGGCGAGGCTTCCGATAATCCGCGACTTCGAATTCGTAAACCGCTTGGTTTCCCGCAACCACACCGCATAAATTTTTCCCGCTTCAATGGCCATGGTTCATCCTCCGCTGAAATTCATTCGGCCCGGGTCGCTCGTCCCGAATCTGCTCGCCTGTTAGTTTCAAGAAAACATCTTCAAGACTCGGCGTGTGAAGCTCGATGTTTTCGATCACGACCCCGCTTTTTTCGGCCAAAGAAACGACTTTGGCAATCAACGTGCTTCCGTTTTGGACTTCGACCAAAACCGCACGGTCCAAAATCCTTCCGTGCGAGCCGATTTTTTGTTTTTCAAGAATCGAAAGCATTTTTTTCGAATCCGAAGTCTTAAGCGAAAGCACCTGGCCGCCGATAAGGGATTTAAGTTTTTGCGGAGTATCCAACGCCACGATTTTTCCACGGTCGATAATCGCGATCCGGTCACATAACGCGTCCGCTTCTTCCAGATAATGGGTCGACAACACGATCGTGATCCGCTGTTCCCGCAGCTTTTCGATGTATTTCCACATGTGCCGCCGGGTCTGGGCGTCAAGACCCAACGTGGGTTCGTCCAAAAAAAGAATCTGCGGCTGATGCATCAATCCCCGCGCGATTTCAAGTCTTCGCCGCATTCCCCCTGAAAACGTCTTCACCAATTTTTGTTCCCAGTCCGCCAACTCCACCAACTGCAAGACTTCCTTTATTTTTTGTTTTCGATCTCCGGACGACATGCCGTACAACCGGCCGTGAATGTCCAGATTATCATACGCCGTCAAGCGGTTATCCAATGTCTGGTCCTGAAAAACAATCCCGATGCTTTTACGCACTTTTTCCGAGTCCGTGATAATGTCAAACCCGTTAATAATCGCGGTTCCCGACGTCGGCGGAAGAATCGTCGTCAACATGAAATCCGTCGTGCTTTTTCCAGCGCCGTTAGGACCAAGAAAACCGAATAATTCCCCTTTTTTAACCGAAAAATTAATGTGATCCACGGCCGTGAAATTCCCGAATTTTTTGGTCAAATCCTTGACCACAATCGCGTCATCCGTCACGATTTTCCCTTCCGTTTTTTTCTTTTTTTTCCTGTAACGCCATTCGAATGTTGTCCCCGATAAACGGGTTTCGCGACATGTAAAGCGCCATTTCTTCCAATAAAGACGCCAACTGTTCCGTTTTTTCTTCCCCCAATTTTCCGAGGCTTACCACCAGCAAATCCTTCGCATCCACAAACGGAATTTTCTTGTTCAGTCTTTTGCCTTTCGGAGTCAAGGACAACGGAGCTCTTCGACGATCCGATGGATCCGCGTTCCGCTTCACCAAACCGCTTTTCTCAAGCGAATCCACCACTGGAATGAGAGTGGCAGACGCAAGCATCAAATGATGCCCCAGATCCGACAAGGTCATTTGATGATGCGAAAGAATCTGCACCACCACGGCGCCAAGCGGAGTAACGCCCAGTTTTCCGTCGTTTAAGCGCTTTTCAAAATCCCTGCGGGCCAGTTTGATTAAAACCGCCGAAAGCGCTTTGATGCGATACGCCTGATCCTCAAACGAACTGGAAGCCATACAAATCAAATGATTAGGATACTAATCATTAGGCACCAAACACTATTAAAATCCCTCTTCGAAACGAAAAAACTATTCAAAAACTTCTTTTTTCAGAATAATTTTGTTAGTCAAGCCGTATTTGTGTTTTTCGAGCACACCTTTCGCTGCCAACTTGTTCACCGTACGATGAATTTGAACCTTAGATAACCCAGTATCCTTCGCCAGACGCGATTGGGTTGATTCAAACCCGGATTGCTTTAGCGTCTGGATAACAGACCGTTCATCCGGAAGTAGAAGATTATCGGTTGTTTCTTCCCTAATTTTTTTGATTTCTTTTTCCCTTGTGATTTTCCAAATCGTCAAACCCGCGGCAAACGCAACAATTCCTCCGATTAACTGGAAAAGGGGAGAAGGAGAAAAGATTTCAACATCCAGATCACGCGGCGGTCTAAAGCCCGCGGAAATTCCGATTTGAATCAGCCGGTTCGCGTCACTGTTCAGGTCACGAACAAACATCGTTGGCCGAAAATCGGAACGCCAAACCGAACGAGAAACATGATCCGCGAACAAAAATAAGGAATATCCTGAAAAAAGAAAACACGCCAGCATAACCAGTACATACGTTTTCTGCCAAGACCAGAGCGTTTTCGGCACAGTCATATTACAATTAGTTTCATGAACATAATAAAAAGGTTTCAAGTCGTTTCAAACAGAGTTAATAATGGTTTCATCGCATTCTTTTCGAAACCAAATGGACACCGAAAATATGACCCGCTGTATCTTGCAACTTGAAAAAGTATCTAAAACATACCAAATGGACGAAGTCCAAGTCCAAGCCCTAAAAAAAATAGATTTAACTGTCAACGAAGGAGAGTTCGTCGCGATTATCGGCGCGTCCGGATCCGGAAAATCCACTTTACTCAACATGATCGGAATACTCGATTCCCCGACCTCAGGAACGATCCGAATCGACGGAAGAGATATTACTCATTTGGACGAATCTCATGTCGCCCGCATCCGAGGAAAAAAAATTGGATTCGTATTCCAGGCATTCAACTTGTCTCCCACCCTTAACGTATTCGAAAACATCGCGCTTCCGATGCGCATACACGAGTTTTCCGAACAAGACATTCGCCAAAAAGTAAACCAATTGATTCAACTCGTCGGATTGGATTCGCGAAAAAACCATCTCCCCACCCAATTGTCCGGCGGAGAACGCCAACGCGTCGCCATTGCCCGTGCATTGTCCACGGAACCAGCACTTGTTTTAGCGGACGAACCCACAGGAAACCTAGACACCAAAACAAGCAAGGAAATCATCGCATTATTTGAAACCTTAAACCAAAGCCAAGGAAAAACAATCGTTCTTGTAACTCATGAACCCAACATTGCCCAACACTGCCACCGCATCGTGACCGTCAGGGACGGAACAATTATTTCAGACAAAACCAATCGACAAAGGAGGAAAACAAAATGAATCAAACAAAACTATTCCTGGTCCTGGGAACACTGTACCTGCTTGTAGCCGTGTTTCCAACCGTCATCGCACAAAGCACCGCGCGAGACGTCGTTTACCTGGGCAACGTGACCGGAACAAGTTTTCTTCCGTCCACGATTTACGCAGGGGACATTGTCAGCATCGCCGTCAACATCCAAAACCGCGGACTTGTCGTTTCAATCCGAGATCTAAACGCAAGCATCGGAATCGGAAACCAATTCGAGCCCATTCAACTCGTTGACACGGCCCAAGAAATCCAACCGCAAGCCACTCAAACCGTGGTATTCAAATTCCGAGTCAAACCCGAGACTGTTCCCGGATACTACCCTATTCAACTCAATCTCGCTTACCATCGAAACGACCAAAGCGATCAAACCACGACTCAAACCCAAACACTCCAAGTTCCGGTTTCAAAAACCGGAAAAAACATCGAAATTAGCGTGCAACCCAGCGTCATAAACCCCGCAAGCCAAACCCAACTCAATTTTTACATCAAAAATGCCGGAAGCACACCCATTTCAAATATTTCCCTTGCATGGACCGAAGCAAACAGTTTGATTCTACCCATCGGAACGGACAATATCAAATACCTCGAGATGCTAGACAGCCAAGCAACCGAAACGATTTCATTCCTGGTGACCGCCGACCCCAACATCACCACCGGCGTCTACCCGCTTGAAATCACGCTCACCTACACTGACACCAATGGAACCAAAACCCAAACATCCCAAGTAGGCATTATCATCGGAGGCGGAACCGACTTCGAAGTCAGTGCCGACACACTCTCCAGCGGAACGCTTTCAGTAAGCGTCGCCAATATCGGAAGCAATAATGCCAGCGCCGTGGTCGTCAAAATTCCGCATCAACCCAATATTTTCGTAAGCGGAAGCAATACTTCAATCCTCGGAAACCTCAACAAAGGAGACTACACCATCGCGAATTTTACGGTTTCCACCACCGGACTCGATCAAAACCGGGCCAGTAGCAGAGTCCAAACAAGCGGCCAACCCATCATCCGAACGGGACAAACGAATTCCGTGGAACCAACTCGTGTCCGAGATTTGAACGCAAACCAAAGGCAAATCATAATCCAAATCGATTACACCGACACGACAGGCACCCGCCAAACCGTTGAAAAAACCGTGCTTTTGTTCCAAACAACGACCAGTGGAACCGGCGACATCCAAATCCAACGTCAAAACCCCCTTGGACTGATATCATGGGCGATAGCGATTATTTTGGCCGGCGGCACCTTGGTGTTCTGGAGATTTAAAGCATCCCAAATCCCCTTCCAAAAACTCATTGTCCCGCTCGGCATCATCACCCTCATGTTTTTGGTCATCATCTTCGGGTTTAACGCCAGCGTGGAATACAGTATCGGAGCCGGAGCAGTTTCCCTTGCCGGACTCGCCTGGTTCTTTAACAAAAACCGGGGAAAACCATGAAACTGCGAGACTCTTTCAAGCTTTCGGTCAACAGCATTCTGCATCGAAAACTCAGATCCTGGCTCACGTTGCTCGGGATCATCATCGGAGTCGCGGCCGTGGTTTCGATTGTTTCAATTGGAGACGGCGCTCAAGCCCAAGTCAATGAACGACTCTCCGGATTCGGCGCTGACATTCTGACGGTAAGCGCAGGATCCACCCGAACCCAAGGATTCGGAGGAATTGTCCGCGGCGGAGGACCTGGAAGTGGAGGCGAAATCATCATCCGATCGAGAACGGAGACCGGAAGCCAAACCGAAAAGGAACCAGTTCTTACCCTTGTTGATGTTCGAATGCTCCGGGGAAATTCCAACGTTCTTGCCGTCAACCCGATTGTTTCCGGCCGAGAAGAACTCGCTTTCCTAGCCGAAAAAACAAACACCAGCATCCAAGGCGTTAACCCCAACGCGTGGAAAACCACCTCCAATATTGAACTTGCTTCCGGACGGCTACTTACTTCAAGCGATTCGAGCGCGATCGTTATCAGCGACCGACTCGCAAATTCCACTTTCAAACAACCGTTAACGCTCGGACGCACCGTGACCATCAACGAAAAATCGTTCACGATCGTGGGAATACTCAAAGCCACCAGCAGCGGAAGCGCATTCGGAGGCAGCGGAGACTCGACCGCATACATGAATTACACCAGCGCATGGGACGTTACCGATGTCAACCGGGATACGTTTTCCTCCATCCAAGTAAAAGTATCCGATCCAAACCAAATCGATCAAATTGTCGCTGAACTCACTCAAACCCTCCAGTTATCCCGCAAAGTCACGGAGCGAAACCAAGATTTTAGCATCACCTCCGCCAAAGCGATCCAAGAACAAATCTCAAGCGTTACCCAAACCCTAACATTATTTCTGGGCGCGATTGCCATGGTTTCTTTATTAGTTGGCGCGATTGGAATCGCCAACAGTATGTTCACGTCCGTACTCGAAAAAACCAGGGAAATCGGGATCATGAAAGCACTGGGCGCCACCAACAATGAAATCTTACGCCTGTTTTTAATCGAGTCAGGATTATTCGGCTTCGTTGGCGGTACCATCGGCGCCATCGTGGGGACAATCGTTTCGCTTGGATTCAATATGCTTGGCGCACGATTACTTGGGATGGGAACCACGGTCACAATGATCACGCCGCAATTAATCTTTGCAGCAATTGTGTTATCCACTTTCATCGGAGTCGTTTCCGGCCTCATGCCTGCGCGAGCGGCTTCAAAATTAAGACCGATCGAAGCACTTCGATACGAATAAATCGAAGCGACCGGTAAACCAATAGCTTTATATTCGGTTAAACGTTATTATTTTCGATTAAAATGGGCCGAAGAACACTTGCAGTCGGGAAACAAATCAGTCGACGCGTACCGTTTGGAAGAGCGCCGGCAACACCAAAGCCTTCAAAAGGAAAACTAATTTCAGAAAACAGCGGGGTAAAAACCAATATCCCGTCCCAAGTGACCAGGGAAATCAACGCATTGTATGCCAGTTCCGGAAAATGGTCCCATCCGGCGTCAATTGTCGCGGACCGACTCATTGCGATCTGCGTCACTCACGGCGTTCCGCTTGAAACAATCAAAACGCATTTTCTCCGGCGCGTCAGCGATGCCGCGGTCCTCACTGCGCTCACCAAAAGAATCCAAGCGCTTGAACGAACCAAAAAGAAATGAAATTTCCCCTTTCATTTCGATCCCCCCACCCCGACGAATTGCACTTCAAATTTTTCACTCCCCGCAAACGATGCGCCTTAGCGTTTAACCACGGGCATTTTGATCATTGAATCATTATTTTCGCTGCCGCCGGCAAAAAAATAAAGAAAACACAAAAAAAAAGCAGCGGACACGGAGCGGCAAAAGCAAACCGGTTTTTGTAAACCCAAACCTTTTTATTCTACCACTTCCGAATAAAATTGAAATGAATCGGGAAACTATCTTTTTCGCGTTGATTTTTTCAGCTGCCTTGCTTTTTGGTTGCGTTACCCTCAATGACGGGTTTCCAAGGAGCGGGTTTGGCGACTTAAACGCGCCTCCGATGTACATTGACCCCGTCATGTTCGATCCCAACCGCGATCCCCAGTTGAACGCGCCGAATCCAAACCTCGGTGGCCTCCCAAGCTGCGATACGATCATGAGCGCGCAAGACCGCGAAGTATGCTACAGAAATTACGCCAAAGAACACAACCAACCCGAATTATGCGAACAATTATGGGAACAATACAACGACTGTTACACCGGCATGGCGTTTTCCACGTA
Source organism: Candidatus Iainarchaeum sp. (assembly GCA_018304465.1). GTDB lineage: Archaea > Iainarchaeota > Iainarchaeia > Iainarchaeales > JAGVWC01 > JAGVWC01. The sequence goes on from JAGVWC010000010.1 coordinate 190,109, forward strand.
CGACCGAAAATACTGCGACAAAATCAAGTACAATCAGGATTACAAGGACATGTGCTATCTGGGAATGGCCAAGCACGCCAAAGACCTTTCCCTGTGTGCCAGTATCCAGACGCCGTCCATCAAACAACAATGCGGAAACGACAATACGCCACCCGAAATTCCAACCGACGCGAATCCAAATCCCACCTTACCGGCTTCGGATCAATGCAGTGTCCTAAGCGATTCCCTGCTCCATGACATGTGCTATGTTGGAATGGCCAGCGATACCAAAAACCCGTTGCTATGCGAAAAAATCTTCTTATCCGAAAACAAAGACACCTGCTACGGCGCAATCGCATCCGCAAAACAAAACGCCTCCTACTGCACATATGTTCAAAATTTACAAAAAAGACCGTACTGTTATACCCAAGTTGCCATTGAAACCAACGACCCCGGCGTCTGTAACGGGATTCAAGGATATCCGGACATGATCGACCTCTGCAAAGACGCTGTCGCACAAAACCAATAAAAAAGTTAAGAAGCACGCCACTAGTGCATCAGACTGATTTCAGTAAAAAAAAATGAAACAAGTAAAAACCGATTAATCAGGACACGCCCTACAGAAACGAGTATAGACTATCTGTTTTTCGTCAATCCTAGTCTTTCTCGGTTTCTTCGGTCGTGGTTATTTTTGAGACTGTACGCCCATCCGAATCTTTTTCCGTAGTGGTTTCTTTTCTTGTCAGCTTGTGTTTTCCGAATTCGGTTTCACTACTGGTTTCGGCCGTTTCTCTCGTCGTCCACGTTTTTCTTCCGAAAATAGTTCCAAGGAATCCCATGCCATCACTTCCGAAATATTTATGCACGCGAGGGTTTAACCACAGATGTTTAGACCCCGTTTGAAAACACTAAATAAGTCATATAATGATATATTTTATATTATCGAGATATACGGTGTGTTATTATAGTGTTCCGCATACAATACTACTGGATAAAGGTATGGCAGCAGAATTATTCGTCGGACCGGCATTGACTCTTCTTTCCGTCGCCTTATTGATCATCGTGGCGTGGAAACTTGGAAAAGGACTGGTTTTGCTGTTAATCAACAGCGTCGTGGGAATGATCATTCTCATTTTGCTCAACTATTTGCCGTTCGTCAAGATTACGATTAACATTTGGAGCATTCTGATCGTGGCGATCGGCGGGATTCCTGGAATCGCGCTTGTGGTCTTACTGAGCCATTTCGGGATCGCGTTCTAGCGGACATCGAAAAAGAAAACTACGGGGGAAATAAAATGGAAACATATTCGGCGCTTTTGTTGATCGCTGCAGTCGTTGTGATTATAGACCTTTTAAAAAATCAATATACAAACCCGGAGGACTGGTAAAATGGATTTGATATGGACTATTGTAGTCATTTTAGTCATTCTATGGATACTCGGATTAATCGGATCAATTGGCGGAGGACTCATCCACATACTGTTAGTCATCGCCGCAATCATCGTAGTGTACCGACTGGCGCAAGGCAGAAACATGCTCACTGGAAAGTGAATCCCGTCCAGTAAATTAATCAAAGAAAAGGAGGAAATCGAAATGGCGAAGAAAAGCAGAGGCGGCAGAATGACTGCTGCTAAAACACGCGCAAAACGCGGAGCCAAAACAGGCGGACGTCCGGGGGGAAAAGGACCCATCAACCAGCGTCCGGCTGGCAAAAAAATCATGAAAACCTAAGAATATCGTAAATTTATCCAAAGAATGGGGGATGAAACATGAATCAAAAACGAGCAATCACAGGATTAATTGTAATTGCAATCGCGGGAATATTTCTACTCAGCGGCTGTACTTCAATCGCATTAACATGTGAAGACCAATCGCGGCAAACATTGGACAAATGCAACGAGGACTGCGGGGAAGGAGTCCTAAACGCGATCTGCAAAACCGGTTGCACCGGCGAACACAACCAGCGACTGGAACAATGTCAGGCAAACCGATAATGGATTGTTGGGATTGGCCGCAATACGGGTCAACCCATTTTGTTTATCATGAGGTGATAAGATTATGCAAGAAATTAGAGCAATAACGCGGGAAAAAGATGCGGGAATCAAGGCAAATGACTTGAAGGGAACAAAAGTTCGTGCGGCCAACGGAAAGGAAATCGGCCACGTCATAGGTGTCCGGTTAGATGTCAATACCTTTAATCTGGATGGAATTGAAGTGGACCGCGGTTTTTTTGGAAAAGACACGTTCATCGGGCGAAAATACATCACGTCTCTTTCCAAAGAAGGAGCTGTTTTGAACATGAGCCCCGTATCCGACTACAAGGGCCTCAAAGTCTTTGACTCGTCAGGAAAAGAAATCGGAACCGTGAAAGAAGTCAGGACCAACGAACAAACCAACGACATTTCCGCCATCGTGGTTGGAACCGGTTTTCTCAAAAACGACGCGGTTTTTTCCAAGTCAGACGTTGAAGAAGTGGGCGAAAGCATCATGCTAAACGTTCTGGTGGATGCCAATGCCGTCAAAGTAGGCGGACGCGCAGAATAAACGCAATGCAACCGCCCTGACAGGGCTTTACACCCCTTGTCAGGGGAATGTTGAATTAAAACCGCGCTAATATCGCTACAAACGGCGATAACAACATCTTCGCAGCTAAAAAATATTTTCCAAAATCAGATCTATTTGTTTTTCGGTTTAAAGTATTCTTTTTTCGGCAACTTTTCAGGTTCGATGCGTGCCTTGAAAAACTTCACCATCAGTTTAATCGCTTCTTCTTTTGTTCGAAGGTCATGAGCCAGCTTGTAAATTTCGACAATCGTATCCTCTTCATGAGACAAGTCAATCTGAATTTTTACCATATATTACCACAATATACAATGTACTTGCATCACTGCTTAAACAGATGTTTTACAGTCCAACTAAAAGTTCAATCACCGAAACGTAATTAAAAGAGACGGTGCACTATCCGGAAAACGAAAAAAGGCGACCAACCTCAACCCGTAACGAATCCACCACCGCAGCCAAATAGAGATTAGATTTATTAAAATGCGTGCCCTAATTCTTTCAATGAAAAATATTCCAAGTGCTCGGTCTGTGATCGAGTTTCGTTTCATCGCCCAAGTCCCACCAACACTTGTCGACAAATTTATGAAAGACACCTACGCACCACTCAAATACCACACCCTAATCAAGAACTCGGACAGAGTTTTGGGCGCTTTTCACAACGAGCAAATGATCGGATTTATTAGCGCAAATGGACACCAAGTCACCGCATTGTACGTCGAACCGCAATATCGCAGGTTAAAAATCGGGTCACGGTTAATCCGAAGATTAGGAACAACCTTGAGGAAAAACGGCTTTGATGGGTTTCATCTCGCTGAAATGACCGGCTATGCGCAAGTGACCGTAAAAAAAGAAAGTGAGCGATTAGCAATGAGAAAAAAAATGGGAACAGGAAAAGAAATCAGAATTTATCCCTCGGGCATCGGGTTTCGAGGAGACATTCGCTTTCCGCGAAAAACCCCCCGAAAATAGCCTGGGTGTGAACTGATTAATTGAACGCAAAGGGGGTACTTTGTACCTGAAGTTCAAAACAAACCCCAAAGTTTCGGTTGCTTTGCTTACTGAATACATTATGCAGAAACTTGCATAAACGGTTTTCAGCATTTCGACTATTTTTTTGCCCTTAAATATTCTTTTGCGATTGCGATTCCGAGTTGATAAGTGAGCCTGCGCACTAAGGCGCTTTTTTTGTTTGCTTCTTTGGGGCTCATGCGCAGTTCTGCTGGAGGATTATATTTGATTTCACTCGGGTGCTTTTGTGCGTATCGCTGGGCGTGGCCGAGCGGCATGGCTTTTGTTCCAGAGCGAGTCTTTACCCATCCAAGATTAGCGGATTGGATTATATCGGGGCGATCAAGGTTGGAGTAATATTTTGTATAAAATAAGCGATTGTTCGTATTCGCAAAATGTGCCATGCTGTAAAGTACCATGGGGGACATAGGCCAGCTATGCAACTCCCCTGTTTCCGGGTCTCGCCAAGGTAGGCTTACAGCCCCGTCTTCTTCAGGTTTGATGCTTTGAATTACTTTACGTTCATCTGCAACTGCAAACGCTTTCTTAATCCGTTTAAGTGTTTTCAGCCTATCGAACATATCCACTATTCGAACATGATGACTTTCAGGTGTAAGCGCTTTCGAAACGTGACGAACGAGCGTTGGAAATTCTTCATTGGTTCCTCCTTGAAAGGGAGTTACGAGAAATGTCACTCTGGCTTCGGGGGCAACCACGTGTAAGATTCCTTTAATTAATTCGCCTGAAGAGGCGGCCGTTGTGAGCGGAAAAAAGAAATGGTATCCGCTTCCATCCGAACTTCTTACCATCTTTTTGACACGTTCAACGGATTGCAATCCTCTTTTCATGTCTTCGGGTCGAGGAGCATAATCTGGACGAAAAAGGTGCTTGCGGTTCCGTTCAAAGAAGTCCGCATAGTTTTTTGGTTCCCTACGAAAACGCTTGCCTCGCGCCATGAAATACTATCTAAATTTTAGCTATATAAAGCCATTGTTCAAGAAACTTCGGGTTTTTGATTATCCAAATGACTCCCCTCCCAGGGGGTTGTTTAACCACGGCAGATTGTTATTGGCGGCGATTGATTGTTAGATCAATTGGTAATTACACCAATTTAGCCCTACAAAAATCGCACACACCAAAAATTGTGGGAATAATTCGTTTCAAAGCAAATTAGTGATTTCATCCAGAAAATTTTTCGGCGTCACAATCCGAATCCTGTTGTATTCACCGATTTTGAGCAGGTGCTTGTCACCAGTGACAATAAAATCGGCATGTGCTTCGAGAGCGGCTTCGATGATCTTGTTGTCCGCCGGATCGTCTTTCACGATTTCCAGACGACGCCCGGGATTGACTACTTCGTGAAAAGAGAGAACTTTGCTTACCTTTGCTTCGATCTCGGATTTTGTTTGCTTGAAATCACGATCCAGAATAAACGAATACTCATCCATTATTTCCGGAGAAGTAAAGCACCGGATTTTTTGTTCAATGGCAAGCAAAGTAATGTGATTGGAAGCACCGGGCCAGAACGTAGCCGAAATTAACACGTTCGTATCAAGAACAACTGCCATCATTCTTTTATTCCTCGGCCCTTGTGAATCATCCGAACGACATCTTTTTGCTTGATTCCCAATTTCTTGACTTGCTTGTTTCCTTCGGTCACGGTTTTTTTCCAATCTGCCAAAATCTCTTCCCGCGAAGGCGCTTTCACTCGCTTTAGCAACAACGTATCGCCGGTCCGAACCACGGCAAAGGTTTCTCCTTCCTGCAAGTTCATTTCATCCCGCAAATCCTGCGGAATAACTACCTGGCCACGAGAACTCATCTTGGTCAATTCAACATCCGCCATTTCATTCACCTCCAATAAACTACCGTCACAAACACTTAATAAAATTATCTTATTGTAAGAAAGTAAGATTCGCAGAGGGGGAGATTTGAACTCCCGTGGGGTTTCCCCCAAGAGGTTAGCAACCTCTCGCCGTAACCAGGCTGGGCCACCTCTGCAGCAAACAAAATTCAATCAGAAAATGCCATATAAATCAGCATTGCCAAGGTTAAAAAAACCATTCGGATAATTCAACAGAAAAAAGACTATTCGGACGCTGTTTCTACGACCTCAACCCATTTCGACACCGTTCAAGCGTCAGAACACGCACCAGCAACACACGTTCTAAAGTACGAAAAAGACGCTTCCAAGCAAATCGGAAGTTTTCACTGCAAGTAAACAGAACCGATCGTTCAACGAAATCACCCGGCGTCAATTCGCCAATCGCGTTTGGAGCACTTGGATCCGAAATACCGTCCGGACACGTAATCACGGGAACCGTTTTATCCGAAGGTTCCTCGCCAGCGGGAACAATACAACCCGGCCACCAGCCCTTGCCAATAAGCTGGATTCCCATGCAACGATTGTAAAAAATCGAAGCGTTGGAATCATTGAACGCCTTCATTTCAATCGTTCAACGACAGTATAAACGGATTTGGTGGTTTCGATTCGAACGTCATCGAAAGGCACCACCGGCGCGAGAGAAGAATCCGAAACACAACCCGCCAACACAAAAACGAGAACCAATAATCCAATCCCCTTTGAATCCCTGCACAACAAAAGCAAACACGCTATAATAAACTATTCTAAAACAGATCACCGGCAATCACGGGCGCCTGCAAAGCAACTTATATTCAGTGAATATGGTCTTAGCATGTGGAAGGAAAAGCAAAAATTTGTAGATTATGTCCGTGAACGACGACGCCGATATAAACGCCAACTCCTTGAATTAAAAGGAGGAAAATGTGAAAAATGTGGTTATTCAAACTGCGAAGCAGCTTTAGAATTCCACCATATCGATGAAAAAGAAGACCGTATTTCAAGATTATATAACCGTGGATGGAAACGATTGGTTGGCGAGATTGACAAAACGATTTTGTTATGCGCGAATTGTCATCGAGAACAACATGCAAAAGAACAGGATATTGGTAAAAAAGCAGTTTATCCAATTGAAACGCAATAGATTCAAGATGATGTTTAAATACCTTATCTTGCCCAAATTTAGAAACAGCAAACCAAATTTTCACATTAGCCCGAGTAGCTCAGACAGAATTCGGTTCTGAAATTGGTTCCGAGTCTGGGGCCACAGGTAGAGTGATCGGCTGTTACGACAATTGTCGTAGATACCGATTGGTCGAAGGTTCAAGTCCTTCCTCGGGCGTTTCTTCTTTTTTTGGCCACCGATACTATTTATTAGCCCCAAAAGCCTTTGTTGTGTCCATATGCGATCCAAAAGCGTTTTCATTGTTTTCGAAGGAATCGACGGCACGGGAAAAACCGAAGCCCTTTCCAAACTGATTCCCCACCTGGTGACCCGCCATAAGGAGTTTTCCAGTATTGTGCTCACCAAAGAACCCACTTGTGGAAGCACTGGAAACAAAATCCGAAAACTGCATCGCGCCGACATCAAAGACCCTGAATTGTTTTTTCGCTTGTTTTGCCTGGACCGATCCGAACACATCGAACGCACCATCAAACCCGCACTCAAAACGAATTCCCTGATTATTTCGGACCGATACGCCTATTCGACGCTTGCATACCAATCGGTCCAAGGAATCCCCAAAAAAACGCTGCAACACTATTCCTTTCTCAAACCCAATTTGGTAATCTTGTTTGACGCGCCCGCCAAAACCGTCATGAAACGCATTTACCGACGAAAAAAAGCTCCGGAAGTATTCGAACACACCCGGTTTCTTGAAAACGCACGTCAAGAATTCTTAAAAATCGCGAAAAAAACAAAAAAACCCCGTTTTGTCGTGATTGACGCCAGCAAAAACCGAAAAACCGTGGCGTTATCGGTTCAAAAAGCTGTTGAAAAATTCCTTTTTGATTCCTCAAGAAACCGATTTTAATTGTTCGATCTTTTTTCTTACAGGAGACTGCTTTCGATTGCGATGGGAAACGTTGGCCACCCAAAAAACACCCAAATAAAAATAAAAAGCCCTTGGAACATGGGTAGTGCAATCCCGATTGTGATTTTGTGAAAAAAATAATTCTGATAGTATTGGACGGATGGGGCATCGCGCCTGACGGACCCGGAAACTGCATTTCGCAAGCCCACATTCCGTTTTACAATTCCTTACTTGAAAAATACCCTCATTGCCAGTTGCACGCCCACGGAAACGCCGTGGGACTACGCGAAGACGCCATGGGAACCAGCGAAGTCGGACACCTGCACATGGGCGCGGGACGAATCGTCTGGCAACCCATCGCTCAAATCGACCGTGACATCAAAAACGGAGAATTCTTCAAGAACAAAAAACTTGTGTCCGCCATGGAAACCGTTCGAAAACGAAAAACCCGATTGCACTTTATGGGTATCTGTTCGGACGGCGGCGTCCACTCCTCCATCGAACACTTGGACGCGCTCCTAAAACTCGCCAAACAACAAAAAGTCCCCAAAGTATACATTCATTTTTTCAGCGACGGACGCGACGTACCTGAAAAAAGCGCGCTCACATACGTGAAACAAGTGGAAAAACAGATTCAAAAAAACGGAATCGGAAAAATCGCAAGCGTCATTGGCCGGTATTACGCCGGAGACCGCGACAACAACTGGGACCGAACCCAAAAAGCATTCGATTGCCTCGTGAACGGAAAAGGATTCACCGCAAAAAACGCGTCCGACGCGGTACAACAAGCGTATGCACGCGGCGACTTGACGGATTACTATATCCAACCCACAATCATATCTGAAAAAAACAAACCCCTCGCCACGATTTCGGATGGCGACGTCGCGATTTTTTTTAACATTCGCACCGACCGGATTCGACAACTCATCAAAAGCATCGTATTACCCAATTTTAAGGGATTCAAACGCCCCAAAACCCCCAAAGTCGATTTTTATTCTTTCGTTCAAACCGAAACCGCGATTCCCGCTAACAAATGCGTTCCAATATTCAACCCCATCCGCATCAAAAACAACCTCGGAAACCAAATTGCCCGACAAGGCTACAAACAATTACGCGTCGCGGAAACCGACAAATACGCGCACGTCACCTATTTTTTCAATTCGCAAGTAGACGAACCCAATCCAGGCGAAGACCGCATCATGGTGCCAAGCCCCAAAGTCCCGGTATACGACCAAAAACCCGAAATGTCCGCCCGAGAAATCACTGAAAAAGTCACGGAACAAATCAAAACCGGAAAATACGATTTTATCCTGATGAACTACGCCAACGCCGATCTTGTGGGACACTCCGCCAATATCCCCGCGATTATCATCGGTGTGCAAACCATCGACCAATGCTTACAACACGTCATCGAAAACGCGCTTGCCAAAAACTATTCGATCATGGTCACCGCAGACCACGGAAACGCCGAAGAAAAACTTTCTCCGACCGGAGAACGCATTGCCAGCCACTCATGCAACCCCGTTCCGTTCATTTTGGTGTCCAACGAACCCGAACTCCAAAAAACGTTTCTTCGCTCCAACGGACAACTCATTGACATCGCGCCCACCATCTTGGAACTGATGAACCTTTCCATTCCAAAAGAAATGACCGGAAAAAGCCTGATTCTAAAAAACCAGAAAAAGTGACGCCTAACCATTAAATAATCCTTTTTCCTAAAAAAGCCAAAGGGTAAAATGAAACCACGGGTAAAAAAAGAAGCGGTTGCCTACGCAAAACGAATCGAAGAAAAATACGGAGTCACCACCAGCGTCATCGCCCAAACCAACCAAGGCCTTCCGTGGGTCACCTCGGGTGACGGAATCACGATTTTTGTCATCGAACCCCGAAAAGACAATTTTAAAATCCTCAAACAACTCGCCGCTGATCTGGAAGTATCCTCCTTTGGCCAGCCGCGCCATTTGGTTCAGGGAATGCATCCCGTCTCCGAAATGGTTGCAATCACCCGCGAAAACCCCAGTCTCCTCCGAAGCGGCCTTGGCGCCGCCGGTTTTTTAGTCCCGTTCCTAACCCACACCGAAATATTCGGAAAGTACCAGGACGAATTCCGCCGCGCGTTCCAGACCGCCTTCGGACCCGCGCTTGTAAACGAACTCCGCGAACGCAAAGAACGGTTAAAAAAATTCCAACAACAAAGGCTTCAACGCGTCAGAATGGCGAGGACGGCCGAACAAAAACAACTGCTGGACCAATTTGAAGCACTCGCCCAACGCGTCCACGCCGAACAACCAACCGTATTAATCGCCCTGGACCGGTCCGGTCGACCCGTCGGAACAACGGTTCAACAAATACTCAAAGAAGCCTACGGAGAACGCATTCCCCTGTTTTTCATCAATCCCGAAATGCTTCGGAATACAACGCTTCCAAAACAAACGCTTCGAAAACTTCTCGAAACCCAGCACCCGCACCTATGCCGACACCTTCCAGACGCCACAGTGATGATTCTCGACGATCAAATCGCCACCGGGAAAGCGGCAGGAGCCGTCGGAGAACTGCTCAACCAATTCCACCCCAAAAAAGTAAAAACAGAGGTCTTATCCGAGTATCCCAAAACCCATCCCCCCAGCTGGTGGTACCAAAAACCGTTTCTTATTCAAAGCGCGAAAGGTCGCCTGATCTCAAAACGCATCCGGGCAAATCAAAAACTCCGCCGAAAATCCGCGACTATCCGAAAAAAGTTCGGTAAAATCGCACGCACCCTCACGATCCGTCTTCGGAAAAAATAATTACCGTTTTTGCGTCGCGTCTTCGCGCATCAGCCATTTCACGATCAAAAACACCACCAACGCGATGATTAAAAAATCGATCAAATTTCCCGCGAAGTCGCCGATGAGAAATTTCACGGGCCCGACCTGCAACACCGCCTGGCGCCACTCTCCGTTTGGGACCAACACACCCACAATCGGCATAACCACGTCGTTTACCAGCGCGGTCACGAGTTTGGTGGAGGCCGCACCGATAATAAACGCGACCGCAAGCCCGATGACCTGATATTTTTTCAAAAAGTCCAGAAACTCCCCCGAAAACCCTTTTCCGATGTTCGCCGCTGCCTTAATTTTCTCCACCTTCAAAAAAAAGCCTCCTTGATCAACCCAAACGCCAAAAAATTTTTTAACACACCGCGTGCTTGTTTTTTTCCAAATACCGCTGATGGTATTCTTCCGCTTTCCAGAAATCGCCCGCGGGAAGGATTTCCGTCACGATGGGTTTTGAAAAACGACCCGACTTGTTCAATGCGGCTTTCGATTCCTTCGCAATTCTTTTTTGTTCCGGCGAAAAATAAAAAATAACGGAGCGATACTGATGCCCCACGTCAGGACCTTGGCGGTTCAATTGCGTGGGGTCATGAAGCGCCCAAAACAAATCCAGGATCTTTTGAAACGAAACGCGTTTCGGATCGAATTCCACCAGCACCGTTTCGGCGTGACCCGTGGATCCGGAACACACGTCTTCATACGACGGGTTTTTTTTCCATCCACCCGCATACCCCGACGTCGCTTCAATCACGCCGTCCAAATTACGAAATGCGGCTTCTACACCCCAAAAACAACCCGCGCCCACCAACGCTTTTTCGGCCATACGAACAATAAGACGGAATATAACTTAATAATATACTGACGGTCTAGGCGCGATCTTTGGAATAATACCAATCCATCATTTCTTTTGACGCGTCTTCGTCGAGGTTTTCCGACCCAATGGCTTTTGCGGCCAAAAAACCGCGTTCAATCCGATCCGCGACCCATTTTTCATTTGACCGCACAAACGACCAATACTCGTCAAAATCCCGCACAAACGAGTCGCCGGACAAAATCCGGCCTGTTGCGACATCCACCACGACGTGCTGGGCTTGACCGGATACCCACGCCGTAAACGAATCCTTCGAACGATCGTTTTTGTTTTGCACCAGAACGATTTCAACGTTTCGCACCGCCAGATTCCTTTTTTGTTCCATCTGGTTTTTGGACGCAAGTTCCGAAACCTTTTCGGAAACTTTTCCGAACAAATCCGACGAAACAAAATCTTTTGCCGTGGACAAATTACGGGTTTCGATTCCCGTGTTCAAAAGCACAAATCCAAGGCGCGCCTGTTCGCGCATGAAATCCTCGTTCCACATCGCATCGGTTTGGCTTAAAAAATTCAGCAATCGATGCACTTTTCCCCCTTTGGATTTGATATCCGCGATTCCGACGGCTTCAAACCCCGTTTGTTCGCGCGTTTCCGAAATCGAGACATCCATTTTTGCGGATTTTCCGGATTTTTCGTATATCCGTTTCAACATGTCCGGCGTCGCGTTTTCCACCACGTTTTCTTTTGAAACAAACGACGCGCCTTCTTCCGGCTGATCAATCGCGTTCAATAGCCACTGGTCCGACACCCGGATGAACGTCCAGAATTCCTCGAACCGGCCGATCCCCATATCCCCACGGATTTTTTTTCCGGTTCGATCGTCGACAATCGTATCGCGGCACTCGGCTTGCACCCACACCGTGAACTGGTCCGAAAAACGCTTGCCGGCATCACCCATTGAACTCTTCAGGCTTTTCACCCACACGATTTTTTGATCCAGCAACCGCAATTCTTCCAAACGGTTGATTTCATGCCGCACTTTCATGGCTTCCAACTGCGACACGTGCGAAACAAACAACGACTGCGACAACAACGGGCGCATTTCGGAATAATCGCGTTTTTCCCAGCATTCCTGAAGCTTCAAAAAAACCGTTTTCGAACGGTTAACCATTTCGGATTCGTTCCACACCGTCGAAACAGACGCCAGATACGAAAGCAACGCGGATACCTTCGCGGCCTTGGCATTGATCTTGGGTTTTGAAAGCGCGATCGTGGAGCTCCATTCGCCCAAAAAACCCGAAAACGCGTTTCGGTCGCCGGACAAAAAACGAAAACCGCTTTTAACGATTGCCGAAAAAACCATGATGATCACGATGCCCCAGACTCCAAAGAAAAACACCAAAAAGAAACCCATCAACAACAATTCGCCAAGCGACATGGGGCATTCGGGGATGCTGGCTTTGTTCGAAAACGCCGCGTCATTGGTGCAATAACACGAATCAACGATAATGTTCGGATTTTCGGAATCCGAAGAAACCACTTGTCCGCCGGAAATACAACTGCAAAACGGATACTCGGGCGTTGGAATCACCGACGAAGCCGTCAGAAAAGGAAGATACGAACCGGATTTTTTTTCACAGCACGTCTTGTTTTGATCGGATTTTTTGCAGTCAAAATACGCCATATTGTCCGGTGGACCGCTAGAGCGGCTCGAACCGCCGGACGACCCTCCGCCGCCACCCTTGTTGTGCACCGCAAAACCGTTCGCCAAAAACGTGTTCGGTTCGTTTACGCTCAAATTGTACGCGATGACGGACGCGGGAACAACATCGATTCGAGTCAGTCGCACGGGCAAAAGATCCCCGTTATCCGAAAACACGATCACTTCATCGCCCACCGCCAATGACTCGGCAACGCGATATCCGGCCAACGTCCAGAACGGGTGTTCAGGAGTGACATCCACCCAAAAATCCCCCGCTTCCAAATGCAAAAAACGGTCGCGCACCACCCGATACACGTCCGTGACCGAGGAAGACACCAGAGAACCGTTTTCGTCAAACGAAACCACTTCATCACCGACTTTGATGTCCGCAATCGACTTCAAACCAAACGAAGTTTTCACGGTTGTTTGACCCAAAAAACATCCGCCGCCACCGCCTTTGTTATGCACGACAAAGTGGTTCGCGACAAAAAGATGGTTTTGGGAAACCTCCAGATTAAACGCCTTGACTTTTTTTTGATACTTTTCCACGGATTCGATTTTTTTTGAAACCAACCGATTGTTTTCAAGCATCATCACATTGTCGTCAGGAGAAAACGACCGGGCTTCGCGAAACAATCCGTTGGCGACCAAAAACGGATGCTCACCAGTCACGAGAACGGAACCCAGGCCGGTTTTAATCGAAAAAAAAGCGTCTCTTTCCACGGAAAAAACGTTTTGAACCTGCACCCATTGCGCACCGTTTTGATCGAAACCCAACACCGTGTCTCCGACCAAAAGGGATTCAATCGGAACGGGTCCTTGCGGCGTATCGATCCAAGTGCCTTCCAAAAAACACCCGCCACCGCCCCGCGAAAACGCGCTTGAAAAAAGCAGCAGGAAAAAAACCGCTGCAAAAAAACGGCGCATGTTTTTACCAACCGTGAATACCCGAAATAATCGCCGCCGCGATGATCAGGGCAAAACCGATTAACACGCCTTGGACAATGGCACCGTAATAATGCGCGACCGCCATGTTACCGCGCGCGATTTCTTTTTCCTCGTCTATTTTCGGGGAAAGCGCGTACAAAATCCGCGGTACCACGAGCACCGCAAGCAACAACAACAAAAGCCCCAGCACGCCGCCAAGCAACGTGTAAACGACCGCACCGATCACGTCATCAATCAGAATTGGCATTCAAACCCCCCTTTTTTTGGGAAAAAATCCCGAAAGAAAATAGAACAAAACCACAATATAAAGATGGCGGTTACACTTCAGCCGGGTTTTGAGACAGGAATTTTTTTGCGAAAATCCAAAGAAACCGAATTGATGCAAAACCGCTTTCCCGTGTCCGTGGGACCGTCGTCAAACAAATGCCCCAAATGCCCTCCGCAATTCCGGCACACGACTTCAATCCGATTCATGCCCAGGCTTTTGTCTTCCTTTAACTCCACGTTTCCTTCGTTTGCGATCCGGTCAAAACTCGGCCAACCGCAATTCGAATCGAATTTGGCGTCCGACGAAAACAAATCCAGTCCGCACGCCGCGCACACGTACATCCCCGTTTCCTTGTTTTTGAGCCACTTGCCCGTGAACGGAATCTCCGTTCCTTTTTCGAACAACACGCGAAACTGTTCCGCTGAAAGCGATTTAGAGACTTTTTGGGATCGAATCACACCAAAAATTCCAAACATATAATTTAATTATAATAACGGTTGTTAATAAATAATACGGTCAACCCCCAAAAAAACCATTGTTCGAACGGATAACCCACGCCAAACGATTAAAAAAAAATCGCACTGCAAGTAAGTACACATGTCGTATTCGAAACGCCCCGGCAACGGGAAAAAAAAACAGCCACCCATCATGACGCTAAGTCAAGACCAACTCTTTTCGCTGGGCGTGACATTTCTTGTGGTGCTCGTGTTCTTTGCCGGTTTGCTTTTGCCCAAAAACCACGCGACATTGGTTTTCAACGGAGAAGACACCCAGGTCACGATTTTCCATCAACCGGAATACAGCACCCCCACCACAGGAGAACTCACGGTATCCGCGTGGATGCGCCCCGAAACGCTTGAATTTTCGAAAAGCGAAGGTAGCGGATATGTGTATTGGCTGGGCAAAGGCGAAAAAGACGATTTCGAATGGACGTTTCGCATGTACTCCCAATCAAACACCGAATTACGCGACAACCGAATATCGTTTTACGTGTTCAACAAATCCGGCGGACTAGGGGTTGGCGCGTATTTCCAGGAACCCGTCACTCCAAACGAATGGATCCACGTGGTGGCCACCGTGGACCGGTCCAACGTCAGCATTTACAAAAACGGGCTTTGGAAAAACACCCAAGACCACACCCAAAACGTGGTCCTTGAAACGGGTGCAAGCCCGGTTCGAATCGGAACACGCAACGAACGCAGTTTTTTCAAAGGAAACATCAAAGACGTCGCGATATACAACCGAAAACTGCGAAGCGACGAAGTCATGCGATTGTTCCAGCAACCCGAAAACATTCCCCAGAACGGCCTCGTCGGTTATTGGCGTTTAAACGAAGGCATCGGATTCATCGCCAACGATTCCGGATCACCCCAAAACAGCGGAACCATCACGAACCCCACCTGGATCGAACCATAACCCTCAAGACAAGGGGGCGGGACCATACCGCTTCACGGCCGGATCGATCGCGCTCCATTCCCAGATGCTACCCGAAAAATTCCGCACATCAAACCCTTTTCGCTTTGCAAGCCCCGTGGCAAACAAGCTGCGGTTTCCAGTGCGACAATAAAACACGACGGTTTTTCCCGCCGGTTTTTCGAACCTGAAGCGATTCAAAAAATCTTTTTCAGGCAAATCCAACGCATCGGACAATTCTTTCAACGGAATGTTTTTTGCACCCGGCAACAATCCGTGAGAGAGCTCTGACGGCGAACGCACATCGATCAAAATGAAGTCACGCTTGGAATCCATCCACTGTTTTAATTCCTTCAACGAAATAACATCCGACATTCGCCACCGTACCCATAACAAGAAACACCCAATCCTTTAAAACGCAAACACCGGCCAAACCGCCAGGAAAACGCGAAAATAAGAGTAAGTTTAAAAGCATTTTACAGTTAAATTATAACTCAGTTATCTAAAATTGTTTGGACAACGGGTGAAAAAGATTTCTCTGAAAGCGGAAACCGAAACAACAACCATCATTCCGGTGCCACGACGCCCGAAAAAAACGAATCCGACTGGATCGCAACCACACCCGTCACCCAAGTCTTACCGCTTAAAGACAACAGCACGGTCGACGTCGCGATCGTCGGCGACAAGGGGGCACAAAACCCGACAATTCGACGAAACCGAAAAACTATTCAACTGTCCCGTCACAACAGCCATTTTACCGCCATCGGCAAAGTCGTCAACGGACCGGCAAACGAGGATCTTTTCCACATTGACTTAGAAAAAAACCCACCTCATCACAGAGGGACCAAAGGAGGATGAAAAAAATATGCCATCTCGCACCAGCAGTAGACAAGGAAGCCGAAACAAAACCAGCGCAAGCCGTACCGGCGGAAGCAGAAGCTCCACCGCGCGCGGAGGCGCGCAATCCAAATCCCGAACCAGCCGAAGCGGACTAACCCGAAGCAAAGTCGGAAGCTCCCGCACCGGAGCACGCGCACGCTCCGCCCGTTCACGTTCTGCCGGACGAAGCATAAGGTAAACCCAAGTGTCCCAAAAAACATGGAAAAAACCCAGACGGAAAAAAACTTCCGCTGGGCGCTTTTTTTATTCCAACCCGTCCGGAAAATCCTCAAAAGGAGTCGCATCAGGGGAAATGACGGAATTGAAATCCGAAGGCGGCTTCGAGCCCTTTAGCGCTTTGGAAGGGAAATCGTCCCGGGCAAAATCCTTAGGAGTATCTTTTTCCGCCTGCGAAAGACACCCGAAAAGCAGCAGCCCCATGATCAGCAAGACAAACAAAGTTTTGGACACGGGGATATTATAAACGAAAAATAATTTAAACGGTTGTTTTCAAGATCACTTTTTGGAAAAAACCGAAACTAGCACTTGGCGGGTTCTCGGACCGTCGAACTCCGCGAAAAAAATTCCTTGCCAAGTACCCAACACCAACCGGTTTTGTTCAATTAGCACCATCACGCTCGAACCGATCAAAGAAGACTTGAGGTGCGCGTCCGAATTGCCTTCGGCGTGACGAAACTTTGAATCTTTTGGCACCAGTTTCGATAACGCCGACAGCAAATCAAAAGAAACATCCGGATCCGCGTTTTCGTTAATCGTCACGCCGGCGGTCGAATGCGGAACGAAAACAACGACAAAACCCGATTCGACTTTCGATTTCGAAACGGTTTCTTGAACCAGATCCGAAATATCCACCAGTTGATTCCGATCGGTTGTTTTTTGTTCGAGTTCGAAAAACACCGGATCACTTCTTTTTGACGGCAACCGCTTCGGTCATCGACGGTACCGATTCCACCGAGATATCCGTCACCTTGGGCGGCAACGGCGCAAACAACACCCGAAGAAAAACAACCAGCGCCCTCAAAAAACGCAGCCCCCATTCCAAAGCCACCACGAAAAGAATGAACTGAAACGTCTGGCGCAAAAAAGCAGGCAGTTCCAGCAAACGCGACGCGCTGTCATTTAACACCACGACCGACGGATTCGCGAGAAACACCGACAACACCACGAGCGGAAACAACTTCGACAGTTCGCGCGCCAAGTCCTCGTTGTAATACGACGAGATTCGAATCGAGGAAACCAGGGAAATCGACGTGACCAGCACCAAATCCAAACGCGTGCCCGATGACAAAAACAACAACATGACGGCAAAAACCACGAAAAAAACAAAAACCAACAGCGGATAAACGACCGCGTATTCGACAAAATACCAGAACGCGTCTTTTAGCTTTCCGACAAAACCTTCATACCGAAACTTCGTGGTGTTAAACCGAAAAAAATCCCGCCGAGAGACAAACCGATAAAAATTCCAGATCAGCACCGCGTACAACGTGATGAAAACAATGAAACTGAACACCGGAAGCAAGTTGTCGAAAAAACCTTCTGAAATCCACTCGGAAACACCAGAATTCGCGACCGTCGACAAGGAATCCAACGACAAATCCATTGCAATATTTATCGCAAAACGGGGATATAAAGGTTTTGATCTACACGAGCAAACCCGAAAGCTGTAACCCGTTGATCACAAACTGCACTGAAAGCGCCATTAACAACATCCCCATGATCCGGGTAATGACCTTTAAGCCCGTGACTCCAAGCCAGCGGGAAATCTTTTCGGATTGAAGCAACAGAAAATAGCTTAACAAAAAAGCGATGATAATCGCGACAAAAAACAACATATAATCAAAAATTCCCGTAGCCCGCGAAAACAACACGATTCCCGTCGTAATCGCACCCGGACCCGTAATCAGCGGAATTGCCAGCGGCGTAATCGTCACGTTTTCGCGTTCTTCCGCTTCTTCCTGCTCGCCTTGCGTGATCTCGGTTCGCGTCTTGTATCCGAACAACATTTCAAGCGAAATCAAAAAAAGCAAAATTCCGCCCGCAATCTTAAACGAGGAAAACTCGATGTTAAGATACGTGAAAAGAAAATTTCCGAACAAACAAAAAAAAACAAACGCGACAAAACCGATGATGTGCGCTTTTCGAGCCGTTTTGATTCTGTTTTTATGCGAAAAATTACGCGTAAACGACAAAAACAACGGAATGTTGGCAAACGGATCCAAAATGAAAAAAACCGAAGTCAGCACCAAAACGAAAAAAGACAAGTCCGCCATACGACACCAAAAAGGCAAAAAGAATATTTAAAACCATGGTAAACCTAGCCGTTGATGCTTTCGCTTCCATTCGGATGCAACACAGGTCCCCGGATATACGACGAATCGCTTGAGACCAAAAACACAACACACGACGCGATTTCAAACGACTGTCCCGCACGACTCAACGACGAACCCGAACCAAACGACTCGACTTTTTCTTTCGGCAATTTTTCACCCTCCGCCTTTTTTCAGACGGGAAGAAAAAGTACAAAAGAAAAGGCTATTGAAAAAAAAAGCAAATCCGAAAACAACCGCGTTATACAAATCGCTCTTCACACCCCCCGCCCGGCAAAAAACACCCAAAAAAAACCCCGAATTCCCGGAAAAGTATAAAAACAAGCGAGTAGAATTATTTGCATATGAGAAAAATTCTCGTTCTGGCGGGATTAACGCTCCTTGTTCTTTTCGGTTGCGTTCAACCCCCCGTAGCGGGTCCCAATGACAACAGCGGATTAAACGACTCCCCCGCATACATCGATCCGACCATGTTCGACCCCAACCGCGATCCCCAGTTGAACGCGCCGAATCCCAACCTCGGGGGTCTCCCAAGCTGCGATACGATCATGAGCGCGCAAGACCGCGAAGCCTGTTACGTACGGTTTGCCATGGACAATCTCGAACCCCAATGGTGCCAAAACCTCTGGCAACAAATCAATGATTGCTATTCCGGTGTCGCCTACCTGAAAAAAGACATTTCTCTATGCGCTCACGTCAAAAACAGCGTGGACGCCAAAGACATGTGCATTTTCGGAGTCGCAGACCAACTCCAAAACCCGTCGTTATGCGACTCCGTTCAAACTGAATCCATTAAGCGCGAATGCGTTTCCCAAAGCGCACCCCAAGCCGATCCGATCGCGCCCGAATCCCCAAGCCCCGTAACCGATCCAAACGATTGCCCCGCCAAACCCACGCAATTGGAAAAAGACACGTGCTATTGGGGACAAGGCCTACAAAATCCGGATCTTTCCACGTGCGAAAAAATCGTGAACCAAGATCTTCGAGAAGGATGCTATCTTGCAACCGCGGTTGCCCTAAAAGACGAAACGATTTGCGACAAAATGACCACCGAACGAGACCGCTGGGGAAAAAGTCAATGCTATTTCGACGTGGCGATAGCCAAACAAGACCCCTCAGTCTGCGCACTGGCACCCACCACGCCCGACGCGATCGAAACCTGCCAAGTATTCGCAAACCCGCAATGAATCACGCCAACGGATCCAACACGGCCGCATGATAGTAATCGCGAAACAACTTCTGCACCCGTTTTGTTTTTTCGAACGGACCTGCGAAAACCACGTCATCCACCTGCCGAACCGGCAACGCATTAAACAACGTGCTAGAAATAAAAACCTCGTCAAAACACCCGATTTTTTTCAAAGGCAAATCCCGCGCCACCAGTTCGAAATGCGGTGCGCACACTTTAAGCAAAATTTTTTTCGTGACCCCTTCCAACACTTTTTCTTTTGGCGGAAAAAACAATTTGTTTCCCTTAAAAGCAAACACGTTGCTTCGAGTTCCCTCGCGCACGTTTCCATCCGCATCGACCAATAACGCTTCCAACGCCCCGGCTTTTGTTGCCGCGCGCAACGCCACAAAACCCAGCAACAAATCCTTGGTTTTCGCGTTCGGAAAAAGCCGCTCGCCGGAAAAAGAAATCGTTTTCACGCCTTGCGAATAAAACTTCTTCGGATAAAACGTCACTCCCGCCAACGGAAACACGAACAACTTCGGATCCTTGTTGGCGTCGGCGTCGCCGATCAAAAGCACGCGCAAAAAAGCGTCGATTAAGGAATTCGCTTCCACCACTTTTTCGATCCACGAAACGACCGCGGCTTTGGAAAACGAATGACCCAATCCAATGACTTTGGCGGAATCAAACAACCGGTCCACGTGATACTCGGAAAAAAACACTTTTCCCGACACCACTTTAAGCGACTCGTACACGCAAAAATCGAAAAAATATGCCTTGTCCGAAACCGGCAACACCGCTTCGGATTCCGCAATCAAACGACCGTTTAGAAGAACCTTCATATCCATTCACTTAAACTCGAACAGAATAAAAGAAAACCGTGGACCCCTCAGTTATTGGTGGGAAAACGCGTTTTCCGAACCTGGACCGGCGCGGGAACAACCCATTTTTCGCGGATACGACGCACGGATTCACGGCGAAAACGCGGTTCGGCTCCATGCCGGTCACGAAACTGGTCAATAATCCAAATCCGCGTGATCCGATCCCCCTTCACGTTCGCGATAATATTAGAGGGAATAAAATCAGGCGTCGGATATTCCAGCCCCGCTTGCGTGAACAAATGAATCCACTGGTTACTGCCAAGCGAAATCTGCCGGCCTAACGCCGAAATCGCAACCTTAACCGCCTCGAAGTGAGAAGGCGTCAACTTGTCCGCGACCACGAGGCGTTCACCCGACAAATCGCGCATCACCAAAAAAGGACCTTTGATCGTGATGGCTTCCGGAATCCGAATTTCAAAATCCGCTTTGGGAAGACGACCCGTACTGGACAAGTATTTCATCATCAAATTAAGGCTATACAAAGTACGCGCCTGGTTTTGCGGATTGCTTCGAGCGCCTTTCTTGAATTTTTTCACGGCAAGCGAATTCCATTTGATTCCGCTGGAAGAAACAAACGGTTCTTTTGGAACAAATCTTCGCACTTCTCCTTCCCCGCGACCGCCAAGTCGCGGTAAACGGGAAAAAAATCGAGTCGTAAAAAAACCAGGAAAATCTTGCTCTAATGTTTGCCGGTTCTTGACCCAACGCGCTTCCCGGCCCACCCAATCCGCCGCCGGAACAGGCGCCAAACCCCGACCCAATCGAGAACCCAAACCTTTCGGACGCCGGTTTTGGATTGCCGCACGCACTTCTTTTGGTCGACGATGCCACGGCGCCGGCTTTGCATGGGAATCGTATCGTTTACGCATGTTCCAACGCCTTCCGCTGTTCGTCCAAAATCATGTCCAACGCATCCAAAAGTTTCAGAATCTGGTCGCGTCGGTTGATTGCGGTTTCAAAATCAAGATCCAATTCCAGTTTCTTGTTCACGTGCACGATCAGGTTTCGAAGCGAACTGGCCGCCTTCAAATCCTCCTTGAAATCGCTTCGCGAGGAATACAACGATTGAAGCGAAAACAACACGGGGTCATCGACTAAAACGCGGATATAATCATTCAAGTGTTTTTCGTTCAGTTCCCTCACCGGGTTATGCGACCATTCCTGCACCCGATACAACCGGGATTCAAGTTCGGTTAACAACACGAAAAAAATAATGCGCAGCGGGCGCTTTAATACCATATGGCGCTTCACGATTCTTGCATCCGGCAACACTAAACAATCCGAATCCGAAAACAAGGTCAGCGCGTCCCACACGGGAAGCGAATCCGGCACGTTCATGCATCGGTCTTTGGGATGCGAATGACCCGGTTTTGCGACCAACGACACGGGAAGAACCGAAGACATATTGCTTAAAAAAACCTTGAACTCGGGTCCGCGCATGAAACATACCAGTGAACCAAAACACGTAAAAAAACCACCTAACCCTAAAAAAAGGAAAAACGACCCGGGCCCCACAGGCAAATACAGCGCTGACGAAAAAAACATCTTTTTTTAAAGGTATGAATTTCATACTTATATGTGGTTCAGTGAGTGAAGTAGCAATTACAACCATTTCAGAACGCGGACAAGTCGTCATACCCAAAGAAATCCGAGATGAACTGGGCCTGACTAAAAATTCAGGAGTTGCAATGAAAACCGTGGACGGAAAGCTGGTGGTGACAAAAATAAAACTTTCAGACAAAGATTTCGAACTAAAAGAATCTTTCATTAAAAAAATGAAGAAACGAGAAAAAACAAAAGGAATTCCGATAGATAGCTTCGCCAAACGCTATGGACTTGAATAAATGTATCGCCTCATTGTTTTACCCGTAGTTGATCGAATATTTAAAAAACTGGCAAAAAAAGACCCCAATCAGCTTCGTGCAGTCGACAAAAAAATAAAACAAATATTACAAAACCCACCGCTTGGAAAGCCGCTTCACTTTCCGTTACAAAACATGCGCCGGGCCCATATTCAAAAGTCATTTGTTTTACTTTACGATATTCAAGAAAAAGAAAAAACAATCACGATTCGAGATTATGACCATCACGATAACGTGTATAAAAATAAGAATTAGCCTCCGGTGGGATTTGAACCCACGACCCCATGCTTACGAAGCACGTATTCTGCCGCTGAACTACGGAGGCCGAAAAAAGCTGTTTTTACCATTTAAACGATTACGTTTGTAACAAAACTGCACGCTAAATCGTTAAAAAAACCACCGGTTTTAACGAATCGATTTTATCGCAAAAACCGCCGAAAACGCCCAAAATCCTTGGGATACTCTTCGCACAATTTTTGCAATTCCCGGTCCCGCACAAAAACAAAGGGTTTGTCCTTGTAAAAATTCCAATAATCCGAAAGCAGTCCTTTGCGCCCAAGGTAATGCAACGTCAAGCCCTGCGCAATGTCATGCGAAAACATTTCCCCTACTTCGTGCTCGGCAATCGCCCGCCGAAACCGCGCTGGAAGCACAGCCGGATCCGAATTCAGCCACAATACCCCGTGAATATACTTTCCCAACGCCGGCAGCTTGGCGCCTTCTTTTGGCGGAAGCGATTTCGAATCCACCAAATACACCGGCACTCCCCGATGCAAAAAAACCTGGCGACCCGCGTTTCGGTTTTTTTCGATTTCCGAAATCGGAACCGGCTCCGGACTCGATTCAAGATAAAAAAGCTCCGGACGCGTCACCCGCTTTGCGTTCTCGGGAAAAAACCGATCCAACAAACCCGCCAGGTAACGAAACCCTTTTCGCTTGACGAGTTCGACCGCGGCGGCTTCGCGCACACTGCGATGCGAATCAAACACCGCGTGCTCAATCGTCCGAAGTGGAACACGCGTGGGTGAACGCGTCAAATACCGGATCAGTTCAAAACGGTTTTGATGAACATCGTCGGTTCGAACCCGCTCGGATAACAATTTGGAATAACCCCGCGGACGCACCAAGGACAACACATCATAGGCGTGAGATCGCCAATCCGAATCCGGACTATTCGCGGCCCGAAACAACGCCCGTGTCACATCGTTTCTCCGCGCGATTTTCAAATAACGGGCGGTCGAAGCCTCGGACAAATAACGGTCAAAAAAAAGTTTTTTCAACGCGACCCGTTGCCGGACGTTTCGGATTCCCCCAAAAATATCCGAATGATCCGAAAACACCTGTTTGGCGGAAGGTTTTCGAAAATGCCAATGAAGCTGCGCCATTCCAAAAAAAGGGTTTTCCATTGTATTTAAAGCCTTACTTTGCACAAAAATCATTAGTATAACAAAAAAAATGGGTCCGGAATGAAACCAACCAAAAACGATTTTTCCCTTGAACTAGCCGCATACTTGTCCGAAAAAGACTTTGTCTACGGACCCGAACCCGAATTATACGGCGGCATCGCGGGATTTTATACCTACGGACCGCTTGGAAAACGATTGAAAAACAACATTGAAACCGTCATTCGCAAAGCGTTTAACGTCAACGGTTTTTTTGAAATCGAATACCCCTTAATTGCGCCCGCCGCGGTGTGGAAAGCCTCGGGTCATTTGGCCAATTTTTCGGACCCGACCATCGAATGCTCCAAATGCAACTCCAGTTTTCGCGCGGACAAACTCGTCGAAGAAGCCACGGGAACCAGCGACGCGGGCCACTTGACCGACGAACAACTCGTCAACCAGATCCGCGAACACGACCTCAAATGCTTAAACTGCAAAGGACGCTTTAACCTCGAAATCAAACGATACTCCTTGATGCTCAAAACCACGATCGGATCCGACATCGAAGCGTATAACCGACCCGAAACCGCGACCACGACCTACTTGCCGTTCAAACATTACCTGAATTTTTTCCGAAACCGTTTGCCCTTCACGGTGTTCCAAATCGGAAAAGCGTTTCGAAACGAAATTTCTCCGCGCCAACACTTGCTTCGCATGCGCGAATTCACCCAAGCCGAAAGCCAATTCTTTATCGCGCCCGAATCCAAACACACGTGGGAAAAATTCTCCAAAATCGAAAACGAAACACTACCGTTTTGGACCGAAGACGCCCAAAAAAAAGGTCAACCCCTTCAAATAATCAAACTCAAAGACGCGTTGGCCAAAAAAATCCTCAAAAACAAGGCCTACGCGTGGAACCTGTGGTTATCGTATCACATTTTCACGGAAATGGGAATACCCGTCCAAAAAATCCGGTTACGCCAGCATTATTCGGATGAACGCGCGTTTTACTCCGACGACACCTGGGACCTGGAAGTCGAACTCAACGCGTTTGGCTGGACCGAACTTGCCGGAATATCCGACCGAACCGATTACGACCTCAAACAACACGCCAAACACTCCAACCAAAAACTCGTGGCACGCTCGCCTGAAAACGTGGAATTCGTTCCGCACGTCATCGAAATCGCGTTCGGAGTCGACCGACCCGTATTCGCGTTATGCGACTTGTTTTATTCCAAACGCGAACAAGACGAAAAAAGAACCATTCTCGCGTTTCCACCCAAAATGGCTCCGATTCAAGTCGCGGTTTTTCCCCTGGTGAAGAAAGACGGTTTGGATGACAAAGCCGAACAACTCTACCGATCGCTTGAAAACCAGTTCCTATGCTATTTTGATGATTCCGGAAGCATCGGAAAACGATACTCCCGCATGGACGCCGTTGGAACCCCGTACTGCATTACCATCGACTACGATTCCATGCAACACCAGGACGTTACGGTCCGCGAACGCGATTCCATGAAACAAGAACGCGTCAAACTATCCGAACTCGAAAAATACTTATTTCAAAGGCTGCAAAAATGACGGACTTTTTAGAACTGAGAAAAAAACTCCTCGAACGCACCAAAAAACAAGTGCAAATCGAATTCGGAGAAAACGAAATCCACTTGATCCGCGCCAGCAACGCGTTATCCGATCTGGAAGCCGTATACAACCTGCTGTACGAACACACCAAAGAATGGTATCACTATCACTTTCCCGAACTCGAAGGCCTTTTGGACGATCCTGCGTTGTACCTAAAACTCGTGTACGAACTCGGTGAACGATCGAAAATGACCGACGACGCGGTCGCCAAAATCGAAACCGACATTGAAAAAGCCAAAACCATCGCCCAAAAAGCGGTTTTTTCCATCGGAGCCGACATTCCCGACGAAACACTCGCCGAAATCCGGCTCATCGCGCTCAACGCATTAAATATCAAACAAGAAATGGACGCATTGGAAAAACTCCTTGAAAAACAACTCAAACAAATCGCCCCCAACTTCTCGATCATCGCCGGCACCCAAATCGCGGGCCGCATGATCAGCCACACCGGAAGCATCCAAAAACTCGCGATGCTACCCGCGTCCTCCATTCAAGTGCTTGGCGCCGAAAAAGCCTTGTTTCGATTCTTAAAAAACCGAAAAAACCTTCCGCCCAAACACGGTTACTTGTTCGCCCACGGATTCGTCCGACAATTACCCGCCGAAAAACGCGGTCGCATGGCGCGCACGCTTGCAAGCAAACTCTCGATCGCGATTCGAACCGATTACTACAACAAAAACGAAAACGTCGCCGGAAAAATCCAAGAACAACTCGCTCGCCGCGTCGAAGAACTCAAAAACGCGAAAACCAAAAACAAACCCATCCGAAAATTCGACGCGCCACGACCAATGTTCCAGCGACCCGAACGATTCCAACCCCGCGATTCGAATGAACGAAAAGAAAGATACCCACCCAAAAGCGATTATCGTCCCAAAGGCAATTATCCGCCGAAAAGAGACTACAAACCCCGCGAAAATTACAGACCCGCAGGCGAATACAAACCCAGAGACAATTTCACCCCAAACACCGATTACAAACCCCGCGGAAATTTTTCACCCAACACGGATTACAAACCCAAAGGAGACTACAAACCCAAAAGCGACTACAAACCGCGGAACAAACCATTCCAAAAAGACCGATTTCGACCCCAACGCTCGGGTCGACGCGAAGAAAAACGGGATTTCGGAACACAACCCGTCGAAAAAAAGTTTTCCTCGTTTACCGTAGAAAAATCCACGTTCCAACCCTTGCCACCCGGACAAGCCCCCAAATTCCGAAAATTTAACCAGCCGCGCAGCAAATTCTCAACCCGAAACCGATCCGAAGCCGGGTCGCAAGGACGCCCCAACAAATTCAGAAAGAGAAAATCCAGATGAAAACGCTTTTTCCAGGGGTGTTTGAACACCAACGAAAACTCTGGACCCAAAACCTGGTTCCCGGCAAACAAGTCTACGGCGAAGAACTCCAAACCATCGACGGCAACGAATACCGCAACTGGACTCCGATGAAAAGCAAACTCGCCGCCGCCATCAAAAACGGCTTGACGACGTTTCCATTCGCCCCCAAAACCCACGTGCTGTATCTGGGCAGCGCCGAAGGCACGACCTTATCCCATTTGTCCGACATACTCCAAGGCACCGGCGTCCTCATCGGAATCGACGTATCCGCACGCACCGTTCCCAAACTCATCCAGATATCCGAACAACGCCCCCACTTAATCCCCATTCTTGCGGACGCCGAACACCCGGCCGAATACCCCGCTGAAATCCGCGAAATCACGTTTGACGTGTTGTTTCAGGACATCGCGCAAAAAAACCAAACCGAAATATTTCTCGCCAATGTACCCTTGCTCAAAACCAACGGCTATGGACTCCTGGTGATCAAAGCCCCCAGTATTGACAGCCAACAACCCACGGAAACCGTCATCCAAGAACAAGTCCAAAAACTCGAAAAACACGTAAAAGTCCTCCAAATCGTGTCTTTGGAACCATTTGAGAAAAAACACGCGTTAATTCTCTGCCAAAAAAATTAAAAACCACCAAACCCTACAATAATGCACCACAGGGAAAAAAACATGCGAAAAGAAATTCACCGGCAATTCATTCACTTCGTAGGCGGAAACCTCGCGATCGGAGTCCTCTCCGCTACCCTGTTGCTAGGCATTGAAAAATGGATCCTGGTCGCCGTGCTCATTGCCGCCTTCATGATCGGATACCTGCTGGCCAAACGCGTTCAAAAAGGCCACAAAGTCACGATCATCCATGACCTCATCAAACACGTCGAACGCGAAGAAGAAAAAAAAGATTTTCCCGCAAAACCCGCTTTTTTGCTTTTGGCCGGAATCATCTTCACCATCGCGTTATTTGACCCGCTTCCCGCCATCATCGGAATCGTAGTGCTCACATACGGAGACACCGTCGCGACACTCATCGGAAAATACAGCGGAAAAATCGAACTCATTTCCAACCGCACGCTCGAAGGAACCGTCGCCGGCATCATCGCCGCAACCATTCCCTTATTGTTTTTGCTTGATCCCTCCAAAGCCATCGGAATCGCCATCGTCGGAATGCTCGCCGAATACCTTCCCATAGACGACAACATCGGAATCCCGCTGGTCGGAGCACTCGCTGCCAAACTATTAATCTAAAAATGATTTTCATGACATCCGAACAACTCTATACGGATCAGCTGGGGCACGAACACCCGATTCCCGACTACCTCACTCCGAAAAAAAGGGTTTCCTGCTACGCCGCCATCATCTCGAACAACAAACTCTTGCTGGTTCGCCAGCAATGGGATCACAAACTCGTGTTTCCCGGCGGAAAAATAGACGACGAAGAAACCGTAAAAGACGCGCTTTTCCGCGAAGTCCGCGAAGAAGCCGGACACGAACTCGCTTCGTTTTCCACCATCCCGTTCTATGTCAAAAACAACCATTTCTTCGAACTCGACCACAAAGACTATTTCGAATCCACCATGCAATACTACTTCGGCCAAATCACCCACGCCAAAAACGCGACCCCAAAAGACGTAAACGAAATCGAATCTATCGAATGGAAACCGATCGAAGAAATCAAAGAAGAACAAATCAGCCAAAGCCAACGCGAAGCCTACGTGGCCCTCAAACAGCATTTAAAAAACAAATAAGCAACGAATTCTTACGGACCCGTAGCGAAGAGGATATCGCAGCGCTCTCCTACAGCTTTTTGTCTTGGGACAAAAACCTGGGAAAAAAAATCCCGGAATTGGAGTCAGGCGCAGGTCGTGGGTTCAAATCCCACCGGGTCCGAAACAACCTCCCTCGTGACAACAGGGATTGCACAGGAAATCGCCGTTTAGAGGCACTGAATAAGCTTTAATTCTTGAGAATGCCAAGGCCTATGGAGAAAGAAAATGTCAAGGAACGCACGACGAATCCGCAGACAAAAAGCGCTTGAAGCACGCGGTTCTTTTAACGCAAACAAACCAGTCAGGAGTGTTACTCCGAAAGAAGCCGCTCTTCGTGCCTTGAACGAAAGCAACTTGGATTTTGAAAAAGCGATTGAAAAAATCGCCAAAAAAAGGGCTGTCCGTCGCAAGCAGCTTTCGCGAGTCCCAGCAACGGCCATAAGCAAATTCAGGGACGTTATCGAGTACGAGCGCGCTACGATCGCATTGGAACAGCAAGCGATCTGGGAGCTTGAACGGCTAAGGAAAATGGCCCCGGATTCGTGGATCAGAAGCGCAAGACAATTGTACAACCGCGATTTAATCAAATCAGTGCAGATTGATGAATCCCCGTTGGAAACCGCGGCTGTCCTGTTAACTATTTCAGCCGTTTCCCGCAAAGGAGATGCGAATAGCCTGACTAGCGGCTTACGAGCAAGCCGGTTACCCCCAAGCGCAACAACAAGTCTAAAGAATGCGATCGCCCTTGCAAGAGCAGGACCCTCATTAATCCGAACAAAAATTGCGGACGCGCAAAAAAAGCGCGCGAACAAAAAAGACCTTGAAGTTCTTGAGCGCTTATTGCAACACGCTGAAAGGACAGCAAAAATACTCGAAGAAATCGACTCAAAACCACCCGCAGAAAAAGAACGACGAGTAACTGAACTCTTGAAAAAATTCAATCGGTGGGTTATGCCGAATCCAAAATAGTGCGCACAACGCCAAAAGCCAGCAAACGGTTCAGCTTCGCTTGTACCCGAATTTCCGTTCGTAATCCTTGTGCGGGACCCATTCGAGCAGGATGGAAATTATTTCAATTTCGTTTCCTTTAATGGTGTAGAGCAGCCGCCAGCCGTTAGGCAAATCGTATTTGCGAAGATTATCGATGCGATACTTCCGGATGTACTCTTTTGGCCATTGGTTTGATGGCACCCGAATTCCGCACAAGGGGTTTTGCGTGAGATCCGCAACGGCTCTTTTCAAAAACGCGCCCAATTGTTGCTCTTCGGACTTTCCTTTTTCAAGCCCGTCAAAAGCCGCCTTCAAGGAAGGATCGACAAAAGCCACGCGCTTTATCCGCTCTTTTGGAGTCACTTGACCACAAGCCCTTTTTTCTTAAGCCGTTCGACATCTCTTGGCGCCCAAATCCAAATCGGATGCTTTTCTTCATCAATCAGGATTTTTCCGCTGTATTCCAGATAATCCAAAGCCGCCAGGAACGTTTGCCACATCACCTGTTTTGGAAGTTTCTGCCAAAGTTTTCTAACGGTAAAATCTCCCTTCGCATCCAGTATGGCCTTTTCAATCATCAAAACAGTGTCCAAGCGGGGAAACCGTAAAACTTCGCCCCTAAAAATCTGCATCTGATCCGACATACAACCACAATATATCAATTGATATACAACATTATTTAAGCATTTGCCCGCGGGAATGAAACAGCCCCAGCGATCCGACAAAACACCCACGCCTCAATCCGCAACCCGACAGCAATCGTTCGTTTTCTGGGTGTTTACCCCCCAGCCAAACACATAAATGGACAACCACCGAAAAAATAATCATGAAATTTGACAAAAAAAATAGGAGCCCCATGGCAAAAAAAGTAGCGGGATAAAGTTCCCTCGATCCGAACATTATTTTTTCTTTTGTTTGGGATTGGATCCGTTTTGAATTTTTTCCCAGCGCTCAGCCAGGTTTTTTCGCAGGCGTCCCAGGCGATATCCGGCATGAAGACGCAACGCGGGCCGCTCGGCATCCAAAAAATCCGCTGACACCCATTCAAAACGGGTTCCCACCGTTGCGGCTGGATAAAACGACCGTTTTTTTGGGCTCGAACCGAAACAGCCATCCAACCGATGCGCCGCGAAAGTACTTGCAGGATTCCAAACGACTGTTTTTCCAACGAAAAAAGCTTTTTTCATAAACCCGCATTGCAAAGTCGGAAAAGAATTTATTAGTCTTAAAAGAATAAATTGAAACTATTATATTCTTTTTTGAATTAAGTTCTTCATGGCCGGAAAAATAAAACACGGAATCATTGCCACCATCGGGTTCTTGCTTTCCCCGCTTTCATGGTGGAACGATTTGATCATTAACATTCCCATCGCGTACGCCATCGGAACCGCGGTCGCCGTAATTGACAAAACGCTTTTTTTTCCCGCCGTGATTTTGGGGTACTGGGCCACCAACATCGCGGGAATGCTGTTGCTTTCCCACGGACTTGCCGGACTTGGGGAAAAAAGGCCTCGCCCGTTATTGGAACAACTAAAAGAACAACTGGTTTGGACCTTGCTCTACACCGCCTTCATCGCGGTTTTGATTTGGGCGGGAATCCTTCGGTTTCCCACGGAATATTTCCAAACGAACTAAACCCAACTCAGTAACCGAGTTTTCGAACTTCGCCTTTTTGACCGTCCACCAAAAGAACGTCCCCTTCTTTGATTCCGTCAATTCCTTTTACTTGCGTTACGCACGGAAGATCATATTCGCGCGCCACAATGGCCGCATGAGACAAGTTTCCGCCCGCGCCACTCACCACGCCTTTAACCTGGCTGTACAGCATCACCAAGTCCGGAAACAACGCATCGCACACCACAATTCCGTCTTTTACGGGTTTTTTCAAATCTTTCGAAGAACGAATCCACACCGCGCGCCCTTGCACCTGCTTTTTTCCGCCTGCCGAAAGACCCGTCAAGGTAAACGACGATCCCGCATGATCCGAAAACGACGGCTCTTGGGGTTTTACGGGTTTTGTTTCCACGTGCCACGTCGAATCAAACCAAACCGGCGACGACACGTCAAACAGCGAAAACGATTGATACCGCCCTTTTCGGCTTTGAACCAATTTTTGCATCGAAGAAACATCACCGGAATCCAATTCTTCAAGCCGCAAGAAAAAAACGTCTTCGCCCAGACCCGTGGAAGCCCCCAACGCCAAAAACGCTTTTCGAACCACATCCAGATACAATCCCGACACCAACTTGCATTCTTCGCGAAACCGAACCCGCGGATCCCGCGAAAAAACCAGTCCTTTCGGAGTTTTGCGCGACTCGGACACGCGCGGAGACGTCAAATCATACGGATTCAGGGAAAAAAAACCAAACTGCTCAAAAAACGCTTTTCTGGGCAACTCTGTTCGAGCCGAACTTGCTTCCAGCCAATCCACCCAAACCGTCGCGTTTTGGGGCACCACCACGGGAATACGCAGCGAATACGCCAAAGACGCCAAAAACGAAAACCGCATCACGGAAACGGCATTCGCCAACGCGATTTGACCGATTTCAAGCGGATTTTCCGCCACGGAATTTTTTTTCCAAAATTCAAACGCTTTTTCCCGCTCCGCCTCGAAATCCGGCACGGATTCCGAAAACAAAAACGCCAGTTTCACCTGACTCATCGCCTGCGAAAAAAAATCACGCGGAAAAGACGCGATGCAAAGCAACGAAGCGGGATTTATCACCCGTTTTGAAACCACGCGGCCGTTTTGCACGACCAATTCGCGATCCAAACCCGGAGAAATCAAAAAACGCGTCTCGAAATTCTTGACAAAAAACAGTCTTCCCGCGACAAACACGCCACATTGTCCTTTCGACGGCCGCACGCCAAAACCGGTTTCTTCCATCACGGACCAATACGGCCCATCAGTGGAAAACACGCGTTCGAAAAAAACCTCGCTTGCGGGATTTGAAAATGAAAGCAAATCCGAGTTCTCGTTTTTTTCCAACACGAACGTCGAAGACTTGAAAACCAAGTTACGATTTTTCGCCCGGTTCAATTCCTCGGCCAAAAAATCCGGATTCATTAATTTCCCTCCGGATCGAACAGACGACAAGCGCCCGAAACAGTTACATCCGCAAGCGCGTTCGAATGGAGTTCAAACGGACAAAAAACCCGGACCGAAACATTGTTTTCAATGGCCACACACGAAAAAACCGCTTCGATTCGAATCGATTGGATACCATCCGAAACAACGCAGCCTTTTTCATCCAACGGCTGCACCCAAATCGAAGAACGGCCGGTCACATCCGGCGACTCCGCCGCTTTTCGGACCTCCGAATCCCCCCGGTTGGAAGGGCTTGGAGAACCCATCGAAGGCAAAATCGAATTCAATCCTTTGGAAGCGTCCGAATCGCTTTGACCCGGGGCATTCGAAGTCGAAACCGCCCGAAGTTCAATGGCTCCATACACGGAGACGCCCACCAGAAGTCCGATCACCAAGGACCGGAGGAAAAAAGAACCCAACCGCGAAAAACGCGCGTCTTCTTGCTGCACCCGCCAGCGCTTGTAATCCAACAGAAAAAACAACACAAAACTCGCCGCCACCACGATTCCGGCGGCAAACAAAATTTCCGTCCACACAAGCGGCGAAACGAAAACCAATCCTACGACCGCGGCTGCGAGTCCCACGAAAAGCGTTTTTGCGCCATCCGCCGCAAAATCCAGCAAGGCGGAAACCCGGCGGTTAAACACGCGTTTTTGGGCGATTCCCTGCAACGCAAGCCACACGCCAAACCCCACCAGCAAATTCGCGGCAAAAGTCAACGCCGAAAAAGTCGCCACGTAAATCAAAGGCGGAATAATCACCACGCCAAAAACCGACACCGCAAAAAAAAACAAAAAAAACAACAGCAACCGCTTCATTTCCAATCCCCGTACAACTGAAGGAACAACCGCTTCGCGCCGGAATTAACGCAAAAAAAATCAAGGGACTCCCGCGCTCCTTTGGACACGATCATGGAACCATGGGTCAAACTCGCGGGACAATCCACGGCAGCGGGATCGGAAAAAAAGTCATCCGAAACCGAATCGAACACCTTGGCCACCTTGACGGGATCGTTTCCCACCCTGGCCGAAAGAATCTCGCCGTTTCCAAACCCAAATTCCGACCGGACAAAGGTTCCGTCCGGAAAAAAATGGTAATCCACGAACCGGCCGCCGTTTTCCTGAAAAACAAACTGGACAAACAAATCGTCAGAAGGCGAAGCGGAATCCGACAATTGTTTTAATTCGAAAAAAATATCCGAAAGCTGTCCGGAGCGGTTTTCATCCTGAAAAAATTTCCCAATGTTTACCCGCGTTAATTTTCCGTTGTGTAACCAAAACGAATTCCACACCGGGCACGACGAACAATTCGCGTCCATTGAAGACGAAAACAACGGTGGCAACCGGTTCCAAATTTTTTGAACCGATTCTTGCGGCACCCGCGTCACCGAAATCGAAACGGGATTCGTGGAATCACCGGAATTCTGGATTTTTTCAAGCAGCCAGCCGTTTGAGGTGAGCAAGTATTCAGAAGAACAAACATTGGCGGGACATGACAAATCATCCAGCGCCACTTCGAGAAAACCCTCTGTTGACGCAGGAGGCGTCACGCAACCCGACACCCAGATGCCTGCCAAGAGAAAAACCACAATCCAAAAAAAGGAACGCATTACAAACTGAGCGCCAAGGCGTTAATTAAGCTTTCCAAAACCCACGGGAAAAGCAAAACCGGCACCTTAAAATCCCGCGCCGTTCCAATACTATCCGATGGATTGCATGGTGTACCTGCTGCAATGCCGCGACGGCACCTATTACTGCGGCTGGACCAATGATCTGGAAAAACGGTTGAACGCCCACAACGCCGGAACCGCAAGCAAATACACGCGAAAACGACGCCCCGTGCGGTTAATTTACACCGAAAAACACCTCAACCGCTCCGAATGCCAAAAACGCGAATACGCCATAAAACAGCTTTCCAGAGCCGAAAAAGAACAATTAATCGAAAGCAACTCCCGGTTAGAAAACCCAAAAAAGCAGGGTTTAAAATAAGTATAACCAACTTATAGAGTATGGTTGAAAGCTATTCCGTCCAGCGAAAAAAACTCGTTGAAAAAATGAAAAAAGAAAAAACCATTCGCACCCCGGAAGTCGAAAACGCTTTCTTGGCGATTCCGCGGGAACATTTTTTCCCGTCCGTTGACCGCTTGTTTGCCTACCAAGACGACGCGTTCCCCATCGGATACGGCCAAACCATTTCCCAACCCAGCACGATCGCGGAAATGCTCGAACTACTCGAAGTCAAACCCGGAATGCGCGTACTCGAAATCGGAAGCGGAAGCGGCTACGTACTCGGTTTACTGTCTTGTCTCACTAGAGAAAAAAACACGGTGTACGGAATTGAACGCATCACCGCGTTGACCCAAAAATCCCGATTAGCGCTCGAAAAAACCCACTTGGACGACGTCGCGATCCAAGTCGGAAACGGCCGCGACGGCCGGAAAGAAAAAGCGCCGTTTGACCGCATCATCATCAGCGCGGCAAGCGAAAAAGTCCCGCACGCGCTCGTCGAACAACTCGCCGAAAACGGAAAACTCGTCGCGCCGCTTGGCGAAACCCAAATGCGCGAACGCGTGGTATTCACCAAGAAAAACGGAGCACTCGTTCCCGCAGAAAAAAAAGGAACCTACAGTTTCGTGCCGCTGCAAGCGTAAATTCACGCGGATGGGCCCGCGCGCCCATATTTGAAAAAATCGTTGATTGAATGAATCCCGATATCCCACGCATCCAAACCTTCCGCATACGTCTTTCTCTTGGCACTCATTTTTGACTGGTGTTTTGCAAGTTCATTGACCGACAAAGCACGCACAATATCCCAAAATGGATCCGCAAGCCACCAGCGCGAACCATTCCAAAATACAACCTGTGAATGATCCAATATACGCGTAAATTTTGCGGGCACGCCATGAATACGAAGAACTGTGCACAACACAAGACACTCATCCAAACAACCGGCTATCCCATGTTTTTTGAACGCATCCGCATCCCCTTTCAAAATAGTCTTTGTCCGGACGATATCATCCGCCGAGCGTTTCGCATACAGCTTCTTCAAAACAGCATCCGATACCTCCACAGCATCAAAAGAATCCAACCGAAGAATAACATCCTCAACGATTTCCTTTGGCGAACCATGAAATTGAGAGGCAAATTTGATCAAGGCTTTCGTCACACGTGTCTGCCGGCCCGACCGCAACCACTCCCGAAAAACCACGGGTTCGATGCGTTTTCTAACGACAGATCCGGGTTTTTTAGACACCAAACCCCGAACAAGCTTTGTTCGCCGAAAACCGTTTCTTATCCGACGCATACCACATAACAACCACGAAAACCATTAAAAAAACCCGCCTGCATTCAATATATGAATCAGTTCGTGCAGAGATGGCGGAACCTGGTTAACGCGCCAGCCTTGAGCGGCCTTTTCACAAAGGCCGGCGAAAACGAAAACCGTTTTTCCCAGGTTTTTGGCATTGGCCAAAAAGCTGTAAGAAAGCTGGTGGGCGCAAGCCCGTGTGGGTTCAAATCCCACTCTCTGCGAACCCAAAAAACAGCAACAAATAAGAATGCAAAAACCGTTGTTGAATCAATGCTCGATTGGAAAAAAATCATTTGGAACATTTTTCTCGGAGTCGCCGCGATTTCGCTTCTTTTTCAGGCCCTTGATCCGATTCTTCACGGATTTTCCAAAGAACGCCTCGTGATCGCAAGCGAAATCCTGCTGTTGCTTTGGCTTGGAACCGTGTGGAAATTCCAAAACACCATCCGCGAAAAAACAAAATTCATTTCTTCCCTGCGAATGCGCTTTATTCTAATCGGGTTTTTTTCCACCCTGCTTGCCGAAACCATTTACATTTTTTCAAAACCCCTGCATCAAAACCTCGCATGGGACCTGATCCTAACGGCGCCATGGTATTTCCTGTGGATGACCGCATGGTACTGGGTTTTGTCCAAACACCATTTTTCATTCAAAGAAGCGTTTCTTTTAGGCGGGTTCCACGGATTCGTCATTGAAGGACTCCTCTCCGGCGGACTCGTGTTTAATCCCCTGCTCGCCTTGGCGATCCTGCCGCTCATGACGGTGTTGTACGGATGCTTTTTCCTGGTACCTTACATTATCACCAAGCCCGATTTTCCCAATCAGTCGCCCGCGTCCCTTTCCACCAAAATCAAATATTCCCTTGTTCCGCTGCTGATGTATATTCCCGGATTCCTCTGGATCGCTGTTTTAACCAATGTTTTTCAATTGGTCTTGCATTAAGAGAAAAAAAATGAACGAAAACAAAAACCCAAAAATCGCGAATACGCGTTCCTTCAAAGAAATCAAAGGATTTTCATTCGAATACCCCGAATTCGAAGAATGGACCGTGCATCACGTGGAACAAAACGCTCGCCTCACCAACGTGCTTCGATTCGAGATCAACGTTTTTTTCAATCACCCCACCGAGCTCCAGGTGGAAACCCCGGCCCACATGGGCGTGACACGCGATTATTCCATTCTCAATTATCCGAACTTCAACAACATGCAATTAAAACAAAACCCCAAAGGAATCCGCTTCGAACAAAACCCCGTATTAAACAAGGCGATTTTTTACCTCGAAAAAACCGCAGTGACCGTGGATATTTCAAGCATTCCAAACAAGCAAGGCTTTTCAAGCAACCGATTCATCGAAGAAATCATCCGAAGCTTTCAAACCAACCGATGACAAAAAGCGAAAAAAACACCGCACGAATAGGATTAAAATAGGCTCTTTCGAAAAAATAAATATGAAAAACCAATCAGTAATGATTCTATTCATCAGTTTGACGGTACTGGTCGCCGGATGCACCACGCCGTCCACCAATCCAAATCCCAATGGAGGAACCAATTTGGCTGAAACAGTAGAAGTAGGAGACACCGTTGCCGTCAATTACAAAGGAACCCTGACGAACGGACAAGAATTCGATTCATCGCTTCAACCCGGACGCACACCGCTTGAGTTTACGGTCGGAGACGGCAACATGATCGCCGGATTTGACGACGCCGTCCGCGGAATGAAACTGAACGAAGAAAAAACCGTTACCTTGCCGCCCGAAAAAGCCTACGGATTCGAACAACCCGATTTGATCGTTCAAGTTCCGCGCGAAATGCTTTCCGGCGTGCCCGAAGAACAATTGGTCGTCGGAACCGAACTTAGGGGCCCCATGGGACGCGGCGTCATCACCAAAGTGGACACAAACAACGTCACCATCAACTTTAACCACGAACTCGCCGGACAAACCCTCGTGTTCTGGATCAAAGTCGTTGAAATCAAGAAGAAGTAAGAAAACCACTCTTCTTGAATCCTTTTACTTTTCCAACAAAAAATCAGCGGCTTGGACCCTCGAAATCAAACGAATAATCCAAAACGGAGTTGTCGTCTTTGGAAAACACCACGGTTCCCGACACCGTTTGTCCCTCGAAAATCAACGGCAGCCACAACGGATCCGCCGGCCACATGGATTCGAACGGCAACCGATCCAATGGAAACCACTGCGGCACCATTTCTTCGGATTCCGTCGGAGTCCCCGTCCAAGCAAACGCCACGAACACTTCAACACGCGTCGCAAACTCCGGACGATCCTTCGTCAAAAACACCACTTCACCCGCGGGAACCAGCGACTCCAAAGCCACCACCAAACTGCTTTCTTCGAACACTTCCCGCACCGCGGCTTTAACGGTTGATTCGCCCGGATTCAATTTTCCGCCAAACCCGTTCCACTTTCCCCGGCCAAAACCGCGTTTCTTTAAACCCAACAATACCTGTCGATGATCCACGTCCACGACGAACACCAAGGTCTTGACTTCCATACCAAACCAGCAGAACCAAGCATTTAAAAACAAATTTCGTTATTTGGCTACAAAAACACCAATTTCAAATGACAATTGACGAAGTTTTTTAAATCGTGATCGTCATAAATACGTCCTATGGACAAACTCGCCGTCACCATGGCCGGAGAAATCACGTTGTCACGCGACCCCGGCGGCTCCATGAAAAAATGGCGCGAAATCTTCGGAGTCTCGCAAACCGAACTAGCCGAACACCTAAAGATCTCCAGCTCCACGATTTCCGATTATGAAGGCGGACGCCGAAAAAGCCCCGGCATCAACGTCATCAACCGATTCGTCGAAGCCTTGCTCACGATCGATTCCAACCGCGGAAGCAAAATTCAAAAACAACTCGAACGCGACTTTGCGCCAAAACAAGAAATATTCGACACCCACGAATTCTCCAAAGCCATGAAAGGAACCGAATTCCTCGAACTCATCGCGGGCCAATGCGTCACAAGCCCCGCGCGCTTAAAAGAAACCACCATCTTCGGATACACGGTTATCGATTCCCTCAAAGTCATTCTGGAAGTACCCGTGCACGAATACCTGCAATTGTACGGAAAAACCCCCGAACGCGTCGTTATTTTTCAACAAGTCGAAAACGGGCGCTCGCCCATGATCGCGATCAAAATCGGCCGCTTTTCCACGGACATGAAACCATCCATCGTGGTCTTGCATGGATGCAAAATGGTGGACAAAGTCGCCATCAAAATCGCGGAAACCGAAAAAATCCCGCTCTTAACCACCAACAAACCCATTGAAGAAATCAAAGCCGCACTCAAAGCGTTCGAAAGCTGAATCAGGGAACCCGATCGCAATCGTGTTTTTGGTTGAATTTTCCCAAAATAAAATCCTTGGCGGACTGCACCGCGCCAAACGTGAACAAGGATTCGTTTTCCATTTCGCTTAACGAAAACCATTTCGCTTCTTTGATTTCTTCCGGCGGAATCCGCAATTCCCCTGAAACGATTTCGGCTTCAAACACGTACTTGACAATCAAACGGCCGTTTTCAACAAACCGAAACGTTCCCGCCAACCGGCCCAACGATACCACGAAACCCGTTTCTTCCAATGTTTCGCGCACCGCCGCGTCCTCCAAAGACTCGTTTTTTTCCACGTGTCCCCCCGGATTGTTCCACAACCCCGCAGGAGTACCCACCACGGCGTTCACGAACAAAAAACGATTGTTTTTCACGACCAATGTCGCCCCCACTTCTTTTGCCTGCAAAAACCCACCGCCTTCCACTCAACGATTAAACCGTAACAAAAACGTAAAATTCTTGCGTGTTCGACCGCTTTTGTCCACGCCCGCCAACGTAAAACTCGTCACGGGTCGAATCCGATATTTTTTCGACAATTCATCCACAATCGTTTTCGCGGCGCGCTTGGAACCCACGCGCACATCCACGCCGTTCGAAATCAATTCTTTCTTGGCAACTTGCGCCAACGAATCCGTTCGATACAATTCATCCAAACGCGATTCGAATTCATCCACGATTTTTTGCCATTCGTTCTTGTCTTTTGATTCGAACCGAAACTGGATTTTGGCTTCGAAATAATCCGCGCGCACCAAACTGCATTTTCGACACAAGGTTTCACGCGGTTCCAGCGAAACCGACACCGGAACCGAAATTTCTTCGCTTCCAAGCAACCCTTTCACATGACCCGACGCCACCGAAGAACCGTCATCTTGGGGTTCAAGCCCCACATCGAATTCGAGATGATCCAATGATTTAGACTTGATGTTTTGCCGCACCAATTCGAGCAAATGGTCTTCCGACGGAGGCACCCATTTTCCTTGTCGCAACACTTTTGCGCACTCGCGGCAATACATGACTTCGATTTCTTCCGGATACATAAGCAGCTTGTTTTTCTTCTGAAAACAATCGATGCACACATTTTCAATAAACGGCTTGCTGGTGGCTCCGCAATCGGGACAAAAACGCTTTCGCATAAACACAGTACCTTCCATTCACTTCTTTATTCTATTTGTTTTTCGGCGTAAAGTGCCTTTTTTTCGCGCCTTATTGGAAGCAGGATACGAAAAACAGTTTTAAAGAAACCGGACACACGGAGTACTAGGATCAAATACTTGAAGAACTCATTTCCAGCGAGAAAAAACTTTCCGTGACCAAGAAATCTGCCAAAGCGGCACTCGATCTTCGAACCAAGTTCAAGTCCCAATTTATTAAAATCAACTGACTAGCGGAATCGTACTGAAACTCTGACAAACCCAAAAGGACCGGATAGAATCCGTGTTATTGTTTCTTCTTGGACGTCGAAACCACCGATTTCGGTGATGCAAACCGAAGGTCTTTTCCGGAACTCGTTTTCCAAAGCGATTTGAAATAGGCCCTATAATTCTCGGCGACCGCCTTGTTGCGAAGGATGACTGTCGTTATGGGATCCCCCCACATCATAGTCGCTGTGGTATCCCCATATACCCAAATTACGCTGGGGGCAAAAAGGCTTTTGGGAAGGGGTAACATGTGGGATCGCGTCGGATGTGTTCCCGGATCCTGTCCTTCGGGAAAAATTAAGTATTCGTGAAGATTGTTGCGCTTGAGGCAAAGAAAATATTTCTGGAGGTGAATCGGTGCGACAGTCTGGAAATCCGTCATGTCACCGAATAAAAAAGCCGTCTCCGGATGCGCCATGTAATCGTTAAAAGCGTGGCGAACTCCGTCTTTTCCCTTATAAATTTCAATCGCAAAACTGGCGGGTTTTTTTCCAGCGATCTTCTGCAACTGAGGCACCAACCGCGACAGCTCTTCCTGCTGATCAGACAAGTCCGTTACCAGTTTCTCAGGATCGGATGCCAAGAACTGCTTGACGGACCCTTCGGTGAAAAAGCTGACATAGCCGCGATCTACCAGCTTGTTAAGCAGCGAATAGCACAGGGTGCGGTCCACTTGGCTTTGCTCGGAAATACGCGAAACAGTCGCAGGGCCCAAGCGCAGCGCCGACAGATACACTGCAACTTCTTTTGGAGAAAGACCCATCCGTTCCAATATCTGTGTGTCCACAGGAACATCTTGAGCCGAATTTTATTTAAATGTTGTTATTTTTTCACAACAAATGAATAATACGCCCAGAGACAGTATTCATTATAGCGAGTGAAAATATGAAACAATATGTCATTACCCCGCACCAGCCATCCGAAAGAAAAATTCAAGCCCATCCGATCCTCGTAACTCACGACATCGAAGAAGCGATTTATCTCGCGGACCGCAGTATCGTGCTCAAAAACCATCCGATGATCGTGAGCGCTGTCCTAGCCAATCCTCTTCCAAAACCGCGCACTCCCGAACGGAAAACAAAACAGGAATTCCGAAAACTGTGACAACAGATCACGGAATTGCTGAACCCAAAAAAAAATGAAAAAATGGAATATTTCACATGAATGAAAAAAGCAAATGGGAGAACGGCAAACCAAAGATCGCGATCATTCTCGGAAGCCGCAAAGACGAACCGACAGTCGTCGCATCCAAATTATTTCACATACTCAAAAACGCTGGAATCGGATACGAATACTCCATCATTTCCTCCGATCGAAATCCGGAAGAGTTACGAACGTATTGCAAAAGCCTGGACACGGAAATAATCGCCGTTATCGCGGTTGCAGGCCTCATTCCCAATCTTCCGATTGTTACAAAGTCCTGGGCACCCCACATACCGGTTATTTCGGTTCCCCTTACGGGAGACGGATACACCCCGAATGACACCCTGCTTGCAGCCGCGAGTACCCCTGGAGAACGACCCATTATTGTCAGTGGAATCGGAAAAAACGGCCTTGAAAAAGCAGGGTACCTCGCCGTGGAAATCGCCGGCGTAAAACACGCCCACATTCGAAAAAAATATGCTTCTTTGCAGGAAATTAAAAGTGCCGAAATCAAAACAACGCATCCCCGGCCAAAATCAAAAAAAGGAAGTGAAACAAATGGATCCGCGAGACCTCATTTCAGTTAACGTAAACGTTTTCGAAGGGGACATTCTTCTGTGCGACTCGTACGTGTCGGATGTAGCGCCAGAATTCGTGAAAAAATTATCGACCCATAAAAAAACGTATTCTTTCACTCCAGAACTGACGCATAGCGACATATTGGGATTCAAGCTGTGCACCATCTTTCGACTGGGCCGAATTAGTCGATTGACGGTTTTTATCAAATCCGGCTCTCCGCATTCGTTGCAGATTCCGCTGATTGTCCAAGAAGCCGCCGACGATACCGGATTCGATCGATCGAAAATCGAATACTTTGTCTGGGAAAAAGGCGAAATGATCCCTGTTTCTAACGAAGCAATCCGCAAAGCCCGGCACTTACACGAAATCGAGCGACTGCTTGCCTTTGAACGACTGCAAAAAACGGTCGAAATCCTGCGAAAAGAATGCCGCAATGACCAGCAGGAAACCTTCGAAACCATCCTGGAACACTTTGTTGAAGAAACCAACGAGCTAAAAGAAGGGATCAAAAACAAAGATACGGCCAATACTCAGGAAGAACTCGGCGACATCTTGTTCAATGTTTTCTTATTCGCCAAAATCGCGCAAGAAGAAAACCAATTCGATATGGAAAAACTGCTGGATACGGTGAATGAAAAAATGGTGAAACGGCACGATCAAATATTTCCAAACAGAAACGTAGTGATATTGGTTTCGCCCATTCATGGAAAAGGAGTCTTTGCATTGCAGGACATCAAGGCCGGAACGATCGCTGACAAATGGCAGGCGTACGCACAAAACCAAAACCCACGCACAGATAAAACCGTTGACCAGTTCGTGAATCATTCGTGCAAACCCAACGCCTACGCCAAAGACTCCGTCGACATCGCACTCCGCGACATTAAAGCAGGCGAAGAAATCACCTGTGACTACACCAAAGAAAACGGAATACACCCTAAGTTCAAGTGCAATTGCCAATGCAAAAATTGCAGAGGAGCGATTTACACCAATTTTCAAAGAATCGGACCCGAAAAGGATTGAAGAACTCAAACCGTTGACCAAGACCCAAATCTACGGAACCGTTCGAAAACTAGCCGAATAACTTGTACGTCTTGCCCCGCTCCGGAATCACGGGTTTGATTCCAAGGCCCTTGATTTGCTCGGCAAACGTATTCATGACATCCGGATCCCCGTGCACCAAAAACGCGCGTTGCGGCGACCACTTGTTCAACGCTTTTAACATGTCATCGCGCTGCGCATGCGCCGAAAACTCGTAGCGAACGGTTTCAAACGCGACATCCAACGATTCGTTGTCGATTTCAAGCTTGTGGGTTTCATAGAGTTTTCGACCCGCGGTGCGCTCGGCCTGAAACCCCGTAAAAAACAGTTTCGAACGGGTTTCAAGACGCAATTTGCGAATATAAAACAAAATCGGACCGCCTTGCAGCATTCCCGCGGACGCGACAATCACGCACGGTTTTTTCAACGCGTCTTTTCTTTCTTTTCCGCTTCGCACCCAAAACACGCTTTCCAAGGCTTTCTTTAACGCTTTTGGATCCCGCAAATACTGGGGATACTTGAGCATGACATTAGCGGCTTTTTGCCCCATGCCGTCATAATAAATATCCGCGGTCACGCCGTGACTACGCAAAATCTCGATGACTTCTTGTCCGCGGCCAATCGCAAACGACGGAATCAACGCCCAGCCTTTTCGATCCACGACGTTTTGAACGTCTTCGGCAAACACGGCTTCCAGTTCTTTTCGCGGCGGATGATTCCGATCCCCATACGTTGACTCGGTGATCACGGTGTCAACCGCACCGATTTTCAAATCCGCGCCCGTGTGCAAACGCGTATCCGCGGGATTATAATCCCCCGTGTACAACACGTTTTTTCCGTCCACCGACAGCTTCGTCATTGCGGAACCCAGAATATGCCCCGCGTCAA
Source organism: Candidatus Iainarchaeum sp. (assembly GCA_018304465.1). Lineage (GTDB taxonomy): Archaea > Iainarchaeota > Iainarchaeia > Iainarchaeales > JAGVWC01 > JAGVWC01. Next base: position 234,594 of record JAGVWC010000010.1, read on the forward strand.
AAAACTCGAACTGCACATTCGGAGAAATCGATAATTTTCGCTTGTATCCGACTTCAAAACTGAATTTTTTGATCAAAAACAAATCATCCGGTTCGAAACCCGCGTGCTCGCGGTTATGCTTCGCGATTTTTAAGGAATCTTCCCACAACAAATTCGACAAATCCAAGGTCGGCGACGTCAAGTACGTCAACACAGGGGCTTGCGCGAACAGTTTCGGAAGATTACCCGAATGATCCAAATGCGCATGCGACAAAATCACGGCATTCAAATTCGTTTTCACGGGTAACGGCTGTTCAATCTGATTTTCCGCGCCAAACTTCAAACCCGTATCCAAAACGATTTTGTCCGGCAAATCCAGCAAAAAACTCGACCGCCCCACTTCCTGAGCGGCACCCAAAAACGAAATTGATTCTTTTCCCATGCAACCTTCACTTCCACATAAAAATACGAAGAAAACATATTTATTTAGAAACTGCACTTTAAATACGTTTGGATGAACCGAATCCACCAGCCACCAGGCCCCCGCCGCACAAAACGGATACTCAAAAGTGCAAAACGACAACAAAAACAATTCCACGCCCGACAAATAACCGGGTTTTCACGCGCAAAAATTTCGACCCGGTATCTGGGCAACAAAACCCCCGACGACAAAAAAATCATCCAACGCCTATGGCAAAAAAACCTCAATTCCAAAAATTCCGCGCTGGCTCTGAAAAAAAGACATTTGATCGAATACGAACGACTAAGAGAAGTGTTTTTCGCTCAAGGCGAATGGAAACAGATTTACACTACTGATACGCCTCTCCGCCAAATCATGGAATACGTCCGAACCCACTATCAAAACCACGGCACCATTCCCGCCCAGCCCAAAATCGCCACCCACACCGGCTTGTCCCTTCAGGTGGTCCGCCAACGCATTCGCCGGCAATACCAACGCGCGTTTGTCCGCGTACGACGAAAAACATCCCACGGAAAACGGAAAACAAAACCGATTTCCGACAAACGCCGCGAATGAATCCATCCAAAACCATTTTAAATTTCAAAAAACAATGAAACTAACATGCCCACGGTTCTCCCAGTCGCCCAATCCTTGTCTTTGCTGCACCAATACAAGATTCCCACGTGCGAATTCTACGTATGCCGCGAACCCTTTGAACTCTCCGAAGTCCCCTTCAAGTTCCCCTGGGCCATGAAACTATCATCGGACCGCATCGTTCACAAAACCGAACAAAAAGCCGTGTACACGAATATTCAAAACCGAACCGACGCCAACACCACGTTTTCGGAACTCCAAAAACGCGATCCACGTGCCCCGATTCTCGTGCAACCACACTTGGATGGCACCGAACTCTTCATCGGAAGCAACCAAGACATTCAATTCGGACCCACCATATTGGTGGGCTTGGGCGGCGTATTCGTCGAACTCCTAAAAGACACCAGCATCCGCGTGCTCCCCGTTTCGATCGACGACTGCCGCCAAATGATCCGCGATCTAAAACACCAAGCCGTACTCGCGGGGTTTCGCGGAAAACCCAAAGTCGACACCGATCAACTCGCCAAAATTCTGCTTCAAACCAGCAAAATGATCCAAGAAAACCAATTCCTCGAACTGGACATCAACCCCCTGATCGCCACCAAAAAAGGCATCTACGCGGTCGACGCCCGCATCGTGAAATAAAAACCACAACCAAAGCTTTTTCTATTTCCGATCCCTATCCATTTCATATGGGATTAAAACGCGTTGGAAAAAAACCCTTGTCCCGGGTCCGTGAAGGAATATTCCAAACCGTGGACATCGGAAGCGGTTTTGGCGAATACATTTCAAGACAAGCCGAACGATTTCCGCATCGACGATACGCCGTGGTGGATCCGCGGTACGCGCGAACCAGCGGATTCGGACAAATTCACCTCGAATCCGAATTCAAACGACTTGGAATTCACATGCATCCCGGCACCGGCGCATCGTTTTTCGAAGAAATGGCACGACGCGGATGGAAAACCCACGCCATCAATTTCGATATGCCGTTAGGATCGGAAGCCGAATTGTCCCGCATACTGGACCTGGCACCCCACACCTTGTTTCCCAACGGAAAAATATTCGTCGCCACCGAACGGTTAACCGCACTGGATCACTTCATCAAAATCGCGCGCGAAAAAGGTTTTTCGGTCACCGAACGAAAATCCATGCCTCCCGCCCAGGCTCGACAACGCACCGCGTATTCACACCGCCATTCCAACAACCCCCAACGACCGATTCGACGCCTCGAAATCACGTTTGGATTAAAGAAAGCGTTTCCGGACAAAAAACAAAGGCAAAAAAGATAAACGAAAACCACTGTCCCCAAGCATTAAAAAACTCTTCTGGCATCAAACAATGTAGGAAAAACCCCTATGAAACAAACCCCTGAAGAACGGCTACGACTTGTAACGCGAAACACCGCGGAAATCATCACCCGCGAAGAACTCAACCAATTGCTTAAAACCAAGGAGCGCCCAGTCATTTATTTAGGCGTCTCCATCACGGGTCGACCCCACGTAGGTTACTTTGTCTGGGCCACCAAAGTCGCGGATTTTTTAAAAGCGGGTTTCAAAGTCAAAATATTGCTGGCCGACGTTCACGGCGCCATGGATAACTGTCCCTGGGAAGTCCTTGAAAAACGATTCGAATACTACAACATCGTCATCAAAGGAATGCTTAAAAGCGCCGGCGCCGACCTCACGCAACTCGAAATCATCAAAGGCTCAAGTTTTCAACTCGAAAAAAACTATGTATTGGATTTGCTCAAATTCTCCACCCAAACCACGGTGCACGACGCATTAAAAGCCGCCAGCGAAGTCGTCAAAATGGGCGACAACCCCAAAGTATCCGGACTCATTTACCCGATGCTCCAAGCCCTCGACGAACAATACCTCGATGTGGACATTCAATTCGGCGGAACCGACCAGCGCAAAATCATGGTGTTTGCCCGCGAAAACCTACCGATCCTCGGATACCGCCCCCGCATCGAACTCATGCTGCCCTTGATTCCAGGTTTAACACAAACCGGAAAAATGTCGTCCAGCGAACCCAACTCCAAAATCGATTTATTGGAAACCACGACCGACATCAAAACCAAACTCAACAAAGCGTATTGCCCTGAAAAACAAATCGAAGGAAACGGCGTCATGGCGTTATGCCAATTCGTGATCATGCCCAAAAAAGAAGACGAAAAAAAAACCTTGATCATTAAACGCCCCGAAAAATTCGGAGGCGACGCGTCGTATTCCACGTACGCCGAACTCGAAAAAGCGTTCGTTTCCGGGGCCTTGCACCCCATGGACCTCAAAACCGCGGTCGCAAGCGAAATCGACCAATTGGTGGCCCCCATTCGAAAAGACTTCGAAGGAAAAGAAAAGCTCATCCAACAAGCATATCCAACCAAATAAAAATCCCGATCAAAACCCGAACCCATAAAAAACCCACGGACCTCATAATACTTAGAAAGGAAAACGACCCCGTATGGACGACGAATATTTCGAAGACGAGCCCCAGCCCAAAAAACGGCAACTGCCCATTCAAACCAACCCCTTGTTTTACCTCGCCATCGGACTCGCCTTGGGATTCACCTTATCCGTGTTCGTTTCCCCCGAATTCTTGGAAAGCTTTTCAAACCCCCAAAAATTCGACGGACAAATCACGGACATCAACAAATGGGTCTCCGACGACTTGCGCGTCAACCTCGTGATATTACGCATCAATGACTCGAACGTCGCGACCTGCATCGACGGCGACGCGTGCCTCGGATACCAACCCGGCGACACCGTTCACGTCACTTGTTTTGGCATCGAATGCCGCGCGACGAAACGCTAAACCCAATCCGAAAACTTAATATGGGCCTGGTTCTAAACCATACTATGCCGCGACGCATTTCTCCCCGCGTTCAACGACTATTCCAACAATACGCGGCCGCCCGACACCAAAGCGGAGGACGCAAAATCGGAATTGGTCAATTTCAACTCATTGTAACGGCACCCAAAAACGAATCCCTTAGAGCCATCGGAAAACGCGCGCACACCACGCGCGCCACCGCGCGAAACGTACTGGTTACCACCCGTCTGCGAAACAAAGACCGGATCCAAGGCATCGGAATCGCCGCCAACACGCGTCTACGAAGCGTGGAAACCATGGCCAACGGCACCGTCCTGCAATTCATCCAAGACCAACTGGCCCACACGGACAAAACCATGCGCCAAATCGCGATCAAAGCCGGCGTCAATCCGTCCACCGTCAAAAAAATAAACAAAAAAGAAAAAATCCGAAAAAACCCCCGAAGCGTCGGAGGAAAAATAGCCGCGAAACAACGCTTGGAACCCAAATGGGACGCCATCCGCGCTTTGCTCCAACAAAAAACACCCGAAGGAAACTTCCGATTCACCCAAAACGAAGTCATTTCCCGGTTAGCCCGACAAGGAATCCGAACAAATCACGTGGTCGTCGGAAGAATCGCCCGCCACGTTCGAAGCGAACAAGAACGAAATGAAATGCGCGGACACGCGGTTTCTCCATCCAACCGCCGGAGGGCATTCCTCGAAAAAGCCCTGCGATTCACCCGTTCTCCCATCGCACGCATCACGCAACGTGCCATTACCCGCGAAACCCGACAAGGCCGTCCCGCCACCCAAACCGCCATCCGAAACGCGATCGTGAACGTAAAACGGGAACGCGGATTAAAAGGAATGCGATTCCAAGAAAGCAAAACCGCCACCCAAAAAGTGGTTCGGTACCTCATGCCCACTGGAACCCCCCGATTACCCATTCCCTGGGAAGAAACCGCCAAAAAACTCGAAGTTCCGATTTATTTCCTGCAAAAAACAATCGTCAACCAACTGCTTTTACGAAAACCCCTGCACGACATCGTTCTCGCAGAACGAACGGGACTACGCCGCGAAAAAATCCGTCAAATCCGCCTCGAACTCGCCAACGAAAACAACCGATAACTCAATTCTTTTTTCCCGTCAACACGAAAAACGCGCCGCGCTTTTCTAAAAACCATTTGATCTGCATCCACGACAAATGATTTTCAAGCGCCGGACGACTGTGGGTTACAACCAAGCGCTCTTCCGAAAACCAGTGCAACACTTCTTCGACCAAATGATACGATTCATAAGGCTGGCCAAACTTGTCCGCCAAATACACCTCGCCTTTTGGAGGAACCCGTCCTCCGTAAAACAATTTTTTCGCGGTTTCCATTCGTTTTTTCACATCGGATCCGGCCAGCAATCCCACTAACCAACGCTTCCAACGCAGACGAAGACGACCCACGGCATTATACAATCCGACGCAAACGAAACCACCGGCTTTGACATGCGAGACCGCGACTCCAAACCCTTTCCGCGGATTCTTCGTATGATGCAACACCCCAAGCGACAACACGACATCGAATTTTTCTTTCGGATCAAACAAAAACAAATCGCCTTGCACAAACGAAACCGAATCCAACCCATATTTTTTCTTCAAACCCAACCCTTTTTCAATCGACGAAAACGACAAATCAACCGCAATAACCCGCGCGCCAAACAACCCCAATCCCGCCGCGACTTCACCGGTTCCACACCCAAGCTCCAACACCGTTTTACCCAAAAACCAATCCCGCGGTTTTCCCATGGCATTGGCCGCCCACAACCCAAAGCCCTCCAAATCCGATTTGGATTGAACCACACGCGACGGATACGGAAACCACTCATACATCATCGACGACATCTGAATTAAGAATAAAGCCAAATGCTTAATACATTCGGTTGTAGAGCTTCTCCAAGCCGTAGAAGAAGCCTAAGACGACGATGTGTCCAAACTGACGTCAAATGCCGTCCAGAGCAGACATAACAACTCTTTTTGGAGTTGTAGCAAAAAAAAGCACAATTTTATGGAATTAATCGGCAATTAACGATATTTTTTATTTTCCGCCCCACGATTATTATGTTAAAAAAGATATTAATCAAAAAAGATATACTTATTAATATTTTCATACATAATAAAATAGAGGAGCGAAATGTCAGAATCAAAGAACATTTGGAACGGATATGGCTTGCGCGGAAATCCGTTCAATCCAGATCCCCTGCAAGTGTACGGCGGAGCGCTCCCGATCGAAGAATCATTCATTGGACGCGAAGAAGAGTTTAAACAGATCACCAAGCACATTCATTCAAACAATACCTCGCGAATCCTCATTTACGGAAACATAGGCATTGGGAAAACCACCTTCGCCAATTACGTTCGCTTCGAATCACAAAACGATTATTTCACCCCGCTTGGCGAACTCGGAGTCCAGTACGATTGGACACCCCAAGACTTCATGTTCAATACTGTACAATATGTCTACTCAACCATCGAACGGAACGAAAGCATCAGGGAAAAATTCAACCCAGATATCCTTCAAGAGCTAAAAGTCCTGTTTGGATCCGAGCGCGGAATTCAAACTGGGATCGGAGCAAACGCATTTGGATTCGGAATCACATCCACCAAAGGAAAACAATTTGCCCCACAACCCACCAACCCACATGCACTCAAACTGCTTTTCCAAGAAGTATTGGATGAAATCCAACATATAGGATACAAAGGAACCATTATTCACTATAATAACCTAGAACTCATCCAAGACAAAGGCGAGAATCAACTCATCAGCATCATGAATGGCATACGCGACTTCTTGCAAGTCGAAGGCGCTCACTTCCTGTTCGTGAGTGAAACCAGTTTCTTCGAACTTTTTCACCAGATACCGCGGATAGAAGGAATCTTCAAAACTCCCATCCTGTTGACGGCATTCACACCCCAAGAGATTAAAAAGATACTTGAAAAACGTGTCAGTCTTCTTCGGATAAGCTCCGACATTACCCCCATTAACCCCGTAGACGACGAAACGCTCGAGATTTTGTACGACTTATATGAAGGAAATCTCCGAGGAATACTTCGAAGCCTCGACTGCGCAATCAACAACATCGAAAGCGCTACCCCCACACAAATCAACCCGATGATTCTCAAATACACGCTTTATCATTTCTCAAACAATCGTTTCGTAACCAACCTAAATGCCACTGAAAAAAAAGTATTGAACAAAATACTCGAAAAAAAAGAAACTACCAACAAAAACCTCTGTGAGGCCTTTGGGATGCTCCCTCAAAATGTCGCGCCCATATTGACGAACCTTCGCGATATTGGTGCCATCCGTCTCGCACGGACCGAAGCCCAAAAACGGTTCTATTCCCCAAGTCAAGAAGCCCTCTGGCTCAAACTTAATCCCACACTGAACACGCCACTCAATCCATTTTTCAAAAAGAAGTAGCCGCCATTTTCCCAAAAGAATAAAAATCAACTTTTTGGTTGAACAAAAATCAACCGCACATATATTACTTCGCGGCGCGGCAATATGTATAACGGATAGGCCTATCCAACGTGAAAAAACCCTTTCTTCTCTCGAAGAAAGTACATTCAGGAGGAATAGCCATCCGACTCAACGAACTCGCAGCACTCAAAATCATGCACCAAAAAATCGCACCAAATACCTTTTCCATGGAACACTACAGCAAAGTATTCAACGTGCTCACCTTAGGCGACTGCACCATCCACGAAATCAGCCAATTCGCCGAACTCAACGAAAAAACCGTCGAATACCTCATCCAAAACCTGGCGCAAAACCACATCGTCAACCGAAACGACCACATCGTACACCTGAATTGTTCTCCCCAATGGTTGCTTTCGCAACTCCAAAAAAACGGAGGACACCGATGAAACCATCGGAAAACACCTGGAACCTCTGCACGTACTGCCACAAACTCGAACTGGGAAACGAAACCCGCTTCAAACAAAAACACGCCCCCTGCAAAATAGATCCCAACCCCACGCTTGCCAACCGGTTTCTAACACTCAAACACTACATCGAAGAACAACTCGAACTACAACCCGGACAAATCGAAATCAACCGCACGAAAAACCACATCAAAATGAGTTTTTTATTTGAAAATCCACCAAAAAAACAAACCGCCCCTTCGGCAGTTGACGAAAAAAACATCCGATAAACCACGCGTATTCCCCCAAAGAATACATATGAAAAATGCGCTCGAATGGACTCTGATCATCGGACTAATCGCAGTAAGCGGAACCATTCTGTTATTTCCATCCGCTAATTCCGAAGCAACGATTTCACCCACCCTGTTTCAACTGAACACTACCACCGATCAAAACACCCTAACCACACTGGACACTTTCGGCACCAATATACGATTTGACATGTTGGTGACCGACCAATTTTTTTCGCCACTGTCCGGAGTACTCATTGGAATCATTCCCAGCTACAACCCCACCAAAATCGGATCCGTAATATCTACTCCCCAAGGAAACGCATCCTACACCGACACCCATGTTCCGCCCGGAGTTCACAAATACCGTTTGATTGGATCCAAAGTCGGATATCAGAACGGCTACATGGAAAAAAACATAGTGATTCCATCAGGACATCTAGTGAATGTAGAAGTTTTTGATTCAGCGGGGAATCCAGTTCCGGATGCTTTTTTAGTGGTGAATGGAGAAGAAAAAAAGCGAACCAATCCAAATGGAAAAGTTAACTTGAATTTTTTTTCGGGAACGTATGTGTTGCAAGCAAAAACAAATAACGGATATATCTGTGAATCCAAAACAATCACAATTACAACCCCACAATCCGTCCGGTTCTCTTGTCCGGTGGGAAACCTGGTTGTTCGAGTGTTTTCCCCCGATTACGCTCCAATCGCAAATGCATATATTCAACTTGATCAACAACCATCCCAACTCACCAATGCCAGCGGAGCCCATTTTTTTAAAAACCAAGCATTTGGAAACCACCTCGTCACTATTTTTTTAAAAATCAAAGAAACTCCCGAAACCCAACCCAAAGAATTTTTTACCCAAACAACAGTAAACCTTTCAGAGGATCTTGTGCTAAAAGAATTCCAACTCGCCCCCAATTCAATTCAAGTTTTGGATACTTCAACCGAAATGTTGGTTCTATCCGTTGATTCGAATCAATCAAAAAGACTACCCAACGACATCTCCACTGAAAATGCAATAGTCATCAAAGGAAAAATGAACATCAACCAATCCCAAGAAACCCCCATAACAGATCCTCTGCACTCCGACACCTGCTACAAAAAGTATCTATTAACCGGAGAATGGCCCACCACTGAATGCTCCGCTACCAACACAATTTGGATCGGAACCGATTCGATAACTCAAACCATCAACACAAACCCCTTCGCCTACACCTGCGGAGACCAAAAATGCAGTCAAAATTTGGGAGTTATTCTTACACAGTATATTGTTCCTCCACTAAAAGAATTTTTTACTGGTACAGATGGAGGAAGGTATTTTCGCATTTCCTATACTGAAAAAGGAAAGGGTCAAGATCTTGAAGCCTGTTTAAACAAATTGGGAATAGCGAAAGACGAAATTATTCAGCACATCAACAACAAGATTCTTATCCCCCATACCCCGATAGAGAAATACAATCAGCATATTGGGCAATATAGAGAGAATGGGTTAGATTGCAGTGTCTTCTATGAATCGGTTGCATTTAAAGAAAGCGGCGGTACAAAAGGTTGTGAAAAAAGTTGCGAACCGCCAGAAAAGTATATCCGAAATCCCCCAATAAGTTATCCGTCTTTTATTCCAACAGAGCATTTAGACGATTGGGTTGAAAGAATAATTAGACATAACAACGTCGAAAATGGGTGGCCTACATTAGATAGGTTTAAACCTTTTTCAGACATTGGAATAATTATCGTGGAAGGAGCAGGGGTAGCTGCGGGAGCACTAATACTATGGGAAGCTACAAAACCTGTTCGATGCTTACTTGCCGCTTTTTTAGCTCCTGAAACAATTGGAGGAAGTGTAGTATTATGCGTAAGTTGACAAACATGGAAAAAAAGTTCGATGTCAGCTTAGTTCTGGCTAACACTAAAAATGCCAATAACCTAAAACTTCTGTATGAAATATTGTGTTTCTGTAAAGAAATCGGTGCAGTAACCCTTGAAATAGAGTTTGTGAACCCAGATATCTTTACGGGAAAAGATTTTGTTAATCCAGTTTTTTTCGATCGCCTAAAGGTGTGCGTTAGCCTGCCAGGAGAACGGGTTCGATACGAAAAACCAAAAAGAAAAGAGGAAATAGGCCATGAAAAATTGCATTATCTTAAAGCTAATTTTGACTCTCTTTTTATTGAGTGGTATAAAGAAAATAGCCTAATGACTTTTAACGTATTTAATTTGCAATTATTTGACAAAAACGGATCCGTTGTTGCAGACTTTACCGACGATCAGCTTAGTATTCACATATATTCTTTGAGTAAACAAGAGTTAGAAAAAGTAAGAAAAATTGCGAAAAAATATTCCGTAGATAGTACTACTGACACGGCTAAAACCTTAATAAAAAAATGGCACTAGGGACTTCGCCCATATGACCCTAAGTAAGCGTGTGTTCCACCAAACCCGAATGCTCCAAATGCGTATCCGTATAATGCATTTCATCGCAATTACCACAAGCATAATAAGGCTGACATTGGGGATCACAAGATGCAAAAAGGGATCGAATACGAATATTTTGCCGACGAAAATGAAGGCAGCATACGGTTTTTGTTTCAGGGCACAGGCAGACTTGACGCACTTGAAGTCGTGAAACGTATCGTAGGAAAAAAAAGTGCAGAAATTCCCGCAAACCAATACCTCGGAAAAGAATTCATATATGAAGGACAACGACTGGTGCTGTCGTTTGCAAAAAACGGTGTGAACATAAACATCAAAAGAGTTGGTGGCCAAGTATTTGGTGAAATGGATGGCCTCCTGCTAAAAGACAATACCGTCGTAATACTAGAATCAAAAACAGGCACCGTGGCCAAAATAGTGGAAGACTTGAGCACGCAGCTACCAAGAAACATTAATGCCATCAACAACCTTTCTCAAAAAACAACAACAGAAGCGCTTATCGCGATCCCAAAAGGCACAACCGAAGAAATAAAAGCGCTTGCAATAAACAATTCCAATCTCAACGCGCTCATCAACCAAGGAAAAATACATTTCATTGAAATAACGCAGACAAGCGATGAACTGCTTGCAACTGCGAATACGGTAAAAGACCTTATAGGTGGCGGGTAGATGAAGGACGATACGATTAGAGAAGAATACCTAAAACTAAATAAAGACCATGAATCGTTAAAAGAGCAAAAAAGGCCCGGAAATGCGCATTTGGGGGGATTTTATGTACGATTAGATCCGAATCGAGGAACCTCTTTATCTGGCTCAGTAAGCGAGTTCGGTGTTTGCGATTTTAGTTATGAGGAAAGAAAATTTTTTTCAGAAGAAGATCGGCAAAAAAAAGTATCCAAATTAATTGAAACCTTCGGATACGCAATCAGTCTTATTTTTCTGAGTTTTGGAGAGAGTGATATCGTTATTTGGCTACAACTCCCACTTGGCAGAAAAGAAATCCAAGAAATCCTGGATTTTCTACCTTCGACAGGGACATTCAAAAAATACGAAACCCCAATCATACACACCTTGGCAAATGACGAGCAAGTACAAAAAGCACGCAACGATTTTTATCAAAAACTTTCTGAATGTGTCGACGGCCAGCAGACCGAACATTGGCGTTTTTCGAAAGACATCGAACAAGAAAAAAAAACCGCGTTTCAAATAACCATAAACGAAGTAAAAAACATTCAAATAGGCAAAACAACAGGACACAACATTACGCTGGAATTTATGAAAAACTGCTCTACTTTTAAAAAATACATTTTCCCCCTTGAAGAAAAAAGTTTCAAAAAAACAATTGAAAGGATTCGAAATGCGCAGGTAAAATAACGGGTAAATTCATCAGGATACACAAAATATAAAATTTGAGTATTTAGAGATAAAAACCGCAACTAGTGGAGGGGGATACATGAGTTGGATCACAGTATTATTCGGCATCGGGGGAATCGCATTGGTAGGATATGGAGTTTATGTACTTTACCGGGTCCCAAAGCAGCTGCGCGAAGGAAAAACGCGTCTTACTGGAAAACTCATTACTATGGGTACCCCAGATATTGAAAAGGAAAAAAATCGGACAACTTTTTGGGAAGTTACGCTGTGGAATATTATTCGAGGGATTCTCTCGATTATATTTGGGGCGTTTCTCGTTCTCAGTATGCTTTCAAATCTTTGAAATAATAGTTAACCTCAAAGTATGAGGGCCTTGGATCACGGAAAAGAATTTGCATGAACTGACTTTGGAAATAAGTTGATTCCTTCGGTTCGCAGTTGTTCCGCCAAAATAGGATTCCGTGTAATAACCATTTTGATCGAGACGTTTTCCATGTAAAGCGAATAGACTTTTGCCATGTCGAACTGTTCCATTGATTTTGTTTTTTCAAACAACGCATTTAATCGTTGTTTAAACTCCGTTGGATAAAAAATTTGAGCCACATAATCCCCTTCAATCACCAAATCACCGTCCGCCGGATAAGTGACCTGATGAATGGATTGCTTGCCCATCTTTTGGGTAAACGTATTCCCAAACTGGTCCAACACCCCAGCACCATGATACAACCCATAATAGGGAACTTGAAAAATTTTTTTCACTTGCTCCAAATCGCTTGGATCCAAACCCACCGGAAGCCAAGGATGACCCAACAGGCAAACACGAGATTTTTTATCCGGATTAGGAAATTGATCATTAAAGACCCAAATAACAAAACGAATTAACTCAACCATACTATGGAATTCCAAATTCAGCACCTCTTTTTGCAACCAATCGGAAGGCAAAGAATAATTGGAATAGGATTGTAGACGCGCACTAAACGCCTTTACATTTAATATCCACTCAGCACTTAACGAAAATTTCGACCCGTTTTTGACAACGACCCGCTCACCCTCCAAACTATGAAGCATTTTATGAACCGCTTGGTAGGAAGCTGAAATGGCATATTCTTTTTTGATATCCGAAAATATTTCCTTCAAACTCAAAGGATGCCGAACGCTAAGTAAACTAATAATCGCGTCTTTTGTTGAAAGTGTTTTTTTCCCAAAACCTGGCAGAACAATCGAAAGAGCCATCCAAATCACTACGTATAGAACATACAAAACATCGATAACCGGATTTATAAACATAACCAAGTAAAAAGTAGATAAAACTCAGATTCTGATTTACGTGGCCAAAAAAACCGTAAAAGATGCCTATGAAAGCATCTTCAAAAAAAGCGTCAAAGCCAGCGGAATATCCGTCAAAGGACTTGATTTTAACCAAGAAGTCACCTTGGAAAAACTGATTAACGCGCTTGGAACCAGCGGATTCCAAGCCACGCATTTAAGCCGCGCCATCGAAATCGTCAAAAAAATGCGCAAAGACAAAGTAACGATTTTCTTAGGATATACCTCCAACCAAGTATCCAGCGGAAACCGCGACATCATCCGCTATCTGGTTCAACACAAACTCGTGGACTGCTTGGTCAGCACCGCCGGCGGAATCGAAGAAGACTTCATCAAAACCCACGCTCCGTTTTTCATTTCCGATTTTCGACTCGACGGCGCGAAACTACGCGAAAAAGGAATCAACCGCATCGGAAACCTGCTCGCACCCAACGAGCGCTACATCTGGTTCGAAAAATTCTTCCAACCGATCCTCCAAGAACTGCTTGACGAACAACTCAACACCGGACACATTTTTTCCCCCAGCGAAATCATCGACAAAATGGGAGAAAAAATCAACCACGAAGAATCAATTTATTACTGGGCCCACCAAAACAAAATCCCGGTTTTCTCTCCAGCATTCATGGACGGAGCCATCGGCGACAACTGCTACTTTTTCAACTACAACAAACAAAAAAAATTATTCATCGACCAAATCGCAGACCATCACCGCCTGATCGAAAAAACACTCGACTCCAAAGAAACCGGACTCATCATACTAGGCGCCGGCCTCGTCAAACACACCCTGCTAAACGCCAACATGTACCGCGAAGGCGCCAAATACACCGTCTACATGAACACCTCCAGCGAATACGACGGAAGCGACAGCGGCGCCGAACCCGAAGAAGCCAAAAGCTGGGGCAAAATCGCAGCAGACGCCAACACGGTAAAAGTAGTTGGGGACACGACAGTGTTGTTTCCCTTAGTGGTAACAGTTGCATTAAGGCACTTTCAAAAAGCAAAAAAATAGTGTAGGATAGTTATTCAAAAATCCAGTAAACCACGTATATCAGTTTTATTTTTGACTATTGGCCATTTTCTTTGTTCAGCAATTTCAGAAAGTTTTTTGTCGGGGTTCACAGTAACTGGATGTCCCACATGTTCTAAAACAGGAAGATCTTGTGAGGTATCTCCAAACCCAAACGAAGATTCTATGTCAATATTATACTTTTTTATCAAAGCATAGAACAAAGTTTCTTTATTTTCACGAATTACTAGATTCGTTTTGACATTCCCCGAATAAACACCATCAACAATCTCGCATTCTGTCCCATATAAATCATCAAAGCCCAAGTATTTCAATTGTTTTATTACTTCGATAGGGGAACCGCTCATTGCAAGGACCAAATAACCTTTTTGTTTCATTAGTTTTACAAGTTGTTTTGAGTGTTCAAAAATATTTTTTTTGTATATAGCCATGAATGCTGCCCCCAATTTTTCAACTTTTTGGTGATCGCATCCTTTTAACCCTCTCGCAAACACTTGCGGGAGTTCGGTTGCAACTTCAGCAGCACTTTTTGTTCCTTTAATATATTCTGATAAAAGAAGTTGTATTTTTTTATTGGATTCGGAGCCTATGCACCCTTGTTGGTCCAAATACTTTGGAAATTCACAAATGATAAAACCTTTAACAAGTACACCATCAATGTCAAATATTGCTGCTTTTTGCGCATGCATACAAAAGTTCTCCTGTAAAATAATGTTAAAATATCTTGCCAGGATATTTATTTGCCAGAGAAACCATTTTTTTCAAGGTTTCAATACCTTTTGGTTCTTCAATGAGTTTACCAACATGAATAGCGTCAGCCTTATGTTTAAACATAAGATCAGCATCTTCAGGCGTTAAAATGCCACTAGTTGGAATAATAAATAAATTCGTCTTTCTTGCCAATAATTCAACATGTGTTGCTGGCGGCCCAAGTTCGCTACCGGATCCACCAGCCATGATATATATTCGCATACCTAAATATTGGGCTGCTAAAGCGACAGATAAACTAATTTCGGGTTTTTCTCTTGGAATTGGAACGGCGCGTGCCAGCCAGTTAGCTGTTCGCATTGACCCCCGATCATCAAATACATACGCAGTAGGAATTGGTTCAAGAGTATTAGGCGTAACAGCAACTGAGTTCATTACCAACACATCACGCAAGAAAAATGGATTTTCTGAGTTCAAAACAGACATCCAATAAATTGCGGTTTTCCCTTCGTGGCCATTTAAAAAACACACTGCACTATTAGTCGGATAGGTTACTGTAGAAAAGTTATAATCCTTTACAGCCATATCTTGCACTATTTGTAATTTTTGTGGAGTGATAATGCTTCCGCCAAGCGCAATATGTTGAATACCCAAATCAGAGATCGCTTGAAAAATTTTTGAAATTACTTCTACAGGAAGTTTGTCAGGATCTATTTGTGGGATCACTAGCGGGTGATCCTCTCGAAGAGAATAGATTTTTTTTTCTACTTTTCCAAGGCGTTCCATTGTTTACTCAGCCCCTTCAAATAATAGCGCAAGATGACCTTTGGATACATCGACTTTAGGCTTTTTTAAGATAATCTCTTTCCCATACACTCTAGAACATAGACCAGATAAAAATCCGCCGATCATTAAGAAGTCAATTTCTTTATAAAATTTAGTCCAAGGAAAATAATTAATGATAACTTTTAATTTTTCTCCGCTTGAAAGAACTAAAACTTCGCCCCAGCCCAAAGCCGAAAGTAACTCCATTACTTCAAGCAATCTTCTTTTATCAATTTCAGGAAATAACTCTTGACCTATCCGAAACGCACAATCAAAAAGGATTTTTTTCATTTTTTCATTTTTCATTCCTTTTTCTAGCAGGTACATCCCGCTGACTTCCATTAAGAAAAAACGCTCCTTTTGTTTGTATACAATGATGCCTTCAGAATATGAAAACAATTTGGCGTTAAGATATGATTCAAAGGATTTTTTATATTGAATGTCCACTTCAGTATTAAAACTTCGATAAGTTGAAGCGTCCTCTAATAGATCATCTACTTGAGTTTCACTATATACTTGTTCTTTGAATTGCTTTGAAAGAACATCGACAGGAGCACAGGTCACCTTACAAAACTGATCAGACCCTTTGAACAAACTATCATACATATGACCTTCAATTTTTATGTCTTGCAGTATCCACGCGATAATTCCTGCTGCACCGGCAGTAGCAAGAAAAAAATCATACCCTAACTTTCTACACACAACAAAATTTTTCAGTTCATATTTCACAGTCTTATTTTTTACATCAGTCTCTTGCGAGATATTGCTCGCATAGGTGCCTTCGACAAATTTACTCGCAATCATCACCCAATCTTTTACTGCCTCGCCAGGGTGATCTTTAATATTTTCAAACCGCCCATTCAATGCAAAGCTATACCCAAACCGTTTGCCGATGGAATATAATGTTTGCTCACCTTCAGCCCCAAACTCAGTAACTAATTGCTTTTCAAGAGCAACAAAAAAACTTTCAGGGAGCAGAAGTTGTCGCAAGTTTACAGTGGTTTTTCCAGAGATTTTAAAATCTACAAAGCCAGGCCTATCAAAAATCAATGCCCGGGGGATTACAAAGCGTTTAACGTACAATCTAACAACGCTATCTTTTACATCCACCATGTTTATCCGCCTGCTTCGATAACAATGCCTTTTGCAGTAATATTATATGTTCGTGGACCGCCACGAATATCAGTTTTTCGCATTTTTCGAACTTCCAAGTTTCTATTCAAACTATCCCCAATCGAAACATGTTTGAGTAAAACTACACCGTCACATAAAAATTCACTAATTGTGTCCCGGCTCAAAAAATTTGTGGATTCAGGTAACTCAGAAATGATTATTGATGTTGCTTTTTGATTTTTTAGTGCTTCAAGCATATCCACTATTGCTTTTCGAGTAGCAACTTCAGGCCCAAGCTGGAAAGAGAATTGGCTTTTTTGCATTCCCATTTTTTCTAAGATCTCAATATATGCAATCGTTTCTGCATAAATCCCATATGTCGAAATAGAATCCAAGACAATTCTATCCGGTTTAAACTCTTGGATTAATGCCTTAATTTCTTGTAATACCGCAGAGAAAATCATTTTGTTTGGAGTGTAAGTTACAACTTTCAATTTTTTTTCTTTTTCAAGTTTAAGCAAATCCCACCCCAATTCGTTTGATTGATCAATAATATCTTCTCTAATCTGTTCAAAACTAATCAAAAGCCCACGTTCATTATACTGCTTCACTCCATTTACAAGGTATTGAGTAGCGAAGATGGTCTTTCCAGATCCTGTTAACCCTGACAGCAATACCAGATTCCCTTTTGGAAATCCCCCATTAATGAGTTCATCAAAACCAGATATCCCTGTTTTAACTCGTAACATTCAACATCAGACTCGGCCGCGCTTTAAGATGTATTTAATGGCTTTAAACACCTATTTAAACAATGCTGTTAATCAAAAATCAGTTTATCACGTTAGAGCGCCAAATCATCTATCTTAATTGTAATTCCTTTTGGCGACATCTCGTACCGTAGCGAGCCTTTTTCGTGATCAGTGTACCGCATTTTTCGGATTCGAACACTGCGAAACACCGAAGAACCGACACCCAAATAACTTAACACAATCACGCCATCCGCAATAAACTCGGACACGCCATCCGCACTGAGTCGCGCGGCTTCTTCAAACAATTCCGACGTCAACATCGTGGTAACTCCGTAGGCTCGAAGCGACGACAACAACCGATACAAAATCTGTTTCGCGATCAATTGTTCGGTTCGCGGAATCGGAGAAACCGTTTCGGCAATCTGAACCATTGAAAACGCATCGTGTTCCGCCAAACCCCCGACAATCATGGCATCCGTCAAGGTAGACATGGAATCCACCACAATGCGTTTGGGTTTGAATTCTTTTAGAATCAGATCAAGACGTTTGAGAAAATTATCCCCGCCGGTAATATCATAAAAAACAACCTTGATCAAGCCCCGCTTGATCAAACTTTCCAAATCCCAACCAAAACCGAGACCTTGCTTGATCAATTCGGATTCTGTTTGCTCCGTAGAAATGTATACTCCGCGCTCATTGTTTTGCGCGCCGTGGACCAAAAATTGCATGCAAAAAGTCGATTTTCCGGTTCCGGCGCCGCCTGAAATCAAAACCATGTTGCCTTCGGGAAGACCCCCTTGCAACGCTTTATCCAATCCTTCGATTCCAGTTTTGGTTCGTGAAACAGCCACGAAAACACACCTAATAGCCCATTGGCTGACAAGATAACACCTTCGAGGTTTAAAAACCTTATTGGTAGGCGGATTTGAAGAAAAAGAAAGAATTACTAGCATGTCAGGAATGGGCGTAAAGAGAATTTATCTGGTCAAACGCCATCTTTGCCATTTGCGGATTTCGATAAACCCGGACTTTAATGGAGACACTAAGTGGCTTTTTAGCTAAAAATCGGGCGTAATGCAAAAAAACATCCAACAAGTTATTCGTCTTATCATATAGTGATTCTAGCCAGCGTCTGGAGTCCGAAGAAAAATCCACTTCCCAGTAATATGAACCAATTACTCCGAAATCTTTTTCAAAATTTCCGGAAGGATTGATCCGCACGGAAAAACCTGCATCAGAATACATTTTTTGCGCCCAACGATTAAAGTTAGTGTCTCGCGTAATCACCACGCAAATCTGTCCAGGAGTTGCATCAGACATTTTTTTTAACAAAGAAAAATCAGAAAAACGAAACGACAAAGGAAACCACGCATTTCGAATCAACGCCATTGTCTTGTCGCCTTTTCGAACTGATTTTCCAAGTGTGACGAAAATTTTTGCCATTCCAACGCAAAACTCACTTATATCAGAGAATTCAAGAATCGTATCAGAGCCAAAAGAGATGGGAACACGCCTTGATTTAGAGCGTCGGAACTCCGAGTCTAACTCGCGTGAAAAATTTTTCAAGCTCAAAACCCACTGGGGATTCAACTCGAATTTTTTTTGTTTTGAAACCAGAACATCTTCCGCTTCAAGAGAAACCAACATTTTGTGCACGGCTTGGTACGACACGCGATCTACTAGCGTCCAATCCATTTTTTCAAAAACGCCTTTTGCAGAAAGCGGGCCCTGCTGGCCAAGAATCAAAATAATTTGATCACGTGTGGAAGACTTTCCTAAAAGAATTGGCAATACCCCCATAGATAACCCACTACATAACAAGTATTTTAGAACTAACGGATAAAAGAGTACCTATGCAAGAATTCTGGTCCATTCCGGCGGCTCACGGCAACACCACTGTCAAAGACTGGACCATCCGGATTCTCACCCAAGAATGGCCGCTGTCGTTAAAACAAATTACGGAGCGCGTCCAACAGCAATCCGGAAAAACCGTTTCTCAACAAGCCGTGTTCAAAACGCTTCAAGATTTGGTTCGACAAAAAGTCGTTGAAAAACACGACAAGAGTTACGCATTAAACAAAGAATGGATCACGCACCTCGCGAAATCCGTTCAAGATCTCCAGACCACGTATGAAAACCACGCTGGCCAATTGCCCGCACTCGGAAAACTTGACACCAAAACCGTAATCGAATTTCATGATCCAAGCGCCGTCGCGGTCACCGTCGCCCAGATTCTGGCCTCGCGCGTACTCACCCAAGGAAAACCGGAACCGTTTTATGGAATCAAACGACACGGCTTGTGGCCGCTTCGATTCAGCTTTTCCGACTTCGAACTCTTAAAAGAAATGACCAAATCCATTCCGTGTTATTGCGCCGTAATCGGAAATGACCCCTTTGACCGATGGGTGGTTGAACAATACCTTAAAGGCGGATTCAAAAAATCCAAAACCGGCGCCAAAGCCGAATTCAAAGAATGGGACATCATGGCCCACGGAGAATACGTACTGACCATTCAATACGCCAAAGAAACCGAACAAGCCATCGAATACCTGTTCAAACAAATCAACAACCTAAGCGAACTATTCGAAAAATTCAGCCAAGAAGAACTGTCCAAATTCAAATTCCAAGCAACGTTAACAATCGAACGAAACCCGGACCTCGCACGGCTCATCAAAGAAAAATGCATGAAAATATTGGAAGAGTAAAAACGAATACTGAAAGAAGAAGTACATACAAGTTCACAAAACAAAGAGATTAGCTAGTAGTTACCCGCTATTGGTTTTGGTATAGGTCTTTGCAGGATTGGACTGCTTCTTGGGTACTGAGTTCGTCACAGAGCGCAGTGTTTTGAGCGTTGATAATGATTGCGATGATGCATAAATCAGGATTTTCGAGTTGTTTGCATATGGCGGGGTCCATCCGGGTAATCGCAATTTTTTTCATGCAACGTTCTTTTTCGGTTGTGGCTTTGCATGCTTCCAGGTCGTCTTTGGCGACTGCAACGTCCGAGAAACAAGTCTCTTCTTGATTGAGGCCTTTGCATAAGTTGGCGTCTTTTTTTGCGACGGCTACGCGCGAGATGCAAATATCACGAAACATTGCGAGTTCGGGATTTTTCGGGAGGGTTTCGCATATTTTTTCATCTTTTGCTTGTTCTGCTTGTGCAGTCGTGGTTTGTATGGTGGACCACAGGCTGTCCAACGTTGTTTGGTATCCTTTTTGGGCGGTATCCAAGCACACTTGTTTTTGAGTCGGGGTCGTAAAATTTTCGCATATCGTGGCGTCTTTTGTTTTTTCGACTACCGCAAACATGCAATTGATGCGAAAGCCGTCTAGCCGAGCCTTGCATAGGTCGTCTTGGCAGGCGGTCGGATGTTTTTCCAAAGTGACTTCTTTGCATCCTTCGAGTGTTCCAGTCTGACCGCTGACGATCGCAATGCATTGAAGTTTATAGACTTCTGATATGATTTTGTTGCAGATTTCGATATTTTGCGTTCTGTTCGCATCTTCCAATAACGCATCGGTAACCCCGCTGCTACAATACGAACCAGACCCAAGTTTTTCGCAGACGCTATAATCCCGAAGGGTAACTGCCACTCCTTGAATGCAAGTTTGTATACCGCTTTGAGAGGTTAAGGCATTACACATCTTCAAATCGCCTCGTTTCCCTCCGATCTCAGCCAAACACTGGTCTTTTCGAATCGAAACAAAAAAAGAATCCGTGAGCAAATCGCAGATTTGCATGTTGTCTGCTTCTACGGCAACGTTTGTAATGCAAATGGACCGATTAAGCTCTTGATCAATTGTATTGCACTCCGCCAAAGCGGATTCAACATCTGAATTTAACGCGGTGTTGCTCTGCCCTAGTGGCGGGCTAGTACATCCAACGAATAAGAGGGCGATGATCAGGAGTAACAACATACGATTCATTTTTCCACATCCTTTTCAGGTAGTTCTTTTCCTACTGCTTGCGCGATTTTTTCTTGATCTATTGGATTCTCGGGCTGAAACATATCCCGATAATTTGGCTGAAACATATTCTTGTACAACTGAAGCAGAATCCCTTTATGGAATGGGACTATGCTATAAACACCTGCTTGTTTGACTTTATCCACATTTATTTTCTTTTTTTCTTTTTCTCCGAAATAAATGATCGGGTGAATATAATCGTAAGGCCGCCACTTATCGAGTTCGAGTTCATGATCTCCGATTCCCCACTCCGGATTTGCTTCTTCAATCACGGTTTTGATTATTTCTAAAAAATACTTGAAGGTTTCTTCCGGATTATCTAGAACTATGCCCGTTTTTTGAGTAAAAACACTGATGCTTGTGCTTCGCTTACCGGAACGTACATTAAACTGTGTTTCTTTTTTATTAATCTTCAAAGTATATCCGACGTACCCGTACTGGCGTTCATAAAGGCCGGGAAGCGGTTCTTCAAGAGTCACTGTAAAATTTTTCAACCGCAATGCTTGCTCAATTTTTTTTAGGATTGGTTCTTTTTCGATGGTGGTCGGAACAAAAGTCATAAAGTCATAGGTATATCCCATTAGATGTCCCCCCATAGTCTTACTTTTACGCCAATATTCTCAAACTCGATTAATAATTTGGAATCGATAGGTTGTTTGGTTATAAGCCACGCCTCGTCTGCTATGCTTGGATTGTTTGCTACGTAGGAAACTAATTCTTGTAATTGTGCTTTTACCTCATCTATTTCAGGCGTTTTCATCGCAATGAAGTTTTCGTTTTTTACTTCGGCTAGAACTTTTTTGTTTGTCGTTGTTTCAAGATAAATGTCTGCTTTTTTGTTTGCGTACTCGAATTCTTTGATTGTGTTTCCGTTTGTTTTTAGTTTTTCAGCGGCTTCGAGTTGGGCTTTGTATCCTTTAACACTATCTTGAGATATACTAGACCCAATATCTCCTGCCACAGTATCAATTCCTTTGGTATTTTTAAAAGTATCAATTCGAATTAGCGTATCTGATGCTAAACTTTCTTTTTGCCCTATCTCTGCGATCCCGGTTATTCCTCGATCACTCCATTCGAGTGTGCTTGTTCCGGCGATTCGGCCGACTTTTTCTCCGATTTCTTCGCTGTAATTTGCGATTACAGTTTGGTATCCTCTTTTGTTCAGTAATTTTGAAAGGATGGTGTCAGAGGCAGCTCCTAATCGTGTAGCGATTCCTTCGACTTTTTCGCTGAAAACGATGCGTAAGGGTTCGGGAATGCTCTCGAAGAATTGTGTGAGTTTTTCGGCATCGTTTCCGAGCGCTTTGGTGATGCGCCCCAATCCAGTGGCTGCTTTTTCGCCTGCCTCAATAATGGGTTTAGTCCATTCGAGTCTTTGAAGAAGGGTAGCGGTTTGGTAGCCAAATTTGTTTCCAATAATTCGGATCAGGTCGGTAAATTTGTCGATTTTTTGAACGATTTTAAGGGCTTTGATGGCGTCTGCAATTTTTCCAACCAAAACCGCTTGTTCGATAACATAACCGCCAATGAATCCTTGGACGTACCCAACTTGAAATGCCCGATATTCGAGTCTCTGAGTGACTGGGTTGGCAGGGTTTCTGGTTGTTCCGACTTTGTAAATGTCTATGACCGCATTGCCGAGTGCGTCGCCGATATGTTCCAACGCTTGGGGGAAGATGCGAACAATGTCAATGACGCCGCTTGCAATTTGAGTAACTTGGTCTTGGCGGTAGATAAAGCTTAGGGCGCCGTTTAATACTTGTTGGGCAAAGTCCAAATCGTCTTTGGCGCCTTTGAAAGTGCCGTCCACGAATCCTAAAAACAAGCCCGTACAATTGGAGGCAATGGAGTAAATGCGTAAGGTTTCTTTGTTGGAATCGTATAAAAGTATGACGACTTGAGTTCCTTTGGAAAAAGATTCGAGTTCGCTATTGTTTTCGAACACTTGTTTTAACGGAATCGATTCCGATTGAATTTGAACATCCAATGGTACAAAACTCGTGAGCAATTCTTGGGAATTCAGACTGTTGGCAGAGATCGGATTAGACAGCAATTCGAGTTGTTCGGAGTTGAGTTGTTCAAGATTATCTTGAATTTGTTGCTTTTCGAGCGGATTCACGCCCCCCAATAACCAGGTCATTGGATTTCCGCACGAAGTGTAAAAATCGTCAAAGACCATGGTAGCCGGATTATCATAATAGTTACCCGGATCCGTTCCAAACAACAACTCTTTTTCGTAAACAAATCCATCACAATCCGCATCATCCAAACACCCTCCGATCACAACGGTTTTTTCCAAATAACCGTTTTTGTACCCCACTTTGGACGCAATGAACCGATACGAATGAGCGCCGACCGGAGGCGCCACATCAGAATACAACGCGGTTCCATCACTACCCGTCACCACAGAACCAAACCGATTGGGGTCGTAACTTGGAATCACCCCCACTAAGACATCCGAAAGCGGAATACCCACCGTATTCGTTGTTTGGATCGAAAAACGAATCGTTGGATCCCGGGAAGCACCATCGAATTCAAGCGCATAATCCACGGTAAACGGCACTGCTTCGGCGTTAAATTTTTCCTCTGAAAAAGATTGAAAAACAACGAAACTGACGGCTATCAACAAAAAAAGAAAACTCGCCACAAATGCTTTTTTCAAGACGCTGTCCACAACAATACGGCCCTAAGATGAGGCCTTTAGGCGATTGTTTTTACGGCAAAAAACGAAGTCGCCAAAAAAAAGGTTATTTGAGTTCCAATTGGTCTTTGGGTTCTTCTTTGGAAAAATCGAATTCGTGCACGGGTTTGACGATGAACTCGCAGGTTTTTTGATTCAAGGCAATGCACTGGTGTTCCACGCAATCCAAGTCGTTTCGAAACAACGCCGAAAACACGCCCGCAAACACGCCCCGCAACACGTGATCCACGGGTTTTTTCGCCTTGTTCACCAAACTACCCGCAATCGGATTATGATCCACCACCAAAATCGCGCGCTTGTTTTCCACGTCCAAATGCACGATCGAAACCCCGCCGATTCCGCACGCCGAAAAAAACTCGGCCAAAAACCGGGCGTTTAATTCCACGGAATTCGAAAGCGAAAAACCCGACACCAACGACCCTGCCACTTGTTTTTTAACCGCAGCGTACACCGCCCGATTAGTGGCCGGATCCGAGATCTCGGCCAGCCCCACCAAAATATCCACGGGAAGAATCGCAAACGGCGTGTTCATCAAAAAAAACTGGTTATTGGAAAACCGAATACCATTCGTGAAAATAAACCGGTCAAAAAACGGATTTAACATACTTACACCAAAGGAGGTTCCCCCATAAAAAAATACCGAAAGACCCAAAAGAAAGGCTTTTTTAAGGAAAAACAACCACCAATCTATCATGACGACCACGTTCACGATGGATTTGCATTCGCATGTCATCGAAAAAAAAGTCAAAGCCAAGGATTACTGGAAAAACGTCGAACAAAAAAAAATCGACGTCATGGCCATCACCGAACACGCCCACTTCGATATCCGAAAAGCCTTTGAACGCGTCGCCAAAGAAAAACCCCGCGACAAAATACTGGTTCCCGGCGTCGAACTCAACACCGACATCGGACACGTCTTGTGCTACGGGCCCGACGAACGCGTATACGACCACAAAGAATTATTCGAATTCGAAGTACCCATCGAAACCTGCGTCGAACACGCCAAACAAGACAACTTAGTCTTAAGCTGCGCGCACCCCTGGGGATACACCCAAGACAGCGCCGCGTTTTTAATCGGACCCAAAAAACTCATGAAACTCATTCGAAAATACCCGATCGGAATCGAAGCCTACAACGGCATGGTCGGACACCTCTCCGACATCATGTACGAAAGCGGCTGGATCCGCCGACCCAACAACTTTTTGGGTTTTCTTCAAAAAAACCGGGTCACGCGAAAAATCGGAATCGGCTCCGTCGGAGAAAAACTCCAAAAATCCCTCGACCGCCTCGTGTACAGCTACCTAAACCGCATCACGGCCAGCGTCGAACTCGGCGAAAGCGCTTCGTTTATCACCGCCGGAAGCGACGGCCACTCCGCGGACCGCCTCGGCGAAGGCATGCTCAAAATCAAAAGCCAAACCGAACTCAACACCCCCGAAGACATACTCGACTTAGTGGTGCATCACAAACAAGACGTGGTCTGGTGCGGCGTTGGCGTCCGCGAAGTCCGACCCGGCGTACTCGAAAAAATTTCGCCCCAAAAAATCAAACGCATGGAACTCGTCGACGGCCTCAAATACCTGGCCATGCGAAAAATCCGCGAACGCGTGATCGCCGACCGAAAAAAACGCGAACAACCCCACCCCTAAAAAAAAATTTCACTAGTATTACCAAAAAAAAAACCTCTGTTTCGGAGCACGAAAAAAACCATGAAAATCTGCATCTGGCCCAATACTTCGTTACGACAAATACCGCTCGACACCATGGAGATTCATTTGGCACGCCCGATTTCCCGAAAAAAAATCACGGAAATCATCAACAAACGCCCCATTCACACTGTGACCCTCTCCAAATCCACGTTTGTGCGCATCAACGAAAAAACCCTTGATTTTCTGGAAAAACGAAAGATCAAAACCTTCATCCACAATAACCCCGGAAAACCCCTTCAGATCCCCTTAGAACAGATAATCGACGTCATTGAACGCGTCAAAGACCATCAAAGCCTGCGAAAAATCGAACACATCACCGGAATCCCCAAAAGCACCGTGCATTATCTTGTCAAATACGCCAAACGCACCAAAGCCAAAAAAGGCAATAAACCCATTCATTTACGCTAAAAAACGGATTTAAAATGGTTTTGGCGCATAATACCTATGTCAAGAAAACCTCTTTTTACCACATGATTTTTATATCACAAAACGCCTAATGTTCTTGTCACACGAAATACCCTGGGGAGCCAAGAGTCCATGAAGAAAAAAAGAACCGCCAAAACAGTCAAAAAAACCATCGCCGCAAAAACCGGCATTTCCAAAGCCGCCGCCAAACGAAAAAGCTCGTTTGAAGAACGATTACTCTCGCTTGCCGACGACGACGATTTCATCTTGCCCTTAATGAACGAAAACATGCGCGAAAAACTCTTAAAAGAAGAATTCAAACTCCGCAAAAAACAACCCACGGCCTGGACCAAAACCAAATACCGAAAATACGCGATGATCAACCGCCCCAAAAAAGAAAAAGCCCGGGCCTCCATCGAAGAAGAAAACGACGAATAAAAGTACTCGAGTTCTCAATCCGCTGTGAAATTCGAAAAAGATCTACTTTTTAGTTGAATATTGTTCAACCAAATATATATTAACCCAAAATATGTAATTATATATAGTGAATAAGGTAACTGCACACAACCCCATTAACTTAAAGGGAACAGCAGCCGATCTGGCAAAATCGCAAGTCAAGAAAAGTGATGGTAGAACAAATGAAGCAGGGGAAATGACACTGTATGGAGAATATTGTTTCCACAAGCTATGGGTTTTCACAACCACCCGTTTTTCAACAAAATAAAAAAGGATTCAAAAATCAAAGTTTTTTTGTTTCTTCGGGTTCCAAGCGGTATGTTTTTGTGCCTATTGCTAACCCCTATTTTCTCAAAGCCTTGAAAATACTGCGCCAAAGAGGATTCAAAACCCCCGAACTTATTCAAACCACAGACAAAAAAGAATATGTTGAAGTCGGCGGAAAAAAATGGTGCTTACTATCTTACCTTCCCGGGAAACCAGTTCAAAGAAACAAAATTTCGCGCGCACAGGTTTTTCAAATTGCAAGGACTGTCGCACTATTTCATAAGACCTTTGAAGAGAAAGTCCGACCTTCACAAGCTTTTTTTGCGCCACGTTTTCCTGAGAATTGCCCGGAAGAAATCCAAAAAGAGGTTGGTGCACTGGTTGCAAATTTTAAGCGCCAAGCAACCGGCATGAAGTCCACTCTAATCCACGGCGACTTGGTTTTGGAAAATATTCTATTTAGCAAAGGAAACTTGTCTGGCCTGATTGACTTTGAACATCTTAGATACGGCCCCGCTATTTACGATCTAGCGGCAGTTCTAACTGAAATTCCCCCGAGCTTACATGCTGATTTTATAGAGCAATATACGCGTCTCAATCCGTTATCCTCGACAGACATAGGTTTAATCAAACCAATGACTCGTTATTACACTTTGTTGTATGCATTGTTCGGAATGGAAGCTTTGCCTAAAGTTACCCGTGGGCAAAAAAAGCGATTATTAGAAAAATTAAAAAGTAAAGGACTTGAAAAAAGGGGGCTTCTTAGGAATGCACAAAAACGAAGACGATCTCGTTAGTTTTTACGTACCAACATTTAATTCTGAAAAGACCATCCGGCGCTGTTTGGTTTCTATTCAAAACCAAAACATTACCCCGAAAGAAATACTTGTAGTCGACGCCGGATCCACGGACAATACCGTAAAAATTGCACAAGAACTTGGAGTAAAAACAATCGTAAAAGATTCAACATTAGGGCTGGCAGCTGCGCGAAACATTGGAATACAAAACACAACTGGCGAATATGTGGCCTCTGTAGATTCCGATGTTGAACTATCTCCTGAATGGTTAAAAATAGTTCTCAACGCCATCAAAAAAGAAGGCGTTGGGGGCGTAGGCGGTCGATTAATCGAAACAAGCAGTATTTACACAATTCAACAATGGCGTTTCTTTCATATGCAACAAAACTGGGGCGAAAAAGAAATAACCCCCAAATTCTTGTTTGGTGCCGACAACATATATCGCAGAGAAGCTCTGCTAAACGCGGGTCTGTATGACGAATCGTTCACTACAAATCACGAAGATGTTGATATCTGCGAAAAGCTGACAAAGAAAGGTTATAGACTTTTATACCTGCCTGAGGCGACTTGTTTTCACCTCAGGGAAGACACTGTCAAATCCAACCTTGACAATTATTGGAACTGGTTTAAAGACGAAAACTGCGAAAAAAATCGATACGCAGATATTCCTCAAAAGCTTGTGTGGGATATCGACGAGTCATTTAAATTGCTGGAAATGGACGTTAAAGAAAAAAAGTTCCACTTTGTTTATCCGAGTTTTCTGCTAAGCATTCACCACATACTGAGCGATCTAAATTTCTATTATTGCATTGGCCAAAGAGAGAATCAGCAATATTTCTCCGAAATTTTTAAACGGATTAAAGAAAACTTGATTCAAGAAATTGTTCCGTCTATACTTGAAAAAGAATTAATCATAAATGCAATTTTACGAGACTTAGAGTACATTACACCAGGAAAATTGGACCGTAAACGCTATGACAAATATCTAAAAAAAATAGAACTTTCCATAAAACCAAACCCAAACAATCTCGTTAGCAAGCTTGTTTCTTACTTTAAAAAAAGTATCAAAAAAAAGGTTCCTGACCAAGAGCTATTCTGGAAAATGATTTGCGTTTCAATTCAACGCATTGAATACGAAAACAAAGAATATGCTGGATTAAAGCATAACTATCGTGTTGCATTGTTAAACTTGCCATGGACCAAAGGAGATCGAAAAGGCGTCCGAGCTGGATCAAGATTCCCATTCACACTCGAATCTGAAACCGCTATCCCCTGCTATGTGCCGTTCCCTTTTTTCTTGGCATATACGCATTCCATGCTAAAGAACGCGGAAATAGGAGTCGTAACTACCGATTGTATTGGGGAAGGAATAGACGAAACTGAATTACGACTTCGAATTGTCACATATAACCCAGATCTCATTGTAGTAGAAACCGCAACTCCTTCATTCCAAAACGATATTCAAATAGTTGAACGATTAAAAAAAACAAACAAAGGCTCAAAGATTTGCTTAACGGGGGCCCACGTTTCAACATTTCCGGCTAAAGTACTATTTGATCATGATTCTG
The DNA here is from genome assembly GCA_018304465.1 of Candidatus Iainarchaeum sp. Classification (GTDB taxonomy): domain Archaea; phylum Iainarchaeota; class Iainarchaeia; order Iainarchaeales; family JAGVWC01; genus JAGVWC01. The sequence goes on from JAGVWC010000010.1 coordinate 264,076, forward strand.
TCGACTTTGTTATTACTGGGCAATTCGAAAATAAAGTAGTCGAATTGAGCAAAGCCTTGAAGGGAAAAACAGATTTAAGCTCGATTAAGGGCCTCTTTTGGAGAGACGGCGAGGAAATAAAGATGAGCGAAGCAAAAAGTTCAGGCCCATTATTTAGTGAATTTCCATGGCCAGAACGATTAACTTTGCCTTTGTACGCTTACAATGACAAATTTAGTAACCAAATAGTCGAAATGCCAGAACCCAACGCGCAAATGCTCGCAAGCCGAGGTTGTCCTTACAAATGTAGTTTTTGCCTTTATCCCCAGGTCATTTACGAAGGAAAGTGCTACCAGTCCCGAGAGTCGGTTGATATCGTAGACGAAATGGAAGAACTAGTCAAACGATATGGGATTCGCGCCATACAATTTGACGATGATACCTTCAACATTAACGATTCTCGAATGAAAGAACTCGGAAATTTAATTCTGAACCGAAAACTGAACACAAAATGGACATTTATGGGTAGAGCCGACTTGTGCGTTGAAGAAACAATGCGGTTATTTAAAAAGGCAGGATTAATTGCTTTAAAGTTTGGCGTAGAATCCGCAAACCAAGAAATCGTAAACCGTTGTGGTAAAAACCTGCAAATCAAATCTGTAGAGAAAACAGTCCAAATGTGTAAAATACTCGGAATAAAAGTCCATCTGACATTCACTTTTGGCTTACCTGGCGAAACTAAAGAAACAATCCAAGAAACCATTGACTTTGTCAAGCGGGTCAATCCAGACTCAACTCAGTTTTCAATCACTACCCCGTTTCCGGGAACAAACTTATATAATGATCTAACCAAAGGTCAGAAGACAGACAACCTAGATTGGAATTTATTTGACGGAAATCGAACCGCCGTAATGCAATTGGACAATTTGAGCGCCGCTGATTTGGAAAACGCCTTAATTCGAGCTGAAAAAGAATGGAAAACCTACATAGGACAGAGGCAAAAAAAATGACTGCGGAAAATAAGTATCGGGTTTCAAGCTACGTGGCTGAATACAAGAAAAAAGACCTCTTTGCGTATTACAATAATAAGAATCTTCAAGTCATTTATGGAAAAAAGCCTCTCAAAAAAATAATCGATGACCTTAAACAACCCCAAGAATTAGAAAACTATATTAAAAAGTTTCCAACTAAACGCGACGAGTTGAGACCCATATTACACACGCTCGTGAGTGAAGGATATTTAGTTACTGGGACAGAGGATCCGATCTTGAACAGTTCAGAAATTGAAGAACGTAACCGAATCAACCCGAACTTATTGCGATTTTTGCTTACGTTTGATTGCAATCTGGAATGCAAGTACTGCCAAATCAAAACCAATCTTTTTAGTGAATATAACAAGCCAATTACAAGAGAAGAAATCGACAAATCATTTGAATTGTTCAAGAAAAATACAAATGAATACCACACCATTTCGATGTCTGGCGGAGAACCAACGCTAAACTTCGAGTTAGTAAAATACATTGTCGAAAAAACAAAAAAAGAACTAAAGCCAGGAAAATATCGTATCGTTTTGTCTTCCAATGGAACAATGATTACTGACGGCATTGCCGACTACATCGTCAAAGAAAATTTATTGCCAATCATTTCTTTGGACGGACGCGAAGAAGACAACAAAATGCGCGTTTACCGAAATGGTCTTGAATCATACAAAATCGTGTTAGCTGGGTTAGAAAAACTAAAAAAGCATAATTGTAAAAAAATCGCAATATCAATGACTATCGGAACCCACAACATAAAAAATATCAAAAAAATAATGAAAAACATTATCAATGAAATCGAACCAGTAAGCGTTGGCTATAATTTCGTTCACTACCCTTACTTTGACAATCAACATTACTCTCTTCCAAACATCGACGATTACTCAAAAGCAGTCATTCACATTTTCACCGAACTCCGAAAGCACAAAATTTACGACGATCAGTTTTTTCGAAGACTCCAACCCTTTGTAGAGAGAAAAGTTCGGATAAAAGAATGCTCTGCACTTGGTGGGGCTCTTAATCTTGTGCCCGGTGGACTCATTGGACCCTGCAAAACACTCCTGACAAGCAGACATTTTTCACAACCAATCAATATAACCGAAAAAATAGCGGATTCTAAAATCTTTACTGAATTTTCAAACCGAAACACATTATCACTAGAAGAATGTCAAAATTGCGTAGCCAGAACCATTTGCGGCGGGGGCTGTACTTTTGATTCATTTGTGACCTATCGTGACATTTCCCATGTAGACAAACGAAACTGCGATTACATAAAAAAAGTTCTGGAATTCATGATCTGGGACTTGTATCGGCTAGCCCAAAAGAAAAAGACAGAACTGTTAATTCCAACGCAAGTGGACCGTCAAAAAATGTACGGTGGTATTGCTCTTTCCAGTACAACTCTTGCGGAATCCGTTGGTCACAAAATTTATTAAACCAAAAAATAGTCAAAGAACTGCTTGCAAGCGCGGTATTGAGGGACCGACAAGTTTTTTCCTGTTTTAGTCAAAAAGACCGATGGTTCGGTTAAAACCCACGTTGAGCTATTTCGAATTGCATCAAAAAATCTATCCTTTGCCCTAAACGATAACATGAGGCTTTTAGCGATACCAAAAAAGGAAAGATTGTGCAGCATATCCGAATCGAAAAGGACTTTCGCTTCAATGGTGGATGGTTTGGGAATGAATCCGGGCGGTTTTCCTCTTTGTTTTGCGAGTTTTTGAAATCCTTCCAAAGAACCTGAATGTTGAAGAACACAAAGCGCCACGCGGTTTGCAAATTCATTATTGAAGCTGTTTTCAAAAAGTTTTCTTCTTGCAATTTTACGACCGATATAGTGGTGGTTTAAGTCATTTCCAAATCCCTTTCCAATATCATGTAGCAGCGCGGCTGCGTCTACTACCAATTCATTCGCGTTTTCTGCAATTGCTACTTTTTTTGCAATGGATCGAACTTCTTGGACATGAAAATAATTGTAATCGGAACTGTTCTTCTTTACAAAATATTCCACGGGCCGCATATGCTGCTCGTAAAAAGCCAATATTTTTTGTCGCTTATTTTTATTTCCTAAGAAAGAGTACGCCGCAAATTCCTCTTCAAACGACACTAGGGGAATATTCAGACCCTCGTGCTTAATGAAAATAATTTTTTCTGGATTAAATAATCGGATCTTTCCTCGCTTTGTCTTTTTGACCGGATCTCGAATCAAATGAACCGTTGGAGAAAAATTGAAGAAAGCCTGCTTACCCGTTGCTGTTTGTTTGGTCGAAATCACTCGATCTTTAAATTGATGCGTAAACAGCTTAAAAGACTTATAATCACAAATGACATCAAGGTCATCCCCCGTAACTTTGAGGCCTTGTACGCCCAATGCGAAGCTTCCGCAAAAAGCCCAGTTTCGGTTCTTTTTCAAGCAATTATTAATTATTTTCACGGTTTGGAACGTACAAAACACCCAATAAATACCTAATGTTTTACTGTAAGAACGGTATGGATAAAGTGTTTTTAATTGGTGGCAGTAAAAGCTGGAGCAAACGAATTGACGAATTTGTTACAAAAGACATTCCGCGCTCAGCTCAAATCGCTGTAGTCGCAACCGCCGCTGTAAACGATCCTAATCCTAAATATGACCAATATACCTATTTTGAAGTCTTAAAGAAACAGTATCAAAAATTGGGGTTTGCAAAATTTGACCTTGTGAACATCGAAAAGAAAAGCGATTCGAATAAACCTTCAATCATCAAACAACTAAATCGTGCGGATGTAATCTATCTTGGGGGCGGAGACACACGGTTTCTCCTTAACTGCTTGGTAAAAACCAGAGCCGCGTCAACGATCAAGGAACAGGTTCGAAAAGGGAAATTGATTATTGGAAATAGCGCAGGGGCGATGGTCTTAGGCGAAAAAGTCCCTATAGAAATAGAACGCAGTAAGAAAAAAGAGTTTGAACTCTGGCCTGGATTAAATGTTTTATCTAAACTGTTCATACTGGCCCATGTAAATCGTTGGAACAGACAGCGTCAATTCAGAAGATTAGCAGATTCAAACCCAATACTCGTTGGACTTGGGTTACCTGAATATTCGATTGCAAAAATATCGGACAAGAGGATTACTATTTATTGCCTTAAAAGCACAAGGTTGAAAAAGACATTCTCCAAGAAACATATCCGATAGGAAGAAATCTATGGCGCGAGTTCTTGTTACTGGCGGGTGCGGATTTATAGGATCCGAAGTGGTCAAACAATTATTGCAAAAGGGATACGATGTTAGAATTGCGGATGATTTAAGCAAGCCGAAAAGCAAAACAGACGTACAAGCTGAATTTTTACGAATCGATTTAACGAATAAAACCAATACCCTGCGTGCGTTCAAAGGAATAGATTATTGCATCAATCTTGCTGCTAAGATCGGGGGGATTGGATACTTCCACAAAATTCCTGCAACAATTCTAAGCGAAAACAATAAGATTTACTCCTCTACTTTTGAAGCCGCGGTTGAAAAAAATATTGAACGAATGGTATATATATCGAGTTCAATGGTTTTCGAGAGCACAACTAGCTTTCCAAGCAAAGAAACTGATTTGAAAAAAGTAGCTCCTCCAATCACGGCATACGGTTTTAGCAAGCTTTCTGGTGAAAAATACTGTCACGCATTCCATGACCAATTCAACCTCGATTACACCATAATCCGGCCATTTAATGCATATGGCATTAACGAGTTCCCTGGTCAAGAAATCGGGTACGCACATGTAATTCCTGATTTGACTAAAAAAATATTGGCGGGACAGTATCCTGTCGAAATTCTTGGAAATGGAAAACAAAGCCGATGCTTTACTCACGTAAGCGATGTCGCAAGCGGAATCATAAAAGCAATGGACTCCAAAAAAGCGATTAATGAGGACTTTAACATCAGCACTTCAGAAGAAACGAAAATTATCGAATTGGCAAAAAATATTTTCACTCTGTGCAGTTCGAGGAAAAAATTCAAAACAAAATTTTTACCCAGTTTTAAAGATGATGTCCAAAGGCGTATTCCTGACGTATCCAAAGCCAAGAACTTGTTGCATTGGCAAGCGAAAATTCCTCTAAACGAAGGATTAAAAGAGGTGGTGGACTGGCTAAAATACAAATTAAAAAAGACGATCTAATTGAACAAAATTGTTTTTGTTTTGGGAATTGGCCGCGTGGGATTACCCATATCATTAGCCCTTTGTGAGGCGGGGTACACGGGGTATGGAATTGACGTCAGACCAGAACACATTGAAACACTCCTCGCAAAGAAATTTCCGTTCATAGAAAAAGGCGCAAAAAAACTTTTAATAAAAACAGACAATTTTTTGGCGAAAAAAAAATCAGATGATTTCGCGGACTTCGACGCTTTTCTTTTTTTGTTTCAACTCAAACACCAATAATTCCAAGGCCCGATGCAACACGTCTTCGGTGTTCGAATGAAACGAATTAAAACCCGCAGCCGCGACATGACCATTGCCATGACCGCCAAACGCCGGCACCAATCCCTGCATGACCGCAACCAAACTCACTTTCGAATCCTTGACAAAACCACTCGACGAACGAGCGCTTACAACCAACGCGTTCGAACCATGATCGATTCCCGCCACCAACGCCACGTCACAACCCAACGCCACCAGCGAAGCCGCGGCTTCGGACTCGAAAAAATTCACGGTGGACAACGCCACCAAAAAACCGTCGACTTCAAACAACCGCATGCGGCTCGCCGAACGCAGTTTCGCGATGCGCTCCGAAACCGGTTCTTGGATAACCACCAATCGCTTGATGGATTCCACGTCCGACCTGGATTCTTTCAAACAAAACGACAAATCATCCAAGACATGCGTATCCAACACGGATAGCATCGCCGTATCCGACAAAATACCCGCGGCCAACGCCTGCAAGGCTTTTTTCGAAAGTTTCAATTTCGCTTTTCGAATTTCGGACAACACGACTTGCGACGCGGATAACCTGTTCGAATCAATTTCGACAAAAGCTTTTTTGGGCCGATCCGCTTCCGGCAAATGATGATCCAAAATCAACACCGGGCCATTAAACGAAGAAATGCTTTTCGAAAGTTTTCCCGCGTGACTAGGCGAATTAAAATCAAGCAACGCCAAAGCGTCAAACCGATCCAACACCGGGTCTTTCACGGCTTTAATGCCAAACCGGTCCGCGAGTTGTAACGCATGCAACCCCATGTGATCGGGAAACCCCACGGTACAATTACAGGAAAGGGTTTCTTTGAGCGCAATCGCGCTCGCCAACGAATCCACGTCGGTTCCGGCGTGACACAACAAAAGCAGACGGGTGGATTTGGAAAGTTTTTTGACAAACGATTCCAAAGCCATCGAACGAATCCCGATTCCTTTTTTTTATTTTTTAAATTGTTTTTCTTTATTTTTTCGATTTGGACGCGGGTTTTTGGGTTTCGTCGCTTTGCCCTTGCCCTTCAATATCGGATTTAAGCTTGTTTAATTTCTGGATCGTCGCGTCTTCCTGTTTTTGCAGGGTCTTGATGCGCAAATCCACGGTTTCTTTCTGATCCGCCAGTTCTTTCTTGGCGTCATCCGTGGTCACGGACACCAGAATGTTTCCAACGGCTTTGAAAACCTTTTTTTCGGAAGTTTTTTCCAATTCATCCAGCGACATCTTCAACGTGGCGGACTGCATGAGGTACTGTTGTTTTTGCGAAGAAATACTGATCAATTGATCGCGGTTACGCGAAAAATCAGCGATCGCCTGTTGTTTGGATTGTTCGTCTGCCAAAATTATAACCTCCGGGTTTGGTGAACTATTTTTTGTAGAAACGAAATGTTTTTAATCGCGAAATGAAGACTCGCATTGAGGGCTTTTTCGTCCTCGGCTTCCACGTGAACCAAAAAACCGGATTCGGATTTCGAATACGTGGTCGTGGCCCGTTTTTCAAACGACGAATCCGACCAATCCGGCGAAAGCGATTCGAAAATCACGTCGCGGGACAGCGGTTCGCACCAAAAATGAAAACGGGCAAAAAGCAATGGAATCCCTTTTTTTTATCGCGCCATGACTTCTTTGACCACGGAGCTGCGTTGTTTGTATAAAATCTTGTAGGCGCAATTCGGGCACCGCACTTCGTACGCGATGCTTTCGATCATGGTTCCGCATTTTCCGCACTTGTACATTTTTTTACCTCAAATTCACTTTTTTTTGTTTTCGGATTCAGAAGACGGGGATTCTTCGTTTTCCCCGGTTTCCGTTACTTGGGTTGACAACAATTCACCCAAATTGGGCAAAAAGCTTTTCTGGGACACCATTTTGGCCACAATGCGACCCGTTAAGGTCTGTGGAAAATACGCGCCGCCGGTAAAACGGCCACCGCATTTTTTGCAGTCAAAAATTCCCGCGGCTTCGCGGCGAATCTTTTTGTATCCGCAACTGGGGCACTCCGAGTCTTCGTGCTGGCGTTGCTCGACTTTGAGCAAGCGTTTTCGGATTCCGACGCCGTAACGCGATCCGAACCGACCCGCGCTTTTGACTTTTTTGGTGCTACTCATGTGTAGTTCTCCTTACTATCGTATCTTGACGAATTTTTTATAAAACTATTTGAACGCGATTTTTCGCATTTCCTTGGTCTTTTTCAAGGCCGTTTCGATGCATTGGTGAATTTCGGCCGCTGAAAAACTGCCGGCACCGCCTTTTTGGAAAGCCGACAAATACTCGTCATCCGTCACCGCGACCGTAAAACGGGCGTTGGAAGCCTCTTCTTCGGCCACCGTCGGATCGAGAATAATCTTGTCCGCGACCTTGTAAAACGTGATTTCCAAGGGCAATCGCGCCAATTCCAGCTTTTTGCCGTATTCGCCTTTGACGAGTTGGAATTTGTCATCCAGTTTAGGCAAACGCGTTTCCGACAAGGCTTTCAAGGCCGCCAAAGAACACGCGTCAAAAAAGTTTCCGGAGTCGTTAATCGTATACAGATCGATAAAAATGCTCCAGACTTTTTCGCCGTCCTTGATGCTTAACTTGGAAAAATCCAAGGCATGCGATTCGCGGATTCCGCGGTCGACCACCCGCGCCATTTCAATGGATCGCGGCTGCGGCGGACCGGTTTCGAATTCCGGCGACGCGATCGGCAACATTTCCAATCCAACGCTGATGCTTCCTTCGTTCGGCGTATCCGGATACGGTTCCACCGGCAAACACTTGGTTCCGCACACGACTTCGGTTTCTCCGATTTTCACGCGGCAAGATCCATCCGCGTTCTTGGAAATATCGGTTTCCACCGAAATTTTGCGGTACTCGTCAAACTTTCGTCCATCAAGACGCTTTCCTTCCCGAATCGCCTTGGCGGCGGCATCGGCTTGTAATTCCATCAGAATACTCATTGTTCCACCTCTTCTTCGAGTGCTTCTTCCATTTCCTGGTTTTCTTCGTCCAGGGTTTCGCTGGCATCCGCCGAAAGCATTGGACCCGCGGCGACCACGGGATTCACTCGCGGCTTTTGCGGCAACGCTTGTTCGGAAACGCGCTCGGCTTCCACGGATTCGAGGAATTCCTTGGTTTCAAAACGCTTCTTTAACGCGGCTTCCTGCAGTTTCGCGATTTTTTTGCATCCTTCCAAACCCAAAGGCAACGCTTTTTCCCATTCGGCTTTGGTGAACAATCCGTCCATTTGCAGCAAGACGATTTCTTCGGTCGACGGAATAATCGCGATCGGAATATCCACGGCGTCCGGCGCGTCTTCTTCTTCCTTGGTGACGTCCAGCATGATTTGTCCGCCGGCGCGACCGACCGTACAACCCGCAACGACGCCGCGCATCGGAATACCGGCATCCGCCAACGCCACCGCGGCTGCGGTCAAACCCGCAATTCGGGTTCCGGCGTTCGCATCGAGAATTTCAACGTGCACGTCAATCGCGGTGTTCGGGAATTGTTCCAAAAAAATCGCTTTTTGAAGCGCTTCGCTGCACACTTTCGAGATTTCGGTTTCGCGTCGACCGGGTTTCGGATTTTTCCGGTCGGGAACGCTAAACGTCGCCATTCGATAATAGAAATTCACGCGGCCTTTCAGCGGATCCGCCGTGTGCTTTGGCAAGCATTCCTTGGGTCCGTACACGGCAGCCACGACTTTGTTCTGGCCCCATTCCAAATACGCGCTTCCGTCCGCGCGGGGCACCACGCCGACTTCGATCTTGATCGGGCGCAAGTCGGTTAAGCCCCGTCCATCCAGGCGCTTTCCTTTCTTGTCCACGTATGTCAATTCTTCTTCTTTTTTCTTGGCCATTTTCTTCACTCCTGCTTTCCGGACGCCGGCACGGGGGCGTCTTTTTTCAAATAATCCGACATTTTGTTCGTCAGATTCGACAAATGCGCTTCGTCATCGATTTTTTGCAAACCGACTTTTAGCAATTCCATGTCGCCGCCTTTGACCCAAACAAAACCGTTTCGTCCGATCATGACGTTACAACCGGTTCCGCGTTTTAACACTTCGAGCATGGACCCGTTTTTTCCGATCATGCGCGGCACTTTAACCGGCATCACGGGAATCACGGTTCCGCCGTAAAACACGCGAACAAACCCGAGTTCCACGTCATGGGTTTCGTTGACACTCATGACTTTCGCGGACACCACGGTTCCAACCTGCAAAGGATCCCGCAATTCTTTCTTGGACACAAACGCGTAATTCACGCCGTTGACGTCCACCAAATAACCCGGATACACTTCTTGCGCGACGATTCCAACGATCAAATCGTTCATCTGCGGAACGTATTTTCCGCGCAACGGAACCACGGACGCGAAATTTCCTTCGACCCGGCTGATTCCCAACGTATCCGAAAAAATCTTTCCGTCCCGGATATAGACGTGCTCGCCCAGACGCTTTCGCTCTTCCGTAACAAGCTCTCCTGGTACCACGATTTTCTTCGTCATTTTTTTCTCTCCCAATTACTTCAACATTTTGCTTTCAATCGACCCTTTGGCCAAATGATTCAATTCCGCCACGACGGCTTGCTGCAACCCGACCGGCATTTCCAAAATCGCGATCAAGCTTCCGTCCGACTGCCATTCCTGGCGCTTCACTTCATGCCGAAACAACGCGGCACTGGCTCGCGCCGCATACTCCGACGGAATCTTCACGGCCATGGAAACGTTTTCCATGGAAATCGGCAAAATCTTTCGGATTTCCTTTAACGCTTCCTGGGCCTGCTGATTCGTCGACTTGAACAAATCCGGCGTAAACCGGATTTCATTCAACGCGTTTTCAATGCGCTGCGGCGGATGCGGCGTTTTGTGCTGCGGATCAATGCAATTCTGCGCCAAAAACGTAACAATTTCCTTGCGGCGTTCCTCGATCAAATGACGACGCTGATCCGTCGTCAAATGAACCTCGCCATCCAACACGATTCTTTTCGCGATATCCTCGAAATTCGTGGTCTGGAACACCGATTTGATGTTGCCATCCGACTGCGCTTCGCCTTTCTTGGCGTCCTTAAACACCGCGTCAATCGCCACCAAATCATTGATGGAAACCGGTTTTCCTTTTTTTAAGGCCAACGCCAAATCCGGGTCTACCAGCAATTCAAACTTCAAACCCGCATGTTCAAGACGAGCCACTACTGCATCTTCCACTCGGACCATGTGTTTTTTTCCCCTTACGTGGAAAAAAACAAGCCGACCAAAACACAACGATTACGTCATGCATTCTTGGATTTCGCCCACAACGATTTCAATTCGTCCGCCGAAACCCGAGTCAACGGCTTGTTTCGTTCAATAAACGCAAAATCCAGCCGGTTTGCATCCAGCTTTTCTTTTTCCGACAATCCTTTCTTGATCACCGACAACAAAATACCCACAGCGTCTTCCTTGGACATGTTTTCCTTGTAATCCTTTTCAAACAATTCCATGGCTTCTTTTTTCCCTTTTCCGATCGCGATCGCCTTGTATTCCGCCAACGCGCCGCTGGGTTCGGTTTCAAACAACTTAAAACCGGTTTCGTCAAAACCACCAAAAATAAACGAGACACCAAACGGTCGCACACCGCCATACTGGGTAAAATACTGCATGATTCCGGACACTTTCTTGGCCAACGCCTTGACTTGGATCGGTTCGTCGTAATAAATCATGTTTTCCTGGGATTCTTGACGCGCAAACTCAACCAATCGACGCGCGTCCCCGACCAATCCGCTTGAAACCGCGGCCACATGATCGTCAATCAAAAAAATCTTTTCAATACTCGTCGGAAGAATCAACCGCGTGGAAATCTTCTTGTCCGCGGCAAACATAACCCCGTTATTGTAAATAACCGCAGCACCCAGGGTGCCTTGTTCCACGATTTTGGAGGCGTATTCGACTTGGTATAAACGGCCATCCGGCGAAAACATCGTCGCGGCGCGGTCATACGCTTGAGACTTTGGCGAAGCGGAATACATCAAAAAACCTCCCTAAAACAGTGTACAGCGATCTCTCTCAAATTTAAATAAAGATAGACGAATAACCATAAAAACCCTTTGGAGGCTCAAAACCCAAAAAAAAGCCAAAAAACCCGTTTTTGGACGGTTGGACAGACAAACGCTTAAAAAAAAGAAAACAGGAACCCGAAAATCAGTTTTTTGAAAGCGCTTTTAACGAACCCGAGACCTTTTTGATTTCCGGAACCACGGGTTTGGATCCGATGTGGGTTAACAACAACAAACCCGCTTTGACGTTTTGCAATTCGGATAATTCGCTTTTGATGATCGCAATCCCCAACTTGGGATCAAACCGCACCACGCCGATTTTTTGCTTGGACAAACCCACGGACCCGAATAATTCGCGTTGCTTGGCCAACACCGCGGACACCACGTCCCGCTGGGAAAACAATTCATTCGAATGCAACAACAACGCCACATACCGTTTTTTTCCGCGATACGATTTGGGCAACGGATTCGATTTTTTCTTTTTGGCCAACTGTTTCACGACGCCACCCATCACGGATTGTTTGATTCTCCGGAATCAAAATCCGATTCCGAATAATCGGGCAACGCCGGCGGCACATACTTTACCGACGAAACACCAAGGTCTGACGCGGCCGCCAAAAACGCCTGGTACGCCTTGTCCGAATGCAACACCAAAAACACGTGTTTTAGGTACTGCGGCGAAAAAGCATTCACTTGTTTTACAATCAATCGCGCGCCGTCTTCAATCGCAAAACCGCCGACACCGCAACCCAACGCGGGAACACCCAAGGTATCGCATTCAAGCGAATCCGCGAGTTCCAACGCGTTCTGCAAGGCTTTTTCAATGATCTCCGCGGACGCGGCCTGACCTGGTTTAATCACCGCGGCATGAATCACGAACTTCGCGTTCAATTTTCCGGCGGTCGTCGCGATCGCTTGACCCAATTCCACGGGACCCAATTCCAACGCTTCTTCTTCAACGTCTTTTCCGCCGCCTTTTCGCAACGCCAAAGCGACGCCTCCGCCCATTCGAAGCGTAATATCCGCGGCATTCACCAACGCGTCCGCTTCCAAACGCGCCAAATCCCCTTTGTCAATACTGAGCTGCATAAACATTTCCTCTGTCTACCAACATACGGTGCAAGACATTAAAATACTTAATTGCGGCTATGCCGACAACCAATCGCGGAAAAAAATCAAATCCGATTCGCTTCGGACAAACAAAGGCTTCGACGCCCCCGACACGACTTGAAAAAACACCTTTGTTTTTTTGGCCAACCGACTCCACGCCGAAACCGATTTATGCAATTCGATCGCGTCCACGGACGCCAAACGCAACAACGACTCCGCCAAAAACAAAAAACCCACATTGCTTTGGCGCGCGGTTTCAAACAACTGAACATCCAGCATCGGTTTTTCACCCAGCACCGGCAACAACACAAAATCCACGGATCGCGACGACACCGCCAGATTCAACGCGCTTGCGGAATCCGGCCACACGGCCACCCAAAACTTTTGCTGTATCGCGCGCGACAACCACAACGAATCCGGGCGATTCAAAACAAAACAACCCGGCAAACCGGTTTTTTCGCACAACGATTTCAAAGCCGCAGCATCGGAATCGGATTTTATTTTTCGAGCCAGAACGAAACCATTCTTCGGAAACAATTTTTTCGCTTCCGCGACATCCGCTTCGGTTGACAAAAAAACCAAGTCCATGAAAAACCAACCACCAAAAAGGAGAACAGAAACAGTTAAAGAGCTTTTTCCCGGGCTTTTCGCGAAAAGGTTGAGTTACTTGGTTTTTCCGCTGTTGGCGCGAACGCTTGGACGCACTTTTTCGGTTCCGCGTCCTTTCTTTCGCAATCCACGCGACTTCTTGGCGGCGCTCGTTAATCCGCGCGCGACACGATTGCGGTTCACGGGATCCGTAATCCAGGACAAATTCTTGTCGGATTCGATTTCGGGTGTTTGCGGATCCACCATAATGACTTCAAAATACTTGTCTTTGCCGTCTTCGCCGACCCAGTACGAATTCAATACTTCGCAGTTGACGAACCCCGCTTGGGCGCGTTGTTCCGCGATCGACTGAATGTTTTTTCCGCGCGTCAGTTTTCTGACACCCATGCGTTTGGGTTTGCGGCCATTATACGGTCGGCGATGCAGTCCTGATCCTTTTCGGATGCGGACACGCACGACAAAAATGCCTTTTTTGGCTTTAAATCCAAGGCTTCGCGCGCGACCGGGGTTTGACGGATGCGCGAGCCGCACCACGCTTTCGGTGGGTTTTCGGTATTCCATCAATCGTTCGCGGTACAACTGGCCAAAATCGTAATCGTTAGTCTTTTCGCCTTTATAGAGCGCTTGCAAGGTACTGGCCAAATGCTGCTTTGCTGAAACCATAAATAACACTCGAAAAAAACGTTCTGATGAACAGAATCGGATAGATTAATTACCCCTGGCAAGGTTTTTAAGGTTTTGTTTAAAACCCTTTTTTCCGGGTATTTTCGTATGGAAACCAAAACCTGCGAACGATGCCAAAAAACCGCGAAAGTCCACGTTCCATACGGACCCCACTGGTTTTGCGCCGAACACTTCAACCATTTCTTTGAAAACCGGTTTCGTGAAACCATTCGAAAACACAACCTGGTGCGATACGGCGAAAAAATACTCATCGCCTTATCCGGCGGCAAAGACTCCATGGTATTGTTGCACCAACTGCATAAACACTTCGGAAAACAAAACGAACTCCACTGTTTGATCATCGACGAAGGAATCCCGGGGTACCGCGACAAAGCGATCCGGCTGGCCACCGATTACTGTAAACAACTCGGAGTACCCTTCACTGTGGTTTCCCACGAAAAAGAATTCGGCGTCACCAATGCCCAAGTCGCGTCCACTTTGGAAAACACCACCGAGCGACTCGGAAAAAGCGTGTGCAGTTACTGCGGCACGTTTCGCAAAACACTCATGAACAAATACGCCAAACAACTCGGCGCCCAAAAACTCGCCACCGGACACAACCTTGATGACGAAAGCCAAAGCGTGCTCATGAACGTGTTTGACAACGACGTGCAAAAACTATTGTCGCTTTCCCCCAAAGCGGATCATTTATCCGACGACTTGGTGGTACCGCGCATCAAACCCCTCTACGAAACCCCTGAAAAAGACATCATCACGTTTGCCAGCCTAAACGAAATCCCGCATTATTCCGACGAATGCTGCCCGTATTCCTACAAAGCCAAACGAAACGATTTTCGACAACTCCTCAATTCCTTCGAACACAAATACCCTGGCACCAAACACTCGGTCCTGCGATTCTTGCAGGACATCCAACACGCGGTTCCCGCACCGGGAAAAAAAAGCCAATTAAAACCCTGTCCGGAATGCAGCGAACCCGCAACCGGCGTGCTTTGCCAAGCCTGCCAAAAGAAAAAAATCATTCGCCAATACGTCGGAATGAAAAAAAACAAAATTAAGGTCAAACCGATCGATGCCCTGACCTGCAATGAAACAAAAGGCATGTAACCCCGAATCACCGGCAATGCAGTGCCTCCAAAGGAACTAATCTATCAAAATGCTTTTTCTGAAGTGAAAGAAAAACGAATCTATTTACCGAAAGAAGTTCAGAAAAAATTCTTCTTAGATGTTAAGCGTTCACTTGGAAACAATTCTTGGCCAGCACTTGCCAATCGCTTCGGAATAAACTACTGGAAATTTAAGAATTACAAAAAAGGAGATTTAACGGTTCCAAATTCATGTTTTGAAGAATTCGTACGGGTATTGAATAAAGAAAAAACAGAAGAATACCGCGCACAAACCCATATGTTTGACGGAAATTGGGGCGCGGTGAAAGGTGGAAAACGGGCAATCCAAGTTCTTCGAGAAAAATATGGCCAAGAGTATTTAGATTCTCGACGTTTGAAAGGACAAAGAAACAGCCCCGTGATTGGCGCATCCGTCTGCAAGAAAATTGTAATACCAAAAGAAATTAATTCAGAAATTGCCGAACTCGTTGGCGTGTATCTGGGCGACGGAACACTCACAGACTATTTAATTCGCATTTCCTCCGACAAGCGGTTTGATCTGCGATACATGCAGTATTTGGCACACGTTGTGCAGAAGAACTTTGGTTTTATCTCGTTTATTCGCTTCGACAAAAAAACCAATTCGGGTTATTTAGAAATTCCTTCCAAAAAGTTCGTGGACTATTTCAAAGAAACTTTCGGTTTTTCGACAGGAGACAAAATTAGAAACAAAGCCCGTATTCCCGACGTCATCTTGCAGAATTCAGATTGGACAAAAGCGTGCCTGAGAGGATTGATGGATACAGACGGGTCGTTTTCCCGGCGGGATAATTATCTGTGCATGGAATTTACTTCATTTAATCCGACGCTCTTAAGCCAAGTGCAGGAAATTGGTTATAAAGAAGAGTTCTTTTCTTTCCATAGCACACGACATACAGGATCAAACTCATGGCCCCGAATTCAGAAGTACTTCCGCGAAGTCGGAAGCTCAAACTTGCGGCATATCATCCGTTTTGACCAACGATTGCAAAATAATCGCTGTTTGTACGTAAAAGAAACATTAAAATATTTTCCCCAATATGAAAATGTTACCATACCCTATTTTTCGGGCTAGTAGTCGATTGGTAAGACGTCCGCTTGACGTGCGGAAGACAGGGGGTCCGATTCCTCCCTGGCCCAACTATTTTTCAAAAAAAAGCCGCAACGCCTACATTCGTTTTCGGCCCATTTCCAAATCATTCAACCGGTTTTTGATGTCTTCGAATTCGCGGCGAAGCGAAGCCGCGTCGATTTCGCGCGAAATCCGGTCGACTTCTTCGAGTTTTTGGTTTGCGTCCGACGAAAGCTCGTTTATTTTTTCAATCGTCAAACGGTCAATGCGGTTATTCGCGTCCTTGACCCAACTGTTAATGATCGCGTGCTCCAATTCAAGGGTTTTCGTGGCGCGGTCCTCAATGGCCAACATTTTTTTCCGCGCGTCTTCCAACGTCAACACCAGTTCGGACTTGTACTTGACGGTGTCCGCATTCAACTGAACCAGGGACTTGTCGCGCAGTTCTTTCGAATGCGCAAGTTCCTCCGACAATTGTTTGAACAATTCGGACGCGACTTTTCGCTCGGTCTTTATGGATTCCTGCTCTTGCCGCAACTCGTCGCGGTTTTTTTTCAGTTCCGCAATCCGCTGATCCAGGGTTTCGACGATTTCACCTGATTTTTTTTCCAATTCCGAATTCATTTTCGAAATCATCAATTTTTGGGTGTTGTCCTGCAACGCCGCCATTTTCACGGATTCCTTGTCCAATGCTTTTTGGATACGGCTCTCCAATGTCTTGTCCAGGTCATCCCGGATTTTTTTGATTTCCAAAAGCGAATCCGTCACGGTGTTAAGAATTCCTTTTTCCCAAAGCGAAGACACCGTTTGATCCGGGAGAGTCAACGCGGTTTTTTGGGAACCCGATGCCGTTTCGTCTTCAAACGAAGACACTGATTTTGTTTTTTGCGATTTGGAAGGAGGCGCTTCAATGGAAACGGTTTGGACAACCGGTTTCTTGGAATCCGGTTTTTTCTTTGATGTCACCGGCAAATCATTGATTACCGGCGGCGCAAAGGCTTCCTCGATTTGCGCGCGGGTTTCTTCAAGCGTTTCCTGCGGGTTTTCAAGTTCCACGGGCGCGTCGGTATCCCCCGCCAAAAGCGAGCGAATATAGTTTTCGGAAATTCCGAATTCTTTCAAATAAGAAACGATTTCGTCTTCCGAAACATTCAGGCGCCTAAGCTTCGCAATCGAGTCGAGCAAAACTTTTTTTTTGTCAGGCATGATCGCTAAAGAAAAAGCAAAACAAGTATATAAACAAAACGACAGGGGCGTTACTTAAACGCGGATTGGACCACTGCCGGATCGAATCCCTGGGCGATTTTGGTCCGGGTCGGTAACGGTACAACGCCGCGATAAAAAAAAAAAAACGGACTCGCACTGACAAAAGTAGAGATTCTTTTTCCCAGGTTTTTCTTTTAAAGAAAAAGCTGTGGACCAACCGGGAGTCGAACCCGGACCCCGTCCACGCCAAGGACGAATACTACCATTATACTATCGGCCCAAAAAAATCGATTGGCTACTAATTGTTTTGAAAGAAAGAAATAAAAAGAAAAAGGGACTTTCAGGCGTTTTTCGCCTGAAAGACCGTTGATTTAGATGTAATCCAAACCGGTGTCGTTTCGGGCCTGGCTCTGCACTTGGCGAGTCTGGGCTTTTTTATGGGAACCCGAAATATACGGCGAGTGGACTCCGGTGAAAATCGCGATGATTTGGATGCGGTTTTCAAACGTCGGATCGACACGTGCACCCCAGATGACGGTTGCTTTCGGATCGATTTTTTCCGTCAACAGTTCACCCGCAGTGTTTGCTTCTCCCAACGTCAATTCCGGTCCTCCGGTAATGTGGATCAAGGCTCCGGTGGCACCGGCGATGTCAACATCGAGCAGTGTGTTGTTCAATGTGTCTTCAACGGCTTCTTCGACCTTGTTGACCGATTTGTTTTCTCCGACCGCGATCATGGATAATCCGTGATTGGTCATAATGGATCGCACGTCCGCAAAGTCAAGGTTGATCAATGACGGTTGCGTGATGGTTTCGGTGATTCCGGAAACCGCGCGTGCAATGACTTCGTCCGCTACGCGGAAAGCGTCTTGAATCGG
The DNA here is from genome assembly GCA_018304465.1 of Candidatus Iainarchaeum sp. Taxonomy (GTDB): domain Archaea; phylum Iainarchaeota; class Iainarchaeia; order Iainarchaeales; family JAGVWC01; genus JAGVWC01. The sequence continues at coordinate 282,237 of JAGVWC010000010.1, forward strand.
CAGGTTTGGAACCAACTGGACCAAGCGGTTGTTGTCCAATACGACAACGGTGTCCGCGATTTCGGCCAACAGGTTAAGTCCTTCTTCGGCTTTTTCGATTCGGGCGCGTTCCAAAATGAATGGATACGTGACCATCGCAATCACGATGGCGCCTTGTTCCTTGGCGAGCTTGGCAATGATGGGCGCCGAACCGGTTCCGGTTCCTCCGCCCATTCCCGCGGAAACAAACACCATGTCGGCGTTCTTCAATACTTGAAGCAACGCGTCTTTGCTTGCTTCGGCTGCCTTGGCTCCGATTTCGGGGTATCCGCCGGCACCAAGACCGCGCGTAACCGATTTTCCGATCAATACTTTGGTAATTTCATCGCTGATAATCGACAAGTGTTGCTTGTCGGTGTTCACAGCAACCAATTGGGCACCGCGGATTCCCATGGTGGCAATTCGGTTCACACAGTTACATCCGGCGCCGCCTGCTCCGATCACAACGATCTTTGGCGTACCGAATTCTTCGACATTATCCTGGACTTGCGGTCGCGTAGATACCGCCGAGTCAATCATTGACTTCATGTTGATTCAACCCCTCATTGGCAAAACATTTATCGCATGGTCCTGACAAAAAAAGCAAATACATTCTTTCTTTTCGCACCTTTTTTGCAGTACAATCGCCTCATACGGTGATCATGCTACTGCTATATATGCTGCCTTTGTAGAATAAAAACGTATCTCGCAAAAACAATTGGAAAAACACGAGTATACATAATGGTTTTTTCGTCCAAAAATGATCTTGGCCCAACTCACAACCAAATGGAACCTGCTACATAACTCAGGGTTGTGTTAAAATCCAACCCCCTAAAACAACCGGTTACGACTCCGCGTTCTTAACCCCCCAACAAGCGCGGTTTCAGAGCGGTGGAAAGATACTTTCACGAAATTCGTCGATGGAACACGGTGAAAAGAAAAGAAAAAGAAGAATAAATTCTTTACGGGTTGATCAACAACACGTTGTCGCCGCGCAGAACCAGTTTTCCGTACTTGGTTTTGGTGCGCCCTTCTTCCAGTTCTTCCGCTTCCGAAAGCACCAGGTTCATATGAACGTCGAAAGCCCGCAACGTGCCGTGAAACGAAACGTTTCCCTTTAACACGACGAGCACCGGTTTTCCGATCGATTCGTTAAGCAAATCGAACGGACGATTAACAGCTGATTCATGCGCCATAATGGAAATCCCCCATAAAACTAATTACTTTCGTCTAAATAAGGATAAGAGCGAATTAAAAAACCCACTGAGACCACCGGTTTTTTTGGTTTCTTCCACGATCTTGGTTCCCACCAACCGCGCGGCCACGCCTTTAATGGCTTTGGATGCCGGAGAATTCGGAACGCGCAAAACAACGGGCGACACTTTTTCCTGCATAAACGACTTTCGCACTTCCGGATCAAACGGAATCACGCCAAAACTCGGAAGCTCCAGCACTTTTTGAATGTCCTGCGACTGAATCTCGCCTTTTTGACCATACACGAAATTAATCACGACTCCGATCGGTTTTACGCCCAAACGCTCGGACATGGTTTTGGTTTTCACCGCGTCCGCAATCGAAGGCGACTCCGGCATCGTCACCAGCAACACTTCTTCGCTTGCCGACAACGCCGCCAACACGTTTTTTTCGATTCCTGCAGGCGCGTCCAGCAACACGAAATCAAACCGCGACTTGATCGAACGAATCACGCTTTCAAGGCGCTCGGAATCCACGCGCCGATAACTTTCAAGGCTTAAACCGCTTGGAATAAACTTAACTCCCGCCGGACCGTCATACAACGCGTCTTCCACCGACGCTTCGCCAAGCAACACGTCTTGTAACGTAATCGGAGACGACTGCATCCCCAGCAACAAAGACAAATTCGCCATGGCAATATCGGCGTCCACCAAGCACACGGAGTAACCCATTTGCGCCAAAGCGATTCCCAGATTCGCAGTGATCGTGGTGTTTGAAACCACGATTCCCGAAGCAAGAACAAAATGACCACCGAGTTCGCTCACTTGGAAATCGTACACATACGGCCAATCGTATTGCTTTCGTTCCACCGATTCCACGCGACGAAAACCCATGGGACCTGAAATCAGGGTCTCTAACCAGAAAATCGAGGCATGGACGATTCCAAGGGATTCATAGACATCCAAATACCGTCGAATCGTTTCACGCGAAAGCGCATAGTACTCCCATTCGTATTCGTAAACCATTTGCTTTGAACAACCCAATCGTTTTCCAAGTTCGACCGCGGTCAGTTTCGCGTCGGTTCGGATTTTTTTCACTATTTTTCCAACGGGAAAGACATCCACGTTCGTATTGAACGGCTTTCCATCCAGAATGCGGTTTTTTAACCGATTCTGTTTATCGGGATGACCAAAACCGATTTTTTCGGCAAAACGACAACAGTTCTTTCCGCGGATGCTCAATTGCCAGTAAGACGCTTTTTCGGTTTTTTTTCCGTTGGTTGCCCGCTTGAAGGTTTCCCGAACATCCGAAAAAACGCCAAAACGAGTTCGTAGCAAGGAAGCCACCTGCAATACCAATCGCTTAGACTTCGAATCAAACTGAATTTCCCGTTCCCGATTGCTAACGGTTCCATCCGTATCAAACAACGCGGAAATAAACGCGGCCACGGATTCATTATCGGAATAAAAAATCGCCAACGGAACCTCTTTTCCGGCCGCGGTCGAAACTTTCACGCCGTACTTTTCATACAATGCTTTCACTTGCGCTTGCCTGAAAAAAGAAATCCGATGCAAATTCCGGTTAACCAATTCGGAATATTTTCCGAAAACAGAAACAAAAGAAGAACGAACCAAAGGCAAAAAACTTCCGGGAGCGCAAAACACGTGGACCTTATAATCCTCCATGTAGCCATCGCCCATTACGAAACCCAGCCATTGCGCGATGTTTTTTGGAACTCCATTCGAAGCCGTTACGTTGCGTTCTTTTCCAAAAACCAAAAGAAAATCCGTTTTCGGAACCATCTGATCCGCGCGCACTTTCCGAAGCTGGCCATTGCGCATGACAATAAACTCGTGCTCTGGCGTTACCGAAATCGAACCGGAAGAAGAAAAAACTTCAAGCAATTCGTTCGGAGCCGGTTTTCGCATCAAACACACCGGTTTTTTTTCCGTGTGACACAGCTTTTGACTCGCCGCTTCAAAAACAAAAGAATCCAACACCAGATCAGCGGGAGTTTCGATCACTTCAAAGGATTCTTCTTTTCCTTCAACCGTTTTGACGATGATTTTTTTTACGGCCGCGGAATTCGTTTCAATCAAATCATCAATAAAAGGCCCGATCTGAATTATTTGTCCATCCGCAAGGCTCACGTATTCGTCAAACGCCAGGCTTTTTCCAACGCCGCCTTTTCCCGAAGCAATCGTAATCGCGCGCATGTTCATCCCTTGGCCGGGGCATCCGCTTCTTTTTTGGCCCGGATCAAAAATTCTTCCACTTCGTTTGAAATCGCCCGCAATTCAATCGTCGTCAAATGCATCGGCGCCTTGATAATAAAAATTTTCGAATTATATTTGAACAGCATGTTCCAACTCGGGGACGCCTTGATCAGCACCACTTCGCTTTTCGGAATCTCCGACTGGACATAATTGAACAACGCGCTTGCCGTGATGACTTCACTGGCACCGTTTCCCGTCGAACTGGCCAATAACGATCCGTTGGTTTGTGAAATCGAAATCGAATCTACGATGTGTTTTCGGCGCAACCCTTCCACGAGTTCTTTCAAGTCGCTTGGCGCCTGATTGAATGCCTGCCGCGCAAGCAAATCCTGCAACGCCACCAAATGCTCTTGCGGCACGCGGGTGTCATCCATGTCCAACACGGTTTGGGCGAATCCGCGCAACGCATTTCCAATGAATTGTCGAACACCCATGACGATCACTCAATTTACCTAATAGAGTTTTTGAATAAGAACAATAAAGACATTGAAGGTATTTAAAGCTTGGTTTTCCGTTCAAGAAAACGGAAAAAACACCCCGTCACGAAGAGGATTCCGACCACCCAATCCAATCGCCGGTTTTAGGCCATTTGGACAAAAAAAGACCCGGGTCCTATTTGAACAGTTCACCCAGCTCGATTTTTTTCAACACTTCGAACTTTCTGGAATCCGCGGCCGCCGGACGGGATTCCTTGGGAATCAGCTTTTGAACCAGCTCCGCCGAATACCTCTTGGCCACCAAGGAACGCAACCCCGAACCCGGATCCTCCACCCCGATTTTTTCTTCCAACGCCAAAATCAATTCGACTTGCTGGCGCGACAAACCATACACATCCACGATTCCGTTTGGCGCCGCCAGCGCGTTGAAAAACAACTGTAACCCCGTCTGTGCATACGAAATAATGTCAAACGCGTCCAGCGAATACGCGCACGCGACCACTTTGCCTTCGAGCAAAAACAACAATCCTTCCTCAACCCCGCTGGCACCTTCAATGGTTGCAACCAAATAACCCGAAAACTTCTGTTTTTGCAATTCGAACACGCGCTCCGCGTCAAACTGGGACAACGGCGCCAAATGAACGACTGCATCCCCCACCGGAAAATTCAATACCATGACATCACTTGGTTTTCTTCAAAATCACGACGAAATCCGACGTGTTCTTTAGCGACGCGGCACTTGCTTCGTCCGCCAAACACACCACTGTGTCTTTTCCATACCGCTTGGCTTTCACGATCGCGGGCCAAAAATCCGCGTCCCGTGACACGAACGCGATCACGCCGATATTGGGATTAAAAATCGCTTCCACGGCCTCGACCGCCATGGCCACGTCAATATCTCCCACCGTAATGATCGATTCGAAACCCTGGTTCACCACGGCTTCCACGAGCTTTTCGGACGCAAACTGGTTCAAAAAAACTTTTCCGATCTTGATCTGCCCAAACGGCGCCAACGCCGCTTTCACGTCTTTAAGATCGATTCCAAGCTCTTTTCGCAAAATATTCGGACCGTCCACGAACACCGCAATGTTCTTGGCGGCTTTTTTCTTTTCTTTTTCCTTTCCGCCAACCCGTTGGCGCAATCCTTCCAGCATCGCAAAACCCCACTAATAAACGCTGTTTTAGATTTTAAAGCTGCTGTCGAAGCCGCCCAAAAAGGTATTTAAACCCGATTACGGAGAAATAGGTAAACGCTTACTTAAAAAAAAAAACCAATTCTGTTTAGAGGACTGATCGTTCATGGAAAAAAAATTCGTCAAAGTCGGACAACTCAAAGAAGGCGGATACCTATTGATTGAAGGAATCGCCTGTCAAATCAAAAGCATTGAAAAATCAAAACCCGGAAAACACGGCGCCGCCAAAGCGCGTATCACCGCGGTCGGATTATTCAACAACCAGAAAAAAACCGCTTTAATGGGAACCACCGACGAAGGCGAAGTCCCCATTGTATTACGCGGAAACGCACAAGTCAACGCCGTCATGGGCGACCTCTTGAATCTCATGGACATGGAATCGTTCGAAATCTTTGACGCGTCAAAACCCAAAGACGTCACCGGCATCAAACAAGGCGACGAAGTCGAATACATGAAACTGGACGACCAGGTACGCGTATTGCGACGAAAAGGCGCGGAATAAATCAATTCAATCCAGGACCCGGTGAAAGAATCCCGGGGCCTTTGAAACCTTTTTTTAAATACCCTAATCATTAAATCCGCCAACGCATATCAAAATACATACCCTATGCCGCACCCCAAAAAAAGACAGCAACAAATCCACTCTCGACAGCAACGCCGACAAAAACGCGGACAATGGCTGAAGCTTTCCGCCAAAGAACGCGAAGAGGTTAGATTCCAACGCGAATATTATCCCAAGATTTCCGATTACCTTCAACCCGACCAACGGTCAATATTTGGCGTAAGCGATTTGCACGAACACGATTTTTTGGAGGCCGTTGTAAGTCAACGCCAAAAAAAACCCAACGAACCCATCCACGTGCTAAACGAAGGCGCGGGAAGAAGCACTTTTTCCGCAGAACTCAAACAGTTGGCGAACCTGTTCCAGATCCCGGTCCAAGTAACCGAAACGGACCTGCGACCGCTTTTTCGCGCGACCAAAAACGTGTCCCCCGAAGAAATCGTTTCCAAATTCGGAAAAAAAAAATTCCAGGTGATCGTTTCCACTTTCGGAGGATTCAATTATACCCGCGCGAACCGCCGACACGCCCTCGTGAACTTCATCCAAGCGCTTTCGCCAGGGGGACTTGCCAGCATCGTTTTTATGCACCAGCACTTGGCCGCGGTGTCCGCGGAAGTCCGACAAGTCCAAAAACGGTTTCCAGAAATTTCCTTTGAAATAAAACAAAACCGCCGGATCCATGCCGCGTACATCCTAACGATGCGAAAACCCGCCAGTTCACCCAACATCTAAGAACTCTAAATACGCGCGAAAAAAAGGGACGACACGAATAAATAATCCCCTTTCATTGGTATATCGGATTTCATGCCACAACCCAAAAAAAGAACCGCGTTGATTCAACGCCGCCAAAACCAACGGAAAAAACAAAGCCGCTTGCTAAAACTGTCCGAGTATGATCGAAAACTGATTTTGCAAGAACGGCGGTTTCACCAGTTGGATCCCGTGCCCAACATATATACTACGCAGGAACGCACGCTTCGACAGGTGAACAAAGAACACGGAAAAAACTTTTCCGAAATCGTCCGAAAACTCGCAAAAAAATTCCCGAAACGACCCGTCGAAATTCTGGACGAAGGCACCGGACACAGTAAATTCCTCCAAGAGCTCGCACAACAACACCGCATGCCCAGCATGCGTTTTACCACAACCGACATTCGAGACATTGGAAAACCCGTCCACGACGCCGCTCCCGAAGAACTGGTGGCAAAATTCGGAAAAAACCGCTTTCATTTAATCGTTTCCACGTGGGGCGGAACCCATTTTTCGCCGGTTCGAAAAGAAAAAGCCCTCGTGAACATCATTGCAAGCCTGGTTTCCGGCGGAATGGCCAGCGTCTGCGTTTCAAACGAAAGCGACGACAACAACCCCGTTCGAATCGCCCAAAAACTCGCGCGAAAACTCAAAAACGTTTCGATCCGCGTCGAACCCCAGTACCGCGACCCGCGATACCGCGTGCTTTCGATTCACAAAAGATAAAACACATTTTGGAACGGCTTTGAAAGCTTACAAAAGACGGAATTTTCCGCCGCAAAATTTCGTGACCAGTTCCCCGATTTCGTTTGCGGCTTTTTGCAGCAATTCATCGGAAGTTTCCCGGTTTCCCTGCACGTAAAACACCAGGTGTTTGGTTGCCTCCTTGACTTTGGTGGCATCGCATTGTTTTTCATCCAACCGACAAACGATTTGAGACGCGTCAAGCACCGCGAATTCCCCCGCTTTGACGGGTTTGAGTTGACGTTCCCCCAACGGAACAAACCGTTCTTTTCCCGAGGTAATCGCAAAACGCAAGTCGCCTTGCACCCGATCGATGTCATGACAACCCACGACCAAACCGTATTTGAGCGAAACCACGTTGTACGCGTCCACCGCGGTGTTGATCTGCGGCAACTGACCGGAACGCATGACCAGTTCATCCAGATTCTCAACGGAATTCGTCACGTTTTTGACATTCAGTTTTTTGTACACGTCAAAATATCCTTTTCGAATCAATTGACGCGTTTTTGCTTCTTTTCCAGAACCCGAAATCGCGGGAAGCGTTTCTCCCGCGGTTCGCTCTTTTAATTTTTCCAAACCTTCGTGTTTTTTCTTAATCGAAACGTTTTCCACAACACCGGAAACGATTTTCAAACCAAGGTCCGACACCTGCAAATCCACGACCACCGAAATTTTGCGGGCTTTGGGTTCTGGTTTTTCCTGTTTTTTGAATTCAAGCTTCGGAAACAAAATCCGCGGATTCGACACCACGACTTTTTCAAGCAGTCCCGGTTTGCAATCCTTCAAAAACCCTTTTGAAAAACCGAACTGGGAATTTATTTTTTCGCACGTGGACGGAACCACGGGTTCCAGCAAAATCGCGCTGATCCGAAGACAATCCGCCAGATTATACAAAACTTTTTCGGCTTCTTTCCCCTCAAGTCCCCAAGGCTTTTGATCGTTGACAAACTTGTTTCCGGCGCCGATGAACGCGAATATTTCCTCAAGCGCGCGGTTAAACTGGAACGAATCGTACGAATCCGAAATCTTGTCCAGATTCAACGCCTTGAATAACGTCGGATCTGTTTTTTGCTTCGAAAGAGATCCGTTGCATTTTTTTTCGATCAACGCGCTCACGCGGCTGGCAAGGTTTCCAAGTTCGTTGGCAAGTTCGTTGTTATGGCGCTGCACAAGCGATTCTTCGGAAAACTGACCGTCAAATCCGAATGGGATTTCGCGCAGGAAAAAATATCGGACAGAGTCCGCACCGAATTTTTCAGATAAGTAATGCGGATCGATTACATTTCCCGCGACTTTGGACATCTTGTCACCGGCGTCGGTGTTGATGAAGCCATGCGAAACCACGCGCGGCAATTCGATTCCCGCCGACAAAAGAATAGACCACCAAATCACCGTATGGTGCCACACAATATCGCGTCCGATGACATGCGCGTCCGCCGGCCAAAAATCATTATACTTCTTGTTGGGATAATCCACTGTCGAGAGATAGTTGATGAGCGCGTCCATCCACACAAAAAAAATGTGTTTGGAATCGATCGGAAAAGGAATCCCCCACTTTAATTTCGAACGACTGACGCTTAAGTCGCGTAAAGGCCGGCGCAAACGGTTAAGCATTTCTTTCCGACGCTCAACAGGCACCAACAGAGCTTTTTTTTCCAAAAGTTCCAAAAGCTTCGGTTGATATTTGCTCATTTTAAAAAAATACGATTCCTCTTTCATCAACCGAAGCGGCGAATGATGCACAGGACAATTAACACCGTCTTCGGCTTCGGTTTCCGTGTAAAAGCTCTCGCAATCCACGCAATACAACCCCTCGTATTCGCCCTTGTAAATGTCGCCTTTTTCGTTCACGCGCTTGAAAATCTCTCGAACCACTTTTTTATGCCGCTCTTCGGTGGTCTTGATAAAATCGTCAAACGAAATATTGTAGTCCGAACAAAGCTTTCGATACAGCGGTTCCATTGCATTAACGAATTCCTGCGGCGATTTTCCTGCTGCTTCCGCTTTTTCGGCAATTTTTTGGCCATGGCAATCAAGGCCAGTCGAGAAATGGACTTTTTCGCCTTTCAAGCGATGCCAGCGCGCCATCGCATCCGCGCAAATCTTTTCGTACAGATGGCCTGCGTGCGGAGGAGCGCTGGGATAATCAATGGCAGTGCTGACAAAGAACTTTTTTCCCAAGAAACAAACACCCTGAATAGTATACCACTTATCGCCCTGAAGATTTAAAATAGTGATTTACACCAGTAAAACCCGTCTTTCACTCCAACGGATTTCGGCACGTGATTCGACTAGGCGCATGCAAACACGCCCCTTGACGGCGATGAAACCCGCCGCGCTTTAATCAAATATCTTTTTGATAGTTTGAAAACCAAAAACGATTCCATCAAAACGCCACGGCCCCACTACATGAACATCCGGACAAAAAAACAATACTTTGGAATCCGAACTCCATTTCATTAAATAAATCAACACTGAAAGTATTACACGAAAAACAAGCCGCTTATTCGGGGGAAAAACACGGCAAACAAGGGGTTTTCACCGGCAAAACAGCAAAACGCGTTTCTTAAACCGGCTTAGCCAATACTCTGTCTATGAGTACACCGGAAAAAAAGATCGCGTCCGGCCAAAAACCCAAAATTTTTCGAGAAAACGTGGGAAAAGGAAACGCCATGGAAGACGAATTCGAACTAGACATAGGGCAATTAGAAGCCGAAAGCGACGAAAGCCCGTACATGGCCAAATTCAAATCTTTTTTTGAAAACAGTTACTTAAAAGACATCGAAAAACTCGCCAACCAATGGCCGCACCACAAATCCCTTGAAATCGATTTCAAAGACCTTGAACACTTCGATTTTGAAACCGCGGACGAACTCCTCGAACACCCCGACGTATTACTCGAAGCCGCGGAAATGGCGGTTCAAAGCATCAATATTCCCGCGTTTGACGTCAAAGACTTCAAACCCCACGTTCGATTTTACAATTTACCCAAAGACCGCGTTCCGTATCTGCGAAACATCGGATCCGAACACCTCGGAAAACTCACCACGGTCGAAGGCCTCGTCCGTCAAGTCACGGACGTATTACCCAAACTTAAAATCGCGGCCTGGCAATGCCGCCGCTGCGCCAACGTCTACAAAAAAGAACAGGAAACCGACAAAATCACGCAACCCATGATGTGCGAATGCAAACACCGCGAATTCGTACTCCTACCCGAACAATCCGTTTTCATGGACTCCCAAAAAATACTGGTTCAAGAACCCCTTGAATTATTGAAAGGAAGCGAACAAGCCACGAACTTCGAAGTCATTGTCACCGACGACCTGGTCAACAAAATTCTTCCCGGAGACCGCACCAAAATCACGGGCATCGTGCGCCTCAAAACCCCCAAAGAAAAAGGACTCATTTTCCAGCGATTCATGGACGCGCTGCACTTGGAAGAAACCGCCAAAGAATTCGACGAAGTCGAATCTTCACCCGAAGAAATCGAAGCCGTTCGACAACTCGCCAAAACCCCGAAAATTTACGACATCCTCATTCAAAGCATCGCTCCCAACATTTACGGTCACAACGACCTCAAAGAAGCCATCGCATTGCAATTATTCGGCGGCATCACCAAACTATTGCCCAACGAAAGCAAGGTCCGCGGAAACATTCACGTTTTGCTGGTTGGAGACCCTGGTTGCCTGGTCGGAGACGAACGCGTCGCACTCGGAAACGGGGCCATTGAACGAATCGAAAAACTCGGAACCGAACACCTCCAAGAAATCAGCACTCAAGTCTTGACTGGCGAAGGACAAGCCAAACGAGACTGGGCGACCGCATTCCATTACTATGCGAACCAACCCGTCATGGAAATCATCACTGAAAGCGGAAAAAGCATCAAAGGCACATTGAACCACCCCTTGCTATGCGTTTCAAAAGAAAACGGAAAACCCAAGCGCGATTGGAAACGATTAGACGAATTCCAAATCGGAGACAAAGTAGCGGTGGTCACCCACATCCCTTGCACGATCAAAAGATACATTCCCACAGATTTTACCCAAAGACCAAAAACACTCGGACCCAAGTTTAAAGGAAAACTGCCCGCCAAAGTCACTCCTGAATTGGCCGGACTATTCGGATACATCGTTGGCGACGGCTGGGTCACCCAATACAAAACAGGTTTTGTCGTCAATGACCAAGAAAAAGACCTGTTACCCAAATTGTTAAATGCAAGCCAACGCTTGTTTGGCATCAAACCGATTCCCCATATTCGAACACTCCTGGAACGAAAAATGCCTTTATATTATTCGGAAATCAACTCGAAAGACATCGCGCAAAACCTGAAATTTCTCGCAGAAAAAAGAGTACCGGAACTAGTCATGAGATCCGGAAACAAAGTCGCGGCCGAATTCCTAAAATGGTTGTTCGAAGCAGACGGTTGTTGTTTCTGCAAAGGCAGAGGCCGCCGAGCCATCGCATTGAAAGCCAAGAACATTGAACTGCTCCGCGACGTACAAATGTTGCTGTTGCGCTTTTCAATTCACTCACGCATCACTTCAAACGCACTTCAAATCAGACGTGGAAAAGACATTCAAAAATACGTCCAACACATCGGATTTGCATCTGCCAAAAAAAGAGCAAAGCTTAAACAACTCGCCAAAGAAGCCAAATCGTTTGCCCGATTCAATTCGCAACGCAGCGAAAAAATAGTCAAAATCATCCATCACCCCGTCGAAGACGTTTTCGACATCGAAGTACCCGCCGGACACCGATTCATCGCCAACGGAGTTATTTCGCATAACACCGCAAAATCACAGCTATTGCAAAGCGTGCACAAAATCGCGCCGAAAGCGGTTTACGTTACGGGGAAAACTTCTACTGGCGCCGGTCTGTGCATTGCTCCCGACTCGCTGATTTTAAATGACAACGGATTCAAGTCAGTGCAGGAATTCGTCGAATCGAATTTCAACGAGACAAGCGCAAAAGAAGAAATCCCTAATGCATGGAGCAATGATTTTCTCGGAGTCGCACATTCATTAAGTAATACGCTTGATTTCGTGGAAGCGCCAGTCGAAAAAATCTGGCGAATCAAACCCCCCGAAAAGATGTTCAAGATCACTACCCGTACCGGAAGATCACTTTCCTTGACTCCCGCTACAAGCCTGATTCGAATTAAGAATGGAAAGATCGAGTGGATTTCGGCAAGCGAATTGCAAACTGGCGACTACGTTGCAACCCCCCGGAACTTACCCGAAGGAAACGTGAAAAAAATCCCCACGATCCAGATTCTTGCTTCAACCCCAAACATAAAAACCGGTGATCCCTTGGCGGTGTGGATAAAGGAAATAACCGACCGACTTATTCCAAAGTATGGCAGTCTTCAAGCGATCGCAAAAAAAATTGGAAAAAGCCGTAATACGCTTTATGCGGTACGAAATCCAAAATTCTTCCATGGATGGGAATTAAAAACCGTTATCGCACTGGCTACCGAAGCAGGATATACTGAAAGCGAAATCAGCGAAAAGATTACAACTCTATTTATAAGCCACGGGAAAAATTTTCGCATTCCACGCCATATCGATAACCCGGATCTTGCATATCTTGCCGGGCTTGCACTCGGAGATGGAAACTTCATCGAGGATCCCAAACGAGGTATGATTCGAATCGCTTGCGCCGATCCCGAACTCTTGAATGAAGCAACCCGAATAATTCAAACCCAATTCGGCATTGAACCAGAACGTTTTGATGATGGAGAACGCGTACCGGGTATACGCGTCAATTACAAAGCTATTGCCGAACTCCTAAAAGCCTTCGGTTTACACCCGAAAAAAACCCAAAACCAAATTTCGCACTTGGCAACCGAGATGTCGAATCCGATTCTTGCTCGGTTATTGCAAGGCCTTTTCGATACAGACGGATATGTTGCAACACACAAGAATGGCTCACCTTCGGTTGGAATCAGTTCAGTAAGCCCCCTTCTTGCACAAACCCTACAACTCGCACTGCTAAAATTCGGAATTATCTCAAGGAAACGGGTTCGGAAAATTGCTGGAAAGACCTCAGTTGGAAAAACCATCCACGTAACAAGTCGCAACGATGCACATGTAATCGAAATCACAGACAGACACAACTTAGCCCTCTTTAGTCAGCAAATCGGGTTCGCGCTTTCCAGAAAACAAGAAGCACTGGAGAAAGTCATCGCAGGAATCTCTTGTTCCAACACGAACATCGATGTAATACCAGAGATCCACAACCAATTGAAAGAGCTCAACTTGGACTGGGAGTATACGCATCAAAAGAGAAGAATTTCGACCGCACGACTGCAACAACTCACTCAAAACCTTCCTAACGACCATTTCCTAAAAAAACTGGGTTGCGCCAATATTTTCTGGGATCAAATCAAAACGAAAGAACCGTTCAAACCAGAATACCAATACGTTTACGACTTCAGCGTGAAAGAACATCACAATTTCATTGCCAACGGATTTTTCGTCCACAACACCGCGACCGCGGTAAAAGACGATTTCGGAGAAGGCGGATGGACCCTAAAAGCCGGAGCCCTCGTACTCGCCAACGGCGGAATGGCCATGATCGACGAATTCGACAAAATGGACCCCGAAGACCGGTCCGCCATGCACGAAGCCATGGAACAAGGAATGATTTCGGTTGCCAAAGCCGGAATCGTCACGCGCCTCAAAACCGAAACCACGATTCTTGCCGCCGCCAACCCGAAATTCTCACGGTTTGACCAATTCAAAAACTTCTTCGAACAAATCGATTTGCCACCCACGTTGATTTCCCGTTTCGACTTGTTTTTCATGATCCGCGACGTACTGGACCGAAAACGCGACGAAGAAATCTCCGCGCACATCCTCAAAATCCACCAAACCGGCGCCATCATGCGCCAGCACAAGGTTTCACGCGATCATTTGAAAGCCGAAGACCTCGCCGACCAAAAAGCCATTACCCCCATCATCGACAACAACATGCTCAAAAAATACATCGCGTTCGCGCGACAACAAGTATTTCCCGTGCTCACCAAAGAAGCCATCAAATCCATTTCCGAATACTACGTGAACCTGCGCGAACAAGGAAAAAAAGAAGGCACGTACTCGGCCACGCACCGACAACTCGAAGGACTCGTACGATTATCCGAAGCCAGCGCGCGCATCCGCTTGTCCGACACCGTCGAAGAAATCGACGCGGCCCGCGCGATTCGCCTGCTTCGAACCTCGCTCCAAGAACTCGTCACGGACAAAGAAACCGGACGCATCGACATCGATTTGCTCACCACCGGACAATCCACCAACCAAACCCAACAATTAAAAACGATTTTAAACATCGTGAAATCGCTTTCGCAAGAACACGACAAAGTACTCGTGGACCAGGTACTCGAAGAAGCGGGCCAAGCCGGAATCGACAAGGAAAAAGGCCGCGACCTGATTTCCAAACTCAAACGCAGCGGCGAACTATACGAACCCAGCCACGGCGTACTAAAACCCGTGCAACGGGAATAACGACTGCACCAAAAACCCATTAAACCGTTTTGACCCAAACAAATAATCATGATCAAAGTCATCTTGTTTGATTTTGGAGGCGTATACCTCAAAGGCAGCGCGGCCAACTTCGTGAAACGATCCTGCAAAGCCCTCGGAATCCACACACCAAAAGAATTACCAGTCGACTATGTCACGTTTCACTCCGGACTGAACCTGGGCGAAATGACCACCGAAGCATTCGTCCAACACTATTTCAACAGACCCATGACCCCGAACCAAACCAAAAAAATCGTTGACATTTGGGCCAGCACGTGGAAAGCCAACCCACACATGCAAAAACTCGCCCACCAACTGAAAAAACAGTATCGCTTGGGCGTACTCTCCAATTCCGATTTGCTTAACACCCAAAATTACCATAAAGCAGGAGCCTACGATCCCTTCGAACAATTGATTCTGTCACACGAACTTGGAATCCTAAAACCGGACCCCAAAATTTATCGGATCGCAATTCGAAAATTCAACGTAAAACCATCGGAAATATTATTCATTGACGATCAAGAACGCTGCCTTGTCACCGCCCGAAAACTCGGAATGAAAACCCTACGTTTCACTTCTTTTTCAGGGTTCAAAAAAGACCTGCGAACACACGGGATTTGGCCTACCAAAAAAATTGCCGGCAAATAGCATTGGCTCCGAAAAAACCGCCTTTTTTTCGTCATTGCCGTTTGGAATCAACGAAAACGAATATTGCAACCCCGCCGGGTGAGGCGAGTTTTGATCGGGAATCAAGGGATGGCAAACAGGAGGCAATGAAACCGATGCGACCGAATCCCAATCGGTCACCACAGGGCCCACGGGAGCGGTATTGGATAAAACCAACACCAAGAGCACACCCAGTAAGAAACTCACGAAAAACGAAACTGTTTGTTCCAACATTTTTGATCCCTCCGCGGAACAACCAACGAAAGGAACGCTATAATCATTTGGACGCACCCCCGTCATTGCCGGTAAAAACGGGTTTTTTTGGCCGAACAAAATAAATAAACAAAACCCCCATACCAGTAATCATGAACCAAAAACTGCTTTCCCAATTCATTGTTATCTTTCTGGTGACCAATCTCTTGGGTTTGCTCGTGGCCAGCACGTTTATCCGCGAAAACATTTCGGTTCCTATCGTGAATCCCGACCGCGAAAGCTACGAAAACCCCCTCGGATTGTTCCTGTACATTCTGATTTCAACCGCAGTATTGCTTGCCGTAATCAAACTCTTGCCCAAACGCACGTTTCTTTTGTTCAAAATCCTCGAAGGATTCGCAATTTTTTTCATGATCCCCATCGTACTCTGGGCGGTATTGTCGCTTTTTTTCAAACCCCAAGAATTCGAACTGGCACTCCAACCTCTCGCGTTACTCGTCGTGATTTTGCGCAACACCCTTCCCGAACACCTGTTGCTTCGAAACATCATCACGTTGTTTTTAGCCGCGGGCATCGGCGTGTTCATCGGAACCGGAATCGGAACGATTCCCATCATCGCGTTTTTGGTGGCCATGAGCGTTTACGATTACATCGCGGTCTTCAAAACCAAACACATGATGACATTGGCCAAAGCCGTTACCGAAAAAAACCTCTCGTTCACCTTTGGCATGCCGACCCCCGAACACCAATTCGAACTCGGCACCGGCGACCTCGTGATCCCACTCGCGTTTGCGGTATCGGTGTTAAACGAATACGTGGTGCAACTCGGATCCCCGCATTATTGGATCGCGCCGCTCGTGATATTGCTGTTTTCATTTATCGGACTCGTCATTACGTTATGGCAAAGCAGTCAAAAAATCGGACACGCATTACCCGCCTTGCCGCTACAATCCGTTCTGATGATTCTTGCCTACGCGGGGCTACGACTGTTCCTGTAAAAAAAAAAGAAAAAAAATCGTCACGAGGTAACGGTGATTTTTCCGAACATCTTGACACCCAAATGCTCGTGATACGACCATTCGCCCGCGTCGTTAAACATAAACGAGTAACGTTCGCCTTTGGCAAGACCCCGGCACGCATCGAAAATGGTCAGCGCCTCCGGTGAACCGCATTTTTCGATACCCGAACCCGGATACTCGGTGTGCGTCGGATGACGCGCGGTCGCGGGCCAATTGGGCGTATCCGTTTCGTTTACCCACGTCACGGTTCCGCCGATTGGAATCGACACGTTTTGCGGTTCATATCCTTGCGCCGTGATTCGAACCGTGACATTGGCGGTAGGCGGATTTTGCCCCGGATTATTGGGCGGATTGGAATCCGGCGAACGGCAAGCCCCAAAAGCGAAAAACGAATCGTGTTGTTCATTGCATCCTCCATAAAACAGTAAGTTAGTTATGAAAAGAAACGATACATTATAAATCAATTGTATCGCTTTTTCAAAAAAATTTGAATTGATGACCGGAGGAAAAACAACCCGTCTTGGCAAAAAAAATAAATAGCGGAACACCGTGAATTAGTCATGAAACCAGTCCGACACAAAAGCTTGCGCCGCTTCATCGCAATCAAAAAATAAGCAAAGGACTCGAGATCGCCGCCGCAACCAGCATGAGCCTTGGCCTTGTTGCCGCCGCTTCGCAACGGTGGGCCAGTGCAGCCCTAGCTAACGTTGCGGCCATGGCGATGCTTTCAAGCGCAGGCGCCGTGAACAAAAAACTCTATACGAAAGCCATCGGCAGACCGGCATTGGCCAAAGAAATGCTCAAAAAATCCACAAGCAAATCTCAAAAAATATTTTTTCAAGTCCTTTCGTCGTTTGGACGCATTGCACCCCCCTATCGCGCCGAAGCCGCCGTCATGATCAACGAACTGCTTCGCATCGGAATACCCAACGCAAAACGCTCCAACGTCGATTACGCCGAGCTTTACCGCGCGCTTTTTCGCGGACGAATGCAAAGCGTTACCCGAGACAAAAACACGCAAGAAGTCGGAGAAACCGTGTTAAAGGAACTCGCATACGATCGCCCGCTCTCCCACTATTTTCCTGTTTTTTTGGGCAAACTTCCGGACATGATCGAACAACTGGCCAAAGACCCGAAAACGGAAAACCGCGCGATCGGATTAGAAATCTCCGTGAACGGCACCAAAACGAACAAAATTACAATCTTAAAATTTCAAAACCACTGGCGCGTCGTACGCGTTGACTGGCCGGCACGGGAACAAAAAGCGGACTCGCACCCGGCAAAGAAAAGCTGACGGATCGGCGGTTCATCCGACAAAAATCTTTTTCAGCAATTCCAAACCGTAATACCCCGCAAGCGCGATCAAAACGTCGCGAATGATTTTTCCAACCAGCGTCGCGGCAAAAAACTTTTTGGCGTCCATGCGAAGGACGCCGGCCGCAAGCCCGAACACGTCAAACGGCAGCGGCGACAACGCCCCCAAAAAAACAATCCAGTTCCCGTGTTTTTTAATCTGGGACTCGATTTTAAGCAACAGCTTCTGATTTAAGGCATCCGAAAATTTTCTCACGCCGCGTTGACCCAGATAACCAACGAAAAAACTCGACATCTCACCGATCGCCGCGCCAATGCCGCCGGCGATTCCCATCAAAATCGCAAACCCGACCCCGAGGTTGTACTGCGCGGCAAACGCTCCCGAACCAAACACGAGCAACACGACCGGGGCCGGCAAAAAAATCGTGGCGTTTCCGATGATCGAAACCACCATCACCACGCCAAACGCCAGCACATACCCGAATACGCCGTGCTCTAACACCAGCGAATGAATCAAAAAAAGCGCGTCCGAAACCAGTTTCTCGGAAAACGCCCGCAAATCATCCAAAACCATTCAGTATCGTATAACCCAAAAACGAACCCCTTAAAAAAACTAAGCCGAGGCAATTCTAGTATATGGAATACGAAAGAATGCTTGATCGGGTGTATATGTCGCTTCCAAAAGAAGCCCTTACCAAGGAACGATTCGAAATTCCCCGCGTGGACTCGTTTGTGGAAGGAACCAAAACCATCATCCGAAACTTCTCGAATCTGGCCAAACTGGTCCGCCGAACCGACCGGGAAATCTACAAATTTTTCACCAAGGAATTCGCCGTTCCCGCGCAAATCAGCGGCGAACGACTGATCCTAAACGGAAAATTTTTCGGAAACCAAGTTCAAACCGCTTACGAAAGTTACGTGAAATCCTTCGTGCTTTGCCACGAATGCCACAAACCCGACACGCATTACGTGGACCAGTCCGGCGTACGCATCCTAAAATGCGAAGCCTGCGGCGCGATTTCGTCCGTCAAACACATTTGAACCAAACAACGAATTTAAAAAAACAAAACACAATCAAACTAACGAATAAAAGGTGAAACCATCGTCAAAAAACCACGCGTACCGCAGCAAACGGAATTCAAAGTTCGGTTGCCGAACAGAAATGAAAACGAAATGTTCGCGTTAGCGATCCAACTCATGGGCGCAACCCAAATCAAAGCCCAGTGCGAAGACGGAAAAGAACGCATGTGCCGCATCAAAGGCACCATGAAGAAAAAAGTCTGGATCCGCGCCGGCGACGTACTCATCATCCGACTGTGGGACTGGCAAAAAGACCGCGCGGACATCATCTGGCGATACTTTGGAACCCAATCGGAACACCTCAAACGAAACGGATACCTCAACAACCTACCGGTTTAAAGCAACAAATAAATAACTCTTTCTTCCATCAGCAGTAATGCTTCAAAAAAAACCAGGTCCTTTTCACGGAAAAAAACCCAAGGCGTTAACAGGCCCCGCAAACAAAAAAAAACGCGCGCAATACCGTTCTTTGCGCGGAGCAACCTACCCCAAATACCTTCAAAAAGCGTTTCCTTCAAGACCAGAACTATTCCGCGGAATGATAAACGCCAGGAAAAAAAGTAAACCCGCAGTCGAAGACTATTTTCTTCGAAGACTGTTTTCAAAAAAATTTCAACAGAACTGGAAATACAGTCAACCAGATTTTGCAGGCGTCGAGTATCTTCAACGAGTCAGAGGAATTCGAACAGAAACGAACATTCCAACTCTGATCAAATTTTCAAAAATGATTTCGGAAATGCTGGACGAATATCGAAAAGTACAAGAACGACTGCATCAACTTACCAGCCATATCAAGCTCCCGGTAAAATACACCCAAGGCGAAGGCGCTTTGGTCCGCCACGCGTTTAACAATTGTTTTTCCCGAATTTCCCTCCTAAAAGAATACCAATCCGTCGCAGAAAAGAGAATCAAACAACTGCGTGCCCCCGAGATATATTAAAATCCCCTTCAGCCCTACATTTGTAATGCCCAAAGACGAAACAGCGCCGGAATACGAACGATACAAGGATTTGTTCTCCGAAGAAAAAGAACACCGCACGTTCGCCAAAGTATTCGATTACAATACGATTCAAACCGTGCATCATTTGGCCAAAAAAGGATTCTTCGAACAACTCGAATTCGTGCTTTCAACCGGAAAAGAAGCCCACGTGTTCCGCGCCGTGGATCAAGCCGGACAATTTCGCGCCATCAAAATTTACAAAACCGACACCAGCAACTTCAAACACATGCAAGAATACATCGAAGGCGACCGACGATTCCAAAACGTGCGCAAAGAAAAACACGCGTTGGTTCGCGCGTGGACTCAAAAAGAATACAAAAACCTCGATCTTGCGACCAGAGCGGGAATCCGGGTTCCGTTGCCCATCGCGTTTTCCGAGAACGTCTTGATCATGGAATTCATCGGGAAAAAAGGAATCCCCGCGCCGACCCTCAAAGACCAAGCCCCCAAAAACCCCGAAAAATTCCTCGACCAAGTGCTGGAAGCCGTGGCGGGACTCTACAACGCCGGACTCGTACACGCGGACTTGTCCGAATACAACATTTTGAATCAAGACGACGAACCCGTTCTCATCGACATCGGCCAAGGCCTCTTAACGGGACACCCGCGCGCCAAAGAATTCTTCGACCGCGACATTTTGAACTTATCCAGGTATTTTTCAACCCAAGGCCTAAAAACAAACGCAAATACCATTCGAACCCAAATCAAGCAAAAAACCGAAAAAGGAAAAACGAAATGATGCGAACGCGACGAATAAAACTCGGCACCATGGAAGGATGGCGCCGGCATTTTGATCGCGCAAGTATTCAAACAGACCGCCAGGTAAAAAAAACTTTCAAGACCAATTCAGGAAAACCGCAGAGGGGTGTCCCGTCAGCATCTGTTCAACCGGTTTTTTCGCGAAACAATATTTCAAGATTTTTTTCCGCCCAAACAAGCATACTTTAACCGCCTGCAAAAGCACTGGCGATCCACCATAAATCTAACGGCAAGCGAACAAGTGCATGATTTTCGAACGGCCGTCATGCGGGAACTGAACCGGATACGATCGAGACGCCGAATTTCACTCCAAAAGGCCATAGCAGAAATGCGGCGAGATTTGAAAGTCGTTTCAGCGGAAAGAGAAAAAAATCGGGCGATATTGGATTTCGAACGGCAAAAACCCGAAAACCAAGCCGGAAGCGGAAAAATCGGAGAAATTTACCATGCCAGCCTGAACCAGATGTGGGCCGTTGAAACACAAGGCGATTTAATCGAATGGACGCTCCACAAAATTGCCACCAACGCCCCGATGCATCCAAACGAACTAAAATCCCTTTTGGAAGCCAAAAACCAAAAAAATGTGTAAAAACCAATCGCAAGTCTTTTTAAGGTCAACAAGCTATAGAACTATTGACCCTTCCACCCCTCCGCCAACAACGGATTTTTAAAAGTTTTATAATATATAGTATATATTGGAGCAAATCGACCTGTTTTTGCACCCCCGAGTTGAAAAAAATGGAAGAAAGTGTTCGAATCCCAAAAGAGCGCGTAGGCGCCGTCATTGGAAAAAACGGCCAGACCAAAAAAGACCTGGAAAAACACACCGGAACCCGCTTAAAAGTCGATTCGGAAAGCGGCGAAATCACGATCAAGGGAACCGAAAAAAACCCCATTGGATTCTATAATTCTTTAAACATCATCAAAGCCATCGGACGCGGATTTTCACCGGAACGCGCGTTTATGCTAACACAAGAAAACTACATGCTTGAAATCATCGACATCAAAGACGAACTCAACGCGACCGATAAAGAACTCGAACAAAAAAAAGGCCGCATCATCGGCACCAACGGAAAAACCCGCAACGAAATCGAAAGCAAAACCGACTGCGCGATCGCAGTATACGGAAAAACGGTTTCCATTATCGGAGAAGCGGACAAAATGCACACCGCCAAAAAAGCCATCGACATGCTTTTATCCGGCGCCACGCATTCCAAAGTCTATGGATTTTTGAACAAAAAACAATCGTTTGAAACATTCGAGATCTAAAACCAAGAAAACAAATGGTGATACTGTGGCCGAAAAAACAAAAATAAAAACAGCAACCGTTGAAGAAATCGAAGAAAAAGACACCGGAATGACCGCCGACCAGCTGGCCAAAGAATTCAAAGAACATTCCGTAGCCGAATTCTTCAAGAAAAACAAACAAATGCTCGGATTATCCGGAAAAATAAAAACCCTTACAACGATCATCCACGAATACGTTTCCAATTCGCTGGACGCCTGCGAAGAAGCCCACGTGCTCCCCAGCCTTGAAATCAAAATCGCGGAACTCGGCGAAGAATACTACGAAGTCACGGTCACCGACAACGGACCCGGTCTCACCAAACAAACCATCGGAAAAGCCCTCGGACAACTGCTTGCCGGAACCAAATTCCACCGCATGATCCAACAACGCGGACAACAAGGAATCGGAGCCGCCGGCGCCACCATGTTCTCGCTCATGACCACCGGAAAAGCCATTCAAGTCATTTCCAGCGGCGGCGACAAAGGCACGTTCATGGCCGAACTCACGATTGACCCGAAATTAAACCAACCCAAAATCATCAAAATGGAAGACGTGGACCGAAAATTCTCGGGCACCGCGATCAAAGCCAAATTCAAGGAAATCAAATACCAAAGAAGCGAACAAGGACCATTCGAATACCTGCGCCGCACCGCAATCGCGAACCCCCACGCGCAAATCACCCTGGTGGAACCCGACGGAACCAAAACCACGTTTCCGCGAACATCCAAAGTACTGCCCACCAAACCATCCGAAATCAAACCGCACCCCAAAGGCATCACGGTCGACGAACTCTTGACTTTATCGCACAAAGCCAGCGGACACAAAATCAATTCGTTCCTCAAAAACGATTTCGACCGAATGGGCGACAAAGCCATTGAAGAAATCGAAAAACAAGTTCACTTCGACCTCAACAAAGACCCCAAAAAAATGAGCTGGGAAGAAGCCGAAGAAATCGTCAAAGCATTCCAAAAAATAACGTTCATCGCGCCCCGACTCGACGGACTGCGCCCCATCGGCGAAGAAAACATCAAAAAATCTTTACAGGAAATCGTTCAACCCGAATTCATTTCCGTCGTCGAACGAAAACCCACCGTGTACAAAGGCGGATTCTCGTTTCAAGTCGAAGCCGCGGTTGCCTGGGGCGGAAACGCCGGACGCGAAATGGGAAAAGACGATTCCGGACAAGCCGTCCGCAAAGTCGAAATCATGCGATTTGCCAACTGCGTCCCCTTATTGTTTGACTCCGGCGGATGCGCCTTGACCAAAGCCGTCAACAGCATCGAATGGAAACGATACGGCATCAAAGACGTCGACAGCGCGCCGCTCACCGTGTTCTTACACATCTGCTCGGTTCACATTCCATACACCGGCGCCGGAAAACAAGCCGTGGCCGACGAAGACGAAGTCATGGAAGAACTCCGCCTCGCCCTCATGGACACCGGACGAAAAATCTACCGATTCGTCGCGCTCCAGCGCCGCGAAGCCGAAAAACAATTGAAACGAAAATTATTCACGAAATACGCCAAAGAAGTCGCGATCGGAATCCACGAACTCACCAAAAAACCGACCAACGACATCGAACGAAAACTATTGGACATCGTATTGCAAAAACTAAAAATCGAAGAACAACAAGAAGCAAAAGACGACCTGCCCGAAGAATTATCGGACGAAGAAATCAAAAAATTGGAAGCCAAAGAAAAAAAAGAAAAAGACAAAAAAACGAAAAAAAGCCGTTTGGAAACAGTAGAAGGTGACGAATAATGGCAGTAACAGACAAAAAAGACAAAGAAGTAATCCAAAAACTCGAAAGCGTCGGCGCCGCACTCCTAAAACAAATCGACAAAAAAGAAGACCCCCAAATCGAACTGCCGGTTCGAAGCCTCAACAACATTTATTTCGACAAAAAATCAAAAACCATCAAACTCGGCGACAAAACCTCAATGCGCAACTTCCTCAACGTCGCGCACACCCGCAAATTCATGCAAAGCGTGCTGGTCGCCGCCGAAATCAAAAAAGTCATTGAAGAAGAAGCCACGGTCTCCATTCGTGATCTGTATTACGCCCTCAAACACACGATTGACGGAACCACGGAAAACACGTTTGAAGAACAAGGCGAATCCGACCCGATCATTGAAGACATCGAAGCCTCCACCAACCTGTTACGCGAAGAACTACACTTGGCGGCATCCTCCAAAGGCGTTGTTACCGGAGACCTCAAAATTCGCGACGGAAAAGACACGATCGACCTGACCAAAATGGGAAGCGGAGGATGGGGCGTACCATCCAACGTGGAACCCGAACGCATCGAATTCAAAGACGTCAACGCCGAATACGTGCTCTTCATCGAAAAAGACGCCGTCTGGAAACGATTCAACGAAGACCAATTCTGGAGAAAAAACAAATGCATCATCGTCACCGGACGCGGACAACCATCACGCGC
This sequence comes from Candidatus Iainarchaeum sp., assembly GCA_018304465.1. GTDB lineage: Archaea > Iainarchaeota > Iainarchaeia > Iainarchaeales > JAGVWC01 > JAGVWC01. The sequence continues at coordinate 306,710 of JAGVWC010000010.1, forward strand.
CGAACGACGACTGGTCCAACGATTAAACCACGAATACGAATTACCCGTATACGCCTTAATGGATGCCGATCCCTGGGGAATGTACATTTATTCCGTGATCAAACAAGGATCCATCTCGCTATCCTACTCCGAAGAAAAACTCGCATGCCCCGACACCAAATACATCGGACTCTCCACGCAAGACGTCGAAACCTACAAAATCCCAAAAGAAGTCACCATCAAACTCAACAGCCTCGACGTCAAACGCCTAAACGAAATGGCGTCCTACGAATGGTTCAAGAAAAAAGAATGGCAAGACGAATTTGCGAACATGAAACAAAAAGCCGTCAAACTGGAATTGGAAGCGTTATCCAAAAAAGGAATCCGCTTCATCACGGAAGAATACCTTCCGGACAAAATCAAACGAAAAGACTTCCTGCCGTAAAACGGAAAGCTTTTTTTCCTGTTTTTCTTTGACCAAAAAACGATTTTGTCAAACGAACCATCGAATTTAACCAAAAAAAAAACAATTTTCCGTCTTCAAACCGCCATTTTTGATCAAGCAATAGTTCCATTCGGAATTCCAATGGCTCAAACGGAAGAACAAACCTGCCCGACACCGATTGCTTCAATCCAACACCATTGCCAAAACAATTCCCCCGCATAAAAAGGTTTCCTTGTTTCAGGCTCTGTTGAAAATGTCTGTTTTTTAAGTTGAATCGGGTTTTGTGGTTTGGGTAAGGTTAAGGGGGAAACCAGTTCAGGTGGTTTCCCAAGTGAAGAA